>JBFLZQ010000005.1:0-205953 GCA_040756215.1 Acidobacteriota bacterium
GACGCGTGTAGGCCGGCTTGCCGGTGACATCATTGCAGGCCGGGAAGCACGTCCCGTCCGCGGGGAATTTCGCGGTACGCCGGGCGAAACATCTTCACCGCAAACCGTTTACACGCCTTCGCCCGATAACCGCCGCCGTCCGGGACGTTCAGGCGGACGAAAATCCAAGACTTTTGAAACAAAAAGCGGCCGCTTTGCCGAAAAAGAAATCGAACTGCCGCGTCAGCGTACTATCGAAGAGAGAATTATTGAGCAAATCGGACCGCGCGGCGATGGTGAATTCAAACCCGTTCGCCTTGTCGAAGGTGCGACCGTAAGAGAGTTTGCCGAAGCTCTCGGCGTTCCGCCGCGTGATATTGTCCAGCTTCTGGTTACTAAGGGAATTTTTGCTACCTTGAATCAGCCGATTGGTGAGGACATAGCCGTAGAATTAGGTATTGAATTCGGCTTCGACGTAACGTTCAGGCCATTTGAGGAAAGCATCACCGACAGAGAGATAGAAGTAATTATCGAAGGAGACGGCGACGACATAGAAGAGCCGAGGCCGCCGGTCGTTACGGTTATGGGACACGTTGACCACGGAAAGACCTCTTTGCTTGATGCCATCCGACGGACAAACGTCGCCGAAGGCGAAGCCGGCGGAATCACACAGCATATAGGAGCATACTCGGTCAATGTACCAAGCCCGGATGATCCGTCTGTCCAGCGCAGAGTTGTTTTCCTCGATACTCCCGGCCACGAAGCTTTTACCATGATGCGTGCCCGCGGAGCAAAAGCAACCGATATCGTCATACTTGTTGTCGCAGCCGATGACGGAGTGATGCCGCAGACGATCGAAGCCGTTGAACACTCAAAAGCTGCCGGCGTCCCGATTATCGTCGCAATAAATAAAATAGATAAGCCGGACGCTAACCCGGATAAAGTCAAACAAGGTCTTGCAGCATTGGGACTTCAGCCGGTTGAATGGGGCGGCAATACCGAGATGGTTCCTGTTTCAGCGAAAAACAGACAGGGGCTGGATGCGCTGCTCGAAACAGTTCTTTTGCAGGCAGATATCCTCGAACTGAAAGCCAGCCCGAAACGCCTGGCCTCCGGCGTGGTATTGGAAGCAAAACTCGATCGAGGACGCGGCGCCGTTGCAACCGTACTGGTTCAGCAGGGTACACTTCGAGTAGGAGACCCATTCATTGTCGGCCAGTATTACGGAAAAGTCCGCGCAATGTTTTCTGATCGCGGCGAACCTGTTACAGAGGCTCCGCCATCGACGCCTGTCGAGGTGCTCGGGCTTCAGGGAGTACCGCAAGCCGGTAATATGCTGCAGGTAGTTACCGACGTTGAACAGGCGCAGTCAATCGCCAATAAGCGACAAATGCAAGCCCGGCAGGCAGCACTTCTTAAGACCACCAAACGGGGCATCGAATCGCTCGGACAGGCTGAAGTCAAAGAACTCCTTGTTGTTCTCAAGGCGGACGTCCAGGGCTCGGTCGAGGTGCTCAAGGCTACACTGGAAAAACTCTCGACCGACAAGGTCAAGGTTCGCGTAATACGCGCAGGCGTCGGAGCTATTGCCGAATCGGATGTTTTGCTGGCTTCGGCAACGCAGGCCGACAACGAATCTACTGCGGTCGTAATTATCGGGTTTAACGTCCGTCCTGAACCACGCGTTGCTGATATTGCCAAGCAGGAAGGCGTAGAAATTCGTTTGCATTCAGTCATTTACAAGGTCGAAGAGGAAATCAAGGCCGCAATGATCGGCATGCTCGATGCCATCGAGAAAGAATCCATCCTCGGCAAAGCGTTGGTACAGGAGACCTTCCGCGTATCTAAGATTGGTACAATTGCAGGCTGCAGAGTTACCGAAGGAGTCATCCGCAGACAGGCAAAGGCACGGCTGATCCGGGATGGCGTAGTCGCATGGACGGGAGACATAGCATCGCTGAAACGGTTTAAGGACGACACTTCTGAAGTTCGGCAGGGATACGAATGCGGTATCAGCCTGGTAAATTTCAATGATATCAAGGTGGGTGACGAAATAGAGGCTTTTGTTATCGAAAAAATAGCACCGACAGAATTGTAATGGGACGACGGCCGGAAAGATTGGCAGAACTTCTGCGAGAAGAAATAAGCGAAGTGGTCGGTTTTGAACTTGACGATCCGCGTCTTGAAGCGGTTACAGTCACGGAGGTCAGGGTTGCCGACGATTTGCGGGATGCCAAGGTTTACGTACTCGTCAGGGGAACGGAACAAGACACCATTCTGGCGATGCAGGCCCTGCAAAATGCAGCGCCGTTTGTCCGCAGACAGGTCGCGCTCAATCTTAGCATAAGACATGTGCCCGTTCTGCATTTCACAAGGGATACGGCTGAAGAGAACGCCGAGCGTGTTAACGAACTTTTGGATAAATTACGTCTGTCCGACGATCCTGCTGCATAGCGAATTTAAGCAAAAAAGGGAAGCGTAAAGGGCTCTATCGAGAATAGTGTTAAGTCAAGTAGTTGAGTTAATAGAGAATAAGGCTTTTTTCGGCATTACTACTCACGTTAAGCCCGACGGAGACGGGGTGGGTTCATCGCTGGGCCTTTACTGGCTATTGTGTTCGCTTGGAAAATCTGCCGAGGTAATTGTCAATGGCGATTTGCCGATAGCTTACCGTGAACTGCCGGGTGCCGGGGAAATACGTGATGTCAAGACACTTGACAAGGAATATGACGCCGTCTTCGTGATTGAATGCTCTGATCTCAAGCGTCCCGGAATTGCCGGGCTCGAAGATGCATTTACCGTCAACATTGACCATCACGCAACCTGCGAACACTTTGGCACAATAAATTGGATAGATTCGACCGCTTCGGCCGTCGGGGAGATGATATATAACCTCTGCAAGGCGATAGGAGGACGGATTACCAAAGAGATTGCAGAATGTCTCTATATGGCATTGGTTACTGACACGGGTTCTTTTCACTTTTCAAACACAACCGACCGGACATTGAAAGTTGCCTCAGAACTTGTCAAAGCCGGAGCACGGCCCGCTGCGATTTCGGAGATGGTTTATAACAGTTATCCCTGGTCGCGGATTGAATTGTTGCGGCAGGTGCTTAATACCGTCCGTCGTGATCAAACGGGCAGGATAGCCACCATGCGCCAATCCCTGGCAATGCGTGAGGCCGCCTGTGCAGTGGACGGTGACAACAACGGATTTGTAAACATTCCCCTTGCCGCCCGTGATGTGCTTGCCGTTGTTTATATGCGTGAGGTCGGCCCGGGAGAGTATCGCGTCAGCTTACGTTCAAAAGGTAATATCAATGTTGCGCGTGTGGCCGAAAAATTTGGCGGCGGCGGTCATCGAAATGCAGCCGGCTTACGGATCGAAGGAGATTGGGATACGGCTGAAAGGAATTTAGTAAATGCTCTCTCAAAAGCTATCGATGAACTTGAGGAAGAAGATTAAATCCGCATTACGGCCGCTACCCAAGCTTTTATTATCAATCCGATATGCCACAAATCTTCAAGTTGCCTTCCGGAGAATTGCGGGAATACCTTGAAAGAGTCATATTATTGACGGCACGATCCGCAGGCATGCATTGGCCACTGCAAAAAGGTAAATATCGGATGATGTTGCTGGCGGAATCGCTATGCAGAAATTTTCCCAAAGAGGTCCGCGTTTCTACGCCTGACGGGCGGATTCTGGAATTATCATTTTCACCAAACATTTGGGATACGGTATTCTTTTTCGGCGAATACGAACCCGAAATAACAAACATCGTCGGGAGAATAATCGAAAATGGCGATTGCTGTCTTGACGTCGGTGCAAATTTCGGCTGGTACACTACGCTTTTTTCGAAACTTGTCGGGCCGGACGGGTCTGTTTTTTCATTTGAACCGCATCCGGAAACTTTCGAGCTTCTGAGAAAAAATGTCAGTTTGCTCGAACTTGAGAATTTTTTGATTTATAACTTCGGACTCGGGCGTTACAATGGCGAGGCTGAGCTGCATTTATTTGACGAACTTGGTTCCGGGCATTCGTCTATTGCTGATCACGGACGTGCGGATACTAAAAAAATAAAGATAGAGATGCGTACCTTTGACGATTTTGCCCGTGAACATTCGATAAAAAATGAGATAACCTTTCTAAAAGCCGATATCGAAGGCGCGGAACTTGATTTTCTGGCCGGTGCCGAAAGTCTTTTTCAACAGGCGGTTCCGCCAATTATTCTGATGGAGATGGCTTTGGAACAATCGTCCGCTTTCGGCTATTCACCGAATGATTTGATTGAGTTTATCCGTCAACGCAGACCTTATCGCTTTTTTGCTATAGATATGTTCAACGGGCGGATGACAGAACTCCAGAATTTTCCAGATGGGCATATCGGAGCGAATGTAATCGCTTTCCCGGAAGGTTTTTACAACGAACGTCTTGCGCGCCTTTCGAACAGGATCTGCTGATTCAAAATATGACTGAAAAACGATACAAATGGCGTCGTCCTGATTACAAGGAAAATACCAAAGGACTTCTTATGGTAAATACCGGAGACGGCAAGGGCAAAACGACCGCGGCAATCGGGCTAATGGTAAGGGCAGCCGGGAGAGGTCTCGATTGCTGTATGATTCAATTTATGAAATCAAAAACCGATCGCTATGGTGAACACGAATCACTGGAGCGGCTCGGGATAGAGATACATACAATGGGGCTTGGTTTTACGTGGGACACTAAGGACAAGGAAAAAGACATAAAAACCAGCGAGGAAACCTGGGCATTATGTAAAGAAAAAATGCGCAGCGGCAATTATGACCTGTTGGTTTTCGATGAACTGGTTTATGTTCTGGATTACGGTTTTTTGAACATTGAAGAAGTATTGGCAGAAATTTCCGCCGTCAGGTCGGAACAGCCGCATCTGCATCTGGTACTGACCGGCAGGAATGCACCCGAAAAACTTATTGAAGCAGCTGATCTGGTTACAGAGATGCGGGAGATCAAACATCCGTTTCACCAAGGCATTTTCGCTCAGCAGGGAATTGAATTCTAAGTCATTAAACGCCGATGAAACAGCCGATTCAAAGTCGAAAGCCAAAAGGTGCAATTGATTATCTGGCTTTGGGATTGACCACTTTCGGAGTAGGTTATTTCCCATTTGCTCCCGGCACTATCGGATCCGCACTCGGCGTTTTGATTTACCTTTTTGCGGAGTGGGCTGAATTAGCGGCGCGCGGCATCTCGGTCAATCAGCTTTCACCTGAGAGCTTTGGGGCGTTCAAGGTCGCCATTAATTCTGCGGCGCTTTTGATTTTTTGTATTGTTGGGATTTGGGCGGCAGGGCGTTCTACCGAGCTGCTGGGAGATGCCGATCCGTCGGCGGCGATCGTTGATGAGATAATCGGCCAATTGATTACATTTCTTTTTGTGCCATTTTCGATTTCCTGGGAATTTATTTTGGCTGGCTTTTTGTTATTCCGTCTATTCGACATTTGGAAACCGTATCCCATCGATTCGCTCCAGAGCTTGCCGGGTGGTATAGGTGTCTGCGCTGACGATATTCTTGCAGGCGTTTATGCCGGCATAAGTCTGGCAATCATCTACGCTCTTTTTTTGGTCATTTAGTGAAAATTCTGTTAATTCATTTCGACTCATCGGGGTCCGGCTTATGTTCCTGCGGCTGAAAGATCCATCCGCGACGCCAAAAATACCACAGCAGCAGCAAGGTTAAGACGATCATTGCTCCCAAAGTAATAAAGTAGCCATGCTCGCTTTTTAGCTCCGGCATATTTTCAAAGTTCATCCCGTAAATACCTGCAATCAGAGAAAGCGGCAGAATGATTGCCGAGACTACGGCTAATGTTTTCATAATTTCATTGGTACGATTCGAAAGCACGGCAAAATGTATATCAAAAAGCCCGTTGATGAGGTCGCGGTAAGCTTCTGCAAGGTCTGTAATTCGAAGCAAATGATCGTGGACGTCGCGGAAATATGGGAGAAATTTTTCAGGGATTTGAGGAAATTCACCATGGGAAAGGCGATAAAGTACTTGCAACTGTCTGGCTGAAATACGTTTAAGACGGGCGACGGCACGACGTATGTTCATTATTTCCTCCAGCAACTGATTGCCTCCGTTTCTTATCTCCAGAACACGTTCCTCCAACGAACCGATCTTCTCGTCGAATTCGTCAACGAGAGGCATATAATAGTCCACTATCTGATCCAAAATCTGGTGCAGAAGATATGCAGACCCACGCCTGATTGCAAATGGCGAGCTGCGGATCTGGGTTTTGACATTTTTGATACTTCTGAAGCGTTCGCGATGAAACGTTACAAGATAGTTAGCACCCAAATAAGCGTCAAGCTCTTTTGTTACAAAGTTGTCGGGACGCGTCTCTTCAGGTTTTACACCGTGTACGATCAGGTAAAGATAGTCAGGAAACGCCTCGATTTTCGGCTGGTTGCGTGTCTCGATACAGTCTTCAATTGTTAAGGAATGAAAATGGAAAATTTCAGCGAGTATGTGCCTTGCTTCCTCGATATCTTCAAAACTTTCACCGCGCAAATCTACCCAAACCGTGTTGTCCGGATCCGCTAAAAGTTCGGATAAATCAGCCGCAGTAAAACCTTCTTCAACTTTTTCGGCATCTTTACGGTAAACGAAGATTTCCATAATTATGCGAATAATCTACAACAATTTTATTTTTGGCGCATTATTTTCGGCTCTCCGGCAAAACTATTTGCAGATATCAAAATTGCAAAACCGCACCATTCAGGTAAAAATAATTTGGAATGAGCGAAATAAATACAGGCTTTCCTGCTATTGAGGTTTGCGGAATCAGCAAGCGCTTTGGCGACTTTACTGCGGTCGAGGATCTGTCTTTTGACGTTTATCCGGGTAGGATTTTCGGCTTTTTAGGGCCTAATGGTGCGGGCAAGACGACTACTATAAGGATGATGGTCGGTATTACGGCTCCTGATAGCGGAAAGATTCGCTTATTTGGCAAACCTTTCTCTCAGGAACTACAGGACAGAATTGGTTACATTCCGGAAGAACGCGGGCTCTATAAAAAGCTAAAGGTAGTTGATCAACTGCGCTATTTTGGGGCATTGAAGGGAATTAACGGTGCCGAAGCTGACCGCCGGATTGATTTCTGGCTCGAGCGAATGGGACTCTTGGATTGGAAAAAGAAAAAAACAACAGATTTGTCTAAAGGGATGCAGCAGAAAATACAGTTTATCAGCGCCGTGCTTCACGATCCTGATCTGCTCATACTTGACGAGCCTTTTTCCGGACTTGATCCCGTAAATGTCGAGTTTATGATTGACGTTCTCTCGGAGTTTCGAACAGATGAAAAAACAATTATTTTCTCAACACATCTGATGGAAACTGCCGAAAGGCTGTGTCAGGATATTTTACTGATAAACCGTTCGAGAAAGGTGATTGCCGGAAGCCTGCGGGAAGTAAAGGCGGCTTACGGCTCGAATTTCATCACATTCAAAGGGACAGGAGCAGAGGAAGTTCTACGTAATTCAAACCTGATTGACAGGATTGTTCCTTTTGCCGATGAGTATGAAATATATTTGAAAGAGGGAGCAGATCCAACAGTTCTTTTACGCCAGATTCTCGATAATGGCGTGGAGGTTCGCAAATATGAAATAACTGAGCCAAGTTTAAACGATATCTTTATCGCAGCAGTTGGCAGCTCGGAAACTGAGTCGCCGGAGTCAGCGGAGTCCGGGAGGTAATTTGTTTTGAGAAAATTTCTTGCAGTCGTTAAACACGAATATCGAAAAATAGTCATGCGTTGGTCATTTATTCTCGGCACTCTACTGATGCCCGCAATGGCCGTGATCTTTGCATTTGTTCCGATGCTGATTTTTTCGATTCGCAGTGAGCCTGCACGGATTGCCGTCTATGACCCGGACGGAGCGATTACCGAACGTCTCGAAGCTGCCTTAACCCGTCAGGATGCCGGGCCTGCAAAAATTGAAAGGATGGATAATACAGACACAGTATCGCCGCTCGAACCAAAACAGCCGTCGGTCGGGCAATCCGCCGAATTCAAGCTGCTGCGTATAACAACATCTTCAAGCGAGCCTGAAGCGGTTCGACGTGAGTTGTTGGACCGTATCCGTAATAAAGAATTTGATTCCTATTTGATTATTCCGCGCGATGCAACTTCGCCTGAAGCTGAATTTGAATACCGATCACGTCGCGGCGGAGACTTTGTGTTGAGTTCGACCATTCGAAAGGCTTTGGACGAAGCGGTCCGCTCGCAGCGTCTATCTGACGCAAAGATTGACGAAACTGAACTCCGGCGGCTGACTGCCCCGATAAAATTCGATGCCAAAGGGCTTGATGAGACGGGGACGGAAAAAGACTCCGGCGGCGTATTTGTTGCATCATTCGTCATTGCTCTGATGATTTATCTCACATTGACAATTTACGGACAAGCAATACTCGGAGCCGTTGTTGAAGAAAAAGAAACGCGAATCGCAGAGATACTGTTTTCATCCGCCCGGCCGATTACACTGATGTTTGGTAAGCTTGTAGGAGTCGGGCTTGCCGGGCTGACACAGCTTTCGATTTGGGTCATTTCGGCAGTTTCGGTAATAACTTTCGCCGCGCTTCAGGCCGACCTGCGTCCTTTTTTGAAATCAGTTCCATCCATCACGCCTGGAATGGTGTTTCTTTTTCTCTTATTTTTTCTTCTTGGTTATTTCATTTACGCTTCGATTTATGCTCTCATTGGATCAGCGGTTACAAGCGTACAGGAAGGCGGCCAGTTTTCATTTCCTGCCGTTGTGCTGATGTTGATCAGCTTCTATTTTTCATTTGCCGTGATGCGTGATCCTAATTCGTCCGTTTCTTTTTGGGTTTCAATCGCTCCTTTCTTTGCTCCGATTACTATGCCCGTCCGTATCTTGGCAGAAATGCCACCTTTGTGGCAGATAGGACTTTCTTTGGCGCTTAACATTCTTGCAATTGTCGGGCTGATGTGGGTCGCTGCAAGAGTCTATCGTGTAGGAATGCTTATTTATGGCAAGCGGGCTACCATTCCCGAAATATGGAAATGGATGCGTTACAGTTGATTCCTGCTTTCGATTTAAACTTCCAAAAACGCTGATGGCAATTGAAACTGAAAGAAAATATCGTTTGGACATTGACGAAGCAAGCCGTTTCACAACCGCATTAACGGATCTCGGGGCAGAGTTTAGAGGCTTGTTTGAAGAAGAGAATATTGTTTTTTCTTCCAGGGAATTGTCTGATCAAGGAGCTGTGGTACGTATCAGAAATATTCCGGGCCGGAGTATTCTTACATTCAAGCGAAACTTAGGTTTCAGCGACGATTACAAACAGCATCTGGAAATTGAAACCGCTATCGAGGATGCGACCGCGATGGAGCGCATTCTTGAGGAAATTGGGCTGAGGAAAACCTTGGTATATGAAAAGCGCCGGCGTTCATGGCGGTTTCGAAACGTAGAGATAGTAATAGACGAACTTCCTTTCGGGATTTTTATGGAAATAGAGGGCGAAAAAACAGACATTGATGAAGCCGAAGCGGTACTCGGCATTGGTCGGCTTGAGAAGGTCAGGCAGACCTATCCACGTTTAACCATGATTTTTGGTACAGACCGGAATGGAGTAATTGAAGCCCGCTTTGAAAAAGGCAACTGATTGGAATTAATTTTTATTGATTGAATTTATCCTTGTTTTGCAGGAGTGCTAATATCTCACGTACGATTGCCTCCGGTTCGAACGGTTTTGTCAGGTAACGCTGAAATCCCGCCTCGAGCGCACGTGATCGGCTTTCCTGTGTTGTAAAGGCGCTGAGTGCAATTGCAGGAATTGAAGCGATGTCATTTTCATCATTTGACCGAATTTTCTTGATAAGGGAATAGCCGTCCTCTTCCGGCATTGCCAGATCTGAAATTATCAAATCATATTTGACAGGACCATTACCTTTTAATACGGCCAGAGCCTGGCGGACGGAGTCAACCGCGTTGGCGGAAGCGCCGTTTTGTTCAAGAAAGAGCTGCAAAACCTCCCGCGAATCCGGATCGTCTTCAACAATAAGTATTTTGATTCCATCAAGGCGTCCAACATTATTAGCCGGAGTGCTTATCTTATTAACGGGCACGGATTCTACGCCCGTTGCGGGTAGCCGTACAGTAAAACACGAGCCGCGCCCATGACCATCGCTAAATGCAGAAACGGATCCGCCATGTTTACCGACAAGTATGTTGACAATCGAAAGACCTAGCCCGAGCCCTCCGCTGCGGCGTTCATTTTCCGGATGTCCCTGAGCAAATTGCCGGAAGATATTGGGAAGAAGTGCCGGCTCGATTCCCTGGCCTGTGTCCGTTACGGATATTTCTATGAAATCGCCATCTTCCCGGACAGTTACGTTTACGGTGCCGCCGGAAGGGGTGAATTTGACGGCATTTGAAATGAGGTTGCCAAAAACCTGTTGAAGCCTCCCGGAATCTCCAAGAATTTGCTTTTGGGACAATTCGGAATGAAATTCATATTTCAGTCCCGCCGCTTCGGCAGTAGGACGAAGCGCTTCAAATGAAGACCGAACAATTTCGACAATGTTTACCGGACGATATTCCAGCCTCAGCTTGCCTGATGCGACACGGGCGGAATCAACCAGGTCATTTATTAACTTTGCTTGTACCTGTGCGCTTTTTTCAATTGTTTCGAGTGCTTTGCGCCGCGTCTCTTCATTGACCTCGCGTGTTAACAGAATTTTTGACCATCCGAGAATAGCGTTCAATGGCGAACGCAATTCATGCGAAACGAACGCGAGGAAAAAATCCTTTGCCCGGTTGGCTGTTTCGGCTTCATCGCGGGCACGTTTTTCGCGTTCGTAGATTCGCTCCAATTCATCCGCTGCATTTTTCGCTTCCGTAGTTTTTCTTAAAACCGCCAATGTTTTTGCCGGTTTTCCATCACGTGCCAGAAATGATTTACCCTGTGCACAAATCCATTCGACCGTACCATCGGAGTAAACAAATCGGAATTCCTCTTCGAAATTACGACCGGAAGCAATGGCAGCAGACAATGAGGCTGATACCTGCGAACGGTCATCCGGATGAATTTTTTCCAAAAGAATCTCAACCCGAAGCTCCTCATTGGAAGGCATTTCGCACAAAGAATTACAAAATCTATTGGCATATGCTCTTCCGTTCTCTTTATGATTCCAGAATAAGAGCCCGATCTCTCCGGCGTCGGCGGCATTAAGCAATTCGGCTACTACTTCGGTAGAATCCGGAAGCTGCTGCTCGATTTCACATCCCGCTACAAGAAATTGTTTTCTTTGCCCGGCATCTGAAAAAGCAAGTATTCTAAGTTCAAACGGAGCAGTCTCGTCGGCGGCGATTCTGAAATCAATCACCAAACGTTTGCGGCCCCCGATCGGCGTATCCCTGAGAGCGTTTTCGATAAGACGTGAATTTGCCGCAGTAGATTGCCAAAAAACACTTTCCGCAAATGGCTGTCCGGCAAGCATCGCCGGATCCGCAGCGGTACGGGAGAAAATCTCTCCCTCCAGAGTAATGATATTGCCCGATTCATCCAGAACGCCGAAAAGATCGAACATCCGGGCTATCGGGAATTGATTTGAATTTACAGCACGGGCAGAGGAGCTTAAGTTTCCGCCGGCAAGATCATTGGTCATAAATTACAGCCGGGTCTGCAAACTATCCCGGAAACCGGATAAAAATACGGAGTTTGCCGTTAATATTTAATTTAACGCAAACTCCGCTTTTTTCTAAATGATTTTTAACTTACCCGGCGTCCGGTCAATAACCGAACCAAGAAAATAATCAGAGCTACTACGATGATTATATGCAACCCGCCGCCGAGTGTGTTTCCCGTAATCATTCCTAAAAGCCATAGAATCAGCAGGATTATTGCGATAGTTTCAAGCATTGTCAGTTTCCTCCTCGTGCAAAGTAGAAATTCAATTTTAAGTCCGGTCAAATAGAGAATTCTTTGTTTGACCTGACCCCGGTTTAACACAATAGTCGTGCCAGAATCCTCAAGCTCCAATGATTACTTATATTTAGAGATATTTTACCTTAATCCCGATAGTTAAAATATAAATATTGTGTATTGAATTCAGACACTTAAATAGTAATCATTGGTTTGTTTATTTATTAGATTAATATGCGTATGATTTTCATACACAATAAATTTCACGCAACGACCTAACCACTGATATTTCAGTATTTAGATCATAACATCAACATGGCACAAGTCTTGCGGTTCGATTCATGGGACGAAGTATGATAAGTGGAGAAAAGTTAGTCGGACCGGTATCGGCTAACGAAAACCTACTGTTTATAAAGTTTGAATTAATAATTTTACATTCGGTCACAGACACTGAAACAAACATGTATTAGTTTGATACAATGCAAATGAAAGATACGACAACGGTGAGAAAAAAAGAGAAAGCTTTAGTGGTTGACGATGACGTCGTTACGCTCGATTTATTCGAATTTGAGCTGCGCTCTCAGGGGCTGGAAGTTTCCCTTGCATCCAGCGGACAGAAAGGCTTGGAATTACTCGAAAAGGAGGAATTCGATGTTGTACTGACGGATCTGAATATGCCGGACATCAACGGCATAGAAATGGTTCGCCGATCAAAACAGTTGCAGCCCGAGACTGAGGTAATAATTGTTACCGGTGATGATTCGACGGAGCGCGCTGTTTCTGCAATTCAGGCGGGAGCATTTGATTACATTGTAAAAGGTCCGGATTTTGGAAAACTCTTTGCCGTTGTCCGTAACGCGCTTGACCGTAAGCGGCAGGCGCAGATAAACCGCCGCCAGGCCGATGAGATACGCGAACTTCGAGACCGGCTGACAAGCCGGACTTCATATGAGGGCATTATCGGCGGTTCACGCCAGATGCAGCGTATTTATGAAATTATCGAAAACGTAGCTGAATCTGATGCCAATATTTTAATTCTTGGCGAATCCGGTACTGGTAAAGAGGTCATTGCGAATGCAATACACTATAAATCGCATCGGGCTGACCGGCCTTTTGTAAAAGTAAATTGCTCTGCGCTTCCGAAAGATTTGATTGAATCACAACTTTTCGGCCATACAAAAGGATCCTTTACCGGCGCGAGTGCTGAAAAAATAGGTTTTATCGGGCAGGCCAACGGTGGCAGTCTTTTATTGGACGAAATCGGTGAAATGCCCGTCGAATTACAGCCAAAGCTTCTCCGTGTTCTGCAGGAAAAAGTTTACTACCGCGTCGGAAGCGATAAACCTCAGGCGGCTGATTTTCGACTTATTTGCGCAACCAACCGTGACCCATTCGAGGCGATTCGCGACGGCAGTCTCCGCGAAGATCTTTATTACCGTATCAATACAATTGAAATACGCATTCCGCCCTTGCGTGAGCGGCTCGAAGATGTCCCGATGCTTGCGGAGCATTTTTTGGCTATGTATGCAGAGAAATACGGCCGAAGCGGACTAGAATTCGCTCAATCTGCTTACGACCAGATGTTGAATTGTCCCTGGCGTGGAAATGTACGCGAGTTGCAGCATTCCATTGAAAGAACGGTTTTGTTGTCAAAGGGAGATAAGATTCATCGTCTCGAAATACAGGGAAACAGTGAGCCGGGACAGAATATTTCCACATTCACGGTGAGCGGCGCTCCGCAGTCTTTTGAAAATATCCCTGATATTATCGGAGAGTTAAAAGACAATGATTCCGCCGGCTATGGAGCGCTTGAAGCAATAGGCGAAATGATCGTAAGTAACCTGCCGGAACCCGGTGATGATGCTGACCGGCAGGACGTATTTGATCTTTTAGAAAGCAGTGTCGTCCGGGCGGCACTAAAACGCACCAATGGTAACAAACAGGCGGCTGCAAATTTGCTCGGTCTTTATCGTCCGCGGCTATATGGAATCATCAGAAGACATAACCTTGACGAATCGGGCCGCGATGAAGATGGCTCTTTGGCTGAGAATGCAAGCCGTACCGGAAGTTAAGCTGAGCCATTGTATTCTTTCTCATAATGTTGTATTTATAGAGCGCCGGATATATTAATTTTACGAATGAATCTGAGGAGGGTTTTCAGATGTTTGGACTCATTGGACAATTGATCTTTGGTCTAATTATAGGCATTCTTGCCCGATTGCTCTTACCCGGAAAAGAAGCTTTTCCTGATGGACCTCTCGGCTGGATTCTGACTGCTCTGCTCGGAATCGGGGGAGCATTTATCGGCGGCCTGATTGCCAGAACGCTTTGGGCCGGCGAAAACTATACAGCGGGATGGATTATGTCGATTCTGGGGGCGATTATTTTATTGCTTATCGTCCGCTTGCTTTTTGGAAAAGGCGGCAACGCTGCCTAATAAAAAGCAGGTAAATTTCAAAAATATTTGTTTCGGGCCGAGAGGTATAATCCTTTCGGCCTTTTTATTGCAATTTATTCGTGTCGAAGAAGAAACTTGAAAATTATTTGAAATTTTCATATTCGTCGGATCAATCGGCACTAGGTAATTCCATCCGGATCAGGCCGTCGAACCTGACATTGAATGATGCCTTAACGGCATTTTCCGCAAGTGTTTGTTCAGAAGTAGCTGTTTCGACCTTTTCAATGCCAAGTGCGGCGAAATAGCAGTCCGCGCCGTGTGATTTGGCATAACGGACGATTTTTTCATAGCTTTCGGCTCCGCCCTCGAATCTTCCACGTTCCGGTAAAATACCGGTTCGCACAAGAAAAAATGCCAGTTCGCCATTTTTTTCTGCGATCAGTTGCGGAAACCTTTCACTGTCGCAATCCGGATTGATTTCCGTTATTTTCCAGCCGTCCTGTTCCAATTGTTCCTGCATTATCCGTACGCCGACGGCATCTATTTCTACTTTTGAGAGACTGTAATTTTCGCTCATAGGCATTATATTAACGAGCAATGAAAGATTTCACAAAAAATTAGCAATTATATACGGGTAACTCGAATATATTTAATTGCATCTAATATATGTTGTTTGATTAAGGCTTTTTGGAGGGGAAAAATGAGAGCAACAGGAAAGTTTGCAATAATAGGACTTGTCATTGGTTTGATGCTTTCCGCTTCTGCCTTTGCGCAGGCGGTCAATGAAACTTATACCGGAACTTTGGTTAGTTTTGGCTCCGGTTTCAACACAAGAACACGGACGACGACTTTTCGGCTTGATATCAGAGGAACGACCTCCGATGACGAGCTGAACAGCCTCACGGCGACATTACAGGAAGGCGGACAGGATGATCTGCTCAAGGCATTGTCCAAGAACGATCTCGGCCGTTTTGCAGTCGGGGCAAGTGTCGGACGTCCATTGACTGCTGTCAGGATTGACAACGTGGACGGTAAGAAACGAATTCGTGCCGTTTTTGAACGTTGGCTGAATTTTACGGAACTTCGCGGCGGCTACAGATCGGTTGATTATCCGTTCGGATACATTGAACTTTTTATTGATCCCGCAACCGGAAAGGGCGAAGGGACATTGATCGAGGCTGCGCAGATTCGCTGGAAAAAAGACAAGAATACCGGCGAAGGGACAATCGAGATAGAAAATTTCGCAACATATCCCGCAAAATTGATGGGCGTCTCGCTAAGCGGAAAACGCTGATTATTTGAGGGCATATTTATTTCTGCCGTATGCTTCCGGCATGGATTTGCCGAAGCGTACGGCTTATTTTCCATTACTTGTTGAGGGGTTCCCGTTACCGCCCGTTAATACAATCAATAAATTCGATTGGGAAATTTATCTCGTGCGTGTTACTCTTAAGATTCGTCAATAAAAACAGGAAAGGATAAAAAATTGAAAGAAGAAACAATTCAGATGGCCGGAGTAGTCATTGATAAACAGCCAAACGCATTTTTCAAGGTTCAGGTCAATGGCTCTGACCACATCGTACTTGCAACGATTTCCGGCCGGATGCGCCGAAATCGAATCAGGATTTTGATGGGCGATCGCGTCGACGTCGAACTCTCACCCTATGATCTGACAAAAGGGCGTATTACCTATCGCCATAAATAATCTTTTGCCCTTTTAATATTTAATAGCGGCTTTTTCCGTTTGCTGCTGCGGATTGTCAAAACTGCTTGCGCTGTCATCTCTAATCTCACGACTTTTCAACTTTAGAAAAGCGAAAAAATCGGCCCCGTCTTAATGACGAGGCCGAATTTATTTTGTGGCGTTTGCGGTTGGTATTACATTCCCATACCCATTCCGCTGCCCATACCGCTCATCCCGCCTTCGCTTTTTTCTTCAGGCTGGTCGGCGATCATTGCTTCTGTCGTCAACATCAGACCGGCAATGGATGCGGCATTTTGCAGAGCTGAACGCGTTACCTTGGCCGGATCGATTACGCCGGCAGCAACGAGGTCTTCGAATTGCTCTGTTGCGGCATTGAAGCCATAGCCGTCTTTATCTTCAGCACGGATTTTTTCAACGATAACCGCGCCTTCTTTACCGGCGTTTGCTACTATCTGCCGCAGCGGCTCTTCTACAGCACGTTTGATGATGTTAACACCGATCTGCTCGTCTTCGTCTTCGACCTTGAAGTTGTCAAGTACTTTCGAAGCACGGATGAGTGTTACGCCACCGCCGGCGACGATGCCTTCTTCAACCGCAGCGCGAGTTGCGTGCATTGCATCTTCGACGCGGGCTTTCTTTTCCTTCATCTCGGTTTCGGTGGCTGCACCGACCTTGATGACTGCGACGCCGCCAACCAATTTGGCAAGACGTTCCTGTAGTTTTTCACGGTCGTAGTCGGATGTGGTTTCTTCGATTTGGGTTCGAATCTGCTTGACGCGTCCGTCGATAGCCTCCGCAGAGCCTGCGCCTTCGACAATGGTTGTATTTTCTTTGTCGATAACGACTTTCTTGGCCCGGCCGAGATCTTCGATGGTAACAGATTCGAGCTTGATGCCGAGATCTTCGGAAATTACCTTACCACCGGTCAGGATAGCAATATCTTCGAGCATTGCCTTGCGGCGGTCACCGAAGCCCGGTGCCTTGACGGCAGCAACGTTGAGCGTGCCGCGAAGTTTATTGACGACGAGTGTTGCCAGTGCTTCGCCTTCGACATCTTCGGCAATGATCAGGAGCGGTTTACCCATCTTTGCTACCTGTTCGAGAACCGGCAGCAGGTCACGCATGTTGGAAATTTTCTTTTCGTGAATGAGGATAAGCGGTTCATCGAGAACGGCTTCCATCCGCTCGGGATCAGTTACGAAATAAGGCGAGAGATAGCCGCGGTCGAACTGCATTCCTTCGACGACTTCGAGCGATGTGTCCATCGTCTTTGATTCTTCGACGGTGATAACGCCGTCTTTACCGACTTTGTCCATCGCTTCAGCGATAATAGTACCGATGGTCTTGTCGCCATTTGCAGAAACGGTACCGACCTGTGCAATCATTTCGCCCGAAACCGGCTTGGCAAGCCGCTGAATTTCCTTGACGACTTCGGCAACAGCCTTTTCTATGCCGCGCTTAAGAGCCATCGGGTTAGCACCGGCTGCAACAGTGCGTACGCCTTCCTTGAAAATAGCCTGGGCAAGAACGGTTGCGGTCGTCGTACCGTCACCGGCAACGTCGCTGGTCTTGCTTGCTACTTCGCGGACCATCTGCGCTCCCATATTTTCGAGCGTGTCTTTTAATTCGATTTCCTTTGCAACAGTTACGCCGTCTTTGGTAATTGTCGGCGATCCGAATTTTTTGTCAATAACTACATTGCGGCCTTTCGGGCCAAGTGTAACTTTAACCGCGTCCGCGAGCTGGTTTACACCGCGCAGAATCGCGGCGCGTGAATCTTCTCCGTGTACTACTTGTTTTGCCATAATTTATTTTCAGTCTCCTAAATTCAATCTTTGTTAATCGGCAGAAGAATGCTGCCGTTTTATCCGTTTACGGGTCGGACTATTTGGCGGACGCTCCGGCCCGTTCGACAATGCCGAGGATTTCATCCTCACGCATAATGAGAAACTCCTCTCCGTCCAGCTTGATTTCCGAACCGGCATATTTACCAAAAAGAACCCGATCGCCCTCTTTAACGTCGAGAGTCTGGCGGGTGCCGTCTTCTTTGTACTTACCGGCTCCGACGGCTATTACTTCGCCTTCCTGAGGCTTTTCTTTGGCAGTGTCCGGAATATAAAGACCGCCGGCAGTCTGATTGGCCGTCTCTTCGATTCGGCGGACAATTACACGATCATGTAATGGTTTGATCTTTGTTGCCATAAAACTGATTCACTCCTTTCGAAAAAAATGTCGAAAAATTATAAAATAATGAATTGAATACGGATTGCAGTTTTCGAGTTAGCACTCTCCGTCTCTGAGTGCTAATGTACACACTTCTTGTGAATTTGTCAAGAGGAAAATTGTGATTATCAGAAAAGTTGACAATACTATTATCAGATATTGATACTTTAAATTGCAAAAAATCGTGCTAAATATAACGAATATTTGCATTTATCCCGTTAAATCGCTCCGCGGCGTCGAACTGGACCATGCCGCAGTTCAAAATCGGGGTTTTGAAGGCGACCGCAGGTGGATGCTGATTGATAACAACAACCGGTTCATTTCCCAGCGGGAATGCCCGAAAATGTCAACAATCCGTGCTGTCCAAATGAAGGACGGCCTTAGCCTGGAGTTTCCGGATCAAACAAAAATAAAGGTTTTGTTTCCGGATGATAGTAATGACATCGAGAAGGTAACAATATGGAATTCCACGGTCGAGGCCGCGCTTGCCGATGAGAATTACAACTCCTTTATTTCCAATTATTTAGGGACACCATGCAGGCTTGTTTATATGCCTGACTGGGCTCTGCGAAGAGTAAATCCACGGTTTGACTCAGGAAATGATATTGTAAGTTTCGCCGATGGCTACCCTTTTTTAATAATCGGCAGAACGTCTCTTGAAGAATTGAATAAACGACTTACCGAACCAGTGCCGATGGAAAGATTCAGGCCTAATCTGGTCTTTTCCGGTGGCGAACCGTTTTGCGAGGACAACTGGAGTCGTATCAGGATTGGGGAAGTGGTGTTTCGCGTAGTTAAACCGTGCGAAAGGTGTGTAATTACTACAATAGATCAGAATAGCGGGAAACCTTCCGGGCCGGAACCCCTGCGTACTCTGGCAACTTTTCGTCGATCCGCGGGCGGAACTGTCCTCTTCGGTCAAAATATGATTGCGGAAAATCCGGGCCCTATTATTAAAATCGGTGATGAGGTTGAAATATTGGAATATCGTGACCGGGATTGATTAACCGGGGCTACAATTCGAGTTTTTCGCCTGTAAGTAGTTCATAGGCTTTAAGATAGCGTTGCGATGTTGCTTCTGCAATTTCCGGTGGAAGCGATGGAGCCGGAGGCTGTTTATCCCAACCAAGCGATTCCAGATATTCACGCACGAATTGTTTATCGAATGAGGGTTGCGGATGTCCCGGCTCGTAGCCGGAAGCATCCCAGAACCTGGAGGAGTCCGGGGTCAGGACTTCGTCAACCAATAAAATTTCACCCGTTTTATCTACTCCAAATTCAAATTTTGTATCGGCTATTATTATCCCGCGCTTGAGAGCGTGCTCCGATGCAAATGCGTAAATCTCTTTTGACAGCCTTTTAAGTTCAACGGCCGTATCATGGCCGATTAGCTTCATGAATTCTACCTGTGAGATGTTTTCGTCATGACCGGATTTGGCTTTTGTTGCCGGCGTAAATATCGGGTTCAAAAGACGTTCACACTGTTTGAGCCCGCCAGGCAGTTTTTTACCGCAGACTTCGCCGCTGGTTTTATAGTCTTTCCAGCCTGAGCCTTCGAGATAACCCCGGACCACACATTCTACGGGGAAGACTTCAGTACGGCGGACAAGCATAGACCGGCCGCGGAGTTCTTCATGTTTTCTGACTTCCGCGGGCATTTCATCGAGTTCCGCCGTGATCATATGGTGGGAAGTTATTTTCTCAAGTTTGCGAAACCAGAAAGCGGAAAGCTTTGTCAGGACAATGCCTTTGTTCCGGATCGGTGTCGGCAAAACACAGTCGAAAGCAGAGAGCCTGTCGGTAGCAACCAGGAGCAGTGTATCGTCGTCAACGAGATAAACGTCGCGTACTTTTCCGCGGTGAAATAATTGAAGTTCGGGGATTTGTGTCTCAATTACTGCTGGTGATGCTTGCATATGTTTCGTGACCTGAAGGCCAAAACTGATACTTTATTACGCAGAATCAAGTTCGTAAAGCGCCGGGCAGGCCTTGACATAGTCGAAAGCCCCGTCTGTAAAGTAATGATGTGAATCTTTTTCCAAAAAGTCCAAAAAAAGTTAATGACAAATCTAAAATCTTGTTGCATAATAAATTTGTCCCGCCGCGGAGCAGTCACGCTCCGGCCGGCCCTCCAATTATTCTAAAATCAAGGGTTTTATGTATTTCCCCAATGTGAAATCGGGTTGGTCGATTGTCCGAGCCGCTTTTTTCCTAAGTCTTTTATATTCAAATATTTTTGCTGCCGGCGATCCGGCCGCAGAAGTTTTTTCATTTAGCACAATTCTATTGATTGCCTTATTGATTGCGGCAGGTGGCGGAGCTTTCTACTACATAAGATATATCAGGCCTTCCAATAGCATCACTCAGGAAAAACCGGCCAATTTAGCTGCTAATGAGAAACGGGAACAGACCCGCGAACGACGTGCCGAAACACCATCCAGACGCAAAAACTCTGAAACTTTAGATGTATCTACGGCGAATATTTCAAAAGTATATGACGAAGATGCGGAAATTTCGGATTTGCCAATAAGCCGCTTTACCGGTTTGGAACCTCCGACGCCTTTTGAGGAATTGGAAGAATCGACTGATCCTGATTTGCTGGACGCAATCGAACAATTGGCTGATGAGGTAGAAACCGACCCGGAGGTTCGTCTGCTTGCATTGAAGATTCTTGCCAGATTTCGGACACGGAACTCCGTCGAAACGCTTGCCGAGATTGCCCGCTTTGATCTTTCTTCGACGTTGCGTTCAAAAGCAGTTGGAATACTGGCCGATTTTGACCATCCGAGTGTTTTCGCCCCAATAGTGATGGCCTGTGCTGACCCTACAAAAGAGGTAAGATCTGCGGCGGCACGTGCACTTGTAAGATTATCCTTTGATCGTGGAGAAGCCTGGGCCAGGGTTGCCCTATCCGAAGACGCATACCTGACAAGACAGGTCGCCCGGGCAGCCGTAGAGGCAGGACTTGCGGAAAAGTCGTTCGATCGCCTGACTATGCGTGACCCGAGAGCGGTTTACGAGGCATTTGCTCTCACATATTTATTGATAAAAGCAGGCGAAACACAGCCGATATTTGATGCAATCCGTAATCATCGGGATATGAAAATCCGCCTTGCCCTGATTCATACAATCAAGGTTGCAAACGTTGCCGAAGTGATACCCCAACTTTGTGAATTTATAGCAGCCGAGCCGATGGCCTCCAGGCTTGCGGATCGCGCCCGCGATGCTTTGCTCAATATCAACAATGTTCCCGTGAACCGAATTTGATAATTTTGTCTCTTATCTGATTTGGTTAAAAATTTCCTTTCACCTCACCGAGATGTTTTATTCGAGCAAAGATAAATGTATCAGGCCCGGATCTGTCGCACCGGATTTTGAATTGACAGACAACACCGGCAATCTTTGGAGATTGTCAGATAATCGCGGAAATGTAGTGCTTCTGCTTTTTTATCCTGCAAATGAGACGCTGGTTTGTACCAGGCAGCTTTGTTCGCTGAGAGATAATTGGGATAAATATCGTGCAACGCAAGCTGAAATAGTTGCCATTTCTTCGGCACCGTCGGAAGAGAATCACCGATTTGCCGAAAAGTATAAATTGCCGATTCGTATTTTATCGGATGAAGGCAGGCGAATCACAAGTCTTTTCGCTGCTCACCGGTTATTTCCTTCTTCATTTATGCGTGCAGTAACAGTGATAGATGCAAACGGAATTGTCCGTACGCATCAGTCTATGCTCAGAGCTTTCCGCCCTGATGATCATGATATACTGCTTGCTTTGTACGCTGCACGTTCGGAAGTCTTCGATGCAAAAAGGCGGGAACTTCGCAACCGGATTCGCAAAATTCTGCTTTCCTGAGGCGGCTGCTTTTTCATTAGCGGATAATTCGCTATGATTAAAGTATGCAATTTCGTCTCATAAGTGAAAACAAGCCTCGCGGAGATCAACCCGAGGCTATCAGACAGTTAGTTCAGGGGCTTCGGGACGGGGTTCGCGACCAGGTTCTACTTGGAATAACAGGCAGCGGAAAAACTTTCACAATTGCCAATGTGATCCAGCAGGTCCAGCGTCCAACTTTGGTGCTTGCACATAACAAGACACTTGCGGCGCAGCTTTATCAGGAGTTCAAATCATTTTTTCCGGAAAATGCGGTTGAGTATTTCGTTTCCTATTACGATTACTACCAGCCGGAGGCATACGTCCCCGCATCGGATTTATACATTGAAAAAGAAGCTACGATCAATGATGAGATAGACCGGCTGCGTCTTTCTGCAACAAGAGCCTTATTTGAACGCCGCGATGTTATTGTAGTGGCCTCGGTTTCGTGTATTTACGGCCTTGGTGATCCCGATGCATACTTCGGT
This sequence comes from Acidobacteriota bacterium, assembly GCA_040756215.1. Taxonomy (GTDB): domain Bacteria; phylum Acidobacteriota; class Blastocatellia; order Pyrinomonadales; family Pyrinomonadaceae; genus OLB17. Next base: position 22,601 of record JBFLZQ010000005.1, read on the forward strand.
ATGCTCCTGTTTGTCGAGCCGGGAATGACCATTCCAAGGGATGAATTTCTCAGGCGATTGGTGGAATTGCAGTACGAACGCGTAAACGTTGACTTTGATCGCGGTACCTTTCGTGTCCGTGGAGACGTGGTGGAAATATATCCGAGTTATCAGGATAGTGCCTATCGCATTGAATTTTGGGGCGATGAGATCGATATGATTTCCACTATCGATCCGCTTCTTGGAGAAGTATTGGAGCGGCACACTTCGCGGCTGCCGATTTATCCAAAGACGCATTACGTGATGTCCCGCGATACGATCAAAAGGGCGATCAAATCCATCCGGGAAGAACTTGACGCTTATGAAGAAGTGCTGATCCGGGAAGGCAAACTGATAGAGGCACAGCGTCTCCGCCAGCGTACCATGTATGACCTGGAAATGATAAAGGAAATGGGATTTTGCCGCGGTATCGAAAATTATTCGAGACATTTGACCGGGAAAAAGCCGGGTGAGCCGCCGCCAACTCTTCTGGATTACCTGCCTGATGACGCTCTTATGATTATTGACGAATCGCACCAGACGATTCCGCAAATAGGAGCAATGTTCAAAGGTGATCAATCACGAAAGCAGACATTGGTAGATTATGGTTTCCGGCTTCCAAGTGCCAAAGATAACCGGCCCTTGAATTTTGAAGAATTCGAAGCAAGACGCGGGCAGACCATTTATGTTTCAGCTACTCCGGGTCCGTATGAGCTGAAACTGACCGGCGGGGAAGTTATTGAACAGATTATCAGGCCGACAGGTTTGCTTGATCCGATAGTCGAGGTGCGACCCGTCAAGGGTCAGATAGATGATTTGCTGGAAGAATGCCGTTTACGTGCCGAACGAAATGAACGCGTCCTGGTAACAACGCTGACCAAACGAATGGCCGAAAGCCTGAGCGAATATTTTGCCGAAGTCGGTGTCCGCGTGCGTTATATGCACAGCGATATCGAGACGCTGGAACGCGTAAGGATACTTCGCGATCTGAGACGTGGTGAATTTGATGTTCTTGTCGGGATCAACCTTTTACGCGAAGGCCTGGACCTGCCGGAAGTTTCGCTGGTCGCAATTCTGGATGCTGACAAAGAGGGATTCCTGCGGTCGGAGCGTTCTTTGATACAGACGATTGGCCGTGCGGCACGAAACGCATCGGGAACTGCAATTCTTTACGCAGATAAAATAACAGATTCTATGCGTTATGCTATAGAAGAAACGCGGCGGCGGAGACAGATTCAGGAAGAATATAATCGTAAGCACGGAATAACCCCGACAACTATAGTCAAATCCATAGACGCAACACTCGTTACCGCATACGAAGCAGATTATTTCAAAGTGCCGGTTGATTTAGAAGCGATCGAAGAATATTCTCCCGATCGGCTGGGCGAAACGATTGCACGGCTGGAAAGTGAAATGCGCCAAGCGGCAAAAGAAATGAAATTTGAGCGTGCGGCAGAAATCAGGGATAAGCTTAAGTATCTCCGGGAAAGGGAGTTGGTAATCAGATAATTTGAAATGTTTTCAGACTGTTTGCCCGAGAGGCCGGCACGTCGGTAAAATTCGAAGGATGCAGGTAAATAATCGCAGCGAAAATATTGAAGATTATTTTTCGGATGCGGGCAATATGCCGGGCGGTTACGCTGACCGGGTATATTTCCCGGAAAACCTGGACGAATTGCGGGCAGTTGTCATCGAAGCGTCAACGGCCGGTATTCCCTTGACTATATCCGGTGCGCGTACTGGAACCGTCGGCGGCGCCGTTCCTTTTGGCGGCGTGGTAGTTTCTACCGAAAGGATGCATCGCATCAAAGCAGTGGATATTGAGAAATCATTTGTTATCGTAGAGCCGGGAGTTGTCCTTGCGGACCTGCAGCGGGAAGTTGAGTCAAAAGGACTTTTTTACCCACCGGATCCAACCGAATGGAGTTGCCAGATAGGCGGCACGGTGGCAACAAATGCTTCGGGAGCCAGGACTTTCAAATATGGTCCAACGCGTGATTACGTTAATGCATTGACTGTCGTTTTGGCAGATGGTGATATAGTCAAAATTCGCCGCGGTGAATGTTTTGCCGAAGCCGGAACAGTCCGAATTCCTACCCAAAGCGGAAGGATTATTGAAGCAAAAATCCCGACATATAAGAGGCCGGAAGTGAGAAAAAACGTAAGCGGGTATTTTGCGGCACCCGGAATGGATGCAATTGATCTGTTTATTGGCAGCGAGGGCACTCTGGGCATTATTGCTGAGATAGAATTACGTCTGCTCCCGCGTCCAAAAGGTAACATCTCCGGTATAGTTTTTTTCTCTGAGGAAGCCTGTCTTCTGGATTTCGTAGATTATGTCCGCAGATGCTCGCTTTCGTCACGAAATAGCGATAAAGGCATTATCAATGCGACATTGCTTGAATATTTTGACGAACGCTCACTTGCTCTTATCAGCGAAAAATTCCCGGAAACTCCCTCCGGTATGGCCGGTGCGATATTTTTCGAGCAGGAGACAACGCCTGAAACCGAAGACGACATTTTTTCCGAATATTCCGAAGCGCTGGAAAAATTCAATGCTGCTCTTGATAAATCCTGGTTTGCGACAAATCCAAACGACAGGGAAAAAATGCGAGCTTTCCGCCATGCGCTGCCTGTTGCGGTAAATGAACGGGTAGTCCGCAATCGGCAGAAAAAAATCGGAACAGATATGGCCGTTCCCGACGATAAATTCAAATCATTTTTCCGGTTTTATAAATCCATTCTCGATGCTTCCGGAATTGAATACGTTATATTTGGTCACATCGGCGATTGCCATTTGCATGCAAATTTACTTCCCGCCGATGAAGCCCAGGCAAAGCGGGCAAGTCACATTTATGGACGGGCCGTTGCTCAGGCTGTTATGCTGGGCGGTTGCGTTTCGGCAGAACATGGTATTGGCAAAATGAAGCGTAAATATCTTTATGTAATGATGGGAGAACGTTATATAAACGAAATGGCGGAACTTAAGCAGGCTTTTGACCCTAAAGGCATTCTCGGCCGCGGCAATATGTTTGACGAAAGTGTACTGCAAAACTAAATAAGGCTAGGCGACAACAAGATGATTAAGGCGATATTGTGCGATTTTAATGGCGTTATAATTGATGATGAGTCAATCCAGCATCAGGCTTACCGTGAAATCTTTAAACCTCTCGGCATAGACATAACGGATGAAATGTATTATGCCCGTCTCGGTATGGATGATAAATCGTTCGTGGCATCTATTCTGGATGATGCAAAAAAGGATTACGATACGGACACAATACTGGACCTGACCAGCGCAAAGACTTCGCATTGGCGGGCAATCGTTACTCAAAAAATGCCGCTGTTCAGCGGCATAGATAATTTTCTGCGTAAAATGGCGCGGAGTTTTACACTCGGTATTGTCAGTATGGCAAAACGCGAAGAGATTGATTTTGTGCTTGAGTCCGCAGGACTTGCGGATTTGTTTGCCGTAATCGTCAGTGCGGAGTTTGTAACAAAACACAAACCCGATCCGGAATGCTACCGCATCGGATTCAGCCGTATTGATGCTGTCCGGACTGCAACGGGGCATCTTCCCATGACTCATCGGGAATGTCTTGTAATAGAAGATACTCCTGCGGGAGTTTTAGCCGCGCGGGCTGCAGATCTGCCCGTCCTTGCGGTGAAAAACACCGTATCGGCTGAAGCAATGCGTAAATCCGGCGCCGGTGCTGTCGCCACATACCTCGACGATTGGATGGCAGAATCAGTCAGTCGGGTCTTCGCATGACGAATTAGGACTCCGGCTTTTGAATATATCAGCATTATGCCCGATAATTACGCCAATATTTCCGATGAGACATTTGATCTCCTTGCGATCGCCCACCGCATTGCCAATACCCTGTCAGCAAACGAACAACATGCTGCGGCTATTTCCCTAATTGTTTCGGAATTACTGAATCGTAAAGAAGTCGATAATGCAGCTCAGGCGGCAGATTCAGTAAGCGATCCGTTTACACGAGACCTGTTATTGATGCAGACGGCTGAAAAATGCGCTGAAATAGACGACGATGATTATGCGCTTCAACTGTCGGATGCAATTGAAGATCCTGGCCGTAAACTGTCGGCAATAGAAAAAATCGGTGTCGTAAAGGCACGTCGCCGTCAATGGCAAAAAGCTTTTGAAATTGCAGAAATTCATCCGCATCCCGACGCAATAATTGCAGAAATCGCCATCAGTTATGTTCTGCACGGCGAAACCGAAAAGGCAATAGAGCTGATAAACTCAATTGGTTTTCTGCCGGCAGCGATCGATGCTCTTATTCTATCTGCCGAAGAGCAAATTAAAGCAGGAAAAAAGACAGAGGCCGTTGCAATGCTGGAGCGTGCGGTAGGTGAGGCGTTGGATCTTGATCAACCTGACGAAATGGCGGATAAATTGATCGCCATTGCCGCCACATTTTCTGCCGCCGGCCGCAACGATCTTGCAATTTCCAATCTCGACCACGCAAGACAAGCCGCAGATCAAATAGAAGGCGTCCATCGCGACCGGCTTCTTGCCGCAGTCGCCGTCGGTTTTATGAATGCCGGCAGCGCGAGCCTGGCCGAGATGACGCTGGATTCGATAACTGATCTGACACAATTGTCTTCGGCGCTGAAGGCTATTTCGGAAATTAATCGCAACAACGGAAACATTTCAGAGGCGGATGAATTGCTTGGAGAAGCATACGAGGTTCTCCGTTCGGAAAAGGACATGCAGCGGAGAGATTCACGAGCCAGTTTCACCTTGCAGGCCGCAATTGCCGCAAGCTTTGCCGCTACAAACAAGCTCGACAAAGCAATCGAAGCGGCCGAATCAATTCCATTGGAGGATTATTCGCAGTCTGCCTTTATTTCGATCGCGGCGGTCTTGGCTGAACAAGGCGATACTGACAATGCCCGAGCGATCGTGTCGTCAATTACCGGTGAAGCCGAAAAGATTCCCGGACTATTAGCAATTGCCGATGCACTAAAATCAGATCCGCCGCTTGCCAAGGATTTTCTCCGGGAGGCCGCTGAAACAGTCGATGGAGTCATTCAGGAGTCTCTTCGGGTTGAATTATTAGGCGAAATCATTAGCCGTTATTTGAAGCTGGGGGATGTGGAGGCGGCACGTAATTTAAGGAAATCGTTAATCGAAACATTACCGACATTACGCGACCGATTCATACAAATAAAGCATATCTTAAACCTGGGCTCATTATTTGGCTTTGGAGAAACGGAGTACCATGAAGTAGAAATTCAAACACTGCTGTCGAAATTCCCGGTGTTTTAAGTATAATATTGAAATATTTGACGGCTTGTCTGTTGATTGGCTTCTTTGCGTTTTAAATTTACGGAGCGAAAACAACTCTTGTGAGGTTAACGAGAGTTGTGTGGGTTTGTCGATTATCGGTACTTGCCGTTGCCCAATAAATAACTGCGCCGGTTGTACTCGTCGCAGCGGAGATTACGGCTGTGGATATTGCGACCGTTGTCAAAAGCAGAAATAAAATTGTTGATCTTTCGTTAGTGACTTTTTCCGTAGTCCTCATGCTGTTTCTATTCTTTGGCGTTCGGGCACAGGAAACTGATGCCGTCAGGAAGACAAAGGAGCAGGAAGCCGAAAGAAAAGCGCTGTACGGTGAAGCAGTCCGTAAATTGTCGGGGGTTCTGAGCGAGGCAGCGGACATTTCCAAGGTCATCAACCGGTCTAATCTGATATCGACAGTTGCATTGCTGCTGCCGCGTGAAAAAGTTGAATTATCGCGGGCGGCAATGAACACTCTGCTGGATACTTTGCTAAAAGACTACAAGGCGTTGTCGTCTATCGGGAACAGGACGGAGGAGGAATCAACTCGCCTGTCCGAACTGGATAAGGCGATCCTGATTGCCCTTCGCGATTTTGTTAAACTCGAAGCAAAAGAGGCGGAACGTTACCGTATCGAATTTTACAAGATCAAACAGAGTGCCGATTTAAAACGTGACTCCGAGTTGCTCATGCGGGAGTATGCCGGAGGTTTGGGGCGTGATCGCGAAGGCTCAATTGCTCTCATTACGGCAATCCTCAGATATGGAATACCCGAAAATTTTGTTGGTTTAGTGTATGGCCTGAAGGAGCAAGATCCCGAAGCCGCTTATTTTTTGATCAATGCTGCGTTGCAAAACCTCGCCTCGAATCCGGGCTACACGGTTAATGATGCAATCATACTCAGTACCATAATTCTCGGCGATCCCTCGACGATTTATCCGGTTGTCCCTGATTCATCGACTCCAAATCGGTTCGGTTGGAATACCCTTTCGGCCTTCGCGTCGCCATTCGTCGTTCGTAACGAGTCTAAGTTGCGATTTTTTTCGGTCGTGTTTCCGTACTTGAAATCCAAATTGTTTAGTGGAGATACCGTTAATAATTCGCCTGACGAATTGATAAAGGGATATTTTTTGATTGAAAAACTCCGCTTTTATTCTCTTGCAACTGGACGGAACTGGTCGTCGCCGGAGGAAAACTTTCGGATCCAACTGGTTGGAATGCTTGGCACGGCGGGATTTTCCGAAGAGACTATTTTCTCTGTGAGCGACACTGCCCGACGTATTGTAGAGCGCAACAATCCGTTTCGTCTCGACGATGGTACCAAGCTGCTTGATGAAGCGGAAAAGCATGATGACGTGAAGTTACGCGACATTTATCTCGCGCGTGCCGTAATTCAACTAATCGAAAGCGGTAATTTTCCGGAAGCAGAACGTACGATTGGGAAAATCGATGACTCGAAAAGCCGCCGTGCTTTGTTTGATATTTTTGTCTTGCGAATCGAATCCCAATTTGTGAAATCAGAAGACTACAATAGGTTGGAGAATTATGCCCTCAGGATTGAAAGCCCGGCGGTTCAAGCGTTTGTTTTCTTAAAAGCGCTTGAGGCGGATTACGCGAAAATGGAGACCGCAACTAGATTGAATTTCATAGCAAACGCAGAGAAAGCAATCGAAAAAATCGACGATAAATTAACGAAAGCCTCGGCAATGGTTTTGCTTGCAAGCATCATATTGCAATCGGATTACGACCTGAGGTCTGCTCTCAATCCCGTGAAGGCAATTAATGCCGCAGACGGCTATGTCGGGGACCCGTTCAAGGTCGCGATTCAGGTTCCCGCTCTCGGCGTTACATATTCATTTACTTTCGGGAAAGATTCCTTTGAACAATTCTTTCGGGGCATTGCCCTGAGAAACTGGTCGGAAACGCAACTCCAGGCTACGCAGTTACGGCCAAAATACACCGCTTTGCTTGCGGAAGTTTATGCGGCTGCGGCGATCCTGAAGAAATATAGCCTTCCCGGCAATTAGATTTTTGCCGGGCACAATCAGATTTCGCCGCGGATGAGGTCCTCGAGGGTTTCCCTGATTCGGATTACCTGAATCTCCCGTTTTTTTGTGATCAGGATCACCGGCGGGAGAGGCCGGCCGTTGTACTGCGAAGCCTGCGCTAAAGAATAGGCACCGCAATTAAGCAAAGCCAACACTTCGCCGGGACGTATGTTTTCAGGAAGCAGACGGAATTCAGGTAGCCGATGCATACCTTCGACGTCGAAATATACATCACCGCCATCACACAAAGGGCCGGCTAATTTATAAGGAGCGTTATGCATTTCCCCGGCCCGTCCGGCGGAGATGAGGTGATAATACCATTTGTATGTCTCCATCGAGAGGAGAATATTAAAGCCGGCATCCGTCAAGAGCCAATGTTCCCGGCCGCCGGGATGATTACGTGACGGCCGCTGCTTTGCATTGCGAACGGTTGTTAAACATATTCCGGCGTCTGCAATAATACTGCGGCCGGGTTCGAGTAGTAGTGTAGTACCTTTGAGAAGCTGCTCATTATTGTCTGCTTTCGCCGCAGTTATCACCCTATTCCATGCAGCCCCCAAAGCTTCAGCAGGTTCATAGCCGGCGCTGTACAGATGCTGTTGTTCCGGGTTCATCTCCTCCGGGGAGAAATTATCACGAAGGTAAGTAACGGGAAATCCACCTCCGAGGTTAATGTGTTCGATGAGGATGCCCGTTTCTCTATGAATTCGACATAGGCTTTGGTAAGTCTCAAAAAATGCCTCCTCATATACTGTCGGGTCAGGATTTTGTGAACCGATATGCAGATGGATTCCGGACAGGTTCACATAATCAGATTGCCTGTAACGAGCGAAAGCTTCGAAAGCTTCTTCAGGCATCATACCGAATTTCGAAGTAGAGAGTGCGGTCTGTAAGCCGGAATGTGTTTTGGATTCAATTTCCGGAACAAGCCGGAGACTTACATTGGCGCGTTGCTTTAATCTGGAGGCTGATTTTTCTATCAATTCAAGTTCGAAAACTGAATCGGCCTGTATGGCATAAATGTTGTTTTTTATGGCAAGTTCGATTTCCCATTCTTCTTTGCTGGTGCCGTTAAAAATAATCTGACTGCTTTGGAAACCTGCCCGAAGAGCTTTCCATAATTCACCGCCCGAATTGACTTCGATGTCGGCCCCCGCGCGGCGTATCGCACGCAGTATCCCTAAAGTTGACATTGCCTTTGCTGCGTAACAAACCTTCAAAGGACATTCAATCTTATCTTTTATGGCAAAGATGCGGTTAATATTATTGACAATTCTGGACTCTGAAAAGACAAATAGCGGCGTACCATATGTCTCCGCAAGCTCTACACTGTCCACTCCGTCAATCGTCAGCCTTCCGTTGTTATGCGTTAGAAAATTTTCAATCTCCCAGGATTTTTTCATCACGGTAAAAAAAGTGTTATTTAATGGCGGGAACAATGATACCTGTTCCTTTTGGATACATTCCGGGCAGAGAAATCGGCAGTCGTCCGCTGATGCTTCGACGTCCCAAAACTGCCAGAGCTGCTGCCTGTTGCAGGCTTGGCATATCTCCGTAAGCAACCAGATAGGTCTTCATGTCAGGAAAAGCTGTAAGAATGTAAGGATTACCAAAACTTATACCTACAACCTTTTTTCCGGATAGCAGAACTTCGCGAAGAAGTGCGGCACCGTTCTCCGGTATTCCGACACTATTACGTGCTCCGGATCGCACTCTTCCATAAAGACCGAAAATTACGGTGTCGGCTTCAGAAATGGCTTTACGGGCGGCTTCATTTTGTGAAGCCGGAGAATTCTCCTGTAAATAGATTTGAGAAAAACGCAAGCCGTTTGAACGAAGAGCATTGGTAAACGGGGCCATTGTTAGCGGGCCATCAAAACCGTTTGAAATACCAATTACCGTTATTCTTCTTGAGTCAGAGAGAGGTATGGTTCCATTCTCATCACGTACTAACGTAATTGCCTTCGCAGCGATTTCTGATGCCAGTGCGGAAGAGTCCGGCCCTGATACAACCTTGTCAATTTCATCAATCGGGGTAATTTTATTTTTGGAAAGCCCGACTGCAAACTTCCATTCAAGCTGCCGACGAACCGCATCATCAAGGCGTGCCATGGGAATTCTTCCGCTCGCTACCGCGCCTTTCAATCCGCGGATCATTGCATCAGGATCCGAAGGTTTTTCCAGAATGTCGGTACCTGCCATTAGTGCCCTTACGCCTGCTTCTTCCTGTGTAAAGTAAAGTGTCAGCCCACTCATGGACATAGCGTCGGACACGATTAGACCTTTAAAGCCAAGCTCATTTCGCAGTAAATCTGTTTGGATCTTATGTGAAAGCGTTGCGGGTATTGTTGCAGCTTCGGTTACGATTTCCGCTCCGGGTTCGGCATCCCCGCCTTTATATTCACGCAGAGGTTTTATTACTTCGTTGTCAATCTGCGGCAGGGCAATGTGTCCAATCATTACCGAACCTATCCCTGCTTCAATCGCACGCCGGAATGGCAATAATTCAATACGATCTAATCTTTCACGTGGAAGGTCAATGACCGGCAATCCACGATGTGAGTCAATATTAGTATCACCATGTCCCGGAAAATGTTTTGCTGTCGCAATTACACCGCGTGATTGTATCCCGAGGGCAAAAGCGACACCGTACCGGGCCACGTCTTCCGGATCCTCTCCGAAACTTCTCACGTTAATAACCGGGTTTGCCGGATTATTGTTCACGTCAAGCACAGGTGCATAAATATGGCGAATCCCGACGGCTTTTGCTTCGCGGCCGGCAATTTCTCCCATTCGGCGTGCTAATTCCGGTTCTCCGGTTGCCGCTACGGCCATTGCCCAAGGGAAGTTTTCGGCATCTTCAAAGCGCATTCCGATTCCGGTTTCGGCATCCAGAGATAATAGAAGCGGAATTTTGGCTGCTTCCTGCATGCGGTTGGCCAGAATCGTAGTTTCGTAAATAGGAGCACCAAAAAAGATGATTCCGCCGATTTTGTTTTCCGTTACCTGTCTGAGTAATTCTTTGAAAAAACGACTTTCGCGATTGGCAAAACGCGCATTTACACCGACGTGAATCAATTGCCCGATTTTTTCGTCAAGCGACATTTTAGCCAATTGTTTGTCTGCCCAACGACGCGCATCTTTATCGGGCCAAAGAGCGGTTTTGCCATAGGTTAACGGTTGATTGGCAAAAACGAATGATGTGAGAAGAAAAAGTAAAAATAAATTACGCATCGTTTCTTTGATTGATTTTTGAGCCGGGAAAAACCATTGTTGAGATTAAAGCTACCAGGAACGTAATGGCACTGCCAAAAAGTGCATACCATGTCCACGCGATTTTTGTACCGAGCAGCACATACAGCATCACAGCAATACTTACAGACATACCAATCAAGGCATGCTTTTCATTCGCTCGTTTTAAAAATGTACCAACCAGAAATACGCCAAGAATCGGGCCATTGACAAGAGAAGCGACTGATAACGCAAGGCCGAGGGCCGATTCGTCCGAAGGCAAAAAAGCAATTGCTACAAGGATCTGGACGATTCCGACAACCACAGTCAAGATGCCGGCTATCCGGACCAGCGAGCGGTCAGAAGCATTCGGTGCGAAAGGTTTGTAAAGATCATTGACGGCAGTTGCAGCTATTGAATTCAGCGATGACGATAATGCTGCGGCAAAAATTGCTGCCACGACAAGGCCGGAGAGGCCGGCCGGCATATGTTCGGTTATAAAATTCGGAAAAACCTGATCACCTTTTGCAAAAGGAAACGTAGCGGTTATTCCGGATCCGGGTGTTCCGGCTATGGCATATTCGGGCAGATTGTAAGGGGCATAAAAAGCAAAAAGCAAAACTCCAATAAAAAGAAAACCGATAAACTGTGCAAGGACGACCGCACCCGAGCTAAGAAGAGCAAGCGATGCGGCGGCAGGTCTGTCAGTGCAAAGGTATCTTTGGACCAGATATTGATCTGTGCCATGGGTTGACATAGTGAGGAAACATCCGCCTAATAGCCCCGACCAAAAGGTAAATGTTTTTGTGATATCCCATGTAAAGTCGAATAACTGAAATTTATTGAATTCTTTTCCGGCGGATATTGCCCCGTTGATTCCATCGGGAATGTTTTGGATCAGAACGACTGCTGCTGCTACGGCACCGCCGATGTAAATCACAAGCTGCACCACTTCGACCCAAATGACCGCTTCCATACCGCCGTAGAAAGTAAATATGATCATTACAATTCCGAGAAGTATTATTGAGCCAACGATTATCGTAGTCTGATTCGCTCCCGGATTGAACGAAGTATAGACCGCAGCCAGAACAATCGCCGTCAAAAGAAGCCGGACTCCGTCGGCAACGTTACGCATAACAACGAAAAGCGACGAAGCCAGCATTTTTGCCCGGCGGCCAAATCTTTCGCCAAGCAATTGATAAACACTCTGCAATTCACCTTTGAAATATGACGGTATGAAAATCAGCGAAATCACAACGCGGCCAAGCATATAGCCGAAAACAAGCTGTAAAAATTGAAAATTTCCGCCTTTTGCAAATGCGATTCCGGGAACTGAAACAAATGTGATTGTGCTGGTTTCAGTTGCAACAATCGACATTGCAATTGCCCACCAAGGAACGCTGCGGTCACCGACGAAATAATCTTCGGTTGTTTCCTGCTTTCCCGAAAAGAGAATACCAAAAGCTGTAATTCCGATCAGGTAGCCGAAAATAATAATCAAATCGATTGTCTGCATTCTTATTTATCTTCCTGCATATTTTGAAGCCATTCGATTGCCCGCCGGATGACAAAATCCGATTTTGAAAGCGCCGACGTTGCCATTTCGGCATTAACACCCGTCTGCGCCATTATGATTGCGATTCGCAAATCGTTGTTTGCGGCCAAAAAGAATTCCTCAGCCTTTTCTTTCCCGAGTCCGCATTCGGACATCAAAATACGAATCGAACGCTCCCGAAGTTTTTGATTTGCCGGCCGGACATTGGTCATTCTATTGCCCTTTACATAGCCAAGACGGATCATTGAAACAGTTGAGATCATATTTAAAATCATTTTTTGAGCTGTCCCGGCTTTCATTCGTGTAGAACCGGTAATTACTTCCGGTCCAACAATGGCTTCAATTGCGACCTCAGCGACCCTGGCAAGTTCTGAGTCAGGAGTACAGACAATGCACACTGTAAAGCAACCCAGCCGACGGGCAAAATCAACAGCGCCAATAGTGTAGGGAGTTCTACCGCTTGCTGCCAGGCCAATAACCGAATCTCCTGGTGAAATACCTGCTTGACGTAAATCGTCCGCACCGGCCTCGCGATTATCTTCGCTTGCTTCGGTTGCCTGGTACAAGGCAGAATAGCCTCCCGCAATTATTCCCCGTACCAGATCGGGAGAAACCCCATATGTCGGCGGAAGTTCGGCAGCGTCCAACACCCCAAGCCGGCCGCTCGTTCCGGTGCCAATGTAAAAAAGACGTCCGCCTTCGGAAAGACGTTTGACGATTTCATCCGTCGCTTTAGCAATTTGGGGCAGGGCTTTTCCGACTGCGAGAGCAACCTTTTTATCCTCTTCGTTAATAATTGTAAGTGCCTCGATCGTCGTCATTTGGTCGATCTCGGCGCTTAGTGGATTTTCGTTTTCGGTTATTGGCAGCATTTTCGATTACGACTATATGGAAATAAAAAACATCCTCAGAAAGAATGCCTGCTAAATCGGGCCATTGTTTTTCTTTTTTTCACGCAATAAGGCCATAAGAGATGCGGCATATGCCGGCGGCATTTTGGGTGCCGTAAGATATGCTTTGGGCGCAATGGTTTTAATTGTCCGAATCATCGGTGAGGAAAGCAACTCGCCTGCTTTGAAAATACTTCCAACCGTGCCGACGGGAACCTTTTTATTTTTTAATCCAAGTTTTTCAATAACGGCGCAAGCTGCAAGCCCAAGTTCAACCCCTGATTCTTCTATTATCTCTGCTGCCACGGCGTCACCCGAATTCGCAGCCTCCACCACGTAGCGCGCAAATCCGGCTATTCTGGTGTTGTCAACCTGCGGCGAATAGATTGCAACGATTAAATTTTCCGGACCCGAAGCACGGAAATATTCCGATGCCCGTTGGCTTAATTGTGTCGGAATGCCGCGGCCGTCTGATGCTTTGGCGACCGCTTGCAATGCCATTCGGGCGATTCCGACGCCACCGCCTTCGTCTCCCGCGAGCGGTCCCCATCCACCTGCAATTGCCATTTCTCCTTTTTCGTTTTTACCAAGACAAACCGAACCGGTGCCGGCAATCACCACAAGACCCGGTTTGCCGAGCGTTGTTGCAAATAGCGCAATTTCCGCATCAGTAAAAACCTCTGTATCGCGGATTTTGGTCTGTTCAGCAAAACTTTGTTTAACCCGCTGTTTCAAATCGCTGCGGCGAACTCCTGCCAGACCAAGAGTCGCCGCTGCAATATCGTGTTTGGAGACTCCGGCCCGATCCGCCGCCGAGGTCATTGCTTTAATTATGTTTGCAACGGCGGTTTCAACCCCGACCCGAAGCGGATTTGAAGGGCCTGCATCTCCTTCCCCTACGACCTCACGATTCTCTGCCATCAAAGCCGCATGGGTTTTTGTGCCGCCGCCGTCAACTCCAAGATACAGTTGCGGAAAAATTTGTGAACGCCTTGATTTTGAGGGCCTGCGACTCATGGTTTCCGGAAAACCGCTTCTTTATCTTCAATTATTGTTCGCCAAACTTGACATATAATCAAATTTAACAGATTTTATGTATTCGATAAGTTGCTGTGATGCAAAAATGCCGCAGTTCCCGAAATTCATGAATTGAGGATTTCCTATGGAAATTAGGCAACTCAAAGCGTTTCTGGCTATCGCCGAAGCAAAAACGTTTACCGCCGGCGCGCGTAGGCTAAACGTCACACAGGCGGCAATTTCTATGCAAATCCGCCAGCTCGAGGAAGAAGTCGGTCTCCCGCTGTTTACCAGGACTCCGCGACGGGTGATTCTTACGGAAGCCGGCGAACATTTGCTCGAACGTGCCCGAAAAATCCTGCGTGAGCATGACTCTGCGCTGGCAGAAATTGCAGAGGTTGCAGGCGCTGAATACGGTCGGCTCCGTATAGGCACTGCTTCGGGTACTTTTGCCATGCATCAATTGCCGGCGATTCTTAAAAAATTGAAGGATAAATATCCCCGTGCCGAAATCACCGTTGCTTCGGGTACAAGCGAACGCCTGGTTGATAGAATGATGCATGGTGAGATCGACATGGCTTTCGTCTCACTACCGGTCGAGAATCCGAATATCACTACAGAAACTCTTTTTGCAGATGAAATTGTGGCTATCGCACATCCGGAACATCCGATGGCCAAGGAAAAATATATAAGCGCAGCCGCTCTCGCCGGCGAAAATCTGATTCTGGGTGAAAGAGGCGGAAACACACGGCGAATGATAGATGAGTTTTTTGCCGCCGCTAATGTCAGGCCGAATATTACAATGGAGCTTTCGCGGCAGGAAGCTATTAATCTGATGGTGGAAAACAATCTTGGTGTAGGAATGGCCGGAGCGAAATCAGTTGCCCGCGAAGTAAAAGAAGGACGTTTGGTGACATGGCTTATCGAAGGAGCCGAAATCAAATGGGAATTGGGTTTAGCAAGGCTCAGAGGCGGGCATTTTTCACCCATCGCCAAAGAATTTACCCGACTTTGCCGTGACAGTTTTGCAAGTCGCGAAGCAGAACTAAAAGCAAATAAATAAAAGAATTTTCTGAATCAGGCAATGCAGCGATTCAAAGTAATATCCCTGATTTTAATACTCTCTCTGGCTACGGCGGTAAGCAATGCGCAATCCTTGCCGTTTGCATCGCCGAATCTGCTCGGGATAGATGCGGCAAAATTGTCGCGGATAGACAATGTCGTCAACGAAGAGATCAAGGCAGGCAAATTGCCCGGAGCTGTAATAATTATCGGACGAAAGGGCAAGATTGTTTATCGAAAGGCTTTTGGTTACCGGTCGCTTGTCCCGGCTCGTGAACCAATGACGATTGATACGGTATTCGATCTCGCATCTCTGACGAAACCACTTGCAACAGCGCTTTCCGTGATGATTCTTGTCGAAGACGGCCGGCTTCGACTTAGCGATACTATCGGTAAATTTATCCCCGATATCGAAGATGAAAGAGCCCGGAGGGTAACTATTCTGGAGTTGCTGACTCATACCTCGGGATACGCACCGGATTTCGACCTAAAGGAAAAATGGTCTGGCCGTGAGGGCATGTTGGCCGCTCTTCGAAAAGAGCGACTTAAGAATACACCCGGAACCGTTTTCACTTATTCTGATATCGGTTATATCGTGCTGGGAGAAATTGTCGAGCGGGCATCCGGCGAGCCGCTTGACGTCTTTGTAAAAAATCATCAGTTTGCAACGCTTTTGAATACTTCGTATCGCCGCATAAGCAAGACTTCTTCTGAAAACGATAGTGTTTCACGTATAGCACCGACCGAAGATATTTGCGGGCAAATGAGCTATCTTGGTTCAAAACCCGCGGTAAATTGCAAGCCGATGCAAACAATCCTTCGTGGCAAAGTTCATGATCCGACAGCATTCCGAATGGATGGCGTTGCCGGTCACGCAGGGTTATTTTCAACCGTAGACGATCTTGCTTTAATCTGCCAAATGCTTCTTGATGGCGGCCGGATGGGCGGAAGACGAATTTTGTCCCCGGGCAGCGTAGCCCGAATGACCACTCCCGTAGTAGTTTCCGAAACTGGAAGTACCCGCGGACTTGGTTGGGATATCAACACTGCTTTTTCGTCCAATCGGGGTGATATTTTTCCTCTCGGTTCATTTGGGCATACAGGATTTACGGGTACTTCCGTTTGGATTGATCCTGTAACGCAAACCTTTGTAATTTTTCTTTCCAA
Organism: Acidobacteriota bacterium; assembly: GCA_040756215.1. Taxonomy (GTDB): domain Bacteria; phylum Acidobacteriota; class Blastocatellia; order Pyrinomonadales; family Pyrinomonadaceae; genus OLB17. The sequence goes on from JBFLZQ010000005.1 coordinate 38,900, forward strand.
CCGCGTCCATCCGGACGGAAAGGGAGATGTCACGGCACTTAGGGCTAAGGTATCGACAATCGCGGCATCAGCAATAAATGACATTAAGCCTTTGGAACTAAAACGTGCGGAAAGCTTCTATCAGGCATCTGTCGCAGCCCAAATTTCCCGATTCAAGGAGAATCTTCTCAGATCACAGATAGAAAAATTACCGATTCGTAGCGGGCAAGCCCCCGATCTCCTGCTGCGTCCGGCGAATTCCACTGTTCTGAATGGCATTGATGTTCTCGAAAAAAATGGTTTCAGGGAGCTGAAAGGAAAACGTGTCGGGTTGATTACAAACCACACCGGGCGTAATCTTTCAGGCCGGGCAACAATCGATATTTTGTTTGAAGCACGTGATCTGACGCTGGCGGCACTATTTTCACCCGAACATGGAATTCGCGGAGAGTTGGATGTAGAAAAGATAAGCGATTCCAAAGATGAAAAAACCGGCTTGCCGATTTATTCACTTTACGGTGACACAAGACGTCCCAAACCGGAGCAGCTTGCTGGACTCGACGCTCTTGTCTATGACATACAGGACGTAGGCGCACGATTTTATACATATACTGCCACGCTCCGAAACGTCCTTGAAGAAGCAGCAAAGGCAAAGATTCCGGTATTTGTGCTGGACCGGCCGAATCCAATAAATGGATTGACTGTTGAGGGCCCGATCTCTGATGCCGACAAGCTTTCCTTCATTGCCGCGCATACGATTCCCGTACGATATGGACTGACAATTGGCGAATTGGCTCAAATGATGAACACCGAGCGTTCGATAGGCGCTGATTTGCGGGTGATAAAGATGTCCGGCTGGTCGCGCGGTATGTGGTTTGATGAAACCGGACAAACGTGGGTTAATCCCTCGCCAAATATGCGCTCTTTAACCGAGGCGGCCCTTTATCCGGGGATTGGACTGCTGGAGACGACGAATCTTTCAGTCGGACGCGGGACTGATACTCCATTCGAGGTGATTGGTGCTCCTTGGCTGGATGGTCGGCTTTTGGCAGGCTATCTTAATTCCCGCGGACTTGAAGGGGTTCGCTTCGTGCCGGTTCGTTTTAAGCCGATTTCTTCCGTTTACAAGGATCAGATGCTCGGCGGGATAAATATTATAATCACAAACCGTTCTGCATTTCGTTCCGTCCGGACCGGATTGGAAATAGCCGCCGCGCTTTATCATCTTTATCCGCGCGAATGGGAAATCGAGAAGTACGGAAGGCTTCTCGTAAATGCCGAGACATTGCAAAAACTTCACAACGGTGAATCGCCTGAAGCTATTGAATCTTCCTGGAATTCCGCGCTTCAGGATTTTGAAGCTCGTAGAAGGCGTTTTTTGCTTTATTGACTTTATGGTAGATTTTTATACATTTCGAGTATAAAGAGCCGTCAGATGGCTTTTGCACGAAAATTGCTGTAATTTTGAAAAAAGTCGGTTGCTAATTCACGCAAAAAAATAATCGGCACGATAACCCTTTGATAATCAGCAGTTTGTGTTTCCAGGGCCGGTTTTGGTTTGCCACGAACGATAACGAAAATTTGGATATTTTTCCAAAAACGCAATAATTTTTTATGGATAAATGGATTTGCAACTATATTTTGGGGAGAGGGAAACAGGAGATTATGATTAGAAAAAAATGGCTTTCGATTATTTCCGCTCTTGCAATTATGCTTTGCATGAGCGGTTTTCTTTATGGTCAGGAGATAACTGGTTCCATCGTAGGCTCCGTTAAGGACACTACCGGCGCCGTCGTTCCGGGAGCCACAGTTACAATTACTGATCCTTCAAAAGGCGATCTGGTTGTCAGAAGAACCACTACAAATGAAAATGGTGAGTTTTCAGTACCTAATTTGCAGGTCAGTACCTATAACATTACGGTTGAAGCTCCAAATTTCAAGAAAACCGTCCAGGCCGGCATCAAACTCGATGTCGGGCAACGGCGCACGGTTGATTTTACGCTGGCCGCAGGCCGAATCGAGGAAGTCGTTACGGTAGAGGCAGATCCGGTTGCCGTCGATCTTACATCAGCAACAAGCGGTACGGTAATTAATGGAGATCAGGTTCGTGAACTTTCCATCAACAACCGGAATTTTACCCAATTGGTTACATTGGCACCCGGCGTAACAAATGATCTTTCCGATCAGGTATATGTTGGTACGACCAATCCCGAGGGCCAGGCAAATATCGTTCAGATTTCAGTCAATGGTGCCCGCAGCAGCCAGAATACCTTTACGGTGGACGGAGCGGATATTACTGACCGCGGTTCGAACTTAACAATTCAGGCTTATCCAAGTGTTGACTCCATTGGCGAATTCCGCGTTTTGCGCTCGCTTTATCCGGCTGAATCCGGCAGAAGCGGCGGCGGACAGGTCAATGTCGTTACACGCAGTGGAACGTCGAAGTTTCGCGGAAGCGCATTTGAATTTATTCGCAATGAGGCATTCAATGCCAATGACCCTTTGACAAATTCAACCCCGGCTCTTGCTGCCACTCTCGGACGGGACAGCAACGGTAAAATCAAACGCAGGCCGTTTCGTTACAACAATTACGGCTGGACTATCGGCGGGCCTGTATTTTTCCTGAAATTCGGCGAACGCGAAGACGGCGACTGGTTTGGGCGCTGGAGCAAGACTTTCTTTTTCTTTTCTCAGGAATGGCGTGACGATAAGCGTTTTCCGACTTTAGTTTCCACTGTCCCAAACCAATTACAGCGGCAGGGGCTATTTACCGTTCCGATTTGTTTGCAGGCAACGGGAACGACATGTACGACGGTTTTGCCCGGTTCATCCACGACACCCGGACAGCTTACGAATATAAATCCCGTAGCTCAACAATATCTTAATTTCATTTACAACAAATTGCCTTTGCCTAATTCAGGCACTAACACCTTGAACTTTCCGACAGAGGCAACTGCTGAATTTCGTCAGGAAGTAATAAAAATCGACCACTCTTTCAGCGATAAACTTTCGGGCTATTACCGCTATCAACGCGACAGCATCCCGACGATTGATGCCAACGCGCTGTTTTCTTCAGGCAGCGGCTTACCCGGAGTTTCGACTACATCTACCAACTCGCCGGGTCGTACACATACGTTACAAGGAACCTTTGCAGTCAGCCCAAGGCTGATAATCGAAGGCCGCTACACATTTGGTTACGGTGCGATTTTGAGCAAGAACATCGGTCTGCTGGCTCTTGCGAATTCGCCGATTACGCCTCCGCTCGCCTATCAGGTGCAGCGTGACCGCGTGCCGACAATTTCGGGTAATGGTTTCAGTGCTTTGCAGGGATTCGGACCTTATGACAACTTTTCATGGAAGGGAAACGTTACCGGTTCGGTTACCTACATTGTCGGAAGTCACACAATCAAGACCGGACTCATGTATTCCAAATACAGAAAGAATGAGAATGCTCTTGCAGGTAACAATGAGGGTATTTTCTCCGGTTTCAATACACCGGGAGGCACACAAAACGTAATTGCCCCGGGCGGTAACGCCACGCAGCAGCTCTGGGCTAACTTTTTGATGGGCACCAACGTTTCATTTACACAAGCCAGCTTTGATTACACGGCCGATCTGCGGCAAAAGGCTTTTGAAGCCTATGTGCAGGATGAATGGAAGTTCAGGCCAAACATCACGTTGTATTACGGTGTCCGATATTCATTTTTCGGTTCACCCTGGGACCGCAACGGCCGGTTGACAAACTTTGTCCCCGAACTATGGAATCCGGCAGCCGCTCCGCTCGTAACCGGTGCGGGCAATCGTGTTCCGGGAACGGGAAACTACTGCAACGGATTGGTAAACAATTCACAGAATCTCGTGCCTTTCCCGAATTGTACAACGACTCCTTCACCTTGGGGTAAATTCATTATGGATGTCAATAAAACGGATTTCGCCCCAAGAGTTGGAATCGCCTGGGATCCCTTCAAGGATGGCAAGACTGCAATTCGGACCGGATACGGCATTTACCATGAACAGGTTCTAAACGGAATGGTGTTGCAGATTATCGGGCTCAACCCGCCTTTCCAGCAAACCTGCTCCGTAACGGGTGTAAGATTGGATAATCCTGTTCCGGGCGGCTGTGCTGTTGCAGCCTCCAATACAGTGGCAAATGTACGGGCAATTGATCCTCATTGGCAGACGCCTTATATGCAGCATTGGTCACTTGATTTGCAACGACAGTTGACCCGCAAAGCACTCGTTACCGTAGGTTACTACGGCTCAAAGGGAACCAATCTGATTGGTTCATATGAAAAGAACCTTTTACCTCCGGGTTATGCAATTTCACGTGGACCAACCGGTTGTGCCGTCGGTAGTTCCACAACACCGACTGCTCCTTGTCAGGTTGCCGGCCAGGCGTTTTTCTCATCAGCTCAGGAGGCAATTCTTGATCAGATTCGCCCCTATCGCGGTTATCGTGCAATAACTGCGGTAGAGCCCCGATTCAATTCGAACTATCACAGTTTGCAGGTCTCGGGACAGTATCGATTTACCGGCGTTTCGCAGATCAACCTGGCTTACACCTATGGTAAAAACCTGACGGATAGCCAGAATGACCGCTCATCGGCTCCCATCAATATAACTGACATACGCTTTGAAAAGGCACGGGCGGCACTGGATCGCCGTCATGTCCTTACTGTCAACTATGTTTATGAACTGCCGTTTTTCCGTAAACAGGAGGGCTTTGTCGGTAAACTGCTTGGCGGCTGGCAGGCATCCGGTATTGCAACATATCAAACCGGTTTGCCCTTCACACCAACCGTTTCGGCTTTTGACCCGTCCGGCATTGGGTTGATTCCACCCCCGACTACGGTCGCCCGCCCGAATGTACTATGCAACCCGAATCAGGGAGCACCGCGTACAACCGCACAATGGTTCAATACCAATTGCTTTCAGGTTACTCCCATCGCAAACCCTGTAGCGGACAACAATTTCCCGAGCGGAGGACGTGGAATCATATTCGGACCGAGTACGAAGCGGGTTGATTTCACGATGTCCAAAAATCTAAGGTTTTCGGAACGCTTCCGATTGCAGCTCCGCGCCGAAGCTTTCAACGTGTTTAACATTACCAACCCGCGAGGGATCAGCACGCTTGTCTGGAACGCAACGACGCAGCCGGTTTCCCAGGGTGGTAACGGTTCTTCTACCTTCGGCCGCGTAATTAGCTTCCGTGACCCGCGTGTTATGCAGTTCGGCGTCAAGTTCTACTTTTAACGACGTTGTTACTCATTGAAACTATTTAGCCCCGCGTCGTTTTTTTACTGAGCGACGCGGGCATTTTTCTTTGCTAAACTTCATCAGATGACGATGTTCCAGTTAGTGTTAAAAAATGCGCTGATCGCAGAAAACAATCTTGCGGACGTGGTCGTGTCAAATGGAAGAATTGCAGCAATTGAGAAACCCGGATCACTTACCGCCGCAGATTCTTATGATTGCAAAGGGAAAAGCCTCTTTCCCGGATTCATTGATATACACAATCACGGTGCAGCCGGAATCGACGTCAATGAGGCAGACGCGGACGGTCTGGTCGAAATCGGCCGTTTTCTGCTGAGTCGTGGCGTTTGCGGCTGGGTTCCTACTCTGGTGCCGGATTCCGATGATATTTACCGAAGGGTAGTTGAAGCGATAAATGCGGTAATGCAAATGCCTGACGATGACGTCCGGTTTGCAAGAATACTCGGCGTTCATTTCGAAGGCATTTTCGCAAATAGAAATATGTGCGGTGCTCTAAGGCCGGAGTTTTTCAAGGTTTTTACCGGCACCGAGCTTAAAAGTCTTCCGAGACCTTCTGCGGGCTGTTCGATTATGACCTTTGCACCCGAAATCCAGGGCGGTATCGAACTGGCCGGTGAACTAAAACGTAAAGGCTGGATCGCTTCCATCGGCCATACTTCGGCAGATTGCGATACCCTCGAGAAGGCTTTTCTGGCTGGAGCGAGGCATTTTACACACTTTTTCAACGCAATGAGCGGAATACATCATCGCCAACTTGGTGTTGCCGGCTGGGCTCTGACTAACGAGGAAGTTACTTTTGATATTATTGCGGACGGGATCCACGTAGATCCGCGTATGCTAAAACTTGCCACACGTGCAAAAAGCCCTGAAAAAACAATTTTAATCAGTGATTCCGTTGCTCCTGCGGGCTTAGGTGACGGTGTTTTCCGACTTTGGGGAAAAGAGGTCCGGGTTGCTTCCGGGCGAACGATAAGTTCCCCCGATGGTGGGATTGCAGGCAGTGTAATTACAATGGCGGACGCAGTAAGGCTAATGCTGGAGATTGGTTTTAATCAAACGGAGGTCTCAGCAATGGCGTCGCTCGGGCCTGCAAGGCTTATATCGATTGAAAGCGATTGCGGCTCTATTGCTGTAGGAAAAAGGGCCGATCTCGTGGTAATCGGCCCGAATAAGGAGATAGATCAGGTAATTTTTGGCGGCCGGCCGGTCATGTGAGGATAACCTTTGGCCTGCATTGAGTATTTATTGCTGGGAATTTTCTGCAGGCGATAACAAGGCCTTGCGTTTTTCCTCCCGTTTAGCCCTAAATTCCGCAAGTTTTATTTTCTGTTCTTCAGTCAAAATCTCATAAATTTGGGATTTCGCTCGTTCGCGTTCGACGATAATTTGCGAGATGATTTGCCCCGATTGAGACGCTATTTCCGAGACAGTCTTTTCGTCGAAACTACCTGTAAAGGCTAATTTCCTTAAATTTTCGCGGTTTGCGCGAAGCGATTCGACAAGCGGTGAAATACGTCTTTTGCTTTCGGTGATTATCTCCCTGACTTTTGCTTTTTGTTCCTCTGTCAAGCCGAGCATTCGCAACTCAGGAATTTTATGATCTAAGATTCCGTGAATTCCGTCAGATTTCCCAAATAATTTATACCTTTCCGATTGGGAGCCATCGCCCAATCCCTTTTTAATCTGAGCAAGTCCAATGGCGGCCGCCGTGAAGAGAACGGCTATTCCTACTAATCCGATAACTGCTTTTTTCATAATTAAATATCACTCCGGGTTGATTAAGTGTCTAAGGTCTGATTTCACAGGCCAGATCTACTGAACCTTAGACGAGATCGACATCGTGTTGAATTACCTTTTTTAGTAACGTTGTGTAAAAAATTGTAAAAAGGAGCTTTCCGGCAACAAATTCTGTCAAATATCGCGTAAAATTTGCTTATGAGCAGGATTTTGATCATCGACGACGATGAAGAGCTTTGTGAACTGGTAACGGAATACCTTGGCGTTGAAGGTTTTGAGACCGAAGCGGTAAATGACGGTGCGTCCGGGCTTCAAGCGGCGCTTACCGGTAATTATGAAATGGCAATTTTGGACGTGATGCTGCCTAAAATGAACGGTTTCGAGGTGCTCCGGAATCTTCGTGCCAAGTCCTCCATGCCGGTACTGATGTTGACAGCAAGAGGTGACGATATGGAAAGAATTGTCGGCCTCGAAACAGGTGCTGACGATTATCTGCCCAAGCCGTTCAATCCGCGTGAACTGGTGGCTCGACTGCGGGCAATAATGCGACGGACAAGCTCCGAAACTGCAGATAAGCAGAGCGAGCGGTTAAAGGTTGACGATATAGAAATTTCCGAATCCGCGCGTGCGGCCTGGCTCGGCGGAGAAGAGTTGGTTTTGACTTCAGTTGAATTCGATTTGTTACGCGAACTATTGAAAGGTGCCGGTAAAGTTATGAAAAAAGAGGACTTGAGCCGCCGCGTCCTCGAACGCGAACTATCGCCATTTGACCGCAGCCTCGACATGCATATCTCTAATCTACGGAAAAAGTTGGGTTTGCGTCCCGATGGCAGCGAGCGAATCAAGACAGTCCGATCTATTGGATATATTTACACGCTTTTATGAATCTTTTCCTGAAAATTTTCCTGTGGTTTCTGGCTGCGATCGGATTGATGATCGGCGTAGTAGTGTTTCTCAATTGGACTGTACAAACAGAACCGGTTGTCAGTCGCTGGCGCATATCCGTAACCAATCAAACAACTATCTGGGCAGAGACGGCCGCCCAAATCTATGCGTCCGAAGGCGAGCCCGGGCTGATTACATTTCTGAATAGAATTCGTCGGCCCGAAAATATCAGCGAAGTTGATTTAATAGGCGAAAATGGCAAGGCTTGGATGGCGGACGGTATAAATCCGGATAATTACCGCGAACTCGTTGCCCGTGCCTTGGCAAGTAATGTTGTGGAAATCGACAATCAGCCCGAAACGGCACTTTCGGCCAAACGCGTTGATTTTCCGGGCGGCCAGCGTTATGTGCTGATAGTGCGTTGGGAAAAACCGCGTTTTACACCTTTTTTCGGTGAATCGCCGCTAAGGTATCTGAGATATACGGCAGTTTTATTGACCGCCATATTGCTTTGCTGGATTCTCGCCCGTTATCTTGCCTCGCCGATTTCCAAAATACGCGAGGCAACGCAAAGACTTGCCGGCGGTGATCTTTCGGCACGTGTCGGAAATCAGCTAGGCCGTCGCCGTGATGAACTCGCTTCGTTGGCCAGGGATTTTGACATAATGGCCGAGCGTTTGGAATCGCTTGTTTTGTCGCAAAAACGCCTGACCCGTGACGTTTCCCATGAACTTCGTTCGCCGCTGGCAAGGATTAATGTTGCACTTGAAATCGCAAAGCAAAAAGCCAATGCGGAAACCTTGCCTGTTCTTGAACGCCTCGAATCTGAAGCGCGAAAGCTCAATGACATGATTTCTCAGTTACTTACCCTATCCCGTCTCGAAGCCGGCTCCGAAAACGTCACAATGCATCAACTGAATTTACGTCAGCTTGTCGAACAAGTGATTGCTGATGCGGCCTTTGAGGCGGAAGCCCGCGGCCGGTCAGTAAAATTGGTCAGGGCTGAGGATTGTAGTGTTTTAGGCAGCGAGCGTTTGCTCCGCAGTGCTATTGAAAACGTTTTGCGTAACGCAGTCAGATATACAAAGGAAGGTACCGAGGTGGAAGTAGCACTGAAAAATGGTGACGGCAATGCGACAGTTATGATTCGTGACTATGGCGACGGTGTGCCTGAAAGTGAGTTGAAAAACCTTTTCAGGCCGTTCTATCGTGTGAGCGAATCACGCGACCGCGGCTCTGGCGGTACCGGACTTGGATTGGCAATCGCCGAACAGGCCATACGGCTACACCGGGGAAGAATAGAAGCACGAAACAGCGAACCGGGCCTGACAGTAGAAATCAGGCTGGAATGCTTGAATTCATAGTTTCAGGCGGTCCTTGCCGCAATAAAAGAACGAATTGCCAGAATCAGAAAAATCAGGCAGACAAGAGCCATTGCAGCCTGGGAAATAACTGCAGGGCTCAGAGTCAATTCGCCAAATTTAGATAAAAGTCTTCCGGCCGTAATAAGAAAACCGACCAGTGCCAGCCCCGCTGCCAGATGCATAAGGTGCTTGCGCAGTTCTTCCTTTACACGCGAAAAAGCACCAAGAACAAGAAAAACTGTCCCGAAAGCAGCGGGGATTAGTGCCGTAACGCTGGCATTGTGATTCATAATCCCGTAGGCATAGCCGGCAAATCCTATAACTTCAAGCAACAATCCGCAAATAATTGAAACAATCGGCATAGACATGGTGAAATATCTCCAATATCAATAATTTAGCAGAACTGTGCGATTAAATGAAAAGAAGAATGGCCGCGACAAAATTCCTTTGCGGCCATTCAAAGCAATAATCAGGCTGTATGTGTTTTTATTGGGGATTTGGTTCCGGTTCAATAAACCCAAGCAGTTTTGCTGCCATTTCGGGGTTGACCGTTTTCAAGACATTGTAATGCTTACGTGCCGACACCAGATCACCTTCAACAACGTAAAGCAAGCCAAGCCAGTAGTTTGCATCTTCGTCCTTAGGTTCAATTTTGAGCGCTTGTAAGTACCAGGACTTTGCTTCAGGATAGTTTTTCAGAAGCCTGTATGTATCTCCCTGATACACACGCGGGAGAGCCCATTTCGGATCCAGGCGGGCAGCTTCGGCATAATAAGGCAAAGCCTGAGCGTACAACTTTTGTTCGTAATAAACATTACCCATACCAAGCTGGCAGTCCGAATCGCCCGGGTTGCGTTTAAGACATTCATCGTAAGCGGCTTTTGCCTCAGCAAACTGAGCATTTCGGACGTGGAAATCCCCGATTCGTCGATGAGCATAAATAAGATCGGGATTGAGTTTGACGGCTGTACGGAAATAGGGAATCGCCTCATCTCTTCGGTTTAAACTCTCAAGTGTCAAACCAAGGTTGTAATGCGACGACGGATAGTCCGGCTTCAAGGTTATGGATTTTCTATAAGCAGCCTCAGCCTCTGCCCATTTTTTCTGTCCTGCATGAGCGACGCCTATCTCGTAATAAACAATACCGTCATTGGGATCAAGACGTTTCGCCGTTTCATAAGCCGATAATGCACCGAGGTAATCATTATTCAGATCGAGAGCATTGCCGAGCTGTACCCAGGCCTTTTGATAATCCGGTTTTAAGCGTACTGCTTCGCGAAACTCGACCACCGCGGCGCCGTATTGTTTTAGTTGATAGTAGCTTACGCCAAGGTTAAAGTGTCCCTCAGGCACTTCGGGCCTCAAGGCATTGGCACGTTTGAAGAGCTCTGCGGCTTCTGAAAATCTTCCGGAATCGAAAGCCTGGCGTCCTTGTTCAAAAAGCGTGTTCCAATCCTGCGCATAGATCACTGCAGAAATAAACACGACGGTAAAAATTAGCGACGTCGTTTTTTTGATTAGTGTTTTCATTGTTTTGGGGCGGGGAGATGGTTCTAAATTTGCCGGGCCGGATTTACCGGCCCCGTTTTACTACTGCGGGAATTTTGAAACGCTCCTCCCCGCTGCGTGAGGCTATTTTTTCTGAATCGGCAGGATAATGGCAGAGGCCGTTTTCCCGCCGACATAAATCCGTTGAGTGGCTTTACGGAAATCAGCCGCAGTAGCAAGTTTATAATTTGGAAGATACTGCTGCGGATTCCGGGCAACCAACGGGAACCAGGTGCTTTGAATCTGGACCATAATTTTATGTCCTTTACGAAAAGTGTGCGTGATACCGGGCATAACAAATGCTAATTTGGCTATTCGGTTCGGAACCAACGGCTCTGGTTTCTCGAAGCTGTTACGAAAACGTGCGGGCATTGGCTCACCACGTAAAAGCATTTGATAGCCGCCCGGTTGGAAGACGCTCCAGGCTGAATTCTGAGGTGGCATCTGTCCGGCCGGAAATTTGTAATCGTCCGGGAAAACGTCAATCAACTTTACTATGAAGTCGGAATCCGTTCCGGTGGAAGAAATAAACAGAGACGGCTTGATATCACCCGCAACCGTAATATCTTCTTTCAGTGGTTCACTTTCGAAGACAAGAACATCCGGCCGCGTGGAGGCGAAACGTTGATCCTCGGTCATGAAATCCCGCGGATAATTCAAGGTGATTTTTTGCGTATATGGAACCGGTTTCATCGGGTCGGAAGTATATTCCCGCCAGCCCGTCTGTTTCGGAAGCGAAAAAGTCAAACCGCCGTCCGGAGTAAGATATAGCGCCGTATCGGTTCCGTTTGTGGGTTCGAAGGAGTCAAAGTATCTCCACTCATTTGCTCCTGTATCAAAAGCGTTCACTTCTTTAATTTGCGAAATATCACCCTCACCTTTGAGAAAATGGTTGAAAAACGGGATTTCTATGTTTCGCCTGTAGTAATCGCCGGATTTCTGGCCAAAATATGCCGTGCCAAGCCAATCGCCATCATTTCGGGACCAGCCGCCGTGATCCCACGGACCAACTACCAGGACGTTATAAATCCCGGGATTTTGCCGTTCTATGTGCCGGTAAGTTTCGATTGCACCATAGAGGTCTTCATTGTCATACCATCCACCGACCGTCATCGTCGCACAACGGACATTTTTCAACTTTGGCAGGATATTGCGCTCTTTCCAGAAATCGTCGTAATTAGGATGCCGCATCATCTCGTCCCAGAATTCAATGCGGGTTCCGATCGAACGTTCATACTCATCCGCGACTTCCTTGAGGCCGCCGAGCCTGAGGAAAAAGTCGTAACCATCCTGAGTTTGCCGGCCTTTCCAAGGTTTCAGATAATCTGCGGTCGAGGTCGGCCGCGGGCGATATTGACCAAAACTCCTGAAAAAAGCGAAATTCTGGGCAAGGAACAAAGCCCCGTTGTGGTGCATATCGTCGCCGTGAAACCAGTCAGAAACCGGTGCCTGTGGTGAACAGGCCTTTAATGCGGGGTGAGAATCAATTGAGCCCGCGGATGTATAAAATCCCGGATAGGAAATGCCGTAAATACCTACTTTTCCATTGTTGTTTTCCACGTTTTTGACTAACCAGTCAATTGTGTCATAAGTATCCGTTGACTCATCTATCTCGGTTGGCTTCGTATTGGGAATGTCCGGTCTTACGTTTACGAATTCTCCCTCGCTCATATTTCGACCTCTGACGTCCTGATAAACGAAAATATAACCTTCGCGGGCAAAAAGCGGGTTTGGACCGAGCGAGGTTTTGAAATTGTCTTTTCCGTAAGGTGCGACGGAATATGGAGTCCGGTTCAGAAGAATCGGGTATTTTTTGGATTTATCTACGGGTTCGTAGATAGCGGTAAACAGGCGCACGCCATCGCGAACGGTTATGTAAACCTCACGCTTTGTATAATTTTGCCTGATATACTCTGCAAGTTCGTTTTGAGGCGTTGCGGCCTGACCGAAACTTAGGGAAATTAGGAAGAAAGTAAAAAGGACTAAGTGCAAAAGACGCAAGAACCTTTTTGAGGACATTGAAATTGCTCCGTATATAGATTTTAGGGTGAAGAAATCGCCATTTATTCTATCAACAGTCCGTATAAAGATACAGAAAAAGGCTGCGATTTTTTTTTGCGCAGCCTTAATATTATCTATTCGGGTCGATTATTTTATTACAATGCCTCGAAATCAAGCCCGTAAACATCTTCAAAGGGGATTATTACCTCATTAGGTTCCGGGAAATAAAAACCACGAGCGGAAACAGAGATAATATACGTCTCACCGGCCGAAAGACCGATAAAACAGTAATAACCGAACGTAGCAGTGCGTGTCATGTAGGTATCTCCGCGCCCGCCTACCGCAATCAGTGTCGCGCCGGAGATAGCCCGTCCCTTACGTACTTTTACACGTCCGCAAACATTTGCAGGACCGGCAGTTATGGCGTAAAGGTCAGCAAAATTGCCATTTGATGCCGAAACTGAACCGAATAAAGTATTTTCTGACTTATTTGCAACAGTGGGAGAGAAAAAAGCCAGGATCAGGACAAAAGAAGAAACCGCCTTACAGACGAAAGCCCGGGATCTATTCCTTTTAGTTTTAAGTGGGAGAATATGGGAGTTCATAAAATTGTCAGGCAAAAGGAATGAAAAAAATGCTTTCTTTTTCTTGTAACTGACGTAATCCGCAAGGTAAAACAAAGCCTTGCAAAGTTTAACAAAGCAAAACATATGCCATTAGATCCAATATTGATTTACAACGAAATACGTGCAATTACGTACTGATTCCAGTTACATTGGAGGAATTAATGTGGCATTTTGCCCTGTCAGTAGCAGAAATGAACATCGGGTGGGGAAAAATGGTATGGAATTTACTATCTGAGTTCTTCTAAAAGTTTTTCAATATCTGACCTCAAGCGGTAAGTAAGTCTCTCATATTTAATGTATTGCATGTTTTTTTCAGCTCTGTTTGTTTCATTTGAAGTAGTGAAATTTTGCGGATAAATCGGCTCGCCAAACTTTATTCTTACCTTTGCGGGGCGGATTTTCATAGAGCCGCGCGGCCAGACCCGATAAAGACCGTCGATGGCAACCGGAATTATCGGTAATACGAGTTCGGAAGAAAGGATTGCAGCACCTTTTTTGAATTGATGAAGTTTGCCGTCAAAGGCGCGTTCTCCTTCAGGGTATATATTCAGGATTTTTCCGCATTTGAGACCTGCCGCACCTGCCTTCATGGCTTTTAGTAATTGCGTGTCAGGATCAATCGGGACTACTTTAAGCATAGCCGCAACAAAACTCATCAGTCGCGAGCGGAAGAATTCACTTGCGCCTACATGGAAAATATTTGCAAACACTTCGAAGGGATAGGTCGAGCAAAGTACAAATGGATCAAGAAAACTTTGATGATTCGGGCAAATGATAAATGTCTGACCTGATTTTTTGCGTTCCGCGGCTAGTTTTTGAAGTTTTTCCCTGTCGGTGACTTCGAGGAGCATGAAGATACGGCAAAACAAGTTAAACAATTTATAAACAACAAAAGCGAAAATAGTAAAAAGTGGACGTCGCTTGAGAACCGCAGTAACCTCGGGCATATTTGGCGAGGCTTCGGTTACAATACGAGACCAATTGACGCCTGCAGAAGATTCCGAAGAGGGATTTCCTACTAACTCTACGAATTGAATTACGTCTTCTACGGTCAGCAGTCGTGCCGCATCTTCTGCATCTATTGTTGTTCCTACTCCTTCCTCCAATGCGGCGAAAAATTCAGCCCGCGCCAATGAATCCAGACCCAGATCTATTTCCAGATTCATTTTCGGATGAATAACTGTTGTAGCGGCTCCGTGTCGCGACAATAAATTAAAAACAAGACGGGCTGCGGGTTTGGAAAGCAATTCCGCCGAATCTTCGGCTGGGAATACCCGGACATTTTGCTTTTGTTCGACGACAGTTTTGCGGTCAATCTCCTCTTTAAGCTGAAAACGCTTTATTTTTCTGGTTGCGGTACGCGGTAAAGGTTCGGTACGAATAATGTATTCACGAACGCGCTGATATTCAGGGAGTTCGCGGCCAAGCGAATCCATAGAAAACCTGACTGCTTCGCGTGAATTTGCGATGCCTGCCGAACGTAGATATTCAAAATCCGGAACAATGACTGCCGCCAGTTTTTCGGCTCCGGCGTGTCCCGCTTCGGTGTCTGTTATTCCGATTATGGCTATCTCTTCGATTTCTGGTGCTTTGAGATAGTGAATCTCCAAGTCCTCCGGATGCACATTTTTTCCCGAAGGCAGTACTATCACGTCTTTTGCTCGTCCTACAATGCGTAGATGACCGCTTTTGTCTATTTTGCCCAGATCTCCGGAACGAAACCATCCATCACTTGTAAAAGCTTCAGCGGTTGCTGATTGATTGTGATAATATCCCTTGAAGACAATCGGTCCGCGAATCTGAACCTCACCAATGCCTGCAGAGTTTGGGTCGGCTATACGTATTTCTGCACCTTTTAAAGGTTTTCCGACTGTGCCGACCCGATTGTCGTTTGCATAAGTAGCCGTTGCAGCACCGCTAGTTTCGGTAAGACCATAACCTTGCAAAATGGTAAACCCGAGACGATGGAAATCTTTTGCAACATTTTCATCGAAACGGGAACCGGCCGAAACGGCTAATCGCAGCGAACCGCCGAACGAATTGTGAACCCGTGCAAAAAACAAACGTCCCGGATTCAGGCTTATGGTGTTCCGCAAAAGGCCGTTTAAAGCCAAAAGCGACCGGAAAAAAACACGAACCAGCAAGCGCTGTGAGGCAACCTGATCAAAGATTTTTTTATGAAAGAGATACCAGAGCCTTGGTACGGTTGTCAGGATTGTTGGTCGAAATTCTTTCATTGCATATGCAAGTTCGTTTGGAGAGAGCTCCTTCAGATATCCGACTTCGCAACCGTAAGTTGTAGCAACCCATAGGTTTACAATTTGCAGATAAGCATGAAACAAAGGAAGAAGGCTCAGGATTTTCTCACCGGAACTGATTTCCAGTACTTCGTTGATACCGTCGAGCTCGGCGAGAATGTTTCCATGCGTAAGCGGAACTCCTTTCGGCTTTCCGGTCGTTCCGCTCGTGTAAATCAGTAATGCGACATCATCCCCGCCAAATCGGGGAATGTAGTTCTCATCAGGTTCAGGGGCAGAAGCGATAAAATTATCAAAACCGGTAAAACCGTTGCTTAGTTCAGTTATCCGAAAGTCTGGCGTCAGCCATTTATTTTGCCAGACCACACATTTTGTTTTTCGCCCGAGTTTTTCCTCGATTTGAGAAAAACGCTCGATCTGACGGGAGTCTATGAAAGCCAGTTTGGCTTCGGAATCCTCAAAGAAATTGGCGACGGTTTCCATTTCTCCCTGTGGATCTATCGGCACGGCAATGGCGCCGCAGAAAAGAACGGAAAGATACGAAATAGCCCAAAAAGGGTGATTATCACCCATAATAACGACACGATCAGCAGGTTGAATTCCGGCTGTCTCCATCGCTTTGGCTGTCCGGCGAATCAACTGCAATGATTCGGAAAAAGTAAGTGAGGAACTGTCATCACCAACAATTCTCATCGCGATGCGTGAGCCGTTTGATTCAAATGAATTGACGAGCCGCTGTAAAAATGAATCTGACATTTAACAATTTATGACAACAAGAGTCTTGCTAATTCTGACGCCTGCGTTCTGATTTCAGGAATCGCGGTCGTTTCCCATAAAACGCCTTTCAGAGCAGTCCCCAGCGTAAAAAGTTTCATTCCGCAGAGGCCATTTTTATCCAAAATGGCACCGTTTGGCAAAGCGTCAAATCCAAATCCAAGTGGTCCTTCACGGACAAGTCCGCGGGCGAACAAATTTTGGAGGAATTCACTTTCGATACGACTATAACGGCTCTCTGACGCAATGCAATTAATGATAACATCTGCTTTAAGGTTGACCGACGCATTATTGCTGTGGAGTCTGATTGTAAATCGGTTGTTTTCGTTCGTAATTTCACGAATGCGACCGGCAATAATTTCAAATTGACCTCTCTGTTGCAATGATTCAATATCTTTTGCGGCTGACGGAGGCATACGATGCCGGGCAATATTCCACCAGCGGCTTAGATGTACCGCAAACCTACGTTTTTCTCTTTCCGGCAGACTCTGCCATATTCGTTGTGTATATGGCCGAAGGTAATCAATAACAGCCCGCCAATTACCGTCGGATGCTTCGGCAATTTTTATTTCACGTCTGATGATTTGCAGAAGTTGACGAATAGAGCTTATAGAGAGAACTTCACCCGCAAAATCGTTGCAAAGACCTGATAAAGCATGTTCGGCGGGGATTAATGCACGGGTAGATGTAGCAATTATCTTTCCCTTATGTCCGGAGTGTTTAAGAGACAGCACAACGTCAACCATAGATAGTCCGGTGCCCAGAATCAAGACTGTGTTGTCAGGTGCGATATTGCAAAGCGATGATTCCTGCCAGATGTTGCGAATGTATCGGGGAGAGGCGGTAAATGATTGATCGGGAACAGAAGGATGCGGCGGTGGAAAATTACCGAAAGCCAGGACAAGATAATCAGATTCAATAGAAGAACCTGAATGCAATGATAATGAAACGTTCTTTTCTATTAAAACATCGCTTGCTGTGTCGCTAAAGACACGAATTTTTCCGTGCAGTGCAGAGGTCGTCTCTTTTTCAAATAAGTCTCTGAGATAGTCTCCGTAGAGTCCACGCGGGACGAAAGAATGTTCATCGGCAGTAAAGCCTTTTGAATGCAGCCAATGCAGGAAATGGTCCGGTGCTTCGGGAAAGGCACCTATTTTACCGGCCGGAACGTTTAGGAGGTGGAAAGGCTTATCGGATGAATAGGCAACACCGCGGCAAATGTATTTATGTTGTTCAACAAGATTGATTTGAACCGGATTTTGCTTAGTTGACAGTCGTGCAAGATTTATGGCAACGAGCGTGCCACTGGCTCCGCCGCCGACGATTGTGATTCTCCTCATCGAAAACGAGTCTCCCCGGGGAACTTGAGTTGAAGGATGCCCTGGGGCGTCTTTCCGATTGGCGGGACGCATTTCGAGATCCTTCTTCGTAACGCCTACGAGGTTAGCTGACGGGCTGGAAGCGAAGAAGTCTTCCTCCGGGAAATGCCGGATTCGCCCCGATCGGTTACCTTTGAAGCCTGGTTCCCCCGCGTTGCCATCAACCGGCAACTTCGGCGATCGTTTTGATAAAGTTTACGAAAAAAGAAACTTACAAAGCAAGCCGTTTGTCTATACCGCGAGCGGATCGGGACATCTGATTCGCAAGGCGGACGGCACGATTTCAAATACTGCAGGGAGCCTGCCGGGCAATTCACCGTCCATCTCGAACCTTATCAGGTCATTGTCGTTAAGCGGAGTCGCCGTTACTTTACTTGCAGTGCGCGAGCGGACTTCGTCAAGATTTAGATGCGTGCCCCGGTAAAGTGTATGCGAATTCAGCAAAACGCGTGCGGTAGTGATGTCGCCTATGTTAACGATATCAAATTTTCCATCTGACAGCTTTGCCTCTGGAGCGATAAGCATTCCGCCACCGAAATAGCGTGCATTTGCAATGCAGAAATTTACTGTTGAGATTGGACGTAGGGATTCATCATCAATGGAGACTAAAACCTTTTTTGGCTCCAGATCTATAACTTCCATCAGAGTTGACAGTGCGAAGCTGGCCCTGCCGCGAAAATTATCCGCGGGAATCCATTTCAGGGCAGTATGCGACTTTACCCGATCGATAATCGAAGCGGCAAGCCCAAATGAACTGACATTAACAAAAAAGCGTTCCGCCGGGCGACCATCATTTGAGATATAGGAAATTTTGCCGACATCAATACGACGTGTCCTGCCAATGCGAAGAGCGCGTGCGATGTCTCGCGTATTGGTCGGAAGACCAAGAGTCCGCCGGAAATCGCCGCCGGTACCCGATGGAAAAACTGCCATTTCAGTATCGCTGCCTGCGGAAAGTATGCCATTTGCGATCTCATTTATTGTGCCGTCACCACCACAGGCAATAATCAGATCTGTGCCCGCTTCGGCATATCGGCGGGCAAGGTTGATACCGTCACCCGGTTTTTTTGTAAATGCAACACGAAAAGGACCGAAATGCGCCCGCAAATCGGCTGCGACGCCCGACCATTTTTCGCGGGTCGCACCGGAAGCTGATTTGGGATTAACTATGACAATCGGAAGCATTCGGATATCAAGATCTTATTGACTATTTGCAGTCAAAGCAATATTCACGGCCGGATATCGTCGCTTTAATGAACCAATTGGCGCGGAAGAGACGCCATAAAATTTTCGATATCCTTTATCGAGCGTGGTAATCTTGCCGTTAGCCAAATTACTCCATTATCAGTTACCAGCAAATCGTCTTCAATCCGGACACCGATATTCTTGTATTTTTCTACTGCCGGCCGGACCTTTTCCTTGAATGCACGGTTGGCGGGCGTATCGCTGAGATAATCAAGTGCGTTGGCACGTATGTAGATTCCGGGTTCATTTGTGAATACCATTCCGGGTTGAAGCGGGCGTCCATATCGGCCTACATCATGAACATTCATCCCGAGCCAATGTCCCAGTCCATGTGGAAACCAGATAGATACCTGGTCGGAATTTTTGTCGGTGATAAGTCCAAGTTTAAGAAGCCCGTCAGCAATGACTTCACGGGCAATTTGTGACAATTGATCGAATCTTACGCCCGGTTTTGCGGCTTTTGCGACTGCTTCCTGAGCATCGAATACGATTTGATAGATCTCCGCTTGTTCACGTGTAAACTTGCCATTAACCGGAAAAGTTCTGGTAACGTCAGCAGTATAGTGATCATACTCTGCCCCGACGTCCATTAAAAGTAAACTGCCACGGGTTATTGAATCCTGAGCATCTTCGTAATGAAGGATCGTTGCGTTCGGGCCACAGCCTACGATAGACGGATAACCCCAAAAATCAGCATTTCTTCTTCGAAACGTGAATTCGGTCTCTGCCTGCACTTCATATTCCCAATTTGCGTTTCGCGCTGCGGCCATAGAACGCATAATGGCTTCTATTGTTATGTCGATGGCATGCTGAAGAATTCTGATTTCATATTCGGATTTGATTTGTCGAAGTTCGGCAAACAAAGGCCTCGCATTTTCTATTTTTAGATTTTTAACCGTTAAGGCAAATTCACTTTCACGACGAAATTCGGCTGCAGCACCGGAATCCCGGCCGGAAAGTGGAAGTAAAAGGTACAAATTCTGAAGCCCTGCGGGCAGGCTGAAAGTACCGTCTGCCGATAGAAAAGTATTACCGGTACGAATTGCGTCCAGAAACTTTTGGAACTCCGATGCGTCAAGAATAGTTTTTATGCCTGAAAGTTTTTCGGCATCTGCCCGCGAGTACATTTTCCCGGTCCAGATTTCCTGTGCCGGATCACGTGCCGGCAGGAAAACTGCTTCATTGATATTTTTACCATCTTTAATGATAACCAGGGCCGAGCCTTCTTTTTTCAATGCAGACAGATAGTAGAGATTATTTTCCTGTCTGAATGGATAATTCACGTCGCCGGTGTAAACCTTTGGCTCCGCGCCGAAGAGTATCAAAATGCTTTTGTCCTTCATTGCGGACGCAATGGCGTTTCTTCTTTTCAAAAGTTCCTGTTGCCTCTCTGCATCGGAAAATTGAGGTGCGGGCGGCGCCGGAATAATCTGGGAATTTACCAATTGAGCAGATAGGTTAAATGCCGCAAAAAGTAAAAAAAACGTTATTATGAGCGTATTTGATTTTCTCAACATAATTATTAATTACCCGGTAACCTCAATCGGTATCTTTCTAATGGTTCGGTTTTTGTCAAAATCAGCCACCGAAACCTTTAGCAAATACTGACCGGGTTGGAGCGTTGCCAAATTCAAAAAATCCTCTCTGTATTCGCCAGACAGAGCCAGATTAGTGACGATATAGCGAAATAACGTCGGTCCTGTAGCGCCGGAGCGACTGCCGATGTCATATACCAGATTAATGGCATTATGGGGAGGAATACGATCAAAACGAATAGTTATAAGTTCCCCGGTATCATCATTGTTATCAGCCCTGGAAAGCGAATAACCAAGTTCATAGACACCAAGACGTCTTTTTTCATGGTTTCCGTCCATTTTGTCAAAAGCCGTTACTACTATTTTGAGCCGCTCTGATCGATTAATACGCAAAGGAAGTTTATCTGTTTCGATTTCTTTACCATTTGCAGTGAAAATTTGCACTTTTTCAATTACGGGCGGAATCGTATCACGCCGTCCGGGCAGATCGAGTGCCTCCAGGCCGTTCATAACATTTCCCGGGCGACCCGCAATCAAATGGACATGATTCATTTCATTCAAAGTCCCGATTGCATCACCGGCTGCAAAAGAAGTTCCACGCGGTATGCGGACATCAATAATCTTGCCCGAACTGTCTCTGGAAAATAAGAAACGCTTGTCGTCAAAGGCGCGGCCATCAGCAAATCGTCCCAGCCGGATATGAACGTATCCGAGGGTCGGCATTCGAAGCATTTCACGCAAAGTGCCGAAATTTGCGGCTGCCGCAGGATCAAGAACTTTTTCATTCCTTACGAATCGTGCTGTTTCGCCATAGCCGCCGGCGATATCGAGAGCGTTATGGAACCAGGCCTCATTGTCGGCACCAGTAATTTCACCGCGGATCTCACCCAAAGTTCCGGCGATATCGCGCGGCGACTCAGGCGGATCGAACGGCCATCGTCCGGGCTGAAGTGAACGAAATTGATCCGCCGAAACGTCAGATGGAACATCTCCCGCGGAAAGAGGTCTAACTGATGACAGGCTTAATGCGATTCTGTTTTCTCTGTCAGCCACCAGTAAATCGCCGTTTTTAGCCACTGCAAGACCGGACGGCCTCTGTAACAAATTTTCTCCGTTAATATTCTTTAAAGTCTCGACAAAAGAAAATACACGTTTACCAATGATTCGAAGAGAGCCCGCATCAGAAACAAAAATAACGCCATCATCTGAAACCGCAACATCTGTGGGAGCGGAAAATGATGCTGAGATAAGCGAACCGTCAACAGACTCATATCCGCCGTTGCCTGCCAGAGTCGAGACGATTTGTCCATCTTCGATTAACCGCAAGCGTCGGTTTCCAAAGTCTGCTACCAGCAAGTTGCCATCTCCGAATGTTGCGATTCCAAGTGGCGTGTCAAAACGGGCTTCGTTTGCCTGCCCATCCTTGAAACCCCGTTCGTGGCCGGCAAGAGTCTTCACTTTTCCCGATTCTATTACGCGAATTGCATCATTGTATGTATCGGATACGAAAATTTTGCTTCCTGCTACTGCCACATCTGTGGGGGCTCTAAATTGTGCCTGCAAGGCTTCGCCGTCCAGGAAACCGGGCTCACTGTTTCCTGCAATAGGCTCGGTAATTCCGTCTGCCGTGATTGCGACTATACGATTACGCCCGGTTTCGGCAGCTATCAGCCGTCCGTCCGGTAAAAAAGCGATACCGGACGGAGTGTCAAGTCCGGATGAAAATTCTTTTACCTCGCCGCTTTTTAGAATACGAAAAATTTTTCCCGCCTCTCCGTCGGAGATAAAGAATTCACCGTTGCGCTCGGCGATGGAGTAAACTTCCTTGAATTCTCCACCGCTGCCGCCAATAACTGACAGAAAAGCGTATTTGCGGGCATCAGACGTTTTCGAACATCCAAACGAAATAAATATGATAATAAATGATAATGCCCAAAAAATCGTCCGAATTGATTCAGTCATCTTTTTGATTCGGCTCCAAGACCCAGTCCGGTCATGAAAAACAAGGTTGAATTTATCTTGCAACAACAACATTAAGCCGGCAAGCAGGCCGGGGGCGGTTTTGGTTGCATAGAGGCGGAATTTATAGGATCATTCTAGGAACTGTAACCAATATTTATTAATAATGGAGATCAATCTGCCGCAATGAGACAAAACAGGTTTGCCGTATTTATTTACACGCTGGTCATCACCATCTCTTTGATTACCACTTCTGTGGTATCCGCAAGGCCGTTACCCCGCAACCCACTGGCGATGGGTGAGGCTCGCAAACTTCCGCCGGTAAACTGGATACGAAGCAGGAACATAGATATTCAACATCTTGCCATAGATTTACGCTTTGATTGGGAAAAAGAGAGCGCTTACGGTTCTACGGTAGTTACGCTCGCACCATTTGCCGCAACCAATCGTATTGCTCTTGATGCGGGTGATTTTACTATTTCAGCAGTTACGCTGGCTAAAGACGGTACTCCATTGAAATATAACTACAACCCGACAGGTGGCGACAACAATCTGGAGATTTTTCTGGATAAATTCTACGCACGCGGGGAATCTTTGGCGATCAAGGTGGAATATAGAACCAACCTGGTAAATACCGCCGATGCAGAGACAGCAATCGGAAGTTTTGGCCGCGGACTTAGATTTATTAAACCGACACAGGATGAGCCAAATAAACCGCGACAGATCTGGTCACAAGGTGAAACGGAATTCAACCGGTATTGGTTTCCGTCCTACGATTTTCCAAATGATTTTCGCACAACTGAACTGAGAGCCACTGTTGAAAAGCCATTTATTGTTATTTCAAACGGACGTCTGGAATCGACAACAGAAAACAGCGACGGGACAAGGACATTTTATTGGAAAATGGACATTCCCTATACGAATTATCTGACCTCTATCGTGGTCGGCGAATACAAAGCCGTCGAACAGGAATACGACGGCATTCCGATCTTAAATTTCGGATATGTCAATGAAACTAAAGAGGTTGCGGCAACCGTTAAAAGGCTTCCGGATATGGTTCGCTTTTTTTCGGAAAAAACGGGTGTTCGTTATCCATATCCGAAATATGCACAGACGATGGTCGAGGACTTCGGGGGCGGGATGGAAAATATTTCGGCTACAACCCAAATCGAGGAAATGATCCACGATGAAAGGGAACTGCTTGATGAAGATTCCGACTCTCTACAGGCTCATGAACTTGCTCATCAATGGTTCGGGGACTATGTTACCTGTCGTGACTGGGGACAGATCTGGCTCAATGAATCCTTTGCGACCTACATGGACGCACTTTACAACGAACATAGTAAAGGTCATGACGAATTTCTATATGCCAATGTCCGCGATAATCAGATGCAATATTTCAATGCCTGGAACGCAGGTAACCGCAGGCCGATTGTTACCAAATACTATGCAAATAAGGATGCGATGTTTGATGCCTATGCATATCCGCGCGGTGCGGCCGTATTGCATATGCTCAGAAAACACCTCGGAGACGAATTCTTCTGGGCATCATTAAATCATTACCTTGTTTCAAATAAACATAAACCCGTTTCAACTGAACAATTACGGATTGCAATCGAAGAAACGACCGGACAATCGATGGACTGGTTTTTTGACCAATGGCTTTACAGGATGGGTCATCCGATTTTCGAAATAACCCAATCCTACGACGAATCCGCCGGCAAGCTGACGCTCAACGTCAGACAAACGCAAAAAATCGACCCGAACAACGAATATCCGCAAGTGGAGTTTTTCCAGAGTTTTGTAGATATAGAAATCGATGGCCGCATTGAACGAGTTTGGATAAAACCACAGGCGGAAAACGTTTTTACATTTACAGTCCCACAGCGTCCGCGATTGGTAAATTTTGATTACGAAGGAACATTGATAAAAGAGATCAAGTTTGAAAAGACAACAGATGATCTTATTTATCAGTTAAAAAATGATAAAGACGTTCTGGGCCGCCGCTGGGCGTTGGGTGAACTTGAGTCACGAGCCGCGAACCCGGCTGAGCGAGATAAAATCACGACTGCTTTAGTAGATGTTTTGCAAAATGAAAAGTTTTGGCGTTTACGCCGTGCAGCGCTCGAGGCACTTGGCGATATTTATGCACCTGAACGAAAATCTGCAATAACGCCTCCTCCTGCCAAATTTCCTGCTGAAGTGCTCAAAGCCATTCTTGACAGCACTAAAGATGAAAAATCACTAATTCGAGCAGCTGCAATTGATTTACTGGCTGCGACGAAAGATCCGAAATATACGGATAACTATCTGGCGGCCCTCAATGACCAGAGCTATTCGGTAATAGAAAGCGCCGCCGAAGCTATCGGAGCCGTCAAATCGCCAAAAGCATTTGAAACCCTTATGAAAATGGCATCCGGCACCAGCTGGCGAGGACGCATAGAAATTGCGGCACTCAAAGGTTTAGCCGAGTATGGCGATAAGAGAGCACTGGAACCTGCTTTAAAAATTGCGCAGGATACTACGCGGCCTGTCAGCGTCAGAATTGCGGCATTAGAGGTCGTCGGTGCTTCCGGAAAGGGTGACCCGCGTGCATTTCCTCTAATTTTTGAACGTTTTAAGAGGGCGTTGGATGAGAACGATTTCGAAAATCTTGTCCGGGGTATCCAGGCATTTATACGTCTTGCGGATCCGAGGGGACAGCAGGCATTCGATCTTATGAAGGAAAAGTTCAAAAATAATCCTGATCTGCTTGGCGGTGTTCGTTTCTTTGAGCAGCAATTTCAAGCAGCTCTGAAGAAATGACTGGCGGCTGCGGACATAGATTTTTACGGCGGTCGATAGAGGTTGACGCAGATACATCTAAAGCCGTATTCTTTTAACATAAGACAGGTGGTGAGTTATTGCGACTTGCGGCCACTTAAAATAATCCGCTAAACAGCAACGAGTTTGTGTAAAACATTTTTAAACTAAACTCTGTGCTTGTTTGGCACGGAGTTTTTTCTTTAATAACTGAATGTCAAAATTTCTCGATCTGCTAAAAGAAAAAATCGTCGTTTTTGACGGCGCGATGGGCAGCAACCTTCAGGCAATGAACTTAAGCATTGAAGATTGGGGCGGGCCGGAATTCGAAAACTGTTCGGAAAATCTGCTTTATACGCGTCCTGATGCAATCCGCGCAGTCCATCGCGGGTTTCTTGAGGCCGGCTGCGACGTTATTGAGACAAATAGTTTCGGCGGCAGCGAGGTGGTTTTGGCTGAATTTGGGATTGCAGAAAAGGCGTATGAAGTAAACCGTTTGGCTGCAGCGGTTGCCAAAGAGCTGGCTGTCGATTATTCGACGCCCGATAAACCTCGTTTTGTTGCTGGTTCTATCGGACCGGGTACCAAACTGCCGACCCTGGGCCATATTTCCTATGTGGATTTGAAAAATGCCTATCGAGAACAGGTACGCGGGCTTTTTGACGGCGGGTGTGATCTGTTTATTGTCGAAACCTGTCAGGATCTGTTGCAAACAAAGGCGGCTTTAGCGGCAATTTTTGATTTCTTTACGCAGAACAGAGTTCGGATACCTGTTATTGCTCAGGTAACCATCGAAGTTTTCGGAACAATGTTGAACGGTACCGAAATCGCGGCCGCATTAACCGCACTCGAGCCGTTTCCTATAGACGTAATCGGAATGAACTGCGGTACCGGGCCAAGACATATGACCGAGAGCTTGCGTTATCTTTGCGAAAATGCTCCTTTGCCTGTTTCTGTTTTACCTAATGCAGGTCTTCCGGAGGTGAAAGACGGCAAACAATTTTACGATGAAACACCTGAAAGCTTTGTTACGCAAATCGAACATTTTGTCAAGGACTTCGGCGTGAACATTGTCGGCGGCTGCTGCGGAACTACTTTTGATCATTTGCGACTAGTCGTCGAGCGCGTCGGGAATCTTTCTCCGAGACAGCGAGAAGCACGTCTGATACCGTCAGCATCCTCGATCTACATACAGCAGCCTTATATTCAGGATGCATCGTTTCTAATCGTCGGCGAAAGAGTAAATGCATCAGGTTCCAAAAAAATGCGCGACCTTCTCGAGTCCGAAGATTGGGAAGGGATAGTTTCGCTGGCAAAAAGCCAGGAGCGTGAGGGCGCACACATTCTGGATGTCAACGTTGACTTTGTTGGTCGAGACGGTGTTTCCGATATGCATGAGGTTGCAAGCCGTCTGGCGACGAGCGTCAAGATTCCGTTGATGTTCGATTCGACAGAATGGGAGAAAATGGAAGCCGGGCTGCAACATGCAGGCGGAAAATCGCTGTTGAACTCCACAAATTATGAAGATGGAGAACCACGTTTTCTAAAAGTGCTTGCGCTTGCCAAAGAGTATGGCGCCGGCGTCGTAATCGGTTTGATTGACGAAGAAGGAATGGCAAGGACGGCAGAGAAAAAAATTGCGATTGCCCGCCGCGCCTATAACCATGCTATACAATTCGGTATTCCGGGACATGATATTTTTTTCGACCCGCTTGCCTTGCCGGTCTCGACCGGAATTGAAGAAGACCGACGCAATGCGGTTGAAACAATTGAAGCAATCCGCCGGATCCGTTCTGAATTTCCTGAAGCGAATATTATTCTCGG
Organism: Acidobacteriota bacterium; assembly: GCA_040756215.1. Taxonomy (GTDB): domain Bacteria; phylum Acidobacteriota; class Blastocatellia; order Pyrinomonadales; family Pyrinomonadaceae; genus OLB17. The sequence goes on from JBFLZQ010000005.1 coordinate 66,090, forward strand.
CATTTCGAATATTTCATTTGGACTGTCACCGGCTGCCCGCGTCGTCCTGAATTCAGTCTTTCTGCATGATTGTGTAGAAGCCGGAATGAACTCCGCCATTGTCAATGCTTCCAAAATATTGCCTCTTTCAAGGTTTTCCGAAATTGAAATAGAAACAGCACGCGATCTTATTTATGACCGCCGCCGTTTTGATTCAGGTATTTGTACTTATGATCCATTGACGGAATTTACTACTCTTTTTGAGGGAAAGACCGCGCAGAGTATCAAACCCGATATTTCAAATCTGCCGATAGAAGAAAAACTTAAGCGGCATATAATCGACGGCGAGCGGATAGGTCTGGAGGATTCGCTCAAGGCCGGACTTGAAAAATATTCGCCACTTGAGATTATCAACGATATTCTGCTCGATGGGATGAAAGTTGTCGGAGACCTTTTCGGTTCCGGACAGATGCAATTGCCATTTGTTTTACAGTCGGCTGAGGTAATGAAAGCTGCCGTTCGCTTTCTTGAGCCCTTTATGGAGAAGGCCGAAACTACCAACAAAGGAACGATGGTATTGGCCACAGTAAAAGGTGACGTTCACGATATCGGAAAAAATCTCGTTGATATCATATTGACCAATAACGGTTACAGGGTTGTTAATCTCGGAATCAAACAGCCGATCGAAGACATACTTCGTGCCTGGGAAGAGAACCGCGCGGATGCAATCGGGATGAGCGGATTGCTCGTAAAATCCACCTTGATAATGCGCGATAATCTGGAAATTATGAATGAGCGCGGTATTACGGTTCCGGTAATACTCGGCGGCGCGGCACTTAATCGCAAGTATGTCGAAAGCGATTTGATACCGCTTTACAAGGGCAAGTTATTTTATGCGCGGGATGCATTTGATGGTCTGAACGCAATGGATCTTTTGACTCAGGGAACGACGGCAAACAGCGCTGAAATCAAACAGATTGAGGCTGCTGCCGGAAACGGGAATGGTTCAATTCCGGATGATACCCGTGATACTGTGGTTCAAATTGCAGAGGAAGCAACCGAAGACCTTGTCGGAGAAGATGCAAAACTTGGCAAGGCTGCGGCACGCATTTCACCGACTATCAAGGGTGACGCGTCCCACACGCAGCGTTCTGATGTCCGCGAAGATATAGAAATTCCGAAGGCACCTTTTTACGGTTCAAAGGTTGTAGAGATTCGGGATCTCTCGAAGGTTTTTGCTTTTATCAATGAAACGGCTTTATTCAAGGGCCAATGGCAATACAAGCAGGGCAGGCGTTCGGCAGAGGAGTATCGGGAAATTCTTGAAACGACCGTTTATCCAAAATTTGCCGAACTGAAGGCTGCCGCTATCCGCGATCGGCTTCTTGAGGCAAAAGTTGTATATGGCTATTTCCCCTGTCGTTCAGATAAAAATGATCTGATTATTTACCGTGACGACGAAAAGACGCCGTGGCTTCGTTTTACTTTTCCGCGACAGCCTTTAACACAGCGCGGCGGCCGACGGCTTTGTTTAGCGGATTTTTTTGCATCCGTAGAATCAGGGCGTACTGACGTCGTCGCATTTCAACTTGTAACAATGGGCAGACGCGCCAGTGAACATGCCGCAAGGCTTTTCAAATCTGATAATTATCAGGATTACCTGCTTTTTCACGGCCTTTCGGTCGAATCCGCAGAAGCCCTTGCAGAAATGTGGCATAAACGCATAAGGGAAGAACTCGGCATTGCAGGAGAAGATGCCCCCGAACTTGTCAAACTCTTCCATCAGGGTTACCGCGGGGCCCGTTACAGTTTTGGTTACCCTGCCTGTCCCGACCTCGAGGAACAAACAAAGATTTTCGAATTGCTGAGGCCGGAGCGAATCGGCGTAGAACTGACTGAAGAATTTCAACTGGATCCTGAGCAATCAACATCAGCAATTATCGTCCATCACCCGGAAGCGGTCTATTTTAATATTGAATAATGCCGCGTATCGTTTGCATCTCAGACACCCATAACTTTCACCGATTGCTGCGAATCCCGGATGGCGATATTCTTATCCACAGCGGCGATGCGACTTTAAACGGGACTGAAGAAGAATTTGCTGATTTTGCCGATTGGTTCGCCGAACAGCCGCACCCCTACAAAATTTTTGTTGCCGGTAATCATGACTTGCTTTTCCAGCAGAAACCCGAGACCGCACGGCTTCTGCTCAACAATGAAATTTGTTATCTCGAGGATTCCGCCACGGTTATCGAGGGATTCAAGGTTTATGGCTCGCCTTGGCAACCAAGATTTTATGACTGGGCTTTCAATTTAGAACGTGGTCAGGAAATGGCTGAAAAATGGTCCTTGATACCATCGGATGTTGATATTCTCATTACCCACGGCCCGCCTAATGGTATTTTAGATGCCATAGCAAGGCCTGATGGATTTGAAAATGCAGGCTGCGAGGAATTGCGTGCAAAACTGAATATATTGCTGAAAGGCAGTTTACGACTGCACATATTCGGCCATATTCATGAAGGCTATGGTGTTGAAAAGACTGACAAAGCCGTGTTTATCAATGCATCTATCTGTAATGCCGAATATAATCCCTGCAATACGCCAATCGTGGTCGAGCTTTAAAGGATCCGCATTTAATCACAGAATGTCCGTAATGCTAAAATAGCACGAGTACTATGACGGCTGAGGATATTTCCAATGACAACAGAAATAAGGCCCAAAGCCTTATCCCGGGACTGATAAATCAAAATGTCCGACAAATCCCCGTTAAAGCGGAGTTGGCCGTCTTGTCTCCTATTGAACGCTTCGGATTTCGGCTAACACGTCGGATGAATTACGGGTTTTGGAAGCGTTTATGGACTTTTTGTCAGCGTCATATAGGTTCGCTTTGGATTCATCTGGCTACTTACAATCTGATGAATGTCTTCGGCATCGAATCTGTAGCCGCTTCTGATCCTGTCCGTCCGCTGCTTCTGGTTGCCAACCATCGTTCATTTTTTGATATGTACACGGTCTCGAGCGTGCTTTTTCGCCGTACCTCACGCCCGTTGTCGTTATTTTTCCCTGTTCGTGCAAAGTTCTTTTATACGAATCCGGTCGGTTGGCTGGTCAATTTCATTATGGGCTGGTGGTCGATGTATCCGCCATTTTTCAGGGAGGCGCGCGAGGCCGGAAAAAGGGAATTTGATAAATTTTCGCTCCGCGAATTGATTTCGATTTGCAGCAACGGCAGCTCGCGTGTAATCGGTTTTCATCCCGAAGGAAAGCGAAACCTGAATTCCAATCCGTATTCTTATCTTCCCGCACAGCCTGGTATCGGCAGGGTGATTTTGGCTGCCCGACCGCAGGTAATACCCGTATTTATAGCAGGTTTGGGCAATAACCTTCCACGACAGATTCTTGGAAACTGGTTTGGCGGCGAGAAAATTCGTATCTGGTTTGGTGAGCAGCTTGATCTTGAAGAATTTTATAAACGGCCGGACCGGCTCCGGACGCACAAGGAAATAGCCGATTTTCTGATGGAAAAAATAGCCGAACTTGGTGAAAAAGATCGCTTATGGTGTGAAAAGCAAAAATGCTTGAATAACAATTTAACTAATCCTTAAATATCCGGAACTGCTGCAGTTTAGCGGTAAATCGGCTGAAGCTGACCAATCTATTCATAGCTAAGAGCCTCAACGGCATCAAGACGGGCTGAACGGATTGCGGGATAGAGCGATCCAATCGCACCGCCAAGCAGCCCGACAATCAGTGTTATCAATAGAATGGCCGGGCTTATTTCCACCTCCAGGGTAGTGAATCGGGTAATAAAAAAACGGAGGGCAAATGTCATGGCGATTCCAAGAATTATCCCGAAAAGGCTTATCAGCATAGCTTCCCTGGCTATAGTCATTGCAATATTAAAGTTGCTCATTCCGAGTGATTTCATAATCCCGATCTGACGTGTTCGCTCGATTACGGTTGTGTACATAGTCAATAAAACAACCAGAGCGCTAATGACCGCAGCTACCCCGATAAACACATTGAGGAAAACATTAAGAGCCGGAAATCCCTGCATATAGAGTTCTTCAAGTTCACTTGTAAGCAGAATCTGGCTGTCCGGAAATGTTGTCTGAAGCCGTTGGGCAACCGTACGGGCATCTTCGCCAGGTGCTAATTTGACCAGAAATGCAGAGACTTTACCGCTGCTGCCGAGCTGATCCTGCATTGTTGAAAGTGGTATTTTTATGCGTGCACCGGCTGCAGGTTCATATGTTCCCACGATCGTGAAATCCCTTTCGTAAATTTTGATTTTTTGGCCGACGTGATAATTTTTTTGGCGTTGAAATCCGGTATCGATTATTGCTTCATCCCCACTTTGGGAAAGCGGCCGACCTTCGATAATCGTGATGCCAACGATAGACGAGTAAGACCGGTAGTCAATACCGTCAATCAGCCGGTTTCCCGTGTTGTTATCGTCTGTCGCAACCGAATTTTGCCCCAATGCCGCAACCGCGCTGATTCCCGGAGTTTCGAGAATTCGGGCTCCTTCCGCTTCAGGGAGACGAAAACTCTCAGATCCGCTCAAGCCTCGCGTTCCGGAGGCCCGAAACATGATTTCCGCACCGACATTTGCTTCGCGGCGACCGCGCTCACGCATTGTGCCGTTAGAAAGCCCTACCGTGAAGACTATAAGTAAAACGCCGACCGCAATGCCGAGTACGCTCACGGCCGTGCGCGCCGGGCGGTGAAACATATTTGTCAGAATAAGAGAGTCCATAGCTGCACTAAAAAAATTTATTTTGGCGAAGGGCTTGGCGACGCCGCCGGATTAGGATTGGTATTCCCCGAAGCAGATTGCATTTCCTCCGGCGGTTTCCATCCGGCTTTTCTTAAAATTTCGATGGCAAATTTGATAGGAACTGCCATATTTGACGCCGTGTTTTCGGTAAATACGCCAAAATTAACGCCAATAACTTTGCCGGTTTGGCCGAAGAGCGGTGCGCCGCTGCCGCCCTCTGCGGTTTTTGCATCGTGAACAATCCGCCTGGTATCCAGATCGGTGATGGCGCCTTGCGTTGTCAAAGGTACAATCTTCTTTGACTGCGCCAGGAAATTAATCAGGTTTTGTCGCGAATTTCCGAAGCGTGCATTTATAGACTTTGCTTCTTCGTCATCAACCATCGCCAGAAGACGATCCGGCCCGCTCGGGTAACCCATCGTAACTACCGTTTTACCGATAGTTGCGGCGTCCGAGTCGGTTTCCAGAGGGAGAGACGGGATATCGCCCGGGAGCGTTTCGGGATCAATTGTTGCGACGGCTACGTCTTCCTTAGACGATAACTCACGTATTTTCAATGGATACGGTTCAGGATGATTTGGAAAATAGACAACAATTTTTTTTATCCTTGCGCGCCCGTTATATTCGCGCATCATAGCCTTTACGGCATCATCTTCGGTCCAGGGCTGGAGGACATGCTTGTTTGTTACGATGTATCCGCCGCCAACGTGAAAACCCGTGCCGATGAAGTCATACTCTACTGGGCTTCCACCGCCTTCAGTTGACAGACCGACGACGGCACTGCCCGGCGGTAAAGGATCTTCGCTTTGTGAGGGCTCATAAGGATTCGCTCGTGAAGTTAAATCTGCATAACGAAGCACCTTTCCGCTGCTTTTTTCAACAAGATCGTAAACACCGATAATCAAACAAACTCCATTGCCGTAATCGACGCGGATATTTTGGGCAAGGGATTGTGCACGGAGCAAATCACGATTGGTTTGTTCCAGCGTACCAAGTTGATTGGTGGCCTCGCCAAGCTGTGCTTCGAGGCGGCGAATCATTTCATTTTGTATTTGTGCATGCTCACGGTTTTGCCGCAGCTCCTCGCTGACCGCATATCCAAGGTAAAGCACGCCGGTTATAAAGCCGATAGCGAGGACAAGAGTAATCAACTTAGTGGTCCAGGAAATTTCCCTGGACAGCTCACGGACGAATTCCCGCAAAAATGCCTTTGCCTCGTCTCTGCGGGGAGAAGCAGCGGCATCGAGGGCAGCTTCTTCGATGAATTGAGCTATGTGGCGAGGCTCACGATTGGCCTTAATCAGGGTTCCGCGGCCGGCGAGCGTAAAAAAAGACAAAGCTACCGAGCCGTCGGATGTAACAATTACGTCGCCATCGTCTATAGCTATGAAACGTCTTATGGGTTTGCCGTTTACCGTCAGATTGAGGTCCGGCGAGAAATTGAGTACACGATAGACGCCGTCAGTATCTTCAAGCTCGAGCCAGACGCCGCCGATGCTTATCGAAGAGATTTGTATCTGCAGGTCGCAGGTTTCGTCGGCTCCAATACGGATACGTTCACCGGTAAAGAACTCGGTACGCTTTTCATTGCCTGCGGCGATATGTATTACGATCCCTGATGCCATTTAAAGCGGATGAAACTGAGAAGCGACAAATATTATCTTAGCATAAACGCGCCGTGTTTAGATGCAACAAAGGCAATAGTTGTGACAAAATATAATGCAAATGGCAAAAGAAAAATTCATTGAAGACCGGGAAAAGCTCGAGAATCTGGCTCCGGTAATCAAGGCGCCGATCAAGCGGCATATATTTGTTTGCAATGGAAAGTCCTGTTCGGCTGTCGGAAGCTCTTCCGTCAAAGCCGAGTTTGAAAGAATTCTGGAGTCAAAAGGGCTTAGGCAGGGAAAGGAATCGAAAGGTCGAAACCCTTTGGGAGAAGTCGTTTTGACAGATTGCGGTTCGGTTGGATTTTGTTCTATCGGAACTGCGGTTTTGGTTTATCCAGAAGGCGTCTGGTACGGCCAGGTGCGGGCAGATGACGTGCCGGAAATTATCGAAGAGCACATTGAAAATGGCCGAATAGTTGAACGGCTTGCGCTGATAAATCTAAGCAAAAATGATTCCGGCAGGTAATTTTTAATAAAATGCCCGGTCGGCCTCAACCTCTCATCGAAGAGAGAATTTCGTCAACTACTTTCTTTGCATCGCCAAAGAGCATTAGGGTGTTATCACGATAGAAAAGAGGATTATCTACGCCCGCGTAGCCACTTGCCATTGAGCGTTTCATTACGATTACATCGCGTGATTCCCAAACATGTAAAACAGGCATTCCTGCGATCGGACTGCCGGGATCTTCAAGCGCGGATGGGTTTACAATGTCATTTGCGCCTATTACCCAGGCTACATCGGCTTCTTTGAATTCATCGTTTATTTCCTCCATTTCAAAAACAATGTCATAAGGAATATTGGCTTCGGCAAGAAGCACATTCATATGGCCGGGAAGGCGTCCGGCTACCGGATGAATTGCAAATTTTACGTCTATACCTTTTGTTTTCAATATTTTAACTACTTCGGCCAGTGAATGTTGGGCTTGCGCAACTGCCAATCCGTAACCCGGAACGATTATTATTTTTCTGGCATCTGTCAGAAGATTTGCGGCTCCGACGGGATCAATGGATCTTACCTCGCCCTGAGTTGCCGCTGCGGCCGTTGACGAACCGCCTTCCGTGCCAAATCCGCCAAGCATGACGTTGAAAAATGAGCGGTTCATTCCCCGACACATTATGTAGCTGAGAATAGCTCCGGAAGACCCGACAAGAGCGCCGGTTATTATCAGGAGGTCGTTCGAAAGCATAAACCCGGCAGCACTCGCAGCCCAACCTGAATAACTATTCAACATCGAGACGACCACAGGCATATCGGCACCGCCGATTGCCATTACGAAGTGTATGCCTAGGATAAAGGTAATTATTGTCGCTGCAAGCAGATAGCCTTGTCCGGAAGTCCCCGGAGATGAGACAAACAATACTCCTAGGGCTGCCGTTACGGCAAGCATCAGGAGATTGATGAAATGCCGGCCGGGAATTAGAAGAGGTTTGCCGGTAATGGTTCCCTGAAGTTTGCCGAAAGCGACTACAGAGCCGGTAAATGTTACGGCACCGATGGCTACACCGACAAAAATCTCAACAAGATGAACGGTTAATTCATTTGGTTCGATATGGCTGTTGCCCAAATATGTACCAAAACCGACCAAAACAGCCGCCAGACCCACAAAACTATGCAGAATAGCGACCAGCTGCGGCATTGACGTCATTTGAACCCGCGAAGCAATGACGCCACCAATCAATGCCCCCGGAATCAGCACAGCGGCAAGTGTCAGGTATCCGGCGGGATCCATTTTTGCAATCGTAGCGGCAAGCGCAATCGCCATGCCTATAATGCCATACCAATTACCGCGGCGGGCTGTTTCCTGTCGTGAAAGTCCTCCGAGGCTTAAGATAAAAAGTGCGCTGGCTGCAATATAAGCAATAGTAATCAAACCCGTTTTCATCAGAAAAAAATCCTTGTCAGTTCTTTAAACTTGAAAAACAATAATGCCACAAAATTAATGGCCTCTTTTAACCCATTTATTTTCTAAACATTGCAAGCATTCGGTTGGTAACCAAAAAACCACCTGCAATGTTTATTGCCGCAATAAGAACGGCTATTGCCCCGAGGATCGTGGTAAGATTCAGTTCGCCGGTAAGTTGCAGCATTCCGCCCACCAGAATGATGCCCGAAATTGCATTGGTAACGCTCATCAAAGGTGTATGCAAAGCAGGCTTGACATTCCATATGACCTGCCAGCCGACAAAACATGCCAGCATGAAAACAGTAAAATGCGATAGTTTGGATTCCGGCACAATCAGACCAATCCCGAAAAGTGCTATTCCCGCCGCAAGAAGAACCCACCAGCTTAATCCGGCGGATTCGTCATTGGCTGTGGAATGAACCGTAGTAAGCGCTGAAGTGCTTGTCGTCGGGACACCCGGTTCCGGAGTAGCTGCCGGCTGCGTTTCCTTAACCGGCGGCGGCCACATCAGTTTACCCTCGTGCAATACAATTGCCCCGCGGATAATCTCGTCCTCGAGGTCAGCGAAGGGCTTACCTTCATCGTCAATAATGTCTTCGATAAGTGCAGTGATGGTCGCACCGTAGAGCTGGCTTGCCATCGGAGCCATGCGCGACGGCAAATCAGTGTAGCCGATGATCGTAACTCCTTTATGATGAACGACTTTGCCGGGCTCTGTCAGTACGCAGTTGCCGCCCTGTTCCGCAGCCAGATCTACAATTACAGATCCCGGCTTCATTGACTCTACCATTCCCTGGGTGATGAGTTTTGGAGCGGGCTTTCCCGGAATCAGAGCAGTAGTAACAATTATGTCAACCTGCATGGCCTGTTGGGCGAAAAGAGCCATTTCTGCTTTCAGAAAGGCGTCTGACATCTCTTTTGCGTAACCGCCCTTGCCCTCGCCCTCTTCTTTGATGTCAAGCTCCAGGAATTCCGCCCCCATTGATGCAACCTGGTCTTTTGTTGCCGACCGCGGGTCAAATGCCCTGACTACGGCGCCGAGCCCTCTTGCTGCTCCGATGGCCGAAAGTCCGGCGACGCCTGCGCCGATTACCAGAACCTTTGCCGGGTCGATTCTGCCCGCTGCTGTAATCTGACCGGTGAAAAACCTTGGGAAATGGGCGGCAGCTTCTACAATGGCTCTGTATCCCGCAATATTTGCCATTGCCGAGAGCGTATCCATTTTTTGCGCCCGCGTGATCCTCGGTACGCAATCCATCGCAAAGACGGTCGCTTTGCGTCTGGCAAGGCGATCGACGATTTCACGATTTTGTGCAGGCCACAGAAAGCCAATCAGCCAACCGCCCTCACGCAGTAAATCAGCCTCGTGCGCGCCGGCGGACTTGTTTTCTTCCGGAGGACGTACCTTTACTATGATGTCAGCATCATTCCAGAGCTGTCGGACGTCATGGACTATCCGGGCTCCGGCCTCGATATATTCTCCGTCGGTGGCATTGATTGCGGAACCGGCGCCACTTTCGACGAGCACTTCAAGGCCCAGTTTTCTTAATTTTAAAATTGTTTGCGGAGTAGCGGCGACGCGCTTTTCGCCGGGATGTATCTCTTTCGGTATGCCGATTGTAGTCATAACTGCCAATACTATAAGGCAGATACGGTGTAACTGTAAAAGCGCCCGCCGCGAAGCGGGCGCCTGTAATGAGGAAAACTGCCAGTCCGGACATTTTAATTGCTTGTTTTGGGAAGGTAATGCAGTGTAATGGTGATACTTGGTTTGTCGCCGCCAACCCGCAGATAAGATGCCCAGTAACCTGCATCGGGAAATCTTACCATTTTGTAGGCATTTCCTTCAGGGGATTGCTCGACTGCTTCGCCGACCACGGATTTGGCACCGGGAGCCTTTGAAAGGTCTCCGGTATAGGTAATTACAATCGCCCTCACCGTAGAATTTGGCGTGTAAAAAATCCTTGCGGATTCATTTTCGCTGAATTCAAAATCGTCTTCATCCGCAAATTCATTTTTGGGCTTACCGATTTTTTCGCGGACCGCATCCTTAGACATTCCTAAGGTTACGGATCGGTAAGAATTGAATTCCGGTAATTTCTGAGCGGAAACCTCCACTGACAGTAAAAGCGAGAGCAGGACAAAAGCAAGAAAGAAAGCGGCAAATTTGTTTACCGGCATTGCAAAATTCCTCCTGTTTTGTTTTTCAGAAACGTCCGGCCCGGGCATCTATAAAACGCTAATTCCGAGCTTCAAAAACACGGTTAAAAGGCGTTTCTGCAGTGCGTCTGAATTCTTCGAATCCCGCAGTCCGTGCTATATCTTCAAGAGCATTATCCGTAGCAACCGCACCTAACGCCGGCCCGCCGAGAGCCAGGGAATTTGAAGTGCAGCAAAGTGTCGAAGCTCCTGAAAATGTCCGGCCTACAGGATTAAAGTTTTCTTCTACGGTGTTTCCGGCCATCGGCTCAACGATCATAACCGAACCTCCGGAGGCGAGACACTCACGACTGCGTGCCAAAGCTGCCTGGGGATCACCCATATCATGAAAGCAGTCAAAAAAACAGATCAGATCAAAATTTTCATCAGGAAAATTGGACGCGTCCGAGACGGCAAAATTTACGCGATCGGACAGGCCTGCGGATAAGGCTCTTTCATTTGCTGTCCTGATCGAAGGCTCATGGTTGTCAAATCCAAAAAAAACCGAATTTGGAAACGCCTGAGCCATAATCAAAGTTGAAGCTCCATGGCCGCAGCCGATATCAGCTACTACGGCGCCATCCGCGAGTTTTTGTGAGATCCCAGAAAGTGAGGGGATCCATTCATTCACCAGATGCGCCGTATAACCCGGGCGAAAGAATTTTTCAGTCCCGACAAACAGGTCTGGATCATGCTCGCCCCAAAGCATACCGCCGCCATTGGTGAAATGCTCTAAAATACGGCTCTGGGCGTTGACCATTGCCTTGATTACATAAAAACCGCCGCCGACGTAAAAAGGACTTGTTTCATCCGTCAGAGCGACGGCCTGTTCAGGAAGCAGAGAATATTTGCCATTAGCCGGATTATAGTGAACATAATCGCCGGCTGCCTGATTGATTAGCCATTCACGAATATAACGCTCATTTGTGCCGGTTTTCTGAGCCAACTCAGCTGCAGTAAGACCGTCAGAACCAGCTAAGGCTTCGTAGAGGCCTAATTTCTGGCCGATATAACTCAAAACACAACTTAGGGATGACCCGAAGTCAGTTACAACCTTGCCTAAAAAGGCATTCATCTTGTCCGAATCTATTGTTTTCGATGTACCCGCTTGCGACATACAAAACCTCCGTGAAGTTTCGTCGTCGTCGGTGAGGCGGCGGCGGCGTTTTTATTTTGGAACCGGACAATTATATACCTTTAACCAACCTGACGCAATCAGGAGTTTAATTTACGGCAGATTTCGATGTTCAATGGATAGTTTTTGTGTAGTTTTAGACTTCGGATGACTCTGTACGATTTTAGTACAAAGCTTTTCACATAATCACTCTTTCTATTGGCACGAAGGTTGCACTCCAACTGAGTCGGCAGTACTGATTTTAGCCTAAAAGGGCTTAAATATCGGTAAATTGGCCAATACAGTCGTTCAATCTGGCAAAAAGTGGTGTCAGATTTTGTCACATTGACTTAGCGAGGAACGTAAAATCATGGAAAAAAGATTTGGACAAAAGGGCTTTTCGTTGATCGAATTGCTACTTGTGGTAGTTATTGTCGGTATTATAGCGGCCTTGGCTATTCCGGCACTTCAGAAGGCGATCAGGTCAGCCGAAAACAATACGACATTTGCAACGCTAAGAACTATCTCATCAACTCAGATTGCGTTTTATTCCCAGAAAAATCGCTTTGGCAGACTTCCGGAAATTCAGGCAATGATCGGCAACGGTATCGGAGTTACAACAGGCGACACGGTCGTCAGAGGGCGATACGTTTTTGAGATGACGCCGACCAATCCGACAGATGCGGAATTGGCAAATGAATATATCATTACCGCAACGAAAAACATTGCCGGAGATATAGTTTACAAATACGAATTGACCCAAAGCGGCAAAATTACGCAAATACTGCCTGCCGGCGGTGTCGAACCATAGGCTTGCTTCGCACGACATTTTTACATTTCATGTCAAAATAAAGTTGTAAAACTTCCTATCCGCTTTACGTTTCCGCACCAGCAAACCTGTTTACGCGCGATCTCCCGATAAAAGGACCACCAAGAAAATGAATGTTTTTGCCGACCTCATAGAAGAACTAAAAGAGGAAAATCTGCTTGAAGAAACGATTATCGAACTCAAGCGGAAAGCAGCAGAAGCCAACGGAATCATTCCTAACGGCTCGAATGGAACGGTCAAACCGGACGCCGATACTCTGCAAGCTAACGAGTCGGACTCCGGACCTTCCGCCGAACAGAAGCCGGAAAACGAGACGGTGGATGAGGTTGAATTCTATCGCCGCAGGGCAATGGAAGAAGTCTCCAGTCTCCAGATGGTCGAACATGTTATATCCGGTATCGAGCGGGAACACATGAAAATGAACCCGGCCGTGTATGACGACCTTGCCATCAAAAAAGCTCTTCACAGGTTTCTGCAGGTTTCGGCTGATATCAGCTCGCCGGAATATTCTGCCGCCGAATATTCTCTTATGCACGAAGCGGAATCATGGTTTGCGGCCCTTGCCCGACGCGACAGCAATATTTCGGTAGCAAATCTACGTAGATATTGTGAGAATTCAAGACCGGTGCTAAGTTCACAGGCTCTGATGGCTTTGGGGCGTTTCTACAGGAATTCGCCATTTACCGAAGCAGTCAGGGGTAAATTCGATTTCGTAATGACGCGTCTGTTTTCGCGTGAAGTCGAAGGTGAACGGAGAAAATTACTATTCAGCCGACCCGAAATGATCGGCCACATCCGCACACTGTACGCAAACTGGTCCAGCCTCTCGCTTTATCCCCGTGAAGAGCATTCCGAAGGGATCGGTGCCGTGGTCGGACGGTTCGATGCTTTTGTTAAGGAAGCAGAAGCAGCAGAGGGTTTTGACTCTTTGATCGAGAGCGACTTTTTTAACCGTCTGCGTCTATTCAAGGAAGAAACGGCGGAAATGTTTTTCGCTTCCGAAGTGCTCGCCGCCGCAATGGAATGCAACGTTCGGGTAGGAAACCGGTTTGTTGACCTGCTCGAAGCCGAAAGGGAAAACGATAACGTCGAAAAAATAGAGGAAAAATACGGCTATAGTTACGACACAATCATCTCAAATGCGGCAAGCAAAACCCTTTTCCTGGTTGAATTGCTAAAAGGGGAAAAGGACGTTGAACGCGAAGAGACGGTACAGCAGCCGGAGGCCAGAAAAATCACTTTGGATTTCGAATCCGCTCCGGTCGTACAAAAGCGAAAGGTTGGCGTAAACAAATGGCTTCTTGCTGCCACAATCATAGTCGCTTTGATAAGCATCGGAATTTATTTCTGGTCGTCCAATGCCGGCCCTGAAGCTTCCGGTGTGCAGGAAGCAAAGAACATCGAGCTACCGGCAGGCAATCTGCAAAAACATATAAGATTTGCCCGGCGCAGCGATGAAACGCTGTATGGAATGGCTCAACCGACCTGGAGCGCTCTTTCCGAAGACGAACAACGTCAATTGCTGGGTGAGGCATTCGCATTCGCACAGTCTGTCGGACTTAAACGGGTTAACATTCTTAATGAAAAAGGCCGCACCATTGGTTATGCGACAAAAGATAAAGCCGAAGTTTTCCGGCCATGACCGTTTTTCGCAAGGTTTTGTTCTATCCTTAATCAGCAGTTAAATCATCAGCCCGATCTCGTACCCTAAAAATGCAAGCAATACACTACCGGCCGTAAAGGCCGGATTTTTTTATTTCAATTCTACAAATTTGTAATATTCAATAAAAAGTCCTACAAAAATGTAGGATATTTATTATCGAAATTTTGATTATAGAATTAGCCAAATCATTCTATATCAACAATTAAAGCGAAAAATCAGATTGGCATTCAAATTGTATCTTATAAAAACGAAATGAGCCGTTATAACGGCATTACAAATCTTTCTACACATTGGTTTTTTTATTAATTGAACTATGAACCCAAAAAATGTTTTGCATTTCGCTGCCGATCAACAGGCAAAATTTGTTTCGGTCCGGTTTACCGATCTTCCGGGAGCCTGGCATCATCTTACTTTTCCGATTGATCAATTGACCGAAGATTCGTTTGAAGATGGATTCGGTTTTGACGCTTCCAGCCTTCGCGGCTGGGCAGCCATAAACGAATCAGACATGCTGCTTGTCCCGGACCCGTCACGTTACTGGATAGATCCATTTACCGAGGATACGACACTTTGTTTGATTGCAAACGTGGTCGAGCCCATTACGAAAGATGGTTATGGTCTGGACCCTCGTTCTGTCGCTGTTCGTGCCGAAAGTTATCTCAGATTTACCGGAATTGCTGACACAATTTACGTCGGTCCCGAAGCGGAATTTTTTATTTTTGACAATGTAAGTTTTTCCAATGAGCAGCATACGGCCGGTTTTCGCATAGATTCGGAAGAAGGGCATTGGAATTCAGGCAGGAAAGGCGACGAGATGAATCCGAATCTCGGGTATCACATTCGCCCGAAAGAGGGCTATGTTCCCGTTTCTCCGGTTGATACATTGATCGATATTCGGAACAGCATTTCAAAAACTCTGGATTCCGTAGGAATTACAGTCGAATGTCATCATCACGAGGTTGCCACGGCAGGGCAGTGTGAAATCGACTTTAAATATTCGAACCTTTTGCATACCGCTGACAACCTGATGCTCTTCAAATATGTTGTGAAAAATACGGCCGTCGCCTATGGAAAGACGGCTACTTTTATGCCAAAGCCGCTGTACGGCGATAACGGTTCGGGCATGCATTGCCATCAGTCTCTTTGGAAAGACGGCCAGCCGCTTTTTGCAGGAGATCAATATGCAGGTTTATCTCAAATGGCTAAATATTATATTGGCGGTCTGCTCAAGCATGCTCCCGCACTTGTCGCTTTTGCGGCGCCTACAACAAATAGCTACAAACGTCTCGTTCCGGGTTTCGAGGCTCCGGTGAATCTTGCATATTCGGCACGCAATCGTTCCGCGGCTGTCAGAATTCCTATGTTTTCACCATCGCCGAAGGCAAAACGTCTGGAATTTCGTCCGCCGGATCCGAGCTGCAATCCATACATCACTTTTGCAGCATTGCTTATGGCAGGACTTGACGGCATCCAGAACAAGATAGACCCGGGCGATCCGCTCGACAAGGATATTTACGATTTACCTGCCGAGGAATTGGCAAACGTGCCGTCTTTGCCGGGCAGTCTGGATGAAGCTCTCTCAGCTTTGGAGAAAGATTATGAGTTTTTGCTCAAAGGCGATGTGTTTACGACCGAAATGATTGAGAGATGGATACATTACAAGCGTGAACGCGAAATTACTCCGCTCCGTCTTCGGCCACATCCGCTTGAATTCTCAATGTATTACGACATTTAGGCGGATTGCTGCATAAAGCATTATTTCGGAGGCCGCCGGCGATGTTTGCTGCGGCCTTCCGATTTTTCCAAAGGCAACTGATTTTTTCGCAATAGATGTAATATAATGCAAACATTATGGAGCGGCTGAGTATAATTTGTCCCTGCTGCGAAACTTCGATCGTGATTGATTCTGCAACCGGAGCGATAATTTCCTTTGAAGAAAAAAAGAAACCTGCGGCTTCTTTTGATGATCTGAAATCTGAACTCGAAAAGCAGAAGGAACTGCGCGATCAGATCTTTGCCCGCGAGATGTCTTCGCTGAAGGACCGTGAACGATTGCTGGAAGAAAAATTCAAAGAAGCGTTGAAAAGAGCAGAGGGCGATGACAAAACGCCATTTAAGAATCCACTGGATTTGGACTAGAACTTTCCTTTGCCACAAATTGTGACTACTTCTCCAAAACCTGAAAAACCCGATTTCATTAATGCCAGAGAACGTCTAATCGTCGCACTGGACGTAGCAAGCGCGGATGAGGCGAGACGGATAGTCTCAGAACTTGCCGGTGCGGTTGGTGCTTTCAAGATCGGACTTCGTTTGTTTACATCTGCCGGACCGGCTTTTGTCAGGGAATTGGTTTCCGCGGGTGAAAAAATCTTTCTGGACCTGAAATTTCACGATATTCCCAACACGGTTGCCACGGCTGCCGTGGAGGCGGCTCTTCTGGGTGTCTGGATGTTGAATGTGCATTGTCTTGGCGGTCGTGAGATGATGAAACGCACCGCCGAGGCCATAGCAGAGGTCTGCGAAAGGGAAAATCTGCAAAGGCCATTGGTGATCGGCGTAACACTTCTGACCAGTATGGACTCCATCGCATTGGAAGAAATTGGAATGGGCAATGATCTTGACGATGGCGTTTTAAGATTGGCACGGCTTGCTGCAGATTCAGGTTTAGACGGCGTAGTTGCTTCGGCCAAAGAGGCTCGCCCGATACGTTCAACAGTAAACAGAGATAGTTTTGTAATAGTCACTCCGGGCATTCGCCCGCTTAATGCAACCGTTGATGACCAGAAGCGTGTACTTACACCGGCAGAGGCGATACTCTCCGGCTCTGATTACCTGGTTGTCGGAAGACCGATTTTAACAGCAAAAGATCGAAAAGAGGCGGTAATCGGGATCATCGGAGACATACAGAGGGCTCTCGACGAGCAAATATGATTTGGCTTCGATTATATTTTTATGCCTTTGTCATTTTTCATGAAACAACACCTCATCGGCCCGGCAAAAAAAGCGTTTTTAATGAAATTAGCTTTATTTTTCTGCCTTGGTTTTGTAACGGCGGCGATTTCCGGACAAACTTTCAGTCCTTCGCAAAATTTCCGTGTTGGCGAAAAAATCTCCTATGAGGTTACTTTCGGTCGATTTCGTGATGTCGGGCACCTTGAAATCGAGGTTGTTTCCCAGGGAACTCTGGCCGGGCAGGCCGCCGTCGAAATTCGGGGGCGTTTTCGTACTTACGGCGTCGTCGGTGCTGCTTTTCTACCAGTAGATGAGGAAAGGATAACAATTGCCTCTGCCGAAAGCGGAGAGCCTCTCATTGCTCGTAAAATCTATGATCCTGAAGGGCTTGCTGAAGAGCGACGGAAAGATTTTACAAAAATTCCAAATGGGCAATTTGATCTTTTGACACTGCTATATCAAATCCGTCGCCTTTCCGGAAGCGGAACGGCAATTTTATCTGAAGAGGACAGTATTTCCACAATTACTTTTCGACCCGAGCGGTCAGCCGTTGTCGAAACTCCTGCGGGCAAATTTGAGTGTGACGAGATTGGGATTGAAGGTGATGGACTTGCCGGATTAGGAATCAGGCGGTTGAGTGTTTTTCTGACACGTGACGACAAACGTTTACCTGTTGCATTCCGTTTTACCACAGATAAAGGCGAATTCAGGGCAAATGCGGCCGCAATCACAGAACAGGCAATGAAACAATCGGAGCCTCTGCCGGAGCCGACACCAGCCGCAACGCCAAAGCCGACACCAAAACTTACTCCAACGCCGGAGCCATATATTCCAAATCGGCCATTGTCGGATGATTTACCGTTTCAGATTGGAGAAACGCTTGAATATCGCATATCTGCAGCGGGGCGTCCCATTGGAACGATCGTACTGCGCGTACGTGAACGAATTCTGTCGTCCGGACGTGACACGCTTGTACTTAATGCGACGGTTACAAATGCCGAGTCAGGAAATCCTTTCTTCATACTGAATGATTCCATAACTGAACTAGTAGATCCTGTATCATTGACGCCTTTCCGCAGTGATATTAAATTTACGGGCGGTCTGGCCGGTTTTACGCAGAGTGTAAATTACGATCCAAACGGGATTGCAGTTATTGGAGGCTCGCGACGCATCGATGTACCCGTTGGAACGCATTCCTTGTTGTCGTTTCTTTATGCAATGCGTTCATTTAATTTAACACCGGGAAAGGCGGCGGACAGCCGCGTGAATGATACAAGGGTTGCGGTGTTTTGGAAAGATCAGCCACTCGTTTTTACACTCCGGCCGGGAAGTGTCGAAACCATAGAACTTTCAGGAAAGCGTTTTTCTGCTCAAAGAATTGCAATAACTACAGGAGATGCAGATCTTGACCGACTCGGCATCAAGGTCTGGTTAAGCCCGGATCGGCAAAGATTTCCGCTTCGGATCTTGCTGGGAATTTATCAGGCAGATTTTGTCGGGGCAGACAAGATTCTTCCAAATTAAGCATTTCAGCCTTAAAAACATAAGTTGTTCTTAACAAAAGAACTTATAACTTTGCTGAGTTGAAATTGAAATCAGCTTTCAATTATTGTAATATTTCAAATGAAAAGGTTATGGCTGCCGAAATAAATAAAATGACATTAAATGAACTGGAATTCGGCCGACAGGCAAGCGTCATAGCAGTCCGCGGCGGCGGACCGGTTTCGCGGCGGTTAATGGAAATGGGAATCATTCCCGGCACGCCGGTTACGAAAATAAAAGCGGCTCCTTTCGGAGATCCCATACAGATCCGTGTCCGGAATTATTCTCTGGCAGTGAGAAAATCCGAAGCCGAGCAGATCGAGGTAGCCGAATCAGAAATATTCCACCGGAAGCCGGTAAAATGAGAGATTCCGTTACCCGGCCGGCCGATCCATCCACTCTTACTGTAGCACTCGCCGGCAATCCAAATGCAGGCAAAACAACGCTGTTTAACGCTTTAACCGGCTTAAAGCAAAAAGTAGCCAATTATCCCGGCGTCACGGTAGAACGGAAAGTCGGACACTGGGAACTTGCAGGCCGGAGTGCCGAACTAATAGACCTGCCCGGTCTTTACAGCCTTGATGCAACCTCGCTAGACGAACAGATTGCCCGTGACGTGCTCTTGGGGAAAATGCCCGGTGCGAAGAAACCGCATGCGGTAATTGCCGTCGTTGATGCTACAAATCTCGAAAGAAATCTTTATCTTGTAACTCAGCTGTTTGATTATGGGATTCCTGTTGTCGTCGCTTTGACGATGATGGATATTTTTGAAAAGCAAAAACACCGGATTGATCTTACAAAAATGTCGCGACTACTTGGAGTACCGGTCATAGCTGTTAATGCGGCAGGTACGGGCCGCGGCCTTTCCGAGCTCAGGCAGGCAGTCCGCGAGGCAATTGAAAATCCACCACAGCCGAAATTTGATCTCCCGATAGGTTCTGAGAATGACAATTCAGCGATATTTTCGCGGTATGCCTTTATTTCCGGGGTTTTGCAGGAATCCGTAAGGCATAACGACCGCGAGGCTCATGATTTTTCAGAACGGCTGGATAGAATCCTCACGCACAGATTTTTCGGCCTGCTGATACTGATAGGTGTATTGTTGCTTGTGTTTCAAGCAATTTTTTCCTGGGCAGCGCTTCCGATGGAGTTGCTCGAAGGTGTCTTTGGGGCTGCGACTGAATTTGCACGTAGCAACTTGCCGCCGGGTATTCTGGCAGATTTGGTTGCGGATGGCATTATTGCAGGAGTCGGCGGTGTACTGGTCTTTTTACCGCAAATTCTTCTTTTATTTCTATTTATTTCGATTCTGGAAGATTCGGGATATATGGCGCGGGCTGCTTTTCTGATGGATAAATTGATGAGCCGTATTGGTCTTCATGGAAAGGCATTTCTTCCGCTTTTGAGCAGTTTTGCCTGCGCGATTCCCGGAATTATGGCGACGCGAACCATTGAAAATCAACGCGACCGGCTTGCAACTATTCTTATTGCTCCATTTATGAGCTGCTCGGCACGGCTCCCCGTATATACGCTGATGATTGCTGCGTTCTTTGCGGGCCAGACATTTCTCGGATTTATTTCTCTGGGGGCAGTACTGATGCTCGCAATGTATGCGCTTGGGATTCTGATGGCTATTCTCGCAGCGTTTATTTTCAAACGGACTGTTCTCAAATCACCGACTCCGCCATTTGTAATGGAATTACCGCCATATCGCCTGCCAAACATTCGCACCGTTTTTCAGAATATGCTGATGCGTGCCTGGCTATTCGTCAAACGGGCCGGTACAGTCATCCTGACAATTTCTATTATCCTTTGGGCATTGATGTATTTTCCGCGGAGTACCTCCCCGTCACAAGATGCAGCCGGGACGCAAATGATTGTTTCTACGGAGGTTTCTCAAGCAGATAAGTCTCTATCCGCCTCAGAAAGGCTGCAACACAGTTATGCAGGTCAGCTCGGACACTTAATCGAACCGGTTATCGAACCTCTCGGATTTGACTGGAAAATCGGGGTAGCATTGATTGCAAGTTTTGCTGCCCGCGAAGTGCTCGTTTCCACATTGAGCATTATTTACAATGTAGGCAAAGACGAAGGGGAAGATTCACAATCTTTGGTGTCGGCAATCCGAAGCGCTCAACGTCCGGATGGCCGGCCGGTATGGACGCCATTGACCGGGTTGACGCTGATGGTTTTCTTTGTTTTGGCTATGCAATGTATGTCCACGCTTGCCGTTGTGCGAAGGGAAACGAATTCATGGCGTTGGCCTTTGTTTATGGTTGGTTATATGACTGTTCTGGCATATCTTGGAGCTTTGGTAACATATCAGACAGGGCTTTTTTTGGGAATGCAATGAATTTTTCACCGGATACCCTCATAGTTTTCGCGATAGTCGGGCTTTCATCGGCGGCAGCCGTTTTCGGCCTTTACCGGCGATTCAGAGCATTTCGCACGGATTACAAATGCAGTACCGGCTGCGGATGTGCTGATTCGGGTGGAAAGGTTGTAAAATAATTCCGGTTTGGACGGCAGCTCTAAATTCATCACACCCGGCGTGCGTTCGATGTTTCTGTCGACGCTCTCTTTCTCTTTGGCAAATGTTTTAGTTAAAGGGCTTACGGACATTCCTGCGATGGAGGTCGTTTTCTTCCGTTGTCTGATTGCAAGCATTTTTTGCTTTATCGGGCTGCAGAGAATCGGGGCGGATTGGCGCGGGACGAATCGGGCTCTGCTATTTGCTCGTGGATTTTTCGGGACTACGGCTCTTTACCTTTTTTTCGTCACATTGCAAAAAATTCCTCTTGCAACGGCAATGACGATACAGTATCTTTCGCCGATTTTCACAAGTGCAATAGCAATTTTCATTCTCGGTGAAAGTGTACGCCGTTTGCAATGGCTGTTTTATGCCGTAGCATTTTCCGGAGTGTTGTTGATAGAACGTTTCGACCCGAGCGTGTCGCCTTTTTATCTTGCGATTGGAATTTTTTCTGCCTTTTGTTCAGGTGTTGCCTATAATCTGGTCCGCCAAATGCGCGAAAGGGAACACCCTCTGACAGTAGTCTTGCATTTTCAACTTGTCGGCGTGGCAGTTGGCGGCATCAGCCTATTGTTTGAGTGGAAAACGCCTGTCGGGCGTGATTGGCTGTTTCTTTTACTAATAGGTGTCTTTTCGCAGCTCGGGCAGATTTTTCTAACCGATGCCCTGCAACGCGAAAAGGCAGCCGGAGTTGCTATTATCAATTACACGGGGCTGGTTTACGCAATTTTCTTCGGCACATTCTTTTTTGGAGAGCAGATTGTCCCGGCGACTTTGGCAGGTATGGCAATGGTCGTGCTCGGTGTCTTGCTTAGCATTTTCTTTGCAAAGCGGCGTCCGCGGATTTCCGAGCTGGATGTAACACAAGCCTGAACGCTATATTTGCCTGCAGCGATTTCCTATTTCAGAGGTAAGTGAAGATGCAGATCAGGGCCGCTGTTTTAACCGTAAGTGACACAAGAACTGCCGAAAACGACATCTCGGGCAAACTTTTGGCAGAGCTTCTAACGGGAATTGGAGCTGAAATATGCCAAACCGTAATAGTCAGAGATGAAATAAGCGAAATTAGCAGAGAAATATTGGAATTCGCCGAAAGGAGCGATGTAAACCTGATCCTGACAACCGGAGGCACAGGCCTCTCACCCGGAGACGTTACACCGGAGGCGACGCGGGCAGTTCTCGACAAGGAAATACCCGGAATACCTGAGGCAATGCGCATTTCAACCCTTGCAAAAACCGAATTCGCCATGCTTTCACGTTCTGTGGCAGGTATTTGCCGGCAGACTCTTGTAATAAATCTTCCGGGTTCGCCAAAGGCTGTGAAAGAGTGCTTTGATGTAATCCGGCCGATTTTATCTCATGCTGTAAAGATTGTTGCCGGCGGCGGGCACGATTGAATAAAGAAATGGCGGCACGAGGTACCCCGGCCGCCAGGATCACACGCGTAAAGCTATTATCAGCGGGAAGTGGCAGATTTGATAAAAGTGGAGACCTCTTCTTTCAACCGCCGCAGAGAAGTTTTCTCGATATACATCATATGTCCCGCTTCATAGTAGCCAAACGAAATATTGCGGCGAAGCTGAGGCGGCAAATTCATTGCCGAAACCGTGTATTCGGTTGCGAAGTAAGGCGTTGCCATATCGTAGTATCCGCTTGCAACATAGACTTTCATATACGGATTCTTTCTCATAGCGGAGGACAGGGCCTGCGAAGTATCCGCATACTGGTTGTTGGTATTCCAGTTCCAAGGCGATGTAATCCCGCCGCCCAGGATGTAATACTCCAAATCTGACTTGAAATTCAGGTCAGAGCGAATATAGGAATTGAAAACCGCGGTGTAAGGAGGGCGGATAGCGGTCATGCTTGGGTCGAAATCCGGATTATCACCGCCCGCGTCCTTGTCAAATCCGGTAAAACGGCTATCGAGCCGACCGGTCGTAAGCCTCTGTTTACGTAGTAGTTCCTTATTAAACTCGCCAAGTTCGATCCGAAAGTTGTTTTGCTCAACAAACTCTTTCGAGAGTCCGGTTAGCCGGCTGAATTTATCCGCAAGCGCCGATTTTTCCTGTTGCGTGAGCCTGTCAATTCTCAGCATCGCCGGGGCATATTCATTTACGGCGAAATTTTCAGCTTCCCTGAGCACTTCTGCCAGAGGCTTACGCTGCAGGTCGGACGGCAATTGTTTGTGATACCAGGCTGTTGCTGAATAAGACGGAAGTATCAGAACCAGCGGCAAATCGTTATTATCAGCAAATCTGATAGATTGGAAATTCATTACCGTCGAGACGAGAACAATTCCATTTAACCCGATGCCGCGTTCGAAAAGGTGATTGGAGAGTCCGGCAGCACGTGTCGTTCCATAGCTTTCACCGACAAGAAATAACGGGGATGACCATCTTTGATAGCGGCCAAGATACATCCGGATAAATTCGCCTACGGATTCTATGTCACCATTGACGGAGAAAAACTTAGACGCCAGATCCGGCCTTGCGGCGCGTGAATAGCCGGTGCCCACGGGGTCAATGAAAACCAGATCCGTTGATTCAAGCCATGATTGGTCATTGTCCACCATTTCATACGGCGGCGGAGGCATCATTCCGTCGTCAAGCATTTTGACGCGTTTAGGTCCCAAAGCTCCAAGATGCAGCCAGACAGAGGCCGAGCCCGGTCCGCCATTGAATGAAAACATCAGAGGCCGCCCCGGTGGCGGGTCATCCATTGTGTAGGCAATAAAGAATATTCTAGCCTCCGTTTCACCCGTCGTGGCATTGCGAATAGGCATAAAACCTGCTGTCGCCGTGTAATTGATCTGCCGTCCGCCGATCCGAATCGAGTGTTTGGTAACTACCGGAGGCTCTTCCGGCCTTTCGGGAGCTTTTTGCTCAGCCGCAGGCGTTGATTGCGGCCTGGGTGATTCAACAGGACGTATTCCGCTTGAAGTTATCGGAGTCTGAAACAACAAAAGGGCTGATAGAATCGTCGCAAACATAGTTAAATTTTCACATTAATGGGAAAAACCGGATGAAAAAGCAAGATGAGAATAACACAAGAGGAAGAATTGATGAAATCTGCTTGCGAAAGATGGAATTTAAAAAAAGAAATGGTGCCGAAACCGTCTCCCACACCGTTTTCAGCACCCTTTGTTTCCTGGTTCCGCGTGGAGCGGAGTCGGAAACAAACTAAAGATAGCGCATTTCAAAAGATTGTCAACTACCGATAATAAAAAAATGCCCAATATTTAAAAATTTCCAGAAAAAATTTTTTATACGGGGCATTTTTTCTGTTTGGCCAATTAACGGACGCCTTCATTTACGACTTTTCCATTGATTATTGTGCCAATGCAGTGGCTTGTATATTCAAAGGGATCGCCGTCATAAAGGGCGATATCGGCATCTTTGCCAATGGCAATGGAGCCTATACGATTGTCCAGCCCGAGGATTTTTGCCGCATCTATGGTTATCAAGGCAAGAGCGTCGCTTTTTGATAGCCCATTGGCAGCAGCCATTGCGGCTTCAAAAAGGACTACGCGGGTTTTCGGTACATAACTTTCGTATCCGCTCTGCAGCGCGACCGGAATACCGGCGGCTTTTAATTTGGCGGCTGTCTCCATCGAAAGGCTTTCGGTATCTCCCGCCGCGCGGGCCATCGTAGGATGAATAATTACCGGAAAACCCGATGCTTTAATCTCATCGATAACCAACTGGGCCTCTGATGCCCCGTCGAGAACGATTTTAAGGTTAAACTCCTTTGCCAGTCTCAGGGCGCTCATGATGTCCTGATCCTTGTGTGCTGTAATCAGTAAACGAACCTCACCTTTGATTACTTTCATCATTATTTCTGATTTCAGATCTTTAGGCGGTTCTTTTTTAGAAGCGTTTTCCTGTGCCTTGATCAGTTCGGAGCGGAGCATTGCCATTTGTTTGCCGCGAGTGCCCGGCGAGCGGCCTTGTCCGGCATTTGCAGCGGTGCCAAGCACAACCGCTACCATTGCTGTCGGGACAATTGTCGCCTCATCAACGTTGCGGCCAAAAGTCTTGGCGATCATTGTTTGTCCGGGAACGAGTGCCGTAGGTTGATGTCCCGTGTGGATGGTCGTTACTCCAAATTCCCGTACCCATTGTATCAGTCTTTCTTCTGCATTATATGCATCTATGGCACGCAATTCGGGTTGGAATGATGAGCTGCCGTCAAATGCCATTTGGTCGTGCGGTTGATTGAGATAACCGTTCAATCCTATGACGGTATGGGCATCTATCAGTCCCGGGGTAACGACCTTTGCGTTGAGAATACGATAGCCCGATGGTATTTGAATCTGTGCGGACGTGCCGACTTTTTCAATCTTGCCGTCTTTTATCAGGATGACGCCATTTTGGATAGGATCGCCGGCCATCGTCCATATCAGATCGCCTTTGACTGCAATCTGAGCTTCAACTGCAACAGACAAAACGAAGACAAAAATAAAAGCAAAAAATGATTTCAGTCGCATACAGTGGTTTTTAGAAATTCTCTTGCAAGCGGGTTTCATTAATTTCCACCTCCAATATCTCCGTCGAAACAATCCAGATGGTCGGCGCCTGCTTCGCCGTCCGTTGCTCCCTTCCCGCCGACTGCAATGAGATAGTCTTTGGGATTGGCACGGTCAAAGACCTTTCTGCCTTCGACCCAAGTTTCAAGAACGTGTGTATAAACACTCAGCGGATCGCCCGAGAGGATAACCAGGTCTGCGTCCTTGCCGGGCTCCAGTGAGCCTACCCGATCCTGCAGATCAAGCATGATTGCTCCCGCCATGGTAAGAGCATAGAGCGCCTTTTCGCGGCTCATTCCCGCGCGGACAGCCAGCCCGGCTGAGCGTAAAAACCATCTTGAATCCGTAATACTGTCGTCGGTGTGAAACCCGACCAATGCACCGGATTTTTCCAGAGCCGCACCGTTGCGAAAATCTATGTCCATTGTTTCCAGCTTGCCGCCGGGAGAATCAATAAAAATTATCGACGCGGGCGCTTTGGCTTTGGCAATTTCATCCGCGACCTTCCAGGCTTCGGACACGTGCTGGAGCACAATCCGGAATCCAAACTCTTTAGCCAGTCTCAGGGCTGTCATAATATCGTCATGGCGATGAGTATGGAAATGGACAGTGCGTTTGCCTTCCAAAACCTCTACAAGTGCTTCCATTGCGAGATCGCGGGGAGGCATCTTTGTAGGGTCACCGTTTGCTTTTTTGATTTTGTCGCGATATTCCTGAGCTTTTATAAACTGTTCACGGACAAGGGCCGCGGATTTGGCTCGGGTGCCGGGAAAATTGCCGCCGCCCGGACGGATCGGGTTCGTCCCGTTGGCAAATTTGATTCCGCCCATATATTTGCCGTCTTTGTCATAAATCAAAAGATCGTCGATTTTGATCGCGCCGTCGCGGAGTTTGAGGTATAACGTCTGTCCGCTATCGAGATGACCCGATCCGGGCATAACATTTACTGTGGTAATACCGCCGGCCTGGGCACGCTGAATGCTCGCCGCGCGAACATTCAGACTGTCCAGTATTCTGACATCCGGCTGAATTGGTGCCGAACCGTCAGCACCTGCCGGCCCGCCGATATGGCTGTGAGTATCGACCAGGCCGGGCATAACAACCTTTCCCGTCAAATCGATTTTTACGGCATCGGCGGGAACTTTTACGTCTTTAACATCTCCGACAGCGATAATTTTGCCATTTTGAATAAGCAAAACGCCTTTTTCTATCGGATTGCCAATGATGGGGATGATTTTTGCGTTGATAAAAGCAGTCGGCTTTTCCTGTCCTAAAACAGGACATACCAGAAATGCGGCTGCCGCAACAAAGTAAAGTAGTCGTTTCATTTATAAAACCTCGAACAGGTGAATTTGTAGTCAAGGAATGTAAGCATAAATTGCACCCAAAAGCCGGATATGTCAAGAATAGAGGCACGAAATGGTAAATAATTAACCCAAATCGTTTACCGAACGGCCGTCAAATCATGCATTAAAGCTTGTGAAATATAGATATCAAGGCAATGGCACAGCGATTGTTTACGATAATTTTGTAAAAATCTTTGACGACATTGTTCGTTAATAAATTTGGGGGAAACGCGATTATGAAGAAATATCTGGTTTTATTGCTTGTTTTTGTTTTTTCGCTGACGGCGATTGCTCCTGAGGCTTTCTCGCAGACACGGCCTAAGAAAAAGAAATATCGCGGGCTTGCAACGAATGCGGCTATTGTTGGCGGTTCTACGGTTGCCGGCGCACTAATAGGACGCGGACGAAACGGCGCAATGATTGGTGCCGGAGCGGGGCTTTTGTATGCATCCAGCAGAAAAGGAACAAAAAGACGTGCCTATAACTCAAAATATCGCAGGGCGGCTAAAATTGCCGGTGGCGGTCTTCTCGGAGCAGGCACCGGTGCCTGGCTGGGCGGTAAGACGGGAATGATAGTCGGAGGACTTGCAGGTGCCGGAGCTACCTATCTTTACACGAAAAATGGACGTAAATATTATCGCGGCAGAAACGGAAAAATCTATTCCGTAAGGAAATAAGTTTCAGAGTTTTCATTACTCCGATACCGGCAGGCGAACGGTGAATACCGAGCCTGCCGATTTTTTTGACTCAACTTCGATCCGGCCGCCGTGTGCACTGATGATGCCATAGCAGACCGAAAGCCCAAGGCCTGTGCCGCGGCCCGGAGGTTTGGTGGTGAAAAAAGGATCAAAGACTTGTCTTATTTCGGTTTCCTCCATACCGGTGCCTGTGTCTTCAATTCGTACACATACGAAGTCGCCGTCGTCAAAAATCTTTATTGAAAGGCGGCCGCCCTGAGGCATTGCATCACGGGCATTTAGAAATAAATTAAGAAAAACCTGTTGAAGCTGGTCAGGATCAGCTTCAATCAGGCCGATTGTTTCATCTGTTTCAAAACTCACATCAAGTTTTTGAAAACCCGAATCAAAGCCTGCGAGCCGCAAAGCGGACTCTATAACCTGATTTAGATTGGTTTTCTGACGAGCGGCAGGACGAATTCGGGCAAAATCCGTCAAATCTTTGGTAACGCGGCTTATTCGGCGAATTTGCGTCAGGATCAGGTCAAGCCGCTCGCGCGTTTCGTCGTCAATCCAGTCAGATTCCCTGATCATTTGGACAAGCGATGAAATGGAAGCCAGCGGATTGTTTACTTCGTGTGCAACGCCGGCGGCCAGTGTGCCCATTGCCGCCAGACGTTCTGCACGGGCAAGCCTTTCGTTGAGGCTCTGAAGTCGCTCAATGTCAAAAGCCATTTTGCGGCTCATTTCGTTGAAAGAATCGGCAAGGAGCCCGAGTTCATCATTGCTGCGTCTTAAGTCAACCTCTGTGCCATATTCGCCTTCGGTAACACGAACCGCCGCAACTGTAATTCGCTGCAGCGGTCGGGAAATTGACCGGACAATCAAAAGGACGAGCAGAAGGTTTGGCACCAGCGCGGATATGACGCTGAAGACCAGATATTTTCGCCAGGCATCAAAATCCATTCCATTGCGAAAAGACCACCAGACAATCGGTATTTGAAATAAAACAAAACTTATAATCGCAACCGAAGCGACGGCAAGAGCGATCTTGTATGTAATCGGAAAAAGGCGAAATTGATCCAGGGCGGTTTGTAATGAAAACAGCCTGAAGTTGGAAATTGCGTAAGCGTAGATAACTACGCCAGGTAGTATGAAAAGTGCGCTATAGGGAAGCAATTCATAAATACCAAAGAAAGGCAGGATTATATTTGCCAGCGATTTAAGGACGAGAGTAACGGCCAAAGCAAGGAGAATGGCCGCCAATTGCGACCCCTTCTGTGTGCCGCGATAGGCTTGATATTTACGAAAAAGTTTGAAAGCGCCGTAAAAAAACAGGAAATAGACGTAAGCTACAAAAGCATAGGCAATCGGTGTAACGGAAATTTCCAGATTGTTATCTCTGACATCAATTTTTTCCAGGTACAAACCTGCCATTGCAGCGATAGCAAATATTATTCCGGGTGCGAACAACACGGCAGCTTTCCTTCGTGGTGTGCGTGCATTCTCCGGGAAAACCCACGCGAAAACCACTAAGGCATATTGCATCAGGAGGGCGATTATAAAACTTACCGCCGCCCAAATTTCCGCTGCTTCGCCGGTTCTGAAAAAGTTCCAAAAAATCAGGTCTTTGGTTGTCCAAAGAGCAAGAAATGCTATGAAAGCAGCAAATGTCTGATGCGCGCGGCTCCGAGGATCTGCGACAAAAACGTAAAACCCCAGCCAGACAAGCAATAGCAAAGCGGGCAGTTGTAGCAATTCAAGCATTTCAACCGCTGATTCTAGATTTCATTTAAGTGAAGAGCAAACTTCTGAAGTAAAGAAAAACGGGTTAGAGATGAATTTTGAGGCTGACACCGATACTGTTGACCGAGCGGATCTGTCCTGACCGCGTATCACGGCGGAGATAATAGAAATCTGCAGATGTACGCGAAGAAAGTTTTCGGGTAATACCGGCAGAAAATTCGTTCATGGACCAATGCTTCTCATGGAAATCATAAAAAACTTCATCAGCAAAAAAGGGCGATAAAACAGGTTTTTTTCTATATTCCAATGGGAAAGCAAATGTGAATTTATTGCGATATCTGACAGTATCCGGCTTTGAGTTACGAAAACGATATTCCACACGGCTGCGGTTTTTAATTGAAAACGACGGCCATTTCTTTCCCACCGTAAGGTCGAAAAATAGACGATGTTCGTATTCCTTGCGGTTGCGGAGCGGTTCGCCGCGGCGGTAAATATAGCTGTTTGAATAGGTTACAAATTTATTTATCTGCAGGTCGAAACCGCCGCCGATGCGTTCATCAACCGGATAGAGGCGATTTTGTCCAAGTCTGAAAGCTCCGGTCAGAAAAAACGATAACCGATCGAATTGTTTTCCGTGAGAATCAATGGATTTTATTACAGCCGGAAATACAATCGTCACGTCGCTGCGGATCTGGAAATCGGAGGTCGGAAGCGAATTTTGAGCAAGGCACTTTGGCGAGAGAATAAAAACCAAAGCGGAAAACAGTGTTAAAAATCCGGGTTTCCCGAAGCTTAAACGCCAAGTATTATTTATGTATTTACACAAATTCAGTCTGTTTAACATTTGTTACACAAATGTTACGAAAGGAATGCGATTAGTTCAAACCGCCCCGACCCCTGAAATCGTAAATATTAATTGCCGAAACGTAAATTAAATACGAAAAGGCAGTAAAAAAAATCAGAATTCATGCCGCAAGCCGTGCTGCTGAGCCAAGTTGCTTATTGAGGGATTCAAAGTTGGGATCTTCAAAGGCGTTTGCGATCGTAAGAAGTGAGTCAATTGCTTCAGGCGTCAATATTTTACTCGAAGGGCCTTGAGTAAGTTCCTTTAATAAAGACTCGGAAGTTTTCCGAAAATGAAACAGTATTTTTGCGCGATTTTTCCTTGCCAGACAGATGGCTGCCAGTTGGCAATCGCTACGCCCCGCAGCCGAGAAAAAATCAGTCTGCAGAGTAGTTTCCGGCGAGTCCGGCAATAGCGTAAGTCCAAGCGATACATAGGCTTCAAGTAATTCAGCCAGTTGAGAATATCGGCCGGGACGAGATTGCAGGGATGAAAAAAATAAATCAACCTCCTGTCGGATTTTTGCATCTAAATGATTGAAATTATCGGATACTTTGACGTTGACACCTTTGGTTAATCTTCTGACGCCAAAAAAAGCCAATTTGGGAAGCCATAAAATCAATTCGGCGGCTGCCAGAACAAAAGAAGTTGGACGATTTTGGTGCAAGCGACTCTCAAAGTATCGCAGTACCGCAAATGGCGAACCGGCTGCCAGGTAAATAATCAGAGCTTCGTGAGGATACATAGTAATTAGTTGCAAAAAAGCCGAAAATGGATTATGCAATTGCTATTCCATCAACTGCGTACCTTTTGCTTACTGAATCTAAGTATTGGAATATAACGAATTACAGATACGGTCAAAGAATTCCGGAACTATTAAACCGTAAATTTCGTTACATTTGTCAGGCAAATTGCAAATTATCCGAAATCGATTTGCAATTCGCAAATTTTTCAGATGGGTTCTTACCCGAGATCCTTTAAGCTTGGCAAATCCGGCAAAGTTTTTACGTCAATATCCGGCCCCGTCCAATTATTGGCAGGTGGTGGAATAAATTCAGTGTTTTCATAATTTATCTCTTGGATTCATACTCACAAGGAAGGTTGCAATGGTAGAAAAAAGAAAAGTCAAAGTAATAAAGAAAGGACAAGTTGAAATACGTCCCAAGCAAATTTCTGTCAAATCAAAGTCCAAGCGTGCTGCTGCACGTGAAATTGTTGAGAACGTGAGTGAATGGGTTGCTGAACTGCAGACCCGCAAAAGCCTGGAGACAAAAAAGGCATTTGAGCAGCTCTTCGGGCCAAATCCGGCGGCCAACGAATTATAAATTGCCTGCCGGTGGTATCAAACTCTAAACCTGTAACAATTTAAGATTTTCCATCTTTAAAGCGGCCAAAAGGCCGTTTTTCATTTGACATCAGTTCGTTGGCTTGCGAGCTGCGGCAACCGATTGGTATTCTGATTTTCCTCCGTCAATCTGAATTTTTTTATTTCGTCGGAGTCGATTGTGTTTATGCCCGAAAAAGTTGTGATTATAACAGGGGCTAGCAGCGGTATTGGCCGGGCTTCAGCCCTAATTTTTGCCCGCAATGGCTGGACGGTAATAGCCTCAGGAAGAAATGAAAACGAGTTACAGAATCTAAGAACGGACGCCCATGACTTGCCGGGGAAGATAAAGCCTCATCTTGCGGATGTACTTGAGCATACACAAGTTGACCGCATGATCAATGAAACGGCCGAAGAGTTCGGACGTATAGACTGTCTGGTAAATGCCGCCGGAATTATCAAATCCGGGACTATTGAAAATACTACACTGGACGAATGGGATAAAATGATGAACATCAACCTGCGTTCGGTTTTTTACTTAATGCAGCGATGTATCCCGCATCTGGAACAGGTAAAGGGAAACATAGTAAATGTTTCCAGCGTAACAGGAACGCGTGCATTTCCCGGCGTTCTGGCGTATTGTGTTTCAAAAGCCGCTCTGGATCAATTGACACGTTGCGCCGCTTTGGAATTGGCTCCAAAGGGCATTCGCGTAAATGCCGTAAATCCCGGAGTTGTAGAGACCAATTTGCATAAACGCGGCGGTATGTCTGCTGAAGATTATCGTAATTTTCTTGCAAATGCCGCAAATACGCACCCGATTGGCAGACACGGGCAGCCTGAAGAAGTGGCTGAATTGATTTATTTTCTTGCTTCGGAAAAGGCCGGTTGGATTACGGGTGCGACATATGCAATTGACGGCGGCCGGGCACAAACCTGTGCCCGTTAGCCATATCCGGCCGTAGTGTCGGGAAAGTCAAAAAAGTGAAGCTAAGATTATTACCAAGTTCATTTAACCCGGACGGTTCGGCGTCCGGCTTACAGCATTTAACCAGTTTTCTTATTGATGACAGGGTTGCAATTGATGCCGGCAGTTTGGCTCTCAGCCTGACGTCTGAACAGCGGGAGAAAATCAGGGACATCATTATTACTCACGCGCATCTTGACCATATCGCGGCATTGCCGCTTTTTATCGACGATCAGTTTTCTGAAATTCGGGAGCCGATTAGAATCTACGCCGCACCGGAGGTTTTGGAAACGCTCGAGCAACATATTTTCAATTGGTCGGTTTATCCGCGTTTTTCGGAGTTGGAAAATCGTTACGGAAAAATTATAGATTATCGTCCAATAACAGAAAACCCATTTGATATCTTACATTTAAGGGTTTCACCAATTCCTGTTAACCACAAGGTTCCAACGTATGGCTTTGTTGTTTCCGATTCACATTCGACAATAGCCATAACGGGCGACACTGCAAATATGGATGATTTCTGGCAGAGGCTGTCTGAATTCAAGCGTCTAGATGCCTTGCTCATTGAATGTGCATTTCCCGACGAGCTTGGAGAATTGGCGGCCATGTCCCACCATCTTACGCCGGAGGGACTTGCCCGGGAGCTTGAAAAATTCTCTTTTACGGATTGTCCGGTTTATGTTATCAACATGAAGCCTGCTTACCGTGAAAAAATCACCGCCCAACTCGCCGGTCTTTCAATAAAGAGACTCCGTAACCTGGAAATCGGCCGGCTCTACGAATTCTGATCCTGCCTTGATTTATTCCTAAGAAAATTTATCGGTTCGAATGAACTCTCGCGGTGTTCGTCAGGAAAATCATAAAGTTCGACGCGTCCGTTTTCCAGTACGCGCCTGACCCGGAATGTGCGTTCTTCGCGGCTTTTACCAGGCATTATTTCAGCACGGAAGACGACCTGCATTTCAGGCCTTGCCCAAACTCTGGAGCGGGCAATAGATTGTTTTTGCTTTCGATTTCGCTTAAAGATCGGCATCTTGTTCCTTTAAAGCATTCTTATGCTTGGATTTGCGGCCGGATGGCATTCGTTTTTCCGAAGGCTTTGGCGGACCGAAGCGGCGGGTTGGCGGCGCGACCGGTTTTCGAATTGATTCGAAAATTCCGGTTTTCTTCTTTTTTCTCTTTTTATCAGCCATACCGGTTGCATGAGATTATAACAGGAAAAAATGTCAATCCGCGCATGAAAGTTGACGAGAGCCTAAATTGACAAATTCCGTGAAAAAAGCCGAATATACCTATCAACCGGCTGCGAAGATTGTGGCATAAATGCCCGTTCAAAAGCCGTACCGTGGCCGGCGATGTAAATGAAGCCTGGACGTCCGGAAAAGATTAGAGTTTCCCATCCGCTTTGGATGCCTGCTGCGGATTATTATTTTCTGTCTGCAGCCTTGGCGATAGGTGTTTTTTTTCTGCTCTGGGCAATTTTAACTGACGCAAACGAACAAAATCCCTGGCTTCCCTCCGGCATTGTTGCCAGCGCATTAGCTATCGGCTCCGTAATTATTCGGGAAATTATTCTACGTCGTAAACGAAGACAGATAGCTGAGGCGGCTCAATTGCTCGACAGGACAATCCTGTCAGTAAAAGCGAGAAAAGGCGCCGTTTCCCCGCGTCTGACACTGGAGCAAAATGCCGCCTTGCTGGCCGAAATAAAACGTAAATCCGATGCCGCTAATGTCCTGGCAAGGATAGCCGCCAGCCATCGGGAGGTTTACGAACTCTGCGAAGCATATTTAAGAGCAGCGGAGGCTGAGTTGCCTGCAATTCGTCCGGGTTCGCCGCGAATCGCCGCAATCCGAAAAGGGATTGATTATGCCGGCAGGCTCCATCGCTATCATATGCTGAAATGGGCAGAGATAGAATCACGCGAGTTTACGCAGAGCGCGGCAGCCAGTGAAACGCCCGCTGCACGATTGCTGGAGACAAAGCGTGCTTTGGGTGTAATCCGTACGGCACTAGGCCATTATCCCGGAGATTCTGCTTTACTTGATTCGCAAAGGGTTCTTCAGGAGGCCGTCTCTGCTCTTGAAGTCAAGTCTTTGATAAAACGTGCGGAAAGATCTGCCGACCGCCAACGTTTCAATATGGCTTTGAAACATTATAAAAATGCATTGACGATTATCGGCGAAAGCAATCTTCCGGATCAAGAGCGAAACGAAATAACAATGGAAATCCAGGCCAGAATAGAGCGTTTGAACGAGTTGTGTTAATATTTACAAAAAGTTAAATTTTGTTTAACTGATTTGCAATCAGGTAGTAATCTTAAAGTGTCCCC
Organism: Acidobacteriota bacterium; assembly: GCA_040756215.1. Classification (GTDB taxonomy): domain Bacteria; phylum Acidobacteriota; class Blastocatellia; order Pyrinomonadales; family Pyrinomonadaceae; genus OLB17. The sequence goes on from JBFLZQ010000005.1 coordinate 101,019, forward strand.
AATTTTTCAACAACGCTGCCCCAGTTGCGGAAGCAAACGTACCAGAAAAGGTTATCGGCCAAATTCTATTTTTGCAAAACTGGTGTTCCGTTACTACCTTCTGTGTGATGACTGTAACCGCGAATACAGGGGTTTTGCATTCCCGCGACCCGGAAAGTATTCGCGCCGCAAGCAAAAAGCAGGCAAAAATGTGTCCCGAGCTGAATAAAGGTGAGCAGTTCCTTTAAATTATCAGGCCAAGGAAAAAAATTGCGGAATGTATTCTCCGCGATACGTCATTTACGATTTGCCATTATTTTTTTTGCGTTTTTTTTCTTTTCCTTAAAAAATTCATCGGCGCAGCAATCCACGGCAGATCTCATTCATATCGGCGACCGAATAGAAATTGACGTTGTCGGAAGTCTTGATTTTGATTGGCGCGGCGTCGTTGGCACCGATGGATATCTGGAAGATTTCGATAAAATCGCCGACCCGGTTTACGCACGTTGTCTGAAAACCGACGATTTAGCTTCAAAAATCGAAATAGCCCTATCCAGAATACTTCGCGAACCAAAGGTCATTATAAGAATCCTCGATCGCGGAGGACGCCCGCCGGCACTGATTGTCGGAGCAGTTAAACAACCACAAAGACTGATCTTGAAACGGAGTGCAAATTTGCGGGAAATCATTGTGCTTTCCGGCGGCATTACCGATAAAGCCAGCGGGAAAATAGTTGTTTTCCGCCCTCCCGGACTTGGCTGCGGAGATGCCGCGGACATGCCTAAGACTCAGACAATTGATATTACGGAACTTATCGCCGGCAAACAGGAGGCAAATCCGGAAATTCTTCCGGGTGATATAGTTACGGTCGTTTCAGCAAATCCTGTTTATGTTATCGGCGGTGTTGCGGTTCCGGGTATAGTCCTGTTTCGCTCCGAGATGACTCTAAGCAGAGCGATAGCGAGCGCAGGCGGCCTAACAAAAGATGCCAAAAATTCCTCCGCTACGATCTACCGTAGAGAAGAAGGCAAACAGACTATAATAGAAGCAGATCTTAGGCCGATTTTGGATAAGAAACAACAGGATTTACCGCTTAAGCCATACGATATTATTGAAATTGGGGAAAAGGGAGGACCCAAAAAAAGAATTCTGGACTACGGCCTTCCTTTTACGGATGTGCCGGCATCATCGCTTCCTGTCAGGGTAATTGATTGATTTACGGGACAAAAGGCAGCAGATGATTGTATAATTTTAGAAAAAAATGATTTAATACTAACAGCGGTGTAGCCGCGAAAACACGTTTTTATGCAAAAAATGTTTGGAAATCTCAGCCGGCGTTCAATTTCCATAATCTGGACACTGATTGCCGCTCTGGTTATCGGAATTCTCATCTATTTGGAGCAGATCTCGATACTGTATGTATTGGCGACTCTGGGTCTGGTGCTTTTACTGTTGATTGTTGCGTTTTCGGATTTGGAAAACGTAGGCGTCAAAGAAAATCCAAATAAATAAGCCCTTTTTTGCCGGGCTAAACGAGCAATAATCGAGGCCCTCGTGATGATCCCGAAAAGGGAAACTTTCATAAGCATTTTTATTTTGCTATGGCTGACGGTAATTTTGCCCGTTTCGGCCATATCTGCCGAACCCGGTGCCGGCCGGCAGTTTCGATTGGTAACGGCTTCTATAAGGTTTGCTCTTTCCGCATCGCTTTCATCCGCAAATTCTCCTGCACTTTCAACCGTAAAAGATCCGATTTCAGTTGTGGAAACAAGCGCTTCCAGATGGTCAGCTGCTTCCGCTCTTCGAATCACTTTTACTAAATCCAATTTAGTTTCGGTTAGTTCCGGCGGAGTTCGCGGTGATGGCGTAAGCCTGATTACAATTGCGGCGACCGCCGAAAACCTGGCTCTCTTTCCGGACAATGAAAAATCACCTCCGGCCGTAACCCGCATTTTCTTCAACAAAGCAGGTTTTATAACCGAAGCGGATATCGTGCTCAATCCATTTGTTAGATTTTCTGACAGTGGTGAAACAGGATATGACCTGGAAACAGTTTTGACCCATGAAATCGGACATGCGGTCGGCCTGGGGCATTCGTACGTTCCTTCGTCTATTATGAACTCCGAAATCGAATCTGCTGATTACTGGACACGGGAGGTTTTCCCCGGCCGGCAACTGGCACAGGTTGATATTTCCTCGATACGTGCGAAATATGGCCCGAAGGAGTTGAACGAAGATTGTTGTTCAGCGATCATCGGATCCGTTTATTCTATTGAAAATCGCCCGTTATCAGCAGAAATTTGGGTTGAGGATGAAGCCGGTCGCCTTATTGCCTATACAAGGTCGCAGCCGGACGGTTTTTTCAGCCTGAAAGGGCTTGAATCCGGCATTTATTCAGTTTATGCCCAGTTTCCCGAACAGGGTTTCGCTGCGAAGTCTATTGTAAATAGACGCCGTCTTTTATCCGGAGACATCCTGGAATTGAATACCCGCCTGTCTTTGTCAAAAAACCTGCCTATAATTCGTTATTTTGGCTTTAACAGTGGCTTATCGCGTCGTCCGGCTGTTTTGTCCGGTGCTAAGCAAGGCCAGATGTTTTTATTTGGCGAGGGAATAGGCCCCAATGATTTTGAAGCCGGATTTTCTACCGGCCAAATTATCGCTTTTGGAAACGAAGCTTTTTCGGTGGATTTCGGCCTGAATATTCCGGCCGTAGCAGTACCATTTTCAAAATTTCAAGATGATAAAACAGGTGAATTCAGTTTTTTTGTGCAAAATTCCAAATCTGAACGCGTCTATTGCATTGGTTGTATAAAAATCGTCTCAGAGCAAGAGGTTGACTCCGCAATTGTCAAATAAATCTGAGACTGTTTCAGTAAGAAATCGGTTGCAAATCGCAATTTATTATGGATAATCAGGCTTGTTCACCTCCCCGGTGAACATCTGACTGCACGGGGTGAGGACGTGCAGTCGAAAGGGGCGACGGTGTGGGAGACGTCGCCCTGTTTTTTTATTGTTTTCATGATGCCGCCTTGCAAACTTATGAAATGCGGCGTATATTTTGGAATTTGACAGTTTCAATAGCCGAAGCCGGCAAATATAGCGGCGCGGGGGAACCATTAAATCGGGGCGAATCGGCTTATGTCCGACAGAAGACTTCCATCTTCGAGCCCGTCAGCTAACCTCGCAGGCTAAATGGAAGTGATGCAGCTTTTTATTCAAGTTTTTGTTTAATTCAATTGCCGTATTCGCTTTTTATTGCGGATACGGCTATTTGATTTTGACCAATGAATATCAAAGAGAGAAGCCGCTTCTCACGCTGGCTTTATGAAGGCGTCGAGGAAATTGAAGGCCCACACGAGAAAGAGGGACGGCATCAGAAACACCCCTGGTGGAAAGTAATGTGTCTCACCGGTGTCGATTATTTTTCGACACTGGGTTACCAACCCGGCATTGCATTTCTTGCCGCTTCGATTTTATCTCCTATCGCGACGTTTTTTCTTGTCCTGCTGACACTTTTTGGAGCGTTGCCTATTTACAGCCGCGTTGCTCAGGAAAGTCCGCACGGGGAAGGCTCGATAGCTATGCTGGAAGCGCTTTTTTCGCGCTGGAAGGCAAAACTTGCGGTTTTGATTCTGCTCGGATTTGTGGCTACCGATTTTGTTATCACGATTACGCTATCGGCTGCTGACGCAACCGCTCACATACTTGAAAATCCTTTCGTCCGCGATAATCTTCATTTCCTGGAACATCCCGTTATAGTAACGATACTTTTGATTACCTGTCTCGGTCTGGTATTTCTCAAAGGTTTCAAAGAGGCAATCGGGATCGCTGTCTTCCTTGTCGCTCTTTATCTTGGACTCAATCTAATTACAATCGGTGTCGGAATTTATGAAATTGCCATGCATCCGGAAGCACTGGATAATTGGCAGCAAGCCGTCTGGGCTACCAAAACATCCGGCGGATTGGGCGGGATAGTGGCCGTTGTCGGGTTGTCTTTAATTGTTTTTCCCAAATTAGCCCTCGGGCTTTCGGGTTTTGAGACGGGCGTTGCCGTAATGCCGCTGGTGCAAGGGCCCGGCAGGATAGAAAAAACGCGCCGTTTACTGATGACTGCTGCTTTGATAATGAGCGTAATGCTCATCGGGAGCAGTTTTGTAACCAGCGTGATTATTCCAAAGCAGGAATTTTGCCCGCGTGTGGACTGTGGGGCAGCCAGACAAATCACGGAAGTTCCGGAATACTGCGTTTGCACGGCAGAGGAAACTGCAGCAAAAACAATTAAAGAACCGGGTAAGGCTAACGGTCGTGCACTGGCATTCATAGCCCACAGTCATCTTGGTGAAATTTTCGGAACGCTTTATGACCTGAGCACTATATTGATACTTTGGTTTGCCGGTGCTTCGGCAATGGCAGGACTTCTGAATATAGTTCCGAGGTATTTGCCACGTTACGGAATGGCTCCGGAATGGGCACGTGCCACGAGGCCGCTGACTATAGTTTTTACGCTTATCTGTTTTGCGGTAACGATTGTATTCGAAGCCAGCGTTGACGCACAGGGCGGAGCTTACGCAACAGGCGTACTTGTCCTCATGTCATCTGCGGCTACGGCAGTTACGCTCTCTTCATTTCGACGGGCAAGCCGCTGGAGATGGGCCTTTGCCGCAATAATGGCAGTTTTCTTTTATACGACCATTGCAAACATCATCGAAAGGCCGGACGGTATCAAAATCGCTTCGTTATTCATCTTTGGCATTATTTTTGCGTCGTTCGTTTCACGTGCAATGCGTTCAACGGAAATCAGGATAGATTCCATTGAATTGGATGAGAAAGCAGAGGAATTTATTGATGAATTGAACGAAGAGGGCGAAATTCGAATCGTAACCAATCGCAGGGAAGCCGGTGACGTAACCGAATACAGATTTAAAGAACACGAAAAACGTGTTGATAATCATATTCCCGCGACAGATCCGATCATATTTTTTGAGGTAGATACCGGCGATGCTTCAGAATTCAAGGGCAAATTGAAGATAACCGGCGTAGATATTGACGGTTACCGTGTATTACGGACCGAAGCTCCGGCCGTTCCTAACGCAATAGCCGCTTTTTTGCTCTTTTTGCGGGACCGAACGGGGAAAATCCCACATGTTTATTTCGGCTGGAGCGAAGGCAATCCGATAATGTACCTTGCACGTTATATACTTCTCGGCGAAGGCGATACGGCACCGGTAACCCGTGAAATCCTTCGGCAGGCGGAACCTGACCCCGAGTTACGTCCAAATGTACACGTCGGTGGTTAACAGTCCCGGGGCGTAGGCGATAAAATTGACGGATTCATTCTCAGAAAACAGGAGCGACAGTAAACGGGACGTCCCTGTGAAGGATAGAACGGAACCGTTGTAATCTCTCCGCAACTGGCGCATTGGACCGTAACTTCGATTTTTTGTCTTATTCCGGTGGTCTGAGCGGCCGTAATAGCAGCAATACGCTCATTTTTTGCTTGTTTACACGGTTTGCAGCGTTTGGGCGGATTTTTAAGATTTTTGTCGCGGAAAAAAATCTGTTCGCCGGCAGTCCAGATAAAATCACGATTACAGTCGATACACTTTATTGATACGTCGCTAAATTCGCCTTCGTCGCTGTTTTCTGATTCGAGAGCCGGTTGTGCTCCAATTGTTTCGCGTTCGCTCATAGAAAACCCGGTTGAGGTGAGTCGGTATTGGCGGCCGAGAGTACTCCCGGAGTTCCGCCTTTCAGGTTTCGGCCATTTTGTGCCAGCCAAACGAACACATTCAGGTTTATCGCAACCGTCTCTTAGCAAATTGAAAGTTTAGACTATACAATCGAAAGAGAAGTTGGCGACGACCGGTGGGAGTGTAATCTGGCGTTATCAAGCGGCTAATGGCCAACGGCTAAGTATATAACAAAATTTCAACCTGCAAAAGTAACTGATGAAGATTCTGGTTATTGGCGGCGGAGGCCGCGAGCATGCCATTTGCTATAGCTTTAGACGCAGCCCGGCGGTTTCTGAAATATTTTGTGCAAATGGAAATGCCGGGATTTCGCAGATTGCGAAAACGGTCGCGATCCGGCCGGATCAAATATTTGAGCTTGAGGCGTTTGCCCGCGAAAAGGCGATTAATCTTACTTTTGTCGGTGGCGAGACGTCCCTTGCCCTCGGCATTGTGGATAGATTTCGTTCAGCCGGTTTGAAAATAATCGGTCCCGGTCATGCGGCCGCGCGACTTGAGTCAAGCAAAGCTTTTGCAAAGGATTTTATGCTTAGGCATCAAATTCCCACAGCGCGTTTTTCCCTTGCCGGCTCGCCCGCTGAAGCGGTCTCGATTCTGCAATCCGGATTTTTCGGCCCGGCTGAAACGCCGGTTGTTGTTAAAGCAGATGGACTGGCAGCCGGTAAAGGCGTAGTAGTTGCCCCTGATCGCAGTTCTGCCATTGCGGCTGTAGAATCCCTGGCTGACATTGCCGGCAATGCCGCTGCGGAGAGGATAGTCCTGGAGGATTATCTGGAAGGCAGAGAGGTTTCTCTAATATTGTTTGCATCCGGTGATAAATATGCGCTGATGCCTCCGACGCGTGATTACAAGAGGCTTCTGGATGGAGACCTCGGGCCAAATACAGGTGGAATGGGGACTTTTACGGATGATTCGCTGCTTACTGAGGGCGATACGGAAACTATCCGAAGATATATTATTGAACCGACTTTGGCAGGTTGTATTGCTGAAGGGTTTCCTTTCTCCGGTATTTTGTTTCTTGGTTTGATGATGACAAAGGATGGCCCGAAAGTCCTGGAATACAATGTCAGATTCGGTGACCCGGAAACGCAGTCAATTTTGGTTAGGCTGGAAAGTGATCTATTAGACATTTGCCTTGCGATATCGGAAAACCGCCTTGACTCAAAGCACATTCATTGGAGAAAAGGGAGCTCGGCGACGGTTATTCTTGCTTCGGAAGGCTATCCGCGTAGTCCCCGCCTGGGTGATCCGATTTATGGTCTCGCCGAAGCGGAATCAGTCGAAAACGTTACCTTATTTCATTCCGGCACCGCAATTGGAAAAGACGGCCAATTGGTAACGGCCGGAGGTCGTGTCCTGGGCGTAACAGCTATTGGACCTGACCGCAAAGGTGCTATAGAAACGGCTTATAAAGCCGCAAAGATTATAAAATGGCAAGGGATACAATATCGCAGCGACATCGGTTCCTGAATATTTTTCAATAGTTACGGAGAGAATCCAGGTAAGCTTCGTAATTTCTTAACGCTTCGGTTAAAGAATCACCGCCAAATTTTTCACGTACAGCATTGGCAAGTACGGACGCAAGCATTGATTCTCCGATAACGCCGGCTGCCGGCACGGCGGTAATGTCTGAACGTTCGAAGGCTGCGGCTTCAGGTGATTTTGTTTCAATGTCAACAGATTGCAGAGCTTTTCTGAGAGTTGAAATCGGTTTCAGATAGCCGCGGACCCGAATTTCCTCCCCGTTTGTAATACCTCCTTCGAGTCCTCCGGCACGGTTTGTCTTGCGTGAAAAAGCTCCGACAGTGCCGGTGCCGGCATCTGCAGGGAAGATTTCATCATGCACCTGTGAGCCGAATAGTGAGGCATTTTCAACGCCTGTACCGATTTCCACAGCCTTTACCGCCTGTATTGACATGATGGCCATTGCTATTCTTGCATCCAGTTTTTCTGTCCAGGATGTATGCGAGCCGAGACCCGGAACGACGCCGCGGGCAACGACTTCGAAAATGCCGCCGAGCGTATCGCCTTCGGCCTTTGCACGATCAATCAGCGCGACCATTTCGGATTCCACAGATGAATCGGCACAGTTCAACAGCGAATCATCCTGGATGGCCGCTATTTTTTCCCATTCTGCAAAAAGGGGTTTTTCAGGGACGCTGCCGATTTTTATAACATGGCTGCGAATGTCGATGCCAAAATGACTCAAAAACTGCTTTGCAAGTGAACCGGCAGCAACCCTTGCTGCGGTTTCACGAGCCGAAGCACGTTCCAGTATGTCGCGAAGATCACGCGTCTGATACTTTTGTCCGCCCGGCAAATCGGCATGTCCGGGTCTGGGACGCGTTACACGTCGCGAATTTCGCGGCTCGTTTTCCGGCATGTCAACCGACATCACGTCCTGCCAGTGAACGAAATCACGGTTTTCTATGACAATTGCTATGGGGGAACCAAGCGTTTTACCGTGGCGGACTCCTGACATCAAAACGGCAGTATCTTTTTCAATTTTCATGCGTCCGCCGCGGCCGTAGCCGCCCTGTCGGCGTCGCAGATCAAGATTGATTTGGTGGACATCGACAGGGACTCCTGCCGGAAGGCCCTCGATAATTACCACTAGTGCCTTACCGTGCGATTCTCCGGCGGTAGTGAATTTAAAAAACATAAGGTTATTAAGCAGCGGTTTGCTGTGAGATACGGCTAACCGTCTTTTTTCTCAAAAGGATAAGGCCAACGCTGGCGAGTATCAGCAGACCGCCGGCACCGGTTTGCGGCGGCATTGTCTCACCTAAAACAACACTGCCGACAATGACTGCAATCAATGGCGTTACAAGGGAAATCATCATCGCTTTTGTAGATTCGATTTTACCCAACAACCAATAATAGAGCCAAAATGCAGTTACAGTCCCGGCAATAGCCAGATATGCTATACAGAAAAGCGACCGCAAAGTCCATTCCAGTGCCAGCGGCGAGCCTTCACGGACTAGCGAATAAGCAATAATAAAAGGAAGCCCGCATATCATTTGCGAAAAAACCAGAGATGCAGGGTGTATGCCGCCACCTTTGGCTTTGACAAGTATTGAAGCCTGAGCGGCTGCGAAAGAACCTATGACAACCGCTACGCAGCCGAAAAAAGCAAGCCGGTTTTCAATCCGCAATTGATCCAGGAATATGACCGCGACACCGATGATCCCGATTAAAACGCCGATAAGTTTTGCGGCGGTAAGCTTTTCATCCTTAAGGTAAAATCTGGCCAGAATTAGTCCAAACAAGGTAATTGTAGCCTGAAGTACTGCCGCAAGGCCGCTGGTTATAAATTGTTCGCTCCAGAAGACGGCACTGTAATTGACTGCAAACTGCAGGAAGCCTGTAACCGCGGCAAGTCCCCATGCCTGACGCGTTTCAGGGAGCCGAAGCCCAAGCCTGTTTATCAAAAAAGCCAGAATAATTGCTGCAAGGGTAAACCTTAAGGCCGAAAAAGTAATTGGCGGCAAATCTTCAAGCCCGATTTTGATAAATATCCACGTCGTGCCCCAAATGGCGCAAAGTATTAACCATATAACTACTTTCAGCATTACGACTCAATCGCGTTCATAGAAACTAAGCGAGGTTTCGCCCTGTTTCAGAATTCTCCATCGCCGCAATGCTCCGATTGCATCGGGCAGTTGATTTTTCGAATGGTGTTCGGCAATGAAAACCCCTTCAGGATTAAGGTGTCCGCACTCCGGTGTGCCGAATTCAAAAAGGACAATTGAATAATCAGCCTCATATGGCGGGTCATAAAAAACCAAATCCCAGCCGTCAGGATGTTTACGACCTGCAAAATTTTCTGCGCTGAGAGCCAAAACTTCTGTCGAACTTTCAGGAATGGAAAGTAAATCCAGATTTTCTTCGATAAGTGCACAGGCACGGCGTGACCTGTCCACAAAGGTAACATGAGATGCCCCGCGGGAAAAAGCTTCGATTCCGATCGCACCTGAACCGGCGCAAAGGTCCAAAAAACGTGAACCCTCAATGCGCGGGGCGAGAATATTGAAAAGAGTTTCACGAAGCCTGTCTGAGGTCGGCCGCGTCCGTGTGTCGGGAGGGCTCTTGATTATACGCCCACCAAATTCACCGGCTATAATGCGCATAAATGATATTCTAACCAAAATCGAAATTTTGTTCAGTAGAGCGTGGCCTTGATTCGGGAGTTATCCTATTCGGGCAAAATTAAATCTAGGGATTTTGTTGATTTTTTCTATCATCTGATTTGTTTCAATGGAATTGCCGCGTTTTGTCAACAAATACTGAGCACATTTGCGGGCTTCGGCTAAAATTTCCTGGTCTCGGACAAGATTTGCAATACGGAAAATCCTTTCACCTGACTGTTGAGTGCCGAAAATTTCTCCTTCGCCGCGGATCTCCAGATCTTTTTCCGCGATTTTGAAACCGTCTGAGGTTTCTTCCATTATTCCCAGACGTTTACGTGCAGTCGCAGTTTGCCGATCGCCTGTCATCAGGACGCAAAAGCTTTTATCGGAGCCGCGACCGACGCGCCCACGGAGTTGATGCAGTTGCGAGAGTCCGAATCGTTCAGCATGTTCGATTAACATTACGGTCGCATTCGGTACATCTACACCTACTTCAACAACGGTTGTAGAAACCAAAATGTCCAATTCACCGCCGGCGAAACGCTGCATTACGAAATCTTTTTCGGCCGCTGTCAATCTGCTATGCAACAGCCCTACGCGGCGATGAGGAAAGACGCTTTTTTTCAGTTCGTAATACATTTCAGATGCTGCTTTAAGGTCAAGCGACTCTGATTCTTCTATCAATGGATAAACAACATATGCCTGACGCCCGGCTTTCAGTTCTCTTTCTATGCCTTTATAAACGCCGCTGCGGCGGTCTTCGCCCACGACGACGGTCTTGACGGGTGTTCGGCCCGGCGGAAGCTCATCAATTACCGAAACGTCAAGGTCACCGTAAACTGTCATTGCCAGAGAGCGTGGAATGGGCGTTGCACTCATTATAAGAACATCCGGAGTATTACCACTCTGAGCCAATTCGGCACGCTGCAGAACGCCGAATCTATGCTGTTCGTCAATTATTGCAAGGGCAAGGGAAGAGAATCGGGTTCCGCCGCTGATAAGTGCATGCGTTCCGATAACGAAATCTGCTTCGCCGCTCCCGGCCGCGCGGCGCACCTCTTGTTTTTTCTTTGCGGACAAACTGCCGGTTAGTAATTCGATCCGGTATCCTGTTTGCTCAAAAAACTTAACGGCATTTCTAAAATGCTGCTCGGCAAGCAACTCGGTCGGTGCCATCAATGCGGCCTGATATCCGTTTTCCATCACTGCGGCTGCAGCTAGAAATGCAACAACCGTCTTTCCGGAGCCCACGTCGCCTTGTATCAATCTGTGCATCTGATTTTCAGAACATAGATCGTCGAAAATTTCGCGAATTACACGACGCTGAGCTTCGGTCAATTTAAATGGAAGCAACGAAGCTATTTCTTTTTTTACTGCTTTCGGAAGTTCAATAACCGCTTGTTTTCTTAAACGTTTACGAATTCCCCTACGCAACAGAAGAGCGAAAGAGAGGTCGAAAAATTCTTCGAATATCAAACGTCTCTGTGCCGGTGAACGAAATCTGACGTATTCGACAGGATCTGCATTATCGGGCGGAAAATGCGCTTCTTTTAAGGCAAGTAATCGCGTTGGTAATGAGAGGTCACGAATGACAAAAGCAGGCAGACTTTCCGTAACCGATTCGGGGTCAATATTTTGCAGCAGATCATAAATGATTTCCCGGACGCGCTTTCCCGAAAATGTTCCGAGTTTTCGGTAAATAGGTACAAATCTACCGCTGTGAACTGTCTTAACCGTATCGGAATTTATTTCTGTTTCTGCCTCCGTTTCCGGCGCGGTATCATTTTCGGCCGCTTGCAGTATTTCTATTTCGTCGGGCCGGTTTGGAGTCAGACAAAAAGTAGCGCGTCGCGTGTCCCAGTTCCATTTCCCGTAAGCGGCAAACCTCACGCCGCGTGCAAACTTTTTCGTATAGTATTCGATAACAGGTTTTGCTGCTTTGCCGGAAATGAACCAGTTTACGATGACAGGTCGCGCGGGTTGCTCACTATCGGTTGCAGATATTTCGAAAATGTAAAGTGAATTTGATTTCGGTAAACGTCGGCTGCGCACCTGAAAAGCTCCGGCGACACGAACGGTCAGGTCAACGGATGCTTCGGCGCCGTCTGATAAATCTTCTGTCCTGACAAATCCTTTTCGGTCTTCATATCTGACAGGCAAATAAGAAAGCAAATCTGCTACAGTTGCATTTGCGGGCTCAGTCAGCATTGCGTGAGCCGCAATCGCAGATGCCAGTTTTGCTGAGGCTGCCTGTGAAAGCCTGCCAATCTTGAAGCGGTGTAAATCGATTATCGGTGTATCGAGGCGAATTTGCATTTCGCTTTTTTAAGTCTCAAGACTGAACGGGTTAAAGTCTGTATCCCGGTCGTAATAATCTTCATGTTCCGCTTTTTTGAGAAATCCTACAATTATGTAGGTAAATGGCGTCGCAATTGTTTCCCAAAGAACTTTGATGAAATAATTGCCGACCATGACAGCCAAAAGCTGCTCATTAGACCAAATTCCAAAAAAAGCTACCGGATAAAAGACGGCTGAGTCCGCAATTTCACCCATAATCGTAGATCCGATCGTCCTCATCCACAGGAAGCGGCCGGAAGTCCAGATTTTCATTTTTGCAAGGACGTAGGAATTTACGAATTCACCGATCCAGAATGCCGTAAGTGATGCTACGACGATGCGCGGCGTCTGCCCGAAAATAAGGTTTACGGCCTGAATCTGGGCCTCCGGCATTGTTTCTGCGGGCCGCAAAGTCGTAATTATCGTTGCCATCACCGAAGCAAAGAAAAGTGCTCCGAATCCTGCCCAGATAACTCTTCGCGAACGTTTGTAGCCATATACTTCTGTCAGTATATCGCCGAAAAGATAGCTGATAGGGAAAAACAGCACCCCGGCGCCGAATGTGTATCGGCCAATAACAGGGAGGTCAACGTAAGTAACTTTTTGAACGCCGATCAGGTTTGCCGATAGGAGGACGGCGACGAAAGCCGCCATTATCAAATCGTAATATTTATAATTTCTACGGGACATCACGCGGCAAATTGTAGCAAAATGCAAAATCCGCGAAAACCTGCAGACGCTTGCACCACTGCGTGCGGCGGAAGAAAAAATTACGGAAACAAGCTCTGTTTGGCCTGTTTCCGTATTAGAAGGAGTACACTAAGGAGGAGGAATCGCTTACGCCAGATTCGCTACGTGTTTGGTCAAACGTGATTTATAACGCGCCGCAGTATTTTTGTGGATAATGCCTTTATTAACAGCTTTATCAATCAAAGAAATTGTCGGGTTCAAAAGTGCCGTACCTTGTTCTTTATCATGGTGTGCAATCGCCGCACGCAATTTTTTGATTTGCGTACGCACTTTGCTACGGTTAGCCCGGTTTATTTTTCGGCGTTTTTCGTTTTGACGAACTCGTTTTTCTGCTGATTTATGATTTGCCATAATCTACTTAATAAATCCAACGTCGTTCAGGCCCAAGGCCCGGAGCAATAGAAACTACTAAAACTAGCGTATTGCAAGGCCATTGTCAAGTCTATCCGCTAAAATTCCGCATGCGAGGCAATTCCATGCATTGCGTCAACGATGAGAACAAAAATCGGCGGATAAAATATAAATTCCGGCTTCAGACTATCGGAAAACACAAATCCCAAACTGGCATGCGAAAAATCCACGTAGCTGCCGATCAACATTCCGGCCGAAAAACTCAGAATAATCCCTAAAATGAGAAAAGCTGTAGCTGCAGGCCGAGAGACCGGCTTAATTTTTCTTTCCGCGTCATCGAGGATGGATTCATGAATTTCATCGGGTGAATAGGTGAATCTATCCAATGCATCGCGCAGGCGGCCGATCAGATGTATTACACCAGCAATAAACAGCGAAATAAGCACAATTTTTCCGATAATTGTTGAGTTTTCATATATTTGCGGTTTTACCAGAGCGACTGCCAGACAGGAGACGAACAAGGCAACCGTCGGGAAAATGGCCTTCTGGAGGGCCAGTGACTCGCGGCGTTCTTCGGCAATCATACGGTCGATGATTTCATTATAGCGATGCTCGTAAACCAGCCGCCGCCATCGCTGTGCGTGTGAATTTGACGAAGCGAATACGGAATCTCCGGACTGAAGTTTCTGATATTGAAAGGTTAAAAGCCTCTGATCATATAACGCCCGTTCTTTCGGATCACTTAGTACCTCATATGCCTCAGCTATTTTTGCAAATTCTATTGCTGTTTCCGGCGAGCCGTTGTTTTTATCCGGATGCAATTTACGTGCAAGCCTCCGGTACGCAGATTTAATCTCGGTCTGGGTGGCTTTTGGTGAAACTTTCAGGATTTCGTAGTAATTTGCCATCGACTGTTTCGATCGGGAGAGGCACCTGATTAGCAAGGTCGGACGACCATCTTAATAATAACACAGGCAAGGCCATAAAAGGCAGTAAGATAGTCACTATTTATTTAATAAGGTGTTTTGATCCGGTTCGGGAAAATTTACGCCGCAAGACGCCAGAAGGGCTGTCGCCTTCGTTTCGGTTTCATTGAATTCTGCCGCGGGGTCGCTGTCTATCACGATTCCCCCTCCTACGTTAAATTCTCCCAGATTTCCTTGACAGACTAGCGTGCGAATCGCGACGCTTACGTCTATCTCAGGCCGTCGCGGTTTGGAGCTTGGCAATATCAGCCCGATTGCTCCCATAGAAAGTCCGCGCGGTGATAATTCGAGACGATCTAAAATGCTCATTGTGTTGATTTTAGGTGCACCGGTTATTGACCCGCAGGGGAAAAGAGCTTTAAGTATATCTGAAAGTCCGGCACCGCCGCGCAATTTACCTGAAATATGTGAAACAAGGTGGAAAAGCGTTGGTAAGGTTTCTATTTCAAGAAGAGACTCAGCCCGAACGGTCCCAAACTCGCAAATTCTCCCAAGGTCATTACGCAACAAATCAACAATCATAATGTTTTCCGCACGGTCTTTTTCGCTTGAAGAAAGATCTTCAATAATATCGCGATCGCTCGTTTTGTCTGCGGTGCGACGACGGGTTCCCTTGATAGGTGAAGCAAGTATTTTTTGTCCGCGGACAGAGAAGAAACATTCCGGCGAGAGGGAAACGACAGATGAATCACCTCGATCTATAAAAGCTGAATATGCAGCCGGGTGATGTTTTCTACCATACAAAAAGATATTGCCCGGGAGAAAGTCCTGCCTGAATTTAATATGGAATTTGCGTGTCAGGTTTGCCTGATATGTCTCACCGTCTCGTATAAGTTCTTTTATTTCTTCAATTTGCCGAAGGTATTCGGTGCCGTCCGGTACCGGAGTTATTGATTCGGGCGGCAAATTTCGGGGTATTTCGTTCTGACTTCTTTGTCGGTCCGGATCAATCTGATGCCAAATATTTACTGGTTTCGATTCCATGCCGCAGGAAGATAATTGCCCTGAGTCATAATCAAAGATCAGCGCCGAATCATAAACCGCACAAAACAGATCGGGTTCGCTTGATTTCGGTTCATGCCGTGATGAAATCCCTTGAAGCTTTAGCCCAAAATCATATGAAAGTGTGAATACAACAGGTTTATTCAGCCGGCTAACCTCTTCAATTGCGGCCAGTGTTTCAAGAGGATTGCGGGAATTGATTTTGAAGATATCAGATGGCTCAGACGCTGCAATAAAACGATTCCGTCCGCGTGGCCCTACACCGCAACTGTCGAGAATGCAGATGCCGGATGTGTCAGACCTGCTTAAAAGTTCCGAAGCAATCTTATCGGCAATTGCAGAGGAAACACTCACGCATTCGATAATATCACGCCGCCGTCCGGCGTCAGGGAATTTCACTTGCGGCGATAATTCGCGTAATATGTTGCGGGCTGTTTACGGCAATTGGTGTGCAATCGGTATATGACGATGAATTCGGAACAAACGCGGACGTTGGTAAGAGGGCTGGGACTAATTGCCGCAATTTCGATAATTATAGGCAATGTAATCGGCACAGGTGTTTTTCTTAAAGCACGGGTAATGACGTGTAATCTCGGTGAACCTGTCTGGGTCCTGGCGGCTTGGGCAGCAGCCGGCATGCTGACTCTTGCTGGAGCGTTGACCTATGCGGAATTGACAGCCATGAAACCGGAGGCCGGAGGTGAATATGTTTTTCTTCGTGATTCCTACGGCCGTCTTTCCAGCTTTCTTTTCGGCTGGATGCAGATGCTGATCGCCAAACCGGGTTCTCAGGCTTCCGTCGCGGTGATTTTTTCCGGGGCCTTAAACGATTTTATGGGCGGTTCGCTACGTCATACCCTGGTTTCGATACCGATTTTTGGTACGGCAATAGAAATTTCTTCGCTGCAGATCATTGCGGTAATGATGATTATTATCTTTACCACATTGAATTGCGCATCGGTTTCACTAAGCGGCCAGATTGCGACTTTTCTGACAGGAGTAAAGATTAGCCTTATTGTATTTGTAGGACTTGGCGCATTTATTTTTGTTTCGGGCGGGGATTTTTCGCATTTTTCGATGAATGCTGCCGGTGCCGCTTGCGATGGTGTGGATAATGCGGTGCGATACGGTGCTGCCGGTTACTCATTCACGGCCGGTTTCGGAGCAGCAATGCTGGGAGCGCTTTGGGGTTATGATGGATGGAACAATTTAGGTTTCGTTGCCGGGGAGGTAAAGAATCCGGGCCGAAACATTCCGATTGCAATAATCGGGAGCACACTGCTGGTAATTGCCCTCTATCTTTCGATTCATCTGGCTTATTTTTACATTCTCGACCCTGCAACCATCGGATCCGTTTCGAAGGATTCGTCCGTTGCCAGTGTAGTGGTAAGTAAATTCATTACTATCGGGGGTGCGGCTGCCGTTACCATTTTTACCGTAGGCCTGATGATTTCGTCGCTCGGTACACTTCACACCTCAATTGTTTCAGGATCGCGTGTTCCATTTGCGATGGCCAGAAACGGGCTAATGCTGCCACGTCTCGGAGACCTTTCTATTACAGGTGTGCCGGTACCCGCTCTGATTGCCCAAGGTGCGCTTGCATCTATCCTGGCACTTTCAGGATCATTTGACACACTGACGGATTACGTTATTTTCGCTTCCTGGATTTTTTACGCCTTGGTGGCGTCGTCAATTTTTATTTATCGCAAACGCTATCCTGAAATGGAACGTCCGTACAAAGTATGGGGCTATCCTCTTGTTCCGGTACTATTTCTGTTGGTGGCGGTAGCACTCCTGATCCAGACGCTTCTTAACAGCCCGCGCAATTCGCTTATTGGAATTGGTATTATCCTGATTGGGTTGCCGGTTTATTATTACCTGGAAAATCGAAGCGGCAGCAGCAAAGGAGAAACGAAGCAATGAACAGCAGAGAGATACGTGATCGCAGACGCGGCGGTGACCGCCGCAGCTCCAAACGCTACAGCGTCAATATAGATCTGGAATGGGAAAATCATTCCGGCAGGCATCGCGGCACTATCAGCGACATTAGCGAAAATGGCTGTTTTATTCTTAGCGGGGTCGAAGTGGAAAATGGCGAACGAATCTCGCTTTTTCTCCCCATTGGTGATGGGATGGAAATTCAGTTCAGCGGCGAAATAGCCAACTACACATTTGAGATCGGATTTGCCGTGCGGTTTATTGAACTCACACCGGCGCAGTCACAAATTCTGCGCGGCTTTCTTGAGGGTGAGGAGAATCGCCCGGTTGATTAAGCCGAAAAGAGCAATAATCGGAAGCAAATTATTCTCCCAGCAAACGAATAAATTCGGCAGCAACCTCGCGGTCATCGAAATGAAATTTTTCATTGCCGATTATTTGGTATGTTTCATGGCCTTTGCCGGCAATGATGACAACGTCGTTTTCCCGTGCAAGTGAAATTGCAGTCTTGATTGCTTCGCGCCGATCCGAGATTACACGTTTTTCGACATTTGATTCCGCCATTCCGGCCTCGATTTCCGAAATGATTTTCAAGGGATCCTCGGTTCGGGGGTTATCCGACGTGATGATTACCATATCGCTGTTTTGAGCCGCCACGCGTCCCATCAAAGGACGCTTTGCACGGTCGCGGTCACCACCGCACCCGAAAACGGTTATTACGCGACCGGTTGCGAGTTCCCGGGCAGTTTTCAAAGTGTTGAGCAAAGCATCATCAGTATGTGCGTAATCTACGATTACTGCGAATGGCGCGGGTTCACGGACACGTTCGAATCGACCCGGTGCGCCGATACATTTTTCCAATCCGGAAATTATTGTTTCGGCTGTCAGGCCGCATTCGAAAGCCGCCGCGCTTGCGGCCAGCATATTGTAAACATGAGGACGACCGACAAGAGGAGAATTGATATGGATATTGCCAAACGGCGCCTGCATTTCAAAACTTGTGCCCGAGAGCAGCGATACCCGTATATCCTTTGCGGTAAAATCCGCCTGATTTTCAATTCCGATTGTAATCACGCGTTTTACCGTACCGCGAATCTCCTCGGAAAGACGGCGTCCCCACGGATCATCAATATTGATTACTGCCGCAGGCGGCGGTTCGCCTAAACGGCCGTCGAAAAGGCGTTTTTTTGCGTCATAGTAATTCTCCATCGTGCCGTGATAATCCAGATGATCTTGCGTAAGATTGGTAAAAATCGCGACGCGGAAAAAGAGACAATCGCAACGTCTGAGATCCAATGCCTGTGAAGAAGCTTCCATTGCCGCCATCTTGCAGCCCTCATCAACGGCTTGCCGTAAAAAGCGGTTAGTATCCGAGGCTTCGGGGGTTGTCCTCACGGCGGGTTCCGAACGGTCGCCGATTCTGTATTCGACCGTAGTCAGCATTGCCGGTTTGGCGCCGGCGGCTTCCGCGAGAGCGAAACAGAGATAGGTCGTGGTCGTTTTGCCGTTGGTGCCGGTGATACCAATTAGGTCGAGGTCGCGAGAGGGTTCGCTGAAAATTGCAGCAGCGGCTTTCGCGTGGGCTTCACGGGCATTTTTTACCTTGAGCCAGGCAAATAAATAGTCATTCGCGGAAAGCGGCGCTTTCGTATTCCCGGAAATGGATGAGATATCGCCCGTATCTATCGTAGGATTTGATTCGGAAATTATGCCGATGGCGCCTCGCCTTAATGCATCTGCAATGAAACGGTTACCGTCAACTGTCGAGCCTTTGATTGCAACGAATATCGAATCACGTGTAACCATTCGTGAATCATGGGTTATATCAGCGGCTGAAAGTTGACCGGCGCCGATGATCTCCGCCCCGATAATTTTGGCTAGTTCCTGAACTTTAAGATGTCTGGTATTCAAAATTAAATGTGTAATTGAACCTGAAATATATAACTTGGAATCATTATATCCGGCAAAATTATACGACAGTGCTGATGTTAAAGGAAATTTCGAATTCATTGATAATGCAGATAATTTATTGCGAAAAATGAACTTAACGGGGGAAAATTCGTATTTGATTGCAAGTAGTGAAATGGAGGTAAGAAAATGGATTTTATCAAGTTTATTCTTATCCTGCTCGGGCTTATTTTTGGAGCAATGTTCTTTTTGTGGCTGTTTGGACTAATTACATCGCTTTTATGGTATGGCTTCTGGATCGGGCTGCTCGCTGCGGTCGGATACGGAGGATTTAGACTATTTCGCAGGGCGGAAGACAGGTTTGTCGGGCACGGATCTGTCTATGGCGAAATTGATGAACGGGATTTCTCGCTCACATGGGATGAATATGAAAAGAAATATCTGCACAAATAGAAGTTAACCAAAACCGAAGTTAATACGATTCTAAATCAGCCGGCTTCCGAATGATTTTGAAATTTTTCGCTGCCCGATGGTATTCTGTATTCATCAAAATAGATGCGCTCTTAAATGAGCAGCAGTTGTTTGATGCCGAGGTGGCGAAATTGGTATACGCACCAGACTTAGGATCTGGCGCCGAAAGGCATACGAGTTCGAGTCTCGTCCTCGGCACCATTTTTATATATTCGGAAAGTTTTATAACCAGCCATCGCTATTATTGATTCGACTTTTCCCCGTCGGTCAGATATTCTTCTGATTTAAGCAGTGATGAAAACAGAACTTAAAGAAATCTCGCAAACGATGCGGGAAATTCATTTTGAAATAGAACCGGCCGCCATAAAAGCGGCTTATGATACGGTTACGCGTCGCTATGCTACACGAGCAAACATACCCGGCTTTCGTAAAGGCGTGCCGCCGCCGACGGACATTGTAAGGCTCCGATATAAGGACGAAATCCGAAACGATGTATTGCAGATGGTGGTTGCGGATGCCGCGGCAAAGGCAATGGAGGATTTGTCCGTAAAGCCGATCAGCGAGCCGCAGGTACATATCGAGAATTTTGATACGGTCAAGGTGGATGGCAGTGAACCGATAAATGTTCACATACACTTTGAGGTCATGCCCGATATTCCGACACCGGATTTCTCTACAATTGAAGTAGAACGTCGTGTCAGACCCGTTTCCGAATCGGATATTGACGATTATATAGCTCATCTGCTGCAGCGTGAGTCTTCACTGGTCCCGGTAGAAGATCGGGTTGCCGAAGACGGCGATACGGTCATTGTGGATCTGGAAGGAACAATCGAAGATGGCGAAAGTCAAGAGCCTGTAGTTGCAAAGGATCTTGAAATCAAACTTGGTGATGCAAATATAGACCCGACATTTACCGACAATCTCCTGGGTGTCCGTGCCGAAGATGTTCGCGAATTTACGGTTTCCTATCCGGAAGACTATTCGGCTGAACAACTTCGCGGCAAAACAGTCCACTATAAGGCCTCGGTCAGGTATGTAGGCCGTACCGAACTCCCGAAAGCGGATGATGAATGGGCCAAAAGCCTTGATGTCGGTGTTGATACGATCGCAGATTTGAGAAACAAGCTTCGGGCTGACCTCGAGGCATATGCGAAATCTTCAGCCGATGCCAAAGTCCGAAACGATGCAATGGCAAAAATGATTGAGAGTAATTCCTTTGAGGTTCCGCGAGCTTTGGTCGAAAATCAGACACAGGTACTTCTCAATGAATTTGTGCAGGATTTGCGTCAGAAAGGAGCTGACCTTTCAAACCTTGATGAAAATTTTCTGGGTTCGCTTTACGGTCAATTGATGCAGCGTGCCGAGCGTGAAGTTCGCGGTGCTTTGCTTTTAGGCAAAATTGCCGAACTTGAAAAAATCTCTGTGGGCCCGGAAGAAGTAGAGGCTGAAATAGCAGACATTGCCGCTTATCATCGCGTAACGCCCGAGGACGTTAGAAAATCTCTCGGTAACGAAGAAGGTCTCAGACAGATTGAACATAATCTTAAAACGCGCAAAGCAATTGAGGCACTTGTCGGAAAAATAAAGGTCAGCGAAGGAGAGTGGCGCGAAGAAAGCGAACTGCAGGCCGAACCGGAGGAAACCGGCAAGCCGGAAGATCGGCCAGTAAGTTCGGAAGATGATGCCGCGTCCAAGAAAACAACGAAACCTAAACGCACTGCAAAAAAAGGCAGTTCGAAGGCGTCAGCTAAGGCAAAATCAGCCGATGAATGATTTAAATAGCGGAATACTTACTGCTGGTGAAAACAGGCAAACCTTTTTTAGGAAACATTGCATTTTGCTTTTCCGGCAGTAAAATGTAAAATCTTAATCGGCAAAGGCCTCAATGGTTTAGCATCAAAGAGTTCACCTAATACTTCAAGATTGGCCAGCGGAGTACAAATATGGCATTAGTTCCTATGGTAGTCGAGCAGACGTCAAGAGGCGAAAGAGCCTTTGACATCTATTCACGGCTACTCAAAGACAGCATTATTTTTATCGGTACGCCGATTGACGACACGATTGCAAATTTAATCGTAGCGCAGCTTCTTTTTCTGGAAGCCGAAGATCCGGAACGCGACATAAATTTATACATCAATAGTCCGGGCGGATCGATTACGGCCGGGATGGCGATCTACGATACGATGCAGTTCATAAAAAACGACGTAACGACGATCTGCGTCGGCCAATGTGCGTCAATGGCAGCCTTACTTTTGGCCGCAGGTACAAAAGGCAAGCGGTTCGCACTGCCTCATTCGCGGATACTGATTCACCAACCCTCCGGCGGCGCACAGGGGCAGGCCACGGATGTCCGCATTATGGCTGAAGAAATTCTGCGAATGCGTGAAATGACCTCGCGGATAATTGCTCTTCACAGCGGCCAGACTTTTGAACAAGTTGAAAAAGACGTTGAACGTGACCGCATTCTCTCGCCGATACAGGCAAAAGAATACGGTTTGATTGACGAGGTTATCGAACACAGGGAGAAGTAACACAAGATTCGTGTTGCTTCAACCCTGTATGGAATTTCCGGGGAGTTTATGGCAAATTTTCGCAGGCCTGAAGAATTACTTTGTTGTTCATTTTGCGGCAAATCCCAAAATGACGTCAAAAAACTGATTGCCGGTCCCGGCGTTTATGTATGTAATGAATGCATTGATATCTGTAATGAGATCATCAATGATGATGAGCAAAGCGAAACAACCGCTACGCGAACCACACTTCCCAAGCCAACCGAAATAAAGAAATTCCTCGATGATTATGTAATCGGTCAGGATGAGCCGAAAAAACGTCTCGCCGTTGCAGTATATCAGCATTACAAACGGCTGGAACTTAACAAGAGGCGGGGCGACATCGAGCTGCAGAAATCGAATATTCTGCTTATCGGCCCCACCGGTACGGGAAAAACACTTCTGGCACAAACCCTGGCCAGAATTCTCTCTGTCCCTTTTTGTATTGTTGATGCTACAAGTCTGACAGAGGCCGGCTACGTAGGCGAAGACGTAGAGAACATTCTCCTGCGTCTGCTCCAGGCCGCCGGCAACGATATTGAAAAAGCACAGCAGGGAATCATTTACATTGACGAAATCGACAAAATTTGTCGTAAAGATGATAATCCTTCAATTACGCGTGACGTCTCGGGCGAAGGTGTACAGCAGGCATTGCTGAAAATACTCGAAGGGACGATAGCAAATATCCCGACCGGAGGCGGCCGCAAACATCCGCAGCAGGAATTTACACAGTTGGATACGACCAATATTCTCTTTATTTGCGGCGGAGCATTCATTGGCCTTGAGAAAGTTGTCGAAAAACGGCTTCGCAATAAATCATTGGGGTTTCAGGCAGACATCAAATCCAGCCGGCTAAGGCAGCAGGAGGCGCTTGCAAATCTGGAACCCGAGGATTTGATGCATTACGGACTCATTCCGGAATTCGTTGGGCGTCTTCCGGTTGTAACCACGCTTCTGCCATTGGATGAAGACGCACTTGTCAAAATCCTGACTGAGCCAAAAAACGCTTTGGTCAAACAGTATCAGCGTAAATTTGAGTTTGACAACGTCGGTCTTAAGTTTACGGATGATGCACTTCGAGCCATTGCACAACAGGCACATCGTCGAAAGGTCGGTGCACGTGGTCTGATGATGATCATGGAGGAGATTCTGCTTGATGCCATGTACACCATTCCCACGGAAAAACAGATTAGTGAAATCGTTATCACACGGGATATGGTTGAAAAGAAATCAACGGCTTTTGATGTAGTCGCACCTAGAATGGAAGAGGCTGCGTAAACTGCTGATATAACTAAATTTACACCCAATACATCATACTGCCGAGGGTAGATTTCCAGACTTTGCCGCGCGCGTTTAGCCAATCTACATCTGCAATGGATTCCGATAAATCATAATTGCACCAGGGATTAATGTATTTGATCGCTCCTGTATCGGGGTCGCAGCCCGTAACGACAATTACATGAGAATAATTTTTAGTCCACATGCCCGCGACCCAATATGGCCCATGCGACTTAAGAGCATTTGCAAGTACATCCGGATAAGTATCTCCGTCACCTGCATATCCAAGGCCTAAGACCTTGGCCGTCGGTTTGCATTCGCTGGGCGCGATTCCGTTTTCAAGCATATAATATGGAAATAAATCCGGTGATGTGTCCATTGTGGGAATTATCTTGGATGGATCTTTTTTCTTCCATTCGAAAAGCATTTGCAGGCAAGTGTACCAGCAGGTAGTGCTTGTAGGCTGATTTCGCGGCGCGACGGGCGGGCTAACCTTGTACATCGACATTGTTTTTCCTCCGAGAAAAAGTTTTTGCCAAATCCAATGGCACTTAGACGATTGGTAAAATTGGAATTTGCAGTTAATACTTCTTCAAAAGTTCAGTAATAAGAAGGCATAAGATATGAATAATCCGCGTTAAAAAAAACTAGAAAATCTGGCTTAATGATAATTTTATGAAACTATCTTAAAAGTGACGCGACAAGAGTAACAGCAAATCCGTATTGCTTTTCGCGTCTGAATTTGAGTAAATAGTTTTATCCGATTGACAAATCCGGCAGTTCATTGTCGAGCGTTCCCCAGGAGATTATGCAAGAATTCAGCGATCAAATGCCCTCCGATCTTAAAATGCTTCCGATGGTACCGATCCGCGACGTCGTAATTTTTCCTTTTACGAAGGTCGCATTCAAAATCGGAAGACCCAGCTCAGTAAAGGCTTTGGAAGAAGCAATGGCCGGTAGCCGCGAGATTTTCCTGGCAACACAGTTCGACGCAACTGTTGACGAACCTACGGCCCGGGAAATTTATGAAATTGGTACAATCGGACGGATTCTTCAGGCCCAGCGACAGGAAAATGGACAAATCAAAGTCGTCGTGGAGGGCCGTGATCGCGGATCTTCGGTTAAGGTTGAACAGAATTCTGACGGGGTTTTTCGTGCTCTGGTTCGTACGCTTCCCTCTATGGAAGAATCCGGTTACCAGACAGATGCTCTTTTGCAAAAAATTCAGAACCTGGTAGAACAGCTGCTGAGAATCTCGCCTGATGTTTATACTGACGCTTTGCATACATCTCTGCGCGGAGTATCTGCAGCCCAAATCTCGGATTCAATGGCTTCGCATCTGCGGATTACCGTACCGGAGAAGCAGAAACTGCTCGAGACTCTCCGTGTTCCGGCGAGGCTTCAAATTCTGATAGATATACTTGAAACCGAGATCGAGAAACGCCAGCTCGATCGAGCAATACATGCCCGCACCAAGAAACAAATGGACAAGCACCAGCGGGAATATTATCTGAACGAGCAAATCAAGGCAATTCACAAAGAGCTGGGCCGCAAGGACGAAAAAGCTGAACTCGATGAACTGAAGAAAAAAATTGAGGAAGCCGGCATGACTGCCGAAGCGAAGGAAAAAGCGCTTCAGGAGATCGCACGGCTGGAAGTAATGCCTCCAATGTCCGCTGAAAGCACCGTTTCCCGGACATACATAGAATGGCTGCTGAATGTCCCATGGAAAACACGTTCAGAGGAGGTAAATGACCTTAAGCAGGCTGAAGAAACACTCAATGAAGACCACTATGGCCTTGAAAAAATAAAGGAACGCATCCTTGAATTTCTTGCCGTCAGACAATTGGTCAAAAATCCAAAGGGAACTATTCTGTGTTTCGTCGGTGCTCCGGGCGTAGGTAAAACATCACTCGGGAAATCTATTGCACGGGCAACAGGCCGTAAATTTGTTCGGCTTGCGCTCGGAGGCGTCCACGACGAGGCCGAGATTCGCGGACATCGGCGAACTTATATCGGTGCCTTGCCAGGTCAAATAGTTCAATTGATGAAACGGGCCGGCACGGTCAATCCCGTCATTCTGCTTGATGAAGTTGATAAGCTCGGGCGTGATTTCCGCGGCGATCCGTCGGCTGCGCTTTTAGAAGTGCTGGACCCGGAACAGAATCACACTTTTCGTGATCATTATCTCGATGTTGATTACGATCTCTCGAATGTATTTTTTATTGCTACGGCAAATGTGCTTCATACGATTCCTCCTG
The DNA here is from genome assembly GCA_040756215.1 of Acidobacteriota bacterium. GTDB lineage: Bacteria > Acidobacteriota > Blastocatellia > Pyrinomonadales > Pyrinomonadaceae > OLB17. The sequence continues at coordinate 126,712 of JBFLZQ010000005.1, forward strand.
CCTTGCAAGACCGGCTGGAGATACTGCATCTTTCCGGATATACGGAACGCGAAAAAGCTGAAATAGCCAAACGACATTTGATACCGAAACAATGTGAGAATTCCGGAATTGAACCCGAAAAAGTTAAATTTACCGATGACGGAATACTGGAGATTATCCGCCATTACACACGCGAAGCCGGCGTCAGAAATCTGGAGCGAGAAATCGGTGCCTGCCTTAGAAAGATTGCACGTAAATATGTCGCAGCCGATGATAAAGAAAGTTTCCGTGTGATTATAGATGCAGAAAAGGTCCGCGAATTGCTGGGTATTATCCGATTCCGCAAACAGGATATTGCACGTAAAAGCGAAGTAGGTCTGGTAAATGGCCTTGCCTGGACAGAAGTTGGCGGAGATGTCTTGCAGGTTGAAGCCACGCTGGTTGATGGAAAAGGAGAAATTACGCTCACCGGAAAGCTTGGCGAAGTCATGCAGGAATCAGCACGCGCGGCTTTGACCTGTGTTCGTTCACGTGCGGTTGAGCTCGGTATCGATCCCAAGGATTTTCGTGAAAAGGATCTGCATATCCACGTGCCTGAAGGTGCAATTCCCAAGGATGGTCCGAGCGCAGGCATAACCATTGCAACCGCCATGGTATCGGCTCTGACCCGTCGTCGGGCACGGCATGATGTAGCAATGACGGGCGAAATAACTCTCCGTGGTAAAGTTCTGCCAATTGGCGGAGTAAAGGAAAAATTATTGGCTGCTCACCGTTTCGGATTGAAAACAATAATCCTCTCCAAGGAAAATGAGAAAGACCTTGCGGATATCCCGGAGGAGGTTCGCGACGACCTCACAATTCATTCGGTTGATACGATTGATGAAGTGCTCCGCTATGCAATCGAACCCGGCGGAGTTGAGGCAAAAATAGAAACGCCGCAGATTTGGACAGATGACCGCAGGGTAAGCGAAATCTCGGCAAATATCGAATAAAGCATAAATGATTTGTTTTCAAACAGCCAAAGCGGGATGAAAATCACTTCAGCCGAATTTATCCGGAGCGCGGTTTCCCCAAAAGACTGGCCGGCCGGGAATTTTGCGGAAATCGCTTTTCTCGGACGCTCAAATGTTGGCAAATCTTCATTGATAAATTCATTGCTTGGCCGTAAAAATCTGGCCCGCACCTCAAATACGCCCGGGCGTACGCAGGCTGTCAATTTTTTTTTAATCAACAACAAATTTGTTTTCGTTGATTTGCCGGGTTACGGCTATGCAAAAGCACCAAAAACCGTACGTCAAAGTTGGGGAAAACTTGCGGAAGATTATCTGAGCCGGCGTGAGAATCTTGCATTGTGTATTCAGTTGATAGATGCACGCCATCCCCCGACGCAACTGGATTTACAATTGGATGAATGGTTGGCAAACAATTCTAAACCGAGCATCGTGGTAGCAACCAAATCCGACAAACTCTCTGCCAACCGGTTATTTAAAAATTTACGTGAAATCGAAGCGGCACTTTCGTCGGAAAGGGTAATTGCCTATTCCTCTCATACTGGAAAAGGTAAAGAGGACCTTTGGTCAGCGATTTTATCAGCGATTGGCAACGCTTGAAAAACGTTAATTTTTAGTTGCTTTAATCCGCGATTTATAGTAAAAATTAAGTTATCCCGAAAATGATCGTGGGTTTCCGCTCCTGTTCAAGTTGCGGATCAAGTTTTTACTACAATTATTTCCAGACGATTTTTCTCCACCTTCGGTTTTCAGAGTCTTTTGAGTGCACATCGCTTCATCAAACTGTTGAAACTGCTAAGCGTGGAAAACGACACGCAAAATTATTTTTCTTATAAAGACACATTAACCGCACAATCATGGCAACCAAAACTTCAACTACAAGAAAGCCGCGGGCTATTAAAGTAAACGAACAGAAAAACGCAGAAACCGAGGCAGCAAAAAACGGCGAAACCGCAGAAATTACTGAAACTAAGGAATTAGAGGTAACTGCAGAAAACGCCGCAGAACCAGCCGATGATTCATCTGAAGGAAAACCGGAAGCACCGGCAGCCGAATCGGAAAAGCGTAACGGTGAAAAGTCCGGCGGCGAAAAACAAAATGGCGAGCGGCAGGAAATGCTCAACCTTGCTACGCTGAAGGAAATGTCCATCAGCGAATTGACGCATATTGCCAAGGAAATGGGCATTGAAGGAGCAACCGGTTTGCGAAAGCAGGAGCTCATTTTCAAGGTGCTTGCCGCGCAAACCGAAAAGAGCGGTCTTATTTTTTCCGAAGGCGTTCTTGAAACGCTGCCGGACGGCTTTGGTTTTCTGAGGGCGCCGGAATACAACTATCTGCCCGGTCCGGATGATATTTACGTCAGCCCCTCGCAAATCAGAAAATTCGATCTGCGAACCGGTGATACGGTTTCCGGTCAAATAAGACCTCCCAAAGAAGGCGAACGTTACTTTGCATTGATCAAGGTAGAAGCAATTAACTTCGAGGCTCCTGAACAATCCCGTGAAAAGGTTTTCTTTGACAACCTTACGCCGCTCTATCCCGATGAGCAGCTGAAAATGGAGGTTGGGCCGGATAATATTGCTGCGCGGGTTATAGATCTTGTTACTCCTATCGGTAAAGGGCAGCGTGCCTTGATAGTCGCGCCACCGCGAACCGGTAAGACAATGCTGCTTCAGACAATCGCCAATTCTATAACGCAAAATCATCCGGAAACTACTCTCATCGTTTTGCTTATCGATGAACGTCCCGAAGAGGTTACGGATATGCAGCGCTCGGTCAAGGGCGAGGTAATCTCTTCTACATTCGACGAACCTCCGACGCGTCACGTTCAGGTTGCTGACATGGTCATCGAAAAAGCGAAACGTCTGGTTGAACATAAACGTGACGTTGTAATACTTCTGGATTCAATCACCAGATTGGCCCGCGCACACAATGCGGTTGTTCCGCCCTCGGGCAAAATACTCTCCGGCGGTATTGATTCCAATGCTTTACAGAGACCGAAACGTTTCTTTGGCGCAGCTCGCAATATAGAAGAAGGCGGTTCGCTGACGATAATCGCAACGGCGCTGATTGATACAGGATCAAGAATGGATGACGTTATCTTCGAAGAGTTCAAGGGTACAGGTAACTGTGAAATCCATCTGGATCGACGCCTCAGCGATAAACGTCTCTTTCCTGCTATTGATTTGCAACGTTCGGGAACACGAAAAGAGGAACTGCTCATCAGTAAAGAAGATCTCAACCGCATTTGGGTTATGAGACGTGTGCTTAACCCTCTCTCACCCGTCGAACAGATGGAGGTCGTTCTGGAACGTCTGTCCAAAACAAAGACCAATGCTGAATTTCTTGCTTCGATGCAATCCTAGACACATCTGTACAATCTTGATTTCTTTGCCGCGGCTCGACATGACCGCGGCTTTTTTGTTACGGGATTGTTCTGTCTGTTTGCACTTGGAAAATTTTAAAATCTGTGTAAAATACTTTCATCGTTCCCCGAACCTCATTGAACCGACAATACAAGTGATCTGGAATCCGAACAATTGGTTTTCGGTGGGGATAGTGTTTAACTTGTTTCATTTCAGTATTTAACCGTTTTTATATTTCTAAGAACAAGGGGTTTGGCATTAGTAGTTTCGGGGTTGAACTACCTGTGCCTTAACAAAATAAACTGGAGGAAAGAAATGAAACTAGTAAGCTTACGTCTCTTAACCGTTGTATTTGCTTTCTTGGTTTTGCAGACGTCAGTTTTGTCACAAACCACTGGAGCCATAGCCGGTACGATTACTGATGCCAATGGTGCTGCCGTTCCGGCGGCTACTGTTCTGGTAACCGGCGAAGGCGGCCAAAAATTTACTGTCGTGACGAACGATAGCGGAGCGTACCGTATACCATCTGTGGCAACAGGCGTCTATACGGTAACCATAACAGCCGCGAATTTCAAAAAATCCATTGTTGAAAACGTAAAAGTTGACGTCGGGCTTCCGACTACGGTCAATGCGGTGCTTGAACCCGGTGAAGTTACCGAGACGGTAGTCGTAACCAGCGGCGGGGAAGTGCTGCAGACACAAACTGCAACTGTTGGGACTACCATTACCGGCCGTCAAATTAACGAAACACCTACAGCATCGCGTGACGCCCTTGATTTGGTAGGTCTTTTGCCGGGAACCGCTTCAGTCGGAGCTCCGCGGCGCTCTTCGATCAACGGTCTGCCAAAAGGAGCCCTCTCGATTACCATTGACGGCGTCGATGTTCAGGACAACCTTCTGCGCTCAAGCGACGGATATTTTACTTATGTCCGCCCGCGCGTTGACGCAATTGAGGAAGTTACGGTATCTACCGCAAATCCCGGAGCCGAGACCGGAGGCGACGGTGCCATCCAGATACGTTTTGTTACAAGACGTGGAACCAACGATTACCGCGGAACACTCTACTGGCAGCATCGCGATGAAAGCCTGAATGCCAATTACTGGTATCAAAACCGGGACGGACAGCGCGATTCAAACGGCAAAGCTTTTCGTCAGAAAATCCGGCTCAATCAATTCGGCGGCGCTTTCGGAGGTCCGATTCCTTTTCTGAATTTCAAGGACAGCCGCAAACAGTGGTATGACACCGGCCGTGACCGGCGGTTTTTCTTTGTAAACTACGAAGAATTTCGACTTCCGCAATCACAGGCCAGGACACGCGTCATTTTATCGCCGCTGGCGGAACAAGGGATCTATCAATATATCGTCGGTGGCAATGTCCAGCAGGTAAACCTTTACAGCATAGCTGCCTCCAATGGACAGCTTTCGACGCCGGATCCTACGATTGCTTCGATGCTTAGCCGCATCAGGACTGCTGTAAACAGCGAGGGAACAATAACTCCGATTTCCGGTTCGCCGGGTCTGTTCAACTATAATTTCAGCCCAACGGGTGATTCGGTTCGCAAATTTCTGGCCTTAAGGCTTGATTTCAACCTGACAAAAAATCACAGTCTTGAATTTGTTACCAATCAGCAGGACTTCGTTCCGTCCAAGGACTTTCTCAACTCACAGGACGAGAGATTCCCGGGATTCCCATCCTATACTCAGGGCTCGGTCCGCGATTCCTATTCGACCGCTTTACGCTCGACGTTTTCAAAAAATGTTGTAAATGAGGTTCGTTATGCGGTCTCAACGGGTCTTTCGACATTTAGCGCGGGCATTTCTCCGGCCGATTTTGCCTATTCGAAAGGCTTTCTGCTCGATATAAGTGCTGCGGGAATTACAACGCCCTATTCGCGCAATTCCTACAGCGACCGCAATACACCGACCTATGACCTGACCGACAATGTAACGTGGATTATCGGTAACCACAGCATTGGATTCGGCGGACAATGGAAACTGATCCGCAGGGAAGGTTCGGCAATCGGGCGGATTGTCCCGACAATAAGTTTCGGGCTTGATTCCACTGATCCGGCTTTCGGAATCTTTAATACGACTACCATACCCGGAGCTACTTCAACCCAACTCTCGGCAGCGAGAGCTCTTTATGCAGTTCTGATCGGGCGGATTACCGGATATACCTCAACAGCATACCTGACCGAGGACGGAACCTATCAGGAAAATGCAAAACAATCCAGACTCGCAAAGCAAAACACTTATGGTCTCTACATCCAGGATTCATGGAGAATGAAGCCGAATCTTACCGTCAATTTCGGCATCCGATGGCAGCCGCAATCAGCATTTAGAGCACTCAGTGAAGGAATTTATACACGGCTGGAAAGTCATGACCAGATTTATGGCGTTTCGGGTCCCGGAAATATTTTCAAGCCCGGTGTCCTGACCGGTACCGCACCTCGTGTAGTACCGCTCAAGAAAGGTGAAAAGGCTTACCCTGATGACCTGAACAATTTTGCACCATCTTTCGGTGTAGTGTGGAGTCCGGATTCTGACGGTAAAGGGCTCCTGGGACGCATTTTCGGCGGAAGGGACCGCAGCGTTTTCCGTGGCGGATACTCCCTGGCTTTTGTCCGTGAAGGATTTGACCTCCTGGAGAGTATTTACGGCTCGAATCCGGGCGGATCCTTATCACTGAGCCGCAGTCTTGCACTCGGTAATCTGACGGTCGGCACAAATCTAAGGGATTCGGGCAATCCGAATCTTACGCCGGCGCCGGGAATAATAGGAACAAGACCGAATTTCCCGATCGCACTGACCACTGCCAATTCGACTAATTCCTTTGATCCAAATCTGAAGACAGGAATGGTCCATTCGTTCAGTTTCGGTTATCAAAGGGAAATCGACAAAAACACCGTGGTCGAGATTCGTTATGTAGGAAACCGCGGAGTTGACCTGCAGCGGCAATATAACATTAACGAATTCAATACAATCGAAAATGGATTTGCCGATGAATTCCTTCGTGCCCAGGCCAATCTTTATGCAAATATTGCCGCCGGCCGCGGCGCATCATTTGCCTATTTTGGTCCCGGTACGGGTACATCGCCGCTTCCGATAATGCTTGCGTACTTCAACACGCCGGCAAACTATGACCCCAATAATCCGGCTCGCTATACGGCTGCCAATTTCACAAATTCGACACTTGTTGCAGCCCTTTCACGCAACAATCCGAATATATTTGCCTTTAGCGGGACGAGTTTCGAGAACAACGCTACCCGTCGTAATAATGCACTTGCCAACGGGTTGCCCGTAAATTTCTTTTACGTTAACCCGACAACAGGCGTAAACGGGTCATTTACCGTGGATAACAGTAATAAGACCTGGTACGATTCCGGCGTTATCGAACTTCGCCGCCGGCTTTCCAACGGGTTGCGGATACAGGCAAGCTACGTTTTCTCCAAAGCACAGGCCAATGCTTATGCTTCGAGCAGCGTGGTGTTTGCCGGATTTACACAAAGGCCAAACGGTCTGCAGCTTGCAAAGAACGTTCAGGCCTTCGACATTCGTCATAATTTCAAGTTTGATGCCACATATGATTTTCCTTTCGGAAAAGGCAGAATGTGGTTTTCGAATGCGAATCCCCTTGTTGATGCATTGATAGGCGGCTGGACATTACTGCCCGTCATTCGTTGGCAGAGCGGTTCGCCCTTCTCGCTGGGAAACGTACAGCTTGTAGGTATGACGAAGAAAGAATTGCAAAAAGCCGTCGGAGTCTATAAGAATACGGTAATAAACGGCGTACAGGTAGTAACGTATCTGCCGGCTGATATTATCGTAAACACGCAAAGGGCTTTCGATATAAACGTGGCGAATACTGCAAATGGCGGTTACGGAACGACATATGGAACAGGCGGACCGCAGGGACGCTTTATCGCTCCCGCCGGTTACGGAAATTGCGTGTCGCGATATGTCGGTGAATGCGGATTTAATAATCTAATCCTCTACGGACCGCATTTCTTCAAGATCGACTCAACCTTGATGAAAAAGTTCCGTGTAGGCGAAAAACGCAGTATCGAATTTCGCGTAACGGCACTTGATCTTTTGAACGCTCCGAATTTCCGTGTTGGCGGCTTTGGTGCCGATGTTATTTCGGTCGGCGTCGGAGGTGCAACCTTTGGTCAGCTCGGCAATGGCTCTGCCTATCAGGACGTTTCGACTACCAACGACCTTGGTGGCCGGCAAATCGACCTTATGCTCCGGATAAACTTTTAATTGGGTTTGCCCGGGGATTTCAATTGCACCGGAGGCCATCCCGGCCTCCGGTTTTTTAATCCAAGCATATTTTACTGTATTTGACCTAAGCAGCGATTAACGGTTAACTATTTACGGTCAGGCCATTCCATTTATGCGTGTAGCAATTATATCTGCCGAAGCCGTACCTTATTCAAAAACCGGCGGGCTTGGTGACGTTGCCGGTGCTTTACCCAAAGCCCTCAAAAAAATCGGCATTGATTCCGTTCTGATAACTCCATGTTATCTTCAGACAAGCGGCGATCTTCTCCAAAGTATTGCAATCGAAGAACTTAATGTCCCGTGGCGAGGCGGCAACTTTCGCGCTAAGGCTTTTTACAGTGAAGCGAATGGCTCGCCAACCTATCTGATTGATGCACCGGCATATTTTCACCGTGATTCGATTTATGGTTTTCGGGAAGATTATGAAAGATTTGCGTTTTTCTGCAGGGCGGTTTTCGAATTGCTCAAACTTTTAGGTCCGCCGCCGCAGATTCTGCATCTGAACGATTGGCATTGCGGTTTTGCGGCTGTTGAACTGATTGAAAGACGGGCGTGGGATTCCTTTTGGTCCGGGACACGAAGCGTTTTTTCAATCCACAATATGGCGTATCAGGGCGGATTTGACCCAGCGGAACTGCGGAAACTCGGTTTCGGCAGCGAAATGGCACGTAACGCCTTTGCTTTCAATGGTTACGCTTCGGCTATGAAGGCCGGCCTTGAAGTGTCTGACGTTCTTTCGACTGTGTCAAGGCGCTATGCACAGGAAATTCAGACACCCGAATATGGTTACGGTTTAGACTGGCTGACAAGGCAGCGGTCGGATCGTCTTGTCGGCATTACCAACGGTATCGATTACGAAGTCTGGAATCCGGAGACCGATCCCGATCTGCCGGCACATTTTTCGATAAATAACCCGGAGGGTAAACAAAAATGCAAACTTGCGCTGCTGCAACGTTTCGGGCTGCCAACGGAAACCGAACGACCTTTAATCGGCAGTATTTCGCGGCTGACGGAGCAAAAAGGCATTGACCTGATAATACAGTCCGCACAGGAAATCCTGGAAACAGGAGCTTTTATAATTTCACTTGGTTCAGGAGAAAAAAGATATGAAGACTTTTGGCAAGCGCTTCGCGATTATGCCCCGCGTCAAGTTGCAATTTATCGTGGTTACAGCGAACCGCTTGCACATCTGATAGAAGCCGGGTCAGATTTCTTCATTATGCCCTCGAAATTCGAGCCTTGCGGGCTAAATCAAATGTACTCATTGCGTTACGGGACAATTCCCGTTGTCAGGGCTGTCGGCGGTCTGGACGACACTGTTCAACAATGGGATGCGGTAAATCAGACGGGCAATGGCTTCAAATTCTCCCGCTATGATGCGGCTGCTTTTATCGAAAAAATTTACGAAGCTCTCTTTGCCTATGCCGATCCGGAATCCCTCGCAATTCTGCGACGCAACGGAATGTCGGCGGATAATTCCTGGGAAAATGCCGCTGCCAGATACGTCGAACTCTATCAAAGGGTTCTGAATCTCTAAACATCTTTACCGCTGATGATGCCGCTTTGGGACAAATTTGATAAAATACCCGTTTGCCGCATTTACCATTTATGATCATCGTTATAATCGGTGCCCAATGGGGCGATGAAGGGAAAGGCAAGGTTGTTGATTTACTAGCCGACAAATTTGATATAGTCGCACGTTATCAGGGCGGACACAATGCCGGCCACAGCGTTTACGTAGGCGATAAAGCGTTTGTTCTCAGGCTTTTACCGTCCGGTATCATACATCCCGAAAAAATCTGTGTCCTTGGCAACGGCATGGTCATAGATCCAAAGGCATTTTTTGAAGAGGTTGACCAAATTACCGAACAGGGAATTCCCGTTACGCCGGATCGGCTAAAGGTCTCCTCCAGGGCACATCTGATAATGCCTTACCACAAAGCGCTTGACCATACATCGGAAGAACGACTTGGCAACGAGAAAATCGGCACTACGCTTCGCGGTATCGGACCGGCTTATGAGGATAAAGCCGGCCGCCGCGGGATACGTGTGGCTGACGCTCTTTCACCTGAGATACTAAGGATGCGGGTCGAACGAAATCTTGAAGAGGCGAACCGGATAATTGTTCTTTACGGCAATCAACCGCTGAGAGCGGATGAAATCCTGGCTGAAGTAGAACCCTTGATTGAACGTTTGCGGCCATTCGTTTGCGAATCATCGCATTTTTTAGCCGAAGCACGGAAAAATAATCATAAAATACTGCTTGAAGGTGCTCAGGCTACCTTGCTGGACGTTGATCACGGAACATATCCGTTTGTAACCTCGTCAAACCCTACAGCCGGCGGAGCATCCGTCGGGGCAGGCATTCCGCCTCATCACATATCGGGAGTTCTCGGAATTGTCCGAACCTATGCAACACGTGTCGGCGAGGGACCCTTTCCGACGGAAATGATTGACGAGGAAGAAGATATCGCAAATCTGATCAGAAGCCGCGGTAACGAATACGGCTCGGTTACCCGACGGCCGAGAAGATGCGGCTGGTTCGATGCGGTAGCCACGCGTTACGCTGCGGAACTTAACGGCTTTGACTCGATGGCTCTGACAAAGCTGGATGTTCTGGATGCACTGCCCGAAATTAAGATTTGCGTCGCTTATGAATTTGACGGCAAGCGGATCGATACATTTCCGGCCGTCTCAAACGATTTAAGACAAATCAAACCGGTTTATGAGGTTTTGCCTGGTTGGCAAACAGAAACTGCAGGCATAACTTCATTTGACGATTTGCCGGCCAATGCGCGCCGTTATGTCGAATTCATTTCAAGTGAAATCGGGGTTGAAATCGGACTTATTTCAACCGGACCGGAAAGAGATCAAACGATAATTATGAAGAATTCAATAATGGAAGGTTGGTTTTCCTAAACAGTTTTTCTAATCGGCCGAATCGGTAAATGGCCGTCCGGCGATTTGCATTTTTCACTAATCGATGTAAAATAACCGTTTGTGGTCCGATAGCTCAGTTGGTAGAGCAAATGGCTTTTAACCATTGGGTCCCAGGTTCGAGTCCTGGTCGGATCACCAGTTTTGAGGGTTTCGGGAAAATTCCCCGGGACCCTTTTCTATTTCGCAGCGGTCGCCGCCCCGACAATGTAACTGTCCCGTGCTCTTACGATTAGATTTGGCCGGTTGACCCTTACCTTTATTTGTTTGCGTTGACCGGGCTTGCCTTCTTCGGCCGGGATGTAGCCGATCTGATACTGATTTCGCAATTCCTCCGCAATTCCCTCAAAAGCCGCACGAAGTCCGCCGGGCGTTGATTCCGGACGGAACACTCTTCCGCCGGTGTAATCTGCCAGCTCTTCCAGATATTTGCGGCCAAGTGCATATTCTTCTGCCGTTGTCCCGCGTGGGGTTCCGATGGAGATCAACGGCGGAAAAGGGGAAAAGATACCGCGATTGTTGTCGAAAAAGGTGTTGTAATAGATCGGGAAAATAAGGACATCTGATTCTTCTGCGATAGCGAGTGTCGAATCGTAAGTCGATTTACGCGATTGAGTGTCCACGCCGTCGGTGAATAATACAATCGCTTTGCGGCCTTCGATCCGGTTAAGACGTTTCGCTAATGCAAAGTCAACCGCATCATAGAGAGCGGTTCCGCCACCGAAATCGGCACGTTTAATAGCTTTATAAATCTGCTGGCGGTCAGACGTCCGTTCAGTCAAAACGTGGACATTGCCGTCAAATTCGATAACGATTACCTGATCCTGTGGCTTTAATTGATCTACAAAAGCTTTTGCAGCCTCGCGAATTTCGTCGATTTTATATGCGGTTGAAGGGCTTGTATCAATCAGAATGGCAACGGTGAACGGAACTTCAGAACGGCCGAAATAGGCAATCTCCTGCTCTTTTCCGTCTTCGAATACCTTAAAATCATTTTGCCGCAAATTGGGTATATAAAGTCCGTTACGGTCAAACACCGAAACGGGAATCATGACAAGATTGGTCTCGACGCGCACGGCACCATCAGGAATATCTTCGGTTTTATCGGCAATTACGGGAGCGGGGGCTTTTGATTTATCGGAATTCCATCCCCTCGGATAAATCAAAGGGCGTTTTGGTTTCGGGGTAGATTCAGAATAGTCGGGTAACCGTTCCGTTTGTTCAGCTTCCTGTTTTGGCGGTTGGGTAATTTTACGGCCCGATTGAGCGAAAACCGTTGAAATCGAAAGACAAAGTAGAAAAAAAAGGCTCGCTGTTCTTCTCCACATAGGTTTATTGCAATAAATGATGCTTTTTGCAATGAATTGGTTACCCCGAAACAGGTTTTATTCAGCGTTCCCTTTGTTTTGGATCAAGATATTCCCGCAAGCCGTCACCGATAAAATTAAACGACAAAACGGTAAGCGCGATTGCCAGACCCGGAAACAACAGCGTGTGTGGATATACTGCAAAGTAATTTCGCGCTTCCTCGATCATTGTTCCCCAGCTCGGAGCGGGCGGCGGGATACCAAGTCCAAGAAAAGAAAGCGATGCCTCCGACAGAACGGCGCCGGCCATGCCTAATGACGCCTGAACAATCAATGGCTGTATCGAATTAGGCAAAATATGGGTAAAAATAATACGGAGATTACCCGCGCCCAATGCACGGGCTGCCTGAACAAATTCGTATTCACGAACCTTCAGGACCTGTCCGCGCATTACGCGTGCATAACCGACCCAGCCGATTATGCAAAGGGCAAGGATCATCTTTCCCAAACCGGCGCCGAGAAATGCCACCAGTGCAATTGCAAGCAATAGTCCCGGGAAAGCCAGAAACACGTTGAAAAGATAGCCGGAAAGCAAGGCATCAACCCAACCGCCGAAATAGCCTGCAACTGCACCAATTACGATCCCTATTGCGGCCGAAACTAAAACGACCGTTATCCCGACTTCCAGGGAAATCCTTGCCCCGAACACCACGCGGGAGAAAATATCCCGGCCAAGGGAATCTGTTCCGAACCAGTGTTCAGCCGACGGAGCGGCGAACCGATTGGAAAGATTTTGCGCCGTTACATCATGCGTAGCGATCCAGGGGGCGAAAATCGCCGCCAATATGATGACGAGAGCTATTGCGATGCCGATGTATGTGAGACGATTCATTCAGCAATCAAGCAGCAATCAAGAAAGCCGGATGCGCGGATCCAGCCATCGGTAAACTGCGTCGGTAAACAAGTTAGCAACGATATATGTGATACTGATTACAAGCACGCAGCCCTGAACCAAACGATAATCACGCTTTGCAATGCCGTCATCCAGAAGTAATAAACCAAGCCCTTGCCAGCTGAAAATTTTCTCCGTAATGATTGAGCCGGCAAGAAGAACGCCGAGCTGCAGCCCAAGGATTGTAACCACGGGAATAAGGCCATTTTTCAAGACGTGTTTCAAGATAACGGTTTTTTCACTCAGCCCTTTTGCACGTGCCGTTCTGACATAGTCCTCGCCGAGCTCCTCGATTACCGAAGAACGTATCATGCGCGTCAGAATTGCGGAAAGCGCTGCCCCGAGAGTAAATGCCGGTAGTACGATATCTTCGGGATAGAGGCTTCCCGTCGGTGAAAACCAGCCGAGTTTGACGGCAAAAATATATACAAGAAAAGGTCCGATGACGAAGGTCGGCAGGGAAATGCCGAGCAGAGCAATAAATGAAGCAAAATTGTCTATAATCGAGCCGCGGCGGCTTCCCGCCAGCACACCGAGCGGAAGAGCAATTCCGATAGCAACGAGCATCGCCGCCAGGGCCAGTTTTATCGTTGCCGGATAGCGTTCGAGAATCATATCGGCAACAGGCCGTTCCGTACGGAAAGAAAGGCCTAAATCGCCCCTTAAAAGCCCTTTCCAGTATTCGGTATAGCGATTGTCTGCGCCATACCACAAAAAGCCTTTTTCGGCGTCATAACCGAAAAAGAAAGCCGGTTTATCAAGTTTGTGCTTTGCATTGAAATTGGTCACCTGTTCGGCAGTTGCGGTTTCACCGAGAATGGCGGTTGCAGGCGTTCCGGGAACGAGTTCTATAAGCAAGGTTACGAGAGAAACGGCTGTCCAGACGACGAGTAGCGTCAGCCCGAGCTGTTTTAAAATTTGTTTAAGTACGTTTTTCATTTTTAACCTTGCGGCAACGTCTTAATGTAGTTACTTTGTAATTACTTTTTCCCTATATGAATTGCCGCAATGCCACCTGTCAGGTTTCTGTAACGCACTTCCCTAAAACCGGTTGATGACATAATTTCGGCAAGCCGGGTTTGATTGGGAAACTTTGCGACGGAATCGGGTAAATACTCATAGGCTGAATGCGATCCGCTGACAAAACCTCCGATGCGCGGCAGGATTCTACCAAAATAAAAATTAAAAAGCGCTCGAAAGCCGGGAATTACCGGTGAGGAAAACTCAAGAACCGCAATCAGCCCGCCCGGCTTGAGGATTCGCAAAAGTTCCTTGAGTCCTGACTTTACGTCTGCCAGATTGCGTAAACCAAAAGCAATGGTCACGGCATCAAAAGTATTGTCCGCAAAGCCCAGATGCAGGGCGTCAGCTTCAATGAAGGGTATTTCGAATTTGCCATTTTCAGCTTTCCGGACGGCAAGTTGAAGCATCGGGCGGCAAAAATCCGTTCCGATTATTTTGGCGGAACCGCCGGAGGCCAGTTCCAGCGACAGATCACCCGTCCCGCAGGCAACATCCAATATCAGTGAATCCGGGTTTTCCAGTTTTGTCCGCAGCTCTTTCGATACCGCGCGGCGCCAGCCCTTATCAATATTCAGGGACAAAACATGATTGAGCAAATCATACTTGTTTGCTATACCGGCAAACATCTCCCTGACGGCGCGGGAGTGTTCGGTTTCGCGAAGTTTTCCGGCTTGGTCCATTTGTCTCTATTTTACTTCAGATGTCTTAGGATATTTAACGAAGCGGACCGCGGCAATCCTTTCCGCGGCAAGGCGTGACGCAAGCGAACTGACCTCGGACAAGGAAACGGCCGCTATTGAGGCCGCCGGATTTACAAGCCCTTTGAAATTGTAGGTTGATGAATCCAGCCAGATATCGTCATTGCCCATGGTTTGAAAACCGGATGCGGCAAGCGTCTTTGCCTGATCAAGCTCGGCTTGGCTGATCGGATTCGAGAGCAACGAACGTATCAATTCGCGGTCATCGGCTGAATTGCCGTCCGGAATGCCGATAACGATAGCGCCGGGAAGAATAAACGCACGGTTGAAGACAACCGGAGGTTTTGTTCCGCTTGGCAGGTTTTTTGAAATTCGCCCCGCAAGAATTACGGAAAGGATTTCGGCAGCCGCGTGATCCGCATTTCCGCGTGCAACGCCCCGCAGTGCCATCCAGAAACCTGAAACATCTCCATCAATGGTTTGAACTTCAGCCGAAGGCGCATCGGGCTGTCTGAAAGTTACAGGAATTTGTCTGTCAGCCTTTGTCCAGGCGCCAAAATATCGGCGGACGGCACGCAGCGCAAGATTTGCGTCAACCGAGCCTGAAATAGCCAGAGAAGCCTTGTCAGCCGTCAGAAATCTTTGACGAGCGTCTATGATATCCGCAAACTCCAACTTTTCGACCGATTTTATCGAACCGGACACGGGACGGCCGTATGGAAAATTACCGAACAGCCTTGCAAGTGCGTATTGTTCGCCAACGTAGGACGGGTTTTTTTCTAAATTTGCGATACGTTCAATCTGAGCCTTTTTGAGTGTTTCGACAGTCGGCTTGTCAATTGTCGGATTTGCGACTGCGTTTGCAATTGATTCAATGAGCGTCAGAAATTCTTCGGGACGTGAGGAGGCCGTAATCTGGATAAAATCGTAAGTAGTTGAAATCTCGAGACTTCCGCCGAGGTCTTCACGAAAAAAATCTGCCGCTCCCGGATTTGGGAAAAAGGTGCCGGCAAGGATTGCCATCGTTCCTTCCTTTCCCTGCAGATCGAATGCAGCGCCGGCATTTATCCTCAACTTCAGATAAACCTTACCGTCTTTGCCCGGAAAAATTGCGGTGCGAAGCCCATTGAGCAAAGTCTCCTGTCTCAAAGGTTTTGCCGGGGGGAGATTTTGAGCCGCAATGCCGACGGCCGACAGACAGGTTATAATCAAAAAACTGAAAAACCTTATTGGCTTTAGATTGAATGATTTGATTGAAGAAAACATCTGAAATTCTTAGTTGCCGAATGTGCCGGCAATGTTGCCGCCGGTTTTTGAACCTATCTCATGGCTCGTTTTTCCTGCGTTTTTCCTGCCGGAAAGAGAATTTTAGATTGCGGCAGGCATCGCGTCAAACACTGATTGCATCTATTTGGTTGGCAACCGGGGATAAAGTTTGCCCGAAAATTGCTTAACAACTTTCGCTTAAGCGATTATAATCAGAGATTAGCAGATTTGAACGGCTGACGGGTGACCGCCGGCTGAGTTGTGAGGCCGAAAAGCGATGGGAAAGATACTGAAATACTGCAATTCATGCGATGAGGGATTTGGTGAAAGGTTTACTTTTTGCCCGGATTGCGGTGGCCAGCTTCAGGCAGTAGAAATGAATCCATTGCCTGAGGCCCGGACGCCGGAACCCGAGGCTCCTAAATTCCTTTCGGAACAGGGCAGAAATGGCCGGGAAGAGGCATTTGAGACTCGTCCCATTGAGGCTGAAATCGCATTTGCCTCTGCCGATACGGAAGAAATTCCCGTAGCCAGGCACGAACCGTCTGTCACGAACGAGCCGGCCAGCGAGCAAAAATCAACGGATACAAGCCGGCAAAGCGCTTCTGCCGGCAATGGAAAGGTTTTTGTTACGTCAAAGCCGCTCGATGCTGACAGCCAGCGCGGCGTTCCCGAGCCTATTGTCGTAAAGGACGAGGACGGCTACCACATTACGGTAATCGAAGAAAAAAACGTACGTCAGCGAAATTGGCTTTTTCTCGGCGCTGCTATTTTTATGCTCTCGGCAACGATTATTGCCTGGGGCGTATCGCTTTTCAGCAAGTCACTGGACATTGGAGCGATCGGCGATGACCGTAACATAGCTTTTCTGCTCGATGAAGTTCCATTATCCGTCGAGGAAGATCAGGTAAAGAAGGATAAAGAAAAAGGCGGCGGTGGCGGCGGCGGCGGCCGTGAAGAGCAGCAGGAAACTTCACAGGGTGATCTTGCAGACCAATCCAGAACACCCACCAGACCTCCGGACGTCAGAACACCGCGGCTGGAGAATCCTTCGCTTCCATTGCCGCTTCCGCAAACCGAAGGCGACAGAAAGTTTCCGAAAGAATTTGACCGCTGGGGAGATCCTAATTCCAAGTTTCTCGGGCTTTCCAACGGCCCCGGAAAAGGTGGCGGTATAGGCACGGGTGACGGCACCGGACAGGGCAGCGGAATCGGTACCGGTGCAGGTTCCGGCCGCGGCTCAGGCAGCGGCGGCGGAAATGGTGACGGTAACGGTGACGGTGACGGCCCCGGCGGAGATGCACCTCCACCGGTCGCAAAAGTAACCCAGCCGCTTCGCATACTTTACAAACAAAAAGCTTTATACACAGACGAAGCCAGGCAAAACAATATCCAGGGAACGGTAACTTTGCGTGTTACATTTCTGGCCTCGGGAGCAATAGGCCCGATCACGACAATCAAAGGTCTTCCTTACGGGCTGACGGAACAGGCAATCGCAGCTGCCCGGGCAATGAAATTCGAGCCTGAAATGGTAAACGGTGTACCAAGAACTACAACACGGCCTGTGATTTTTACTTTCAATTTGTATTGATCGGCATCGGTTTTATCTGATTTCCGCTTTCCGCATAAAAAAATCGAAAGCCCGTCCGTGAGGGCGGGCTTTCATGCGTGAACAAAACAGGCTCGGAATCTAAATAATATCATCATCAGTTTTTGAGGATTCACGAAGTTCGAAACGGTCACGGTCCCGCTTCTCCATTTTTCCGATGAAATCGAGCGGCTCATTGTCATCGAAATGTATTCCCATGGCCTCGGCATTTTCCTCGACCACAGATTGATCGGGAGTAGGATTATGGCCAAAGACGGCCTCCGAACCGGTCGTCAGAGCCTCTTCCCATTCGGCATCGATATCGCCGCCGGAATCGGCCGGAGATGCCGGATAATGCTCTATCAAACGCTCTTCCAATTCGGTGGGAGCCTTCGGAGCGTGTTCGATTTCCTCTTCGATAAGTTCCTTGATTTCTTCATCAATCGGATCTTCGTTTTCGTAAAATTCCAGTTCATTGATAGCCATATCAAAATAACCTCCCCAGACGAATCTTAAATTCAACTTACCTAAAGAAAAACAACCGATTGCATAGTCGGAATCTCGAAACGTTTTCGGCATTTCGCATTCCGGCAAATAAGGACATCGTCCACACGGACCATGTAATCACGTGATTTCTGAAAGCGTATCCGATCCTGTTCGCTGATACCGCGCGGCGGCGATTTTCTTTTGGTACGCTTAAGCCAAAGCACCTCGTAGCTATTTTGCTGCCTGCAAAACGGACAAGTGAAGACGGCGGCTTTAACTTCACGCTTTTCATCAAAAATATCGCGCTCTTCCATACAGATATATTCTACTACAGTGAAGGGCGCCGTATCCCCGATTCATTTCATTTTAGGGGAAAGTATTGAAAAAATCGACAAAAATTACCGTGAGGCAATACTTCTCAAATAATCGAAAGAAAATATCCCCGAATCATGCCCGTCCGAGAAACGAAAATTAAGCGCATAGCGTCCTACAATGGAAATACTATCGAAGGACAGATTATCCGGGACTGTTTTCGGATCCAGCCTTTTTTCGCCGGTCCATTCGTCAATGCATCCGGCACAGGGGCAAAGACGCCGCAGATAAACGGCATCGTAATTTGTTACAGCCCCGTCGCTCCATTCTATGGACAATGAGGAACTGCTTTCTTCGATAATGCGTGTCGGTTCAATCATTGATTGTCAGGTGATTTTGTATCTGAGCCGGGTTAATGCCGTAATGGGTAGCATGATAGACCACCTTTCCGTTTCTGATTACAAAGGCCTGCGGAGAATGATGCCGGATACCTGTTTGTCCGGCTATGTGATCGGAGACATGCCTTGCGTCCTGTACGACAACGACGTTAATTTCGCCATCGATGGCATTTACTGATTCGAGGACGTCCGAGCTGATGCCGCAGGTTTTGCTGTGTTTAAAGATAACAACCGGACGATTGACCGATGATTCGAAAAGACGGTTTACCTCATCCAATGTAGAGACTATTCTGATTTCTGCCATAGAGCTTTTTCAACCGTTAAAATTATAACTTTCCGGAGGGGGCGGGCCGAAATCCGTATTTTGCATTTCGGGGAAAACCCGTCTGTAAGCAACGGCAACGGCGGCAAACATTACCGGTAGGACAAAATAAAAGCCGATCCCGCAAACCAGAAAACCCGCAAATCCGAGAATGAATTCCCAAAGGATAATTCCGACTACGCCCGAAAGGTTTGCCCAGGCAGCCCTGGCCGAGAGCTTAAAGGCATCAAGACCGCTCAAAGAATATTCAACAATCAGCGGATAAGCGAAAATCAAAAAAGTATGGATGCAAGCCGAGACAAGGGCAAATATGAAAGCTTCGCCAAAAATAACGGCGTAGAGCCCAAATAACGCTGTTCCGCTGCCCTGATCCAGATCGGGACCGAGGGCCATGAGAAAACCGAATATTGAAATCCAGTTGATAACCATGAAAATAATCATCGGGACAATCAGAACCAGCGTTGCGACCAAAGCCGGAACGAAAAACTGAAAGCCTTTGAACAGATCGCCGAATTGTACCGGTTCGCCGCGCATCTGCTTGAGAATGCAAAAATAGATTCCGCAATTCATCGCTCCCAGCAGTATTGCAAAAGGGACAGCTCCGGCAATCAGCATTCCAACCAGAGTAATGGCGAAAAAAAGCCAGAAATCAGGTTTTATAATATCGAAGCCTTCCCGAAAGCATTCCAAAGGGCGGATCACGCCGGTGCGGAATTCAATTTGCTGCATAAAATGTAACCTCAGGCGAGATAAATTTTTTGAATATACTCAAGCACCATTCGGTCAGATGAAAAAACAGGCGTCAATGATGAAATGCTGTTTTTCATCATTTTCACCCATTTTACCGAAAAACCCTGATTATCATCCGAATAAAATGTCGGGATCACGTCGTTTTCGAGCGTTTCATATAGAGCCGTTGCGTCTTCAAGGTCAACGGTTTCGGAAATGCCTGTTTCCGTACCGCCAATTGCAAAGCCGTTATGATGATTAAAACCCTCCGGCCACCAGCCGTCCAAAATCGAAAAATTCAGGACTCCGTTCATTGCGGCTTTCATGCCGCTTGTGCCGCTTGCCTCCAGCGGACGGCGCGGAACATTTAACCACACATCAACTCCCTGCACCAGATAGCGTGCAATTTGATGATCATAATCTTCGATAAAAACAGCTCTTCGCTGCCAATCGGAATTGTGATTTATGCTCATCAGATCGCGCAATATCTGCTTGGCGGTTAAATCCTGCGGGTGGGCTTTTCCCGCGAATACAAACTGAACCGGGCGGTCTTGATTGTCAACCAAACGCAAAAGGCGTTCCAGGTCCGTAAAAAGCAAATCCCAGCGTTTATATGCCGCAACGCGACGTGCGAAGCCAATAGTCAGCACATCGGGCGAAAACAATGAAGCAGTGTTTTCTCTCTCGTTGATGGTTTCGTGCAATCCGGTATCGGATTTGAGAGTTTTTTCACGAATAAAGGCAATCAGGAGATTTTTCAAAGCGATGTGTGTATCGCGGATCGCATTATCGGGAATTTGATTGACCGCGTCTTGCCATTGCTTCGCATCGCGTGTAATTTCAGCCCAGTTTTCGCCAATGTGACGACGATAAAGTTCCTGAAAAACCGGACTAATCCATGTCGAAGGATGGACTCCATTGGTAACATAACTGATTGGGATTTCACCCGTTGCGGAGATTTGCGGAAACATATCGCGCCAGAGTTCGCGGGATACTTCCGAATGCCTGCGGCTGACGCCGTTGGCGGAGCGACACATTCTGAGTGCGAACGGTGTCATACCAAAGGGTTCTGACCTGTCGTCGGGTCTGATGCGGCCAAGCCCGAAAAACTCTTCTTCAGTCAATTTCAGTCGTTCGATAAATTGTTTATCAAAACAATATCGGAGATCGTCCGGCGAAAAAACGTCGTTTCCGGCAGCGACGGGTGTATGGGTAGTAAAAACGCATTGATCAGCGACCGCTTGCCGGGCATTTTCAAATGAAGCATTGGGATGCCGCAAAAGATACTCATGTGCCAGCTCAAGCGTCAGAAAAGCGGAATGCCCCTCGTTTAAGTGGAATACGGCGGGGTCTATACCCAATTTTCTGAGCAAACGAATTCCTCCGATTCCAAGAATTTTTTCCTGGACGATGCGTGTCTGTGAATCCCCTCCGTAAAGATGCCCCGTGATAAGACGGTCTATCTCCGAATTTTCCGGTAGATTTGTGTCCAAAAGATAAAGTGTGACCCGTCCGATACGTGCCTGCCAGGCGCGTGCCCACACTTCACGGCCGCGAATGTGCACCATGACTTTTACGGGTTGTTCAAATTCGTCGAGTACCGGCGAAATAGCAAGCTCGGTCGTGAAAATGTCTGAATAGGATTCCTCCTGCCAGCCGTCGTGGGCAATTCGCTGTCGGAAATAACCATAGCGATAAAGCAATCCGACAGCAACAAGCGGAACATTGAGATCGCTTGCGGATTTAAGATGATCACCGGCCAGAATACCGAGCCCGCCCGAATAATTCGGGAGAGAATTATGAATTCCATATTCGGCGCAAAAATAAGCAACGGGATGCGAACTCGAGATACTGCGGCCATTCAGAGAATATGACGAAGGATTTGCTGCCAGATAGCTTTCCATTTCATTTGCGAAAGACCGG
This sequence comes from Acidobacteriota bacterium, assembly GCA_040756215.1. Lineage (GTDB taxonomy): Bacteria > Acidobacteriota > Blastocatellia > Pyrinomonadales > Pyrinomonadaceae > OLB17. Next base: position 148,292 of record JBFLZQ010000005.1, read on the forward strand.
ACACGCGCCGTAAACTCCGCATCCACGGCGCATTGCCATAACCGCAACTGCCCGGCTCGCCGGAGCAAAAGCCGTGGATTCTGCTCGCAGGCGTCCCACAGCGATGGATCGATGTCTCGAAATAAATCTTCGCCCTCGGGACGCCATGTCCAGAAAAAATTCATCGAAATCGGACCGAGCGGGGAAATTGACGGCGGAAGAGGCGGTGTCGCCGCAAATGATTCACGATATGATTCGTGCTTTTCAGAAACAGGAATTTGCATTGTTGGATTTACCAGGTCAGACATTCCAAAGCATCAGGGATAATTAAATTTTTCCGAAACGCCGGACAAGCAATAGACTATAAATCAATGCGCTTCGGGTATCAAATAAACCGAGATTACATAAAACCTGCAATATTCGATTGCCGTCTTGTCGGAAAGGCGAATTTCCCGTAAGATTCAATTTTTGCTGCTCTTTGTTTCGGTTAGGATTCTTTATTGAAATTTTCGTTACTCCGGGCAGCCTTAAATTCAAAATTCAATGAAACTAGACATTATTCCCGTTAAGTGGTCTGAGCAAGGCGTTTTAATGCTCGATCAGAGGCTTTTACCAACAGAAGAAAAGTGGCTTACTCTCAGGAGCGTTTCAGAGGTAGCCGCCGGAATCAAGGACATGGCCGTCCGCGGAGCTCCGGCAATCGGGGTTTCCGCCGGCTATGGCATTGCACTCGGTGCCAGACAGTTCGTCGGGACAAATATCGAGGATTTTGCAGAGGATTTCGAATACAACTGTGAAGTTCTGGGAGCGACGCGGCCGACCGCCGTCAATCTATTCTGGGCTATCGATCGGATGCGTACCACCTTCCGGAATGCAAAAGAGCAGGGATTTTCGGTCAGCGAGATAAAAGCCATCCTCGAGGCCGAAGCCAAAAAAATCCACGATGAGGACATAGAAGCCCAGCGTTTGATAGCACGGTTTGGCGGTGAATTGATTGCGGACAATTCGACGGTTCTTACACATTGCAATGCCGGCGCGCTTGCGACGGGCGGCGTCTGGGGAACTGCTCTCGGAGTGATTCGCGGTGCCGTAGATCAGGGCAAACGCATTTCCGTAATAGCAGATGAAACAAGGCCATATTTACAGGGAGCGAGACTTACGGCCTGGGAACTGGCCAAGGACGATATACCTGTTCGTCTAATCTCTGACAATATGAGCGGCCACGTTATGAAACGCGGGGAAGTGAACGCCGTTGTCGTCGGCAGCGACCGAATTGCCGCAAATGGAGACGTGGCAAACAAAATCGGGACTTATATGGTCGCTGTCCTGGCTCATCGTCACGGCATACCGTTTTATGTTGCAGCTCCTTTATCAACTGTAGATCTTGCCTGTCCAACGGGCGACGATATTCCAATAGAAATAAGAGACAGGCGGGAAATTACGCATATCGGCGGGATTCAACTTGCTCCGGAAGGTATCGAAGTCACCAATTTCGCTTTCGATGTAACACCAAACGAACTGGTAACCGCAATCATAACTGAAAAAGGCGTTGCAAGGCCGCCATACACCGAAAGTCTGAAAAGACAGTTTGAAGAATAATCCGCAGGAATTCGTCTTGTTTGAGGTTGCCGCAGATCATCCGGCGATGTCAGCGGCGGTTTCGCTTCCGGGCTTTCTGGAAAGAGTACGGACAACGTAACCTATGAGTCCGTGTGAAACATAAGCCGCTGCTAAAATCAAAAGCACATACCTTGAATACAGCCAAACAAGCATACCTGTTCCGGCAATAAGCAGAACAAGATAAAGACTGCGCCCGCGGAAATTAACGGTTTTGAAACTTGTGTATCTGATGGTACTGACCATCAGAATACCCAAAATGGCGATAAGTATCATTATCAGATAGGCATAGAATTTTGCGTAGTCATCGCCATATGAGTTCAGTGGCATCGGGTGAAAATGTACTATCGAGGCAAGAAGTCCGGCGGCCGGCGGGATTGGAAGTCCAACGAAGTTTTTCTTGTCGAGTTTTGCTGTTCCTTCGGCAAGAACGCGCGGACGAGTCGCCTGTATATTGAATCTGGCAAGCCGGAATGCTCCGCACATCAAGTACATAAAAAGCAAAAATACACCGAGACCGTAGGCTGTGCTCGTTTCCGGTAAAGCTGAAGCGATGCCCCAGCTGAAAATAAGTGCAATAGGTGCAATTCCAAATGTCAGAACATCCGCCAGCGAATCGAACTGCACACCGAGTTCCGTAGTTGTATGCGTCATACGGGCTACACGCCCGTCAAGTGTATCGAATAGAATAGCCAGACCGATTGCGACGGCGGCATAATCGAAATAACCCGTTGCGGCGGCAAGATCTTTTTCTGCAAGCTGAAATCCGCGTATTGAGTAAAGAACGGCGAAAAAGCCCATTCCGATGTTTGCGGCCGTAAAAACCGTCGGGATGACATAGAGGCCTTTTTTAATACCGCGATGTACGGTTTTATTCTCGTCGTTTTCCATTATGCTTTTATCTTGCTCATTAGCCGGACCCGGGGAAAGCTACATTAGCAGAAATTATAGCAAATTAGACTTAAAGGCATTAGCGCCGTGGAATTAAAATCGTAATTTACCGTCCCGTTTGATAAATCAGCAAAGACCGCCGGAAACAATTTTAATCAAGACGGGCAATGACGGTCTGACCACCTTTTACGTGTTCGCCCACGCGAACGGTTATCTCTGCATTGGCCGGCAGCTTGACGTCAGTCCTTGAACTGAATTTAATCAAGCCAAACCTCTGACCACGTTCAAGCAAAGAGCCCTTTCCATACCAGCAGACAATTCTGCGGGCAAGAATTCCGGCAATCTGGGTAACTGAAATTTCGATTCCTTCGCCGCGTATGACCAGCGTATTACGCTCGTTTGTAAGACTGGCGTTGTCAGATGTGGCAGGCGCCTTACGACCGGGAATGTAATCAACGGATACGATTTCACCGGCGATAGGCGACCTGTTGATGTGAACGTCCAGCGGAGACATAAAGATGCTGATAAGTTTTCCCTCCGGCAGTTCTTCGATTCGCGTAACTCTTCCATCTGCGGCAGAAACTATGATGCCGGGCTCGCGGGGCACCTCACGATGCGGGTCGCGGAAAAAATAAATCATAAAACCCGCCAATAGAGCGAAAATGGCGGCAGCTGACCAGATATCGAAATATCCGAACAGCATGGATGCCAGCATCGGGAACAAAACATATGGAATCCCTTCTTTTGCCATATAAATAGTGTGATAATGAAAAAAAACGGCTAAATTACCGGGCTACTACATCTTACTTGAAAAATCCAAGACAAAAAAGCCCGCCGGCTGGTCGCAGCAGCGGGCAAAGAGGAGGATTGTATGAAGAAAAAACCTATGCGCGTACAGGATGATCTTTAGCGTAGCTATACGCACACCAGGCGGCAATAAGATGTACGACCCAACCAAGCAACCCTGCCGAGCCGATCCACGAAACGCCGGTAACTATTAACCAGATAATACCGATAACAATCCGGCCATTATAAATCTGACCCAAACCGGGGATAAGGAAACTCAGCAAACCTGCCAAAATCGGATCACGCATTTTCAAATCGTCGCCTCCGATTGATTTTACGATCTTACGGTCAGAAAAGTTCCGGAAAATTGTCAGTGTCCGCCAACAGTGTGGATAATCAGATGAATGCCGAAAAAGAGTGCGACACCGGCAAAAACCGAAAGCGAAACAAATGGATTTTTGCCGCCATGATGATTGACTTCGGGTATAAGATCACTGGCGGCAACATAGATTGTAACGCCTGCAGCGACAGGCAGCGCATATGCAACGGCGAAGGTAAAATTGCCGCCTATGATGCGAAAAAGGATAACACCGAGAAGAGTGGCCGCGCCGATTACGGCCGTCGCTATCAAAACTTCGCGTCGTCCTTTGCCGGCGGCGATAACCATTGAGCCGATAGTAAAGCCTTCAGGGAATTTGTGCAAAAAAACTGCGATAAAAACCAAAAAGCCGATTCTGATGTCCAACTCACTGGCAGCTGCTATTGAAACTCCGTCCAAAAATGTATGGATCAGCAAACCGCCGATGCCCGTGTAAGCCGACCGGGCGGGTATGATGGTTTCCGAAACCACTTCTTCGCCAAGATGAAAGTGCGGTGCAATGGTATGTTCGAAAAATTGAGTCATCAGATAGCCGCCGAGAACCAAAAGCATCGGGGCAGCCAGGGAATCCGTTTTATCGCTCTGTGACTGCCAAAGCGATATTGTCTTTGGCAAAACCTCAAAAAAAGTCACCGAAAGCATGAAACCGGCACCAAGTGCGAGTAAATAACGGAACGCTGATTTGAAATTCGAACGAATTTGCGAAGGAAAAAGAATCAATCCGCCCAGTACATTTGCCAATGCTGCGGCCAGGCCAAAAAGTATCAACTGAAGCGTGTGCGTGTCCATCGGTGAAAGACGATCGTTAAGTGTAACCGAAAGAAAGGGAAAAACGGAAATTCACAATACTTTTAATATAAAAAGCATGGCAAGTCGACTAAAGTTTTAAGCATTTGATTAAAAATCTGCGAAAATTATCTTGACAAAGTGCACGGTTCAATTTTAGTATTCTTTCAAACGTTCGACATTTCGCGGATGTCGGACGATTGACAAGCCGATGTAGTTGAAATGTTCGTTTAAGTGCTTAAGCGCACAAACGGACTGGCAATCTTAATCCAGATTCCAGAACTAGCTTGAGATTATCGCTTATGCCAATCGGGCATAGAGCTTATATTTTGCCAAATCCATAAAAGTTTGAATTGTTAAGGACGCGACCAAAGGATCGCGCTTCGGGGGGAAGTGTTGCCTGAACTTAGCCTGGCCGGCCGGTTTTGAAACGATCTTTGAATATGTCCCAAATTGACGAAAATCGCCTTCATACGCCGGTTCTGCTAATGGAAACCATTGACCTCCTCAAACCCCGAAAAAGCGAACAGGCAATCGATGCAACTCTCGGGATCGGCGGCCATACGGAAATGTTACTGGAAGCCGGCGCAAGGGTTTTGGGTATTGATCGGGACAATACGGCCATAATTGAAGCAGAGAAAAGGCTTTCAAGATATGGCAGTTTATTTCAGGCTGAAACGGGTCGTTTTTCGCAAATAAGGGAAATTGCAGCAAAAGCCGGATTTAAGCAGGCCGACATTATTCTTGCAGATCTTGGAGTTTCGTCAATCCAGTTTGACATCCCCGAAAGAGGATTCAGCTTTCGGTTCGATGCACCGCTCGATATGAGAATGGATCAATCAAAAGGTATAACGGCTGCTGAAATTCTGGCGGAATATTCCGAGCAGGAAATAGCGGATATTATTTTCAGATACGGCGAAGAGAGGTATTCGAGGCGGATAGCCAGACAGATTGTCAAACGCAGGGAAGAAGGCAAACCGGTGACAACTACAAAAGACCTTGCTGAACTGGTTGAACGTGCATTACCGCGGCGTTATGGAACCTCAATCCATCCCGCAACCAGGACTTTCCAGGCACTTAGGATAGCCGTAAATGATGAAATGAATGAACTTGAACGTTTTCTGGGGGCTGCGGTCGAAATGCTAAAGCCCGGAGGCAGAATCGCTGTGATCTCGTTTCACTCACTGGAGGATCGCATTGTAAAACAAAAATTTGCGCGTATGTCAGGAAAATGTGAGTGCCCGCCGAGATACCCGGTTTGTCAGTGCGGAGCGTCAAAAATACTTAAATTATTGACCCGCAAGCCGGTTACGGCTTCGGAAGATGAAATCTCAAGGAATCCCCGTTCGCGAAGTGCAAAATTGCGTGCAGCGCAGAAAATAGCCTGAAAAAAGCATTTCAGGCTAAAACCGTTACCTAAAAAGCCGGAGAAATTTATGAAAAGAAGAGTTCACCCCAAATTCGACTATTCTGTTCAAACAGCAACTGAGCCAAAACAAAGTTATTGGATATACATTGTAATTACATTGTTTGCGGCAGCAATTCTTGCACTTGGATTTTTTTTAGCGGCGAGACAGCATTTTTCTGCGATGGAGCTTAGTTTTCGTAATTCAGCCATGAGGCAGCAACTCACTGAATTGGAAGCCGAGCAACGTCGACTTACGTTAGCCCGCGAGATTGCGCGTTCGCCGGCTGAGATAAAACGTGCGGCCAGAAAGCTTGGTTTTTATGAGGCTTCACCCGAGATTGCCTTTATTTCAAATAAGTTAGAGAGGAACGAATCAGCTCCGAAATTGATTTCGCGGACCGCGATGTCATTTCCGGCAGGAGTTTCGGCGAATGACCGTCCGGCCGCCCGGACAGCACATTTACGTGATGCCAACACTAATGGAAAGCAGCTTTCGGCAGGGTCCGTTGTGCGTCAGGGACGCGCGGATTCGGATTCAAAAGTAAAAACACCCGTTATTGCCCGTAATATTACCGAAAGATAGAGAGAAACCGGACAGCTTTAGCTTTATATGGCCAGACAAAACAGCAGGAAACCACGCATCAAACGCGACCTGAGACAGCAGACATATAACAGGTTTATGCTGGTTGTCGCAATACTTGGTATTTGGATATTAGCAATCGGTATCAGGCTGGTCCATCTACAGGTTGTACAAGCCGGATGGTTGAAAGAGCGGGCCACTACACAGCGGCGCGATGTAAAGAAGAGCAAAATGCCGCGCGGCACTATTTTTGACCGAAACGGACGTGTCCTTGCTCTAAGCATGACTGTAAAGACTCTCTATGCCGATGCGGTTAACCTCGAAGATATTGAACTTGCAGCAAGGACAATCGCCAAATTGTCGGGTCAAAAAGCCTCTGATATTCGGAAAACCCTCATAGATGGAAAGCAAAGCGAAAGACGATTTGTCCCATTGGTACGTGGGTTGGATGAAGAAGCAGTGCAAAAATATAACGCCGCGCTGGAGCAAATTGGTGTGCAGAAAGCAGACATGCCGAAGTTTCCCGGGTTGCATTGGCGCGAGGAGCAGCGGCGGAAATACCCGCAAAACGAATTGGCCGCACATATTATAGGATTCAGCGATGCTGACGGAATCGGCCGCGCGGGAATCGAGCAGTCTCAAAATGATTTACTGTATGGAACAGTAATAAGACGAACGGAATTGCGTGACCGGCTGGGGCGTGTCTATGACGAGCAGGTTTCGGAAAAAGAGCCGCCGAAAGATGTATTTCTGACGATTCAGGATTCCATTCAGTACAAAACCGAGTCTGCATTGGCCAAGGCGGTACAAAGTTCCGGAGCCAGGGCGGGAATTGCAATTGTGCTGGATCACAAAACGGGAGAAATCCTCGCAATGGCCAATTACCCGACCTTCGATCCAAACAATTTGAAGACTATCAATAGCGATAATCTGATGAACCGGGCTGTGCAGTCGGTATATTCCCCTGGATCGGTTTTTAAGTTGATAACTTACGGCACGGCCTTGGAAAAGCGCCTGATTTCACCGGATGCAATGATTGACAGCGGTAATGGAACCATCGAGGTTGCGGGCCATCGTTTTCGCGATTCGCACGCAATCGGAACGGTTACATACACGAAAGCATTGGCGCATTCCAGCAATGTATGCGCAATCAAAACCGGACTGCGCATCGGAAAAGACAATTTTTACCAATCACTGCAAAATTTTGGTTTCGGTAAACGAACCGGTATAGAACTTCCGGCCGAAACTCCCGGGATTGTCCGACCGCCGTCACGATGGAACGGCGATTCGCTTGCTTCAATGTCGATCGGATATGAAATAGGCGTAACGGCTTTGCAAATGACAACTGCATTTGCGACCATAGCAAACGACGGAGTCAGAGTTAAGCCGCATATTATCAAGGAAATTCGACAGGTTGACGAAAACTCAGGCCTCGGTCCCGAAGTAGAAAGCGAGCAGGTTCTATCGCCCTCCGCGGCACGTGCTCTTCGGCAGATGCTGCGCGAGGTGGTCATCTCCGGAACGGGAAAACGAGCCCGGGCCAATGGCTATGATGTGGCGGGAAAAACCGGAACGGCATGGAAATATGACGAAAAACTCCGGCGTGTAAATTCCGCAAAATACATGTCTTCATTTATCGGATTTGCACCGGCAGACAATCCTGCGGTTACGGTTGCCGTAATAATTGATGAGCCGAAAATAGGCGGTCGTGACGGCGGACAGGTTGCCGCTCCTGCTTTTCGTGAAATTATTGAACAGATTTTGCCGGAATTAAATGTAAGACCTGATTTTGAAACGGATGCCCGCCTCGCAGATAATGTTAATAACAATGAAGATATTCCGGAGGCGACGGCTCCGGATTCAGCGGGAGAATCTGCTGATTTTCAGGAAATTCCGGCTGAGGACAAACAACCTTCCGCGACGGAGAAACTGAAAATAGACAAGCGAACGCCCGAGGCGAAGGAGTTGCCGGCGAAAGCGACAAACAAAGAAAAACCGCGGAGTAACAGCAATTCTGCGGGTCCAAAAATAGAGAAAAAAGAAACCGGTTCAAGACCGTTGCAGCCGACTCGCGATCGGATAGTAAACAAGCCGCCAGGAAATATTTCGGAGGTAAAGGGGAAAACTTGAAGTTAGGTAAAGCCATACAATATATGTTTGCCGAGCGGGCAGAAGGCATAAGAAGCCTGCTTGATCCGGAAGCGATGGACGTTGCCAGATTCTCGATTGATTCGAGAGATGTTCAAGAGGGCGACGTCTTTTTCGCTCTATCACAACCGGAATACCGAAATCACGGTTTTAACGGCGATTTCGAAGATGCCACACGCTACGTTCCGGATGCTTTTGAACGCGGTGCTCTCGCTGCCGTGGTGCGATATGACCGGCTGGAGGAGCATCAGGCTTTGCTGGAACCTTACCTGAGACGGCTTTTGCTCGTAGATGATGTTATCGGCACAATACAGCGGTTTGCACAGAGCGTATTTCTGGATTGGGATAAGCCCGTAGCCGCAATTACAGGAAGCGCCGGAAAAACAACCGCTAAAGAACTGACTGCTCACATACTGGAATCCGATAATCGGCGCGTGTTGAAGAACGAAAAAAACTTCAATAATGGCCTTGGTCATCCTTTGACGGTGTTGAAGCTTGTGGCTGACTCGAACTATGACCTTGCCGTGCTCGAAATGGCAATGTCCTCACCGATGCACGAAATTGCGAAGCTTTGTGAAATCACGCCGCCGGACGTTGCGGTAGTCCTGAATGTCCTGCCGGTACATATCGAACATCTTGGCACTATTGAGGCAATTCGGGCTGCGAAAGCAGAGATTGTTCAGGGAATGAAGCCGGGCGGCGCAGCGATTTTGAATGCTGACGATCCACGCGTGGCCTCGATGGTGGAATTCAGTCGCGGGGAGACACTGACCTTTGGTATCAGGAATCGCGCGGATATTTCGGCACGCGATATAGAATTTGCCGGATTTGGCAAGACACGTTTCCGTTTAACTGTTCCCGGCAGCACTGCCAAAGTCAGTTTTCCGCTCAATGGAATTCATAATGTTATGAATGCACTGGCTGCCGCTGCCGTGGCACATTGTTTCGGGCTTTCGGCGGAAGCAATTGCCGAAAGTCTGGCGACGGCGGAACCGCCGCCACAGCGTGGCGAAGTAATTAGGTTTGCGGAAGGTTTTACGATAATCAACGATTCATATAATTCAAACCCGGACGCCTTGATTTCGATGACCAGGACGTTGATAGAAGGGTCACCGGATGCTAGGCGGCGAATAGTAGTAGCCGGTGAAATGCTTGAGCTCGGAGATGAATCCCGGAAAATGCACTTCGAGACCGGAAAGTCGCTTGCCGATGCCGGAATAGATGTATTGATTGCGGTTCGCGGCGATGCGGAACAACTTGCCGAAGGCGCCAGGACCGCCGGCAAAGCGGATATTATCTTTGCTCCGGACGCTGATTCTGCGGCGCCGATATTATCGGCTATGCTTCGCGAAGGCGATGCGGTTTTGGTAAAGGGTTCGCGCGGGGTTCGGTGTGAAAAAATAATTCATTACATTGCGGAAAGGTTTGAAACCTTAAATGAAAATCCACAATAGCAGTTTCTATTTGCCGGCTAAACCGGCTCAGAGGCCGGCTTAGGGTTAAATGCAATGCTTTATTACTTTCTTTATCAAATTTTATATCGACAATATGGAGCCGGCAGCGAATCGTATTTTTATAAGGCTCTTAACGTATTTCAATATGTTACGTTTCGGACAGCCTGGGCCACGATCACGGCTCTTATCATAACGCTTATTTTCGGCGGCGCTGTAATTCGCAAGTTGGCGGAAATGAAGTTTGGCCAGGAAATACGTGAAGAACTTTCAGCCGAGCATCAGGCCAAACGCGGTACACCGACAATGGGCGGCATTTTGATTCTTGGCTCAGTTTTTATCTCCACGCTTCTCTGGGCACGTCTGGATAATTTATTTCTATGGCTTGCTCTCGGGGCAACTACGATGTTTGGTGTAATAGGCTTTGCCGACGATTGGATAAAAATCGTCAAGAAAAGAAGTCTGGGGCTGACCGGAAGACAAAAAATGGCCGGCCAGTTGATGACAGCTATTGTTGTCTGGGGAGTTCTATTTTATTTTACAAACTATTCCTGGAATCTAAGCATTCCATTTTTCAAAGAAACCGCCGATCCGCACGGTATCAGCGTTGTGCCGCCGCTTGTTTACCTCGTTTTCATGATTTTCGTCCTTCTCGGTTCTTCAAACGCCGTAAACCTTACAGACGGCCTGGACGGCCTGGCAATCAGCGTTACTTTTGTGGCAATGTCCGCGCTGACGGCATTGACCTATGTTGCCAGTGACAGACGATGGGCAGAATATCTCGATATAACTCACAATCCGATGTCCGGCGAACTGACGGTTTTTTGCGGGGCGATGGTAGGCGCAAGCCTTGGCTTCCTCTGGTATAACGCACCACCGGCTGAAGTTTTCATGGGAGATGTGGGTTCACTTGCAATCGGCGGTGCACTCGGAACCGTAGCAATCCTGACAAAGCAGGAGTTCCTGCTTCCATTTATTGGCGGAATTTTTATTATCGAGGCTGTCTCCGTAATGTTACAGGTCGGGTATTTCAAATTTACACGACGAACGACCGGGACGGGAAAGCGTATTTTTCTTCAGGCGCCGCTTCATCATCATTTTCAATTAGCCGGCTGGAAAGAACCCAAAATTGTTTTCAGGTTTTTGATTGTTGCAATTTTGTTTGCTTTGATGAGCCTCTCAACGCTTAAATTGCGTTGATTTTATGATTTTAGATGGAATTAAAGGGTAGAAAAAGTCTTGTGATGGGAGCCGGACGTTCAGGAAAAGCGACCGCACGCTTTCTTTCGGAAAAAGGTGCAATCGTTGCTTTGTATGACCGGAAACCGATCGAACAATGGGACGAAGATGCTTTGAATCTGCGGGAATCGCATGGAGTCGGACTTTTAAGCGGTGAACTGCCCTCCTGGCTGCTGGATCAAATAGATCTGCTTGTGATATCTCCCGGTGTCCCGACGAAAAATATACCGGCTCGTTATGTCGATCGCAAAGACGGAGAAGTAATCGGTGAAATAGAACTCGCTTCGCGCTTTCTTCGTGGGCGACTTGTAGCTATAACGGGTTCCAACGGAAAGACCACGACAACTACCTTGACCGGAAAAATGCTTTCTGACGCCGGTTTCAAAGTCCTGGTTGGAGGAAATATCGGTAAACCTCTATTGGAACTGGTCGAATTTTCTGACGACGAAACATGGACAGTTGCCGAAGTTTCCAGTTTTCAGTTGGAAACGATCAAATATTTCCATCCTGATGTTGCCGCCTGTCTTAACGTTACTCCGAATCACCTCGACCGCTATGATTCTTTTCTCGATTATGCAGCCGCAAAGCATCGGATTTTTATGAATCAGACGCCATCGGATACTGCAATTCTGAATGCGGACAACGAAATCACGGCTTCATGGGTTTCAGGACTTGCGGCAAGGAAGATTTTGTTCAGCGTCAGGCGCGAACTGGAAGAGGGATTGTTTCTGCGCGGCCGTGACCTCGTACTAAGAACCGAAGATGAAGAACGCATTTTGATAAACCGCGATGAAATCTTTCTTCGCGGGCTCCATAATGTTGAGAATATTTTAGCCGCTTTTGCAGCCTGTATCGCCGGTCGTGCACCTCTTGAAAAAATACGTAATTCCGTTAGCGAATTTCGCGGGGTTGAGCATCGGATCGAATACGTTTCTGAAATTCGCGGAATCAAATTTTTTAATGACAGCAAAGCGACCAGCGTAGATGCAACGGCCAAAGCGCTCGAAGCATTTTCAGAAGAAAGCGGAAGAATAGTCTTGATTATGGGAGGGCGCGGTAAAAATGCTCCGTACGAACCGCTGATTCCACTTATCAAAGATAAGGTGCGGGCAATTGTTGCCATCGGCGAGGACGCCCCGCGGATACGTCAGGAACTTTCGGATTCGGCAGAAATAATTCCGGCAGATTCAATGGAAAATGCAGTAAATGAGGCTTTTTTACGGGCCGGTAAGGGCGATACGGTATTGCTTGCTCCGGCATGCGCAAGTTTTGATATGTTTCAGAGTTTCGAGCATCGCGGAGATGTGTTCAAGGAAGCGGTTTATCGCCTTGAGAAACAGGAAAATGAAACCTTGATCCGAAAAGATGCGGGTATTTAATCAATGATTCAACGGTTTCAGACAGATTGGTTTTTATTTATCATTGCAGCCGGACTTGCTCTGTTCGGCTCGATGATGGTTTACAGTGCATCTGCAATGATCGCACAACGTGAAACGCAGGGAGCATCGCAATTCACGTACTTTAATAAGCAAATTACTTTTACAGTGGCCGGTATTGCAGCGATGTGGGTTGTCAGCCGTTTTGATTACCGGATAATCGAACGCCCTGCTTTTGTTTACGGATTGCTATTGTTGACTGTCGTGCTTTTGTGCCTTGTCTATGCATTTCCGGAAATCAACGGCGCGCGAAGATGGATACGTGCAGGCGGCTTTTCGCTGCAGCCATCGGAACTTGCGAAAATCTCACTTCCTGTATTTCTTGCGTACCGGCTTTCCGATGTTGAAGCCAAAGTCGGAGACCTCAAATCGTCGGTTTTGCCGTGTCTTGCAGTGCTTGCGATTCTTGGCGGTCTGGTATTTTTTGAACCGGATCTCGGAACAACCCTGGTTCTCTGTGCCGTATTTGCAGTGATGTATTTTGCCGCCGGCGCTCCTATCCTGCATATTGCGAGTCTGGCCGGTCTGATGGCAATCGCCGGATTTGCTGCCGTAATCGTAACTCCATGGCGTGTAGAACGTTTTATGGCATTTCTCGACCCTTTTGCACATTCCGATGATGCAGGTTATCAGGTTGTCCAATCGCTCTATGCATTAGGTTCGGGCGGTGTTTTCGGCGAAGGGTTTGCAAAAGGCCAGCAGAAGTTATTTTACCTTCCTTATCCTTATTCGGATTTTATCTTTTCCGTAATTGGCGAAGAGTGGGGATTGATTGGGACACTTGGCGTAGTTTTTGTTTTTGGCCTGTTTTTATGGCGTGGCACGCGTGCTTCGGTCGGTGCCGCTGACCGGTTCGGTATGTTGCTCGGGATAGGACTGGTTACGGGCATTATTGTTCAGGCACTGTTTAACATAAGCGTTGTTACTTCGCTGCTGCCGGCTAAAGGAATCCCATTACCCTTTGTCTCCTATGGCGGGTCGTCTGTAGTTGTAACAATGATTGCAGCAGGTATCATTTTGTCTATTTCAAGAGTTTCAGATGAACGCCCGGTAAGGACGGGCGATGATCGTGTTTTTAGAAGAAAAGGTCGTGTTGGAGCTGCCGGAAAATGAAATTGCTGATAGCGGCAGGCGGTACCGGCGGACACATTTACCCCGGAATCGCCGTTGCTAAGGAAATAATGCGTCGCGAACCCGACTCCGAAGTGCTTTTTGTCGGAACTGCCCGGGGACTGGAAACAAGGATAGTTCCTGGATCAGGTTTTCAGCTTTCGCTTATTCACAGCGCTGGTCTGAAAGGAGTCGGTTTAAGAGGTAAACTGTCCGGGATTTCAGTTTTGCCGAGAAGTTTCCTGGAAGCGCGGCAGATTATTCGTCAATTTCGACCGCATGTTGCCGTCGGAGCGGGAGGTTATGTTTCCGGCCCCGTTTTAATGATGGCAGCGATTATGGGAGTGCCGACATTGATAATGGATTCGAACGCATTGCCGGGTTTTACGAATCGTGTGCTGTCACGATTTGTTGATAAGGCCGCTCTTACTTTCGAACAAGCAGTCCCTTATTTCGGCGCCAAAGCTGTCGTTACGGGTAATCCTGTCCGAAAGGAGTTTTTCGATATCGAGCCTAAGGTGCGTGGAAATTCTACACATATCCTGGTTTTTGGCGGCTCGCAGGGCTCACGCGCAATAAATGATGCAATGATTGCAGCATTAGAGCCGCTATCGGAAAAAAATAATTCGATAACCATCACACATCAAACAGGAGAAGCCGATTTGGAAAAAGTCAGTGCCGCATATGGTAATTCACCGTTTCCGTCATCAGATGTAAGGCCTTTCATTCAGGATATATTCTATGAATTTGCCAAGGCGGACCTGGTTATATGTCGTGCCGGTGCAACGACCTGTGCGGAACTTTGTGCAGCCGGAAAAGCCTCGATTATGATTCCGCTGCCAACCGCGGCAGATGACCACCAAAGAAAGAATGCCGAGGCAATGCAGGCGGCCGGTGCCGCGCGAATGCTTTTGCAAAGCGATCTGACCGGTAATTCACTGGCAGAAGTAATATCCGAACTGACGGCTTCGCCGGAAGCAATTAGTAATATGGAAATGGCTGCCCGCCGGCTCGCAAAGCCCGATGCGGCGGAGCGTACCGCGGATTTGATTGAAGAATTGAAGAAAAATGTTTAGACACGTAAAGCGAATTCATTTTATCGGCATAGGCGGAATCGGAATGAGCGGAATCGCCGAAGTTCTCAGTAATCTGGGTTTTGAGGTTTCCGGCTCTGACATCAAGCGCTCAAAGAATACCGACCGCCTGGAACAGATATACGGAGTAAGGATTTTCGAAGGCCATCAGGCAGAAAATATCGGAGACGCACAGGTTGTAGTTTATTCTTCAGCCGTGAAGGAAGATAATCCCGAAATGATAGCCGCCAAAGAAAAAGGCATTCCGGTGATTCCCCGTGCCGAAATGCTCGCTGAACTGATGGTGCTTAAGCCTTACTCGGTAGCAGTCTCGGGCACGCATGGCAAAACTTCTACAACCTCAATGGTAGCGACAATTTTAAGCTATGCCGGTATCGATCCGACGGCTGTAGTAGGCGGCGTAGTCGAAATGCTCGGCTCGAATGCCAGGCTTGGAAGCAGTGAATGGTTTGTTACCGAAGCGGACGAAAGCGATCGCTCATTCCTGATGCTCTATCCGACAATTGCGGTTGTTACAAATATCGACAAAGAGCATATGGAATCCTACAAGGGAATGGATGATGTCGTACAATGCTTTACTGATTTTGTTAATAAAGTTCCTTTTTTCGGAGCGGCAGTTATCTGTCTGGATGATCCGAATGTTCAGCTGATTATTCCCAATATCAAGCGCCGCCGCGTAACCTACGGGCTGACTGCGCAGGCCGATATCTCGGCACATAATATAGTTTACAACAATAGCTTTGGTTCGAGTTTTACAGTTTGGCGCGGAGATGACATTTTAGGTGAAATTAATTTGCCCGTGCCCGGCAAGCATAATGTTTACAATGCTTTAGCTGCGATTGCCGTCGCGCTTGAACTGGAAATTCCATTCAACAAAATTGCGGAATCGTTATCTAAATTCCGAAATGCAAATCGTCGTTTTCAATTTAAGGGTGAATCTCGCGGCATTATTGTAATTGATGACTACGGCCATCACCCGACAGAAATTCTGGCTACTTTATCGGCGGCCAAGAGCGGTTCGGGCGGGAAGCGGACAGTAGTCGTATTTCAACCGCACCGCTATACACGCACTCAAGAGCTGATGGATGAATTCGCTTTGGCTTTTAACAACGCAGATATTCTCTTTATCCTCGACATTTATGCTGCCAGCGAACAGCCGATTGAAGGAATTACTGCTGAAGTGCTTGCGGAAAATATACGCAAATACGGACATAAAAACGTTAATTACATTGGTGATCTGGATACAGCTGTAGATAAGGTGCTTCCGGTCCTTCAAGAGGGTGATTTGCTTATTACATTAGGAGCCGGCAATGTTACGCGGTTGTCCGATGAATTCGTAGCCCGTCTGCAATCAGAATCGGAATCGGTTTCAGCAAAGTGAATTGAGCTTTTCAGATGTCAACTAAAAGAAAAACGGTACGCGTTCGGCCGAAACGCCGGGTCAGAAAGAAATCAGGGGAAACAGCATCAAAGCGTGTTTCGGATTGGAGTTTTCCGGGTCGGAGTTTACCGGCATTGATTTCTTTAATAGCAATTGCCGGACTTGTAGCTGTCGGATTTGTACTTTATACGAATGCTGCCGGCTCTGGATTCTTCGATCTCAGGTCGGTAGAGATCTATGGCGTCTCAAGGGCTCCGGCGGAGGACATCGAGAAAATAGTAAGAGTCAATGTTGGCCGAGCAGGCGTCTGGAACACTGATTTGCAGGAACTTAAACAAAAAATAGAAAAAGTACCATTTGTAAAATCAGCGGCTGTTGCACGCCGTCTGCCTGCAGGAATTGTCGTAAGCATATCAGAACGCGTGCCTGTTGCTCGGGTAAGGATAGGAAACGGCGATTTTCTGGTAGATAACGATGGTGAAATACTTGCACCGGCCGAAACCGGCGATACACAGTTTCCGGTCCTTTTACTCGGTTGGGATCAGGAGAAGAGCGAGCGTGCGGCAAAGGAAAATTCCGAGCGTCTGAAACTATATCAGAAGATGTTGACCGAATGGCGTGATTATGATCTGGCAACACGGGTCAAAGCAGTGGATTTGACGAGTTTACGCGAACCGCGTGCAGTGCTTGACGATTCAGGCTTTCCGATTTCGATAGTTCTGGGTCGGGATAATTTCGGCCGTCGGCTTTCTGACGGTATCAAGGCAATTGTAGGAAAAGGCGAGATATTCGAAGCGGTTGAATTCATGGGGCCAAACATGAGATTGGTAGAACGTAAGCAAAAGCGCTGAGAGAATGGCTATGAAAGAAAATATCAATGCCGTCGGGCTGGATGTCGGAAGCAGCCGGGTTCGCTGCGTAATTGGCGAAGCCGGTGACGGCGGAAAGATGAATATCGTAGGAATTGGCGAGGCCGAATCGCGCGGCTTGCGGCGTGGAATAGTTACAGGTGCGGAAGCTGCTGCGGAAGCAATTCGCAAAGCCATCAATGAAGCTGAGCGCGTCAGCGGGTTGGAGGCGGCATCGGCTGTGGTCAATCTTTCCGGAGAGCATTTCCGTGGGGAAAACAAGGCCGGCGTGGTCGCCGTAGCCGGCGCCGGAAGGATGATAACCGAAGATGACGTTTCGCGGGCAGTAGAATCGGCGAGCGCAATGCAGCTTCCGGCAGGCTGGGAAATTTTCAGTCGTCTCCCGCAGGAATTTATCATCGATGGCCAGGATGGAATTACCGAACCCGTCGGTATGACCGGAGCCCGTCTGGAATCTCTGGTCCATATTGTTATCGGGCCGAGCGCCGGTCGGCAGAATCTGGAAAAGGCGGTACGAAGAGCGGGCCTCGATGTTGAAAGATTGATGCTTGAACCTCTTGCCGCAGCCGAGAGCACGCTTACGGAAGATGACCGCGAATATGGTTGTGCCCTTGTAAATATCGGTGCCGAACTAACCAGCCTGATGATCTTTGGCCGCGGCGCGGTGCAGCATACGGCTGTATTTCCATTCGGGAGCCTGCATTTTACCAAAGATATAGCCGTAGGCCTTCGCGTTTCGATTCAGGAGGCAAATAAGATCAAGCACGATTACGGATGTGTTGCCGGTTTTCTGATGGGAGAGGAAGAGCGCAGGCAGGTGATAGAAATAATTCCCGTCGGCCGGAGCGAATCAAGGCGATTATCCAAAGAAATTCTCTGCGATATTATGCAGCCGAGAGCGGTTGAATTGCTGCAGCACGTTGCGGCGGAAATCGCACGCGTCCGCTATCAAATCCCGTCCGGTGTCGTTCTGACGGGCGGCGGCGCTTTAGCACGCGGAATGGTAGAGATCGGAGAACAGGTTTTTGATTCACCCACGCGGCTGGGGTTTCTTGAAGAGTCATATTTTGGGGGCTTTGCCGGTGACGTGCAGAGTCCGGCCTGGGCTGTGGCTTGCGGATTGGCTCTCGGTTCCGTTCGTTCTCAGATGCGCGAGCAGAATCAGGGAAATCGAAAGCCCGGCTGGCGAATGGCCGAATGGTTTGAAAATTTTCGTGAAAAATTTCGCTGAATGTGCTTTCCGGACTGGATTTTTACCACAAATCGTTGTATGCTACACGTCCGTCAGCACAATATATAGTTGGCAAATTTCTCCAACCAATTCGGCATGAAAACAGCGAAGAGAGGCAAATTCTCATGAAAGGGATGCCTCAATTGCATTGACGGAAGGTTTTAAAATGAATAACGGCGGAATCAAAATATACATCGATGAGCCCCCAATTACCGGAGCACGGATAAAGGTTATTGGCGTCGGCGGAGGTGGCGGAAATGCGGTTAACAGGATGATTGACGCCGGTATCAAAGGCGTTGACTTCATCGTCGCCAATACTGATCTCCAGGCTCTGAATGCCTCGAAGGCACCGATCAAGATACAACTGGGAAGCCGCTCGACGCGCGGTCTCGGCGCAGGTTCCAACCCTCAGGTTGGTCGCGACGCGGCACTGGAAGATCATGAAAAACTGCTCGATGTCCTTGAAGGCTCGGATATGGTCTTCGTTACCGCGGGTATGGGTGGAGGCACCGGTACGGGCGCCGCCCCAATCGTAGCTTCGCTTGCAATAGAGCTCGGGGCGCTGACCGTGGCTGTTGTTACAAAGCCGTTTGCCGTCGAGGGGCGAAAGCGTATGAAGCAGGCCGAAGAAGGACTTGCCGAACTTCGTGGCTGCGTAGATACGATGATCACCATTCCAAATTCTAAACTTCGCGAAGTTGAAGAAAACATAACGCTGATGGACGCTTTTCATCGCGCGGATGATGTTCTCCTTCATGCTGTTCGCGGCATTACGGATCTGATAACGACGCCCGGCATCATAAATCTGGATTTTGCTGACGTACGCACCGTAATGACCGGTCGCGGCGTTGCGCTCATGGGCGTAGGCAGCGCAAAAGGTGAAAATGCGGCTGCAATGGCGATGCGTGCCGCTCTGGATTATAAACTGCTGGAAGAAAACTCAATTTCCGGCGCCAAAGCCGCTCTTATCAACATTACCGGTGGACCTAATATGCCGCTCGGAGAAATCGAGGATGCAATCGGTATGATAGAGGCTGAGGCCGATGAACAGGCGGATATTATCTGGGGCAGTGTAATCCGGGAGGATCTTATGGATGAAATCAAAGTTACGGTAATTGCGACCGGTTTTGATTCCGCTGCACAGGCTGCGTATCCCCGGACGTCCGGCTTCGAAGCTAAACCGGCCGCAGTCAATGCGGGCCTGCCGATGTCCTCCGGCGACTCTCTTCGCGGTGATGATCTGGACGTACCGACTTTTATTCGCAGGCAGGCAGACTGATTTAAACATTGTTAGATATAATTCTGACTTCCGCAGATGGAAACGTCCGCGGAAGTCTTTTATTATGTTATCGAAGTGCTGAAATGAGGAATTTGCCGAAAATAGGGATAACTCTGGGCGATCCTGCCGGAATCGGGCCTGAAATTGTTGCGAAAGCGCTTAAGGATCCAAAAATTTTTTCGGTCTGTCGTCCTATTGTAATCGGCAGGCGACGTGACCTCGAAAGCATAAATGTATCTGAAACAGTCAAAGATGACAGTTTTGAGATAATTGAGCCGGCAGATGATAGTTTCAAAGTCGAAACAGGGAAGGAATCAGCAGAGACCGGTCTCATCGCAGCGCGATCAATAGAAAAGTCCTGGGAGTTATTAAAAGATGGCATAATTGACGCCGTAGCTACAGCACCTATCAGTAAAAATGCACTTAAATTGGCCGGTTATAACTATCCGGGACATACCGAGTTTTATGCCTCTCTGTCTTCAACCAAAAGATTTGCGATGAGCTTTTTTGCCGGCAATTTACGGGTTGTTCTGCTTTCTACCCATTTGCCGCTGAAATCGGCACTGAATCTTGTTCGTTGCGACAGAATAGCCGAAATTATCAGCTTCACGGATACGGAGCTTGGGAATTTATTAGGCCGCCGGCCGCGAATTGCCGTTGCCGGCCTAAATCCTCATGCATCAGAGGGAGGCATCTTCGGTGAAGAGGAAATTAAGGAAATATTTCCCGCAATAAAAGAATGCAAGTCTAAATCGATCAATGTTTTGGGGCCGTTTTCTCCGGACACTATATTTCTCAGGTGTCAAAAAGGCGAGTTTGATGCTGTAATAGCTTTGTATCACGATCAAGCAACGATAGCCGTAAAATCGCTCTCATTTGGTAATGCCGTGAATGTAACGCTGGGTCTTCCATTTATCAGAACCTCGGTTGATCACGGCACGGCCTTTGACATTGCGGGTAAGGGAATTGCCGACGAGTCAAGCATGCGAGCCGCGATTTTGCTTGCGGCCGAACTTATTGCCGGTAATTCGGTCAAAGAAAGTTAAATTGCGGGCTTAGAAAAGAATTCTTGACGCGGACAGCGGCAAGTGATAGTTTTCAAACATTCAAAAAGGTCTGGAAACAAAAAAGGAGCACATCGCACAGTGTCCAGAAAGAAATTATTATTGGCCGATGATTCGGTTACGATTCAGAAAGTAGTAAATCTTACATTTGCCGATGAGGGCATAGATGTCATTACCGTCGGGGATGGCGACACTGCTTTGCAAGCAATCAGCGACGAAAAACCTGATATTGTCCTGGCAGACGTAAATATGCCGGGCCCTAATGGTTACAGGATTTGCGAGATCGTCCGGGCATCTGAAGAAACCCGGTTTATGCCTGTTGTTTTGCTCGTCGGTTCATTTGAGCCATTCGATGAACAGGAAGCAGTGCGCGTCGGCGCAAGTGCATTTTTAACAAAGCCTTTTCAATCTATAAGGCAGCTTGTTGAACTTGTATATGAATTAATCGCCGAGTCCGCAACCGCAAGGAGAGAAGAGACGGATCAGAGTAATGTATCAAGCGTCAATCCTCCGCAGGAGGAACCGCATGGAGCAGCCTTGTCTTCGAGCCAGCCGGCAAATGAGGTTCGAAGCGAAGAAGAAGATATTGAGAGCCTGTATCGGCTCAGTATTTCTGAGCAAAGCGGCGGTGATTTTGCTGAGACATTTGATGATCTCGGACTTGACGATCCTACCATAGAGATGGCGTACGGGGATACATCGACGGAAAACGCCGAAAGCGAAACAGCATTTGATGATTTTGAGGAATTTCACGAACCTCTTTCTGAAACTTTGCCGGAGCAAACAATAGATGACAGCGAGGAGGAATTCTTCAAAACGTTAAGAAACGAAGACGCTGAGACCGAAAATCGCGAAACCTCGCACGAGGCCGTTACCGAGAAATTAACGGCTGAAATGCTCACGAAAACCCAACGCTTTTTTGCTGAGGAAAACGTTGATCAATTACAGAATCTTGAAGCCGAAAAAGAAGAATCCGGTCAAAATGAAGAAAATCCGGACGAATACCCACTCAGCCGCGAGCCGGTTTCTTTGGCCGGAACACATTCTCAAGGCTATGTAAAAACTCCTGAGCCCGAACCGGATGAAGTAAATCTTCTTGAACTGCCTCCGGTGGGGGTTGAACGTATTGTTTTAACGACGTCAGATAAAAATTCCGGGTCAGATTCAGCACCGACACGGTTAATCGTAACTGTTTCGCCGGAACTGGTCGAACAGATTGCGGAACGGGTTGCCAGAATACTCTCGGAAAAGGGCTAAATAGTTGATTTTGTCTTGATCTGAAGCGGCCGGTTATCATTCGGAGGGATGAAAACCGGCCATAATTGTTTTATCATTGTTATTTTTACGTTTAGTTTATGGAACTTTCAAAAGCTTTCGATCCAAAAAGTGCAGAGAGTAAGCATTATCAGAGATGGGAAACCTCCGGTTTTTTTCGGCCGGAGATAAACCGGAACCCGCAGGCGCCTAAATTTTCGATAGTTATCCCTCCGCCAAACGTTACCGGCAGCCTGCATATGGGCCACGCGCTTCAGCACACATTGATGGACGTATTGGTTCGAAGAAAGCGAATGATGGGATACAGGACGCTTTGGCTTCCAGGTACAGACCATGCCGGCATTTCTGTTCAGAGAAAAGTGGTCGAACAGCTCAGAAAAGAAGAAGGAAAAACGCCTCAGGATATTGGCCGCGATGAGTTTATTAAGCGTTGCTGGCTTTGGAAAGAGCAATACGGCAACACAATTACAGATCAAATGAGGCGGGAAGGAGCTTCGGTGGACTGGTCCAGACATCGTTTCACTATGGACGAAAGTTTGTCAAAAGCAGTGCGCAAGGTTTTTTGTACTTTGTATGATGAGGGCTGGATCTATCGGGGAATGCGCATAGTTAACTGGTGTCCCAAGGATCGCACTGTTTTATCGGATCTGGAGATAAAGGAAGAAACGCGTCCTGACGGTAAATTATATTACCTGCGCTATCCGCTTGCAGATGATTCCGGCCAAACAATTACGGTAGCAACCACACGCCCCGAGACCATGCTCGGAGACGTTGCGGTTGCCGTAAACCCAAATGATGCAAGGTTTGCGAACTTTATCGGGAAATTGGTCGCTTTGCCGCTGACAAACAGGAATATCCCGGTAATTGCTGATGAGTATGTCGATCCTGAATTTGGCACCGGCGCTGTCAAAATCACACCGGCACATGACCCCAATGATTATGAAATCGGCCGGCGGCATAATCTAAACGGCATCTTAATTATGAATGATGATGCTACGATGAACAGTACCGCCGGAGAAGAATTTGCAGGTTTGGACCGCTTTGTGGCGCGGGAGAAAGTCATAGAAAGATTTACGGAACTTGGCTTACTGGAAAAGATTGAAGACTATCAGATAACTGTCCCCGTTTGCGAACGCTGCAAGACAATCGTCGAGCCAATATTGTCAGAGCAGTGGTTTGTAAAAATGGATGAATTGCGCGACCTTGCACTGGATTTGATACGCAGCAGGGATTTACCGCATTTTTCACCGGAAGTTCCGCATAAGAAAGTTTATGTTTCCTGGCTTGAGAATCTAAAAGACTGGACTATCTCCAGGCAATTGTGGTGGGGTCATCGCATCCCGGCATGGTATGACCGGGAGGGGAATATTTACGTTGCAGAGACAGAAGAGAAGGCACGCGAAAAAGCCGGCGGAAAGCCTCTCACACAAGATCCCGATGTATTGGACACATGGTTTTCATCAGCTCTTTGGGCTTTTTCAACAATGGGCTGGGACGGTGAAATCACCGAAACCGACGACCTCAGAACTTTTTTACCAACAGACGTACTGGTGACCGGCCGCGACATCATTTTTCTCTGGGTATCCAGAATGGTTATGTTGACGCAGAAGTTTATTGGCCGACATCCGTTCGATGACGTTATTGTTACCGGGACAGTTCTTGGAAAAGACGGTAAACCGATGTCAAAATCCCGGAACAACGGAGTTGATCCGATCGAAATGTTTGATAAATACGGTGTAGATGCAACCAGAATTTACCTTACCTCGATCGCTACCGGTGCAGACATTAAATGGAATGATCTTTCAATTGAAACCTATCGAAATTTTGCAAATAAAATTTGGAATGCCGCACGCTTTTGTCTTTTGAATGCCCAAAATGCCCGTGTAGAACCATCTTCTCTTGAAAATCCTCAGACGGCAGCAGATAAATGGATAATTTCCAGGCTCAACCGAACTGCAATTTCAATCAATTCCGCTATTGAAAAATACCAGTTTCACGAAGCCGTCCGGCTGATTTATCACTTTTTCTGGGATGATTTCTGTGATTGGTATATCGAACTTGTCAAGGATGAAATATCCGGAGAGTCTGACGATCCGCGGAAGGAATCGGCAAGAACCCGAATCCTTTCGATTTTAGAGTATTCTTTACGCATTTTGCATCCATTTATGCCTTATTTGACTGAAGAGATTTGGCAAAAATTACCCGGTGCCGGCTCTCATCTGCATAATTCGGCTTACAATGGTGCGGATGCTTCTTTGATGCTGACAGATTATCCTAAGGGCGAGCCCGCTCTGGTCAATGAAACCGCAGAGCAGGAAATGCAGATTGTTATTGAATTGATTAAAAAAGTCCGTAATATTCGTTCAGAGATGAATATAAAACCCGGCGAAAGAATACAAATCCGTGTTTCCTGTGTGAATTCTGCTTCCGACGTAATTCGTGCAAATGAGGCTCAGATACTCAAGCTGGCGCGGGCCTCATCGATTGCCGTCGGTGAAAGCCTCGAAGCCCCAAAGGCTTCCGCAAAAGCAGTGCTTACAGGCGGCGGCGAGATTGCCGTGCCGCTTGAAGGGTTGATTGATTTTGATGCCGAACGTAAGCGGCTGGGCGGCCAGCTTACAAAGCTTGAAAATGAACTTTCACGGATTACCGGTCACTTGGAGAACGACAATTTTGTAACAAAGGCTCCATCAGAGAAGGTTGAAGAGCTACGAAGAAGAAAATCAGAGTTGGAACAACAAATAATAATTCTACGCGGAAATCTGGCCGCTATCAGCGATTAGTTTTGTTCTGTTTGAAAGGCTTTTTATATGAATTGGTTGGACAACGGAGATCTTCTATCCTCAATCGGACAATTTATTGCCGAAGACGTCGGGCGAGGAGATATTACAACGGCGGCTACCGTGCCGCCAGATGTTCGCGGGCTTGGCCGCTTTCTTGCCAAAGAGTATCTGGTAATTTGCGGGCTGAATGTTGCCGAGGCTGTTTTTGTTCACCTTGACGGTGAAGTATCGGAGATAGAGACAACATTCAATGACGGCGACGAAGTTGAAGAGGGAACAGTCATTGGATTGATGAAAGGCTATGCAGACGTGCTCCTTACGGGTGAAAGGGTGGCATTAAATCTCCTGCAAAGACTATCGGGGATTGCTACATTGACACGTCAATATGTCCGGGCTATTGAAGGGACCAAAGCCTCAATTGTGGATACTCGCAAGACTACGCCGGGCCTCAGACTCCTTGAAAAATACGCAGTTACGGTCGGCGGTGGCAAAAATCACCGTATGGGCCTCGATGACGGCATTCTCATTAAAGACAATCATATAGCCCTTGCCGGTGGTGTTACCGAGGCTGTTTTGGCCGCTAAACGCAAGGCCGGACATCTGCATAAAATAGAGGTGGAAGTTACTAACTGGGCACAACTTAGAGAGGCGATCGAGGCCGGTGCCGATATTGTAATGCTGGATAATCAAACACCTGAAGAAGCGGCAAAACTGGTCGAAATGGCACGAAATTTGAATCCGTCCGTTTTGATTGAGGCTTCGGGAGGAATGGATTTGGAGCGGGTGCGTTCATACGCTGAAGCCGGTGTAGATCTCATTTCAGTCGGGCGATTGACACACTCCGCCAGGGCCGTTGACATATCGTTCAAGATTCAAACATTATAAAGCTCTATTGAGGCGATTTCCCCTTGCGATAAACCAGAGCAACGTTTATTGCAATGGTAATTGATATCACTATTGTACAGGCAAGTCCACCTTCTATGCCGTAATTTCCGCCCGTCAGCCAATCGGGGCCTCCGTCGTTCTCATTAAAAAGTGATATCGGAACCAGACGACTGAATCCGCTTATTTCCGATCCGAAAACAGCAATTTGCGTCCAGTTCCAGGCCAGATGAATTCCAAAAGGAAGCCATAAATTTTTAGTAACAAGATAAGCCGTTGCAAACCAGACGCCGGCCAGAAACGTATTTGCAAGAGCAATCTGTGAAACATTCGGGTTAAACGAATGTACCGCTGCAAACAATACAGAAGAAAATATTACGCCGAAAACCGATCTTTGATTTCGGACAAAGGTTTGCAGGATGTATCCGCGAAAAAGTACTTCTTCAAACGCGGCCGGAGCAGACAAAAGCATTGCCGCGAAAGCCCAGGATTGTAAAATAGAACCGGCCCTGGTACCGGCATCGGAAGTAAATTCAAGATTGCCGAAAGCAACGGCAATGAGTGCGGCGGCAATATATGCCAGTATTCCGTATAAAAATCCGGCCGAGAACGAGGTAAAGGTTGATTTATTAAAGTTGATTCCAAGTGCATTAAACGGAAGACCTTCGCATAACCTGCCGGTTATCCAGCCCGCCAATACGGCAGAAACAGTGGATAAAGTCCCATTAACAAACAATAAGATACGAAAATCGGTATTCGGAGAATTCCCCGGTATCAGAAAAGTAATGCCGGCAAGAAGAATAATCAAAAGAGCATAGGTTGCCGTAAAGAATAAAATTCGCCATAAGGCACGGACGCGCTGCTCTTTATCAAAAAATAGATTTGATAAAAAACTGTCTTTTTCAGGATTATCCGATAGTTTCTCCATTGTCTGGAAGAGTCTATAACAGTTAAGGCACAACACCAAAATGCGATCGGTATATGATAAACTCGGATTGTTTATGGAAAGCGAGTCAAGAAGGCAAAGCCGATTTTCATTGTGGTTACTGGGAATTTTCGTTCTGGTCTTGCTTGGATTCCTCCTTATTCTCCAGTCATCGAATATCTGGAAAAGCTTTTCTGTTGAAACGGCAGGTGATACATTGCTGTTGTATGGTCTGACATCGCTTAATTTTGCTGCGTTTGTTATTTTCGGATTTATTTTTCTTCGGAGTATTCTTAGGCTTGCCCGCGAACGTCGTGCCCTGCAACTAGGTGCAAAAATCAAAACCCGACTATTGTTTTATTTTGTTTTGGTTAGTCTTTTGCCAATAACCGCAATGGCAGTTTTCTCATATCTTTTTCTTAATCGTGCGTTAGACCGCTGGTTCTCACAGATTCCTGAAAATGTGGTGCACGAAACAAGAAGCGTTCAGCTGCGAATGCTTGCCGAACAACAACGAAGATTGTCGGAAACAGCAGATATGCTTGCCGCCTCTCTTTCCAAACAAGAAATAGATTCCGATCTGCTAAACAAAATGGCGGATGCCGGAAACCTTGCATTCATCGAGGTTTTGGACTCAAATGGCAAAACCCTTTTGAGCAGTTCAAAAAATCAAGCCGTAATTCCCAACCTTGAATGGGCTGCAATCAATGAAGGACGACTGGATGATCCGATTCTCCGTGACGGGAGCGGACTCGATATTGCGGTAGCCGGTTTGTCCGATGGCCGCCGCCTCGTTATTGTACCCGAATACGGGAGTGCGGATAGCGCGGAACGTATTGTTGATCGTTCGTTATCAGAGTTTGACCGTTTAAAAGAACAACAGATTACGGTTCGTCATATAGGTTTTCTGACGCTTGGAGTTCTGACGTTTCTCTTAATCTTTGCGTCTTCCTGGACTGCTTTTTATCTGGCGCGGGGCATTGCCGTCCCGATCAAAGCTCTTGCCGAGGGCTCCGAGCGAATTGCCCGTGGCGAGCTTGGATATAAAGTTGATGTGCCCGCAGAGGATGAGTTGGCGCTCCTTGTTGCTTCTTTCAATGAAATGTCCGCCAAGCTGGCCGAAAACTCGGCTGCTTTGGCAGAACGCCGCCGGTATATAGAGACAGTTTTATTGTCTTTGCCGACGGGAGTAGTTTCATTGGATGGCGAGGACCGAATCACTACGATCAACCCCGCGGCACGAAAAATCCTGAATATCAGGCAGGATCTGCGCGGGAAAAATTTTTTTGACTGTTTGGACGAAACGGGACGTGCTGCATTTCTTAAAATTATACGGCGGGCAAAACGCGTCGGCCATTCATCGGATCAGATTGAACTTGGCTTCGGAGGAGGTGTTTCGACGCTGCCTGTGGCGATAACCGCTACGGCCTTACCCGAAGAATCCGGAGTGGTACTTGTTTTGGAAGATCTCTCTGAACTGCTTGCAGCTCAGCGTGCTGCGGCCTGGCAGGAAGTGGCGAGAAGAATGGCACATGAGATCAAAAATCCGCTTACTCCGATACAATTATCCGCTGAAAGAATAAGGCGCCGTTATTCATCATTGCATAACTCGTCTTTGGATTCGACAGCCGAAGTTATTGAGTCAGGTACTGCAACCATTCTTCGGGAAGTTGCCAGCCTTAAAACCATGGTTGATGAATTCTCCCAATTCGCCCGATTGCCGAGTGCAAAACCGGAACCCGGCGATTTGAATGAAACTATTCGAAACGTTGGCGAAATCTATCGCGACCGTGAAGGCGGTATTGAAATAAAATTAGATTTACAACCAGATCTGCCGACGCATAACTTTGATCCTGAGCAGATTAAACGGGCATTGGTAAATCTGATAGAAAACGCGATTGAATCCTATGAAGAAACCGTGCGGCATAAGCCGGTTATGATTTCATCATTACTTGATCAGGCCGGCGAGCGGATTATTATTCGGGTGACGGACTATGGCCGCGGCATTGCTCCGGAAAATTATGCCAAATTATTTCAGCCATATTTTTCTACAAAAGGTCGCGGTACCGGACTCGGGCTTGCAATTGTTCGTAGAATCATAACAGAACATTTCGGGCGGATATATGCCAGGTGGAACGAAGCGGGCGGTTCTGATTTTATAATTGAATTGCCCTTAAATACTTAGTCATTTTATGCGTAATTCCGTCTTGATTGTGGATGATGAAAAAGGAATCCGTGAATCCCTCAGCGATGTTTTGTCGGATGAAGGTTTTACGGTAAAGACCGCCTCAACCGGTGAAGAGTGCCTGCGACTGGCCGATCAGGAGGCGTTCTCATGTATTCTTCTTGATATCTGGCTTGGCGATGGAATCAGCGGACTCGATACACTGGAGCGGCTTAGAGAAAATGGAAACGATGCGGCGGTTATAATGATTTCCGGGCATGGAAACATAGAGTCGGCTGTCAAAGCCACAAAACTTGGAGCCTTTGATTTTATAGAAAAGCCGCCGGGGCTCGATCATACGGTCATTACGGTCAAAAACGCAATTCGACAACGCGAGCTCGAGCGTGCAAATGCAATGCTGCAGCGGAAAGTGGCCGAAGAATACGAGATGATTGGTGAATCTGTCGCACTTCGGGCATTACGCAAACAGATTGCAATAGTCGCGCCATCCGATGGTCGCGTTTTGATTTCCGGCGAAAGCGGGACAGGGAAGGAATTGGTAGCGCGTGCCATTCATGCAAATTCTCTGAGATCCGCGTTACCATTCGTTGAAATAAATTCAGCGGCAATTCCGGAGGAACTGGTAGAATCCGAACTTTTTGGCCATACAAAAGGTGCTTTCTCGGGAGCTACAACCGCGAAAAAGGGAAAATTTGAACTGGCGGACGGCGCCACCCTGTTTTTTGACGAAATAGGAGACATGTCGCCCCGGGTTCAGGCAAAAATCCTTCGTGTGCTGGAGGAACAGCGTTTCGAAAGAGTTGGCAGCAACACGTCGATAAAAGTGGATGTAAGAATAATATCTGCAACAAACAAGCCTCTGGATCAACTTGTCGAAAATGGAGAATTTCGCAAAGATCTTTTCTATCGCCTGAACGTAATCCCGTTTCAGGTTCCGCCATTACGTGAACGACTTGAGGATATACCGCTTCTTGTTGATCATTTTAATCGTAAATTTTCAGCAGAAAACGCCAGACAGCCGAAAGAGTTTACAAGCGGAGCAATTGAGCGTTTGCAGGATCACTGGTGGCCGGGAAATGTCCGGGAACTCAAAAATACGATTGAGCGGGTAGTTATAATGACCCAAAAAAAGGTTATCGAACCTGAGGATTTGCCCGATTTATCTGAATTTGGTCCGCCGCCTTCGGCAAGTTTCCGTTTTCCTAACTTCAAAGCAGCTTTGGATGCTTATCAACGTGAGTTTATTCTTCATAAACTAGCTGAACATGACGGCAACGTTACAAAAGCAGCCGAGGCGATGGGAGTTGATCGCAGCCATCTGTACCGGCGGATGCGAAATCTCGGAATACAATCAAAATAGAAAGCGGACGGTCGCAAAAACCGTCCGCACAGGAAACGTAATTGACCAAAGTATATTTACTTTGACTTTGAGGGGATAGGGAACCCGCGTTTTTTCATAAGTGCTTCTACACGCGGATCACGCCCTCTGAAACGCCGATAAGCCTCAGCCGGATCAATTGTATTTCCAACAGAAAAAATATTTTTTACCAGCCGTGCGGCAACATCTTTATCATATGGCCCTTTGCCCTCGAGAAATGCCTCGAAAGCATCTGCGGTGATTACATCTGACCAGAGATAGCTGTAATAACCGGCCGAATAACCATCTCCGCTGAAAACGTGGCCGAACTGCGGTGTCCGATGCCGCATAACTATTTCACCAGGCATTCCAAGCGCTGCCAGTGTTTCGCGTTCAAACTTATCAGGGTCGATTTTTTGCCCTCCGGCCAGGTGGAGTTTCATATCCACAAGTGCGCTCGCAAGGTATTCCGTAGTTGCAAAGCCCTGATTGAAGTTGGCTGCCCGCTTGATTTTATCGACCAAAGATTGCGGAATCGGCTTGCCGGTTTTATAGTGGACCGCAAAACGCTGCAGAACCTCCGGTGTCGATAGCCAATGTTCCAATAATTGGGAGGGAAACTCTACATAATCACGGGCAACGTTAGTCCCTGATAGCGAGGGATAAGTTACATTCGAAGACAAACCGTGGAGTGCATGCCCAAATTCATGGAACATCGTAGTCGCATCATCCCACGAAATGAGAACCGGCTCTCCCTCTTTTCCTTTGATAAAATTGGAGTTATTGGAGACGATGGTAGTTACTTCGCCATTCATTCGCTGTTGTTCCCGATAGGCATTCATCCATGCTCCCGAACTTTTACCTTCACGGGCGTAGGGGTCGAAGTACCAAAGACCGATGTGTCTTCCCGTAGTTTTGTCGGTTACTTCCCAGACGGTTACATCAGGATGAAAAACCGGAATACCGGAAACCTGTTTGAAACTAAAATTAAACAGCTCGCCGGCAACAAAAAACATCGCCTCGCGAATCTTGTCAAGCTGGAGGTATTGCTTTACTTCCGATTGATCCAGGTCATATTTTGCTTTTCTGACCTTTTCTGCATAATAGCGATAATCCCATGGCTCTATTTTGATATTGGCTCCTTCCTTATCGGCAAGAGCCTGCATATCCGAGACTTCTTCACGGACGCGTGCGACTGCCGCAGGCCATACGGTTTCCATCAATTCCATAGCGCGTTCCGGGGTTTTTGCCATTGCGTTTTCAAGCCGCCAATGAGCGTGCGTCTGATATCCGAGAAGCCGTGCACGTTCATATCTCAACTGCAGGATTTCGGTTATAATCGCGTTGTTATCGTATTCATTTCCGTTATCTCCGCGATTGATAAACATTTCAAATACTTTTTTGCGGAGATCACGACGATCTGAATAAGTCAGAAATGGCTCTACTGACGAACGGGTATTCAGAACTACCCCGAGAGCGTTCGTGAGCTTTTTGGCAGCTGCCGCAGAAGCATAGGAATCACGGAGTGACTGAGGCAATCCGGCAAGGTCGGATTCGCTCTCGAGCACAACGTATTGGCCGCCCTCTTCGGCGAGAAGATTTTGCCCAAATTTTGTAAACAAAACAGCGAGTTTCTGATTGATTTCTGATAAACGCTTTTTTTCTTCCGGCCCGAGTTTGGCTCCGGCACGCACAAAATTGGTGTAATGCAACCATGCAAGCCTTTGCTGCTCCGGAGAAAGTTTTTTCAGTGCAGGTGATTCGTAAACCGCTTCTATACGACGAAACAAAGCAGAATTCTGTGTAATCTGATCGCTGAGCGCCGCAAGTTTAGGCGACATTTCCTCTTCAACTTTTTGAAAATCCGGCGAGCTCAGATTGGAACCCCAGATCCCGAAAATTGTCAAAACACGGTTCAATTTCTGTCCGGACCGCTCAAGTGCAACGATTGTGTTTTCAAAGGTCGGAGCGTCCGGATTTTCCGCAATCCGGCGAATTTCCTCCAGATTTTCTGCCATTGCGATTTCCAGAGCAGGCTTGAAATCTTCTACCTTGACACGGTCGAATGGCGGAACTCCGCCATACGGCCCTTTCCATTCAGCAAGTAATGGATTTTCTCTTTTATCGGCTGCGTGGACAGCAGATGAAATAAATTCAAAATTCATAGATTGACTGACAAAAATTGCTGCCGCGAGAGTAGCGACGCATAAAAACAGTTTGTACATAAGGTACTCCTCGATTAATCTGACCACCGGAAATAATTGGGTTCCGGGCATTTATTTCGATGCATTGACTGCAAACGCGTTGTATAGATTACAGCAAAGTGTACGTAAAAAGCTAAAGAGAATAGTCCTGTGCCGGCAAGCGGAACAAAATCAACCTGGAACGATTCGGACAGGTAATCTTTGGAGAATAAACTAAAGCGTTGTCAGAAATTTCGTTATTTCAAACCCCGTACAACAAAAAAAGCATTGCCTTTAAGGCGATGCTTTTTGCAAATTATGGTGCACCCGGCATGATTCGAACATGCGACCTCTTGATTCGTAGTCAAGCACTCTATCCAGCTGAGCTACGGGTGCCGGCGAATTCATAGATTACAAATCTGGTTACGAGGTGTCAAGGAAAGCAGCGTATATCGCGTGATTTGCATTAGCGTGCAAAGTAACCCTGTCGGCTACGGGCGATAAGGCCCGGCTGTGAGACTTCGACTCGTATGGAACGCCATTTTCCGTCGCGTTTCAGGTTTGCCGGCTGATATTCCAAGGTGTAAAGCGTCCGTATTTCAGCAGCGATATTGGCATAAAGCCTCCCCATTTCATCAAGGCGGTTGATGGCATTAAGCGTCCCGCCAGTCCTGTCAGCCAGTAATTGCAAACGTGAACGTGCTGCACGAAAAAGTTCTACCTGCAAAGGAGTCGGGTCAGCTAAACGAGCAGGATCGCCGGTAGGCAAAGCCAGCGGATAAATGGTAACCCCCAATTTATCAGCTTTATCCAATAATTTTGTCAAATCCGCATTTGTGTCCGGGGCGATAGCACCTGCCATTGCCGACTCAGGCAGTTTAGATAAAAACTGACGGTCTTGACTTTGCGCCTGTGTATCTACGCCATCGGTTAAGACAACAATTGCCCTGCGTCTGCCCGTTTCACGGCCTAGTCTGTCCAAAGCAATGTCCAATGCACGGTAGAGAGAAGTTTCTCCCGCTCCATTGGCAACAGAAATAGAATGAGCGATGCGGCGGCGATCCGTCGTAAAATCGTTGAGAAAATTGATCTTGCTGTAAAATTCGAGTACCGCAACTCTATCCTCGGGAGCGAGGGCATCCAAAAACCTTGCTGCAGAAAGGGCAATATTTTGCCTAAAACTCTTCGTCGAACCGCTCATGTCCAGCATCATGACAACGCTGAAAGGAGCAGAGGCCAGTTGAAAATCTGTAATCTTTTGCGGAACACCGTCTTCAAAAACGGAAAAGTCATTGCGGTTTAGTGAGGTTATGGGACGTCCGCGTTCATCTACTACACCAACGTTGACACGCACTATTGCCGTATCCACAGTCAGCGGATCATCTACTTGTGCAGACGAAACGGCTGATAAAGAGGCAATTAGAGTAAAAAATGCTAAAAAACCGTAAGCAAGGCGAAAACGCATACTAAAACTCTAGCAATCAGACGCCGGAAACCGAAATGCGGTTGCATTAGCTTCCCTCCCAAGGGCGCTTTTGCAAATTCGAAATTTCGAATATACTACGCTGGAATTAGATTCGCCCTGTATCCGAAACAAAGGCAGGATTGCATAGAGCAGTGCTTTACAAACCACGCTATTGCTGCAATTGCGGCGAGAAAATTGAGCGGGTCGATTGGAATTTATTGACCAGCCGCCGATTTTGCGATCTTTGTGCGGTAGAAAACCGTAAATTCGAATATGCGCCGCGCATTGCTGTCGCAGGCGGAATTCTTGCGGCTGTTTTCGGTCTCGGGTCGCTTTTTGGCAGCCGTAACGTAGTTTCTTTACCTGAAAACCCAAGTGCTCAGAAAAATCAGCCTGTACAGAATCAAACGGCCGGAGTTGCGTCGGTCCCCGCTCAGACGGAAACTCTGCAAAAAGCCGTCCCGCAGGCTGACAATCCGACTGCAGCCCGGATTGCGCCTGTGGAGCAGAGCATTCCCGCTGTTACGGAGCGAAAGGCACCTCCCGGACCGGCCTATTTTTGCGGCGCACTTACCAAAAAGGGTACGCCTTGTTCGCGAAAAGTCAAAAACAAAGGAGAACGTTGCTGGCAACACACGGGGATGCCCTCGTCTGAAGAGTTTCGTTAAAAGTTGTCTATGGTAATTTATTTTCAGGCGGGTATTGAAGTTTGAGTGAAAATAATCGAAAATATAGTTTTCCGGGCCTGTGATTGCCTCCCCATTTGATTTGGCCGCCTAAAACGATGAAACCATTAGCCCAGAACACTCTGATTCAAAACCGGTATTTAATCGTCCAGCTCATCGGAAAGGGTGGCATGGGCGAAGTTTATCTTGCCGTAGATCAACGGCTTGGGAGCGCCGTAGCAATCAAAAGAACCTTTTTTGCGGGCGATGAAACGCTGGGCAATGCTTTCGAAAGAGAAGCCAGGGTACTTGCGCGGCTGCGACATCCCGTTTTGCCAAAGGTAAGCGATCATTTTATTGAAAACGATCAGCAATATCTGGTGATGGAGCATATATCGGGAGATGATTTAGCCAAACGGCTCGAATTATTGGCTAAACCTTTTCCGCTTTCATGGGTTATGTTCTGGGCCGATCAGCTGCTCGATGCTTTGGCTTATCTTCACTCGCACGAGCCGCCAATTGTCCATCGCGACATTAAACCTCAAAATCTCAAACTT
This sequence comes from Acidobacteriota bacterium, assembly GCA_040756215.1. GTDB lineage: Bacteria > Acidobacteriota > Blastocatellia > Pyrinomonadales > Pyrinomonadaceae > OLB17. The sequence goes on from JBFLZQ010000005.1 coordinate 183,297, forward strand.
ACAGACGAAAATCATATTATTTTGCTGGATTTCGGCCTTTCCAAGAGTTCTACGGGGCAAACCAACATTTCCGGAGAAAAAAGTGGCAGCGGCAGCACCGGAAGCGTTGTTGGATATACACCGCATTACGCCCCGATGGAACAGATTCGCGGTATTGGAACCAGTGCGCGGAGCGATATTTACTCGCTATCGGCAACATTGTATCAGTTGATGACCAATACCGTGCCTGTTGATGCCCTCTCACGGGCAGATGCCATGCTCAATGGATCTCCGGATCCGCTTAAGTCACCAAGCGAGATTAATCCTGAAATTCCACCATCTGTTTCCGGTGTGATTTTGAAAGGAATGGAGGTCAGCCAGGAAAGACGTTACCAAAGTGCCAAGGAAATGCAGAAGCTTTTGCGAAAGGCTTATTCAGACATGCAGCAGGCAATGTCTGCAAAAACCGTTGTAATCACCGGCTCGCCGGCCCCCGGCCCTGCTTCTGCCGATGATGCATTTCAGGCGACAGAGGTAATGGATCACGAGGCAATGAGGGCGATTTCGAATCCAATCGGCGACGCAAGGTCTGCATCCGGCTTTTCAGACAGCATTTCACAGCCGCACGATGCTGCTGCATTCGGCTCGACGCCGGAATCTGCTCCCGATACCGGCGGAATTCGCCAGGCTGATGTTAAAACTGAGGTTTTTCTGGCCGGAAGCAATCAAAATCCGACGTCCTTTGAACAGAATGCTCCGGTTCAGAACCAGACAATCGGGACACCAGCTGAAGCACAAAGCAATGAGCCCGCAAATTTTGCCCCGACTTCCGATTTTTCAACATTTGGACAGGATAAGGCATCGCATCAGGCATCTGAGCCCTATTCGCCGGTTGCGACAATGCCTTATGTGGCTTTAAATGATCCTGCTTCTGCTTCTCAATCTCAGGAGCAGTTTGCAAATACCGGCCAATCTCCTTCCATTGAAGAATTGCAGCCAAAATCAGCGGCCGTTGAAGTTAAATCTGCACCGTCGGTTCGATCACAACCGGTACAAAAGAAAAGTTCTACAGGGAAATACATAGCAATACTTGCCGCTCTGTTTGTTGTTCTTTTAATCGTTTTGGCAGCCGCCGGGGGCGGTATTTATTACTACACTAACTATATGCATTCGGGGCTTCTGACCGAACCGACTCCGACACCGGAAGAATCGCCGGAACCGACTCCGTTCCCAACACCTGAGGAAACACCGCAAATTGCGATTACCGATGATAATTCAAATATCAGTCCTTTAAATACTGATTCCGATGCAAACAATAACTCAGCCGTAAACTCGACTTCTTCTTTGCCAACTCCGACGCCCGAGCCTGCGCTTCCGAAAGATGACCGGCTCAACACTCCTGGTCCGGCTCAGCCGAAACCCGACCGGACGCCGAAACAGCAGACAACGCCGAAAACTCCCAAACCCGGGCCGACCAAAAAGCCCGGATCAGCACCGGACATACTTCAGTAACGCCGGGAGGATCATTTAAGTACTATGACCGGAACCACCAAACGTTACGCCCTGACACTTTTAACCATTTTGACACTTTCATTTACGGCTTTTTCGCAGCAGCCGTCAAAAAAAGATCTTCGCCGTGCCCAGGATCTAATGAAACAGGCTGAAAATGCATTTGCCGCAAAAGATTATCGTAAGGCAATCGAGCGTTACGCGGCGGCTATAGTCATATTGCCCCGAAATCCAAATGCGCATTACTGGAAAGGTTATGCTCACTATATTTTGAAAGAATTTGAAACAGCGCTGAAGGAATTAAATGCAGCCCAGGAATTTGGTTATTCACCTGTCGATGTTGCCAGAATCAGGTGGGCAGTCCATAGAGAGCTGGGGAATTCGGACGCCGCTCTTTCCGACCTTGAAGCCGCACTGCAAAAATTTCCTGATGACCAGCTGATGCTTCGTTCGGCAGGAGATATTTATTTTGAGAAAAAACGATATAAAGAAGCTCTGGCGGCATATCAGAGGGCTGCTCTTGGAATGCCCAATGATGGTGATCTTTATTTTGCTATAGCACAGGTGCAATACGCTCTCGGAGACGTAAAAGGCCAGGAGGCTGCAGCCGAGGTGGCTGTCTCAAAGCCGGGCAGATTTCCGGGCGAAGCCAGGATACTGCTTGCCGACGCCTATCGCAAGCAGAAAAAATATGACAAGGCCGCAATAATGTATGAACAGGCACTTGCAAGCCGTCCGGATGATAAAAGCATTTATCATTTGATTGGCGACCTTTATCGCATACAGGGTCTTTTTGATAAGGCAATCGATATCATTAAACGAGCCCTGCGCATTTGGCCTACGGACGGTGATTTGTTTACAGATATAAGCTGGTACTACAGTCTTGCCGGCCAGCACGAGAACGCAGTACAAGCTGCGCTTTCAGCTACGCGTCTTCTGCCGGACAAACCGCTGGGCTATACAAACCTTTGCCGTGCATATAACGATTTGGGCCAATGGCAAAATGCGCTCGGCGCCTGCAATAGTGCTTTACGATTAAATCCCAATGACGGTGAAACAAATTTCTATCTGGGCAGGGCATACCAGCAGCTTGGCCGTCAGGCTGAAGCTTCCAAAGCGTATGATCGCGCCGTTTCGGGTCTGCTGAAATTTACACAGGATAATCCGGAATACTCCGATGGCTTTTATCTGCTGGGAAATGCATATTTTGCGAATAACCAGTTGGAGAAAGCACTGGAAGCCTATCGTAAATGTCTCGAGCTTGCGCCAAAATTCGCAAGGGCAATTTATAATTCCGGAGTAGTCTATATACGCTTGAAAAATAAGCAGAGCGCACTTGCTCAATACAATGCTCTTATTCCTCTCGATAAAGAACTGGCCGAGAAGCTCAAGGCTGCCATCGACGGGATGTGAAAAATCTCAATTCTAAAAGTATCAGATGTCTGCCGGTTATAATTTTCACCGGCAGAGAAACTATCCGATACCGACCTTTCGCAGCAATTCCTCAGGTCGCCCGACAAGGAAATATGCAAGATTCGGGCGTTCATGCGAGCGGTCGTACCCGACGAGTTCGACATAGGCTTGACCGCGGACCTTTGTTCCACCTATTGTACCGGCCACATCGCAGGCTCCCTCCCAATATATGATCATTGTTGTCCCGCGTGTGTCGAGTTCCTGATTCTCAAGACAGGGGCTGATGCGGAGCCTGATGTCATATTCCGGCACCCGAATAACCCAATTGCTCGGATATTCCGTTCCGGTTTGCGGGCTTTTCCATAACCCGATAGGTTCAATGGAAAATTGTGTATTTCGAAGATTTTCGTATGTTCCGTCTGCTCTTACGAGAGTGCCGCTGGAATAAGGTGAAACGGCACCGGCGGAATTCCTCAATTGATAACACATCAGTTCGGTTCCGTTGTCCAACTGAATCGAAAACCAATCCCAACCTTTTTGATTTTCCGTGGGCTGCCATGTACCGAATTCACGATCCATCCAGGCAGATCCTTTGACAGCTTCACGCTTTCCGCCAATAAAGAGGCTGCCGGCAAGACGCATTCTGGTGTAGGAAAAATATCTTGAAGCCTGCCCTTCATCCTTAAATGAAACGCCTTTATCGCCATTGAGAACGACAGGCTTTTCCGGTATAAGTACGGCATCCAGAGAGGTTCCGTCCGGCATTTGGGCACGAATGGCATGCGAACCGTCGGCATCGAAAATCACCCAATTTCCAAGCCGCAGGTAATAATGATCTTCCGCTGCTTCTGCCGGCTCGTCGAGCGGTCCGTTGCTGCTTTTCTTGTGTGCGTAGTGAAACTCACGCGATTTTTTATCTGTTAAGGCAAAATGTGCGAAATAGAAAGGGTTTCCCAGAAGGCGGAGTGGGACAGGCCCTAAACGATCCAGATCGGTCCGGCGTTTGAAAAATACCAATTCGAAGCCAAACTGTCGGCCGTTTTCTGATTCTAAATGGCCTGTGTAATACCACCACTCCGTTTGAGCATTGGAGTGGGCAAATAAATCTCCGGGTAGAACAACAGGTTCGAATTCCGTTCCGTCTCGAAGGTTACCTGGTTTTTCAGAGAAAAGCCCGGCGATTGACTCGAAAAATACCTCCGTTTGCCGGACTGCGTAATCGAAAATGCTTTCAGGATTATTATTTCCAGCCATAAGCGATTATTTTCGCCCGATGGAGAATACCGGATTCAGATCTAATGGAGAAAGTTGTTTTGATTATTAAAATCTAGATTCCTGGCCGCTTACTTAAACGGGGTTTGCCCGTAGGGACGTTGACATTCTGTATTCTGAGAACAACACGGGTTGTATCGGAGCGATTATCAAGCGCTGCGGGAACGAACGGCGCATAAGCCGGATCAGTTTCAAGTGCCTTTCGGATTTCAGTGATTGAACGCGGATCTGATGGTGGTTCGACGATGTCGGTGATTCGCGCAAGCCCGTCACTGAAAACATCTGCAACTACTACAAATTCACTGTCACGCAGGTCACCGCGAACGAGAGAGCGGGTCATTTCCACCAATGCGCCGTGTGGATTCAAACTTGGTGAATAACGCGAAACCGCCAGTCGATTTGAGGCATATTCCGCCGGAGAGAGTTCGAGTATGTCCGGACCGGAAAGGCGGCGATCCGAAGCAAGCATTGTGGTGCCAAGTCCGATCGTCGGTTGCTTACTGATATAGATTTCAGGGCTCGGCGCGGTTACCAGAATGGCCCAAATCATCAGAAATCCGAAAACGACCGAAGCCATAGAACCTGCCAGCGACGGCATCAGCCAAACCGAAAGCCAATTACGGCTGCCCTCGATCAATCTGAAATCAGGTCCATAAGCCGACGGTATAAGTTGAATTGCGACGGTGTTTCTTATTGATGCAATCAAAGAAGCCGGGATTGGCTCGCGGGAAAGTGATCGCATAAGATTACGGGCTTCCTGTAATTCGGAAAGGTGTAATCGGCAGAGAGGACAGGAAGCAAGGTGGCAATCGAGCGACGCCCGCTCGTCGGAGCTGAGGACCTCATCGAAATATATCGAAAGGCCGGCACGGGCATCCCTGCAATTCATTCTGTCTTCGATTTTCTTTAACACGCCTTTTTCTCCTTAAAACACGGATTCGCGATAATTGTGGCGAACACCGGCGAAAGAGAATTGCGACTGGATAGCCGGCTGGCCCCGACCGCATCCGGAATTCGCGGCTGCGGAAAAATCCGATTTACCGGCGGTTTGTAAGGCCTTTCGGAGAAGCCATTATCGTCAATGCTTGCTGGTCATTTTCAAATACATGCTTCGCCGAATTGCAATATCAGCTCGCCGTCCGCGACTCCTTCGTTTTTGTGACCCATCGTTTGGCACCGATTAAATGTAGTCTGCAAAAGAGAAGCCGGGGCAAGGCGGCTATCCGATCACTTTTCAAAAATCCTTCAACCTTCGTCTGATTTCCTCACGGCCCCGTGAAATTCTGGATTTGACGGTTCCTATGCTGATATCTAGAGCGGCGGAAATCTCTTCGTACGAAAGTCCTTCAATATCACAAAGTACAACGGCTTCGCGGAATTTCAGCGGCAGATCCAGTAAAATCCGGCGTATTGCCGTTTCACGTTCGCGTTTGAGCAAGTCGGCTTCGGCAGATTCACCGGTTGCAGCGATTGTGCTCCCGAGGGTTGCCTCTCCGTCGCCTATCGGGGTTTCAATTGAGAACGTCCTGTCTATTCCCCGCCGTTGCCACCAGCGACGCCGGTTTCGTGAATGATTAATGGCAATCCGCGTAAGCCATGTTTTCAAACTGGATTCTCCGCGAAAACCTTTGATTGCCTTAAGCGCACTCAAAAAGGTTTCCTGCGTGAGGTCGGCCGCTTCTTCGCGATTTTCCGTAAGCCTGAAGAGAATCCCATAAATATCGGGGGAAAATCGCAAAATCAATTTGTCGAATGCTTCCGGGTCGCCGTTTTGTAAACATTGGACGAAATAATCTTCGGAAGCCGCATTTGCAATACTATCTTCTGCCGCCGAGGCGGCTTCGCTCACGTTTACCTGATCGAATGCAAGCGATTTGCCGAAGATCATTTTTCCGAAAGCCTTCCTTCAGACGCCACCGAACTCACAGCAAGCAGTCGTGCTTTCAGCCCGACTGATATATTTGAAACCGTAAAATGAAAATTGTTCCGATAAATTTCAGATTTCCGGGATTTGATGATTTCCCGTTTTGCCTGTTTGTAGCAGATTATAATTTGCTCTGATATCATTTTTACGCTACATTTAACGTTTTGACCGATTTGCCTTTCGGCAATTATACAACGAACCGGCAAGGAGAAACTTGCAAATTTAACGATGGCACGAAAAAAGAGACGATTGGAGCCTATAGAGATACCGGCAACGGATTCGAAGGCTAAGACCAGGTTTCAGGACGATTTCCAGGCCAAAATTGGCGGCGTTTTCGAGGAAATCGGAAAAAAACTCGAGGGAAAGGGGAAAAACATTGCTTACGGATTGGCTGCCTTAATAGTGTTGCTTATTCTGGTGGGAATTTTTTATTCCTATTCCAATCGCTCGAATGCCGCAGCCCAGGCTGCATTGGCTAAAGCAATTGAAATCAGCAATTCGCCCATTTCCGACAATCCTCCTCCGGCAGGCTCTACGCAGAAGACTTTCAAGACCGAAAAGGAAAGAGCGGAGGCGGCTATTGTCGAATTTCAGAAGGTAGTTGATACTTATGGAGGCAAGGTCGGTGAAAAGGCAAAGTACTTCATTGCCATCAATAAGCTTTCCATAGACCGGCCGGCAGCAATTTCGGAATTGGAGACATTGTCTAAAAACGGCGGAGCCGTAGGAACCTTGTCAAAATTCGCTCTGGCACAGGCAAAAACTGCTGACGGTAAATATGATGAGGCTGCACAACTTTACTCCGAGCTTGCCGCAGAGTCTGACCCGATTCTTGCAAAAGAGACCATAAACTATGAATTAGCAAAGGTTTACGAGAAACAGGGCAAAATCCCGGATGCCGTGAACGTTCTCTTTGATTTGGTCAAATCCGCACTCGAGGCAAAAGACTCAGAAGGAAAAGCAATTCCGCTTTCTCCTACTGCTGAAGAAGCGAAATCAAAGCTGGAATCACTTGATCCGGCGAAAGCCAAAGAATTGCCTCAAACATCCGGCAGCGGCGATCTTGGAATATCTCTGAATTGACGGATACAAACCAGTTTTTGGCTAAGTCCTTTTAAGTTAAGCGCTTATGTCCGGAAATGCTATAACCGGAAACAAGCTGAATCAAATTACCGGCGAAAGTACGGCGGTACGTGTAGCCGGTTTCAACTATTTGGCAGCGCTTTTTACGGGTTCTTTTTTTGCCGCTTTTCTTTTGTATCTCGAATTATTTGTTCCGGCAACTTTTTTGCTGGCTTTTTCCTGGCTTGTCATACCATTTTTGGCAATAACGGACAAGATTGTCTTCGATGGTAAACGATTGATTAGAACGGGTTTGTTGCCGGGAATCTGGGCTTTGTGGACAGGACGTCGTGACCGGATAAAACTCACTGACATCGAAAGTGTTTCGACCGAGGTTATAAGAGCCATTCGCCGCGGTTCAAATGTTCGCTATACATACAGGACTTCTTTTGTCGGAAAGGAACGCGAATTTTCGATTTTATCTTCACGTCAGCAATATATACCGATGATCCGTGCCGTTTTGCCGGGACTTGACCCGGATCTGATGGATCACCGGTCACTTGATTTACGGGAAAATCTTGCGGATGATCGAGAAATCGCAGCGAAGATTCTGGCAATCGAATTCCCGCCATCAGACGTGCTTGAATCGGAAATAGAGCGGATCAGAATCCCTTCCTTTTCGGAAAACAAAGAAGCAGCCGGCGTCTCCGAAGCCGAGAAAGCGGCGGTTTTGCTGCGGCTTGCCAATCAATTAAGAGTTTCCGGGAGATTGCCGCAGGCCATAGAAGCATTTCGCCGCGCTGTCAGATTTACGCCGCCCGATGCCAAAGTTCTGCTTGATTTTGCCCTCTGTTTGCGTTCATATGCATTGATCCGTGGCCGGGCTTCGATCGAGCGACGTGCAAAGGCTATGATGCGCCTTGCCGAACGCAGGGCAGCAAATGATGCGGAAATACTGACCAGGATCGGGGAATGCTACTTCCTGTTTGATGACTGGAGGCGCGCAACGGCAGTTTTCAAAAAAACCGTGGCAGAAATGCGGAGTGGTTTTCGTTCACTTCTCGGCCTTGCTGAAGTCGCTCTTCACGAAGGAAAGATTGCCCACGTAATACATAATTTTTCAGCCGCACAGGAAATTGCGGCAACGCCTTCATTGCGTAACTGGCTGCGAAAGGAAATCGAGTATTTCTCACGGCTGCACAACGATGATGAGTATATGGAGCTGGAAGTCAGCCGCATTACCTTGCTCGAAAGATTGTCCGGGGCGAAGCAATTGGCATTAAAGATTGTAGCCGCCGGTATTCCCTTGATTTGCGGCGGGCTTTTAACCGGTGATTCTACACTTGCGAATATCGGCTGGGCAGTTTCGCTCTCTGCACTCTCTGTCTGGGTTTTTGCTCTTGTGTCATCAAATATGCTGGCGCAGCGAATACCAAGCGATGCCGCTTTTGATGAACAATGAGTGGACTGCAATAAAAAACGGGCCGGTGATTATAAATCCCGGCCCGGTCTTTTCTTCTTAATCCGACGCACTATTTACCGGTTTTATTTGCTTTTTTACTAACAGTATTCCGGATTCTTTTTTCAGATTTATCTGCTGCTTTTTTCAGGCCTGCTTTTTTCGGTTCGGCAACGAAAGCGTCCAAAGTCTGCGCCCAGCGGTAAGGCAGCGGTTCGGGTTGCGATTGCAATTTACGGAAAATAAATTCGGTCATCGCATTTACTATCCACTTGTGATTTTTCTCGCCTACCGAAGCCAGTTCGGCATCCGGAGCCGGGTTCATAAAGTCTATAGCGTACGGAACACCATCCTTAATGGCGAATTCAACCGTATTCAGGTCATAACCTAAAGATTTGCAGATGGTTATCACGTCATTTTCGACGCGTTTATGCAATTGCGGCGAGAGATAATCCTCGACATCAATATATTGCATTCCGCTTAAATATGGCTTGGACGGATCATAAGGCATAACGAGTACCTTTTCCTGTCCCACGCAATAGCAGCGAACGAATTGATCATATTCGATTGCCTCTTGCAGCACCATGCAAAGCGTACCTGTCAGATTATATTCAGCCCAGAGCTGATCAAGCGAGTAAATCTTTGAAACATTTTTCCAGCCGCCGCCGTCATGTGGTTTGAGAAAAGCGGGAAAGCCCACATAGTTTACGATTCCTTCCCAATCAATCGGAAATTCAAGATTCCGGAGAGATTCGCTTGTGATGTCCTTTATATAGGAATGCTGAGGAAGCAAAACCGTTTTAGGAATAGCGATTCCTAATTTTGCCGCCAGCGAGTAATTAAAAAACTTGTCATCGGCTGACCACCAGAAAGGATCATTGACAATATAGGTTCCCTCAAGCGCCATTCGCTTGAGCATGGCGCGGTAATAGGGAACTTCATGCGAAATGCGATCAACGATTATGTCGTAACGTTTTGATTCATCGAGACGAATGCCGCCGACTTTTATCATCTCGGCAACGACCTTGCCGCCGCCTTTTTCATTAATGCTGTTGATTAAAGATTCCGGAAAAGACTGCTCTCTTCCGACTAAAATACCTACTTTTTTCATAAATTTTTATATCCTCAGATTAAATTAAGTGTAAAAAGGCCTGATTTATTGATTCTAGATTACGGTACGGGCTGTATCAAGAGATCAGGGTAATTATTAAGGGTTTTGAAACAAAGGCCGTTTCCGTTTATAGGAATTGTAGTATCAGGAAATGTCTTTGCACTGCCACCGAAAAAAAGGGGTTAACGATTTGCTTCGGGCAGCAATTCATAATTTCCCATTTCGCGGTTATAGGCATCGAGCTGGCCGACTTCGTCAGCAGTGGCGTCGAGCATCTGTTTTGTCATGGCAATTGAATCGGAGAGCTGTTCGAAATCGAGCAAAGAAAATTTTTCCGGCGTTGACATTGTAACGATTTCGTCATTGAGATAGCTGAAAAAATTCTCTATTGACTGGAGCTGTCCTTCAACAAGTTTCACGCTTCGTTCGATTTCATCAAAGGAAGCAATTCGGCGTTTTAATATCTCTACGTTTGTCTGCTGAATACGTTTGGTTTTTTCATCAGTTGCATTTTCAGCCGCGCGGTATGCCTGAGCAAGTTGATTATGCACTGCCTGTCTGTTGATTGATTTCAGATGCTGTTTACGGCGGCGATAGACGTCAAGCAAATCTACGAAATCCTCCCACCGCTGGTCCAGCATCTGTAGATTTGAGGGCAAAACGGAAGAACCGGTAAATTTTTTGTAGTTATCCTGAATTTTCCCCTTCAGCCAGCGTAGGTATTCGACCGCTTCGCGCTCGCGCGGTGTGAAACTTTTGATCAATTTTTCACGTGCGGCCTTTGCCTGGGCGGCCATACGTTCGCGCTCGCGTCGCTGAACAAGCGAACGATATGCGGGCAGATTGGGAACGACCATCAGATAAACACATTCGGCTATAATCGCCAAAAGAAGCGGAATGACGCTGAAAGAGTATGCCGCGGCTACGGCAAACCCGGCCAGGCCCCAGAAATTTATCGGCTCCTTCAGCGCTTCACGAAGGTAGCTGGTCTGAAATCTTTGAATGTCCCGCTCGATGCGCTCGAGGTTTGCCATAGAATTTTAGATGAAGAAATTTTCAACCCGGTTTGCGGAAAAATCTTTTAATTCTTCGATTCTGATTCGTTTGATTCCTGTATCAAAACCTGATCTAGAAGGTTTTCTTCATTGGCGGGTTCGCTGCCGGCGGCAATCTGCTTTTCGGCAGAACCTGTTCCGGAGCCGAGCAAACCCATTTGCCGTTTGTATTCCAGGAGCTTGTCTTTAAGTTGAATATCCATAGCCTCGCGTTCGATATCTGCCATCTGTGCGTCAACCGAAGACGAACCCAGCTGTAATTTCGCCTCGGCTGCGGCAACGCGGCGATCGATTTTTTCCCGCATTTCGTTGAAAGTCGAGGCATCGTCGCCGATATTGAAGGTTTCCATCGTCTGGGCAAGCTGCTCCTGCAATTTCGCCTGTTTGGCGGCTGAAATAAGCTGCATTGCCTCAGCCGTACGTTTTTTCATATTCAGGACGTAATTATCCCTTGCCTTTAGTGCCTGTTTCGATGCGAGCGCGGCATGTTCGAGCTGAGCAGAAGTGCGTTCCAAATCTATCTGCGCCTGTTGAAGCTGCCCGATATAGGCGGTGGCTATATCATCGCGTCCCATTTTTACGGCTGCCTTGATTTTGGAATCCAGATCGATTACTTGACGTTCGAGATTCTCCTTGTTTTTGGCTAAAAGACGCTCGGTCGCCATTACCTGAGCAACCGAATTATTCAATTCCGGAACGCGATCGCGCATATCGCGAATCGTCTGCTGCAAAACAAGCTCCGGATTTTCAATTTTATCCAATGCGGCGCCGGTGCCGGCCCTGAAAATTCTCGTTATTCTTGCCCAAAGACCCATTATTTTTGAATTATCGCTCCCGGAAAAAGTTAACTTACTGCCAACTTCCGCAAGGCTTTACGAAAAAAATCCGGCGTAAGTTGCAAGATACCTTTCACAGTATATCAGGAAAGTCAATAAACGGCATCGAATTGTTAATGGCAATTTACCGTAGGTATAAAAAAATGGTTTTTACCTTAAAACGGACTTGCCGATAAAGGATAATGAACAATGCAAGATGTTGGAAATTTTGCGTTCTAACATACGGTAACTTTCTGCTGATGAAATTTTAATAGAATCATCGGTCAGGAACTAAGGTTTGATAAAGCAGGCGAGAGCCGGAGAAGACGCCTCCGGGTTGTTATCTTATGAAAATGAAGAGTTTACCAATACAAACAGTTGCGGCGGCATTGATTGCGGCTATTTTCTGGTCTTTTTTTGTGCCGCTTGCCTCATCTGCTGAGCCGGCGCAATACGGAACAGGCAAAAGAGCTGAGCGGGAAGTTTATGAAAGCGTTGACGGCCTCGTCTTCCGTCTAAGTGATGGATCCGGCTCAGTTACAACTTCAAAGCCGAAAGTCCCTGCCGCAACAGAGATGCTTTCGCCAATGGAGACTGAAAGGCTATTGGCCGGACTTTCACCGCTGATTTCGGAACCGGAGGATATTACTGATTTTCCGGCAGGTGCGGATTCACCGCGTCCGCCAAAAAGCGCCGATACAATCAAATCCGGATTTCCTGCGGACGATAAACGCGAAATGCCTGCAAAGAATACTTCGGCTCCGCTGACTGTTGTACGCAATGCACCAGAAGGCACTATTGGCAAAGCAAAAAGCATCAGCATCACTTTTTCGGAGCCGATGGTGCCCGTCGGTTCACAGGAGGCGGCCGCAAGTTTCACACCGGTAATCCTGGAACCTGAAATTTCCGGTAAATGGCGCTGGCTTGGTACGCGCACACTGCTTTTCGAAGCGGATGAACCGTTTCCAATGGCTACAAGGTTCACTGCAAAAGTTCCCGCAGGAACGAAGAGCGCCGGCGGCAAAACTCTGGCAAAGGATTTTGTATGGAATTTTTCGACCACCCCGCCAAAGGTGTCGTCATTTTATCCGAACAGCTCTCCAAGCCGCCCGGATTCCCTTATCATTCTCGGTTTTGATCAAAAAGTTAATGTTGCGGAAGTATTGCGGTACATTACGATCGAGGCCTTAGGGAAGCGGATTGATTTCCGCGCTGCGGAAGAATCAGAAATTTCGACCGATCCCATTGCTCAACGGATAATAAAAAGCATTCCCGACGGCCGGATGGTAGCAATCCGGGCATTAGGTTTTAAGCAAACCGATAAAAAAGCTTTTCCGCCTGACGCAAAGGTAGTTGTTACACTCCGGAAAGGAATTCCTTCTGCCGAAGGGCCGCTTGTAACAACAGATGAACAGGTATTTTCTTTTCAGATCTTTGGCGCGATGAAATTTCTTTCGCTTCAATGCGGCTGGAGTGAAAAATCGATATGCGATCCGACGGAATCTCTGCGGGTTGTCTTTTCAACGCCAATCGATAGCCAAAAGTTTGACCCTAAACTTATTTCCATCGAACCTGCGATTGAAGATGCCCGAATTTATCCTTCCGGCCCGGAAATCATCATCGAAGGGAGAAAGAAAGCGAATACCGTTTACCGCATAACTGTTGATAAGGCAATTACCGACACTCTTGGACAGAATCCCGTAGATTCTGTTACGGCCAGGATAAGCACAAAAGGCATTACACCGGAACTTTTGGCAGGTCAGCAAAGAATGATCGTTGCCAATCCCTTTGTAAAGCCGACATTTTCATTTGTTTCCGCCGGTTTTGACTCGCTACGAATAAAGGTTTTTCGTGTCGAACCGGAGGACTGGATTAAATTTCTGGAATATGCCGACAAATCATCGGATGATGGCAAACAGGCGATTTTACAGCCTCCGGGAAGCCTGATCTCCGATTCTGTCGTAAGAATCGCCGATGGAAAAAACGATTATACCGAAACCGTAATCGAACTTTCACGGTTCCTGAAAGGTGGCACAGGCAATCTTGTAATAGAGGTTGGAGAGCCTAAGGCCGAGCGCAATGGTGAACGGCAAAGTGCAGCCGTCTGGGTTCAGGCAACACGAATCGGCCTTGACGCTTTTGTAGATAATGGCAATTTGATCGGATATGTAACGGATCTCGCTACCGGTAAACCACTATCCGGTGCCGAGGTCTCGCTGTCCGCAAAATTTGATGGCCAAAGCAGCGTATCTGACAGTTCTTTCAGGTTTAATAATCCGTCCGGAATTCAGTATGAATTGTTAGGGAATTTACTTTCGTGGAATGCTACTCCGGTTTTAACAGAAGATTCTGCATACAAGGTGAGAACCTCCGACCAATCCGGTTCCATCAACATGTTTCGCAGTCAAAAAGCCGTTTCCGGAACAGACGCGATCGTTACGATTCCACTGCCGGTAAAAGGTTCGGGAAAGGCTCCTTACGGTGTTTTTGCCAGGGTTGGTTCCGACCGCGCATTTTTACCATCGGAATATTCGATTTATGACTATCAAAGCGATTATGACCAATGGGTGCAAAAAGATGAAAAAGACTCTTTGCGTTGGTTTGTTTTTGATGACCGCGGTATTTACCGTCCCGGAGAAACAGTTTCACTGAAAGGTTATGTCCGCCGGACAGAAACAGGCAAGGCAAGCATAATCAGCGGAATACGAAACGGCTCGGTTATTTGGACGCTTCGCGATTCACGAAATAATGAGGTGTCAGGCGGTAAGGCGGAATTAAACTCCTTCGGTGCTTTCGATTTTGAAATCGCAATCCCTCAAAAATCGAATCTCGGCTCCTGGAGAATCGAATTTACGGCAATGAACGCGCCTGCAAATTTGGCAAACACTTCCTTTTCCCATTCATTTCAAATTCAGGAATTCAGACGACCTGAATTTGAGGTCAAGGCGGGAAATGAGTCTTCGGGACCGCAGATTGTCGGCGGTAACGCCATCATGTCCGTTGCGGCAAAGTATTATTCCGGCGGCGCTTTGGCCGGATCCGCTGTCCGCTGGACCGTAAATGCGATGCCAACTTCATATACACCGCCCAACCGCGGAGATTTTGTATTTGGCAAATGGGTTCCTTGGTGGAGAGATTCTGATTCCGGCTTTGGACGATTCGCGGCCGGCGGGACAAAGACCTTTGAAGGAGAAACGGATGCCGAAGGCAGGCATTTTCTCAGGATAGATTTCGATTCCGTTTCTCCGCCACAGCCGTATTTAATCACGGCAAACGTATCGGTTTCGGACGTCAACCGTCAGACTTTTGCTTCGCAAACTTCGCTGATTGTTCATCCGTCAGAGGTTTATGTCGGGCTCAGGTCGCCGCGAACGTTTGTTTCCAAATCTGCTGAAGTTCCGGTAGAAGCAATCGCTGCTGACATAGACGGCAATCTGCTGAGTGGAAAGAATATTGAAATAATCGCCGTTGCAAAGGATTGGATTTTTCAAAGCGGAGAGTGGCGTGAAACTGAAATAGACCGCCAGAGCTGTAATGTCCAATCCGCAGCCGCTGCGGTGCGTTGTTCATTTATTGCCCGCTACAGCGGCCGGTATTCGATTACTGCAAGAGTCCGTGATGATTTTGAGAGACCAAACGAAAGCGAAATCCTGATCTGGGTGGCCGGAGGGGAACTACCACGAACCAGCGGGTTATCGGCTGACGATGTAGAAATAATACCAGTCAGGAAAGAGTTTGCACCCGGCGATATGGCTGAAATCCTTGTTCTTTCTCCTTATGTCAATGCGGACGGAGTGCTTACTTTACGAAGAAATGGTTCCGTTATTGCTACTCAGCACTTCAAAGTGACGGATTCGACCGCAACACTCAGGTTTCCGATCGGTGAGGAGTCAATTCCAAACATTGTTGCCGGCGTAACCATAAATGGCTTTGTTGATGAAAATACAAACGAAAATTCGCCCGGTCTTCGGCGGCCTGCCTACGCACGGGGAAGTGCTGAAATCAACATATCCAAAGCGCCGAGAAGACTGGAGGTAATGGCGGAAGCAAAAGAGAAAACGTTAATGCCCGGCGGTTCCACAACAATAGACATCTCAGTTCGTGACATGGAAGGAAAACCTGTAACCGATTCAGAGGTGACAGTCATCGCCGTAGATGAATCCATACTGTCCCTGACAGGTTTTCGGATTTCCGATCCGCTTGACGCATTCTATCCGGTCAGCTACGACACGGTCCGGGAACACAATTTAAGGCAGATTATAGACGTTGGGTTGACCGGAGGCGTAGCACACGGAAGCGGTTACGGAATGGGAGCCGGTGAAGGTAACGCAAAATATACCGCAATGCCGGCCGCAGCAGCCAGAGCCAAAGACTCGGCAGAAAGCAACGGGACCACAATTAGTGTGCGCAAAGACTTTAGGCCGCTCGCATTGTTCTCCCCATCGGTCAGGACCGATTCCGACGGCCGGGCGAGTGTTGCGATTAAATTGCCCGATAATCTAACGCGTTACAGAATTACGGCCATTGCCAATGATGGCGAAAAGCGGTTTGGCAAGTATGAATCGACTATAACCGCAAGACAGCCCTTGATGATCAGGCCATCTGCTCCCAGATTTCTGAACATCGGCGATTCGGCCGAACTTCCGGCCGTCATTGAAAATCAGACAGACCGCGATCTTGCCGTCAATGTCGCCATTCGCGGCGCAAATATAGCAATAGGAGTCAATTCGGACGGAAAAATCGCGTCTATGGGGAAAAGGCTCCTTGTAAGGGCAAACAGCCGCGAAGAGGTGCGTTTTCCCGTAGCGGCAAAAAAAGCAGGAACGGCAAGGTTTCAATTGGTTGCATCGGCTGAGAACTTTGCCGATGCTGCCGAAATTCAGATTCCGATTCTTGTACCCGCAACTACGGAGGATTTTGCCGTTTACGGTAGCATCGCAAAGTCGGGAGCCATTGCGCAGCCGATAAAATTGCCCGCAGATATTTATCGGCAATTCGGCGGGCTTGAAGTCTCAATGTCTTCAACTCAATTGCAGGAGCTGACCGATGCTTTTATTTCGCTTGTTGACTATCCTTTCGAGTGTTCCGAGCAGATCGCTTCAAGGATGATTTCTACTGCGGCTCTGCGTGACGTCCTGACGGCATTCAATGCCAAGGGAGTGCCCGGTCGTGAAGCACTTGACGCCCGTTTTGCCAAGGATATCGAGATTTTACGTTCCAGGATGCGGGAAGATGGCAGTTTCGGGCTCTGGCGGCGTGATAACGAGCGTTACGGCTATCCGTTTGTAAGTATTCATGCCGCGCATTCTCTGGTGCTGGCGAGAAAAAAAGGTTATGCGGTGCCGGACGAAATGCTCAGAGCGGCGGGCAAATATCTTAAATCAATTGAAAGCCGTCCGGACCGGCAAAACAGTAAAAAACCGCAAACCTCGGCCGCAATTCTTGCCTATGCTCTTTACGTCAGAAGCGAACTTGGCGATAAGGACATCGCAAGGGCAAAGGAATTGCTTGCTTCAGTGCTTTCCGAAGAACCCTCTTTCGAAGCGGTTGGCTGGCTTTTGAGCGTTCTGGCGGAAGACCCCGGCTCAAGGCAACAGGTGGATCAAATTCTGCGATTTTTGAATAACCGCGTCGCTGAAACTGCTTCTTCGGCACATTTTGTTACAAATTACGGCGACGACGGGTGGCTGATAATGCAATCCGAACGCCGTGCAGACGGCATTCTCCTCGATGCTTTGATAAAAGCGGACAGAAATTCAGAACTTATACCAAAGCTTGTCCGTGGACTCTTGGACAGCCGGATCCGCGGCTCCTGGTCGGGTACGCAGGAAAATGTCTTTATCCTGCTGGCGCTGGATAGCTATTTTCGGGCATTTGAGGCTATTACACCGGAGTTTGTGGCCAGGGTATGGGTTGGGGATAGGTTTGGAGGAGAAAAGGCCTTTAACGGCCGTTCAAGCGAAACTCATTTGCTGAACATTCCTATGCCTCAACTTTTCTCTTTATCGGGAAATGAATCTTACGGCAATCTTTTGATCGACAAACAGGGACCCGGAAGATTGTATTACCGTATCGGAATACGTTATGCGCCGCTGAATGCAGATGTCAGGCCGGCGGATTACGGCTTTACGGTGCTGCGCACCTATGACCCCGTTGATAACGGCGAAGACGTGAAGCGTAACGAAGACGGAAGCTGGACGGTCAGGTCCGGTGCGCGAATCCGTGTGCGTATTACGCTTATCGCGCCCGCGAATCGCTATCATATTGCATTAGTTGACCGTATTCCCGCCGGTTTCGAAATTCTAAATCCGGATCTGGCGGTAACAGAGGCATTGCCCGGGCAGAGACCCGGCGTCGGCGGAAATGGCCGAAGTTTATTATGGCCCGATCATCAGAATCTGCGTGATGACCGTGCCGAGGCTTTTTCGGCTGTTTTGACCGGCGGCGTTTATGAATATTCGTATGTGGTACGTTCCACAACGCCCGGCAGGTTTATCGCACCGCCGGTAAAAGTCGAAGAAATGTATCATCCCGAAACATTTGGACGCAGCGGGGCTGAAGTTGTTTCAATTCAATAGTTTACCGGACGGAAACAAAACCGTGTATCAATTTGATGCACAGTTTTTGCCCTTTTCGATTTCCGTCGGTCTTTTAAGGCTTTGGCAGCGGTCTTTATGCTAAAATCTCAATTGTGCGTGACGGCAGCCGGACCCGGATCAGACCGCCCGCGCAGTTGCTTTCGCATTTTTCGTCTGATTTTGATCGTCAGGCAAACGCAAAACCTATGAAAACGAATCCGACCGCAGCCGCCGGGCAAATCACTGCAGTAGAAATAGCCCGCGAACTTTTGAAAACCGAAGCTGCCGCCATTCAATCGGCCTCAGACCGTCTGGTTGCCGAAAACGTTGAACAGGCGGTCAGGATTATACTCGGATGCAGCGGAAAGGTTGTAATCTGCGGTGTCGGCAAATCTGGTGTTATTGGGCAGAAAATCGCACAGACGATGACTTCCACCGGTACTGTCGCCGTATTTGTCCATCCATCGGACGCAATGCACGGCAGCCTCGGAATAATTACTGCAAATGATGTCGTTATTGCACTTAGCAATTCAGGTGAAACCGAAGAGCTTGTTGCCATGCTTCCTGCATTGAAACGCCGCAATGTGCCGATAATCTCTATAGTCGGAAATCTGGAGTCATCGCTCGCACGCCAATCCGACGTTGTGCTGGATGCATGCGTAGATCGTGAAGCATGCCCTTTGAATCTAGCCCCGACGGCCTCCACGACCGTCGCTCTTGCGCTGGGCGATGCATTGGCAATGACCGTAATGCGTCTGAAAGGTTTGACGGCAGAGGATTTTGCCGCAAATCATCCTGCCGGACGGCTTGGTAAGCGTCTGACGCTCCGCGTCGGCGACCTGATGCACAAAAGCCCGAACGTTGAGCCTGCGGATAGCTGGCTAGATGTCGTCAAAGCAATTTCCGATGGAACTCTCGGCGCGGTAAACGTTGTACATCAGGGCCGCCTGATGGGAATCATCACTGACGGAGACCTTCGGCGGACGATTGAAAAAACGCCCTCCGAAAGGCTGGATTCGCTGACCGCTGCCGAGATGATGACCCGCAACCCGATTTCTGCCGGTCCGGAAATGCTCGCCTTCGATGCCTTGCAGCTTATGGAAAACAGGACTTCGCAGATTTCCGTGCTTCCGGTGGTCGGAAGTAACGGAGAATGCCTCGGGATGATTCGGCTTCACGATATTGTCAGGGCAGGGCTTTGACAAAACTCTCCGTTTCAAACAACCGCCGGCATATATAGCGCGTCGAAATGGCGGGAGAATTACAAGGCTTTTGCCGTTTACAGGTTGATTGTCTATGAAAAAAATACGTTTTACCCTTGCTTTTACGATTCTTGTTCTGTTTGCAGTATTTCCGGCGGGAGTATTTTCTCAAAGGCAGCCTGAGATAAAAATGACAATCGGCGAGGATTTTTTCGAAGCGGTAATAGAAGCCTTGCTTGCAGGACCTGATTTTCCCGAATTTTCCATTGCCTCGGTTACTGACAAAAGCCGGCAAAGCGAAGTCATTTGGCCCGATTCGACTTATTCTTTTATTCCGGCAATGTTTTTTGCTTCAAAAAACGGCATTTGCCGTGAGGTAATTACGCTTCGACGTGAAGGCGGCGGAAGGCGGACCTCTCTAAAGCTTTCCGAAGGCAAAATAACTGCACCGCTTTCATTTACGGGGCAGTACAATCCGCCTTTTATCGGCTGCGTCCAGTTTGCCGGCGTTGCCGATACTGAAATAGATCTGGAGTTCGATCAGCAATCACGGAGACTTTTAGCCAGAGCACGCGTAGTGAATGTCAATCTCGAAGGATCAGGCGGCGTAGGCGGTACGGTCATCGCCCGAATGGTTCAAGGGTCAATCGACCGTAAAATCAATCCTATCGAACTCATAAACCTTGACAAGCTTTCATTTCTCGTGCCCATACAATCGGGATCAAGATTGCAGTTGACCGCAAGAAACCTCAGGACAGAAACCTTTCCGGGTCGGATCGATGTTTACGTCAGCTACGATATAACAAAATCGAAATAATTATTGGCGGACCGCTTTTAACCACCGAAAATAATTCCGCACGGACGAAGACGGCCATTCAGATTCGCCTAATTTCACGATGTAAGTCTATAATCTTTATTTTTGTCACCGCTTCCGCAGCCGGTAGAAACAATTGGCCAATAACGGCATTCACCTGCGAGGCAAGGCGGAACGGTATCGTTGATTTAACAGATGAATCGTCCACTGGTAGCAATAATCGGCCGTCCAAACGTTGGTAAATCAACGCTTTTCAACCGTTTAACTGAGTCGCGAAGGTCCATAACCGGCGATGAGCCGGGGATCACGCGTGACCGCATCTATGGAACGGCGGAATGGGCTTCCAGGCGTTTCGAAGTCGTTGATACCGGGGGAATAGTTCCTGACGATGATGCTTTGATTCCTGCAAATATTTTCAGGCAGGCGTCCTTTGCCATAGAAAAGGCAGAAGCGATTATTTGGGTCGTGGACGCACGTGCGGGCATTACTCCGCTGGATGAGGAGATAGCGGGTTTTCTCAGGAATATTGACAAACCTGTTTTTATTGCGGCAAACAAGGCAGAATCTAAAAGAGTTGCCGAAGAAGCTGCGGAATTTTACAGGTTTGGATTCGATTTGGTGCCGATATCTGCCGAACACGGCACTTCGGTTGGCGATCTGCTCGACAAACTTTTGGAAGAGCTCTCATTTACGGAAGAACCCGCTGAAGACGAGGCGCGTGAGATACGTCTTGCGGTAATTGGCCGGCCAAACGTCGGAAAATCCTCTATTGTCAATAAGTTGCTGGGTGAAGAGAGAGTCATCGTTTCTCCAATTGCAGGGACAACCAGAGATGCCGTAGATACCGCCTTTGTTTACGACGGACAAAAATTTTTGCTTATTGATACTGCCGGAATCAGACGAAAAGGGAAAACAGTAGAGATGGCGGAAAAGCTTTCCGTCATAATGGCCAAAAAATCGCTTGAGCGTGCCGATGTTGCAATAGTGGTAATCGATGCCGCGGAAGGCGTTACCGCTCTGGATGCCAACATCGCAGGTTATGCCGTGGATGCCGGCTGTTCGGTAATTCTTGCAGTAAATAAATGGGACGCCGTCGAGGAAAAGACAACGAACACGATTTATGAATTCGAGCGTGAATTACGACGGCAGATGAAGTTTCTTGACTGGGCACCGATGCTGACGATTTCCGCATTGACCGGTCAAAGAGTGAAAAACGTGCTCGATTACGCAAAAAAAGCTGCGGAAGCCCGCGTTACGAGAATTTCAACCTCGCAACTGAATCGTTTCTTCGAGGATAATATTTCGCAGCCAAAGGGCGGCACTGCTCCCGCTCCGGTCAAGGGCGGTTTTTCGCGTCTGCAGGTGAAATACATTACCCAGGCCGGAACGCGACCGCCGACTTTTGTCCTGTTTACGTCAGGCGGAAAACCCGGTTTGCATTTTTCCTACATCCGCTATGTAGAAAACCGCCTGCGTGACGAATTCGGATTTTTCGCTACGCCGATTAGAATCAAAGAACGTCATAAATCGAAAGAGCGCAAATAGATAAATGGATATCCTGCTCCTGATTTTTCGGTTATTGCTTTTTGCCGTTTTTGTCATCGCAGCCGCCGGCAAGGTTCTGGACCTTCAGGGCACACGAAAGGCGATGGAGGAATTTGGTTTTGGCAAAGCCTCCGGAGCTGCGGCTGTTGCCATTCCGTTTATTGAATTTTTAGTCGGTTTCGGGCTGCTTTTTACCGCAACTTCCTGGTTTGCAGCTTTCGGCTGTCTTTTGCTCCTTGCAGGATTTTCTGCCGGTATTGCAAGGCAGATTTGGCGTGGCAGCACGGCCGATTGCCATTGCTTCGGGAAAATTCACAGCGAACCTCCCGGAGCCAAAAGCCTTCTCCGCAATGCCATTATCGCAATTCCCGCGATAGTGCTGATTTATTCGGGCCCTCAGATGCAGGGAGCTGAACCCGGCAGCGACGCCGTCACAAAGACATATGCCATTTTGATTGCTTTTCTGGCGGTCGGATTGGTTATCGTTTCGGGTTATCTGAAGATATTTTCGGAGAAAATTAAAATCTTAACCCGAAGGGTCGAGTTTCTGGAGTCTGTATCTGGCGGCAGCGGAGCAGCCGTCGAACGCGAAGATAGCGGCAATCCAAGTGACGCTCTGCCGATAGGTGCCGAATTTCCGGATTTCGAATTGTCGGATACGCGTGGCCGGATTGTTACCTTCGAGCATCTTCTCACGGATTTCCGGCCCAAACTGTTTGTTTTTATCAGTCCTGCCTGCGAACCTTGCAAAGCTCTGATTCCATATTTTGGAGAATGGAGAAAGCATCTTGGTGAAAGAATCAGATTTGTGTACGTAAGCACAGGTAACCGCGAGGCAAACCTTGAACGTTTCGGCGAAGATATTGCGGGCGAAATGTTGCTTCAAAACGATCGCGAACTATCCAGACTGGTTTATGCA
>JBFLZQ010000006.1:0-95000 GCA_040756215.1 Acidobacteriota bacterium
AAATCTCCGATCTTATACGTTTTAGCTCAGGAGAAGCCGCATCATCAATTTCCCCTCCGGGCAGAATCGAGCGGCGAATTTTCTCCGCCGTACTCTTTAATTCGGGGTCGATTTTTTCTGCAATTTTCCATAAATTTGGTGCCAAATCGCGTTCGATGGCTAACGCTGATCTTGCTGCCAACGCTTTAAGACAAAAATTTGCGGCATCCAGAAGCATTTGCGGCTCCGCAACGGCACCAGAAATGCCTAAAAGTGATATAAGTGGTTCCGGGTCCGAAAGGCCGGAAAAACTCCAATCAATTTGCCGCTCTTGAGCAAGCTTCACGGCTTCGGAAACTTGAGAATGAGCACGTTCTATTGAATTACGATCGCTTTTTGGACAAAGTTCAAAAAGCGCACGTCGTCCTGCAGGCGTTTGCGCCTCACGCGCAATGAGTTCGAGTGCGCGATCAAATTCCAATGTTTTTGAAGAAAAATTCACAGGTTGTCTGAAAAATCACAAAAATCTGTTTTTTATACTCGGAGTAGGAACGAGACATTCGTTGTTTCGGCCAAAAAGTCGATATCTGTGGGCCGCAATAAAACGATAAACAGGGTCGAGAATGAAACCCGGTATAAGAGAAAACAAATAGTAAAGAGGCCAGAAATTCGAAAGCCGCCGAAGAATTTTAAGAGCAGCCTTAGATTCAGTATAAATTTGTCCGTTTTCAAGTAAAATGACTGAGTCCGGCAAATTGGAGATGTCGATGCCACCATTCGCATGCTGTGATAGTAAATCAGATCCTATCTCTGATTTTATCCCCGCAAAGTGAAACTGTTCCGTCTTGTCGTGCCTGATAATAAAATTGACCCAGAAATTGCAAAAATTACATTCGCCGTCAAAAAGGATTATCGAAGCCATAATTTAATTATACTCATTTGGCTGCAAGCGTGATATCCAAAGTATTGAAAATGTAATTTTTTGTAAATTTTCAGCAAAATATTGCCTGCTGCTTTTTGCAATCTGAAACTTTTGCTTTATGCTCTGCGTAAAAGTGCACCGAAGCAGTTCCAGTTCTCAACACAACTAAGTCATTTATATGAAATTCAAGCAGCTATTCTTCGCTCTTATAGCCGCCGCATTGTTTCTGTCGCTCCAGGCTATTGCACAAACCTATGCAATCCGGGACGCAAGAATTGTTACCGTTTCCGGGCCGACAATTGAAAAGGGAACGATTGTAATTCGTGGCGGCCTCATAGAAGCGGTTGGCTCTGACGTAAAAATACCCGCTGACGCAAAGATTTTGGAAGGCGCCGGTCTGACAGTCTATCCGGGATTCATTGATGCTCTGACAAATCTTGGTTTGCCGGCTCCGGCACCGCGGCCGACGCCGGGCGGAGCCGCCGGATTTCAGGCACAACTGGCAGCCGCCGCAGCGACACAGTCTGGTCAATCGTCTAATTCAAACTATCCCGCCGGACTTCGTCCCGAAGATATGGTAATAGATGAAGTGCGGGCGGGCGACGCACAGTTTGAAACTAACAGGAACGCCGGATTTACGACTGCGCTTACCACAGGCCGCAGCGGCATCTTCAACGGTCAATCGGCCTTAATAAACCTTGCCGGCGATAACGTCTCGGTTATGACGATAAAATCGCCTGTCGCCATGCACATTACTTTTGCGACTATTCCGGGCACTTATCCCGGGTCGCTGCTTGGAACTTTTTCTGCCCTCAGGCAGATGTTTAACGATGCTAAACGACTTGATGAATGGAAACGTCTTTATGCTGCCAATCCTAAAGGTATCAGACGTCCCGAAGCTGATAAATCTTTGGAGGCATTGATACCGGTAATAAAACGTGAAATGCCCGTTGTATTCGTTGCTAACCGTAGAAATGAAATTGTCCGTGCATTGGATCTGGCAAAGGAATACAACCTGAAAGCTATCATTGCCGGTGGTCAGGAAGCAGGGCAATTGGCTGACAGGCTTAAAGCTCAGGACGTATCCGTGCTTCTTTCATTAAACTACCCGAAACGAACAGCCGCCGCCTCTCCCGAGGCCGATCCCGAAGACCTCGAAACACTCAGATTCAGGGCCGAAGTACCAAAAACCGCCGGAAAATTGGCAGCAGCGGGCGTTAAATTCGCATTTTTCAGTGGCGGACTGACAAACTTTGGCGATTTGTTTTCAAATATCCGTAAGTCCACAGAGAATGGTCTTTCGCGTGATGCGGCAATTCGCGCATTGACACTTTCCGCGGCAGAAATTTTCGGAGTTGCAGACCGCACCGGCACGCTCGAATCGGGGAAAATAGCCAATATTATAGTTGTAAAGGGTGACCTGCTCGGGACCGATCGCTTTGTTTCACACGTTTTTGTTGATGGAAAACTTTTTGAACCAAAGCCACCGGCCAATCCGCCTGCTTCCGGTGGTAACGGAGCAGTCAGGTCCGGAGCCGGTCCGGCCGCTTTAGCCAACGTTTCAGGCTCGTATTCGATAACCATACAAGCGCCGGGTCAGAGCCTTTCAGGAACCATTAATTTTGTTCAAAGCGGACCCTCGCTTACCGGCACATTAACCACAGATCTCGGAACAACCGAAATTAAAAACGGCCGCATCGGTCCGGATGGTTTTAGTTTCACCGGAACCGTTGTCGCCGGCGGCGAAACGATTGATTTTACGGTTCGCGGCCGTATTTCAGGAAATGAATTGACCGGAACTGTCGAATCACCGATGGGAAGTTTCCCGATTACAGGCACAAGGATTCCCTAAATTTCCGGCATTGGTAAATTTATTACTATGAAGCGCTTAATTCTATCCATTGCTGCATTAATCATGGCATTTGGGCCCTCGCTTGCGGTGTTTGGGCAAGCCAGAGGCGAGATACTTATAAAAAATGCCACCGTTCTGACGGCTTCACACGGGACGTTGACAGATACGGATATTCTCATTCGTGATGGAAAAATTTCCCGAATCGGAAAGAACCTGTCTGCATCTGCAAATGCGAGAATTATAGATGCCACGGGGAAATTTGTTACTCCCGGAATTATCGATGCACACTCGCATTCAATGCTCAGCGCCATAAACGAAGGAACTTTAGCCGTAACTTCAATGACCCGTATTCGCGATGTTCTTGATCCGACGGATATAGCAATTTACCGTGCACTTGCCGGCGGAGTAACCAGTGCGCTTTTACTGCACGGTTCCGCAAATCCTATCGGCGGGCAGAGTGTTACGGTCAAATTCAAATGGGGCCATCCGGTCGAGGATTATCCGATACCGGATGCGATGCCGGGAATAAAGTTCGCTCTCGGTGAAAATGTTAAAAGATCGAATTTTCAACCTCAGCCCGGACAAAGCGTCCGTTATCCACGTACGCGGATGGGTACAATGGAAGTGATACGCGATGCATTTAGACGTGCCAGGGATTATAAACAGTCCTGGGATGATTACCGTTCGGGTAAGACGAAAATCCCACCAAGGGTAGATGAAGAGTTGCAGCCTTTGGTTGAGGTTCTCGAAGGCAAGCGGCTTGTTCATTGCCACGGCTACCGCTCGGATGAACACCTCAACATTCTCCGGTTGGCAGAAGAGTTCGGATTCCGCATCGGTACACTCCAACACGGGCTGGAGGCCTATAAGATCGCTCCTGAAATCGCAAAACATGGAGCCGGCGTCTCGATTTTTACCGATAGCTGGAGCTATAAGATCGAAGCATACGATGCCATTCCATACAATGCCTATATTTTATGGAAAAATGGTGTTCTCGTATCCATTAACTCCGATTCAGATGAAAGAATGCGGCGGTTAAACCTTGATGCCGCTAAGGTTATGAAATATGGCGGAGTTCCCGAAGAAGATGCTTTACGGATGATTACACTCAATCCTGCAAAACAGCTTCGAATCGATAAGCGCACCGGTTCAATAGATGTAGGCAAAGATGCGGACATCGTCATTTGGAACATGCACCCTTTCAGTTCATTTTCCCACCCGGAAATTACTATGGTAGAAGGTGAAATACTTTTTGACCGCTCAGCCGACTACCAACGCCGCGAACAACTCGCAAAGGAAAGGGAAGAGCTCGAAAAGCTTGATGTAAACCGTCCGCCTTCATCGGGTGGAACTCAGCCGAGAATTCCTTCAGAAAGGCGTCCCGGTGAACGTGATGACGCAGAATTTGGAGATAATCGTTAATTTAGCCCTAACCGTTACCTAAATAGACCAAAGAAATGAAACTCAAAGCGCTATTAACATTATTTTTTGCCCTCGTTATTGGTGTTACAGCCCAAAGCGACGGTTCGCAGCAAAACAAGAACGGCACTCCCGGAACGTTTGCTATCATTGGAGCCAGGATAGTTACGGTTTCAGGTCCGGTAATTGAAAATGGGACTATCGTAATAAAGGACGGAAAGATTACAGCCGTCGGAGTCGGGGCGGCAGTCCCCGCAGGTGCAGAAAAAATTGATGGCAAAGGACTTATCGTCTATCCCGGGATGATTGACGCTGCTACCGGGCTTGGACTTGCAGAAATCGGGCAGGGAGCAAATGCTACTGTCGATATTGCCGAAACCGGAACCAATAACGCAAACGCCAAGGCGATTCTGGCCGTAAATCCACATTCATCCCATGTCAACGTAACTCGCGTCAATGGCATTACGACAGTGATGTCCGCTCCTACCGGCGGTCTGATAGCCGGACAAAGTACAATTATCAATCTTGTTGGATCGACCCAGTCGGAAATGGCCGTTGTACCAACATTCGGTCTGGTAATCAACTTCCCGAGGATAGCGACAGGAGGTCGTTTCGGCGGATTTGGCGGATTCGGTATCCAGCAGGTTGATTTTTCTGAAGCTGTCCGTCGCCGCGATTCGCAGATAGAGGACCTCAAAAAGCTGTTCACGGATGCGGAGAATTATGGACGCAGCCTTGACGCTTATGCGAAAGATAAAACCCTGCCGGCGCCGCAGACCGACCTCAGGCTCGAGGCGATGATTCCTTACATCCGTGGCGAAAAGCCGATTATATTCACGGTTGAACGCGAAAGAGATATACGGGCTGTAATTAAATTCGTTAACGAAACCAAGGTGAAGGGAATAATCGTCGGAGGTCAGGAAGCCTGGAAAGTTGCTGATGACTTGAAGAAAAATAATATACCCGTCATCTATACCAATATCTACAATCTGCCCGTTCGTGATGATGATCCCTATGATTTTCTTTTCTCTGCCCCGGCAAAACTTCAGCAGGCCGGAGTGAAATTCGCTATTGCTACCGGTGACACCGGTGCGGAAAATCGCGATCTCCCATATCATGCCGGATTGGCAGGAGCCTATGGTTTGCCAAAAGATGAGGCTCTGAAGGCAGTTACGATCTATCCTGCAGAAATACTTGGAATCGCGGATAAAATGGGCTCTATCGACGTTGGAAAGATTGCAAATATTGTAATTACGGACGGCGACCTGCTTGATCCGAGAACCAATGTCAAATACCTCTTTATCAATGGCAGAAAAATGCCTTTGACAAGTAGGCATACCGAACTGTTTGAAAGTTTCAAAGACAGAAAATAAACTTACAGGGCGGCATCGCAAGCCGCCCTTTTTCAATATTTTAGTGGTATCTCCTCGCCTTCCGGGAAAAATTCCAACGATGCTGAATTGAGACAGTATCTTTGGCCTGTAGGTGGCGGCCCGTCCGGAAAAACATGTCCGAGATGTCCTCCGCAGCGTGCGCAACGTATTTCAGTTCTGATCATTCCATAACTCGTATCGCGGACATATTCGATATGTTCTTTATCAACAGGAGCAAAAAATGAAGGCCAGCCTGTTCCTGAATCGAACTTGTGCCGGGAACTAAAGAGTGGAAGTCCGCATAATCGACAGGCATAAGTACCTTCGAGTTTATTATCAAGCAGAGTGCCACAAAAAGGAGCTTCTGTACCGTGATTCAAAAGGATTCGGCGTTCCTCTTCAGTTAGGTCTGCAGCCAGCTTTTCGATTTGTTCATCTGTAAGTTTTTCCATATCAATAATTTATCTTTTATTTACTTGCTCTGTCGATTGCAAAGTCTTAAACACTTTCATCTTTCGCCTCAGAATCAGATTTTCTTGCAAGTCGCGCGACGGTACGTTCGATTTCGCGCAATCGACGAAACGCTGCCACGGCACGCAGCCAATCCTTGTTGTCAAATGCGGGAATTCCGGATATCACCTTACCGGGTTCTACATCGTGAGAAGTAGCCGATTTGGCTGTAATCACGGCATCATCCCCAACCTTTAGATGTCCTGCGATGCCGACCTGTCCGGCCAGAATTACACGATTACCGATAACGGAACTGCCTGCCAGTCCGGTTTGGGCGCAAATAAGTGTATCTTCACCGATAGTACAGGAATGCCCAACCTGGACCAAATTATCAATTTTTGTCCCACGTGCTATACGGGTTTCTCCCACCGAGGCTCGATCGATTGTGGTATTTGCTCCGATTTCAACATCATCTTCAATGATCACGCGTCCTACCTGTGGGATTTTCAACCATCTTCTGTCTTCATCCCTGGCATAACCAAATCCGTCAGAGCCGATAGTTGCATTGTTTTGGATAACACAGTTGCGTCCGATGACGGAGTTTTCACGAATGGATACGCCCGAATGTATGACAGTGCCTTCTCCGATTACAACACCATCATAAATAGTTACATTAGGATGGATACGGACGCCGCGGGAAATCTTACAATGTCGTCCGATTACCACGTTTGCATGTATTTCTACTTCATCGGAAACTTCTGCGGTTGAATCTATTATCGTCGATGGATGTATGAAATTAACCAGTGGATTGGCCGGATGAAAAGCCCTGAGAGTGCGGGTATAGGCTAAATACGGATCTTTACTACGAATTACCGCAATATCTTTTCGGTCAATGGGCGTATTTTCCGCAAGAAATATAGCAGACGCCCTGGTAATGCGGATCTGTGGGGTGTATTTCGGATTAGCAAGAAAAGTAATATCTCCCGGGCCTGCAATATCAAGTCCGGCGGCTGAGTTAATTTCCAGCTCCGGGTCACCGGATTCGATTCTGCCGCCTGTCAATTCAGCAATTTTACTAAGTTTCATATGTTTAACCTTGAAAACCGAAGCTTTGGTATGTAAAACTTATCCTGCCTGATAATTTCCCTCAAGAAATTCCCCTGAAATCGTTGTTGCCCATTTAACCACTTCGGCAGATTATTATGTGCCGAATAAACAGGAGTAAACCATAATGAGCGACAAGGCAAACGCAGCACCTGCAAAATTCAGAAACGTCGAGGATTATCTGGCGGCAGAACGTCATTCAGCTACACGAAATGAATATAACAGCGGCCGCGTAATTACGAAAAGCGGCGCCAACCGTTGGCACAACCGAATTGTTGCCAATACGGCAATTGCTGTCGGAAGCCGCATCGGAGGTCAGAAATGTGAAATTTATATTGCAAACATGCGAGTGCGGCTGCGCGGAAACATGATTTGCTATCCGGATATTTCAATTGTGGCCGGGGAAGCTGCCTTTGCCGATGCGGAATCTGATTTATTATTGAATCCTACCGCAATTATTGAGGTTGTTTCGCAAGCCACTCAAACAATGGAAAAAACGCAGCGGCTGGAAAGCATTCTGGGTATGGAGAGCATACGCGATTGTTTGTTTGTCAGGCTTGATGAAATGAGGGTTGAGCATTATTCCAGGCAAAATGCAAAACAATGGATCTTTCGTATTTATAACGAACGTGAAGATGTTATATCGCTCGATTCAGTAGGATGCAAAGTCTCCATACAGGAAATTTACTCCCAGGTGAGAATGGATCGGCCGCCGCTGAATTCGCGTTCCGTAAATTGAAAAGACGATATTTTAAGTTATAGAAGATCTACCGGATCAATTTCGATTTCGAGGAATCGTTTTTCGCAGCCGAGTGTTTCGGCAATCTCGAGTGCCTGGTCCATGACAGAACGTAAATGTTTGCGGTTGTTGGATTTAAGTAAAATCTGCCTCCGGTACAAGCCCTTTAATAATGACAAGGCAGCGGGTGCCGGGCCAAGTATTCTGCAAAGTTTTTCCGGATTTGCGCGGTCAAGCGCATTTCGGAGAATCTTTGCAGTCCGGTCTGCTTTTTCGGCATTTTTGTGAGAAATAATGATTGAGATGAGATGTGCAAATGGCGGGTATCCCATCTGCTCCCGAAACCTGATTTCTTTTCGATAGAATTGTTCATAATCCTGATTAACGGCTGCCTGAAGAGCGTAATGTTCAGGATAATAGGTTTGAATCAAAACCCGGCCGGGTAAATTTCCGCGCCCTGCGCGTCCGGCCACCTGTGTCAAAAGTTGAAATGTACGTTCGGCGGCACGAAAGTCCGGTAATCCGAGTCCAATATCGACGGAAATGACGCCGACAAGCGTTACACTGTGAAAATCGTGTCCTTTGGCAAGCATTTGCGTTCCGACCAGCAAGTCAAATTCGCCGCGGCCAAAAGCAAGCAATATTCTGTCAAGTTCACCTTTACGGCGGACAGAGTCCCTGTCAACGCGGGCAATTCGCAAATTCGGGAATTTAGCAGCAATAAGCTCTTCTACACGTTCGGTCCCTTCGCCGATGAAATATAAATATTCGCTCGAGCATTGGGGGCAATTTTTCGGCACGTCACGGTGATAACCGCAATAATGACAAGATAACCGCCTTGCAGCTTTGTGAAAGGTAAGCGTTATGTCGCAATTTATGCATTTAATCATTTCGCCGCAGGTCCGGCAAAGCACAAATGATGAGTAGCCGCGTCTGTTTAACAGGATAATAGTCTGTTCGCCGCGTTTATGTGTTTCCTCGATTGCCGAGATTAAAGAGGGCGAAAGGACCGGATCTTTTCCAAAACGGCGGAAAACTTCGCGCATATCGATCAATTCCGCTTTGGCCATCGGTCGCCCTTCAATTCTTTGGGTAAGTTGAAGATAGGTGTATTTTCCAATACGGGCATTATGAAATGACTCGAGCGATGGCGTTGCGGAGCCTAAAACGGTAATGGCATTGGCGGATTTTGCCCTTACGACTGCCAGATCACGAGCGTTGTAATGCGGTGCTTCGCTTTGTCTATAAGAAGCGTCGTGCTCTTCATCTACGATAATGAGGCCGGGACGCTCCAAAGGAGCGAAAATTGCTGACCGTGTCCCGATAACAATTTTGGCATCTCCGGCACGGATACGGCGCCATTCATCAAAACGTTCGCCGGTAGAAAGGTTTGAGTGCAGGATTGCAACGTGCTGGCCGAAGATTCCCCGCAGACGGCGCGAAAAAATCGGAGTCAATGAGATTTCCGGAACCAGCAACAGAGACGAACGGCCCTGTTTGAGCATTGCTTCCATTGCACGGATATAGATTTCAGTTTTGCCGCTGCCGGTAACTCCATGTAATAAAAAGGTTTGGAATTCTTTGCCTGATGAAGATTCGCAAATACGGCGAAAGATTTTTTCCTGATCTTCACTAAGCGTAAGGCGCTGCTGCCCGATAATCTGATCACCGCGTAACGGATCCCTCAACTGCTCACAGACGAAAATCTCCAGTAATCCCCGACGAACAAGAGAATGAACCGGCGAGGCGCCTGTACTTGTCCTGTCCAGTAGTTCAGAAAAATACATCTCGCCACCCGAAGATTTGATTTCGCTAAGTACTTTTTCCTGCTGCGGCGTAAGTTTTTCGTCAGATTTGTCACGCAAAAGCCTTACGGCCTTTCGAAGTTTGGGTGCGGCAAGCGGGCGTTTTTGTATCGTTGTTATTTCAATCAAGTCTTCATTAACTAGTTTTGAAAGCGTTCGTCTGAGGCTTGAGACGGAAAACTGTTTTTCCAAATCCTGTAGCGAAATAGTTTTCCCGGAAATTAGCAGATCCAGAATTTTGGCAGTCAAGCCGCGTTTGGCGTGATGATTTGCAGCACGGCCTTTTTCTGTAAGTGTAATTACTTTTTCGACATTGGCATTTATTCCGGCAGGCAAGGCGGCTTTTATCATTTCGCCCCAGGAAGCGGCATAATAATCTGCTGCCCAACGTGTTAATTCCAGAATTTCATGAGAAATCAGCGGCTCTATATCCAGAAGATCAATAACATCACGTATTTTTTCAGGTTCCAGGCTTTTATCGGGCAATGTTTTGCCAATGATTTCAATTATATATCCTGTTAAAATCTGTTTTCCGAAGGGAACAAGCACCCTGCTGCCAATGGCTGCACTTTCGGCAAGATTGCCGTCAAGGCGATAGTAAAATGTCTTTCTTGCCGGCACAGGCACAGCGACATCAATGTAAATGGATTCTTTTTTTGCAGGTGCTTTATTCACAATATCAATTGAAAAGTTTATAATCGCCGGCGATTTAATGTTACCGAAGTTCGCCGGAAGAAAAATTTTCTATTTGGCTATGATAACCTATCGAAAAGAGTGCTTGAACTCTCATAATAAGAGGTAATGGTTTATGGCGACGATTTTCAATAATGATAAACCTTCGCGCATCAGTAAAGGGCATGTTATAGGTGCCGTAATCGGTATAATTCTTATCGGGCTTTTAGTGTTTTTAGCAATGCAGCGTCCATCCATGGAAGAGCAGAAGGCTGCTGTGCTTTCGGACGCTTATCGTGAAGGATCGCCTGAGTTTCAGGATCTCACAAAGGACATTATTATTTCCACAAGCGAAGATACGGTCGAATACCAAAACGCATTCGGTAAGATATCGATGTCAATTAAAGGCAAAATCCGTAATAAAGGCACGAAAACAATCAATGGGCTTGAGGTTGATGTGGCCGTAATCGACCAGCAAAATCAGGTAATCAAGGACAAGCGGGTTCTAGTCGTGCCCACGCAGGTTGCCGAATTGCCGCCAGGCGGCGTTATCCCGATCACTCTTTCATTGGACGGCTTTGACAAGAAAGACGACAGAGCGAATATTCGCTGGAAAGTAACGGCAATTCGCGTTGTCCGGTAATCCTATTTTTCGGGCTTTTCGATAAATAAATCATCGAGACGGCCATGGGCTGGCGTAACTGAAACGAGTGAAAACCCTGCGGCGGATGCAACCTCGATTGCCTGCACAACATTCCGATTTCCGCTCACTTTAATCGTCAATCCGTTTGAAGAGAATGTTTTATGCTGAGCCAGCCCATCGAACAGGCTTTCTGCCGGCAGCGAACCTTCTGCGTTTGTAAAAACGATTTCGAACATATCCGGAGTGCCTGCCTGGGCAAGCAGCGTATCTAATCTACCGGCTGCCGCAACCTTTCCTTTTCGGAGAACCGCAACTTCATCGCACAACGCTTCGACATCCGCTAAAATATGCGTTGACATAAAAACGGTTTTACCTTCCGAGCGAAGCGAGGAGATAAGTTCGCGTATTTCACGACGCCCGATAGGATCGAGGCCGCTCATTGGCTCATCTAAAAATACAATTTCCGGATCATTAATCAGGGATTGCGCAAGGCTGACTCTTTGCAGCATTCCTTTCGAAAATTTACGCAGATGTTTATCCCGACTTTCAACTTCGAGCCCTACGCGATCCAGCAAATCTTCACATCTATTTTTTGCAGTGGCTGAATCCAGACCAAACAGTGCGGCAAAATAATGCAGAAGTTCACGCGGCGTCAGATAATCATAAAAATACGGATTTTCCGGTGAATAGCCTATCAATTTATGGACTGACGTATCGGAGATATCACGCCCGAGAATACGTGCGGTTCCCGAGGTCGGAAACAGGAGGCGCATCAAAATTTTTATCGTCGTGGTCTTACCGGCACCGTTTCCGCCAAGAATACCAAAAATTCGGCCTTGTTCCGCCTTTAAACTTACACCGTCCAGAGCACGAACCCGGCGTTTTCTGAAAAATCCGGTTTCGTAGTCTTTGGTTAAATTATCGATTTCCAGAGCGTACTGCATCGCGTGATATTTTTATGATTCTATTCGAGTGGTTTCGGGATTTTCGATTCCGGGGCGATGGCCATTCGGCAAAGCAATTGGTCAAATTGAAATGCAACACCGGTCGGATCTACCGGCATTCCCGAAGCATTGATTTTTATCTCATTCCCGGGCGGCAAATTTATTGTCCTGAGCAATTCGATTAGAGCGGATCTGCCGGAAGGGCATTTGCCAGATTTACGAAACCTTTCTGTCAGAGCGGCATTTACAGCCTCCAGTTGTTCATTGGCATCAATCTCATAGAGACGGAGCAGTGCGTTTTCCCGCGCTTTGGCATCCTCGGCGTTTTCATAGAGTTGGCGGTATATTGCACGTGCCGTTTCGCGCTCTCCGCCGCGGGATTTCATTGCGGCTGACATCTCCAGCATAAAGGCCGGTGCGTCCGGTATCTCCGCGCCGCGGGAATATGCTTCCGAGGCAGCCCGATAATCGCCCAGCCGCCAATAAATGTAACCCAAATACTGATAAAACCGCCATTTGTCAGGGTTGTTGGCAATACCTTTCTTTATCAAAGCGATTGCCTGCATATTGTCGATAGCGGGTAAAACGACCGCTCCGTATGCATATGCGGCATAAAAATGCGGGTCCAGATCTGTTGCATTTTCAAGGTATTGATAGAGTAAACGAGGCTTTAGCGGACGCAGATCGTCCAGATTGATATCGCCTTCATATGCAACCAGTTTTCCGCCTATGTACTGGAGGCTCTGCATCCAGTACCAATCAGCCAGCAAGCCCTCGCCACCAAGTACGAAACCTCGAAGACGGCGGCCTTGAAAAGTTAAATCGCTTTCCTTTATCTCGTCCGGCAACTCAGGTTTGACTGTTAAAGCTCGCCGGCCGATAAATGCTGCAAAACTCAAAGCCGCAGCAGAAATAACTACGACGGAAATGATCCGGGCTTGTCCCCTAAATAGTCTCATTTGAAATTGCGCCTTGAAAAAATCGCTATCGAAATAGCCAGCATAGCGATGGAATAAGCAATGGCGTAAGCAAGCGCTCCGGTGAGCAGCGCCGCGGATGCAATATAACCATTTGCTGCTTCCGTACGGAAACTGAATATCGCCAGATTTGGCAAAAGGTAATAGACGAAATCAAGCAGGTAACGTGCAAAGTCAGAGGCAAGGGCAGCTCCAAGATCACGTAAAGAAGCACTAAGATGGCCGATAACGAATATCAGAAAAGTAAACAACGCAGACAGAGCCGCAGTGGAAAATGACGAAAAAAGAATCGCAACCGCAGTAATGATAATCAATTCAAGGTAAATAAGAGCGACCGCACCAAGCGACGGTAAAATTAGCTGAGTTCCGCCAACATATGCAAGAGCCAGGCATACTCCGGCGGCCATTACCGCCGTATTGACAAGCAGTGTCAGGCAAAGTCCGAGATATTTGCCAATGACAAATTGCCCACGCCCGACAGGTTTTGAAAAAATTGAATATACTGTCCTCTTTTCGATTTCTTTGGAAACAAGCCCGACGCCGACAAAAATGGCTATTATCACACCAAAGAGCAGAATGGCATTTGTCCCGAGATTTACAATCGTTCTGGCTTCCTGCCCATTGGTCAGCTCACCTAATAGAATTGCTGAGGCAGTAATAAGCAAAGCAAAAATTACAAGGTTGTAAAGAATGCGGTCGCGTATCGCCTCCCTGAAAGTGTTTTTTGCGATGATCCCGACTATTCGCAGCGATTCTGTAAAATTATTATTTGAAGGCATTTGCAGAACTTGCAACCGGGCACAGGGGTGTATGTTCCCGGTAAAAACGACAATTGAATTTTACCACAAATCAGCTTATTTGGCGTTTGGCTTTTGATCTTCTTCATCATTGGTAGACGACCGCCGCCAAAAAATTGCGAAAGAAGGCAGAAAAACAAGCATAAGTAATGAAACGGGACGTGCGGCAATTACCATATCCGGCTCACGAAATTCGAGAATAATGTCCGAAGCTTTTTCCGGAAGATCAAAAGCCACAGCACCATTTTCATCCGGTTCGACCGATACGTCCGAGCCGTTTAGGCTGGCATGCCAATGCGGATAATAAAATAAGTTAAACCGGATTTTAGCAGGCGGCCCCGACGCGACTACGTATTCTCTCCGGCTCGCTTCTTTAGATGTATTAACCCAATTCCGGTCGGCAACGGTCACTTCATTCCTGTTGCTTAAAGCCTCCTTTTTTGCCCAGACAGGCCACCAGCATTCGCAGCCCGGAGTATTTTGCACTTCCGTTACGCGGCGTGCAATTTCATCTCTGGGAACCGGAGCCGATGGAACGACAATCTGTGTAATATCAAAGATCAGTACGATAAGAGCAATGGCTGCTATTGGATACGCTGTTTTTCGCGTTAATTGCTTTTGGTTTGTAAGAATTATTTTCACGCCGGCCGGAAAAAGTATTGAAACGGCAAAAGAAAGTATAATCAGCCATCTGAACGGAAACTGGAGTTTCTGAAGAATCGGTATTGAGTCCCAGAGCGGTTTTGAGGCAAGCGATGCCATAAACAAAGCCGAAATCGCAACAATCAAAATTGCTTTGTAATCAGTTCCGAAAGCTTCTTTTCGCCCTATGAAAAAGGCTGCCCCCACCGGAAGCAATAAAATGACGGTTGAAGCTGTAGTCAGGTCCATCATCCATAGAAATCTTGGAAAATAATCTTCGCCCGCACTCAAAAACATCGGGAAGAAATAGGTTGCATAGTTGTAATAACCGGCAGCGTAATACTCTGTTGTATTATGTTTAACCCATTTCAACTCCGGCAGCATACGAACCCAGTAAAAGGAAGACGCTGCCAGAGATGCGATTGCCGAAATTGTAAGTAACGTAAAGCTGCGAATTAAATATCCCCCGGTAAATAAAAGATAGGACGCTGCGAAAATACCCATCGCAAACGCACCCATAATGGCTGACGGCAAATGTGCAAGTATCAAAAGGGCTGCAAAAAATCCAAGCATTGCCGTATCAGGCAATGACTGATGTTTCAAAACACGGAGCAGAAAAAGAAAACAAAATGGCAAAATCGCTGCGGCAGCGAATTCGGACAGGAAAAATGCCTGAAAAACCTGGAGCAGGTGATAGGGAACGATGGCATAAATAATAGCTGCAGTAAGTGCCCACGGCCGCGGCATTATCTCGGATGCAAAGAGATATGAGCCAAGAAGGCCGAGGAACATCCATAGAAGCATTGTCAGCCAGAGCGTGTCATACCAGCTTCCTGTTGCAAGCTGCACAAGTCCCATTGCAATATGTGCCAGCGGAGGATAGAAACGAACGCCAACGCTGCCGAAGCCAAAATTATCATTCCAGCCAAAGGGAGGAAAAGGATTACCGTTTCTGAAGGAATCATAAAAAGTGATGGCAAAACGGAGATGTTGCCCCAAATCATAATTTTCGGGAATTCCTACGAAAATGGCAGGTAGAAATATCGCTAAGGAGAATCCGGCAAGGGAAATGATTGCAATGCGGTTTGAAAGACGAAGCTGCATTTGATTCGGTGGGACAATGAAAGGGCTAATATATGAAAAAAGCAGGAGGCGATCAAGCGATCGTCTCCTGCCGGGTTAAGCCATTAAGGGCTTGTAAAGGGTTAGTTGGCAAGCGGTCCACAGCCCGGAATCGTCGAAGGCGTTGCCTGGCATCCTGTAACATCTGCTTCCGAGAAATGCGATCCAAGCGAGCCTGCGGTTGCATCGGCAACGATAACGCCCGGCGTGCTAACTCCAAAGCGGCGTGTGCCGGTCTGGGTCAATCCGGAGGCTGAAGTCGGGATGGCAGAGAAGAAGAAGGTAGCCGGTGTGGTCGAGGTTGAGGCCTGACGACCGCCGACGAAGTCATAACCGCTCTTGACGCCCGAAGATCCGCCGAGAACGTTGTCAATAAGGTTAACGCCGGCCAAAGTGGTCAAAGCAACTTTGTCAGCGGCACCGCCGGCCGTACCGGCATATTGGCTGTTACCGGAGGTAGCGGCATATGTCATTTGTGCTCCATGCAACGTACGCAGGG
Organism: Acidobacteriota bacterium; assembly: GCA_040756215.1. Lineage (GTDB taxonomy): Bacteria > Acidobacteriota > Blastocatellia > Pyrinomonadales > Pyrinomonadaceae > OLB17. Next base: position 15,940 of record JBFLZQ010000006.1, read on the forward strand.
AGGAAATAGCAGAACCTTCATTGGCCGAGCGGCGAGCCGCCAGCAGGTTCGGGATGGCGATCGCTGCGATAATACCGATGATAACGACAACGATCAATAATTCGATCAAAGAGAAACCTTTCTGATTTTTCATGTTAGTTTAACAATCTCCTGAAGTTTGAATAAGTCTTGGCCTACCTTTCCCAGGCAGCCATTACTAAAACAATTGCTGTGCCACATAACTAATAGCAATCGTAAATGTTGTAATAATTGATATTTAGAGAATATAGAACGCATTATCGGGCAGTCTTTCCGCTGTGACTGCAGGCCAAAATTTACAGTTTTTGGTAACTTTCCTCTGACAAAATATGTCAGAAATGTCCTACAAGATGAATAAGGAAAAATTTTCTTTTTTTGGAAATTTGAGACAAAAAAAGCAGGAGGCGATCAAGCGATCGTCTCCTGCCGGGTTAAGCCATCAAGGGCTTGTAAAGGGTTAGTTGGCAAGCGGTCCACAGCCCGGAATCGTCGAAGGCGTTGCCTGGCATCCTGTAACATCTGCTTCCGAGAAATGCGATCCAAGCGAGCCTGCGGTTGCATCGGCAACGATAACGCCCGGCGTGCTAACTCCAAAGCGGCGTGTGCCGGTCTGGGTCAATCCGGAGGCTGAAGTCGGGATGGCAGAGAAGAAGAAGGTAGCCGGTGTGGTCGAGGTTGAGGCCTGACGACCGCCGACGAAGTCATAACCGCTCTTGACGCCCGAAGATCCGCCGAGAACGTTGTCAATAAGGTTAACGCCGGCCAAAGTGGTCAAAGCAACTTTGTCAGCGGCACCGCCGGCCGTACCGGCATATTGGCTGTTACCGGAGGTAGCGGCATATGTCATTTGTGCTCCATGCAACGTACGCAGGGAGGAAATAGCAGAACCTTCATTGGCCGAGCGGCGAGCCGCCAGCAGGTTCGGGATGGCGATCGCTGCGATAATACCGATGATAACGACAACGATCAATAATTCGATCAAAGAGAAACCTTTCTGATTTTTCATGTTAGTTTAACAATCTCCTGAAATTCGGTGACGATAATATACCTGCCTTGCCCAGGCATAAGAGGTTAAGACAAATACCGTGCCAAAAACGACATATCTTATGAGATGCTGTAAATATTGAAAATCAACGGGTTATAGTTTCAACAGGGGAAAATGTGTTATGGTTGTTACGGGAAATTGACAACAAAACAGACAATAATTGGAATCCGTAATTTCCAGTTTTTGTCAGTTTTCCGGCATTTCGCCTGATGCATCCTTTGCAATCCTGCGCAATAATCTTAATCGGCGGAAAACAAAGCAATTTATCAATTTTTTCGCTGCCAATTTTTATGAAAAATACCGGCGCTTTATGGGGCGGAAGGTTTACTGAAGCCGTAAATGAAGTATTTGCAGAGTTTAACAGATCATTTGAGTTTGACCGGAGACTATTTTCCGCCGATATTCAGGGAAGTATCGCTCATGTCAATGCTCTGAACTCTGCAGGAATCCTTACCCGGGAAGAAGCAGATTTAATCATCGGGCGATTGCGGGAATTACTTGCTGAAGGAACAACGGAGGCATTTTTTTCTGATTCCACGGCGGAAGATGTTCATTCCTTTATCGAAAGCAAACTCGTTGAAAAGCTCGGAGATCTTGGCAAAAAGGTTCATACAGGCCGAAGCCGTAATGATCAGGTTGCTACGGCTTTCAGACTTTGGCTCCGTGAAGAAATTGATCAGCTGATTATAAGCATCAGGCAGCTCAGGAAAGCTCTTACGGAAGCTGCTTCGCGGCACATAAACGCAGTTTTGCCCGGTTATACTCATTTGCAACGGGCGCAACCAGTTTTATGGGCACATTGGTGCCTGGCTTATTTTGAGATGCTGCAGCGGGATGCAGAACGGCTTTCTGAGGTGCGGCGAAGAGTGAATGTATTACCGCTTGGCTCTGCCGCGCTTGCAGGTTCCGGCCTGCCGATAGACCGTGAAGGAGTTGCCGCGGAGCTTGGTTTTGAAAAAGTATCAGGAAACAGCCTTGATGCAGTTTCCGATAGGGATTTTGCTATCGAATTTGCCGGGGCCTGTTCATTGATAATGCTGCATCTTTCGCGTCTGGCGGAAGATTTGATCCTGTATTGCAGCGCGGAGTTTGGATTTGTCAGATTAGGAGATTCAGTTTCGACCGGTTCGAGCCTTATGCCGCAAAAGAAAAATCCGGACGCTCTGGAATTGATCCGCGGTAAGGCCGGCCGGGTGTTCGGCCGCCAACTGGGACTACTCGCTACAATGAAAGGCCTGCCGCTGGCTTACAACAAGGATATGCAGGAAGACAAGGAGGCGGTTTTTGACTGTCTGGACACAACACGCCGTTGCACGGAAGTAGCCCGGATTGTCCTGGATAATCTGGAGCTTGACGAGCAAAGGGCACTGGATGCTGCAACGCACGGCTATCTTAACGCCACGGATTTGGCGGATTATCTTGTTCGCAAAGGCATGCCATTCAGAACAGCACACGATGCGGTTGGGAGATTGGTTCTTCTCGGGCTCGAGACCAATCGTGAACTGGGAGAACTGGATCCGGCAGAGATGCAGGCCATTGTTCCGGAAATCGGAGAGGATGTTTTCGCGGCTCTTGATTTGGAAAACTCATTGGCGGCCAAAGATGTCATCGGCGGCACGGCCCGGCAGAGGGTTTTGGCAGCACTCAAAGAGGCAAAGGAACTGCTGGAATCGGAGGGCAAATGACAAGATAATTTTCATTCGCCATTTCGCATTCTGGCTGATAACGATCGTAGATTGTGTTTATCCAGCAAATGCCGTAGTGATCTCACCTGCATTTGCAGAAGTTCCGCAGCTTTGGTTTGATTGCCATTAGCTTTTTTCAAAGCCTCCAATACGTAAGTTTTTTCCAGGTTATCTAAGTGAGCGGCAAGGTTAAGCCCTTCATCGGGAAGGGTGAATTCGGCGCTTATTCTTTCAGGGTTATAATTTGTGATGTGGTCCGGGAGCCGCTCCGGCGTTATCTCATCACCGCGTTCCAGTGCGACCGAGCGTTCAATCGTATGCTCAAGCTCACGGACGTTACCGCTCCAAACATAGTTTTCCAGTAATTGCATTGCGCGCGCCGAAACGGTAAGTTTCTTTCCCGAGATTGCACAGAATTTTGCCACGAAATGCTCGACCAGATCTGGTATATCTTCCCTGCGTTCGCGAAGGGGCGGTAAATTTATGGGAATTACCGAAATACGGTAAAACAGGTCTTCGCGAAAAGTACCTTCGGATGACATTTTTTTCAGATCGCGGTTGGTAGCTGCTATGACGCGTGTATCTATCGGAATCTCATCGTGTGCGCCGACAGGGCGTACCTTGCGTTCCTGTAAAACGCGAAGCAATTTGACCTGCATTGCAGGAGACATTTCGCCGATTTCATCAAGAAAAATAGTTCCTTTGTTTGCGGCCTCGAAAAGACCCTTTCGGTTTGTATTGGCACCTGTAAAAGCTCCTTTGACATAACCGAAAAGTTCGGATTCAAGCAATGTCTCGGTAAAAGCTCCGCAATTTATTGAAATAAAAGGCTTTTCAGCTCTCGGGCTAAGATCGTGGATAGCTCTCGCAACCAATTCTTTGCCGGTTCCGCTTTCGCCGGTAATCAAAATTGTTGACTGTACTTCGGCGACGGTTTCAATCATCCGGAAGATCGCCTGCATTTTGGCAGATGTTCCAATGATGTTTCGGACGGAGCCCCGCTCGCGTTGAGCCCGCTTGAAAGCCCGGTTTTCATCTATAAGTTCTTGTTTTTCAAGGGTTTTACGGACGATTAATTTAAGTTCTTCGACGTCGAAAGGCTTCTGGATAAAATCGTCGGCGCCGAGTTTGAAGGCCTCGCGGGCTGTTTCAACCGAGGCAAAAGCCGTCATCAGAACAACGCCGATATCTGGCTGATATTCGCGTGCCGATTTCAGCAACTCGATGCCGTCCATATCCGGCATCCGGACGTCAGTAATTATTACGTCTGCCGGTTCGGCCTTAATTAGCTCCAAAGCCTCCCGGCCATTGGATGCGGTACGGATAGAATGGCCGTCGCTTTCAAATACCAAGGTCAAAAGCTGGCGATAACTCTGTTCGTCGTCAACGATTAGGATATTAGACATTTTTGAAAAATCAGGCCGCTTTCCTGTTTATCAATACTGGTCAGGTGTCGGAGGAAAGAGGGAAACGAGACGTACGGCAAAATTGCCGTGTCTTCTATTGTTACAAAAATTGGCACCCAGATTCAAGATAAAAATCACTTGTCGGTTTTTTTTACGTTCAGAAACTGTTCAATTGGCGCCGGAGCGTCATCGGGAGCCGTAACTAGCTCAGATGTGGCCGAAATGGAATGCTTTTCTTTTCGAGATGTTTCGCGAGGAAGTTCAATGGTGATTGTAGTACCTTCGCCTTCTACACTTCTTACCGAAATAGTTCCGTTATGATCACGAATAATCTGGTAAACGATTGAAAGTCCAAGACCTGTGCCGCCTGTGGTTGAGGGTGAAAAAGGCTCAAAGAGCCGCTCGACCTGCTCGGGCGTCATTCCGCGACCGGTATCTTCGAATTCAATCCTTACTTTTCCACCCGGTAATTGTTCAACGCGGACACTTAGTCGGCCGCCGTCCGGCATTGCCTGAATTGCGTTTCTGGCCAGGTTCCAAAAAACCTGTTGAATCTGAGTTTGATCGGCTATGGCAAAGATCGGATTTGGCGGCAATATTTCTTCAATTATGTGATTTGGGCAAACATCGGGGCCATGCCGAAGTAATTTAACGGTGTCCCGAACCGCATCACAGAGGTCGATTTCGATGAAATTACCGACTTTTGGTTTAGCGTAACTCAGGAAGTTGGTGATTATGGTATTCAGGCGGTCAGATTCGCGTAGAATGATGCCCATCAAATCGGTTTGTACTGAATTTGGCGGCATACTTGACTGTAGAACCTGGATTGCGCCGCGCATTGCACCGAGTGGATTACGTATTTCGTGAGCAAGACCGGCTCCGACCCGACCAACCGCTGCCAGACGGTCTTTTCGACGAATGCTCTCTTCCATCGAACGAATTTCCGTAAGGTCTTGAAATGTAACAATATAGCCGGTTTCCTCGCCATCTTCGGAGAAAAGCGGAGCTACACTGTAACCTATCCGTACGCTGAATCCATCGGGTGTAATGAGATCAGCCTCAAAGCGTCCGCGTGTCTCTCCGGCTTCGCGTGCCGCAAGCTCGAAATCGCTGCGGATATCGCCGAAAATAGTGAAAAGCGACTGTCCGCGAACATTTTCTCTTTTGTAGCCCGTGATATCTTCTGCGGCCGCGTTGAAAGTAAAAATATTACCTTCCAGGTCGGTTGTAATCAGTCCGGATCTGATGGATTCTATAATTCTCTCGTGCAAAGCACGCAGATTTGCCAGCGAACGCGTCGCTTCCCTGAGTTCTTCGCCCGAAGCTCTGCGGTCTGCGAGCCTTGCAGCCAGTAATCCGACCACCAGAAAAGCTACGAAGTGAAAAGAGATGATCTGGGCTGTTTTTCCTATTGGCTGACCCTTCGATGCAGATTCGATAACGCCGAAATAAGAGAATCCGGCCAGACTGACAAAGAGCGCCGCACATAACAGCGCCATAAAAATTGTCGAAATCGGTTTAAGAAAAATACTCGAAACGGCAATCAGAATAATGTAAAGAGTAATATAGGGCGAGGTCAGGTCGCCGGTGCGCCAGACCAGCCATGTAATCAGAAGGGCATCAAGAATAAACTGTAATCGGATCTGCCAGTTTATGGTATTGCTGAGTCGTAAAAGAAAGAAATATACCGCAGTCAGACCGACGGAAATGATGAAAACAAGTAAAGTGCTTTGCGGTATGCTTTGAAGACTGAATTCGGTAGAACCGCTGAACCAGATCCAACTGGTTACCAGAAGTAAAAAAATAGCTGCCAGACGCCCTATGATCAGCGTCTGAACCTTTTGCGCCAATCCGGGATTGGCGGTGAGCAATTTATCGTTTAGACTGAGCATATTTTCCGAAATAATATCGGAGTCCGCACCATATGGCTGATGAAAAAGGACTTAAGGAAGAGCGTCCCTGGGGAAGTTTTACAATCCTTGATGAAGACAAACATTTTAAGGTCAAGCGAATTGAAGTACTGCCCGGCAGACGGCTTAGTTACCAGCGTCATAAGCACAGAAACGAACATTGGCACGTAGTTCGTGGCATTGCTAAGGTAACATTAAACGGACAGGAAATTCTAGTCTCTTCCGGAGAGTCCATTGATATTGCCCGAAACGTCTCCCACCGGGTTGAGAATCCAAATAAGGAAGAAACCCTTGTCTTTATCGAAACGCAAACGGGGGATTATTTCGGAGAAGATGACATAGAACGGCTGGAAGACGATTTCGGTAGAGCAGACAGATAATTTACGGATATTTTCCTGCGGCTACTGTTAATTAATCCGGATACTGCATAATGAGCGACGAGGATGGCTCTAAGAACCGAGCAGAAACTGCCAATCATTCTTTCGATCGTTTTTCTTACTCTGGCGATCGTTGGAATAGTGTTTTACCGGGCGACTGCTTCTTTGCAGGCTGCAATCGAAACAGGCCGAAAGACCAACGAAATTATTGCCATTACAGATGAGATTATTGCGCTCTCCCTGGATGCTGAAAGCGGCGTACGAGGTTTTATGTTTACCGGGGTTGATACTTATCTGGAGCCTTTATCCGCGGCAAAAATACGTGTTCCGACCGGGCTTGCAAAATTAAAAACCTCCGCTGCTTCAGATCCACAGCTAACCGAACCGATAGAGAAGGCCGATGCCGCAGCCCGTGATTTTCTTTCAGCGCTCGATGAAAAAGTTGAGTATAGGAAAATTCGCGGTTATGAAGAATCAATTGCCGAAATTTATCGTCCGGATGATCGGATAAGAATCGAGCGGCTTAGAAATTCCCTAAATACAATAAAAGCAACCGCAAACGATATTCAAGCGGCGAGGGACCGCGATTTAGGACTCGGGTTCAGCTTGACCATATGGATATTTATTTTGAGCGCGGCAGTCGGAACGGTTGGATTGGTTCTTGCCAATCTGGTTGTATATCGCGAAATTCGACGCCGCACTGAGGCGGAAACTGCACTCTTAGATGCCAATCGCGGCCTCGAAGCTAAAATTGAGGCAAGAACCGCTGAATTGAAGGAGATGAATAACCGCCTTCTTGAAATCGGCAGCGAACGCGAAATGCTCTTGAAAAAAGAAAAAAAATCGCGCGAGGAGGCCGAGATTGCAAACCGTTTGCGCGATGAATTTATGGCAATAGTCTCGCATGAACTGCGTACGCCGCTTAATTCCATTCTGGGCTGGGCCCGTTTGCTGAGGGAAGGCAGCCTTAACCACTCACAGCCGGAAAGGGCTTTAGCGACAATTATAAAAAGCGCCGAGACCCAAAACCGACTGATTGAGGATCTGCTGGATGTTGCACGAATCATTTCCGGTAAACTGGAACTTAAATTCGAAACTCTCGATGTCGAATCTTTAATAGCGCATTCGGTTGAAGCAGCCCTGCCGACGGCATCTGCAAGGCATATTTCCATCGAGATCGCCGATTACCGCACAGAAACAGGACGGCTTCTTGTAAAAGGCGATCGTGCACGGCTTGATCAGGTAATCTCTAATCTGCTGAATAATGCAATTAAGTTCAGCTTCGAGGGCGGCAAAATCGTTGCGGGATATGGTGTTGAGGATAACTGTGCCTTTATTTCCGTCCGCGATTTCGGTGCGGGAATCAGCGCTGATTTTTTGCCATTGGTGTTCGAACGATTTCGGCAGGATACTTCCGGAAGACTTCGCAATGGCGGACTCGGCCTCGGGCTTGCGATTGTCCGAAACCTGGTTGAACTTCACGGAGGAAATGTTACGGCTGCCAGTGAAGGAGAAAATAAAGGCTCGGAATTCATTGTTAGAATTCCACTGCACCGGGACCAAGAAGACGATTGACTGCTTCGGCAAAATCAGCCGCAGTTACGGTCGGTTTGCTTTCCAGTTTTTCAATGTCCGTGGATCCATATCCCGTCAGCACCAATGCAGTATTCAAGCCTGCATTTTGGCCGGTCATTACATCAATCGCCTTATCGCCTATCATCCACGAGTTGCTTTTATCAATTGAAAAATCGGCCATTGCCTGCTCTATCATTCCCGTCTGAGGCTTGCGGCATCTACACCCTGAATTCGGAAGATGTGGACAAAAATAAAATGCATCAATCATACAATTCAGCCGATCTTGTATTGCCGAGTGAATGGTATGCATATCATTTTCCGTAAAGATGCCGCGGCTGATGCCGCTCTGGTTTGTAATCACTAATATCAAATAGCCGGCATTTTTAAGACGCTTTAGCGCATTAAAAGTGAAATCAAAGATACGCAAATCATCGACACGAGACAGAAAGTTAACCTCTTCAATCAAAGTTCCGTCACGGTCAACAAATATTGCAGGATGTGACTCGGGGAAAAAATCGTTGTTTTGCATGTAGTTCAGCCAAGCCAGTCCCTGATTTCCTCAAATACTCGTTTGGGATGAATTCTGTTCATACAGCGATGGTCTATTGGGCAAATTCTAAGCATACAGGGAGAACATTCTACCGGTTCCCGAATAATTTTTACGGCTTTACCGAGCGGCCTCGTTGTAACGTCGTTTGTCGGGCCGAAGATGACGGCTGTCCGGACATCCAAAGCGGCTCCGATGTGTGCCAGTCCCATATCATTTGAAATAAAAACGGATGAAAGAGAAAGTATTCCGATTGCTTCCGACAAAGTGGTTTTTCCGGTCAGATTTATCAATCTTACTTTTGTATCCGATTCTACTTGTGATGCTGCTTCAATATCTTCGGAGCCGCCGAGAATAACAAAATCAGCTTCGACGACAGATGCCATAAGCGTACAAAGTTGGGAGAAATAAGCCGCCGGCCAGCGTTTTGCTGTAGAATTCGTCGAACCCGGTCCAAATGCTATTACCGGTCTTTCGCTTTTATGTCCCATTCGGTTGAGGATCTCCCGGGCGGAATTTATGGCCGAAGAAGTTGCAACAAATTCGATTCCGGGAAGTTCCGGGCTGACTGGTTGACCGCTTACGGCTGCCGTAAGTGCAAGATAATAAAAGGATTCGTGTTTGGAAGATTTCCATTCCGGAACAGCTACGGATTGAGTCAATAGCGGCGAGCGAAAATCCGTTGCGTAGCCGATCCGATGCGGAATCTTTGCCATTGCAAGTGCGAGGGCAGATTCGAATGAGTTAGGGAAAACAAAACCAAGATCAAACTTATGGCCGCGTATAAGATTGGCCTGACGACGTGCCCGACCATATGCTGAACCTTTTGGATTGAATGCAATTACATCGTCTACCGGAGGCTGCCCGTAAAAAAGATCGGCATTTCGGTTTGGCGTCAAAATTGTAATGCGTGCATTTGGAAAGTCATTTTTTATCTTTTGAATGGCAGGAAATGACATTAAGGCGTCACCGATCCAGTTAGTACCGCGAATAACTATATTTGAAATATCTTTGGAGTTAAACGATTTCACTTTATAAAGTATCAAAGGCAAACCTCAGTGTGAAAACAATTTAGAGAGGCCATCGCGAAGAGCGGTTTGAGGCTTCCAGGCCAATTCGTTAGCCGCAAGCGAAAAATCGGTAATGTAACGCCTCGGAGGCGGCGCGGGAACAGGGTGCTCAGTATCAATAACAGCCTGTAATCCGGAAACTTCTTCCATTAGTTCTATCAGCTCTTTGAGAGTAATCGCGTTTTCGCTTCCGCCGCCTAAATTATACAAACCATTAGGGATAACCGATTCAATGAATGACTGACATGCGCGTGAAAAATCGTCAACGTAGAGCAAGTCGCGAATTGGCCGCCCGCCGTCAGGAAGTCTGATGGGTTCGCCTAAGTTTATGGATTCGGCATAGGCACCCGCGAAACCCGGGACATTACCGTCGCTCGGCGGAGCGTAAACATTGGAAAGACGAAAGATACAAGAACGAAAACCTCTTTCGGCAGCAAAATATTCGATATATTTTTCCGCAATCAATTTAGACCATTCCAAAGGAGATTGTCCTGAATAAACCACAGGGCATTGCTCATTGACCTCTGAATAATTATCAGCGAAACGCCCGTAAATATCTTTTGTAGAAGCGAAAATAAAGACGGCTCCTTTTCTTATATTACGAAGGATATTCAAGGTGCCCTCAACATTTACGCGAAAAATGGCGTCTGCGTTATCTCTGCGACGGTCTAAAAGTGCCGCGAGGTGTATTACAACATCATAATTCCGGATTTGCCGTACCCGGCTTTGGTCCAAAATATCGCAACCGGAACGGCGCGAAAAGTCATCTGCCGCAAAAAATTTTCGAACATGTGTGCCGAGATAGCCGCTGCCACCCGTAACAATTACCTTCATAAGAAAATGGCGGTTATCCAAATTGCTGGACACCCGCATCTAAAAACTAATAGAATTTTACAGGGCAACCGGCCGAATCCGAAATTTCAATGGCCTTCATTCAACTGGATTCATAAATTTCCCCCACAAATGAAGAGATTAAACAACAGAAAAGGACAAAACTATGGGCGCAGATTGGTAAAAAGTTCTTACCAGGCGCCTCCTCCGTCGCGTTGGAAAAGACTTTTACATTTGATTTTCAATCCGTGGACAGCCATTTCCGGGCTTGTAGTTTTACTCATAGCAATACTTACTTTTGCCTACTTTTGGCAGGAATATTCAGATCGAATTGATCGTAAACTTTTAAGCGGAGATGTGTTTACACCGACAGCCGGAATTTATTCATCGCCAAAGCGTGTGCGCATTGGCGACAATCTTAGCGTTTTAGAGGCAATCGAATATCTTCGTTCAGCCGGCTATGTCGAAAAAAACAATCGTGCCGACCAGGCACGCAGCCGGTTTTCCATTGAGGGCAGAAAATTACTAATCGAGCCCGGAGCAACCGGTGTAATTGACGGTGTAAAGATTTATCCTTCAGTTTCTGTCACTTTCTCTGCAGACGGCCGTCGGGTCGAGTCAATCATAAATCTTAGGAGTGGTCAGGCGGAAAAGGCCGTCTTTTTGGAGCCAAAGATGTTGAGCACTATTGCCGCCGAAGGCGACGGCCGCCGCAGAACGGTCAGTTTTGCAGATCTGCCTCCGCATCTGATTCGTGCTATTACAGTTACGGAAGACCGCTCTTTTTTTGAGCATTATGGTGTTAATTTCAGGGGTATTTTGCGTGCTCTCTGGCGTAGGTACGAGGGCGACGAGGATTCGCCGATTGCGAACCAAGGCGGTTCTTCAATTACACAGCAACTGGTTAAAAATTTGTTCCTTACCCGGGAACCGACACTCGAAAGAAAGCTGAAAGAAGCATTTATGTCGTTGATTTTGGAAACGCGGCTTTCCAAGGAAGAAATTTTTACGCTTTATGTAAACCAAATCTATCTGGGCCAGCAATCCGGAGTCTCAATTTATGGCGTCGGGGAAGCGGCAAATGCTTATTTTGGAAAAGATGTATCACAATTGAATCTTGCAGAATCTGCTTTTATCGCTTCTATTATTCGCAGTCCAAACCGTTACAATCCATACAAAAATCAGGAAAGGGCAACCGAGCGGCGTAATCAGGTGCTCGATTCTATGTTGGAAACAGCCGTAATCAGCCCCGCAGAACATCAGACGGCTCGCTCAACGCCTTTGTCGGTCAAACCAATATCCGGTGGAAAAGATTTGCAGGGGATGCCGTATTTTTCACAATACGTTATTGAACAACTTCCGGGATTAGTTTCTGATCCCGAAGCATTGCAACATTTAAGGGTTTACACTTCAATTGATCCCGATTTGCAAAGAATTGCCTATGAGACGGTTTCCCGACGTCTGGAAAAATTAGACAAACTGTTTCCAAAGCGTCCAAAAGGCTCTCTGAATGCTGCTCTTGTAGCAATAAAGCCAAAAACGGGCGAAATTGTGGCAATGGTTGGCGGCCGTGATTATCTTGAAAATCAGTTCAATCGTGCCACAGATGCGATGCGTCAGCCGGGCTCGGTTTTCAAGCCTTTTGTGTACACAGCCGCCATAAACTCTGCCTATGATGCCGCTACAAGGGTTTTTACGGCTGCATCGATATTCAAGGATGAAAAAAAAGTCTTTGCATACGGAAACGAAACCTATTCGCCAAATAATTTCGGCGACTATTTTTCCAATCGCGAAATGACTCTTCGTGATGCTCTGGTTATGAGCAAAAACAATATTACGGTCGATCTGGCCATGCAGCTGAATGTTGGACGCGTTATGAACCTTGCAGCAAAGGCAGGATTGCCAAAGGTAGAAAAGGCTTATCCGTCAATGGCTCTTGGTACGGCCGAGGCGACTCCATTACAGGTTGCTTCCGCTTATACGATGTTTGCAAATCTTGGTGACAGCGTCGCACCATTGCCCATTACATCAGTTACTGCGGGTGATGGCCGAACGCTTCTAAGACCATCAGCAGAAAAAAGAAACGTCGTTCGTCCGGAAGTGGCCTATATTATTGACGACATTCTAAAAGATGTTATAAATCGGGGAACTGCCGCAAAACTTGGAGCCTGGGGATTCAGAAATGAGTCGGGCAGAGCCTTTGCCGGAAAGACAGGGACTTCACGTGACGGGTGGTTTGCGGGATTTACACCGGAAATTGTCTGCGTTGTTTATGTCGGCTTTGACGACGGCTCCGATCTGGGAATGAAAGGCTCCGACTCGGCAATGCCTATATGGGCTGATTTCATGCAGGAAGCGATTAGAAAATATCCGGAATGGATCGGTGATTGGCCAATCCCGCCAAATATTAGAAAGGCGGAGATAGATATCCGAAACGGCAGCCTGATTCGGGAAATTGGCGGCGCAGATACGACTGAATTGACGCCGACACCAACACCGCTCTCTACGCCGGAGGAGGAAACCGATCCTGCATGGCAAACCGAAATTGTGCCCGAAACACAACAGACAGAGCCGGAAACAGACGTGCCAAAAGAGTTTCGTCGAATAGAGCTTTTCATTGCCGGCACTCTGCCACCAAAAATTCCTTACGGAAGCGGCAATCCATCTTCCGGGTACGATCCGCTAACAGGCGAGCCTTTGCCAAATGGACAAGGATTGCCGTCACCGACTCCGCTTGATGGTACATGGGAAGACAAAGCTGCAAATCCGTCTGAATCACGGATTTCTGAAGAAGGGAATCAGCCCGGAATGATTAGTGTAAGTATTTGTCCTGATTCCGGACTACGAGCGAGAATAAACTGTCCCAACCCTTTGATAAGGCAATATAGAAAGGGAAGCGAACCGACAGAATTTTGTCCGCTGCATCGCTGATTATTTCATTTGTGAAGTAATTCTATTGAGTCATGGATTACTGACCAAAGGAGAGGCGCGGCAAATTCAAAGGATATGAAAAATCGGGAAGGCCGCTTGGGAGCCTTCCCGATTCAGGTTTTATTAGGGAAGTTACTTCATTTTTATATTCAGATTACGAACCAGGAATCCATAGATGTCGGTTTGTTCTTCGATTTGTTTTGAGGTTGGTTTTCCTGCTCCGTGACCGGCTTTGGTTTCAATTCTAATAAGAATTGGTGCCGGTCCGGCCTGAGCTGCCTGCAATGCCGCTGCATATTTGAAACTATGAGCCGGAAAAACACGGTCGTCAGTATCGGCAGTCGTAATCAAAGTAGCGGGATATTTTGTACCGGGTTTTATATTGTGAAGCGGTGAATATGCGAAAAGTGCCTTGAAGTCTGTCGGGTCATCAGGATCGCCATAATCGGATTTCCAGGCTGCTCCAACAGTAAATTTGACAAATCTGACCATATCCATAACGCCAACAGCAGGAAGGGCGGCGCCGAACAAATCCGGGCGTTGATTTAGAACCGCTCCGACAAGAAGACCCCCATTCGAACCTCCCTGAATCGCAAGTTTTTTCGATGATGTATATTTATTTGCTATCAGCCATTCGGCAGCAGCAATAAAATCATCGAATACATTTTGTTTTTTCAGGCGGGAGCCGTTTTGCCACCAAGTTTTTCCATATTCGCTGCCACCGCGAATGCAGGCGACTGCATAAATACCACCCATCTCCAACCAGGGCAACCGTGCAACCGAAAAACCGGGCGTCATGGGAATGTTGAAACCGCCATAACCATATAGAATCGTTGGATTTGAACCATCCAGTTTAAGCCCTTTTCTGTGGACGATGAACATCGGAACCCGTGTACCGTCCTTGCTTGAGTAAAAAATCTGTTTGACTTCGAAATCATCGGGATTGAACTTTACATTGGATTTGCGAAAGAGGGTACTCTTTCCGGTTTTCATATCATAACGATAGATTGTAGGCGGCGCATTGTAACTGGAGTAGGTATAGAATGTTTCCGTATCTTTTTGCCTCCCGCCAAAACCGGAAGCAGTCCCGATACCCGGCAACTCGACATTGCGGACAAATCGGCCGTCTTTTTCATAGATTTTTATCCTGGAATAAGCATCCTTCAGATAACTAAGGACAAACTGGTCATTGATCATCTGAACAGAATTAAGTGTTTCGGCTGACTGGGGTACGATTTCTCGCCAGATTCTATTTTTCTCAAGGACGTTTACGCTGACAAGACGACCGCGCTCGGCATCGTGGTCAGTCCTGAAATAAAAAACCGGTCCGTCATTTCCAACAAAGGAATAGCTGCTTGTGCGGTCAGGAACAAGCGGAATAATCGGGGAATCTTCGCGGTCGAGGCTTTTGAAGTAAACCATGTTCATACGTTCGGTACCTTTGGCAACGCTGATTATGAGCCATTTACCATCTTCCGTAACGTTACCTCCGATAAAGAGTTCGCCATCGTCCGGCCTTTCATAAATCAGTTTATCCTCGGATTGAGGGGTACCGAGTTTATGAAAATAAAGTTTTTGGAATTTGCTGGCGCCTTTTAACTCTTCTCCGGCTGCCGCATCCGGAAACCGACTATAGAAAAACCCGGAATTATCGGGTAGCCAGGAAACACCGCCCTGGCGATTAGGGCGCAGGGTATCAGGCAGGTGTTCGCCGGTTTCAACGTTCATAATCCGCCATTCAGTACGATCAGAACCGGATCGCGCAATGCCGTAGGCCCACAGTTTGCCGTCGTCTGTAAAAGCTGAACCGCTAAGCGCGGCGGTACCATCCGCGGAGAGTTTGTTTGGGTCAAAGAAGACACGGCCCGGGTCCGAAAGGGAATCCGCTATGTAGAGAACGCTTTGATTCTGCAAACCGTCATTTTTTGAATAAATATATTTGTTACCGATCTTTGCAGGTGCAGAATAGCGCTCATAGTTCCAAAGTTCGGTAAGGCGAGCCTTGATCTTTGCACGTTCGGGAATTGTAGCAAGGTAGGAATCGGTCAACTTATTCTCGGCGGCTATCCATTCCCGGGTTTCGGCTGATGTAGTGTCTTCCATCCAGCGGTATGGATCAAGAACCCTGATTCCGTGGTAGATATCCACCTGGTCAGACTTTCTTGCTTTCGGATAGTCAAGACGTGTCTGTGCCGGTACCAGAAGATTAGACAGTGATATAAAAACTAAAAAACAGGCGAGGCGTTTTAACATTATGGGCAATCTCCTTCTGAGGTTTGATTATCAGAAGAATTATATTGCCCTGTATTGGTTTAATACAAAGGCGGATGGGTGAAAAAAGTGATTAAAAAATTGGAAGACGATCTTCTGTGATTGTAGCGGAGAGGCTGTCAAATTCAATTGACGATTGCCGCGGTAACCAGTCCGGACGCAGATAAAGCAATTTTTCCGTCTCTTCTTTTCCTTTAGGTTTGGCGATAAGAAATCCCTGACCGTAGTCACAGCCGAGCTGCTGAAGGAGAGCAAGCTGCGATTCGGTTTCAATACCTTCCGCGACGACACGCATCCTCAGATTCTTTGCAAGTAATATAACCGTGCGTAAAATCTCCGAATTTTCACCGTTATCTCCGACCGTATAAACGAATGAACGGTCAATTTTCATTGTGTCGAATGGCAGCCGGTGCAAGTAACTGAGCGAAGAATATCCCGTACCGAAATCATCAATACTGAGCTGGACTCCGGTTTTTTTCAAACGGTTCAAAAGATTGATTGTGTGTTCCGGATTGACCATCGCCACACTTTCGGTTATTTCGAGCTTGAGGGTATCAGGTTTGATTGAAGATAGCGAGAGTGCATTTTCGACGTCGTCCACTAAATCGAAGTCGGTTAAATGCTTGCCGGAAATATTTACGCTGACGATTAGGTTTGAGTATTCGGGAGCAATCCTTTGCCAACGTGAAAGTTGAAGCGTAGTGGTTTCCAATATCCAGACAGTAATCGGTCTGATCAGGCCGGAATCTTCCGCAATGGGTATGAATTTCGACGGAGCAATTTGCCCGAGTTCGGAATGCTGCCATCTGAGCAGAGCCTCAAAGCCAATCAATCTGCCGTTATTGAGCGAAATAATAGGCTGATAATCAAGCGAAAGTTCGCCGCGGTCAATTGCATGGCGGAGATCGGTTTCCAGCCGCACCCTTTCAAGGAAGCGGCTTCTGAGGTCTTTGGTAAAAAGTGCGATTCCGCTGCCTTTTTCCTTTGCGAAATGCATCGCAATATCGGCATCCCGAAGAATTTCTTCAGGCGTTTCGTATTCTTCATCCGATGCGGCAATACCAATATTTACAGAAACCGAAATATTATTACCGCTGAGAGAAAATGGCTGGGATATATTCTGAAAGATACGCCGGGCAACTTTCATAACTGCTGAGCCGTCTCCATTCGGCCCGCGCATGATAATAGCGAATTCATCACCGCCGATTCTGGCGACAACATCTTCGGAATCAAGCATCCTTGCAAAACGTTTTGCCGCGATTTGTAAAACTTTGTCGCCGATTGTATGTCCAAGTGTGTCATTGATGTCCTTGAAACTTCTAAGGTCAATAAACATCAATTGAAACTCACTTAAACGATTTAGTTTGTATTCGGCAATCGTTTCTCTCAGCAGTTCATTGAATTGCTTTCTGTTAGGCAATCCGGTCAGGGCATCCATTAATGAAGCCCGGTGTGCATCACGTTCGCTTTTACGCAAACGGCGATTGGCCGTTTCTTCTTTTGCAAGAGACATCCTGAGCTGGTCAGCAAATTCCTCAGCTTCGGCACGGCGAAGACGCTCTACTTCGGCTTTTTGGCGCTCGGCTTCTTCAGCCTGTTCTATAGCCTCATTAATTTCTTTTACTGCCTGCCTGTAGCTCCAATAAAGCAATGAGACTCCCAGAACCGAAATGGCAATAACTACCGGATCAGCATAACCGACTATTTTGAAAATAACTGCGGCCAGTCCGGCGCCGGTAAATTGAGAGAGTGAGGTGGAAACATATTCCTGTTTCCAGGTTTGAATAATCGGGATATCGGACTTCAGCCACTGGTAAAAAGAGGCCATTCCGGATGATACCAGAAACTGAAATAAGGCAAATAACCCAAGGATAATTACTAAATCGCGTGTATCTGAAATAGTCGATGGCAGGCCAAGTAAAGAGACTGCAATCGAATGGAATAAAGCTGCTACGCCCGTTGTAAATGCCGCAAATGATGAGTTAAAGAGAGTAAACCATGGTGCAACTGTTGAATTTTGCCGCTTGGCATAAAAGGCATTGACAGCCGTTTCGGCGGCTGCCATACAAACAGCAAGCGGCCAAGAATAGAAAACAAAAGCGACAAAGATAATTACATCGGAGAATGTAACAGTATTATTTGAGGTTTTAATTTTAAGTGATGCTCTTGGGGTAAGAAAGAGCAATAAAAACAATATCCCTATAATTGCTGGATTGTACCTGGTGGGCGTAAGACTGAATACGGCAATACAGAGCAAAAGGATGCCGGCAAGGATAATAAAATTCTTAAAAAAATTGCTGCTTAACCTAAGCGTCATATTTCGGGAGTTCGGGTACCTGAAGTGACAACAAGTTATTGTGCGGGTGACCCTCAGCAGGCCAAACCTATCATAACACGGATTCCCCTTATATTTGCAAGAAAAATCTTGAGTTACGGACTTGGCAAAATTTGTCGCTTGGGCAAATTCAGACATTGTTCCGGTTTACGGAGATCTCTTAATTCATTGATGGAGGCGTCAGACAATAGTCGAAACTATAAGGGCCACTCATTGATTTTTTACTGGTTACTTAGTTACCAAAAAAGAAACAAATACACTTTCATCAGATTAACCGCTTTGCATCTGTAAACTATTGTAATAAAACAACTTATCGATCACCGAATTTATTTGGCAGGTTTGGCACACCGATTGTGATAGTAATCGGCGTCAAAGGCAGAAAGAAAATGCCAAGACAAAATCCTGAAAGTTACAGAAATTTTATATTCGGAGAAGAAAAAGGAGAAACCAAATGAAAGGCTACATACCCACAATGTTTTTAACCCTCGCGTTGATGATCGGTGCTACAAGCGCTTTTGCCGGAGACGGAATATTAATTCACAATATAACCGGAGATGGGATCTTGATTCACAATGCAACAGGTCAGAGTGAAGATCCCTGTGCGCCAACAACGGACTCAAAAGGTGGAATTATTGATATAATTCTGGGCACGTTCTTCAACACAAAAGACGGCATTTTAATCCATAATCTTGGTGATGGGATATTAATTCACAACATTACCCAACCGCCGGTCAATTGTGGAATTCTTATAAAGGATTAGTAACGAAACCGCAACCTACGGGGTGAAGTCTTTTGCCTCAAAGCGTTGATACAAAGGCTGTTAGAGCCAGCCACAGTTCCCGCACCGTGCAGCCGGATTTTCCCAGTCCGGCTGTTTTTTATTTATGTTTCTCCTGTTATCTGCCGGCGCTTGCCTGTGTAAGTTTTCGCAAATTCCTGACTGAGTCAGGCAAATAGTTCAAGGCAAATTCGATATCGGTTTGTGTGTTGAAACGACCAAGGCTAAAGCGTATTGCACCGCGTGCCAGGCTGTCATCACGGCCCAATGCCTTTATCACAGGCGAAGGCTCGATCGTACCTGAAGAACAAGCTGAACCTGTTGAAACCGCTATGCCATGCATATCCAGATTTATAAGAAGTGCCTCGCCTTCAATTCCCCCAAAAGAGATATTTGAAATGTTAGGTAATCTTCTATCAACGTCGCCATTTATAATTACGTCCGGGATCAATTCCGTAATCGCACTTTCAAGGCGATTTCGAAGTTTGACGATACGTTCAGACTCATGTTTTAATTCGGCCGCAGCAATCTTACAGGCAGTTCCAAGTCCGACTATATTCGGTACGGCCTCGGTTCCTCCCCGCCGGTCTCTTTCCTGATGGCCTCCAATGTTTTGCGGGTGAAGCTTCACACCCCGGCGTATGTAAAGAGCCCCGATGCCTTTCGGTGCGTAAATCTTGTGTCCTGAAAGAGATAGCAGGTCACAGCCGATATCTTCTACATCAACAGGAATCTTACCTACGGCCTGAACAGCGTCCGTATGAAGCCATATTTTGTGTCCTGAATCTCTCAGTTTAACTATTTGCCGTGAAATTTCTTTAATTGGTTGAATTGTCCCGATTTCATTGTTGGCGGCCATTATCGAAACAATTGTTGGTAAATTGTTTACTGCATTTACAACGTCGTCGGGAGAGATAATTCCATCTGAATTGACCGGAATAACCGTTAATTTAGCTCCACGGGATTCCAAATCAGTGGATACATTGTATACAGCCGAGTGCTCTATATTTGAAATGATAATATGTATCCCGTTAAGTCCAATGTTTTCAACGGTTTGATTATGGTTGCGGTAAGTATCCAACCGACGAAGCATCCTGGCAATATTTTCAGCCAATCCTCTGATGGCAAGATTGTTTGATTCCGTCCCGCCGGATGTGAATACAATTTCATTAGGACGTGCATTGATTAATGCAGCGACTTCATGGCGTGCCTTGTCAACGGCGGCCTTTGCCTGCTGACCAAATTGGTGGACACTTGAGGGATTGCCGTATTGTTCGGTAAAAAACGGCAACATTGATTCCAAAACGCGTTCGTCCACACGTGTAGTCGCACTATTATCAAGATAAATTCGTCTGAACATAAGTTAATTTTATGACATTGTGTCAATTATCGCTAAGATTTTTTGCTTTCATCCCAATGAATTATAAACGAGGTCAAATTCTGTATTTCGTTTCCCAATGCAGCCAAAATAGTATAGATTTATTATAGCGGTCCCTGACATTCGGAGAGGCCTGCGGACAAAAAATATGGAATTCCTGGATTTTACGACACGAGAGATTTTCAAACGATACGCAAGTATTGTCGTCGGGCAGCCGATTTCACCTGTTTTTCTCAACATTCTGGTAACGAGCGTCTGTGATATGCGATGTACGCATTGTTTTTTTACTGAAGAATTAGATGATCGTCCCAGAAAAAAACTTCAAATGAAAACTCACGAAATTCAGAGAATTTCGGAGACTCTCGGTGGAAATTTAGGCGTACTTGTCCTGGCAGGCGGCGAACCGTTTACCCGTAAGGATTTACCGGAAATCGTTAAAGCCTTTTATGAAAATAATAAACTCGACTCGGTTTATCTTATGTCAAACGGGCAGATTCATCAGCGAATTTTCCCGGATGTAACAAGAATACTCGATGAATGTCCGAATTTGAACGTAACCGTGGCTCTCGGGATAGACGGGATGAAGGAGGCTCACGAAAAAATACGCCGCAAAGAAGGTTCATGGGATAAAGCCATAGAAACGGCCCGTACATTGCAGCAGATGAAACGCGAGCAATATCCACAGCTCGATATACAAACATGTACGTGCGTAATGCGTTCAAATGAGGATACAATTTTCGATTGGTACGATTTCCTCAAATACGACTTAAAACCTGATAAGGTGAATATAAATTACATCCGGCCGCCCTCGGCGGACCCCTCCGAACTTGATTTCGATCACCGGCGTTATGCAAGGCTTTCGCAAATGATTCTGGAGGACACGAAATCGGCCGCCCTGAAAAACAATTACGGCGGAAAATCCGGATTTTTCAAGGCCGCAGTAGATATTTATATGCACGATCTGATTGCTAAAACAAAAGAAGAAAATCGTGCGCAACTGAAGTGTTATGCCGGCAGTGCCGGGGCGGTTATTTACGATAATGGTGTCCTTTCGTCCTGCGAAAACAAACCTGACGTGCTTAATCTTCGTGATTATGATTGGAATTTCCAGTCCGCCTGGAATACCCGGGAAATGGCCGCAAGACGTAAGGAAGCAGGAAACGGTTGTTTCTGTACACACGAATCGAACTGTTACTATCCGTCGTTGCCTTTCAATCCACGCCATCTGGTCGGCATAAAACGTCTCGAGAAACAAATGAAGAAAGCCGCAAAACGTGCCGGATTTGCCATTGGTCGTGAAGCGGCACTGAAGACTTCATAATTTCATTACCGCGTTTCGATGCAAAATACCCCAAAGATCTTGATTATTTCCTCAGATACAGGCGGCGGACACCGGTCTGCCGCCAAGGCCATTGCTGATGGCTTCGAGCGATTTTGGCATGGGAAATCCCTGGCAGTCAGGACTATTCGTGCGGTTGAGGAATCACATCACATTACCGAAAAACTTGTAGGGTTCTACAACTGGATGCTGCGCCACAGGCAGAGCTGGATGAAGTACCTGTATTGGTTTGTTAATAAATTTCGACCTGAAACAAGGGAATTCTTTCATCGCCGCTGCATCGGCTATGTCCGTGAGACATTTGAAAAATGGTGTCCGCATATTGTTGTCAGTGTTCATCCTCTTACACAGCACATATTCGGGCGAATACTTCGCGAGCTGAACCTGCTGGGGACAATTCCACTCGTTACCGTCGTTACGGATCCATGCTATGGATTTTGGAAAGGCTGGGCTTGCGATGATGTCTCGTTATATCTTGTCGCCAATGAGGATGCCAGGCTGCAGCTGATTGATTATGGTGTTTCCCCTGAGCGAATAAAGATAACGGGAATGCCGGTGCATCCGAAATTTCATGAAGTTGATGAAGCAGATGCCCGCCGCGCACGCGAGGCATTTGGTCTGGATCCGGAAAAATTCACTGTTTTTGTCAATGCGGGCTGGATTGGAGGTGGAAACATACCGGCTATTTTCCGTGAGTTGGTACGCGGAGAGCTGGATGTACAAGCAGTATTCCTTGCGGGCAGGAACGAGGATCTTCGTCTGCGGGCCGAGGAAATCGCAAGACAAGCGAAATTTCCGGTTAAGGTTATCGGCTATTCCGACGAAATAGAAAAACTTATGCAGTCCGCAAATGTCATGATTTCTAAACTTGGCGGGCTGACCACTTTCGAGGCCTTGGCTTGCCGATTACCCATCATTGCCGATGCAACAACGCCGCCAATGCCCCAGGAGGCCGGAACTGTCAATCTTATAGCCCGCAACGGTGCCGGCATACTGCTACGCCGCCCGAAAGACGTTGTCGGCATTGTCAGATCGCTGGTAACGGACCGTTCACGCTATGCCGCTATGCGAGCTGCAACGGCCGGATTGACAATTCCAAATTCCACCGAATACATAGTTCGCGAAATCCTGACGCTCTTACCGCAGGAAATTCAAACTATGGAAAGGGAAAGTGTTACGGTGGCTTAGTAGTTTTCTAGTTTATTTCGGAAAGTATGTCCGGGACCGGAACGCTGTCCTCCCAACTTGTCAAATTGTTTGCGGAAGTCTGCGTTGAGCAGGCAAGCGTTTGCAGTCCTGACCTCATAGCGATTCGGTTTACCCTCAAAGCAAGTTGTAACAATCTGTTCCAGATAAGCAGCAGTAACTCACGCTCTGACCCTTGAGTTCCGATCAGATATTCCTCCGCGACATTGGCAAGATTTTCCACTTTTACTAATCTGCCTGCGAGTTCATCTACCATATCCGAAGTAATATTTGAGCCATTGATTCGCGACAAAGATGATTCAAGCCGCAGGGAAGCCTCGAGGCAGTCTCCGAAAAAACCTTCGGCAGGTGCTGCTGAATCCGATATTGCTGCCTGTATTGCTGAACTTATAGGGAATTTAACGGGATCCAATCGAGAGTTAACCGACAATAAATGTTCATGTTCCTTGATTGGAGCTGTTGAGATATTGGATTTAATTTCGGGTGTAAATCTGACGTCTGATGCAAGGCGAAACATTGCTCTGAGAAGATCAAGGTCACTACCTGCATTTACATGCCGGGAAAGTTCTACCTCATTGCGGATATTTGCCAAAACTTCGTTCAGATATGCACCTGCATTAGGCGAAGTATCGTGAAACGCTCCGGCAAGGTCATATTCAGATCCGAGTCGCTCTCCAAGATTTTCGCTTGCCTTTGTCATCAAATAATTCAAGCGGTTTCCTACGGCTACATTGCAGCCGATTGCGGCGGAAACAACCTTTGGATGAAAGAAATTACGCCCAAGCCCTGACTTGTATTCGCGAATCCGGTCAAACAATTTTGATGACGAGAGCGTTGAAAAATCATCTGTGGCTACACATTCTTCCACAAATTCGTCAAAACGGGAAACAATATCTGCCGAAATCCCAGATTCAAAAGCATTGGTTTCGCACATTGCGTCCCAGCCGGAATAGAGCATTGCAATTTGTTCTGCCAATTCTTCGCGGTCGGTTATCAAAGTACGTCGCAACTCGCCAATATCAGTAGAAAAAGCCCGCGTAATCACAAGATCGAATTTGCTCAAACTCTGGCGTGAATAATCCAGATCTCTATAAAAACGGGCTGCGGCCAGGAAAACCTCTACGGGCAATTTGGATTTAAGACTGTCGCAATAGCGTCGGATGTGATAAGCCTCGATATTTGCATCCCTGGCAGTGAGCTCTTTTGCCCAAAGGGAAATCTCTACTTCAGCCTGTTCAGTAGCTTCGGGCGATTCATCAGAACGCAAACGGCGTAATGCCTGTTTCAGGCCGGAGGTATCAAAGCCGGATATTGTCCGTCTCATTGCAGATGTCTCGACCTGAGCCAGAAATTCCTCGAAAATCCTGAGATGGAGTGCCTTTTCAGAGAGATGATGTGCAATAGAAAAACCGGCAAGGTCTTTATTTTCATCACCACGGTAAATGCGAACTGTCGGATTGGTGGTCATCGTAATTCCTTCTTTGAATCGACAAATTACATAAAATAGCGCGCAAAAGTGCCGAAATCTGTCACAATTCGGCCGATAACGCGTAGGATTGCTAGCCAAATTGTGCCGATTTCGGGAGCCATAACTTATTGAAAAGACAACATTTGGCGGATTTGTGCAAATGTCATCCGCAGTATGGTGGGGCAACCTGCGTGCCAAATATAATAATTTGTTCAATACGGCCGGCTTTACTTGTCAGATTTCCGCATTTTCTTTAACCTAATGTTTTTGACCATACTTTTAATTTCTTATTTTCGGAGATCATAAATTGAGTTTGTTACTTGAGGGAAAGCGGGCATTTGTTTCAGGCGGAACGCGTGGAATCGGAGCGGCGATTTGTGAAATTTTTGCCCGCGAGGGAGCCGATATTGCTTTTAACTACCACAGCAGCGATGATCTTGCTGAAGAGGTCGCAGCCCGTGTGAGGTCATTCGGACGTGAATGTCTGACTTTCAGGGTATCTGTTACCGACCGCGTCGGAATGAAAAAGGTAGCTCGCGAAATTCATGAAAAATGGGATGCAATAGACATACTGGTCAATAATGCAGCCGTTAACAAAGCAGATAATTTTGCGACTACCACAGATCGTTCCTGGGATTGGGTGTTGGATACTAACGTTAATAGCTTATTTGCGGTAACAAAGCCGTTTTATAAACAGATGATTCGAAAGCGGCGCGGAACGATACTTAACATTACAAGCATTGGTGCTATCCGTGCCCTCCCGACATCGGTGCATTATGCAACATCCAAAGCAGCAATGATCGGATTTACAAAATGCCTTTCGCGAGAAGCAGCAAATTTCGGCATTACCGTAAATGCGATTGCCGCGGGTATTTTCGACACTGATCTGGGTAATACTTTACCGGCAAAGCTCCTGGAAGCACACGAAAACTGGGTTTCTCTCCGCCGTCTTGGCCGCCCTGCGGAACTTGCTGAATTTGCCGCATTTATTGTCAGCGACCGGAATTCATACATGAACGGAGAGGTAATTACCGTTGATGGCGGAACCATTACCTAGTATTGTTATTCCGGTTTTTCAAGCCGTTCTTTTGCCCGTTCAATAAAAACACCTATCATCTCGGCAATTTTTTTGCTCATTTCGGCGCTAATAAGAGCTTCGCCTGCCAGACCCGCAAGCAAATGGAGATCTCGTGCGGAACGGCGACGAAGTTCTACCATTTGCGAGAATCGGATTTGCGTCAGATTTTTTGCCTTTTCAAAAAAATCAGCTGAAAAACGAAGTAAATTCTCGGCTTCACGCTGAGCCGGAAACCATTCGATGCGTTCGTTGGTTTTTTCCGCCAGTGCGACGTCAAATTTTTGCATCATTGTACCGACGAAAGGGATTTCTGCCTGTATTTTCCAATGAGCAATTCCTTTAGCGTCAATATGAATAGCTGCGACTCCCGGCATCAGGGAAGCAAAATTAGACAAATCGGCAAAAAATTCCCGAACGCGTTCGGCGCTTGTCTTTATCTCGATGTCGTCGCTGTAGCCTGCTTTGACAGTAAACATAAGTATTAAATTTCAAAAATTGATCAGCCATTTTATCCCGTTGAAATCAGATAAATGGCGAAAACATTGCGATTATAGGACACCGTTGAAGATCACGGCATTTAGAAACTGTCTTGTGGTTGACCTTGTCAAGCCACGGAAGAAAGGATCTTCCGCAAAAAGTACAACATGTCCGTTACCCGTAGGTTCATCAATCAGATATGCAGTGCCGGCAAGCAGCGGCTCGGTATTACCCTCCCAAACAAAGCCGGAAACGGTAAGCGGGTGTTTGGGATCAGGATCAAAGATCAGAGGATTTCCTCCTTCTTTCGAAATGCGGAAAAAATAACCGCTGGCAAGCAATACCGGCAATTCATTTGCTTCAACGCCATAATTTAGATATGAGGTTCGATCAACGGTTGCCCGCATAAATGCTCCGGGCAATGGCTCCGGAATCTTGTTTGCGCTGGCCGATGGCGAAGCAATTGGCGGCAGTAATGGAAATACAATATCAGACCTATCGGATTTTAATTCCGTGGATTCAGCCGGCTTGGGCAAGGGAGACGGAGCAGGTATGATCTTTTCCTCTTTTGAGTCAGACTTGGATGAGACATTTGATTTTTGCTCGTCATCTTCGCTTCCAACCAGCCGCGATGAAGTAAGCCCGACATCTTTCAACGCTGCGAAAACAGAGGCTCCGCGTGCTGTGATAATAGTGCCGCCGGATGATGCCCAGTCTTTTAGAATGTTTATACCGCTACTGCCAAAAGCAGAAAAATATCGGCCGGGATTGCCGTCGGGGATAATCAAAACGTTGAAATTTTTAAGTGCGCCGGATCTGGCGGCTGCAATGGTAATTGGGGTGAATTTGACACCGAAACGGTCAAAGGTCCACCAAATCGAACCGTAACTTTCCGGATCGATTCCTTCGTCAGCAATTACGGCAATTCTCGGAGACCTGAGCGAGAGAACTGATTCACCGCCGACTCCGGTGTCGCCTTCATCAGCAAAGCCTGAATCAACAGCTGTTACATCGACACCTAAATCTTTCGCATATTGAGCAACCGTTTCATGTATTGAATCCGGATTACGTGAAATTCGTATTACGAATGTTCCGGCAGGCCAATTTTTGCCACCTGCGTTGAGCTGGCGTGTAGATACTGCAACCCGAAAGCCCTTTTGCAAAAGACGGGCGACAAATGCCCCTGTAGTATCGGTTGTATATGGTATTACATATGCAATTTTAGCTCTTCCGGAGACGGATCCTTGTTTAGACGCGGAGATTGCTTCTTTTGTAACAAGGGAACCGTTTATTTCTGTAGTGTCTTCCGTCCAATAGGATTCGACGCCAAAGGCAAGCGGCAGAGACCAGGCAGTAATGTCATAAAAACCATATTCTTCCCGCTGCTGGTTTTTACCTCGCATTTGATTGCGTTTGAAACGAGCTATGTTGTCATCAACAAAAGCCTTGTCCTGAGGCGTATCTTGCTCAAGAATTGCCTTTATCAAAATTCGCTGCGGCTGATTCAGGTCAATTACATAAGAGCCGGCGGGGAAGGTTTTGGTTCGCGGCGGTGAATTCTTTTGAAGGTAATCGTGTGCTGTTTTGGATGTGAAGGGTGCAGTGGCGACCTTTACCTCAATCCGCATCCGGCTGAGTATCTCGATTAATTCTGCTGCTTTATATTTATCGCTCTGCGGCAGGATGACAACCCGCTTCAGAGGTGATTTGGCTGCATCAGACATTGCGCGGGACCGGAATTCATAATAATCCCGCAGGCGCGCTTCGCGGTTTGCCGCTGTCTGTTCAAGCGTTGTCATCGAAGCGACGAAATGCTTTGCAATAGAACTGCGAAAAGTAACGATTGTTCCGTCGTCTCTGGTCCATCTAAGGCCTTTGAAGCCTCCGCCGTCCGTTTCATATGTCATCCCGATCGCTCCGTTTAATGACGGATACATATCCCAGTAACCGGGATAAAACGCGTCGAAAACGTCCCGAACATAATAATCCCATTTATTAGAGTCAAAAGCCGCTGCGTTCGCGCGGCCATAAATCTCCAGCCATTTGTTGTACATCGGCTGGGGAAGATTGGGATTTATCGGAAGAGAAACGGGCGGGAAAAAATACTGTGAGGGCTGGCCGTGATGATCGACGGCTACCTGCGGATTCCATTCCATAAATGCCTGCATCATATTGCGCGTTTCTGCTTGTGTAACGGCAAGCGTGTCACGATTCAGATTGAAGCGGTAATGATTCAAACGTCCGAAAATGCTCCAGGGCTCGCGGTGTTCTATTGCGTTTCTATCTGCATCGCCAATCGCAACGGAATTGTACCAGGTCGCAAATCGCTCGTGGCCATCCGGATTTTCACCCGTAACTATAAGGACGACGGTGTTTTTAAGTATGTCAATTGTAGCCGGTTCCTCACTCGCCGCAAGTTGATAGACTACCTGCATCATGGCTTCAAATGATGAGGATTCATTTCCATGAATCGTGTAAGCCATCCAGGCAATAGCCGGCGTATCGCGTGCTATCGCCTGCGCCTGGGCAGCAGAGGTTTTTCGCGGATCAGTTAGTTGAGATACTTTGGATTTTATTTCTTCAAGACGCGAGATGTTTTCCGGCGAGGATATTGCAACCAAACGCATCATCCGGTATTCAGGTGTAAGTCCGATATCAAAAATCCTTACTCTATCGGAGGCCGCCCTGGCGATTTCGTCAATAACTTTTTCCATTTGAGCGTAGGTTGTATGATGATCGCCTACGTCATAACGGAGTATTGATTGCGGTCTGGGTACCTCTGAACGATATGGACCACGTGCATAGAAATTGAATTTTTCTTCCGTCTGTGCAACGGTGTAAATCGCCGATGCAACGATCAGGACCGCAAGGAAAAGAATGACAATTCGCTTTTGCATATTGATGTCGGGAAATTTTGGCATTTGATTTGAGTTTAAAATTATTTAGGGTGTTTCATAAAGGCGGCTGTTCCGCAAACGCCGAAAAATACCATAAAATAATAAACTGATGTCACGAAAAAGCCAAAAAGAAGCAGATTGTAATGCATCAATATGTCCATTCTGTGGAAGACTTCTTAAATCCTGGGACGAAATTTCCAATGAAGAAAGGCATATTTTCATTAACTTAGGTAAAACCTCTCTTTCACAAGCAAAAAGGCACCGTTATTGTGTACGGTGCCTTTTTGTAGAACCAGACCGGATTCGGACGGCGTGATTATGGAATCGGGTTAACACCGAAATCAAAGAATTTGGCTCCTACGCCGGCATTTACGTTTGAGTTGCCTGAATTGACAAGATAAAAGGCATATTCGCCTTTTTTGAGATCAATGGTTGGTGTAACCCTGAAAATCCCGTTCCCGAGATCTTCAGCCTTGAGTGGAACAACATATTCGTCGGACAGCCCGCCTTTGCCGCCCCAGGAGTTTGCTTTAGCAATTGTAACCTCGCGATTATCGCTTCGAATATTGAAACGGATCAAAGTAAATTCGTTCGGTGTTGATGGAATACCGCTCGAGGTATTTAATCCGCCGCTTGTGACATCAAGGTAAAAGTAGAAAACGGGTTGCGTGGTGGTTATCTGAAGTGTGGCATTGCGTCCCGGAAGATTAGCTTTTGTTTTTACCTTACCGAGTCCGAAAGGAGTAACTGAAGCGGTAAACAACCCTCCGGTTCGGTTCTGTGCGGAAACATTGGGCATAAGCTGAGTCATTTTACGCTGGCCATTTATCTCTTCATAGAAATAGATGCCGTAATTATGCTTGCTCATTGGATCATTGGGATCGCCTGCCGGAGCCGCGGCACTATCGCCCGTCGCAGCCGCAACGGGGCGTCCGCTTTTTGCTTCCAGCATAGCTGCTA
This sequence comes from Acidobacteriota bacterium, assembly GCA_040756215.1. Taxonomy (GTDB): domain Bacteria; phylum Acidobacteriota; class Blastocatellia; order Pyrinomonadales; family Pyrinomonadaceae; genus OLB17. Next base: position 45,522 of record JBFLZQ010000006.1, read on the forward strand.
CTACGTCATCGGATACACCTGCGGATTTAAGTTTGATCAGGGCATCGGTTGAGAGGTCAAACTGGGTCTTCGACGTTCTGATTTTGCCGATTATAACCGAAGGAGCAAGCCCTGCCTTTGACAAGGCAATTACTTCCTCATTGGTCATCGGCGGATCGCCTTGAGCTTTAAGCACTGCGGGGGCAAATCCTAAGACAACTAAGATAAAGGGTAAAAATAGTTTTTTAAACATTCACTTTCCTCCATAGATAATATTGCACAGTGCCCCGGATTTCTTACCGCGAACGGAGCCGGCGATTTGATTCAATTTGAAGATCAGGCTTAAGAACGCGAATTTTCAAGGTATAGTCGCGGATCATTTCACGGCCATCAGATGGATAATAACCTATAACGTAAGTTTTGCGTAACTCATTAGCAATTTCCGAGAATATTCGTCTCAGATCGCGGACCCGACGTGCTTCGAATACGCGGCCGCCGGTTACAACTGAAGCGTTCTCAAGAAATTCACGGGCTGATCTATAGTCCTTGTCTCGCTCACCTGCCTGGGGTGGCTTGTAAACTATCATTGGACGATCATTATCGTCATATACAATCTCGGCATCACGCTTTCTTAGACGTTCGACGTCGCGAAACGTGTCATAGCGTATTGAATAAATTATTACGTCTTCCTCAATAATTGCCTCTCTAATGCGACGGGGATTTGTTAGCTGACTTGTCGTATCTACACCATCTGAAAGCAATACAACAGCCTTACGGCCGCGATAATCAGCAATCTGTCTAAATGCAAGATCCAAAGCATCATAGAGCGAAGTGCCGGAACCGGTCCGAATGGAATCTATTGCAAGTCTCGTTGCAGCGCGGTTTGTGGTTGGTTTAGTAAGTAAATAGGGGCGTTGATCAAAGGCGATTATCGCAACTCTGTCATTGGGACTGAGCTGCTCGACAAAGGCGCTTGCTGCAGCCTTTAATTCCTCAATTTTGAAAACCGTCGAATAGCTGATGTCAATCAAAATTGCGACCGTGAAAGGCTCATCTAAACCTGCAAAATATGAAATTTCCTGCTCCCGACCGTTTTCGTAGATTCTGAAATCGCTCTTTGTCAAATTACCTGCCGGAGTGTCGCCGCGTTGCGAAATTCTGACAGGAAATAAAACCAGATCAGTATCAATCCTTATTTCATCATCATCCGTCGGGTTATCGGCATTCGCAGCTGCGGATTGCTCGACCCGAAGGCGAAATGATGCTTCAGAAAAATCGTGGTTTCGCCTGCCTGCCTGCGAAAAGAGAGGGACGACAGACAGAAGGAGAAACAAGATCAGAAAATCCCATCGCATCAGGCGGTATTTTATGCGGAAAAACATATTTTTTCCACAAATTTTTCAACGCGACGTAACAGAATCGAAAGCGGAGCGAACTTCCATTCTTATCAGCGCCAGTCGATTCTCCAACTCCTTTGCCGATCCAATGCCCAGCTTGGCAGCAAGCCTCTCAACAAGCGCACGGTTGCCGAATGGTAATTTTGTGGTACGCCCAACTGCAACCCGCAAATAATGATCCAAACGGGATAGAAAATCGTACCCTTTACTGAAAGTTTCGAATTCTGCTGCAGATAGAGCTCCATTTTCATAAAGTCTTCTCAATGTATCGGCAGTCGAACGATTTTTATCATTGTCCGGCAGGTAATCACGCAATTGGATATAGCGTACTGCAAAATAGATATCCAACATTCCACCCTCGCCATACTTTATGTCCGGATTTGCCTTGCGGCCGGACCTTTGTGTTTGGAGTTCCAGCCGTATGCGTCTGGTTTCTGAGCGGAGCAACTCACGGTCGGTGCTTGCCGCCCGTGTATGAACTATTTTTCTTAACTCATCTTCGATTTCATTATGCGAGGGTCCGTAAATTCCACGTACCTTTACAAACGCAAGCAGTTCCCAAATGGCAGCCGCATTTTCAAAGTATTCACCGAGCGCTTTTCTTGAAATTGCCAAAGGACCTCCACTGCCAAACGGACGCAGCCTCAGATCGACCCTGTAAAGCGAGCCGGCACGAGTGAAAGCAGATAGAAGATTGATGAAAATTTCGGTTGTCCTGCTCGCGGCTTCACCAATTTGTTTTAATTCTGTTTTCAGACCCGGATTCTGGTCATCGAATGTTAGAATCAAATCCAGATCAGAATCAAAATCCAGACCTGCCCCGCCTATTTTACCAAGTCCAAGAATTGCAGGAATAACAACTGCTTGTTGTGACGAATTGCGTTTTTTATATTCGCTTACAGCTAATTCCATTGCGACCGCAATTGAAGCTTCGGCAATTTCGGTTTGCGATTGTTTTGATTGTTCGATTGAAATTCTGCCCAAGGCATCAAGTGCCAATACTTCAAAAATAAGCGGCCGCCATGCCGTGCGAAGGGCATTTAGCTTCTCCTGATAATCTTTTGTTTTGTTGACAGCTTCCGAAAGGATAAAATGAAAATCACGTTTCTGAGGCCCGAGCGGCAGGTCTGATAAGATTTTACCGAGTTCAGGATGAGTCGAAACCGCCTCTGCCAAACGCGGGCTGATGGCTCGCAACGATTCGATACCGTAATCGGTCGAGCCTGATTGCTGAAAAACGTACGGGTGCTGAGGATCAGGTGAATTTTGACTGCTTATCGTCGGATTTTCCGCATTCCTTGCCTCCGTATTACCGAAAATCCGATTGAAAATGTCAGATACATTTCTTGAGTGACGATCAATTTCCCGCTCAAGCGACTCTACGCTCTCAAGGCTCATTCGCGCTGCAAATCGGGATTTATTCTGGGAATCATTCGGTAAGATATGCGTTTGCAGTCCATATTCCATTTGCAGCAAATGCTCCGCTTTTCGCAGAAACTTATATGCTTCGGAAAGCTCGGAAAGTTCGTTTTCGGTTAAAAGGCCGCGATCATTCAATCGCTGAAGCGCTATGAGAGTATGCGGTACACGAAGCCATCGGTCGCGTCCTCCGTAAGCCGTTTGCAAAGCCTGCGCAATAAACTCGATTTCGCGAATGCCGCCACGGCCTAACTTCACATTAAATCCGTGCATGCCGCTATGTTCGTGGTTTATTTTTTCCTTTGCTCTACGGACACTTTCCAGAGCGGCACCAACAGGCCGGGCTTCTGAGAAAATAAATGGCTCAACCTGGCTGTAAAACATATTGAAGACTTCATTTTCTCCGGCACTCGATCGCGAACGAATAAGAACCTGTCTTTCCCAATCCGCAGCTTCAGATGAGTAATAACGAATGGCATCATTGACAGGAACGGCTAACATTCCGGCCCGCCCGTAAGGCCTAAGTCTTAAATCTACCCGATATGCCGCTCCTTCCAGACTTTGTCCACCGACGATCGAGGCAACCCGGCCGGCGAGACGTATGAAAAATTCCCGATTGCTTACCGTGCCTGAATTGCCGGATCCTGAAGTATTACCATCAGCAGAATAAAGAAAAAGAAGGTCAATGTCAGAAGCATAATTCAGTTCCCTGGAGCCAAGTTTGCCCAATGAGACAATGGTTGCGCTTGCAATTTTGAGCCGGCCTCGTCGTCCTTTTTCCATCGGCGGACCAAACCTGTTTTCCATTTCCTGTCGTGCCAGCCGGAACGCGTATTCGAGAATTGCATCTGCAAGATTCGAAAGCTCTTCCGTAGTTTCGGCAATTGTAGTTCTGCCCCGAAGGTCATTCAGAAAAATACGCAGATATTCCCGATGTTTGAAACGGGAAAGCAGAACCGACGGCTCCAAAGTCGAATTAGTCAATGAAAACCGGGCAAGCGATTCCAGCAGCTCGTCTTTACCGCGGATTCCCTCGCCGGTTCTATGGCGTTTTAACCAGAGAGCGTAATCCGGATACCTGAGAAGCGTTGATGCCGCCCACGGGCTGAAAGAGGCTAAGGCAAGTAAATCCGCAAGCAACCCTAAGTCGTTAAAAATCCTATTTGCAACTGCCGGATGCCGTTCTGCGAATTGCTCGGCAAAGCGTTTTGCGGAATCCGGATCCGGAAGTCCTGACAAAAGATGCTCGGGTATTTTCATCTTCGAAATCGTGCCGGCTCGATGCCATATTTTTTAATTTTGTATCCGATAATACGTTCGGTCGAACCGAGAAGCTTTGCTGCTTTGGCAATGTTGCCACGCGTTGATTTGAGAGCATCCTGAATCAGTCCACGCTCGAAAGCCTTGACAGCTGCTTCGAGCGAAAGATCAGTCACCGTTCCCGACACTTCCGCTGTTTGCAACGTCGGCGGCAGATGATGACCATGAATTACGTTTGAATCGCAGGCAAGTACCGCGCGTTCGATTGCATTTTCCAGTTCGCGGACATTTCCGGGAAAATGATAACTCATAAGCATGTCTATTGCAGGCGTTGAAAGGCGTCGAATTCTTTTATTATGCTCACGCTCGTATTTTTCCAGAAAATGTTCAGCCAATAGAAGTATGTCGGACTTTCGTTCGCGAAGCGGCGGCAGGAAAATACTGAAAACGTTAAGACGGTAATATAAATCTTCACGAAATTGGCCGCTTCGTATTGCTGCCTCGAGATCCTTATTTGTTGCAGCAATAAGCCGGATATTCGTCCGAATAGTCTGCGTACCTCCAACGCGTTCAAATTCACGCTCCTGTAAAACGCGAAGCAACTTTATCTGGGTTTGCTGCGGCAAATCTCCTATTTCGTCCAGAAATAGCGTACCGCCTTCTGCCAGTTCGAATCGTCCGCGTTTCAGGCGGTCTGCTCCCGTAAAGGCGCCCTTCTCATGCCCGAAAAGTTCCGACTCAATCAGCGAATCAGGAAGCGCGGCACAATTTACCTTAACGAAAGGTTTTTTGCTACGGAGGCTGTTGTAGTGTATTGCATTGGCAATCAATTCTTTTCCGGTTCCGCTTTCGCCGCGAAGCAAAACAGTAGCATTCGAGCGGGCGACCTGAGTAACCTGCTCATAGACAAGCTTCATTGCATTTGAGGTGCCTATTATGTGCGAAAAATCATATTTTTGCTTGAGCTCCAGTTTCAGGTGTTGATTTTCCTCACGCAAACGCTCACGTTCTCCGCGGACTGCGTATTCAATTCGGTACGCTTGTGCAATCATCGAACTAAACAATCCGAGTAATTGTGTGAAGTGTCGGGATTCGATATCTGGATTTTTTATCCCTGAGACGAGTATCCCAAAGCGATTACCGCTGATTGCCACAGGTGCAACAATTGCAGAGCAAACTTCAGGAAAAAGAACCGAAAAGTCCCCGGGGAGATTATCCGGTAAGAAAATCTCACAATTTGAGGATTCAAAAACTGATCTGAATAGTGAATTATCCAGAATTTTTTCCAATCGCCTGAATTCTGCCGGAGCAAGACCGGAAGACTCAGCAAGTTCAAATGTTTCTGTTGTTTGGTCTTTAAGGCAGAGTAATGTAAATCTAAGATCGAGCCCGTTTCGGGCTAATTCCAGGGCGTTTCTTACATTATGGCGAAGATCTGATGAGCGTGAAAGCTCGACTCCAAAATCGGAAACAATTCTTAGCGGCTCATTGATTTTCGACTCATTTAGCGGCATTGAGGTTCCTGATTTGAATTAAAAGCGGATTCTATCACAATAGTTTTTTTGATGAAACTCAGTTATTACAATTCTGTAGTAATAAAAATATGAAGTTACAAAATTGTAATATCGTTCCGCTTGGAATTTTATATTTTGAAAGATTTTTCTATACTTTTTAAGAAGTGGTAATTTGTATTTGATGTTAAATCGTTTTGAAATAGTGGTTGAAGATTGGGTAATCCGTAAGCGCTTGGAGGATTACCTTTTTGACAGATTTCCGGATCTGAGCCGGTCTTATATTCGTGAAATAATACGCGATGGCCGGTGTGAGGTTAATGGGCGGATTGAAAACCGTGGATTTCGTGTACGTGGTCGCGATTTTATAGAGATTGAACTGGACCTTGCGCGGCAAACCGCTATGCGTCCTGAGCCTATAGATTTTGAGATTATCTATGAAGATAGTGACGTACTGATTGCTGACAAACCTGCAGGAATGCTGGTACACCCGACAAATTTTGAACGTAGCGGAACTTTGCTAAACGCCGTGGCTTTTTATTTGAGAAACCGCAATACCTCACATTCAACGGTACGTCCGGGGCTTATTCATAGACTGGACAAAGACACGTCAGGAATTATTGCAATATCAAAAAATGCGTCGTTTCACCGGGCACTGGCACGCCAGTTTGCCGGAAAAAAGGTGGATAAGCGTTATTTTGCCGTCGTGGAAGGTCTGGTTGCCGATAATGCCGGACGTATCACGCTGCCAATAGGGCGTTTTGCGGAGCAAAAAATATGGGACGTAAAGCCTGACGGAAAGCCTTCAATAACCGAATTTTCAGTAATAAAGCGAGGGAACAGGCGGACACTGCTCGAAATACTCTGCATTACCGGCAGGACAAATCAGATTCGAATTCACCTGTCAAAAATCGGACATCCGATTGTAGGAGATGAGATACGTGGCGGAGGAAAATCCGCTCGTTTGTACTTGCATTCCGCAAAATTGTCCTTTAGGCATCCTGTTTCAGGCGAAACCGTAAACTTTGAAAGTCCCGTTCCTGCAGAGTTTGGGAGTATTCTGGATTCATAGTTTTCGCCCCGGGCCGAAGAGAGGCTGACCCGGCATTTGGCCTGTCATCTTTACACCGTCGAAAACAATTACTCCATTAACAATCACATAGGCGAAACCGGTCGCATATTGATGCGGATTTTCAAAGGTTGCGAGATCAGATACCTTTGTTTCGTCGAAAACGACAATATCGGCCGCAAAACCTTCTTTTAAAAGACCGCGATCCCGTAAGTTGAATGTTTGTGCGGGGAGCGAGGTCATTTTACGAATCGCATCCTCCAGCGACAACAATTTCAATTCACGAACATAGCGGCCGAGAACACGTGCATTATTTCCATAACCGCGTGGATGAGGAACGCCCGAACCGAAACGCCGCACGCCGCTGTCCGACGCAATCATTGTAAATGGTTGACGCATAATGTTTTGCACGTCTGTTTCGTCCATCACTCGATAGACCATTTGTGCCCCGCCTTTCTCATACATTTCGAAAATTTGTTCAATCTGCGCATCGAGAGAGCTTTTTCCACGGACAGTCTTCGTTATTTCCTTAATGTTTTTGCCGTTAAATTCGGGATTTGCGCGATAGCTTGCGACATAGGCAAACTCATAATCCTTGAACTTTGATTTTTTAAGGCCCTGCTTCATTTCCTCGATGATCTTTTTGCGTGTTTCCGGGTTGGCCAGGCGTTGTTTGCCTTCTTCGCGGCCTCCCGCAATCGCCCAATTGGGCAAACGTGCATCCAAAGAGGTTGAAGAGGCTGTGTAAGCATATTGGTCAACCGTCACTTGCAGCCCGCGTTTACGTGCCTCTTCTACCAGCCCAATTGTGTCGGGTGTTCGTCCCCAGAGTGCCCGGGAGGAAATTTTGAAATGCGAAATCTCCACCGGGATATTAGCCGCCTCGCCAATGTTAATTGCTTCTTTGATTGCGTCAAAGACTTCATTACCTTCGTTACGGATATGACTTGCGTAAACTCCGCCAAAGCGGGATGCGATCTTTGCAAGTTCCACAACCTCTTCTGTTCGGGCAAATGTGCCGGGTACGTAAATCAATCCGGTCGATAGGCCGACAGCTCCGTCGCGCATAGCCTTTTCCACCAATTGGTTCATTTGGTTTTGTTCTTCCGGAGTTGGTTCGCGATTGTCCAGGCCCATTACTTTTGCTCTTACGGAGCCGTGAGCGATTAAAGTTGCCAGATTGATTGCCAGAGGCGTTTTGGTGAAATTACCCAGAAACTCTTGTATATCAGTTGCCGAGCCACCACAATTGCCTGTAACCAGGGAAGTTACACCCATTCGAATAAAATTTTCGGCTGTCGGGTTTGTAAAAATATCTTCCGTGTGCGCGTGGACGTCAATAAAACCCGGAGCAACTATCAAACCGCCAACGTCAATTATTTTATCGGCGGCTGTTATTTCTTCCCGGCTGATTCTGGCAATTTTACCGCCGCGAATACCAATCGATCCCCGAAACCAGGGATTTCCTGTTCCGTCAATGATGCGGGCATTATTTATTGCCAGGTCGAAACGCTCCGGGATCTGGCGGCTAAACAAAGCAAGAGGAGACAACAATAAAGAACAAATAAGGTAAAAGGCAGCAAAAAGATTTTTCCGTTTCATTTTGAGTAATCTGAGCCGAAAGGGCTTGAAAAAAGAAACCTGTAACTCGACAGCATCAGTCGATTCTTACTTTTACTGTAATTACGCGAAAGGCTTTTGTAATGTTTTGGACCTCGACAACCTGGTCTCCGCTATTGCTTAAAATTGCCTCAAATCCGCTCTCGAGTTTTTTTATCTCAGCGTCATTGTTAAGCCATACTTCAGCAAAACGCGGGTCGGTTGATACAATCAGTTTCTGGCCACGTCGGGCACCTAGTACCAGGCCAATTGATTCTCCGGCCGGTATTCGCAGGGTTATTGTCTTTGAATTTGCTCCTCTCGCAAAAGTAATTCTTTGTTTTGGCAGGACATCACGCTTTGTCACCGCACCTGTCTGTACAAGCCTCGACCTGATGAGTTTGTAACGTTTTGTCAGGATAAATTCCGGGCAACAGGCACCTCCATTTTCACCGGGACTGTACTCTTCGACAATCAATAATCCTTTATCTATCTTCAATGAACGAAAACCACCGAAGGCACGGTCTCCGCCCGCAAGTCGGCTGGCTAGAGCAGGCTTCGAGCCCTGGAGACGGTAAATGAAAGCTTCGGTAAAATTGCCGGTTCCGCCTGTATTACAAACCGTAAGGATCGCAGCCTCTTCACGTCCGTCCGAATCAAGATCGCCGTAAGCAATCTCAAGCACTTTGAAAAAGAAACGGTCAACCCAACCGTCCTGCGGTGTTTCACGCGAAAATTCACCATCTTTAACTGCCACGGTTTCAGGTGCATCTCCGACGCAGTATGGCTGATAGGTGAAGTTCTTGAAATCTACAGAACGTATGCCGGTCTGAGCCGCGACTGCCGTTGCGGAAAGAATTATTGCTGCAAAAATGCTTTTCATCGGTTTATTATTTTAATGCAGCGGTTTCTGATTGAGAATCCGCCGGCAAATAAGGGTTATGCAATTCTACAGGTTTTCCACGTGAACGGATTCGCATATTGAGAAATTCGACCATTACGGAAAACGCCATTGCAAAGTAAATGTAACCTTTAGGTATATGTAATGTCAGCCCTTCGGCAATAAGAGTGAAGCCAATCAAAAGAAGGAAAGCAAGCGCGAGCATTTTAACCGTCGGATGACGTTGCACGAATGCGCCAATCGAACCGGCGAAAAGCATCATAGCGATGATCGATACAACGACGGCCGCTATCATGATAGGCACCTTGTCAACCATTCCAATAGCGGTAATTACCGAATCAAGCGAAAATACGATGTCCAGCAGACCTATTTGGACAACAACGGCACCAAAGGAAGCAAAAACTTTTTTGACGGCGTGGCCTGCCTCTCCTTCCAAAGAAGTGTGAATTTCATGCGTTGACTTCGCCATCAGAAAAAGACCGCCGCCCAGCAAGATGAGATCTCTTCCTGAAAAACTATGTTCGAATAGTGAAAAAAGCGGCTCAGTCAAGGTCATTACCCAGGAAAGTGAAAACAAAAGTACTACCCGAAAGCCTAATGCAAGCGCAAGACCGATAAAGCGTGCGCGTGCCTGCTGCGACGGAGGAAGTTTACCTGCAAGTATAGAGATGAAAATGACATTATCTATGCCCAAAACCAGTTCGAGAACCGTAAGGGTAGCAAAAGCAATCCAGATATTGGGATCTGCCAGAAATTCCATATAGAAAAATTATTCAAGTCTGTAATTATCTTTACGAATTATGCGTCAGTTGTGACCGCGCGGTCGCCGGTATTATTCCGGCGGACGTCGAATACCAGCCGTCCACCGACGATAGTCATCACTGCACGTCCTGTAAATCTTCTGTTATTAAACGGGCAATTCCGCGATTTTGACCGCGATTCCAGATTACTGTAGGTCCATTCTTCCTGCGGGTCAAGAATTGTAACGTCAGCGATTGAACCGGGCTTTAGTGTCCCGCGTCCTTTCAATTTAAAGATTTCAGCGGGTTTTGTAGAACAGAGTTCAATTAATCTTGGAAGGTCAATTATTCCTTTGTGTACCAATTCGGAAAATGCAAGCCCGATGGCAGTTTCAAGCCCTGTAATTCCAAAAGGAGCACGGTCGAATTCAAGAGCCTTTTCGTCTCTATGGTGAGGTGCATGGTCGGTGGCAATAGCATCGATGGTGCCGTCCCTGAGTCCTTCGATTAAAGCTTGCAGATGTTCGATGCTTCGCAGAGGCGGAGACATTTTGAAATTAGTGTCGTATCCGATTACATCTTTGTCGGTAAGTGTAAAATGATGCGGCGCAGCTTCACAGGTCACAGGGATGCCCTCATTTTTTGCACGCCTGACCGCTTCGACTCCGTTTTTAGTTGAAATGTGAGCAATGTGAATGTGCGCACCCGTCTCGCGGGCAAGCAGGATATCACGGATAACGTCAAGTTCTTCGGCTATTGCCGGCATTCCCTTCAGTCCGAGTAAAAGCGAAATTTTGCCCTCATGCATTACTCCGCCTGCGGACAGAGATTTATCTTCGCAATGATCAACTACAGGTAAACCGTGGTCTTTGGCATATTGCATTGCACGGAGCATAATTCCGGCGTTTGGGACTGGGCGGCCATCATCCGAAACGGCGACAGCACCGGCGGCCTTCATTTCACCCATTTCAGCCAATTCGCCACCTTCGCTTGATTTTGTTATGGCGCCGATTGGGAAAACGTTGGCAAATCCGGCACGTTCGGCCTGTTCGATTATGTAGCGGGTTATTGCAGCGTTGTCATTTACCGGCGTTGTATTCGGCATTGCGCACACCGATGTCCAGCCGCCGGCGACAGCTGCCGCCGCACCGCTTGCTATCGTTTCCTTATGTTCCTGACCGGGTTCCCGGAGATGAACATGCATATCGATAAAGCCGGGTGCAACTACAAGACCTTTTGCATCAATAATTTGACAATCCTCGGGCGGTTGCTCCGAGGTCGAAAGCCAGGCCGAAACGCGTCCGTCCTCGATAAGGACATTTTTCCCACTATTTTGTCCTTCAGCCGGATCAATCAAATGTCCGTTAGTAATCAAAAGTCGCATAAAAATCAATGTGTCGGTGAACCACCGGTCGCCAGATATAATACTGCCATTCGGACGGCAAGCCCATATTTGACCTGGTCCAGAATCAGCGATCGGGAACTGTCGGCGACTTCGGAGGCGATTTCGATGCCGCGGTTCATGGGTCCCGGATGCAGGACGATGGCATCGTGTTTTGCAAGATTCAGCCTTTCATTTGTCAGGCCATAATGGATGGCGTATTCGCGAAGTGTTGGAAAGTAAGCCGAATCCTGCCTTTCCCGCTGGATGCGAAGGATCATCACAACGTCAGCTCCCGAAATGGCTTCTTCCACGTTACTTGCCGCTAAAAGGTTATTTTCAGCAATATGTTCGATTTCGGATGGAACAAGTGTGCCGGGTCCGGCAACTTTGACATTTGCTCCGAGCTTGGTCAGCAGGTGAATATTCGAGCGCGCAACGCGGCTATGCAGAATGTCGCCAATAATAGCGACATTCAACCCTTCGATCTTACCTTTGTGTTCGCGTATGGTCATTGCGTCCAGCAAGGCCTGCGTAGGGTGTTCATTCGCTCCGTCACCGGCGTTGATTACGGCAGCTTTACTGATTTTAGCAAGCTGGTGCGGGACACCGGCTGAACCGTGGCGGACGACAATGCAATCGGGCTGCATTGCATCCAGGTTCAAGGCAGTATCGATTATGGTTTCTCCTTTACTTAGGCTTGATGAAGCAACGCTTATATTTACGGCGTCAGCGGAAAGGCGTTTTGCGGCAAGTTCAAAAGATGTGCGCGTTCGTGTTGAATTTTCGAAAAAAAGGTTTATTACTGTTTTACCGCGAAGCGTCGGGACCTTTTTTATTTCGCGGGTATTTATTTCGCGAAAGTTTTCTGCCGTGTCGAGAATGCCCGTAATTTCAGCGGCCGTAAGATCGCGAATTCCCAAAAGGTCTCTCCTGCGAAACGGTTTCTCCATTTTGTTGCGTTAAGTAATTCGGTGATTGATGATAGTCTGATAACTCAAATCAGACATTAAAAAAGCAAGGCCAATGCCTTGCTTAATATCATGCCGGTCTTTCGAAAATACCGACCCCTTCTTCATTATCAAAATCTCTTAACATTACACGAATTATTTCAGATTGTTTTGTCGGCACGGTTTTTCCTACGAAATCGGCTTGAATAGGCAACTCGCGATGTTCTCTGCCTCGATCTATCAGGACCGCCAATTGCACTTTTCTCGGGCGGCCAAAATCCATCAATTGATCCAAAGCTGCCCGAATAGTCCGTCCCGTGTAGAGAACATCATCAACGAGAACTACAACCTTGCCATCTATGTCCTCAGCAAGCTCGGTACGGTTGACGATTGGATTAGTCCCGACCGTCGAAAGATCGTCGCGGTATAGCGTGATGTCCAGCGTGCCAAATAATGGCTTGACGCCTTCAAGCTGTTCGATTTTATCAGCAATTCGATGTGCAAGCGGAACCCCGCGTCGTCTGATTCCAACCAAATAAAGATCTTTTGCGCCTTTGTTTTTTTCAACAATTTCAGAGGCGAGACGCGAAATCGCCCGCTCCATCGCGGCTTCGTCCATTATTCGCGACTTTTCGGCGAGATTTGCTTCGTCTATCATTCGAGAGCAAATGCTAGCAAACCTTTGGCGAAACTTCAATTCGATAGGTTTTGATTTTTCTGAAACAAGGCTATGGCTTATGATTGATATTGCGGAATGGGTTTAGTTTGGGAAAAGATTATTCGACCTGCGGCATTTCGTTTAGACGCCGAACATGCGCACGAAGCGGCGCTTAAATCGCTCAGATTCGCGCTTTCGACCAAAAAGGCGAAACAATTTGCCCGTAAAGTATTCAATCCGGGAGATTGGCCCGCAATTGAGCGTTTCGGGCTGAAGTTTCCGGGTCCGATCGGACTGGCTGCCGGTTTTGATAAAAATGCATTGGCTGTAGAACCGCTTGAGTCATTGGGATTCGGTTTTATAGAAGTAGGGACAGTAACTCTAAGGCCACAGGCAGGTAACCCGAAACCGCGTCTTTTCCGCCTTGAGGAAGATCTGGCTCTGTTAAACAGAATGGGATTTAATAATGACGGATCGGATGCCGTTGCCTCGAGGCTTTCAAAACTTCGCTGCAAATGTCCGATAGGAGTAAATATTGGTAGAAATAAAGATGTGGCTAACGAGGATGCCGTTGAAGATTATGTAAAAGTGTTTGAAATTGTCGCACCGCATGCGGATTACGTGGCAATTAACGTTTCCTCGCCGAATACTCCGGGATTGAGGAATTTACAGGAAGCCGGATTATTGGACAGACTTCTCGCGGCATTAAGTTCTTCCAACAGGGAATTGTCAGCTCCCAAACCTATTATGGTAAAGCTTTCCCCGGACCTGGATGAGGATCAGATTCACGAAATAGCCGACGTATGCTTAAGTAATGGAGTAAGTGGAATCATTGCAACAAATACAACTCTTTCGCGATCGGGTCTGAAGACGCAGGGAAATCTACTTTACGAGGAAGGCGGTATCAGCGGCAGGCCGCTTGGAAAACTTTCAAATCAAGTAATCTCAACACTTTATAGACATTTAGGGAAGAGGATTGCAATTATTGGAGTTGGCGGGATAATGTCTGCTCAAGATGCATTTGAAAAGATTGCATCCGGTGCCTCGCTCCTCCAGGTCTATACGGGATTTATTTACGGCGGCCCTTCATTCCCTTCTTCTCTTTCGCTCGGCTTACTTGAAATTATAGAAAAAATGGGGTTTTCGTCGCTTGAAGAGGCTGTTGGGTTATTAATTGAAGATGGCCGCGTCGGTTATCGGAATTTGACTATGGCGACACGGAGGCTATAATACGAAGTTTGTCTTTTTGCGCCGATTTATTATCGGCGTAAGGCTGATTGAAAATGAAAATCGAACTATCCGGACTCAAGATGCCATATGGCGTCGAAGCAGATTTTGATGAGTTGGATCTGGCCGATAGTGCAAGAATATCCGGCCGGATACATATTCATGCCGTAATCGATGGCAATGAAAGCTCGGCGACGGTAGATGGCAATCTTGAGGGCAAGGTAGTTTTAGAATGCAGCCGTTGCCTTACTGAAGAGGTTTGGCCCATAAAAGTAGAATTTCATCTGAATTATCTGTCATCGGATGTTTTTGCCGTAGAAGATGGACATCAACTGACTGACGCTGAATTGCTTGCAGATGAAATAATTGACGGCGGCATTGATTTAAAGGTAATTGCCCGTGAACAGGTGATTTTGGCCCTGCCTCAACACCATCTTTGCTCGCAGGACTGCGTGGGATTATGTATTTCCTGCGGAGCAAATCTTAATGAAGAAGATTGTGGTTGCACTGAGCAGACAGTGGACCCACGTTGGGAAGCATTGAAGAATTTGAATTGATATAAATTAAAAAGCCGGATCAGCCGGAATTGCGAATAGTTATTGCGAGGTTATAAGTTTCTATGCCAAATCCAAAACGTAAACATTCGAAATCAAGAACACGACAAAGGCGTGCTCACGACGCACTGTCCATACCGCCGTATATCATTGATAAACAAACAGGCGAACCCAGATTACCGCATCGGATTGATCCAAAGACCGGAACCTATAAAGGCCGGAAGATTATCGATATAGCGGAAGACGAATAGCCTTTTTGAAATTTAACAATTTTTAAGTTCTAATTTTAATTGAATGGCTTCTCAAAATGCGGGAATCATCGGAATGGGACATTCTTACCCGGAAGGCATTTTAACAAATGCCGATCTGGAAAAAATGGTAGAAACTTCCGATGAATGGATAACTACGCGGACGGGTATTAAGCAACGGCATAAAGCCGCTGAAAATGAGTACACCTCGATGTTTGGAACCGAGGCTGCCAAGCGTGCGCTTGACAGCGCAGGCCTCCGGCCCGAAGACATCGAACTTATTGTTTGCGCCACAACGACGCCGGATCAAATTCTTCCTTGCACCGGCGCTCTGATTCAGGCTCAGCTCGGAGCTCATAATGCAGCCGGAATGGACGTTTTCGCGGCTTGTTCAGGCTTTCTATACGGTATTACTATGGTCGAGTCCATGATACGGACCGGCCAAATCAAATATGCTCTGGTAATCGGGGCTGAGGTGCTGACTAAGTACGTCGATTACACCGACCGCGGAACATGTATTCTGTTTGGGGACGGAGCCGGAGCGGCAGTACTCGGCCCGGTACCGCAAGGGAAGGGAATCCTGGCGACCAAAATTCGCTCAGATGGCCGGTTTGAGGAACAACTGTTTTGTCCTGGCGGCGGCACCAAATATGGCACCACGCACGAAACAATTGATAAGCGGATGCACTATTTCAAGATGAAGGGCAACGAGCTCTTCAAAGTAGCAGTACGGTCAATGGCTGAAATTTCGGCAGAAATGCTTGAAAAGGCAGGACTTACCGTTGATGATATCGATCTTGTCATCCCGCATCAGGCAAACCAGCGAATAACCGATGCCGTGGCTTCAAGGCTTGGAGTTCCCGAGGAAAAAGTTTATTCCAACATTGCAATGCATGGAAATACCTCCTCGGCATCGATTCCGATAGCAATGGACGAATGCATACAGGCAGGAAGAATCAAGGAAGGGACAACCGTCCTGTTAACGGCATTTGGCGGCGGGGTAACCTGGGGCGGAACAGTTATTAGATTTTAGGTCTTTGAATACCGGCATTTCCTGATTATCGGGTTAGTTATTTACCTATTGTCGATGAACAGAATCGCTTACATCTTTCCGGGACAAGGGTCACAGGCCGTCGGGATGGGCAAGGATCTTTTTGATAACTTTGAGCCCGCAAGAGAAGTTTTTCAAATCGCCGATGAGTCTCTCGGCTTCAAAATATCGGAAATGTGTTTTGAAGGCGACGAGTCCGCCCTGCAACTGACAGCCAATACGCAACCGGCAATTTTGACCGTTTCCATAGCCGCATACCGTGCAATGCTAAGCGAAGGCTTTCCCAAGCCCGCTATGGCCGCAGGGCACAGTCTCGGAGAATATACAGCACTGGTCGCAGCCGGCGTACTTGATTTTTCCGAAGCCGTCAGAATCGTTCATAAACGCGGCACTTATATGCAGGAAGCAGTTCCGATTGGAAAAGGTGCAATGGCGGCGATTCTTGGCAGTGACCTGGAAACCGTAACCGATGCCTGTGCTGAAGCGGCAGGCGATGGCGTTTGCAGCCCTGCGAATATAAATTCGCCCTCGCAAATCGTAATTGCCGGCGATTCTGATGCAATTGAAAGGGCTTGTGGTATTTTGAAAGAACGCGGTGCCAAAAGGACGATACGGCTAAATGTATCTGCCCCTTTTCATTGTGCCCTGATGCAGCCTGCGGAGCTGCGGCTTGAAGCGGATTTGCTTGCGGCAAGTTACGGAAACTATCAATTCCCGGTTGTCCATAATTACACTGCAGAGCCGGGAAATGATCCTTCCGCCGTGTGCAACCTGCTGACAAAACAGGTGACTTCACCGGTACGTTGGGTTGAAACTATCGAGAGGATGCGCCGCGAAGGTATAAGTAAGTTCGTAGAAGTCGGGCCGGGAAAGGTGCTCTCGGGCCTTGTCCGGCAGATAGATAAGGATGCCGTGGTTTTTAATGTCGAGGATTCGGCAACTATTCGCAAATCATTAGAAACAATATAATTACAGGAGAAACTATGTCAGAAATTCAGGAAAAGATTAAGCAGATAATCGTAGATGAACTCGGTGTGGATGAGGCCGAAGTAACAGAAAATGCTCGATTTATCGAGGATCTGGGTGCCGACTCGCTGGATCTTGTAGAGCTGGTGATGCGGTTCGAAGAGGAATTTGATATTGAAATTCCGGATGAAGATGCCGAAAAAATTCAAAGCGTTCGTGATGCATACGCATATGTCGAACAACACAAAGGCTAAGTAAGCCATAATTACAAAACGGTGAATTCCGGCCTTGCCGCAATTGGCATTTGCGGACACTCAGCCATCAGATTCACCGTTAAAGATTTTTATGAAACGTCGTGTAGTAGTAACGGGAGTCGGGCTTGTAACGGCATGTGGAAACGATGTGCCTTCAACCTGGTCTGCCCTGATGCGTTCGGAAAACGGGGCGGATTACATAAAAAAATTCGATGCCGAAAATTACCCGGTGCGATTTGCCTGCGAAGTAAAAGGCTTTGATCCACTGGATTTTCTGGATAAAAAAGACGCCCGGAGAATGGGTGCATTCACTCATTTTGCCATTGCGGCAGCGGACGAAGCCGTCAAAAGCAGCGGCCTTAAAATTGACGATTCGAATGCAGATATGGTCGGAACGTACATAAGTTCCGGCATCGGTGATTTCTGGGCTATAGAACGCGAACACGAAAAATTGCTCCAGTCTGGCCCCGATCGTGTCTCACCGTTTTTTATCGTTTCGGCAATCGTGAATCTTGCGGCCGGCAACGTTTCCATAAGGCATGGCGCAAAAGGGCCTAATTCGGCTACCGCTACCGCTTGTTCGGCAGGTGCACATGCAATCGGAGACAGCTTTCGCCTGATAGAAAGAGGCGATGCCGACGCAATGATATGCGGAGGAGCCGAAAGTGCCATAACGCCGATGTCCGTCGCCGGATTTGCCTCAATGCGTGCTCTTTCTACACGTAATGATGATCCTAAAGGAGCTTCGCGTCCATTTGATGCGGACCGGGACGGATTCGTTATAGGCGAAGGGGCCGGTATAATGATCCTCGAGGAACTTGAATTTGCCCGCCGCCGCGGAGCGAATATACTCGCCGAAATTGTAGGCTATGGAATGACGGGCGACGCATTTCACGTTACCATGCCGGATGAAAGCGGCTCAGGGGCAATACGGGTAATGCAGCGTGCTATTGCCGATGCGGGTATCAAACCCGAACAAATCGGTTATATCAACGCGCACGGCACTTCGACTCCCTATAACGATAAATTTGAATCGATGGCAATTAAGAAAGTTTTTGGCGAATATGCCAAAAACGGGCTTGCCGTAAGTTCGACAAAGTCCATGACCGGCCATGCACTGGGAGCTGCCGGCGGTATCGAGGCGGTTTTCTCCGTTCTTGCCATAAAAGAGGGAATGCTGCCGCCTACGATCAACTACGAGACGCCGGATCCTGATTGTGATCTGGATTATGTACCGAATGTACCCAGAAAGGCAGAAATCGAATATGCTCTGTCGAACAGCTTCGGGTTTGGCGGTACCAATGCTTGCTTGATTTTCAAACGCTACGACGAATAGTCTAGTCTGGCGTAACACCGGAAAAACCGTAAATTTCCGGGACTTTCACTGAATGAATATTCATTCATAATCTGATATAGTGTTTTTCGTATTAATGGAAAAGCGAATATGAAAATAATCGTTTTGATGAAACAGGTGGCCAATAAAGACGCAGTTTTGCGAGTAAGGCCGGATGAAAAATGGATCGTCGAATCAGATGTCGCAATGCAAACGAATGAATCTGACGGCTATGCGCTGGAGGAAGCATTGCGGCTGCGTGAGGCAAAAGGTGAAGGCGAAGTGATTGTCTGCACTCTCGGGCCGCAAATTGCTAAAGCCGTTATCAAGGATGCACTTGCACGCGGAGCTGACCGCGGCATTCATGTTGTCGTGGAGAACGTAAACGAACTTTCGCCATATCAGACAGCAAATTTGCTGGCCGGGGCGATAAAGGACGAAAATCCGACGTTGGTATTTGCCGGCTTACAGTCAGACGATGCAAGTTTTGGTCAGACCGGAGTTGTTTTAGCAGAAATTCTCGGACTTCCAAGCGGAACAATCGTAATTGAAGTTGACAGGGAAAGTCTGGGAGATACTTTACGGATAAAACGTGAATTGGAAAGCGGCTGGTATCAGTGGTTTACTTATAAACTTCCTGCGGTTTTTACGATTCAATCCGGCATTTCACAGATTCGATATGCCTCGTTAAAGGGCATAATGGCGGCAAAGAAAAAGGAAATACGCGACGTAGTCCCTGCTGTTGAGCCTTTTCCCGCCTCACAGCGTATTGCCAGAGTCTATATGCCTTTGAAGACAAAGCAAACCCAAATTCTGGGCAATGGCGATGCTCGCAAAGGAGCTCTTGAACTTGTCGAAAAACTAAAAACCGAAGTCAGGGTAATTTAGTTATTTTCAGCTGTCGGGAATTGATAGGTGAATTATGATTCTAGTTTTTATTGAACATAAAAATTGCGTTTTGAATAAAACTTCCCTTGAGGCAATCGCTGCTGCCCAGACTATCGGGAAGGAACTCGGGCTTAAAGCGTCCGCCGTAATCCTATGCAATGGAGATTGTCCGGTTGCGGCGGAGATTGCCGGCTATGATCTCGAAAAGGTAATAGTTGCTAAGAATTCCGCGCTCTCATCCTATACGCCGGACGGCTATACCGATGCCCTTGAAAATGTAATCCGGCGTGAGAATCCGCAATATGTGATTTTTTCACATACTTATCAGGTCAGGGATTTTGCGCCGCGGGTAGCAACGCGTTTTGGCCGGGAACTTGTCGGAGACTGCATACGCTACAAAACAGAAAACGGAAAAATTTTACCGACAAGACGTATTTTTCTGGGTAAACTGGATGCCGATATAGAAATTGGCGGAGATGCGCCGTATTTTATATCTTTTCAATCCGGGGCCTTTCGCGGCGATTCCGCCGTACGTGGCAATGCGGCTGCAGAAAATTTTGATGTCCCTGTCGGAGAGATTAGAATGACGCCCGAGGAGCCTTTTCAAGAGGCCAAAGCATCCGTTGATCTTACAAAATCCGAGATTATCGTGGCCGTCGGCCGCGGTATCAAATCACAGGAAAATATCGCCCTGGCAAATCAACTTGCCGAAGTTCTCGGAGCTGACCTTGCCGCTTCACGACCGATCTGCGATAACGAATGGCTTCCGATCGATCGGCAAATAGGTTCCTCAGGACAAACCGTCGCTCCCAAAGTCTATATAGCACTCGGTATATCCGGCGCAATTCAACATATTGTCGGGATGAAAAATTCCGGCACCATCGTTGCGATCAACAAGGATCCGGAGGCTCCGATATTCGATATCGCTGATTATGGAATTGTCGGCGATCTATTCGAGGCTGTTCCGGTTATGATTGAAGAAATCAAAAAGTTAAAGGCTGCATAATTTTTATTGCGATGCAGCACTTAACGTTGAAGCGAAAAAGGGCCGTGCAGAACTTTGCACGGCCTTTACTTTTTTATTCGCCAAAGCGGTTAATTTTATTGTGAAACGGCAGATTCGGCTACGGCACGGTCAAAGATTTCAAGAGCGACGTCCACGTTTTCCTTTGACAGAATAAGCGGCGGTGACCAACGGATGGTGCTGGTGCCGCATCCCAGAATAATCAAACCCTTGTTAAAACAGGCCATTTCAACGCGGTCGCGTAATTCCAGATCCGGGTCACCGTTTTCTTTAACAAATTCAACGCCGAGCATCATGCCCAAACCGCGGACGTCTCCTATAGATTTGTGTTTTTTCATTAAATCACGAAGCCCGGCTTCGAGATAAGCTCCTACATTTCGTGCGTTTTCAACCAGGCCGCCCTCGAGCAGTTCGATTGTTTTAAGTGCGGCAGTAAGTGCGACGGGGTTTCCTCCAAAGGTAGAGGCATGCGCACCTTTATGCCAGTCCATAATATCTGCACGGGCTGTGCAGGCTCCGATGGGCATTCCGGAACCTAAACCTTTTGCCATACAAATGATGTCCGCCTTGATGCCTTCGTGGTGGTCTAATGCGAACATCTTTCCGGTGCGGCCCATTCCGGATTGCACTTCATCCACAATCATCATAATGCCGTGCTCGTCGCAGATACGGCGGATTTCTCTTACAAATGGTGTTGGCGCGGGTATGTAGCCGCCTTCGCCTTGTACTACCTCAAGGATAATGCCGGCTACTTCTTCAGGCGGCGTTGTAGTGCGGAAAAGTTTCTCTTCGATCCATTTGATGCAATCACGACTGACTGTTTCTTCATCTGACGGCCTGTCGGTTGCAAAATGCCTGAATTTGTTTGGATAGGGGACATGTACCACATCAAGAGCCTGTCGCATAAAGCCGAGCCGTTGTGCCTTTTTGGATGAAGTAAGCGACAAAGCCCCGAGCGTCCTGCCATGGAAAGAACCGAAAAAAGAAATAAACTTTTGTCGGCGGGTATGATACATCGCAAGTTTCAGGGCAGTCTCAATCGCTTCTGCACCGCTGTTTGCGAAATGAGTTTTGACCGGACCATCGATTGGAACTATATCGTTCAACTTTTTACCCAGCTCGGGCATATGGCGATAATAAAAATCTGTCCCGCAAAGGTGTATGAGCTCGCCAACCTGGCGTGTTATTGCAGCGACAATTTCCGGATGACAATGTCCGGTCGAGCAAACGGCTACGCCAGCATTACAATCAAGAAAAACATTACCATCCGGATCCGTAATCCATACTCCGGAAGCGCGATCGGCAACAAGTTTATAATCCGGACGCGGGTAACTGGGTGTTACGTATTTGGCATCAGCATCGATGATTTCTTTGGCTTTCGGGCCCGGTAATTCGGTTTTGATAACGGGTTTCTGTAATTCCTGTGTCGGTGTCATTTTTAAATCCTCCTAAGTGTTTTATTTGCTTAGTTTATGTGGCAACAAACGGGCAAGTGGTATTCCGTTCATCTGTAATCACCACACTTGCCGGAAGGTGGAGACAAAAAGGAGGATTTAATCGCCGCCAAAGAGATCGGCTCGTGAAACAGCAGGTCTTAGCTTTGCCAAGCAGCGTGGAGTCATAATCAAGAGGATAAATTATAACAAATCCGGGCCTTAGTTTCAAAAAAATGCCGGCTCGTGAAACAATTGATCTTATGCAAAATAAATCCAAAAAAACGAACAGACTGGCTTTGGAGTCCAGTCCATATTTACGCCAGCACGCAGAGAATCCGGTCGATTGGTATCCTTGGTCGGAAGAGGCATTCCAAAGGGCAAAAGAAGAAGATAAGCCTGTGCTGGTCAGTCTGGGCTATTCTGCCTGTCATTGGTGTCACGTTATGGCCCACGAATCGTTCGAAGACGCCGAAACGGCCGAAATAATGAACCGGCATTTTATAAATGTGAAGGTTGACATCGAAGAGAGGCCGGACGTTGACCAGGTTTATATGAATTTTGTCCAGATTACAACCGGACGGGGCGGATGGCCTTTGAATGTATTTGTAACGCCGGAGAAGGTGCCTTTTTTTGGCGGCACATATTTTCCGCCTTTGCCGAGACATGGGATGCCAAGCTGGAAACAAGTTTTGCTCGGGATAGCCGACGCCTGGCTTCAGAAGCGTGATGAGGTTATTGCGTCCGCTTTTGAGATACTATCTGAGCTCAAGCGTTTGTCAGAAACTGAAGCAGATCTGTCGCCTGTTGGACTAAGTCTATGCGATGGAGCATTTAAGACGTTATCCGCGGCATTTGACAGGGCTAACGGCGGCTTTGGCGGTGCTCCGAAGTTTCCACCATCCATGACACTGGAGTTCCTTTTGCGGTACTGGAAACGCAGCGGGGATCAAGAGGCAATTCAGATTGTTCGCAAAACAGCTGATTCAATGGCGGCGGGTGGCATTTATGATCAATTAGGGGGCGGATTTCACCGTTACTCCGTTGATGCATTTTGGCTGGTACCACATTTTGAAAAAATGCTGTATGACAATGCACAGCTGGCCCGCATATACCTGCATCTCTATCAGGCGGTCAAAGAGCCGTTTTACAGACGAATTGCGGAAGAAATCCTGGATTACGTCTTGCGGGAAATGACAAGTTCCGAAGGTGGATTTTATTCTTCGCAGGACGCTGACAGTGAAGGCGAGGAAGGAAAGTTTTTTGTCTGGACACCGAAAGAGATCAGACAAGCTCTGGAGCCGGATGACCCGGAACCTTTTCTGGATTATTTTGGTGTTACGGAGGATGGCAATTTCGAAGGGAAAAATATCCTCAAAATATCTCGTAAAGATAGTCTTTACAATGCTTTAGACGATAGAGTGGCAAAGGCTCGAGAAAAGCTCTTTCAATATCGGGAGAAACGGGTTAAACCGTTCCGCGATGAGAAGATTTTAACTTCCTGGAATGGTCTTATGTTAGCAGCTATGGCGGAGGCGGCCGCTGCCCTGAACAATCAAAATTACCTTGACGCAGCCTGTAAAAATGCGGATTTTCTTCTAAATTTGCATACTACCTTTTCAGATGGAGCGGAGTCCGAAATACGGGTATTCAGAACCTTAAAGAGTGATGGAAAGCCCATTCAAGGCTTTTTGGATGATTATGCAAATCTTGCCGATGGTCTGATCGAGGTATTTCAATGCACGGGAAAAACGCATTATCTGAAAGTGGCCCGGCTTGTGGCCGAGCGAATGTTGCAGGATTTCTGGGATGAGGAAAACGGAGGATTTTATTACACTGCGAAAGATAGTGAGGAGTTAATTGTTAGGAATAAAGATATTTACGATAATGCGACGCCTTCCGGAAATTCGGTCGCGGCGGACATTCTTTTACGTCTTGCCAGATTTTTCAATGATGAAAAGTATGAACGATACGCCAATGCAACGCTAAGGGCCGTTGCAAGGCAAATAAAGCGTTTTCCACAGGGTTTTGGGCGGGCGCTTTCAGCAATTGAATTTGCGGCAGGGAAAGTGCGTGAAATCGTGATTGTTGGCGAAGCGGGAAACGATCTGGAAAGAGCCGTAAGGAGCAAATATCTGCCGCTTTCTATCATTGCACCTGTCCGGAGTGAGCCGGACGCTACAATCCCGGTAATTTCCGGACGGGTCTCAATCGATGACCGGCCCACGATTTATATTTGTGAAAACTACGTTTGCCAAAGACCCGTTACCTCAGTTTCGGCAGCAATTGAAATGCTTGAGGACTTTTAACGAAATGCTGAGTTTGTAAAAATCCAGGTAAAAAATATAAAACGGGCAGCCTGATTTAACAGGAAAGCCCGTTTTTTAGTTTTTCACAATGCCGATATTTTATTTATTGGCGTTGTGGTTGGCGTTACCGTTATGGTTAGCATTGGCTGCTGGTTTTGCAGCGTTGGCAGCGGCATTTGCAGCCTGATTTGCTGCATTTGCAGCCTGGTTTGCTACATTAGCAGCCTGATTTGCTGCAGCATTCATGGCATTAGCAGCCTGATTCATAGCGTTTGCCATTTGATTCATGGCATTTGCAACGGCCTTGTTGGCATTAGCTGCTGCATTATTGGCCTCGCCGCCACCACAAGCCATTCCAAGAGCTCCAAGTGCCAAAAGGGCAGAAAGTGCAATAACTTTTCTCATTTAGTTTTTTCTCCTGTCTTCCTCAAAGATTAATTTAACTTTATTTATCCGGAGACCGCCGTTAGGCGCCCGCGTCTCGTAAATCTATCGGATTTTCGAAACATTGGACACTATAGTAATCTTCCGGCCTTTAGTCAACTATCAAAGTAGTGAAAAGTAAAGATTTTTTAACAATTTTAAAGTCTTTCTAAATTAGGTTTTGCGGAACTTGAAGGGAAATTTTTAGCCACTGTGGTATTAAAAACGCCCGGTCATAAAAACCGGGCGTCAGATGGAAATAAAGAGGGGTCAGAGATAACTATTTCTTCTCTTCTTTCTTTTCTTCCGGCTTCTTCTCGTCCTTCTTCATTTCTTCTTTTTTCTCTTCCGTCTTTGCGGCAGAGTTGGAGGAAGCGGGCGAGCTTGCCGGTTTGGCATTTGCATTCGAGTTAGCATTGGCATTGCTGTTCGAATGCGTTTCGGTATTGGCCGGTGCAGCCGGCGTTGAGTTTGTGGTTGTTACGTTGGTGGTATTGGCATTGTTTGCCGGTTTATTGGCGGTGTTGTTAGCCGCCTGCTCACCGCAAGCCATGCCGAGCGCACCGAGCGCCAAAACAGATGAAAGTACAATTACTTTTTTCATTTTAGTCTTTAGTCTCCTGTCTTCTTCAAAGTTAAATTAGCTTGAATCCCGAGGCTGTCTTTCTCAACCCCTTGCAGCGAAGCTCAAGCATTTCTTCGTTGCAAGGGATAATACTAGAAATACCTTTGGCAATAGTCAACTGTAAATCAAGCAAAAATAGCAAGTTTTAAAAAATAAAATACGGCGGAGAAAAGCGGGAAAACAGCCTCCCGATGGACTTGCGGGACTCCTGCCGGTTGTTTTTTATTGACTTTACGGTCTGTCAAAGGTTATTTTCAATAAAAGCGGGCTCCGGTCCGTATTAGTGGTTACCTTTCTACTCAGTCCCGGACAACATTTCATTTAGGATTTCCCGCTCCGTTTCTTTTATGGATAATCCTGCCGATCGCTCCCAATCCAGCGCAAACCCGGGTTTCGCCAATCGTTTGCAGTTTGCAATTGCCGCTTTTGGTTTGACTGCACCTGTTTTGACTTTTCTGGTGGCAATATCCGGTTTTGTGCCTTCCGTCAAAATCGCGATTTTGGTCGCGCTTTCTTTTGTGTATTTTTCCATTTGTCTTTGGACCTTGTGGCAAATGCGACGGCCTGCTCTGTCAGCACTATCTGCAGAAGAGCAAATGATTTCCTCATTTAATGCCGCCGAGGAGTCTGAGGATTTCATTGACGAAAAACTGGCTGCGCTGGAAGATGCCCGCGAGTTTTTCGGCAGCTCATTAAAACCGGCCGATATGTTTCGGCTGGTTGCCAGCCGTGTTGGTGAAATCGTGCCATTTACGGCAGCGGTTTTGTTTATGCGATCTGCCAACAGGGATTTTCTGGTTGCAAGGCATTCCTATGGGTCTAATGCTCTGCTGTTGGAAAATGTTGAAATTCCTCTTGAAACGTCGCTGGCAGGGCTGGCATTATTAAGTGGCGAGATAGAATCCACTGCCGAAATACTAAAAGAGGCAGCACTGTTTCCTGATGGCTCTTTAGCGGGTTTTGTGGCAGCCGCAGCTATTCCGTTATCTCAGGAGGGCGATATATTCGCCGTGATGCAGTTTTTTTTCGCCGAGCCGGTGAAAGACTTCGGTGAATTAAGGGAACGACTCGAAATTATTGGCGGACGTCTTTCACCGCTGTTTCTTGGATCGCTTGCATATGAAAAATCTTTATCCAGTGCTTTGACGGATCCGCTCACAAAACTACCAAACGAAAGGGCTTTTTTCCTTGTTCTTGAAAATCAGTTAGCTGAATCGCAGCGTTTCAGAGACGAGCGGCCGCTGACCGTGCTTGCCGTAGATATACGTGATTTCGAGGAAATCAACCGTGATTACGGTCATTCCACAGGCGACCGTGTGCTTTCATTTGCAGCAACAGGGATTATTTCCCAGTTGCGCAGAATGGATTTCCTTGCACGATCGATGAATGATGAGTTTTTGGTTGTTCTGCCTAAAGCATCTGCCAGAACGGCATCCGAGATCATCGAACGCATCGCCAAACACTTCAGCGAAAACCATATTGAACTTTCGGCAGATGAGGTTGTAAGAATCTGGCTCAATTTTGGCTGGGCAACTTTCTGGCAGGATGGCGACACCGCGGAACACCTGGTAAATGCAGCCAGACAGCGAAAACAGATTGCAAAACTTGGCGATCTCTCAAATGTTCTGAAATTTCCTAAGGAATACGTCAATTAAATCAAGCATTCTTACTGAATTTGCCTTAGCTCCGTACAAAATTGTTTAATTGCCTAATATGGCAAAGGTTACTTTTTACGGCGGAGTTGGGACGGTTACCGGTTCGCGTTATCTGATTGAGCACGATGGGAAAAATGTCCTGGTGGATTGCGGATTGTTTCAGGGTCTTCCTGAACTGAGGCAGCGCAACTGGACGCCACCGGAATTTGACCCGCATTCCTTAGACGCAGTTATTCTCACGCATGCGCACATCGACCACACAGGTTATCTGCCACGCATCGTAAAACTTGGTTATGATGGCCCGGTTTTTACATCTCGAGCTACGGCAGACCTCTTGAAAATACTTTTACCGGATTCGGCACGTCTGCAGGAAGAAGAGGCTGACTACAGAAACCGCCACCAATTAACCCGCCACAATCCGGCTTTGCCGCTTTACACTGAAGACGATGCACGTGACGCGATAAAACTCTTCCATACAACGGCAAATAACGGCGTCCCGGTGGAAATCGCCCCCGGTTTCAGAGCGTCTTTTCTTGTTGCAGGACACATTATGGGAGCCAGTTTGGTTTTACTGGAAATCGACGGCGCCGGCAAAGATGGCGGCACGCTCAGATTTTTATTTTCCGGCGATTTAGGCCACTATGACCAGGTTATCATCCGCGATCCTGCACCTCCGCCGGATTGCGATTATATGATGTGCGAATCAACTTATGGTGATCGTCTGCATCCCGAAGAACCGCCTTCCATAACTCTCCAGCGTGTCCTCAATGAAGCAATCAAAAGAGGCGGGCCGATCTTGATACCGGCATTTGCCGTCGGCCGGACGCAGGAAATACTTTATTTAATCCGCGAGCTCGAGGACAATCACCGAATACCCGTCTTGCCTGTAATAGTGGATTCACCGATGGCATCGCAGGCGACGCAGGTTTACAACCGTTGGTTTGAGGAGCACAACGAGGACTATGCATCACTTCTCAGGGCAAAACGTCATCCCCTACGTCCGCATGAGATGATGACGGCATCTTCAAGGGAAGAATCAAAGCAGCTTAACGATATGCGTGGCCCGCGAATAATTATATCAGCATCCGGAATGATGACCGGCGGACGGGTTCTCCATCATGCCATGCGAATCCTGCCGCAGCATAATGCAACGGTAATTTTTGTCGGTTACCAGGCAGCCGGGACTACGGGCAGAAAATTGGTGGACGGCGAACGGGAAGTGAAAATTATGAAGCAAATGGTTCCTGTCAATTGCCATATCGAAAGGATTGACAGTTTTTCAGCACATGCGGATTGGAAAGGCGTATTGCGGTGGCTCAGTGGATTGAAAAATGCGCCTAAGACAATTTTTACAACTCACGGCGAACCGGAAGCAGCGGCGGCAATGGCCGCCAGAATTCATGAAAAATTTGGCTGGACTGCAAAGGTGCCCAGATTGAATGAAACCGTAGAACTGATTTGAAGTAAAAAACTTTTAAAATGTAAAAGGCGAACCGGATTCGGTCCGCCTTTTTGCCTAAAGCGATTTTATGCTTCAAGTTGCGTGATTAAACAACATCAATCACAAAAATTAATCAAGGACCTGTAATACTTTGAAATTATCCGATTTGGCAGCAGAACGCGGATAGTCAATGTGAAATCCGTCTTCATCCACAGATACGCCGGGTGCATCTGCACGAATCAGAGTAACTTTATATTCACCGCCGGGGTTGGGGGTATTGTTAAACGGTGCGAGCTGGACAGGCAAACCGCCGTTTGCCGCATCAACCCAACCGACGTTATGTGAACATGCAATATCAGTCCGAACACCGTAAATACGGCCGTCGCCATTTACAACAAGCTGACGGCATTCAGCGGGATCGATCGAAAGCAGAATCTTACCGCTGGGATCAGTTACTTCAAAATAATATATGCCGGGCAGAAGTCCGGCGGAATTTGCATTATTCGGACCTCCGTTTAGATAAACCGAATTTTTGCCTGGGTAAATATTCTGGTTTACGCGTGAGCCGTCAAAATTAGACGTGTAGATCGCACCGCGTAATCCCCCGAGGGCAAATGCACTGAGCGAGAGAGCCAAAATCATAGCTGCGAAAAGTGTTGCTTTTGCGGACATTGTTAAATAATCATCTCCTCTTGTATTAATAAAACCGACTTGAATCCGTGGATAAAGCAATCAGCGGTGAGAGTTTGCGATTGAATTTTCTCCGTTTCAAAACGATGCCTGTCAAACGGGTAATTAAAGTCCTGAAACTGACCTTTGTTTACTCGTAACGCAGGCATTCTATCGGGTCCAGGTTTGCGGCCTTTTTAGCCGGTAAGACACCAAAGACCAAGCCGATAAACAGCGATACTCCTGCTGCTAAAACTATCATCCACGGCTCAACGGCAGCGGGCAGGGAAGGTATCAGTAATATCAGTAACTTTGATATTGTCAATGCTAACAAAATTCCAATGATTCCGCCAAAAAAAGTAAGTGCCATGGCCTCCGAAAGAAATTGAAGCACTACGGCGCTTTTGGTTGCGCCCAGAGCTCTTCGAATGCCTATTTCCTTTGTCCGTTCCGTAACAGAGACCAGCATAATATTCATTACACCAATGCCGCCGACCAGAAGACCAAGCATGGAAATAGCGATTGCCGCCGCGCCGATTCCCGCCAACATGCCATCAAACTGACGCATAAAATCATCGGCTGTTTTTACGTCGAAGTTGTTTGGCTCTCCGGTTTTAACTCCGCGCCGGACCCGCAAAATACTCTCGATTTCCTGCACGGCGTCACCTAATTGTCCGCGATATGCCTTGGCTATAAGCAGAAGGGCATCCCGTGTCGGGGCTTCTTTACGAGCCGTACGAAATGGCATGAAAATTTTCCTGTCTTCTTCGTTTTCTCCGAGAAATCCAGCCTGTCGCTTTTCAATGACTCCGATTATTTCCCAGGTCGTTCCGTTCATTCTGACTACTTTGCCTATCGCGGCATCCGCGTCGCCGTCAAAGAGGGCATCAACCGCGTTCGAACCGATAACCAGAACGTTTCTTCTCTCGAAATTGTCCATTTCGGTTAGCCAGCGTCCGCTGCGAACCGATAAATTCATTATTTCTGCATAGTTAGGCGTTACGCCATCAGTCAGTGCCCACCGGTAATTCCTGTCCTTGTAAATCATGTTGTCGTCAAAACCGGTTCCCCAGGAACCGATGTTGACAGCCACCGTTGCAATGCTTTCCACCGTAGAAGACTGTGCCAAAATAGCATTGGCATCCTCCGGAGTAAGCGGTTTTCGGTTACGTTCATCGCGATTACTCGGACCGAATCCGGTTGACAGATGAAAAAGATACACATTGTTCGATCCGTATTCATCAAAAATTGCGACAATGCTTTGCCGCATGCCCGTCAGAATCGATGCAACAACGACCGCAGTCAGAATACCTACAACAATGCCAAGAATCGTCAGAAATGAGCGGAATTTATGCGATAAGACACTGTCATATGCCATTTTCAAGACTTCTATTGGTAATGAGGCTGAGACTTTCATAATAATTCAGAGCTGCTTTTCGGGACATTAGGACCTGATTTCTTAAATCAAAACAATCTCAGGACTTTGTAAGTGCAACGATAGGATCGAGCCGGGCCGCTTTCCAGGCAGGATAAATGCCGGCTAAAATGCCGATACCGCTCGAGACAGTTATTGCAAGTCCTACATAAAACGGAGTAATTGTCATGGTAATTTCAAGCAATGCCCCGACGATTTGCGTAGCTCCAACCGCGAGTAACAATCCAAGAATCCCTCCGGAAAAACATAGCAATGCCGACTCTATCAGAAACTGTGTCATTATCTGTTGCCCTGTCGCTCCAATTGCTTTTCTCAGGCCAACCTCAAAAGTGCGTTCCGTAACCGAGACAAGCATTATGTTCATTACAACAATGCCTCCGACGACGAGGATGATAAGTGTTATTGGAACTACGACGGCAGCAATCGCTCCCGTTACCTGATCCATGGTTGAATTAAATTCGTCAACATTGACCACGGAAAAAGTATTTTCCTCGCTCCCTGCGAGCCGCCGCTTGTTGCGAAGCAGCAACTCGGCCTCTTCGATGGCGGGATGAAACTTTTCAGCTTCGATTGTTTTCCCGTGAATTTGAATACCGCCGGTCCGATTGAAAATCTGAACCGCAAGTGTAATCGGAAGATAAATATGCCGATCCTGAGACTGCCCGAAAAAAGACCCGCGTTTTTGTTCTACACCGATGATGCGGACAGGAACCCCGCGGATTTTTAGCGTTTGCCCGATTGGGGATGAAAATTCGAAGAATTTTTCGCGGACATCGGCTCCGATAACAGCTACACGGGCAGAACGTTCAACTTCTTCTGCCGAGAAAAAACGTCCTTCCGTAAGCGTTTTATCTTCTATTTCATACATATTATCGGTGACGCCGATCACTCTCACCGAAGGCATTTCAACCGTATCAACCTGAAGATCCGTGTTTGCCGAGATTTGGGCACCAACATAATTGCAGAGCCGGCAATTGTCGCGTACATAAAGATACTCTTCCCAAACAACGTCCTTGTTTCGGCGGTTCATCCTCTCAAATTCTTCGTCAGATAAGCGGCCGGTAGAAGCAATCCGCGTCATCATAAAATGATTTGAGCCGAGAACCTTCGAAACCTGGCCGACAACATAAGTCTTTAAACCGCTGATTGACGCGCCGACGACAACTACGGCCGCAACACCGATAATTATTCCGATAAGCGTTAAAAACGCCCGGAGTTTATGTTCAAGAATTGATTGCAGCGCGATTCTGAAAGCATCCGAGTAAAATGAATAAACCTTTTGCATAGAGAAAGCCTTATTTCTAAACCCTCGGGAGTAGAAACGATTACCGAAAAACGTAACGACTTTAGACTCTCTATTGTTTCGAAAAAAATCGCTTCCGATTCTGCTGATTTCTTACTATATGGCCGTCCATGTTATACTTCGCCTTTGTTTTTATCTTGATATTCTCGAAGGAGTAGATAGCCTTGGCAGTTTTAATAGATAAAGGGACGCGGCTGATTGTTCAGGGAATCACCGGTAAAGAAGGAACTTTTCATACTCTTCAGATGATAGAATATGGTACCAACGTGGTTGGCGGCGTTACGCCCGGAAAAGGTGGTACGAAGCATGAAGGAGTACCGGTTTTCAATACGGTTTCAGAGGCAGTCAGAGAAACCGGTGCGAATGCCTCAGTGATATATGTGCCGCCGGCATTTGCAGCGGACGCAATCATGGAGGCCGCAGACGCCGGATTGCCGCTGGTTGTCTGCATTACAGAGGGAATCCCCGTCGCAGATATGGTCAAGGCCAAAGAATTTCTCAATCATAAAAACACAAGATTGATTGGCCCTAACTGTCCGGGGATCATTTCACCCGGAAAATGCAAAATCGGAATAATGCCCGGCCATATTCATAAGGAAGGCCGAATAGGCGTAGTTTCCAGATCCGGAACTCTGACATATGAAGCCGTAGGCCAACTCACGGCACTTGGCCTGGGACAATCAACTGCAATTGGCATCGGAGGCGACCCGATTATAGGTACCACACATACGGATGCCCTTCAGATGTTCGAGAATGACGACGAAACCGACGCAATTGTAATGATTGGCGAAATTGGAGGAACAGCCGAAGAGGAAGCCGCTGAATTTGCAAAAGATAACATAACCAAACCGATAGTGGCATTTATTGCCGGGCAGACCGCTCCGCCAGGACGTCGGATGGGGCATGCAGGTGCAATTATTTCCGGGGGCAAAGGAACCGCAGCGGAGAAAATGCAGGCATTACGCTCAGCCGGAATACGCGTAGTAGAATCTCCGGCGGAAATCGGCGCTGCAGTGGCAGACGTCCTTGGAGTAAAGGCTGCCGCCTGACCGGGAATTGCATTGCGGAAAGTAATCCGCTTTTTTATGGGGTCAAATGGCCGGTCGTCTGTTGCGACTCATGCCTGAAATTCATAAAAGTTTTATTTTCATATATTTACTGTTGTAGAGGAATTGTAAAAGCAAAATGAGCAATTTGACATTTGGTATCATCAAACCTGATGCGGTTCGTGCCGGCAATCAGGGCAAAATCATTGACAGAATTATTTCAGCCGGTTTCAGGATTCGCGCAATGAAACTTGTGCATTTAACCAAGAAACAGGCAGAGGGTTTCTATGCAGTTCATAAAGGCAAAGGTTTTTTCGAAGAATTGACGGACTTCATGTCATCCGCGCCATGTATTGTTTTGGTTCTTGAAAAAGAAAATGCGGTCAAGGCCTGGCGTGATCTGATGGGAGCCACAAATCCGTCTGAGGCCGCTGAAGGCACACTGCGCCGCGAATTTGCCGCATCAATCGGTGAAAATGCCGTGCACGGTTCGGATTCCGAAGAAAATGCTGCAATTGAAATTGCATATTTTTTCAGCAAACTTGAATTAGTTTGAACTCGGGGTTATAAAGGTTGGGGATTTCTGACGGGTCATTGCCGCCCGGTCTTCTGAATTGGCATGGCGAACAGGGCGGCAAAATTGCGTATCATTTACGTCATTTAGTGGCAATTTCGCCCTGTTTTAGCCTGAACTTCCTATTTCGGCGAGGATCATCAAAATGAAGAAATGTCCAACCTGTGAAAAGACCTACGACGACGCACTTCGCTTTTGTCAGGCCGACGGGACGCCTCTTGTCTCTGCTGAAGAGCCGCTCGATCCATATAAGACAATGGTGGCCCGACCCGACGACATTGCTGCGGCACTTGGAACAGAGAACCGCACACAGGAGCAATCTGCAGCATCAGAAAAAGGTGAAGTCCTGGAGATCCCGAAGTCGCCTCACGACCCAAAAAAGACGATGTTTGCCTCTGAAGAAGAAATTCGTCGGGCAATCGCCGAGGCGGAGAGGGAAGAAAACTCCGTCATGGATCTCCCGCCGCTTAGCGAACCAAAGCCGCCGGAATTTATTGAACAGGCTTTGCCGCAGACTGCGGCAGATGATTTGAATGTGGAATTACCGCCGGATAATCCGACGACTCCGCCGATTCCATCACCTTTTGAAATTCCTAAATCAGAACCGCAGCCATTTGAGCCGCCGATGCCTGAACCTCCCGCGTTTGTTGCGAAAGAGGTTGAGCCACAGACAAAACCGTCCACGCCAAGCCCGTTTGATACACCTTTTGCAACACCGTCAACATCCGCACCGCCTGCTGTTGTCGAACCAATTGCGGTTTCTCCGGCTCCTGAACCGGTTCAATCGGGGTCGCATTCGCACGATCCGGGAACGAAACCGGCTGCAGGTCAGAATAAAATTCTGCCTATTGTTTCCCTGGTTGCCGGAATTCTTTCCCTTTGTTGCTGGATTTCTCCGATTACGGGGCTGGTCGCAATTGCAACCGGCTTTCTGGGCATGCGTAATGCCGGTAACGATCCGGTAAATTATGGGGGCAAAGGACTTGCAATAACCGGAATGATTTTGGGAGCCTTATTTTTCCTCATCGGGATTGCATACTGGATTTTTGTTATTTTCTTCAATGGAATGGGTATGATTATGCAAATGATGCGTTGACAGGAAATTTGCATTCATCGGTTTTTTGTCATACAAACCAAATAATCATGACAGTGGCATGAAACAAAAAAGATGAATAATCCACATTACAATCCGTATCCCGGAGCTATCGGTCCAAAGCCAAATCAGACACTGGCAATTGTATCACTTGTATCAGGTATCATCGGGTTGGTGCTTTGCGGTGGGCTTGTTTCCCCAATTGCAGTAATAACCGGAATTATGGCTCGCAAGCGTGCGGCATCCAATCCAATGCAATACGGCGGTGCGGAAATCGCCCTCGTAGGGCTGATACTTGGTATTATCGGCAGCATTATACTTATTTTTGTGCTGCT
The DNA here is from genome assembly GCA_040756215.1 of Acidobacteriota bacterium. Taxonomy (GTDB): domain Bacteria; phylum Acidobacteriota; class Blastocatellia; order Pyrinomonadales; family Pyrinomonadaceae; genus OLB17. The sequence goes on from JBFLZQ010000006.1 coordinate 80,272, forward strand.
ATACATTGCATTTGTATTTATTTTGGGTGTCGGAATAGCACTTTCTAATTAATTTCGGCCGGACTTGTCCGAATTCGAAAAAATTGAGATGCTATAATTTCACAATACCGGGGATGCAGGTTAAACCGCATTCGATTCATGAGGATTTTCATAGTTTGTAAGCTTAACAATGTCAATATTTTCAGACGTAATCGAATCTACAGTAGCAATTATCAAAGGGATGAAGCGGACGCTGGAGGAAATCCCCAGGGAGAAATGGACCGTCCAGTATCCGGATGAGCCGGTAACAGTCCAACCGAGATACAGAGGCCAGCATTTGCTCCATGTGGATGAGAATGGCAAGGAAAAATGCGTTGCCTGTTATCTTTGCGCCGCCGCCTGCCCGTCGGACTGCATATATATCGAGGCAGCGGACGATCCACGCCCTTATGAAGAAAGGATTGGCCGGGATGAACGTTATGCAAAGGTTTATAACATTGATTACGGCCGCTGTATATTTTGCGGCTTTTGCGTAGAAGCCTGTCCAAAAGATGCCATCACGCACGGCTACAATTTTGAAATATCGGTTTATAATCGTGCAGATTTATTGAAAACCAAAGACGACCTGTTGATAACAAAACAAAAGCAGTCGAAAAACTACCGCGTCGCATTATCAAATGAAGATGTGGATTCAGAGTACAAAGTTGTTTAAACTTTTCCTGCAAGGTTATCGGTGACATCAGCCAAAGCCGGTTTTTCGAACTCGCCAGATGACGATGGATGCCGATCCGCTTCCGCAATCAAAAAGAGCGCGCGAATTTGAAATCAGAGCCCGCGGCCTGAGGGAATTTGCAGGTCTCAGGTTTGATGATGAGCCGCTGGATCCTTTCCGGCTCGCCCGTTACGCTAAGCTCCTTGTCGTGCCATTTGATGAAATCAAAGGACTTAGTGAATTAAGCAGGTCGATTTTGCTTGGCGAAGGTAAAAACTCCTGGTCCGGCGGAGCGGCAACATTCAGACTGCCGGATGGCAAACGACTGATAATTCTTAATCCTACACATGCCAAGAATCGTCAAAATGCCACATTGATGGAAGAAATTTGCCATGTTTTTCTCGGCCATCAACCCAGTCGCCTTGGCATAAACAACATAAATGTGCATGAAACCACCGGTGGCCGTGATTACAACCGTGAAATTGAGGAAGAAGCCTACGGCGTCGGTGCGGCGGCACTGGTGCCTTTTTCTGCCCTGAAAAGATTTATAGAAGCCGGAAAATCTTCTGATGAGATTGCAAGGCATTTCAGGGTGAGCAGGGCATTAATCGAATACAGATTGAAAATTACATTACTCTGGGACGAATATAAGCAAATTATCGCACGAAGTTGAACGATGAGTGAACAAACAAGAGCAGAAGCAGCCCATCCAACGCTATCAACCGAAGACAAACTTCGGCTTCTGCTTGATATAACAAACAAGATTTCACGTTCGCTTGACCTGGATGAGGTTCTCAACCTGGTTATGGATACGCTTGGCTCCTTACTTCCTTATGATGCTGCGGGTATTTATCTGATAGACCAGGATGCAGATCCCAAAAACCAATATGTATTCAAATCAAAAGTTATCCGCGGGTATGACATCAGTTTTGCTCTGATTGAACCGCGTTTGCGAATGGGCGAGGGGTTTCTTGGTACTGTTGCGCAGACCGGACATCCGATTATATGTCCGGATGTAAGCAAAGACCCGCGTTATTTCAAGGCTCGGGAGAAAACAAGATCTGAGATGCTTGCCCCAATAATTTCAAATGAGCGTGTGATTGGCGTCTTTGACCTGGAGAGCGATCAATTAAACGCCTATGATCAGGACGATCTCGAGCTTTTGCAGCTGCTTTCTTCCCAGGTGGCGATAATTATTGAAAAGGTCCGGCTTCACGAGCAGATGATAGAAAAGAAGCGAATCGAAGCCCAGTTGGAGATTGCAAGGCAGGTGCAGTTGGAGTTGCTGCCGGATCATGATCCTCAATTAGCCGGTTTTGACGTCAGCGCTTATCTTTTCCCGACTGAAGAGGTTTCGGGCGATTACTATGACTGGGTAAGGATTTTTGATGATCAGGTCGGAATGATTGTAGCAGATGCGGTAGGAAAGGGTATTCCGGCCGCGCTCCTTATGTCTTTTCTGCGGGCATCGTTGCGGTCGGCGGTCCAGGTGGGTTATGCACCGCATATCGCAATGTCTAAAGTAAATAATTTGCTATGGGATTCTGTCGAGGAACATCAGTTTATTACTGCCATTTATGGAATATTGGACGAAACTAACAGAACGTTCGTTTTTTCCAATGCAGGGCATAATCCGCCGCTTTTAATAAAGCCGGATGGAGAATACCGTTACGTTGAATATGGTGATATGCCGCTCGGTATGTTTTATGATGCAAGGTTTCACCAGCATTTTATTCGATTTGAAACCGGGCAGGTAATGGTGCTTTATACGGACGGCATTACTGAATCCGCAAAAGAAGACGGGGAGGAATTTGGAAGAGAAAGACTGGCCGAATCCGTGCTGCGGGGCATTCACCTGCCGGCAAAACGTCTAATTGACCATATTCGTAAAGATATAGCCGATTTTACGGAAAGAAAGTTTCTGGATGACGACGGCACCCTTTTCATCGTCAAGGCTTTATAAAAACGATACCGCCGTGACCTTTTGGTACCCGGCGGTATCGCGTTGTGCTCCTTCAGTTGATTGTGAAAATTAAACTTATCTGATATCTAATGTGCTTTTGCGGATGTATGATGAGTATCCCCGCCGGGAACCACCGGAGACCTGTAATCACCGAAATTTATCTTGCCATCAGCTGCCGTTAATGCATAAACGTCAAATCCGAAAGCATCGAGAAAGTCCGTAAGCTGTTGCGTTTGGGGCAGATACAGCCGCGGTGTAAAGCCCGTTTCCTGCCGGATTTCAAGTAGTCGCTCAATAACCTCGAGCGGTGCAAAGCATTGGTTTGGATCACGAAACGTTGCCATCTTGATATTTTTACGGAAAACTTTTGTTTTCCGCCTTACATCAATCTGATTACGAATACTTGCTTTTGGTTGTTCAAAAAAAATAAATCGTTTGCTTGTCAGATAAAATGCCAATTTCTGACGAAAATAATTGCTTAATTTGCCTGTTTGGAATATGATTTAGGCTCAAACCGGCGGAGGTAACCAAAAATGAAACTGATTTCGGCACTTACTCTAATCTTTTTGTTAATGGCCGGCAGTGAGTTTACGTTTGCTCAGAACGAAACTTTGCGGGCGGCTGCAGGTGATAAATGGATGATTTCTGCCCGGGCGGGCGGTGTTAATTATGTCGAAGGTGATGTAGCGGTTGTCCGTTCAAATGCGAGATCAGGTCGCCTTCTAAAAGGTGATATGGTCGAAATCGGTGACAGGGTTTCAACCGGCACCTCCGGAAAGGCCGAGATATTGATGAATCCGGGCTCTTATATCCGTCTGGCCGGAAATTCCGCTTTTGAATTCATAACTACCGATTTGGATGATCTTCGTATCAAATTGGACCGAGGCTCTGCCATACTCGAAATTTTTGCCTCCAAGGATTTTAAAGTTGTGGTGCAAACGCCTCGTTTACCTTTATCTTTTGATTCTACAGGTGTTTATCGAATCGATATTGAAAACGACGGCTCTGCAAGGCTTGAGGTCTGGAAAGGAAAAGCCAGGATTGGTAATACAACTTTGAAAGCAGGCAAGTCCGCAGTAATTACACCAAATGGGCCGGAATTCGCCAAATTTGATCGCGACGAAAAGGATGATTTCGAGCTTTGGAGCCAAAGCAGGGCACGCGATTTGGCAAAAATAGTTGGAGATCTTCAAAATAAGTCTCTCCGGCCGGTCCTGCTCAACAGTTATCTTGCCGGTGACTGGAATATTTACACTTCCTTCGGGCTGTGGATTTATAATCCACGATTTGCCTCATACTGTTTCTTCCCATTCGGTTACGGCTGGTCATCGCCATACGGTTATTCGCTGCCGTCGAGTATGTGGTGGTACAGGATGACTCAATACATATTGTGGCGGGATCAAACAATGCCCGGCTCGGTAAATACAGGCGGTTCGGGTACTACCACAACCGGAACAGGCCAGGCGCCGCCGACAGTTCCAAGACCGCCCGATCAGGAGTCACGTTACAAACGGCCGCCATTTATCGATATGCAGGGCAGCCCGTCCGGATCACCGCCGATTATCGAATTTCCCGGAGCCGAAACGCGCGGAACGGCAGGAGCACCCGGTAAAGCAGGTTCGCCTGCACCTCCGGTATTCAGTCCACCTCCGGCGCCTTCCGCTCCTACGACCATCCCCATGGATCGTCAGGGGCCGGTTCGGGTAAAAGGTGATAATTGATTAATTTAACAGCGGCTTTCTTTCAGTCCCTTGCGAATTTTATGCAAGGGACTTTTTATAAGTGTCAGAGACCAGGTAATACAATGAAACCGGGTGTTGAATCTGAGGTACTTAAATCGGGATTGGCCAAAAGCATAATGGATTGGATTGCATTGAAGAGCAGATGAATAATGAAGCAAGGCAGAAGGTTTCGCGTTGACGCCCTAACAACAGTCAAAATCAAACTAAGCAGCGAAAGCAGAAGAACCGTAGAAATGCTTTGATAATACTGTGGAATATGAACAATGGTAAAAAGTATAGTAACGATGGCGACGGCAAAAACCTTACCGGCAGAGCGTTGAATTGCAGGGTATAGCAATCCGCGGTAAACAACCTCTTCAACAAGCGGAGCAGTTGCTACCGAGAGAATGGCTACCCAGTACATGGCGGCTCTGGAACTCTTCAGAATGCGTATCAAATCGGTTTCATGTTCGGGTAAATATGATCCGACTACGGCGGCAACGACGAAAAAACCGCCAAGAATCAACGGATAATGCCACCAACGCATACCCCCACTCCGCCAGCCGAGTGTTTGGAAAAATTTATACTTTCGTCCTTTTGTCACGACCAGCCAGGCCGCTGCAAATGTGAGAAGGTGTGCCGGTAAGACCGAAATCAGCTGTAATAGTACTGCTGTCGGGTCATTGAGAACAAACTCCTGTATTTCTGAATGACTGCCCCGGATTCCGCGTGACGACAAATAAGGGAAGAGTGTAAGTAAGGGAAATAAAAGGATTGCGAGAACGCTGAGAATCCAGACACCAATGGCTGAAACGATATTCCACGGCGGATTGTCCGGATCGACATCCATTTTCGCAGATGTTTCGCTTTGTGGCGTGTTTTTGGAAATCTTGTTAAATTGTTCAAAATCATGCATTGCGAAAGATTTTAGCGAACACCAATCCGGTCAACAAGCGGCGGGCCATGCCTTGCGAAATGGCATAAATAGTTTTAATCTATAATCCCGTGGAACAACACGGGGAGAACCCCCGAAAACCAGTAATCGCTGTTATTCCTGCCCGATACGGCTCAACACGCCTTGCCGGCAAGATGCTTCTTCCAATTGGAGGAAAGCCGCTTGTTGTTTGTACGGCATTTCGAGTCGCGGAGGCTTCGCTTATTGACTCTGTCATCGTAGCAACCGACGATGAGCGAATCGCTTCGGTTGCGGAATCCTTCGGTCTGTCAGTTGCCCTAACATCGAAAAAGCATCGTTCCGGAAGTGATCGCGTTGCTGAAGTTGCACGCGGACTTGAAGCAGAATCTGTTATTGTAAACGTTCAGGGCGACGAGCCTTTGGTTGATCCAGAGGCTATAGATTATGCCATTTCTGCCTTGTTAAACGATCCGGCAGCCGATATGGCAACCATATACGAGCGGTTTTATGATGCTGATGAAATATTGGATCCTGCAGCCGTAAAAGTTGTTGAGGCGGACGGGTATGCAATTTATTTTTCGCGTCAGCCGATTCCTTTCCCACGCGATGCCGCCGCTGAATCCGGAAACGATTTACGTCTTGCGCTACGCAAATATCCCCGGCTTATGGCGCTTTATCGTAAACATGTCGGTGTTTATGTTTACCGTCGCGAATATCTTCTCCGTTTCTCTGAGCTTGCACCGACTGTGCTGGAGACTACAGAAATGCTTGAACAATTGCGTGCTTTGGAAGACGGCGCGAAGATTCGCCTGATTGAATCTAAGGGCAGAAGCATAGGTATTGACACGGAAGAGGATTTAAGTCGTGTAATAAATATTTATAAAACCGCCGACATAGAGTCAGGCGGTTTTTAGTAATTTTTACAAGAGGTTTTATGACAAAGTACATTTTCGTTACCGGTGGTGTAGTTTCAAGTCTTGGAAAAGGTTTGGCGGCGAGTTCGATAGGTTGTTTACTTGAAGCGCGCGGAATGCGCGTCCAGATGATGAAGCTCGATCCATATATAAACGTTGATCCCGGTACAATGTCACCGTTTCAACATGGCGAAGTGTTTGTAACAGATGACGGCGCCGAAACCGATCTCGACCTTGGGCATTACGAAAGATTTACCAATGCCCGTCTTTCGCAGGCAAACAACTGGACCAGCGGGAGAATATATCTTTCCGTTATCGAAAAAGAACGCCGCGGCGATTATCTCGGAAAAACCATACAGGTAATCCCACATATCACCGATGAGATAAAAGCAGCCATTCGGGCCGTCTCTGATTCGGATTCGCCCGATGTCCAGATAGTCGAGATTGGCGGCACGGTAGGTGACATCGAATCTCTGCCATTTCTTGAAGCGATAAGGCAAATGGGTAACGAAGTCGGCCGCGAAAACGCAATTTTTGTCCATGTTACGCTTGTTCCTTTCATCGCGGCTGCGGGTGAATTGAAAACAAAACCGACGCAGCACAGCGTACGTGAACTTCGCGAAATAGGAATTGCACCTGATATTTTGCTTTGCCGGTCAGACAGGCCGATTTCAGTAGATTTGCGTAGAAAAATTGCACTGTTTTGCAACGTACAGGAAAAGGCGGTAATTTCGGCACTTGACCTTCCGACGATTTACGAGGTGCCGATTGCTTTTCACGAGCAGGGGCTCGATCAGTTAATTGTTGAAGATCTCGGGCTGTCCTCACGATTTCCATCCTCTGACCTGAAACGCTGGCGGGAGCTGGTTTCTACAATAAAAGATCCTTCGGGAGGATCGGTCAAAATCGCCATTGTAGGAAAATATGTTGAATTGGAAGATTCATACAAATCGCTGCGCGAAGCATTGACTCACGCCGGCGTTGCAAATGATTTGCGTGTAAATGTCTCATGGATCGAATCTGAGAATCTCACAAACGAGACTTACGAGACTGAATTGCAGGATTATGACGCCATTTTGGTACCGGGCGGCTTTGGAAAACGTGGTATTTCCGGGATGCTTCGGGCTATCAAATATGCTCGTCGATCCGGAACTCCATATTTAGGCATCTGTCTCGGAATGCAAACTGCCTGTATCGAATTTGCACGAAACGTCTGCGGTTTGAAAGACGCAGATTCAACCGAATTCAATGAACAAACGGCATTTCCCGTCATATTCAAACTACGAGATCTTGTCGGAGTTGATGAGCTGGGCGGTACGATGCGCCTGGGAGCTTGGGAATGTGCTCTTGCAGAAGGCACTCTTGCCGCCGAAATCTATGGTGGAGCAGGCGTAATCAGTGAAAGACATCGTCATCGATATGAATTCAATCCCGAATTCAAAGCCGTTTTAGAAAAAGAGGGAATGATTTTCAGCGGCATATCGCCGGATGGGAAATTTGTTGAGATGATAGAGCTCGATCGTGACAAACATCCTTTTTTTATCGGATGTCAGTTTCATCCGGAATATAAATCCAAACCGTTGGCGGCACACCCTCTCTTTGTTGCGTTTGTTAAGGCAGCCTGGGAAAATCGCCTCCGGAGTGAGAATCTCGATCACGATGTAACCAGCGACAGGCAGGTGGAGATACCTGAACGGCTTGAAATTTCTTCGGAGAATTAATTTATGGCGCTTCGGTTTTTTATATTCAATTTATTCATTTTTTTCTTGGGTATTTCTGTTTCCCAGGCTCACGAATACTGGCTGGAACCTGAGTCGTTTTTTCTCAAGCCAGGCGGAAAATCTGCCATCCGAATGTTTGTCGGGGAAAGGTTGAAACCCGAAGAAGAACGACCATTTCAGGCTTCAAAGACAAGTCTCTTCAAAATGTATTCTGCGGGTGATGATTTCGACCTTTTGGGTTCCGGCCGCGAAGGCCAAACGCCAATCTTTACTTTTTCTTCATTAAAAGAGGGAACTTTCCTTCTTGCACTTGAGCGAAACTGGTCATATATAACGCTTTCCCCGACAGATTTTGAAAATTATCTTCGCGAGGACGGAATGGAATACATCATTACCGAACGGAGAAAACTTGGTGAAACCGACAAAGATGGTAAAGAACGTTACAGCCGTTATCTAAAAAGTCTGATTCAAGTCGGCGCACGCCGTGACAGAACTTTCAGGAGACAGGTCGGGCTCTCGCTTGAAATAATTCCGTTAGAAAATCCTTATGCGAAAAAACGGGGCGATCAGTTAAAAATTCAAATTCTATTTCGCGGCAAACCGCTTGGAAACAAGACCATTTTTTCCGATGTAAGAAACGGAAATGATATAGAAACAAACCGTTACGAGACTGATTCCAACGGAACGGCGGCTGTGAAACTGACTACCGGAGGAGTCTGGCTGATACGTGTCGTTCACATGGAGCGATGTCCGGTTGCCTGCGAAGGCGCCGATTGGCAGAGTTTCTGGGCTGCAGTTACCTTTGGGTTAAAATAGGTTTTTGCCAATCTTTAAGCATTTATGAATTTTTTTGAAGTGGGAGAGGTTGTTTTCGGCGGCGGGAATCTGGCATTTATTTTAGGTCCCTGCGTTGTCGAAAATGAAGAACATTCTTTATATATGGCGGGCGAGATAGCTCGTGCTGCACGTAATGCCGGAGTCCGCTTTATTTACAAATCATCATTTGACAAAGCGAACAGAAGCTCAATAGACAGCTTTCGCGGCTCGGGAATGGAATTCGGACTAAGCGTCTTGTCCAAAGTAAAACAAGAGTTCTCAGTCCCGGTTTTGACGGATATTCACGAACCCTGGCAGGCGGCCGAAGCAGCCAATGTAGCCGATATTTTGCAAATACCCGCTTTTTTGTGCAGACAGACCGATCTTTTGCTTGCGGCAGCGAAAACCGGAAAAGCCGTGAATGTGAAAAAAGGTCAGTTCCTTGCTCCGTGGGATGCGAAAAATATAGTCGAAAAACTCGCCGCCGCCGGCTGTCAAAAAATTTTGCTTACTGAAAGAGGAACAAGCTTTGGCTACAATAATCTTGTTGTCGATTTTCGCTCATTTCCCATAATGCGCGAATTTGGCGTGCCGGTTGTTTTCGATGTTACACATTCGCTGCAATTGCCCGGCGGGCTTGGTAAAGCAACCGATGGTCAATCCCGGTACATCGAAAACCTGGCCCGTGCTGGCGTTGCGTGTGGTGTTGACGCTGTTTTTATGGAAGTGCACAATGATCCGGCCAATGCACCGAGCGACGGTCCAAATCAATTGCCTCTGGAGAGACTTGAACCGTTGCTTTTGAAATTAAGGGTAATCCACGAAATTGCAAATGAGAAATAACTCAAGGATAAATACAAACAAGGCTTCATATTTGTTTTTTTGCCGTCATTTTGCATTAGCACTCATTGCATTGCTTTTTGCTCATACGTCGGTATTTTCACAAGACGAGATCAGGCTGAGCGCAACATGGCAAGTCAAAAACTACGATATTTCCGTTACATTTCCGCAGAATGAGACAGAGCGTAGTGTATCTGTCAGGACTACTGTTTCAGCAACGAATGTTTCGTCGCGGCCAGCCTCAACGATGACCTTGCGGATTAGTCCGAATGCTCTAATCTCATCGGTTTCAATAGCGGGCTCAACGGTAGAATTTACAAAACGTGAGGAAAAAATCGGTGCGTCAACGCTGCAGCAGATCGTAGTTAGAATGGCTCCGATACAGCCGGGCGGTTCCATCGAGGCTGCGGTCGAATATAAATTTCAGGTCAAGGACAATTCCGGTTTGGCTGCGCTTTCACCGATCGGGTCGCAGTTTTTGCCATTGTCTTTCTGGTATCCGACACCGAATAGCTGGTTTTTTGCGCGTGGTGCCGACTATGCACCGGTAAAAATAAACGTTACTGCAGCGCCGGGAACGCAGGCGGTCAGCGCCGGTATTAAGGCTGTGCCGTCTGATACGGCCGGAAACATCGCCCGTTTCGACAGCCGCTTAAATTTACAACCATTCTTAATTACCGGTAACTGGGATCAGATCATTACACCATCAGGAATCGAACTCTATTTGCCGCGCGGAAGCAATCCCGATGAAAAAGCGATTGGAACTGAACTTGCCAACTTAGCCTCGGAGGCTCGCGGTTTTTATGAAAAAAGATTGGGAAAACTCCCGGAAGTGCCTGTCAGGCTAGTTGCAGTAAAGCGAGGGGCAGGATTTTCCGGCGGCGGGGTGATTTTTTTTGATCGAAGCGTTCTAAGAAGGCCAAAAGTCGATTCACAAACTGTCCTTAACATTGGCGAATCGATTGCACGGCTTTGGCTTGGTGGTATCTGCACAATTACCGGCGACGGCGGAGACGCAATCAGGGAAGGGCTTGCACGTCATCTTGCTAATGAATTTCTCTCGGAAAAATTCGGCAAAGAGGTTGCGGACGTCGAGCGGACGCGGCAGCGTGCGGCGTATGCCGCTGTAGTACAACGCGATGCGCCTATTTCGAGCGTGTCGCCGCTGGATGATTACTATTACTCAGTTGTAGCCAATAAAGCATCGATGATCTGGCGCCTGCTTGAACGAAAAACAGGACGGGAACAGTTTTATTCCAGAATTACCGGTCTTGTTTCGAGCGGGCGGCTTACTCTGGTCGATATTCGCGGCCTATTTCCCGAACAGAAGGAATTTCTTGACTACGCATTTGACCAGATTACAGATACCAATCTGATGGTTGGATTGCCGCAGGTGTCCGCCGATGGAGTGAAAGTCGCTTTGCGGAATACCGGCTCGATCGACGCTACTGCTGATGTAGTTGCTTTTTTGGAGAATGGCCGTCAGCTATCTGTCCCGGCAACTATCAAAAGCAAGAATTTCGGTGAAGTTACTTTCAAAACCTCTGACAAGGTAGTGCGGTTAGAAATCGACAGCGAGAAATTATATCCGCAGACTGATTACTCGGATGATATTGCACCTCGTGAATTTACAGAAACGGATTCGCTGCTGGCCGTAAAACGCCTTTTCGATAAACAGGATTATGTCGGTGCGATAAATCTGGCACGAAAAATACTTACATCATTGCCGGCTTTTGATGAAGTGCGTATTTTCCTCGGACGGTCGCTGCTTGCCACCGGTTCGATTGATGAGGCCGAAAAAGAGTTTCGTTCGGTTTACGATTCAAAGTTGCCTTCAGCAAGAGGAATGAGCTGGGCAATGGTCGGCCTTGCAGAAATTGCGGCCCGACGCGGACGAAATAATGAGGCGATTGATTGGGCGAAACGCGCCATTGTTTCCGATGGAGACTATGGAGCAAGCCTGTCGGCACGTGCTTTAAGAAATCGCATCGGAGCCAAATCAGAGGTTGATCAGAGCATCGCAGATTTTTTCAAAGCTTTTGACAGGGCCGCCGCCGCCAATCAAAAAGCTCAGCTCGACGGATTGGCAATTCCCGGAGAATCTTCGAGATTCATCAGCGGAGTTGCCGGTCAAACCGTTATCTGGAATACGGCCGTTACACACATTGATCCGGTTGGTCCGGACGCCGTTCTTGTGGAATGTAGTTTGAATGTAAAACTTCTAAATCGTGAACCTGAATCGGGTACGGCAGTGTACAGGCTTGTCAGGACAAGCAATGGCTGGCGTCTATTTTCCGTTGATATGTTTGAGGTCAGATAAATGGATATTTCTGCTTTGCCCGAGGAATTCGTGACCGCAGCCGCCAGGATTCGGCTGCTGCTTATGGACTGCGACGGTGTTTTAACGGATGGCAGACTTTATTTTGGCGAATCCGGCGAAGTCCTGAAAGTTTTTGACACACGCGACGGACAGGGAATAGTCAATTGGCATTCGGCCGGATTTCGCTCGGGTATCATTTCGGGCCGGAACTCATCTATTGTCGAATTGCGAGGCCGGCAACTGGGAGTGGAATTCTTCCGTCTCGGGCGCAAGGAAAAAGCGTCAGCTTTTGAAGAAATCATTTCCGAGGCCGGAGTTGAAGCCAAAGAAGCAGCTTATATCGGCGATGACACACCGGATATTCCTGTGATGAGACTGGCCGGCTTCTCGGCAGCGGTAGGAGACGCTCTGGATGAGGTGAAGAGCTCCGCACATTACGTAACGCACCGATACGGCGGCAGAGGAGCGGTGCGGGAATTTATCGATCTCATTTTGCAATGCAAATCCGTTTGACGAGACCAACTGCTTTGCGTTACAAATATTCTGGGAATTAGTTTGGAATCTCAGGCGGGCGTAACTCAATGGTAGAGTGTCAGCTTCCCAAGCTGAAAGTTGCGAGTTCGAGCCTCGTCGCCCGCTCCAAATTTTTTACCCGATCAGCAAGCCAGCATTACGAAACTTTCTTAAATTTTCACTTACAACCTCATTCAGGTTTTCAAAGGTGCTGAAATCATCATCCGATTTGAGTGATTGGGCAATTTCATCTTTAGTCCGTGTGCCGTCTGCCAGCGATATTGTCGAACGCATCAAGTTATTTTCCGGAACAAGGTTAGAACCTGTCAGGGTTGTAACGTAATCAAATTCTTTCGCAACCTGCCAGCGGGCGAATGCGGAAACTTCAGGCCGGGCGGAAATTTCCAATTTGTAATCAGGGCAAAAGGCACGTAATTCGACAATCATCGAATGAAAAAGTTCTAACAAAAATGCCCTGTAGAGCGGGAACATTTCATCAAACCGTTCATCCGGAAGCCGGCTAAAGGTTTGCCGGAGATGTTTGCTAATCTCTGCAAACGGCACTCTTTGCGGCCAGACATCAGCAAGCATTCCGAGGGTTGACTTAACAAACGGGTGATTGATCTGAAAAGTTGAATTGAAAGGGCCGCGAAATTCAACTGTAGAATTATCTGTGAGGTTGGCTTTTTCGTCTATTGCAGTAGCCTGGGAGGCAAGCCAAAGACTTTCAATCGAGGCAGGGTTTGGCTGATATTCCGGATTGGCTTCTACATTGCAGACAAGAGAACTTCTGAAACGCGAACAGGTGATGAAATCCAGATATTGTTCCCGACGGATAAAATCATCCCAGAGACGATTAAGAGCCTCGCGTGTTTCTTCTGGAAATTTTCGATCAAAAAATGCAACAGGTTCGGATTCGGCAATATACTTAAGGCCAAAACGTGAAATCTCTTCGATGAATTCTTTGAAATAAAGCGGACGGTTTATTCCGGCCAAATCGTCATGAAAAATATTTGCCGGAGGGCGGTCTTTAGTGCTTTCGATCTCTGATTCAATGATTGATTTATAAACGCTGTCAGATTTTGCGGAACGGCGTAAAAATTCGAGAAATTCAAGCGCGGCGTTAATTTTCGATTCGGGTTCAGAGATATTTTCCGTGTGAAAAAGCATTGCCTCACGGACGATGCCCCGCAGGTGCCATCCGGGTAAAGTGTTGTAGCTGATGTAACCGATTCCGCAGGGCGACAAACAGTCACGATAAATTTCCAGTACTCGTTGGCAAACTGTTTCAGGAATCCAGGAATACAATCCATGGGCAATAATAAAATCAAAACTGCCCAGGTCTTTTGTTTTCAGGTCGCAAATATCTGCAAAGATGAATTCAGCGTTGCTGATTCCGATTTCCTTTGCATTTTGTTTCGCTTCGGATATTCTCTCTGCAGAAAGATCTACGCCCAGGCATTTCGATTCCGGCATCGAATAAGCGATTGAAAGAAGATTTGCCCCGTCTCCGCAGCCTAATTCCAGAATTCTTGCATTACGAATATCTCCCATTTCGATTCCGTGGATTGCGGCTATTGCTGCCAGCCGATCGGGTCGAATATGCTGAAAAACATAGCTTGGATAAACAACTTTGTCGTAAGAAAAATCGCTGCTCATTGTAGTTTATGGCTTCAAATACAGTGAATCTGCCGTCATTCCCCGCGTAATAATATCCTGCTCTAATGAATAATCAAATCAGGGACGGATCAAAATGCATTATTGTTAAAGAAAACCGGATTCAAATTTTGCATTCAAGCAATTGTAAAATAGCTTTAGTTTTCCTGTCCGGAAACCACTTAAGGCCATGCCCGGAGTCTATTTCCATTGAATCTTTCAAATATGTGAAGAAATCCGTCGGCGGGGCTTGACAACCGGCCCCTGCTTGTAGAGAATACATATTTGCCCCTGCGGTTCACCAAATAAGCAAAAAGATTGAAGTGGTGAGAAAATTGCTTGTGGCACTTGACAAACAAATCTGATTCTGTATAATCAGAAATTTCGCTTGCAGATAATTGCAAGAGAGAAGTTGATGTTTGAAAACTAGATATGTAGGTCCATGTGTTAATTCGAAAATAAGTAAAAGAACCAGAAATCAACGAGAGTTTGATCCTGGCTCAGAATCAACGCTGGCGGCGTGCCTCAGACATGCAAGTCGAACGATTAAGACTTCCTTCGGGAAGTGTATAAAGTGGCGCACGGGTGAGTAACACGTAAGTAATCTACCCTCGAGTGGGGAATAACATCGGGAAACCGATGCTAATACCGCATAACG
>JBFLZQ010000006.1:97500-160352 GCA_040756215.1 Acidobacteriota bacterium
GTAAGGCTAAATACTCCAAAGTGACCGATAGTGAACCAGTACCGTGAGGGAAAGGTGAAAAGAACCCCGGTGAGGGGAGTGAAATAGTACCTGAAACCGCATGCTTACAAGCAGTCGGAGGCCGCAAGGCTGACGGCGTGCCTTTTGCATAATGAGCCGGCTAGTAGATGTCACAGGCAAGGTTAAACGATAAGTGAGCCGAAGCGAAAGCGAGTCTGAATAGGGCGATAAGTCTGTGGTATCTGGACGTGAAACGGGATGATCTAGGCATGGGCAGGATGAAGCGTGGGTAACACCACGTGGAGGTCCGAACCAGTATGGGTTGAAAACCGTTTGGATGACCTGTGCCTAGGGGTGAAAGGCTAATCAAATTCCGTGATAGCTCGTTCTCGCCGAAATATCTTTAGGGATAGCCTTGGATCTATCATCGCGGTGGTAAAGCACTGAATGGGCTAGGGGCCTCACAAGGTTACCGAACTCAATCAAACTCTGAATGCCGCGAATGACTGTCCAGGAGTCAGACTACGGGTGCTAAGATTCGTAGTCGAGAGGGAAACAACCCAGACCAACAGCTAAGGTCCCGAAGTGATAGTTAAGTGGAAAAGGAAGTGGGGAAGCTCTGACAGCCAGGAGGTTTGCTTAGAAGCAGCAATCCTTTAAAGAAAGCGTAATAGCTCACTGGTCAAGTAGCCCTGCACCGACAATATAACGGGGCTTAAACTATCCACCGAAGCTTTGGATGCTAACAGCATGGTAGGCGAGCATTCTGTAACTGTGAAGCGGACTCGAAAGGGCCGTTGGAGTGATCAGAAAAGACTTTGTCGGCATTAGTAGCGATAACGCGTGTGAGAACCACGCGCACCGAAAACCTAAGGTTTCCTGCGTCAAGTTAATCTGCGCAGGGTTAGTCTGTACCTAAGGCGAGGCCGAAAGGCGTAGTCGATGGAAATCCGGTTAATATTCCGGAACCATGGGTATGTGATGTGGGTTGACGCAACAGGGTAGGCAAGACGGCTGATGGATGCCGTTGAAGTAAATAGGCCGTCGCTTAGGCAAATCCGGGCGACATAAGGCTAAATATACGGACGAAAGTACGTGTCTTCGGACACGGAACAAGTTGCTGACCCCAGTTGCCAAGAAAATTCCCGTTCATCTATACATACTCCACTGGCAGTACCGCAAACCGACACAGGTAGGTGGGATGAGAATTCTAAGGTGCTTGTGAGAACCCTCGTTCAGGAACTCGGCAAAATGTGCCCGTAACTTCGGGAGAAGGGTAGCCGCGTTCACCAAGAACGCGGTCGCAGAGAAATGTCCCAGGCGACTGTTTAACAAAAACACAGGTCTCCGCAAAGTCGTAAAGACGACGTATGGGGGCTGACGCCTGCCCAATGCTGGAAGGTTAAGAGGAGCGGTTAGCTCGCAAGAGCGAAGCTGCGAATCGAAGCCCCAGTGAATGGCGGCCGTAACTATAACGGTCCTAAGGTAGCGAAATTCCTTGTCGGGTAAGTTCCGACCTGCACGAATGGCGTAACGATCTGGGAGCTGTCTTAACGAGGGGCACAGCGAACTTGTAGTACCGGTGAAGATGCCGGTTTCCCGCATCTAGACGGAAAGACCCCGTGCACCTTGACTACAACTTGATAGTGATTTCGGGCAAGCGATGCGCAGAATAGGTGGGAGGCTTTGATGTCAGGCTTTCGGGCTTGGCGGAGCCGCAATGTGAGATACCACCCTTCGTTTGTCTGGACTCTAACCTAGGTCCGTAATCCGGATCAGGGACATTATCAGGCGGGTAGTTTGACTGGGGCGGTCGCCTCCTAAAGAGTAACGGAGGCGCTCGAAGGTTGGCTCAGGCTGTTTGGAAATCAGCCGCAGAGTGTAAACGCATAAGCCAGCTTGACTGCGAGACACACACGTCGAGCAGGTACGAAAGTAGGAGTTAGTGATCCGGCGGTCGCTTATGGAAGTGCCGTCGCTCAACGGATAAAAGGTACGCCGGGGATAACAGGCTGATCCTGCCCAAGAGTTCACATCGACGGCAGGGTTTGGCACCTCGATGTCGGCTCATCGCATCCTGGGGCTGAAGAAGGTCCCAAGGGTTTGGCTGTTCGCCAATTAAAGCGGTACGTGAGCTGGGTTCAGAACGTCGCGAGACAGTTCGGTCCCTATCTGGTGTGGGCGTAGCAGAATTGAGGGAATCTGTCCTTAGTACGAGAGGACCGGGATGGACTGACCTCTAGTGTACGAGTTGTCGCGCCAGCGGCAGCGCTCGGTAGCTAAGTCAGGCATGGATAAACGCTGAATGCATCTAAGCGTGAAGCCAGACCCAAGATAAGTTCTGCCCGTGAGACTCCTGGAAGACCACCAGGTTGATAGGCTGGAGATGTAAGTGCAGTAATGTACTTAGTTGACCAGTACTAATAGTCCCGAGGCTTGACCATAAAATTTGTTGACAAGCAAATCTTATTGTTAATGTAGCTCAGTGGAATAAACCATATGTATTCAGTTGCCAGATATCAGATATTGATATCAGAAAGTTTTCCGGTGACTATATCGGCAGGGCAACACCCGTTCCCATCCCGAACACGGAAGTTAAGCCTGCTGGAGCCGATGATACTGCACCTTTCAGGTGTGGGAAAGTAGGTAGTCGCCGGGATCATATCAAAAAGCCCGCTCAAATATGAGCGGGCTTTTTTAGTTATTTAGAATTTTCGCTGCAATATTCGCTGCTTGCTTTATGATCGGCTACACATTATTATCGCAAGGCGTTTGAAATTTCCAATCAGTTTTACGGGATTATGCTTTAATCGCAGCAGGTTTGCAATCCTGCCATGATAACGCCTTATTTCGGTTATAGCACATCATATGCCCGCACAGCACAAAATTCTGCTCCTTTTCATCCTGGCAGCAGCAATAGTTGTTCGTTTGCCGGATGTTGTTCGTCCGATAGACCACTCGTCCTGGCGCGAGGCCGATGTCGGCAGCATAGCCCGTAATTATGCTACTGAGTCAATGAATCCTATTTACCCCAGAATTGACTGGAGAGGGGAGACTGAAGGATATGTTGAGTCAGAATTTCCAATATTTCCTTATTTGATTGCTCTATCGTACAAAGTTTTCGGAATCAATGATTTCTTTGGTCGGATCTGGGCTTTCTGTTTTTCATTAGCCACGATTTGGTTTTTCTTTTGTCTTTCCAGGCGGTTTTTTGATGGCATAGGCCTTGTTGCAACATTTGCTTTTTTTGTTCTGAATCCCTTAATCGTGGAATTTTCGACTGCGATTCAGCCCGAGGGCGTGATGATCTGTTTTTATGTTGCGGCAGCATACTTTTTTGAAAAATGGTTTGACGGTAGGGGAAAAAAAGATTTTATCCTGGCATCGATATTTACAGCTTTTGCAATTCTGGCTAAATCAAGCGCTGCTCATATTGGTTTGTTTTTTGGACTTGCGTTAATTCACCGGGATGGGTTGGTGGCGATCAGAAAGCCGAAAAACTGGATTTTTGCCATTATCAGTCTGCTGCCGGGTTTACTCTGGTTTCTGTATGCAAAAAGTTTGTACAAAACCTACGGAAATTCACTCGGTATCTCAAATGAATATCACTGGATCGGCCCGGATTTTTTCACCAATTCCTATTTTATAAAAGGAATTTTGCATTCCGAATATACATATGTTTGGGGGATTGGCGGATTATTAGTCGGCATTTACGCAGTGATCAGGGGTTTCCGTGAACTTGTAGTGATACATTCTCTATTCTGGCTGCTGTCCTGCTTTGTCTTTTATATTGTTGCATCACGTACGACCGCTGACGAATGGGCTTACTATTACCATATTTTTTCGGTTCCTGCGGCATCGTTATTGTTTGGTTTCGGTATTGCTAAACTTATACAAGATTTAAATGTTTTTCAGAAAAGGGTATCGGATGGATTCCGTGGCAGCCTAATACACCGTATTTTGACCATTTCGATAATTGGCATCTGTGCAGCCGCAGTATTTATATTTCAAGCCAGTCAAATCAAAGAACTTTTTCGCGAACGGGCAGAGCCAGACGTGAATTATGTTTGTGCAACCCGAATAAAGTCTTTTCTGGATAAGGGAAATAAAATCCTGGCATCAGGCGGGAGATGTTTTGATGCCGATGGATTTATGACAGCGTATAACGCATCCTATATGTTTTATTGGCTAGATAGAAAAGGATTTAATATATGCTATGAAGAACAATCAATAGAAAAAGTACTGGATTTCAGGGAAAAAGGTGCCCGATACTTTATTGCAGAAAAAAAAGCCCTTGATCACAAGACAGGTTTTGAAGATGCGTTGCGAAAAAGATTCAATGTAGTAACAGAATGTGACGGGATCATTGTTTTCGATTTATCCAATTAATATTATTTGATAATGTTGTGCCCACTATGTAGTGCCGATTCCAGATTCTCTTTTAATACAAAGGGATATTCCATTAATGATTGTCTTTCATGCGGGCATCGTTTTACAGCACTTTCGGCAGATGAAAAGTCTGTCCTTCATACTTATAACTTGGATTATTTTTCCGCAGGTGGAGCTGGTTATTCAGGATATGACCTCGAAGAAGAAAGTTTGGTTAATCGTGGCCGCTACTATTCAAAAATTGTTTCGCGTTTTAGCCGGAAAACGGGGCGAATGCTTGACGTCGGGGCAGCAGCTGGTTTCATTTTAAGAGGATTTATTGAAAATGGGTGGACCGGTGTCGGCATCGAACCTAATTATCAAATTGCAGAAATAGGTCGAGAAAAATATAACCTCAATATTATTTCGGGCACACTTGAAAGTTTTGTGACAGATGAGCAATTTGATCTTATATCAATGATACAGGTGGCAGCACATTTTTATTCTCCGCAGAAAGCATTTAACAATGCGAACTCACTTCTTAAAGAAAATGGACTATTACTGGTTGAAACCTGGGACAGAACTTCTTTAACAGCCCGTCTCTTCGGAAAGCACTGGCACGAATATGCACCCCCGACTGTCTTGCATTTTTTTTCGGAGATTGGATTATCGAAATTTTTACAACAAAAGGGTTTCGAAATCATTGCACGGGGGATTCCAAGCCGCACCATTTCGGGATTGCATGCAAAATCGTTGCTAAAATTCAGGCTTGGCGAACTGAGCGTTCTTAATCTCATACCGGATAAGATTTCGATTCCTTATCCAGGAAGAGATTTATTTTGGGCAATTTATCGAAAAATCGGATAGTAAGGTGATTAAAAAAGACGAGATTGTTTTTTCCTAAATTAAAGTCAGGAATTCAAACATTTTTTGACTTTAGCAATAAAACAATAACGGTTGTAAAGCGGCTGTATTTCAACCCGGATGAAATTGTCATTTAAGGAAAGCAGATAGGAATCCATGCCTTCACGATAAGAAACATCGAAAATTGATAGCCAACGTTTCAGAAGTCTCGAAAAAAAATCAGGTAAAGCTGCAAAATCATAAAAATCAACGATGTATAGCGTTCCATTGCCGGCAAGGTTGTCGAGTGCGTTTTTCAAAGCTGATTGCCAATCCGGAATCATGGAAAGCGAATATGAGAAAAAAATTGTATCGAAAGGTGTCGGTTCATTGAAAGTTGCAGAATAACTGAAATCGTCTGCCAGTGCACAAGCGAATTTTATTTTTTCAATGTTTGCGGCACGAGTCTTTGAAACAGCGGTTTTGATCATTGCGGATGAAGCGTCTATACCGAATAGTTGTGCATTCGGGAGTTTTCGGGAGAGAATAATAAGATTGCGGCCTGTCCCACATCCAATTTCTAAAATTTTCTTTGCATTATCCGCTATAATGCCCGCAAGCATAACATCGCGTCCAAGTAAATAGTATTTCCGGGTAAAGTCATAAATGTGCCGTTGAATGCGGTACATTCGATCCATTTTTTCGTATGTACTAATCATCAGAGATACAGAATTTTCTATCTATTTTTTCTTAAAACATAAATGTGAAAACCACCATAGATAGCGGCGCGATCACGTGCCGATAATCTTTCAGAATCTGCTTGTTCGTAAATGAAATATCGGCGGATGCTCTGATCTAACCGGGTTTCAATCGGAGATTTGCTTCCTGCGGTCCGAAAAATTATGCGCGAGTCTTCTTGGCCCCGATCGGCTATCAATGACCAAAGTTGATTCAATGCGGTATCGTCCATCCAATCCTGTGCGTCCAAAAGAACGAAACGATTGAAATATCCATGTTTCGAACTTGTTAGAACGTCGGTGAACGATGCTCTGATAGTCTTGAGGCCGGAGGACTTGTTTTTTAATATGCCGAAATTCTCTTTTTTTAGATATTCAGGAATTGCAAGGCGATTCTTAGTGTCATATTTGCGGGAAAATGCCTGCCAGGCAAAATAATTATCTTGAATCGAAAAAGCGCATGCCAGCTTACGGACTCGTTCAAGATAAATTTCGGTCAGTGGCATTCCATCTTGTATTTCGGTCCTGAGTTCATCAAGTTGTTGTGGTGGAATACCAAGCCCAAATGTTGTTACCGGCAATTTTCCCGCCAAACGGATTAATGAAGAGTTGAAGAAAGGTAAAATCTCCGATTCGAAAATCTTTTCCTGCTCAGACAATTTTTTTGCATTGATAATGCGTTCAGGATAAAGTCCATACAAATTTGCCATCCGATGGAAAAAACGAAGGAAGAATGCATTTCGAGAATGATTGTATAAGCCGCGATCCCGAAAATATACTATACGCGGACCAAATATAAGATTTCCCCAAAAAGTGTTTGATTCCCAATAATTACGGGCATCTTTGGATAATTTCGGAGCAATGTAACGATAATAATTTGTTCCCGTGTTAGATCCGCGACCAAAACCGAAAAACTCGAAAAATGAATCGTAATCGGGCAAGGTGATTGCGGCAACTTTCTTTAATTCCAGAAGCCTGATGTGATGTTCGTTGAGATCTACTGCAGTTATTGATTCGGGAGATTCAAGGAGGTAATTGAGTGCATTACAGCCGCCGGATGAAATTGTCAGAATTCGTGAGTCACGGTTTATCTTCAGCGCCTCGATATCGACTCGCGGGTCTTCCCAGATTTGGTTATAAACAAAACCGCTAAACCAGGTCGCAAACAGTTTCTGAAGTAACTTACGTCGTGAAAGAACACTTTCAGTTTCGACAGCCGCTCTTATTTCATCTTGGGCAGGCGAAGCGGTCATTACTATTCGTTTGTCATCACCTCTACGGGATCAATCGAAGAGGCCCGCCATGCAGGATAAAGTGCTCCGACGAGGCTGCCGATAACGGCAATCGCAGCTGCGACTGCGATCCAGCCCGGACTAAATTCAACTGGAAGTTCAAAGAACCTGCTGATTGCGGCAGCCGCGATAAAAGCAACAAAAAGTCCGAGCGCAACGCCCAGAATGCCAATTAGTAAAGCTTCACCTTCGACAGAGCGCACGATAAATCCACGTGATGCTCCCAATGATTTAAGAATGCCGATTTCTTTGCGCCGTTCAGTAATTGTCGTGTACATCGATAGAAGTACAAAAATAGTACTGACGAATGCGCCAAGCCCGACGAGTACACGCAGAAAAAGATTGAGGCCGGGCACTCTATCCTGAGCGTCAATAATCAAATCGCGTGTTAAATTTACCTTGTTTCCGGGCAATTCCCGATTAATTCGGGCAGCCACAATGGCCGGATCCACTCCGTCCTTAACTTTAACCAAAATATAAGTACATTTGCCCGGCGCCTCGATTGCCTCCTGCATTGCGGACAGGGACATTTTAATTCTGGCTCCGGATGGCGGAGCAAAAACACCCACGATACGATATTCCCGCCCGCCAAACAATGATATACGCTCGCCTATCTGTCGATTTTCTTCACGAAGCTGGCGTTCGTCGAGGATTACTTCGTCATTTGCCAAAGGTGCACGACCTTCTACTATTGTCATTCCATTCATCCGAGCAAATGGTTCCCAATCCAATCCGTCTATCTGCTGGATGCCCCATCGGCCACGTGTGTCGGGGGTAATATAACGAATGACCGGGATTGTATCTATGACGCCATCAATTGAACGGAGCTTTTCAGCATAGGCAGTGGAAACAGATGCGTTTGAGCTTGTCAACTCCATTGCTCCGGGACGCGTAAAAACAATTTCCGCCTTCCAGTTGGAGGCTCGCTTTGCCATATCATTCGTCATTCCGCGTGCGAGACCTGTGAAAAGAACTACAAGAACCACACCAAGGGCAACGCCGATGACGCTGATGATAGTCCGAAACGGCCGGACTTTTAAATTTGCAAGCACTAGTTCCACCATCAGTATAATTTTAACGTATTAATGGTTTGTGCTCACGTCCGGAAGTCGTTTGAATTTACTCTTGATTAACTTGTGAAAAATTACCGGCAGCGGAGGTTCGAAAGTATTTGCTGTAATTGAATCTTTTGGCTGCTTCGATGTCCGTAAAAAGTTCACGATTGACATGGAATATCTCCCCGATTTTATCGTAAGTTTCAAATAATCGGGAAGTTGCGTGTTCTCTCGTATTTTTACGGGCAGTCTCTACTGCCCGGGCAGATTTTTTCTCCCGCAACGTTGGGTTCGATAGAATTTCCAGCACTGCATTGGCAAATTCGCTGCCCTCTGGCTTTGTCAGCCATGCATTGTCTTGTGTGGCATATGTAAGAATTCCGCCCGAATCCGGAGCAATAGTCGGCACACCCGATGCCATCGCCTCCAGTGGTGCAATGCCAAATGGCTCACGCGGATTCGGGTGAACAAAAATGTCAACATTAGCGTAATAGTCGGCCAGTTCTTCCTTACCCAGATGCCCAAGCAGAAAAATTTTCCCCTTCAAATAGCGTTTCCCTTGCGATGCCATTTTCTCCGTTAAAGGTCCGTCTCCTGCGACAAGAAGCCGTATATCCATGTCGGCTTTCACGGAAAGATGTCGCATCATTTCCAACAAAAGACCGACGTTTTTTTCGGGAGAGATGCGGCCGGCATAGAGTAGAATCTTGGCATTATACGGAATGCCGAGTTTCTTATTTATAGAGCTTCTTTTGACTGGCGATTTACGTTCCGGTGTAAAATGAACGGCATCAACTCCTCTGGGACAGACAAAAGTACGTTCAGATAGCGGCAGACGCGGACCATGGAAAAACTGCCAGCAAAAGTTGCCAAAATTAGATTGAGCTTTTAGGGCGGAATCAGTGAATTCCGCCGCCGTGTAGTGAGAATTGGCAATATGAAAATCAAATGATGGCAATAGATAATTTCCCACCACCATTTGCGAAAACCACCGTGAGATTGACCCGCCGAAAAGAAAAGACTCGACGTTATCGTCCATCCTTTCACATGAAAAATGGACAAGAATCGGCCGGCCTATTTTTTTGAAATTGTTTGTCCGGATCATTGCTCCGATAAGGCTAAGGGTATATTTATCAGTAACTTCTATTAAATCCGGCTTTTCCTCCAACAAAATCCTTCGGATAGGCGAATCTTTAACCATATACTGCCAGGGCATCATTATGCGATATCTTTTATCGAATATTGGCGAATACCTGGCGGGGACGAAATAGATTTTGGCGAAGTCACTTATTGTTTCTACCGTTTCATTTTCTCCGGGTACAATCAAACGCACATAGCGTTGATTTTTCTCGGCTGCGGCAAGCAAATTATTGTAGGAAGTACTTATCCCTCCGGAGTTTTTATGATAGTAATTCGTTAAATGTACCGTCGTTTTAATTTCTGTCATTTCGGATTATTCGAAGGGTTGCAACTACGTATAGAAATTTTAACACCTGTTAACAATTACGGTAAAATTACTTTCCATGCCCGCAACCAATTCAGCGGGAAAAGAATCCAACGAAATTAATGCAGAACCAGGAATAATTTAATTAACAAGGGAAAGATGGACAGCACTTCTCCGCTACCCGGGTCATTTGTTCACATCACTAATTATTACCATGACGCTTCGGGCGGCGTACGTACCAATTACGACATGCTTATCCGCGAAGCAGAAAGACGCGGGAGGCGTCATTCACTTATAATTCCCGGTGAAAAAACTGAAGTGGTCCAAACCGGCAAATTTACACGAATTTACAAGATTGCTGCCCGGCCATCTCCGCTTTTCGACAAAAGATACAGAATAATGCTGCCGCATCAGTATCTGTTTCACGGCTCCGCCATACGTGAAGCCTTATTGACGGAAAAACCTGATGCCATCGAGATTTACGATAATTATGCATTGACTTTTCTGGCCGGAATGACAAGAAAAGGTTATTTTCGTCGTCTTGGCCGGCCGATGCTTTTATATTTTACCGGTGAACGGTTTGATACGATTTTTTCAAGTTTTGTGATTTCCGGACGTGTTGGAAAATGGTTTTCACATCTCATGATGGGAAACTTTAATCTGGCAATGTTCGACTATTTTATTGCCAATTCACCATTTGTTGCAGAAGAAATATTTGATTCGGTAGATATCGAAAAAAGAGGTAAAGTCTCAAAATATCTTTTTAGACGTTGCTGGGAGTTTTTTCATAATTCTCCTGCTGATTTTTCGAATCGGGTAGAGATTTGTCCGCGTGGGGTGGACATTTCAGCATTCGGGCCTCATCTCAAAACTGTTGAAAACAGAGCCCAAATATGCAGAGAGCTGGGCATTTCCGACTCCGCATTTTTACTTATTTCATCTACGCGACTGTCTCCCGAAAAAAATGTGAAACTTCTTCCTGAGATAGTGCGTTGGCTTCATAGTAATTCCGATCTCGACTTTCATTTGATAATAGCCGGAGACGGTCCCGAGCGTCCAACTTTGGAAAATGAATGCCGTAATGCCTCGCCCGGACGGGTTTCCTTTGCAGGCCATATATCCAGACAACGGTTGGCTGAATATTACGCCAATGCCGATTGTTTTATACATCCTAATCCCCGCGAGCCTTTTGGAAACGTCGGTCTGGAGGCAATGGCTTCCGGAATCAGTGTTGTCGTTACAAATTCCGGAGGTGTTTTGACATACGCGAATCATTCCAATGCCTGGCTGGCGGATCCCACCGGTGAAGGTTTTGGCAAGGCGATAATTAAAACTGCGTCTGATTCGGCAGAAGTGGAGTCAAAACGCAAGGCCGCACTTGCGACAGCAGCTGAAAATAATTTCGAGGCGTCTTTTGACAGACTTTTTTCGACTTACGATCAGATGTACAGGTCTTTTCTGCAATCATCCTATGCGAAAGAAACAGTATCTCACACGAGAGAATTAATAAGTCAAAGCGTTCATACTTCCACCGGTTGAGTTGTTTTTGAGCTAAGATTTGCTTTTGCGTCGATTGCCGTTTATCCGCCTGCTATTTTTCCACGTCCAGACAAGCGGAAAAGAGAGAAATTCAAAAATAATCCAGGGCATACGCAGCAGGTCACGCCCCAGCGATTGACGGCTTTCGTCCTTGACAAGCAGTGCGCCGCGACGCATGGCAAAAAGATTAAATACCGCAGAAACGGCAGAAACAAAGATGGAAACGGCAATAGCTTTTCCTCTTCCGGCGGCGCCTGTCTGATGATCGTACAAAGTCTGTACGATGAATTCCATCAGATGGCTGAAAGCAGCAAGTACGAGCGGAACGGTAAGAACTGCATGCCATGGCGGCTCAACTTTGCTGAAAGATTGAATGATTGCTCCGTTGATACCGCCAAAAGCAAGGCGAAATACGGATTGGGCAATCGCTGCTCCAAGTGCCAGTTTCAAGCCATCTTTCTTGAACAAATAGGCAAAAAAGAAAATCGGAGCGCGCAACAAAGCGCTTAAAACTGCGGCCTTCCAATTCCACCGCAGGATCATCGTTTCAAACGGATGGCGAATTACGTGGAAAAATACACCGGCCAGACTATCTCTTGGTTTGATAAGTTCGGCTTCAGGGAAAGGATCGTAATCATCCCCGGCCGAACCTTCGGTAACATTTAGCCGATCAGATGAAAACTCGGCTGATTGCGTCAGGCTAGGTTTGATACTTGCTTCGATGGAATTGTTCGAAGACATAGACTTATGATTCAGCGGCTTCGGATTTTGCTGTTGCCGCAGGACAATTAGCGTTATTTGCAGCCTCTGCCTTTTTGGCAAGGGCAATATCGATACATTCACGATATGCATCGTAAACGCCATCGAAAACTACATTCCATGAACGCGATCTGGCAAATTTCAATGCTGCCTGTGCTATTTTAGAACGTTCGGCCGGATTATCCATAAGTCGGATCGTATATTCTGCAAATTGTTCAGAATCGGAAGCGATAAAACCGGTTATTCCGTTCTGTACAACGAATTTCGGGCCGCCTTTATCTGTTACGATGGCCGGAACCCCGGAAGCGTTTGCCTCCTGGACGACATTTCCAAATGCGTCAGTTTCTGACGGGAAAATAAATAAATCCATATTTGCGTAGGTTTCTGCCAATTTTTCCCCTTCGAGAAAGCCTGTAAAATGCGCAAATTTCATGTTTTTTTCGAGGAATTCGCGTTCGCTGCCTTCACCTACTATTAAGAATTCGAATCCGCTTTTGCCGGCGGCAATCAAACGATTTTCAAGATCAACCAGCATCCTGACGTTTTTCTCAGCACGCAAACGACCCGCAAAACCTAATCGAAACTTTCCATCATAAGCAGTTCTCTTTTGTGGATTGAAAAGTTCCGTATCCACTCCACGCGTCATCAGACGGGCAGTTCTGCCGGTGCTTTTTGCCAAAATATCTACCAACTCCTGGTTAGGAGCCAGTACTACTTTCGGAATTTTGTAATATAGCAGAGCTCCCTCAAGAATTTTTTGCTCGACAATACCTGACAGAGAATGAAACATTGCGTCGGGAAGAAATTTCCCTAATTTCATAAGACGTCGGGCGGCAAACTCATGCAAATTTGTATGCCAGGATCCCAGCACAGGTATGTCTAATTTCCAGGCAAGATAATTTCCCAAAATGCTGACGTCATTAAGTCCTGTAATATGAATTATATCCGGTCGAAATTCGAGAAGTTTTCGGCGGACTGTTTTAGCGTATCTTTGAAAAAAAGGATCGTAAGCCAGCTCTTCATCTAGCTGAAATGAAAGAGGTGAACGTTTTAATGATAAATAACTGACTGAACCATCCGAATATGTTTCATTTCCGGGGCCGGCGTGAATACAAAGTACCGGCAAATTCCTTTCCTTTGCATAGAGCATAAAGCGGTTGCTTGTCATAGCAACGCCGTTGACTTCCAGAAAAGAGTCGGGGAAATATGCCAGTCGGGGAATTTTTATCACAAGTTAAGCCAATTAAATACTTACAGGCGGCCATTTAGACCGCCTTGAATTACACGCCGGATATAAAACTCCGGCAGATCAAACAACCGATTCGGAAACAGAATCGGGGTAAAGATATTCAAGCAAATCGGAAACATCCGGCCGCTGAAACTTTGCCCGCTCGAGTGTTTTTGGAACCCGGTCCGCAGATTTTCTTACTAAACGAAATACTGGTCTGACCGTCGGGCTTCCAAGGACACCAAGAGTCCAAATCGCCCACCTCAGCCATAGGGGGCCGCCAAGTTTCCAGCCGTGCGAAGCAAGGGAACGAACGCCTTGACCGTCGCCGGTATCAAAAAATACACGATCGAACCAGCGCTGCCGGCCTTCGCGAAAATGTGGATAGTGTGAAAGAATCTCGGCAAATGATTCAAGTTGTCGCGAATGCAGCGGTTGCTCGTAGGCCGGCATCAAAACTACCTCGCTCCGTTTACTAAATCTGATTTCCTCCACGAATTCGTCAAAAGTTGCGGCGTTGGTCAGGTTGATAACTGTATTCGGTTTGCATCCATGGCGGTCTCCGCCGGTGACGACGGGAATACCGAGACTTTCAGCCAGTTCAATTACTGCCTTGTTTTCGGACCACGAACGGAAACCATTGACTTCAAATGCATGAATCCACTTTCCGTGAGTTTTGATGAAATTCCGCAGAAGAATCTCGTGGCGTTGTTGGCCTACAATTTCGATATCCCAGAGCGGATGATTCAGGATTATCAAAACCTGCGGAATTTCATTCAACATTGCCATCAACTCTGTAAGCCGTTCATGAGAGTGATTTTCTTTATTGAATGTAAATTCAAGAAGCGTTTCGGTTAATTCCTCTGCCCGCTGCTTAGGTAGATTGTGAACCCCAACGTGAAAGAAACCGTAATCGTAGGGCACGGTCCATTCCATGGAAATCGGGGCCTTTTGATTCGGGTGTAATTCGTTAACGTTCAAAGTCGCAACGATACTGTCGTGGTCGGTGAGCGAGACTATAGATTCCAGGCCGGCATCTTCGATCTGCCGTCGTTCAATATCATAAACTTCAACAGGCGAAAGCGGCGGAGACCAGTAAGCTGTTGAAAAATCAATACCTTTACCTTCACGGGCAAGGTAACGCTCTCTTTCGCGACGCCAAAAAGTGGCTATAATTGGCAATTTTTCGGCATAATGCGGGATAAAATCCAGCATTTCCTTGGAGTGTTCAGTATGGCAATGGAGAGAGACGCCGGTTTTGGCCTTCAATGAGAGGCCGTCGGCTTTGCGGAGTATATGTAGCCGGGTCTTTTCTAGATTCATTTTCTGTCTCCGTTTCCGAGCCTGTTCAAACCTTATAATCTAGCAAATCATAGTGAATATGTAAACGTAAAGCCTTAATTTGAAAACAATTTTCAATAACTTTACAAATTCCGCCCAAAGCGAAAAAAAAATTAAATTTCTGTCACAAAACATCCTTTCACGGTGTTTTCTTGTGTAGATTGGCGAGATTCCGACATACAAGTCGTAAATCCGGAGTAAATTATGAATTGGCTTTATACGTTAGTTTTCGCGGGTTTGCTCTTTAATTCAGGCGGCGACAGTAATTCCCCGGCCCGAAACTATCACATTTCATTCACAGAGACTGAATCTTATAAACAGTCAGTTTCCGATGAATCGGAGACCATAGAAAAAACCTTTCAATTGTCAAAAGGCGGCAGGGTTTCAGTTTCTAATGTAAACGGGGCGATAGAGGTTGAAGCGTGGGATCGTGATGAAGTACGCCTTGTGGCGGTTAAAACGGCAGAAACCCGGGAAGCATTAGAAAGCGTCGATATACGAATTGATTCCGAACCGGATTTTTTGAATATCCGGGCCGACTACAAGAATCGGGTTTGGCGCGAGGGTGATAATCGCTCTAAAGATCGGGTTAACGTGTCTTTTAAGTTGCAGGTGCCGCAAAATGCAGTTTTGGATGAAATCGGGACCGTAAACGGATCAATCACCATTACTGGCTTTACTAACCGCGTCAGGGCATCTGCGGTAAACGGAACAGTCCGCGGTGTCAATCTCAGCGGTGCGGTCAGCTTATCGACGGTAAATGGAGAAGTATTGGCTGACTTTGACCGTCTGGAAGGTAAAGGGCGGATTAATTTGGAGACCGTCAACGGTAAAATTGTCTTACTTGTTCCGTCAAATTCGGATGCTGTCCTAAGGGCCGACACGCTTAATGGAAACATAACAAACGATGTCGGCCTCTCAGTTCGTAAAAGCGGATTTATCGGTCGTAACCTGTCCGGCAAAATTGGTAATGGCACTGTTTCGGTTCGCCTTAGTAATGTAAACGGCTCTATTGCAATTACACGCAAAACAGACGGCAAGCCATTGAGTACAGTGATTGATCTTCCATCTTCACGTCTGGACTCTTCTGCTGAACCGGCAATGCCTGAGGCAGTTACATCCAGAAACAAGCGTCTGAGGGTTGAGGCTGCAATTGCGGTAGATAAAGCAATTGCCGAGGTTGAAAAAGCTGTCGCAGATGCCGCAAAAACGTCTGCGGATATTGAAGCCTTAGAGATAAAAAAAGCCGAACTTGAGAAATTAAAGGAAATGAATGCCGCGAAAATCAAGGATATGGCAAATCTGCCAGACAAGGTAGTCGTTGCGCCTATTCTCTCAAACAACGGGATTCGAGAGCCGCTTATCCCTGCGATGAATGGTGTTTTCCCTCCTTTTGTCGGGCGTTATGCCGAGAGTATTTCGGCTGAAGGTGTCAAAAGGATTGTTGTATTGTCGCCTAACTGCCAGGTAAGAATTCGGGGTTTGATGGAGAAAAAGGAAATTAGTTTTTCCGTTACTTCAATTACACGGACAAAAGAAAGAGTATCTCTTAAACCATCAATCTCCAAAACCGACGACCAGCTGACAATCACGGTGCCGGAAATTGCGGAATCGGACGAATCCGGGTTTTTTCCATCAAACTGTAAACTTGACCTGGCAGTTCCGCAAAAATCAAATATCAAGGTCAATTCAAAACTTGGTATCCGGATTCAGGACATCAAGGGCAATTTAGAGCTGGCAGGAGATGGTGGTCCGATTGACATACGTGATTCTGAGGGCAGTCTTTCTCTTAAGAGCGTTGAATCTTTAGTTCGCGTCGTGGGATTTACGGGAGATTTAGCCGTAGATGCCGTAGATTCCGAGGCTTACCTTGACGGAGATTTCAATTCCATCAATGCCGAATCCACTGACGGTTCAATCGTTGTAACCTTACCATCAAATATCGGGGCTGAAGTAATTGCCAATGCTATTGATGTTGCCCTTGACGGCTTTCCGCTGGCTAAAAAGATTTCTACGGGTCGATGGTCGATTGGCGACGGAAAGCGTAAATACGTGTTTGCCGGAATGGATTTTGCAGTAACAATTCGCTCCAGGGATCAGCTTTATGTCAATTGACCAAAGTTTTCGCCGCACAAGGTGCTTGCATTTCTTAAGAGCCCTTAATGGCTGCAGTAAACACGCCTCGACAGGATTTTAAGGTAATTAAAAGTTGTTGTCGAAATACTTGAAGCCAAAGAAAGGCTCGAAACAAATTCGTAATTTTCACGTTAAGTTATTCATACCGGCAGCCGCGCCGTAAAAAAGAAAATCATCTCAATATTGTTTTATACCACGGTACGGCTGTCGTTTTCGTTCAAATAATTCAAATTATGATTTACCGAATTTTTTCCGCACTAGTACTTTGTTTAATTTGCACATCTGTTTTCGGTCAGCCATCAATTGTTACGGAGGCGATTTCCAGGCCGGATCCCGATAATTCGCCGGTTCCGGCTGTAAAGAAAATCGGCCGCGTAGCCGTGCCTCCGGAAAAGGCAGTACCAATAAAGATACCGAAATTTGAGACTGAGATAGTAATTGATGGCCGCCTTACCGAGGAAGTCTGGAAAACAGCGGCAGTTTTCAAGGATTTCATTCAGGTAAATCCCGGCGACAACGTAGCCCCATCAAAGCCGACCGAAGTCTATATGTTTTATGATGCAAAGAATCTTTACATTGGCTTTCGCTGTTGGGACGAAAGGGACAAAATTCGTGCAACTATTGCAAAACGCGACAATGTTTTTAATGAAGACAATGTCCGTGTATGGCTGGATACATATAACGACCAACGCCGCGCATATATTCTCGGTTTTAATCCTCTTGGTATTCAACAGGATGGTATTTATACGGAAGGACGCGGTGCGGATTTCAGCGTAGATATTGTAATGGAATCGAAAGGCGTGATTGAAGACTGGGGATGGTCGGTTGAGGTAAAAATCCCTTTCAAATCACTTCGTTATGTTGCGGGTGAAGGCAAATTGTGGGGATTTAATGCAGCCCGTAATATTGACCGTTTCAATGATGAATTCGATCAGTGGTTGCCGGATGACCGAAATGTCTCCGGTTTTCTGATAAAGCATGGAAAGATAACGGGTTTCGACGGAATTAAATACGAACGCACGCTGGAGATCGTACCGAGCGTTACCATTTCAGAAACCGGCAGCCGAAAGCGGACGATACCGCGTGCAGGCTTTGCGCCTTTCGGACGATTTGATCCGATTTTCAACCCGATAGGAGTACGTGATCCGGGTAAATTTGTAAATGATCCGATCAAATATGACTTAGGCCTAAATCTGAAATATACGATTTCTCCAAATATTACACTCGATGCCGCAATCAATCCGGATTATGCGGAAATAGAAGCCGATGCTCCGGTTGTAACAGCAAATCAAAGGTTTCCAATCTTTTTCGAAGAAAAGAGGCCGTTTTTCCTGGAGGGAAAAGAGATATTCGATACGCCGTTAAATCCGTTTTATTCAAGGACAATCGTTGATCCTGACTTTGCCGTAAAACTTACAGGCAAGACAGGTAAGAATTCCTTCGGGCTGCTGGCAGCATCGGACAATGCTCCGGGCAATTTCTCTGAAGATGAGCGCGGCGAACTTCTTGTGTGCCAAAGACTTCGCGAGTCAGATCCACCCGAAAATCGGCGAAATTGCGGCATCGAGCCATTCGTTGATAAAAATGCCTCATTTGCAATTCTTCGGGTAAAACGTGATATCGGTGCCGAGAATAACCTCGGCTTCATAGCTACGGCGCGGACTTTTCCCTTTAATAGAAATTTCACCGGTGGTTTTGATGGAAGTTTCAAGCTGAATAAAAAAACAATTTCAAAATTTCAGGTGCTTGGTACACATTCGAGGAAATTTTTCTATGATCCTGTTCGTGATACTTCGGAATATCGAACCGGTAACGGTGTCGGCTATGTCGTAAATTTAGACCATACAACAGACCTTTTTGGTTATTTTATCGAAGCAACGGGACGCTCAGCCGACTACAGGACAGATGCCGGATTTACCCGTAGGACCAATACCAATACATTGTTTTTCGCCAGCCGATTTAGTACAAAATCCAGGCCGGAGAATTTGCTGATAAGGGCAAATGCAAGGCAATTTGCACGCTGGGTTTATGATTGGAGCGGGCGCGTTCAGGAAGCTTTAATCGGGGCAAATGCAGATTTTAATCTTCGCGGTAATTTGCGGTTGAACGCAGAAACCGGTCTCCAATTCGAAAAAATCTATGAAGAGGAATTCGGGGCAAAAAGAAATCCGGCATCCGGAATAAACGGAGCATTTTTTGGAATGCCGACCCGCTCCGCCCTTGGCCCTTACTTTAGTATCAACTTCAATAAAACTCTCAACAAAAGGTTCAATTTCTATGGCTTTGTCGGCTCCATCTTTAACGCTCTCGATTATGATTTTGGGGCCGGCCCGCGTTTTACCCGTGTAAGCAGAGTATTTCGTAATTATCTGGCAAGTCCTGAATATAACGAATACTTACGATTGCTTGGCATTTTTGCGACAAATCCTACATTACCACGCCCCGTTTTGCCTGAACCTCCGGCATTGGATCCAGGACGGGGCCGGCAATTTGATTTTGAGGCCGGTTTCGAATATAAGCCGACGGATCCGCTTCGGATCTCGTTGTCTTACACAAAAAGCCGTCTAATAAGAAAAGACACGGATTTGCCGGCTTTCGATACAAACATTTTTACTTTGCGCTCGACTTACCAATTTTCACGATTTACGTTTGTGCGGGCTCGTTGGGATTACGACTCTCTTAGGGCAAATGCTGCCGGCCAATTGCTGTTTGGGTGGAATCCAAACCCCGGTACAGCCTTTTATATAGGCTATAACGATAACTTTAATTATAACGGTTTTAGTCCGATTACAGGGCAATTCGAGCCGCGGTTCGAGCGTAACGCCAGAACTTTTTTCATACGCGCCTCGTATTTATTTCGCAAGAGCTTCTAGAGAGCGCTTTTCTAGAAGGCTTCCTCCTGAAAGCGCAAAAGGCGGCGGAAGACATTTTCAGTCAACTGCCGCCTTTTTTTGTTCAATTTTCAAAAAGTTTAAGCAAAATGCATAAAAGTTCTTGTAATTTCTTAAGCAATAGTTTATAAATCTATGAGATTAAACGGGTTCGATATTACGGATCCGCCATCCGAAGGGCGTTACTCGAAACCATTCAAGCACATTCATTAGGAGGTAAAATGAAGAAAATACGTAAGTTAGCGGCCGCCTTACTAGGCTTGTCTCTTAGTTTTGTTTCGATTGCGGGGCTTTTGGCGGTGCCGGCATCGGCTCAGGTATCAACAGGTGTTGCATTGCAGCGTGGCTACCGGACGGGTTATTCGGATGGTTATATGGCCGGATATCGCGATGTTATCGACGGTAAGGCGAGGGATTTCACAAATCACCAGGATTATCATAAGGCTGATCGTGCCTTTAACAAAGATTACGGGACTATTGAGGATTACCGTGATGGATATCGCCAGGGGTTTGAGGCAGGATATTCCGCGGGCTACGAAAAGAAAGCCTTTGACGCCACGATTCCGGGGAATTTAGCCAAACGCGGAGCAATGGATATTCCGGCGGCAACTGCGACAACCAGGTCGGGTCAGACTTCGGCTGATGAAGTGAACATCTCACTAACCTCCGAAACAACAGTTTCTACCCCGGAGTCTGTTGCCACAACGAATACAACAGAATCACCGCGTGTTTCTACCATTCAAAAGGTTGCTTACGTTTCATCAGACGATCCTATTATTATTGTTCCGCGGGATACTGAAATAATTATCGAGTTGGACGAGGCTTTGGACACAGAACGAAACCGCGAAGGTGATAAATTCACCGCAAGGGTGGTTTCACCGGTTGAAATAGCCGGCGCTGTCATTGAAGGACACATCGAAAAAGTTACCCGTCCCGGGCGTTTGAAACGCAGATCGGAACTGCTTTTGGCTTTTGACCGTATTGTTCTGTCCGAGCGGCGCTGGAGCAATTTCAATGCTCTGGTAACAGAAGTTTTGCCTGTTCGCGGTGATAACGTAAAGACAGTTGATGATGAGGGAACAGCGGTTGGTCGCGGCACTTTGAAAAATGATTCAATCAAAATAGGAGCTTCTACCGGCACGGGCGCCACGATCGGAGCGATAACCGGCGGTCCTGTTGGGGCTGCTATCGGTGCAGGTGTCGGAGCCGCGTTTGGGGTTGGTTCTGTCGTTATCGAGCGCGGCAAGCATATCCGTTTGAGTAAATCTCAACAATTGCGGATTAAATCTTCTTACGAGACACAGATACGCTGAGCTAAATAGATAGAAATAAAAGGATTTGAATCGAAT
The DNA here is from genome assembly GCA_040756215.1 of Acidobacteriota bacterium. GTDB lineage: Bacteria > Acidobacteriota > Blastocatellia > Pyrinomonadales > Pyrinomonadaceae > OLB17. Next base: position 118,483 of record JBFLZQ010000006.1, read on the forward strand.
CGGACCGGCTTCGGGGACATCTTTCATCCCTGAAGCCGGTTTTTATTGATTAAATTCTACGATTTAGAACTATTTTGCAATGTCTAACTTGTCCGCCGGGCGATGCTTGGTTACAATATAATGTTGCGTAATGATCAAATAATTCAAGGGTATCAGACATAATGACAACAGCTACAGAAAGTACAGCAACAGCCGGTCTTCGGGGCGTGGTCGCAGCCCAAAGTTCAATCGGCGACGTTAATGGCGAGCAAGGGATTTTAATCTATCAGGGATACGATATTCACGACCTTGCTGAGCACTCCACCTTCGAAGAAGTTATCTATTTACTCTGGAACGGAAGGCTTCCCAACAAGACTGAACTGGATGAACACGTAAGTAAATTACGTGCGAATTATGCGGTTCCGGATTCTGTAATTTCGCTGATGAAACAGTTTCCGGCAGATGCCGATCCGATGGATGTTTTGCGCACTTCGGTTTCGGCTTTGGATTTTTATGACAAAGACGGGCATGGGACCGATCGTGAAACTGCTACGCGTGTGGCAATTCGCCTGACCGGGCAGTTAGGGACGATTGCAGCGGCTTGGGATCGCATCCGCAGCGGCAAAGAAGTGGTTCCACCCGATCCAGGGTTATCTATCGCCGAAAACTTCCTATATATGCTCCGTGGTGAAAAACCGGACGCAGAAGAAGCTCGGATGTTTGACATCTGTTTGATTCTTCACGCGGACCACGAGCTAAATGCTTCGACATTTACAACCAGGGTCGTCGCCGGAACTCTTGCCGGCATGTATGGTGCAGTTACAGCAGGAATTGCAGCCCTTGCCGGTCCATTACACGGTGGAGCCAACACGAATGTAATGAAGATGCTGCTGGAAATTGGCGATCTGGACAAAGTAGATGAATGGGTTGACAAGGCTCTGGCGGAGAAACGCAAGATTATGGGCATCGGGCATGCAGTTTACAAAACTGAAGATCCGCGTGCTACATGGCTGCGTAAATTTTCAAAAAAGATGGCCGAAAAAACCGGTGTAACAAAGTGGTTCGAAATGTCCCAGCGGATCGAAAAACTGATGCAGGAGAAAAAAGGGATGTACCCGAATGTGGATTTTTATTCTGCATCTACTTATTACCTGATGGGCATTCCACTTGACCTTTATACACCTATCTTTGCCGTCAGCCGCATATCCGGTTGGACAGGTCATATCCTCGAACAATACGCTAATAACAAATTGATCAGACCGCGTGCTGAATATGTAGGGCCGAGAGGGCTTAAGTACGTACCGCTCGATCAAAGGTAAGCACTTTTTGACGAGGTTGTATTTCGCTCAATCTTGAAATACTGGAAGAGCCCCGAACCGGGGCTTTTCCTTTTATTTCGATTGCGAGCTGCGGTGGAATGCGGATTTTGGGAAACTATATATCGTGCTTTCACGTAATGTTATTGCGTGCTAAGCTAGCCGAAATTCCATCATTTAACAGGAGAGGGCCGGATGAAAGGTTTTAAGTCTTTAAGATTTGCTATTTTATTTTTATCGCTTTGTGGAATTTTTTACGCTCAATCAGATATGAAACCACCAATTGCCAGGAAAGAGCCTAAGGTTCTTAAAATTCACGGATACGAAATTGTTGATAATTATGCGTGGCTGCGCGACAGAAATGAGAAAAAAGACCCGGAAATTATCAAATATCTCGAAGCTGAAAACGCTTATACCGAGTATCATATGGGCAAATACAAGCCCTTGGTTGACAGGCTTTATAACGAAATGCTCGGTAGAATCAAGCAGACAGATATGAGCGTCCCGTATCGTCTGGGAAATTACTGGTATTTCACCAAAACCGAAGAAGGGAAACAATACCCGATTTTTTACCGCAGCAAGTCAAAGGATCTAAGCGAAGCTGAGCTTTTATTAGATCAAAACGAGCTCGCAAAGGGTTTCAATTATTTTGCGATTTCGATTTTCGAACCCAGTGATGACGGCAACCTGCTTGCTTTCGCAACGGACACAACCGGATACAGGCAATATACATTGCAAATAAAGGACTTACGGACGGGGAAGATGCTTCCCGACAAGATTGAACGGGTTACCAGTGCCGAATGGTCGCCGGATGGCAAATATCTGTTTATTGGCCAGGAAGATGCCGTATCCAAGCGTTCGGACAAAATCTGGCGTCATACCGTAGGAAGCGATCGCAGCGATTTAGTTTACGAGGAGAAAGATGTACTGTTCGATGTCGGGATCGGGCGCTCGCGTGACCGTAAAATGCTTTTCATCGGCTCCGTAGCTAAGACCATGCGTGAATACCGTTATCTTCCGGCGGATAACCCGACGGGTGAATTTCGCTTAATTTCGCCGCGAAGGGAAGGGCATGAATATTCGGCAGATTTCAATGACGGAGAGTTTTTTATTACAACAAACAAAGATGCAGAAAACTTCAAAGTTGTCCGTGCTCCTTTTTCTGATCCATCGGAGAAAAACTGGAAAGATTTCATCCCTCATAATCCGGCTGTAAAGATTGATGGCATTGATTTTTTCAAAGACTACGCAGTTGTATCCGAATTGGAAAACGGCCTTGAATATCTCCGCGTCATTGATCTCAAAACACGCAGGGCGTCATCACGAATTGAAACGCCGGAATCGGTCTATACGATCAATCTGGCTTTCAATCCGGAATATGACACGCCGGTAATTCGTTATTCATATTCCTCAATGATCACACCGAATTCTACATACGAATTCGATTTCAAAACACAAAAAAGCACTTTGATAAAGCAGCAGGAAATACCCAGCGGATATGATAAGACCAGGTACGAAACCAAACGAGTCTGGGCTACTGCCCGGGATGGGGTCAAAGTCCCGATTTCATTAATGATGAAAAAGGGAACTAAATTGGACGGCTCCGCTCCAATGCTTTTATACGCTTACGGCTCTTACGGCTATTCTACAATGCCTAATTTCTCCGTATCTCGGCTTAGTCTGGTTGATCGCGGTATGATTTATGCAATCGCACATATTCGTGGCGGCGGGGAATTAGGTGAACGTTGGCGGCAGGATGGACGAATGTTCAAGAAAATGAATACTTTTCATGATTTTATAGATTCTGCCAAATGGTTGATTAAAGAGAAATATACGTCACCGGATCGTCTGGTCATACAGGGGGGATCAGCAGGCGGGTTACTCATGGGCGTTGTTGTCAATCAGGCTCCTGAGCTGTTCAAAGCTGCGATTGTTCAGGTTCCTTTCGTTGACGTAATGAACACCATGATTGACGAAACATTGCCGCTGACAACAGCAGAATGGATTGAATGGGGAAACCCTCGCGACGACAAGAAGGCCTGGGATTATATGGTCAAATATTCACCATATGATAACGTAAAAGCTCAGAATTACCCGAATATGTTGATTGAAATTTCGCTCAATGACAGCCAGGTACCGTATTGGGAGGGAGCGAAATTTGCTGCCAAACTTCGTGAAATGAAGACGGATAATAACGTCATCCTGCTTCGTACCAATATGGGCGCCGGCCACGGAGGCTCGTCCGGACGATATGATCGGCTTAAGGAAATAGCCTTCGATTACGCATATGCCTTGACCCAGGTCGGAATCAAGGAATGACCTGATTTAACCCTTGGGAATTGACAAAATTCAGGCGGCCTTCGCGGCCGCTTTTTCTTTTATCTGTTGATGAAAAAAATTCTGGTAATTTATTCTTATTTGGGCTATTATTGCAAAGGCTTTTACGCCCTTACCTTATTCTCCCGCAATAATGCCCAATTTAAGTTTCCCGGCCAGGTATTCTCATCAATTTTATTATGAATAAGCGTGTAACGATTACCAGTCTTTACATTCTGTTTTTGATGCCTGTTGGGGCGATTGCATTGGCTTGCGCTTCTTTTCTCTTACATTATGGCCAGAAAACAGTAGCGGCCATAACATTTGTCGTAAGTGTAATATGTTTTGTCCTGATTATTGTACGGCATATACGTTTTGTCCGTTGGATGCGGAGGGAAGCGGCAACGGCCGAAACCGCAGAACGTTTCAGAGCTGAACAGGCGGAAGTCCACGTTGCAGAACTGCAGCACTATATAGATGAATTGGAGAAAAGCGCGCATGCATTACGCGAGAGCCGTGAAAGATTTCGACATGCAGCTTACCACGATGCTTTGACTGGTCTTGGAAACCGCAACAAGCTGCTGGAATCCGCAGCGGAATGCCTGCGCAACACTGCGGAAAATGCCCAATTTGCCGTAATAATTCTGGATTTGAATCGTTTCAAGACTGTAAACGACAGTCTTGGCCATTTTATCGGTGACCGGCTATTGATAATGGTGGGAGAACGCCTAGTCAATTCAATAAAAGATCTTGGGGTTGTCAGCCGGCTTGGCGGAGACGACTTTGCCGTATTGCTCCCTTTTATCAAATCGGAACGAGAAGCTGAGCGTTACGCCGAAACAATTATTTCCGCTCTTTCCGATAGCTTTGACATAGACGGTCGATCTATTTTTACAAAAGCAAGTGCCGGCATAGCAATATCAGGCAAGCGTTATAACTCACCGGAGGAGATTTTGAGGGACGCCGATATTGCACTTTATCATGCAAAAGAGACCGGCCGCGATATCGTCGTTTTCGATACGATAATGCACGAAAGGGCAGTCAAACTACTGGAGATAGAAACTGACCTTCGTTTCGCTTTTGAACGCAATGAATTTGTGCTTTACTACCAGCCGATAATAGATCTAGATGCAATGGAATTGGCTGGTTTTGAGGCTTTGGTACGATGGAATCATCCTTGCCGTGGGCTGGTTACACCACAGGAGTTTATTTCCGTTGCCGAGGCTTCCGGGCTTATACAACCGATCACAATCAAGTTATTGCGATCGGCGTGCGAACAACTAGCGGCCTGGAACCGTCAGTTCGAAAACAGGCGTCTTTTCGTAAGTGTTAATCTTTCAGCCGGGCATCTCTCAAGGTCAGGCATAGTTGATGCTTTACGCTCAATACTTTATGAAACCGAGACTATTCCGGACAGATTAAAACTGGAAATTACGGAAAGTGCAGTTATGGAAGATGCCGATCGGGCGATTACAATACTTAGAAAAATCAAGGATCTCGGCGTTGGCCTGAGTATTGACGATTTCGGAACCGGTTATTCCAGTCTCAGTTACCTTCAGCGGCTTCCGGTTGACACGCTTAAAATTGACAGGTCCTTTGTTTCGTCAATGCAGAACGGGGCCGATAATGGCGAGATAGTTCGTACCGTAATAGCTATGGCGAAGGCTCTTAAACTGGATGTAGTAGCCGAAGGCGTCGAAACCGTGCATCATTTGCACCAGCTCCGCATACTCGGGTGCGAATACGGACAAGGATATTTGTTTTCAAGGCCGGTTACTGCCGATGAAGCACAGGAGATTATTACAAATTCCACCAGATGGCATTCAATCCTGCCTGAAACTGAACTTGGTATTCTTTCACGTAATCTGGAATACACGCAATTGCGGATTAATTGAAGCATTTACCTATTCGGCAAAAATCAACGGCTTTTGCCCTAAGGGGAAATTGTTTTCGTATAGATTTGCCATGTTCAAAAGCAGGCTTTCCGACCAGAAATTTCCTATCAATTGCGTTCCGATAGGGAGCCCTTCGCCGGAAATACCGCAGGGAATACTGACAGCGGGAACACCAGCCAAATTCGCTGATACTGTATAAATGTCGCTTAAATACATTGCCAAAGGATCTTCTGAACGTTCACCTATTCTGAAGGCGGTTGTCGGAGACGTCGGCGTTAAGATAACATCACATTTTTTGAATGCCTCTATGTAATCCTGCTTAATAAGGCGGCGTACACGTTGGGCACGTGCGTAATATGCGTCATAATATCCACTTGAGAGTACATAAGTCCCAAGCAGTATACGCCTTTTAACTTCTGCTCCAAAACCTTCTTCGCGCGTCCGGAAATACATTTTACGCAACGTCTCGGAATCTTCGGCACGAAAACCATACCTGACACCATCATAACGAGCCAGATTTGAAGAGGCTTCGGCAGTTGCGATGATATAGTAAACCGCGATTCCGTATTTAGCATGCGGCAGTTCGATGTCCACGATTTGAGTGCCGAGCGACTTGAAATTTTCGATTGATTGTTCGACCGCTGCACGAACCTCGGGATCGATGCCATCAGCAAAAAACGAACGGGGCACGCCGATTTTTTTACCCGCGATATCGTCGTTTATTGTTGCTTCATAGTCCGGAACGGGCACATCTGCGGAGGTTGCATCTTTTTCATCCCGGCCGGCAATAACCCACAGAATTCTCGCAGCATCCAAAGCCGTAAGACCAAAAATGCCGATATTGTCGAGAGACGATGCGAAGGCGACCAACCCGTAGCGTGAAATTCGCCCGTAAGTAGGTTTGAGTCCGAAAATACCACAAAGTGCAGCCGGTTGCCGGACTGAGCCTCCGGTTTCCGAACCAAGAGCGGCCCGGACTATTCCCGCAGCCACTGCTACCGCTGAACCGCCGCTGCTGCCTCCGGGAACGCGTTCAGGATCCCATGGATTCCGGACAACCCCAAAGGCTGAATTTTCATTGGACGAACCCATTGCAAATTCATCCAGATTTGTTTTACCGATTATTATTGCGCCGGCCTCATTCAGACGCTGCACGGCTGTTGCATCATAATGGGCACGATAATTGGCCAGAATCCTCGAGCCGCAGGTTGTTTGCAGGCCCTTGGTGCAGATATTGTCCTTGATGGCGACGGGCGTCCCTGCCAACGGTAAAGGTGATGTGTTTCTGCTGAGTATTTCCACGCGTTCCAGAGCATGTTCACTCTCCACAGAAAGAAAACAATTCAACTTTTCATTCAGCCTTTCGGCGTTCTCTAAAGTTTTCGCGATGTATTGCTTAATCATTGTTTTACTTGTGAAATTTTGTCCACCAACCACTTGTCGTTTTGTTTTCGCATACTGACCCAAATCGAGCGCTGTTCGCTACGGCGATCATCTTTCCAGAAGAGCAGGACTTCGAATAAAGGATTACCATCATTGGCAATTTTGCAAGCCCCGACACGAAATGCCTTTGGAAAATCATCCGTTCCAACCGTAAAGGGGTCAGTTCCGGGCGGGGAATTCTCTATGCTTTGAAATAATGACTCCGTCAAAAAAGGACGACGGAGTTTCAAATTATCCAAAGAAAATCGCATATCATTTCCAAAATGAAATGAATAAAATTCGCGCAGTGCCGTTCTTGAATCAGTGCAGTCTTGCGGTTCAAGATTCGGGATACTGCATGCAATTAAAGTAAACAAAGCCGTAAAGGCCAAAATGCCGGCCTTTGCTTTCGCAAAAGAAAAAAGCATACCGGGAGCTTTAAAGTCTTTAATTCTCACAAAACCTTCGGGACCTGAAAATGGCCGGCAACTGCTGACGGTGCTTCGGCCAGAGCTTCATTCTGTGAAAACGAATCGGCGACCTCGTCTTCACGCAAAGCCATAGTTTTCTCGCCTTCCTCAGTCAAGCCGCCCAGCATCGGCTCTACGCCATCCAAATCAAGCTCGTTCAGCTGTTTGACGTAGCTTACAATTTGCTCCATTTGCGGCTGATAGATAGCCGCCTCTTCTTCGGTAATTTCCAGGTGTGCCAATTCTGCTATTTTTCTGACGTCCATAAAATTGTCTTATGCTTTGGTATCGTTTTGTCTAATGGAAAGACAGGCGCCTGCGGCTTCTGTAAACGTCTGCCGAAGTGCCGGATCACGGATGATCTGTGCTTTTTGCCTTATTTCGTCCGGACATTTTGGGGCATTTGCCTTAGCCTTTGGATATTTACGTAAATCATCGGATTTGCCTTGAATAAAAACTTCCGGCCCGGCAATCCGAAACTCTATCCGACGAATCACCGAAAACCCAACAATTGCCGTTATTTTCGCTAGTATTGCCGGAGAAAGCGATTCCAGATTCCGCTTCCATGTTTTATCGTATACAGATATAACCAAAACATCATTATCGAGATCTGCCGGGACAGCGTACTGAACTGCAGATTTGCCAAGAGCCTTTTTGAATGCCGCAAAAACTATTGCCCGCATAGCAGCCGGGTTTTGTTGAAACCGGCCGGCAAGAACTGACAAAAGGCCTTCGAAAGCGTTGATTTGAGATTTCATTGCAATCATTTATCATCTTAAACGAAAACCAGATTAAAATGCCAAACAGCACCAGCAAAACTATTTTTTTACCACCGGTAATCCTTGCCTCGGGCAGTCCGCGAAGAGCTGAAATACTAACTTCGGTTGGCTGGCCGTTTCGTGTAATTGTTCCTGATGTTGATGAATCAGTCCGGCCGGATGAAAGTGCGTCCAATTATGTCGAACGCCTGGCAATTGAGAAGGCCCGCGCGGTTCAACAAAAAGACGATTCGCTTCCCGTACTGGCTGCGGACACAACTGTGGTAATAGATGGCTCGATTATCGGAAAACCGGCAGATTATCAGCAAGCACGTGAAATGATAAAAGAGCTTTCAGGCCGCTGGCATGAAGTCCTTACAGGCGTAGCAATTGCATTTAACGATGTTTTACGCTCCGGCACTCAGCTTACGAGAGTTAAATTTGCAAAACTTTCGGATAAAGAGATTGATTTTCTGTCTCATGCAGGCAATCCTCTCGATAAGGCTGGTGCATATGCGGTTCAAGGCGAAGCAGCGCTTTTTATTGAAGCAATAGACGGAGACTACTGGAATGTTGTAGGCCTGCCGATAAGTTTGGTTTATTCAATGTTTTTAAGCCATACAAACAATGCTGAAATTGTTTAAACTGCCTGAAAAAACTTAAAGCAAAGAATCAATTCTTTTAGAAATCGGCACTGTAATATCAAATTTCGGATCGATACCGGTAAAAGCATCTCCGGCCTGATTGCCATTTTTATCCAAAACGATAAATGCCGGCAACTGGTCCAGTGAAAAGGTTTTTGTAATAACCTCACCTTCAGGATCACGTAAAACCTCAACCGTAAGGCTGTTTGCCGCGGCCCATTGCTTTAGTTTTTCATCAGTAGCGTAATTTTTTGATTTCGGGTTGGCCGAATCCGTAGCGATAAAGTAAATAATGACGTTTTTCCCTGAATATTTTTTGGCTAAAACGTTAGTGAACTCGGCCTGTTTTGATGATAGAGGAAGCCAGCTTGCACCGACAGCAAGGACTACGACTTTTCCGCGCTGCGCACGTACATCAACTGAACCGCCATTAAGCGAATTCAGACGCGTTTGAGCCGGAACGGCAACGTTTAGCAGCATTAACACAACTGCAAAAACCAATATGATAAGTGTGTTTTTCATATCGTTGGAAATAGCAGGCGGAAGCCTTACTATTTCAGAACTTTAGATGAGATTAGATTGTTTTTTACTGTCCGTTTTCCAAAATTACATTATCAATCAGGCGAACGCGGCCAAAGTAAACGGCGGTTGACAACAAAACCGGCCTATCTCCAATGCTTTCAACAGGTTCCAATGTTTCCGCGTCAGTTGCGGCAATATAATCAATGCGTGCTTCAGGTTCGGATTCTATGATCCGCCGGGCGATTTCGATTAATTCGGAGGCTTTTCGATTGCCTTTTCGAAATTCGGCCTGTGCGGCACTCAATCCGCGATAGATAACGGCTGCTTTCAGGCGCTGTTCATCAGTCAAAAGTGAATTTCGGGATGATAAGGCAAGGCCGGATTTTTCCCTTACAGTCGGGACAACGACAATTTCTGTTTCGAATCCAAGGTCAAGGGTAAGTCGTTTTACTACAGCAACCTGCTGAGCATCTTTTTGTCCAAAAAAAGCCAGATCGGGACGAATCGCATTAAAGAGAATGGTAACTATTGTTGCAACGCCGCGAAAATGTCCCGGACGCGCGGAACCCTCGAGACCTTCCGAAACTCCTTCGACATAAACGTAAGTAGAAAACCCGTCCGGGTAAATTTCGGCTGTCTCCGGTGCAAAGACATAATCAACGTCAAAACCGGCAAGAGCGGCGGTATCTGCCATCAGATCGCGGGGATAGCTTTCCAGATCATTTTTATCATTGAATTGAGCCGGATTGACAAAAATGGAAACAATAACAACATCCGCGCTTTGTCTGGCTTCCCTTATCAAGGCGAAATGACCATCGTGCAGGGCACCCATGGTGGGTACCAGGGCAACGGTTTTGTTTTCCCGGCGGATTTTCCGGGCAATGGATGCCATTCGTTGTCTGCGGTTTATAATTTCCATATTAGCCGCAATATTATTGACGCGACGCTGCAGATTTAAGGTCAACAAGCTTTACGTCGTCGGGCAATCGATAAGATTCACTATCGCTCGGGTAATTACCACTTTTAACATCGGCCATCCAGTTTATAATCGCATCGGTAATAACGCCACTGACGTTTGCATACTGACGAACGAAACGGGGCTGGCGGCCGAAGGTAAATCCGATTAAGTCGTGCAGAACAAGGACTTGCACATCGCAGGAGCTTCCCGCACCGATACCAACCGTGGAAATCTTCAGTTCAGAAGTAATTATCTCGGCAACCTCACGCGGAACAAGTTCGAGCACGATTGCAAAGGCGCCGGCTTCTTCCAGCATTTTAGCGTCTTCAATAAGGGCTTTTGCAGCATCTGCCGTCTTTCCTTGTACGCGGTAGCCGCCAAGTTTATGAACTGACTGCGGCGTCAGTCCGATATGTGCCATTACGGGTATTTCTTCATCTACAAGCCGTTTTACCAATCCTACGCGATTGCGGCCGCCTTCTATTTTAACTGCTTCTGCGCCGCCGTACTTCATCAATTTAAGAGCATTTCTTACAGCCTTGTTGTCTCCCGTATGGAATGTGCCGTAAGGCATATCGGCTATAATCAAAGCCCTGGATGCTCCTCGTTTCACCGCCTTCACAGCCAGCAATATCTCATCCAGCGTAACAGGTATGGTGTTTCCATAACCATGGATAACATTTCCAATGCTGTCGCCGACGAGTATCATATCGACACCCGCCTCATCCACGATTCTCGCCGTAGGATAATCGTAAGCGGTTAAACAGACCAGTTTCTCGCCTTTTTCCTTTGCTTCCCGAAGCGCAGGGACGAAAACTTTTTCCGGTTTATCGGGTTTCAAGTAGGCCATAAATTGTTATTTAGAATAGTCGTTTACTCCTTGCAAGTCTAGCGGTTCCGGGCTGCTGCCGGTCAAACGGTTAGGATGCCAGCGTACAACATGCTGGGTATCTCCCAGGTCTGTCAGAAGCGATTTAACCGGACGGTGAATCTGCGGATGTATGAAATCCGGAGCAATTTCAGCAAGCGGCATCAGGACAAATCGGCGAAGATGCAAGCGCGGATGAGGAATCGTAACAAATGCACTGTCAACAACCGCATTGCCAAAAAACAATATGTCCAAATCAATCGTGCGAGGCTTTTTAAGTGATTTATCAGTACGGCCGAGAAGGTATTCTATTCTTAAAAGACGGGCCATCAACTGTGATGGAGAAACATTTTCTGAACGGATTTCTGCAACCATATTCAGAAAAGGCTCTGTAGTTTCAATATCTACGGGTGCAGTCTCATAAATAGCCGAGAGCTTCGTGACACAAAGACTTGCCTCAATAAGCCCGCGGACAGCAAGCAGGAGATTGCCGGCCCGATCGCCGATATTTGAACCAAGACTGATGTAAGATGTAACTATGCCGTTATCCACGCAGTTCGTTTTCAAGATCGGTTTCAAGTTGTTCGATTTGATCGAGCAGAGCTAGGAATTTTTTGCCAAAATCCGTGAACTGATATTCAACCCTTGGTGGAACTTCGGGATAGCTTATACGACGCAGAATACCGAATCTTACCAATTTTCTCAGCCGTTCGTTCATTACTTTGGTAGTAAGCCCGTCAATCGTACGCTGTATTGCTCCAGGCCTGTTGATACCATTTCGAACAGCGTCCAGGACAGACAGAGACCATTTGCAGCGGATTATGTTTTCGACTATGCTACGAACCCTGATCTGAGGGTCTGTCAGTCTTTTTTCCTCCGCGATTTTTGGCGTCATATGCTCTCTAACCGCAAAACAAACCTTTCATGGATTTTCGAGATTAAATACCTGATAATCGAATCAAATCAATTATACGCCCGAAATTATACTTCGTTAAAGACAAAAACTGTAATGAACTCAATAAGTTCGCCGGACAAAATCAGCCGGTTGCAAACTTTTGGAATCTATGTATTCCGTCAGTAATCTATCTTTTCCGATGCCGGCGGCGGCGTTTACTTTTTGTACAGATAATGATTCAATAAACCTAAGAAGGCCAAATGGCCAAAATCCAGCAGATCTCGAGCTTACGAATCGGGATTTCGGGCGGATAAGCAAACGGCGATCCGTCTTGACACAAATTTTCGCCGGAAGATATGGCTAGAAGACGATTCCGACACAGCCAACGTTTTGATTTGCCGGCGGAACGTTCCCATCAGGAATACCTGGCTAATCAGGCAATTCAAATAACAACCCGTGCAGAACTTTTAAGGCTTATTCGTGGCGGAGAGGATACCTATCTGGAACTGAAAGTCCGGCTCTCCAATTCCGAGAAAATAACGCAGGGAATCGTTGCACTGGCCAATACGGACGGCGGTACGATCATTTTCGGTGTCAATGATCAAATGCGCATCGAGGGCGTCAGTAATCCGGAATGGGTTCAGGAGGAATTGAATCGCATTTGCCGCGAAGAGATAGTCCCGCCGATTATTCCGCTTATTGACACAATAGCGTTTGATAGCGGCAAACGAATCGTTGCTCTTGATATAGAACCTCGCCGCCGGCCATACCGAACACGCGATGGCCGGTTTTATATGCGTTTCGGGGCAGAGAAACGCGAAGTCTCCCGCGAACAGCTTTCAATGTGGCTGGATGAAATACGCCCTCTCGGTTACGAAAATATCCCACTTTTCTCTGCAACAGAAAAAGATTTTGATGATGGTTTGTTATGGAGTTTTGCAACTGCGTTTGAAGATGTGAGCCCGACAATAAATCTTTACCAAACGGCGGCTTTTCTCAAGCAGGATTTGACCTTGGCGGTTGGCGGTCCGGATGAGTTTTTACCTACCGTAGCCGCCCTTTTACTTTTCGGACGTGATGAAAGTATTCGCCAAATGTTCCCGCGTACTCTGGTCACCGCAACGCGTATTTCCGGCGAAAACGGAAATACACAGTTAGTGGAAAAAATTGAAATTACAGGTAATTTGCATAATCAATTCGAATTGCTCCTTAGTTTTATATTAAGGTATTGCGATCTGGCAAAAGACAGGCCGCGCAAGAATCTCCGTCTGGTCCAATCTCCGGTTGCATATAGAAAGACATATCATCTATATTCTGTTCGCGAAGCATTGGCCAATATGTTGATACATCGCGATTTTGCCCTTCGTGATATCGCAACGCGGCTTGTCATAAGTGATGATTCTATTGAGTTTATCAATCCACGGCGAACGCGAGGCTTTGTTCCGCCGGCCGGCAGGGCAATCAGATACGGCATTACTCAGAGATTGAATCCACAGATAGCCTCTATTTTCTGTAGAAGAGAATACGGCACTAATGTTCCGCGCGGTGGATTGCCTATGATACTCAAGCAATCGGAGCGTTTTGCAGGTAAACGCGCTGAAATCTATACAGCAAACGACGAATTCAAATTAAAAATTTACGGTGCTTAGATCATGCCGAAAAATTGAAATCCTGCTTTCTTTTTTTGTTGCAATAGCCTACTTTTTTTCTAATCCAAAGCCACAGTATTTTTACGATTATACTTTTCGCATTGCCGGAAGTTTTCTGAAAGGAAAAACAGGCCTTACACAACCGCCGCCTTCCTGGTTGAATGAATTTGTTCCTTTTAATGGCAGCTGGTATTCGGTTTTCCCTTTAGGAAGCGTGATTTCCATGTTACCTTTTGCCGCTCTGGAATATGCCGGATTCATATCTGTAATGCCGGCCGCAATTATCGTGGCAGGACTTGCCGGCGGGACAACATATTTCCTTGTGAAGATTGCCAGGAATTACGGTATTTCGGATAAAAGAATTATTTTGTTTGTTTTGGCAATTTTGTTTGGCACTTTTGCTTGGACAAATCTGACATTTGGCGGAGCCTGGCAGATCGCTTTGGGTTTTTCGATGTTTGCCCAAACGGCAGCAATCTATTTCACTTTCATTGTGCCACGTCCCTTCGTAGCTGGTTGTTTTTTTGCAATCGCTTTCGGTAATCGGACTGAGGTACTGTTGACTGCCCCGATATTCATTCATTTCATTACAGATAGTCCGAATTCATTTGACGCACACCGGCTTTTTAATCACCCGCGAACTTATATCAACCATCTAGTGAAAAACCGTAAACGCATTGCGGCATTTTGTGTTATTCCTTTCATTCTTGGCGTTGCCACTCTGTCATATAATTATGCCCGCTTCGGCTCATTTTTGGATTTTGGTTACTCCAGGATTCCCGGCGTGCTGGCTGAACCATGGTATAATCACGGGATTTTTTCGATTTATTACATTCCGCGGCAGATTTGGGAAATGCTGTTTAAGCCATGGGAATTCAGACCTTCTTTTTATCTTCCTGTGCCGAATGGTTTTAGTTCGTCAATTTTGATGAGCAGTCCGTTTCTTCTTTTGGCATTTCGCCGGGGATCGGTTTTCCCTTTACGTAAAGGAGCTGCCTGGCTGGCAATTGCCCTTATAACTTTTGTTTTGTGGATGCACGGCAATTCCGGCGGCTGGCAGTTTGGCTATAGATATTGGATGTCCTGCCTGCCATGGGTATTTCTGATTCTCCTGGAGTCAGCTCCTGCAAAAATCTCAAAACCGGAAAAAGCTCTAATCTTCTGGTCAATACTAATCAATCTTTACGCAACGTGGTTATTTCATTGGACTGATTATCTGCGTATTTAAAGTCGAACCGGGTCCATAGCCAAACAGATGTGAGGATGATATTCTGATTTCAAATGCCGATTTTGCGAAAACGGGACATTGAATATCTGGAACAATTAAGCGGGGAAGAACTGCAGACTTTCCTTGAAACACTTCCTGCCGGTGCCGAAACAATCAGCCTGCTATTGGATTACGTCGAGGATGAACTTTACGAATGCGAATGTGATCACAGTCTAAAACACTCAATGAGGTACATGATGGAAAATGGGCTTAATTTTGCCAAAATGACAGCCTGGCTTACGAATAATGGCGGATACTGTGACTGCAAGGTTCTCGAACAAATCGCACCTTACTGGCGGGCGAAATTCGGCGATGATTAAGTGGCAAACCGTAAAATGGAGTTATTTTTTATTTGAAGAAATAAGTACCTTTTTCAGAAATTTCCCCGTGTGAGAGTTTTGACATTCGGCGATTTCCTCAGGTGTTCCTGCCGCTACCAATTGACCGCCTCCAATGCCTCCTTCAGGACCAAGATCTATGACATGATCGGCTGTTTTGATCACGTCCAGATTGTGTTCTATTACGACCAGACTTGCCCCCCCGTCCAATAACGCACGGAAAGCATTCAGCAATTTATTTATATCTTCGAAATGAAGGCCGGTTGTCGGCTCATCAAAGATAAAGAGAGTATTGGACTTTCCGCCTTGCGCAAGATGAGCGGCAAGTTTCACTCTTTGAGCTTCACCGCCGGAGAGCGTGGTTGCAGACTGTCCGAGCCTGAGATAACTAAGTCCGACGGCTTCCAGCACGCGGAGTCTGGAGACAACTTTTTTTGAGTCCCTGAAGAACGTTATTGCTTCGCGAACAGTCATATCAAGGACTTCTGCAATATTTTTACCTTTGTATCGTATGCCAAGTATCTCTTCGCGAAAGCGGGTTCCACGGCAATCTTCGCATGTTAATTCGACATCGGCTAGAAACTGCATTTCAACGATGACAACGCCGCTGCCCTGACAGGTTTCACAGCGGCCTCCGGGAACGTTGAAAGAGAAATGAGACGGGCCGAAGCCTTTGGCCTTTGCGGTTTGGATACCTGCAAAAACTTCTCTTATTGCATCGTAGGCTTTGACGTAAGTAACCGGATTAGAACGAGGAGTGCGGCCAATCGGAGATTGGTCAACCAATATAATATCGTCAAGATGTTCTCCGCCGGTGATTTCCCTGAATGCACCGACGTGGCCATTGAATTCACCACGCTGCTTTTTCAATCCCGCATAAAGAATATCATGTACCAGCGTTGATTTTCCTGAGCCAGAAACGCCCGTGATACAAACAAGCATTCCGAGTGGAATTTCGACGTCAATGGACTTTAGATTATTTTCCCTTGCACCCTTGATAACAATTCGTTTATCTGACGGGCGGCGGCGGAGCGAAGGAACTTTTATCTCCGCCTCCCGCCGAAGATATTTTGAAGTCAAAGATTGCTTGTTTTTCAAGAGTGCAGAAAGTGTGCCTTCAAAAACAACCTCACCACCAAGCTCACCGGCGAAAGGACCTATGTCAATTATGTGATCTGCCGCACGAATTGTGTCTTCATCGTGCTCTACGACAAGCAGTGTATTTCCGATATCTCTAAGATTTTTCAAAATTTCTACCAATCGAGCGTTATCTCGCGGGTGAAGGCCAATGCTCGGTTCGTCCAGAACGTAGAGAGTCCCGACAAGCAGAGACCCGAGATTAGTCGCCAATTGAATCCGCTGTGCTTCGCCGCCGGAGAGCGTTGCAGCGAGGCGATCCAGCGTTAGATATTCAAGTCCGACTTCGACCAGGAATTTCAAACGTCGCCGGATTTCCGTCAAGAGCCTTTCGGCAATTTTTTCGCGTTCAGGTGATAGCTCCAATGCATCGAAAAATGCAAAGGCTTCAGCAATTGACATCGAAAGAATACGAGGGAGCGACTCATTTCCGATTTTGACGTCTCTGGCCTCTTGTCTCAGACGGCCGCCACCGCAATCAGGACATCTTGTGTATCCGCGGTATTTCGCTAAAAAAACGCGGACGTGAAGTTTATATTTTTTCGTCTCCAGCCATTCGAAAAAGCCTTTTACACCGCGCCAGCCATCATCTCCATAGATAATTGCGTTTTGACGGAAATCGTCCAAATCGGCAAACGGTTTATTGACATCTATTCCTGCCTTGGCTGCATATCTCAATAATTCTTTCTGCGCCCAGTGATGTTGAGGACGCGTGAAAGGTTCAATTGCACCTTGGCGAAGCGATAGTTCGGGATTCGGAATAACAAGCGAATAGTCTATCCCGATTGTATTACCGAAACCCTGACACGTCGGACAAGCACCGAAAGGCGAATTAAAGCTGAAGAGCTGCGGCTCGGGTTCTTCGTAAACGGTACCGTCATATTTACAGACGAAACCTGTTGAAAATTTCATTTCCGCAGTAGTATCGCCTGAATCGGATTTTGGCAGAGAGATTGTGGCAGAGCCGGATTCACGAAAGCAGATTTCCAATGAGTCAACCAGCCTGCCGCGAATGTCTTTTGAAACCTTTAGCCTGTCAACGAGGACGAAAGTGTCCGTAAAATCCGTAAAAGGGTAATCTTCGCTTCGGGAAATCTCAAAAACTTCTCCGCTACGGTAAAATCTGGAATATCCTTGTTGTAAAAGTGATAGAAGCAGAGCGGAACTGCTTAATTGAGTTGATTTCTGCTTTGTTCGCCCGCTTTTTGTTTTTTTAAAGACAATATCGCCGTGTTCCACAGGAAAAAGCACGTAGAAACGTGTTCCCTCAGGCAAATCATTCAAAATTGCGTCCGCAGCGGATTCGGGAGTATCTTTTTTTACAAGACGTCCACAAACGCGACAAAAAGTATCGCCGGCCCTGGCATAAAGCAACCGCAGGTAGTCATAGATTTCGGTTTGGGTGGCAACTGTCGAACGCGGATTTCTAGTACTGTTTTTTTGGCGAATCGCTATGGCAGGTGCAATTCCGGTAATTTCGTCAACGTCCGGCTTATCCATTCGCTCCAGAAATTGACGTGCATAGGCTGAAAGAGATTCTACGTATCTGCGCTGTCCTTCAGCATAAATGGTATCAAAAGCAAGCGAAGATTTTCCCGAACCCGAAACACCTGTGATTACCGTCAGTTTGTTTAGAGGAAGACGGACAGAGATATTCTTCAGATTGTGAACCCTTGCCCCGCGAACCTCGATAGCTTGCTCTTTTCTGCCTGCAGCCTGCATTGCGTAAAATCTTTCAGTAGGTCAAAAACTAAATTTTACCATGTGCGGCGGCGCATCAAAAATCCAATATCCTGCAAAATTGCAAATGGCGTGTTTTACCCTTGTTTACCAGCGACGGTCGTAAACGGCAACAGGGACAAAGTCGCCCGAGTTTACTTTCGGCCTGAGGCGATAGAATCTGCCATCGAAGTAGAGTGCCGTATCTGCAGAACGCGAAATACGATAAATTCGGCCAAGAGGTGAGGCAATTTGAATTGAAACGCGTCCGTCGGCAACCCTGGCAATGGAAGCAGCCCGCCATTCATTACGGGACCGGAACAGAATGCGCGAGCCTATGGGCATTTGCGAAAGGGTTATTTTATTTTGGGAAGGGTCCATTTTTGTTGAAATCTCTGATATTCAGTCAATGGAAGTTGGACAAGATATGGATTTTTCTCCGGGCCGAGGTTTTTAATCAGATTCTCCAAATCCTCTCGTGACATTGCCGTGCAACCTGCCGTAGGTGTCCCGGCGTCTTTCCAGATATGCAGAAATATACAAGAACCGCGGCCCTTTACCACAGGATATGTGTTATAGGCCACGAAGACGCCCAAGTCGTATTCCGGCGTTACTTCTGCCATTTTTTCGGAACTGACCCAATCGAAATTGCCGACTTTCAGACGGTTGACAATTCGATTGTAATGAGAAGATTCCTGATCATCCACGCATTCCGTAAACTCATCAATCGAAATGTATTCCAGGCGGCCAAAAGGCTTTTTGGCTTTTCCGAAAACTTGTGTAAGAGGAAAAGCACCGGCAGGTGATTTGCCGTCGCCTTCATATTTAATTTGAACTGCCGTTGATATTGAAGAATTTGCAGGAGACAGGCCGTTTCTTCCTAAAACGACAGGAATCGGCCCTAATACCTGCTTCCAAGTAGTTTTTGCGGATTTTCGCTCAAATAATCGTCCCGATGCGGCCGTATCATTCCAATCATTTGAAACGACCAGAAAAATCTGGCGGGACTGAGAAAGAGGGCGTGATTCTTGCAACGCTTCGGGCTTCTTTGTCTGGCCTGAAACGGTAAAGCACAAGAATGCAGTTAACAATGCTGAAACGACGATGTTATTCACATCAGTAATTGTAAAGCACAATCTTAAATTTATAGATCTTTGTACAGCCGGTCGGAGAGTTGATTTTTCCGGATTACATAAATACGAAGGCCGAGAGAAATCATGACAACCGAAAGAGCAATCCAAATCAACACCCAGATGAAGGCAGGAATTCCCGTTGCTGCAGCCATATTCGCAGCGTCAGAATGCATGTTTGTGGTTGTTGAAATAAAGAAAACATTGATTAAATCAAAAGTTGCATTTAGCAGCATCTGAACTGTTATAAAGGCAATTGTGAAATTAACAACTGTCGAACGGGCATATTTTGCAATCGAAAGTAAAATACCGCTGATTACAAGCCCGGAAAAAACAGTAAAGAAAAAGCCGCCGATAGTTACCGTATTGAAAAGATGACGTATTGGAGCAAGAAACCCGAAAAACACTGTTAAGGCAAATACAAGCCCGCCGCAAAAATACAAAGTTTTTCTGGCTGAAAAGCCGAATCTGATCAAAAAAAGTAGTAAGGTTCCGAATGCTGTTGTTCCCAGATAGCCAGCGCTTGAGACCAGCAAAGCCGAAAAGCCGCCGGTTCCGATAGAATATACTTCGCCGCTGCCATCCGGTGAAACGGTTAAACTGCTAACGTCCGAACCGGAGATGATGCCCGCAATGGCGTGGCCGCCTTCATGGACGAATGTAGCAAAAAGTCTTAATGGATAAAGCAGATAGCCGAAAAAAGGGAAAAACAGGGAAATCAACCAGATCAAAAGGCTTATTGCAGTAGCAGCCAATAAAAGATTGAATTGCGGTTCAGCGTCTTTTTCGATTTTGAAAGGCATTTTGTTATTCCTCCGTTCGTTAAGCGGCTGCTGATTAACTTTACGATCAGTATACTGCCAAAGTTCGATGTATGCCTAAAAAATTGGTTGTATCTTATCAGGTTCGGGTATAGTCTGATTTACCGCCGGTTTTGAATTCGAGTCTGATATCGGTGATTTCTATGTCGCGTTGTATAGCCTTGCACATATCGTAAATCGTTAATGCAGCTATGCTGACGGCTGTCATTGCTTCCATTTCTACTCCGGTTTGCGCATTAGTGGAAGCCTCTGCCCGGATTTCAACACCATCATCGGTCAAATCAACGGTAATCCCCAGATGTCCAAGGTTTATCGAATGGCAAAGAGGTATCAATTCTGCGGTTCGCTTTGCCGCCATAATTCCTGCGATTCTAGCGATTTCAAGCGGATTTCCTTTTGGATTTTCTGTTTTTTGTAAAACTTCTATCGTCTCTTTGGATAGTTTCACACGTCCAAAAGCGATGGCTCGCCTCGCGGTAACCTGCTTCGGAGTTATGTCCACCATTTTTGGCTGCCCCGATTTATCGTAATGAGATAGTTTCTTCATTTGTTTCCGGTTTAGAATCCTTGACGGCCTCGAAAATCATTGTATTGCCGCCGGTCAACACAGCCGGACCATTTATTTCATCTGTCCAGCGTGATTTACGCTTTTCTACAGGCATCAAAAGCCCTGCCAGTTGTATCAATTTGACCAAGGGCCAGAATGCGATGCTGGCACGCTTAGGCTTGTCCATCTCGACACGTCGAATATCGAACCCATTTGCTTCCAATAAATAGCGGAGTTCCGAATAACCAATCGGATTGATGTGAAGACCAATTTCTGCTT
This sequence comes from Acidobacteriota bacterium, assembly GCA_040756215.1. Lineage (GTDB taxonomy): Bacteria > Acidobacteriota > Blastocatellia > Pyrinomonadales > Pyrinomonadaceae > OLB17. The sequence continues at coordinate 139,413 of JBFLZQ010000006.1, forward strand.
TCCCGTTGAAACGACCGTATATCTCGGCTGCCGCTTGCTTCGAAACCGGCTTAAAATGCGATGTATAGCCAAAGAAAAGCCATTTCAGGCGTTCCTCGATGTTCATAATATTCGGCACGGAAACAATCAGTTTCCCACCCGGACGAAGAACACGTGAAAATTCTCTGATTGCGTTGGCCGGACGTTCGATGTGCTCAAGTCCTTCAACGCAAACGATAAAATCGAATTCACTATCTTCGAAAGGCAATTTCTCATCCAGATTGCCTTGACTGATTCGGATCTCCGGCAATTTGAACATTTCCGGGTAAAGATCGCAGCAAACAACACTGAATCCAAGATCTGCAAGCGATTGCGCGAGAGCACCCTCACCTGCCGGAATATCCAGCAATTTTCCGCGTGCTTCATCTCCAAGCAATCGGATAACTGCTTCATAGATCGCTGTGTGTGCAAGAGCATTTGGCCCGGCTGATTCTGAAGTCTTCACCATCATTGTTTGTTAAAGTGTTAAATTAATTAAACTTACGGGCTCGCCGGCTGCAATTGTTTTACCTGAGGGAACAATAGCCAGACCGTTTGCACCTGCCATAGAAACAAAGTCCGACGAGCCAGCCCACCGCAATGGTTCCGCAATAATTCCTTTAGCTGTAAATTTAACTTTTACAGGCAGATAGGTATCCCTTCCCCTAACTGCCTTGAGATTGGCGCCCGCCAAAGCAGGAATCGTAGAATCTGAGACATACCGCTCTCCTTGCATTGCTCTAAGTGCCGGCCTTACAAGCAAATAAAAAGAAACTGCCGCCGAAACGGGATTTCCCGGCAGGCCAAAGAAAAGTACGCGTCCTTTTTTCCCAAATGTTACGGGTTTGCCGGGTTTTAATTTCACACGATCGAAATAAATATTTGCCCCCGCATTTTCAAATGCCTTTCCGGTCAAATCATATTTGCCGACCGAAACGCCACCTGTTGTAATTATTACATCGAAACGCTTTATGGCATTCTTTAATTCTGAGGTGATTTCTGACAACTCATCACTGACAATCGGCATGATGTGCGGGTTGCCACCGGCTTTTCTACATAAAGCAGCCAGCATTTGGGAATTGCTATCGCGGATTTGATCTCTTCCGGGACGGCTTGCGGGCGGTACTATTTCACTGCCTGTCGGAATAATTACTATTTCCGGCCGGCGGTAAACCTTGATTTTGCGTTTTCCGAATGCCGCAGGAATGGCAAGGTCGAAAGCGGTCAGATGCCTTCCGACCCGGAGGCAAGTTGTACCTGCTTTTGTTTCTGCCCCGCGCTTTACAACGAATCTGCCTTTTTCTACCGGTTCGGCGATTGTGACGTAATTACCTGATTCGGTTGCCAATTCTAATTTCTGAACCGCATCAGCACCAAGGGGCAAACGCGCACCTGTCATAATCCGCACTGCTTCGCCGGGACTCAATCGTCCATTCCAGCCGCGTCCCGCTTTTGATTCGCCAACGAGACGCAATCGTACAGGTGCATTTTTTGTGTCTTTTGACATTACGGCGAAACCGTCCATTTGAGACCGGTCAAATGGAGGCATATCAGAATCTGCCAGTATGTCTTCGGCCAGGATACGGTCCGAAGCAAGTTCGATTTCTATTTTTTCCGTACCAAGCCTTGGCGTTTCGCGTCTGATAATTCTCAGGGCATTTGAAAGACTCAACATACAAAAAGTATCTCATTTGACGTCGGTAGCGACGAGTGAAAATTCATATTGTACCGGGGATAAGGCATATGCGAACAGAAGGCATGTCAAAAAAAGATTTGAACCGATATTCGCTCAATTTTGCCGGAAGTGTTAGACTTTCCTTGAGGCTCGATGCCGTGAATTCTATCATATTTCAAGAAACAGCGAGGACTAGGCACAATCGTGATTGATTTTGAACTTACCGAAGAACATTTGGCTTTGCAGAAGACGGTACGTGAATTTGTTGCCGGCGAAGTAGCTCCATACATCAAAGAATGGGACGAAAAGTCACATTTCGAGCGCAGCGTTTTTGACAAGATGGCTGATCTCGGCCTGCTTGGAGTTTGTATCCCCGAACAATACGGCGGCGCAGGTTTCGATTATATTTCATTGGGAATCGTCTGCGAAGAACTTGAAGCCTGTGACACATTTATGCGTGTTGCAATGAGCGTCCATGTGGGGCTCAACTCGCTGAGCATTTACAGCTGGGGTACGGAGCAGCAGAAACAAAAATATCTTGTACCACAGGCCCGCGGAGAAAAACTCGCAACGTTCGGTCTGACTGAGCCGAATGCAGGTTCCGATGTGGTAGGGATGCGCTCCTATGCCGTCCGTGACGGTGACGACTGGATTTTGAACGGTGAGAAAATGTGGATTTCACTCGCGGACGTTGCGGATCATTTCCTCTTTTTCTGCTGGACCGATCAGGAAAAACAGAAAAAACGTGATCACAGCGGCATCAGCTGCTTTATTGTAGAGCGCTCGATGCCAGGTTTTTCAAGCGGAACGATTCACGGGAAACTTGGTATCAAAGCAGGGAATACCGGATATTTTTCTCTTCAGGATGTTCGTGTTCCTAAGGAAAATATGCTCGGTATGGAAGGTGAGGGATTTAAAATCGCCATGTTTGCACTTGAAAACGGACGATATACCGTCGCCGCCGGTGCAACCGGTGTCATCAGAGCAAGTCGTGATGCTTCAATAGCTTACGCAAATACCCGTGAAGTTCAAGGACAAAAAATAGCAAATTTTCAGCTTGTTAAACAAAAAATCGCCGAAATGGAGGCGGATTACCAAATGGCGCATCTGCTCTGGCTGCGTTGTGGATGGCTAAAAAATCAAGGGCTGCCTTCTGCCCGGGCCGCAAGCCTTGCTAAATGGCAGGCAACTACGCGTTCGGAAAAAGCTGCTTCATTGGCAATAGAGGTGCACGGTGCCAATGGATACACCAATGATTATCCGGTCGAGAGATACCTGCGTAACTGCAAAGCAGCGGTTATTTATGAAGGAACGCGCGATATACATACACTGATGCAGGCCGATTGGGCTCTGGGTTTGAAAAAAGAGAAACCTGCCCGCGTAACTCTGCCGCCTTATCGACCAACTGAAGCTAAAGGAAAAGCAAATTAAAACTGCCTTTCAAATAACAGGTAAAGAAAAATCCCGTCTTCAAAGGCGGGATTTTTCTTTTTGTTGTAATGACAGCAAAAATTTATTTCAAAGAGCCCTCCGGCCGGCGGTTGGTAAGTTTCCATTCGCCATTCTCTTTGACAAAAACCGCGACAAGTCCATTGGGATAACCCGTGGTTTTCACTTCGGCAGTTGCGGTATCACCTTCGATTTTTTCATTACGGACTTCGCATAGTCCCGTGGAAGCTTTATCGTCTTCCAGATATTCAATCAATGATTTTATCCCCATCGCTTTCATCTTTTTTTCAAAATCGCGAATTGTATCGGTGGAGTAAATACGGCGTAGAGCGGCTTCGTCTTTTTTCTCCATTGCGGCACAATAGGCTTTGTAAACCGGCGTTAATGTCGGAGCATTATTTGTTGTCGGTGCCGGTGTCGCGGTTTGAACAGCAAGCGGGCCTGAATCATTGTTATTTACAGCATTAGTGTTAGATAAATTTACAGGTACATTTTTATTTACGGATGTTGAGTTATTGGTCCCTGTCTCGACGGCTCCGCCGCAACCCGCAATTGCGAAAGCGGAAAGTAAAATAATCAATTTTTTCATTGCAAAAATAACCTCTTTTAATACATAGATTTAGCGTGGCTTACAAAGCGACGCTTAGAATTATTCAGTCGGCAAAAGTATAATTTATTCCATGACATCGGACAAAACCGGCAAAATTGAATACTGCCGCCTTTTTTTACTGGAAGATTTGCCTTCACCTCTGACGCGTGCAAGTGCGCATATACAGATTTTCGATAATTATTTGCCCGAAACGAGGCTTCGATTGCGTTCAATACGCATTCCGGAAACAAACGAATGGAGGCACGCCCTGCAGCAGAGAATATTCCTGCACAAGGAAAGCCTGGCTGAAATCAGCACATCGGAGATTAACCTGAATGAACCGGAATATGAGCATTTCAAGGTTTTCGAGGGAAACGAAATCCGAAAAAACAGATACTACCACGAATTTGATGCCAGACTCGCGGCCTTTGATCTCTATCTGGGACCCCTTTGGGGTTTGAACCGAATGCGTATCGATTTTGATTCTGTTGAAGATATGCGGAATTATGTACCGCCGGCCTTTGCTCTGTTGGAAGTCACAAATGAGCCGTTTTTTGATGACGCAAATCTGGTAAACAAAAACTTCGAAGATATCCGGGATGCAGTAAGCCGGCTTAACTCGAGAGCCGGCTCTGTTGAAACATTTTGCGCATCGGAATAAAGACTACTTATCTTGTACGTCTGTTCATGGGAACATTACGTTCAATGGAATCATAGATTTGGAGATAGATTTTTGTTTCACGAGGGATAAGGTCGGTCCAGGCTGCTCCGTCACGTTTGATGTAACCGGGAAGTCGTGCAGGGTTGGAATTATAGCCGGCAGCCATCAACTGTTCAGGCGTTGCGATGCCCGAAGCCAGTGCATCAGAGACAACAGGATTCGCAATCAGATCGCTCCAGGTACGGTTCATATACAAAAGCATCGCCTTGGCGGCGTTTACGTGATTACGCATTCCCTCGACGAAATCAGGTATCAGAGGGATATTCGGGTGCCAGGATCGCACCATTCGATAAGTCGATGGAATCATTTGAACCATGCCGCCGGCGCCCGCACTGCTGACAGAATATCTGTAAGTCTGACCTTCGTTTAAGGCGTAAAGAGTAAAAATATCATCAAAGATTTTAGTGTGCGGCTCAGTCCTGAAGCGGTAATGATCCACGTGCTCAACAGTTGCCAGCCGCTCCGCAATATCCGCTATGCGCGGAGCTATCTCAATACCATAATCGGCAAGTTGTTCTCTGGCGATTTCTATAATGTTGCGAACATATAGCCTGCCGGCAGATACGGTCTCGGGCGTAACTAGTCCGGGATGGGTGGACATGTAAATGGCAGTTTCTATGTATTTACCATCGCGCACTACAGGATATTGCACAAGAAGCGGTAAATGCGTGCGTCCCCGTTCATCAAAAATTACAACCGGCGTATTTACACCATTTGCACGAATTGTCCGGACCCGGACAGGACGGCCGTTTTCGGATGCGCTAACCGTTTCGTCGGATACTGAAAGAAAAGCGGCCTTGGAGATCGTTACGTAATCTATCTTATCGGTATCTCGATCTAAAAATGCGATCCGCACATATTCGATTGGAGCGGTCGTGGTCGATGATACGGTATATACCGGGCGGCCGGCCAAACTTCTTTTCGCCTCCGCAATTCTGTTTTTAAGCTCACGAAAACTCAGGTTGGGAACTTCAAGATTGGCAGGCAAAGGAGCTGCGGTTATTCGCACCTCAGCCGGTGAAGGACTTTGCTCGTCCTCAGATTGTGTCGAAGAAGGTTTCCGGCTATTGTCGCCTGTCACCAAAGGCGGCCTGGTAGCCGGACGATTTGGTGTTGGCTGCGGTTTTACATTGTCCGTAATTACAACCCGAACCGGCGTCGGCGTAGCATTTGGTCGGGATTGAGCCGAAACGCTGCAGATACCAAAAAAAATAACGCTCCAGAAAACTGCTCTGTTCATAATGGGCACGGGTTGAAAGCTTAAAGTTAAAAAATGGGTCCGGTGCTGAGTTTTTGCGGCTTTGATTGGCCGTCAATTTACAGATTCGCCTATCTTGCATAGAGTTGTCAATAAAAACAGAAAAATTTATCGTTTCATCAAATTTTTCTGATAGTGGAATTGCGATTGTCGGTCAGGATTGGTTACGGTATAAATTAAGTTTTCAAGAATTAAATATTTATATGAGCGCTTTATTTGGAACGGACGGAATTCGCGGCATCGCAGGTGAATTCCCTTTGGATACCGCAACTGTAGCAGTAATTGGTAAAGCTTTGGCAGATTATGTTTTAAGGGAAAAAGCCGGAACGGCCAGAATAGTTGTCGGTAGGGATACACGTGAATCCGGCCCGCAAATAGAGGCAGCGATCGTTGCCGGAATCCGCGTTGCCGGTGGTGAGTGCGAATCTGCGGGTGTAATTACAACACCCGGAGTCGCATATCTTGCCGGTGCCGGCAATTATGATCTGGGCGTTGTCATCAGTGCATCGCATAACCCTTTTCGTGACAATGGGATAAAGATTTTTCTGCCAAATGGCATGAAGTCCGATTCCAATCTGGAAAATTTTGTCGAATCTGCCGTCATTTCCTCAAAACATAACCCCGAACTGCGGCTAGATCTTAAAAGTCCACGGGTCAATGAATCCCTTCGACTTGATTACATCCGGCATCTTATTGATGTATTTGCGGATACACGATTTGACGGAATGCGCATTGTGATAGATTGCGCCAATGGCGCGGCAAGCGAAATTGCACCCGAAGTCTTTAGTAGTCTTGGTGCTTCGGTAATTACAATCAATGTCAAACCTGACGGCAGAAATATCAATGATAACTGCGGTTCATTATTCCCTGAAGGACTCGGCAGAAAAGTGTTAATGGAACGAGCTGACGTCGGAATTGCATTTGACGGGGATGCTGACCGCACATTGCTGATTGATGAACAAGGCGAAATAATGGATGGCGACCGGCTGCTCAGAATTTTGGCTGCTGACCTCCTTGAACAGGGAAAACTGGTCAATCGTACAGTCGTCGCGACAATAATGAGTAATCTCGGTCTGGAGCGTTCACTTAAAAATCTTGGAATCCGTTTACTTAGAACACCCGTAGGTGATAAGTACGTCCTTGAAGAACTTTTACGTACCAACTCCGAACTTGGCGGAGAGCAATCGGGTCATATCATTTTTCCTGCAATAAGTCTGGTTGGAGACGGGATTGTTACTGCTGCTTCAGTGCTTAAGACAGCAAGTAAAAGGAGTGAGAAATTTTCCAGTCTTGCACCGGATTTTAAGCAGTTCCCGCAAATATTGATAAATGTGCCAGTTAGGGAAAAATTGCCTTTTGATAGTGTTCCAGAGATTGCGACTGCAGTTGCTGAAGTAGAGGCTGAACTTGCCGGCAGCGGACGTCTGTTGCTGCGATATTCAGGTACGGAAAATCTTGCCCGTGTTATGATCGAAGCCGAAGATTCGGCCCTTGTTGAATCCAATGCAAGAAAAATAGCCGAAACCATCGCCAAAACAATCGGAGCCCCGGCCAACTGAATCCAGTTTAACAATGACTATAAAAGTACAAGTTAATACTTTGATTTCACGAAATCGGTATGATGCCGCGATTTCTACCGGCGGTTTGGAAGATCTTGGTGCATTTGTTCTGAATTGTCTCGGCGGTGCAAAGCGACGGGTCGCAATACTTACCAATCGGACAATTGCTCCGATTTATTCAGAGCCGGCGGCAAAAAGTCTCAGGGCAAAAGGTTTCAACGTTTTCCAGTTTATTCTTCCGGATGGAGAAAAGCACAAGAATTTACGAAGCCTTTCGCATGTTCTTGATTATCTGGGAGAAAATGAGTTTCAGCGAACCGATGCGGTAATTTCTCTGGGTGGAGGTGTAATTGGGGATATTGCCGGCTTTGCAGCCGCTATCTACCTTCGGGGAATCCCATACATACAGGTTCCTACAACCCTGCTTTCAATGATTGATTCTTCCGTCGGAGGTAAAACTGGGATAAACACGGGATTTGGAAAAAATCTGCTCGGAGCCTTTCATCAACCATCCGGAGTATTCATAGACCCGTCAGTACTCAAAACCCTGCATCAGCGTGAGATAACGGCAGGGCTGTGCGAAGCCGTAAAGCAGGCCATACTTTCCGGCGGCAAACTTTTTCAGATTACCTCGGATTTGCTGGAAAGCATAGATCCAAAGAACTTTGCCGATTTTCTAACCACCAATAGTAAAATAGATCAGGTGGAGCGTTTTATCGCCGCCCAGATTCGTTTCAAAGCCTCGGTAGTTCGTGGCGACGAACGCGAGAGAGCAGCGGATTACACCTCCAAATCACGTAAAATACTCAATTTTGGCCATACGTTTGCCCACGCCTTGGAAAAGGTGACTCAATTCCAATATCTCCGCCATGGCGAGGCCGTCGGGCATGGAATGTTATTTGCAGCCGATCTTTCCAAAAGGCTTGAAATGCTTGATAATCATAGTGTAAAATTGTTGAACGATGTTGTGCATCGCTGCGGGCCGCTACCGCCGATTGCTCACATCGCACCGGAAGCGATTCTTCAGGCCTTGAAATATGACAAGAAAAACCTCGACGGTAAATTGCAATGGGTTCTTCTTGAAGGAATCGGCAAACCTAAGATCGTCCCGGGGACTGACATTCCTGCATCCGTTTTGACTTCCACCATCAAAGCGGCACTTCGCAAATGAAACGTCTCAGAAACGCACTTAAATCGTGAGGAGTTCATAAAATGAAAATAGTTAATAATAATCGCAGAGGCGAGCGGGGAAGCGCTACTGTCAAATTCATGCTTGTCCTGCTTTTGCTTGTATTGGCGGCAAACGCCGGCTACCGGTATATTCCGGTTGCATATCAGGGGGCTAATCTCCGACAGGAAATGGACACAGCGGTCGTAAAAGGATTGGCTGCTTCGGGCGCAATGCGTCCGGTAGATATCGTTACGGCTCATATAACACGAGCTGCCGCTGATAATGATGTGCCGTCGGATGCCGTTATTGAAATCAAGCCGACCGGAAAGTTTATCCAGGCCCGCGTTGCCTATCAGAAAAAAGTTGATTTGCTTCCCTTTGGACTGTGGAAATACAACTACGTCTTCGACTATACTGCGGTTCCGCAAGGCTATCTGCTCAAAGAATAAAAATTCAACCGGCAATGGATGCAAGCGAAGCCCGGACTTGTGCGGGTTGTATCTGTATCAGAGATTTGGGAGCATCCGCCAGCCAGGTAGTGGGACAGACGCCGCATGTCGTGCATTTTTCAACTGCAGGACAAGGCAGACTCGATGTTGCCGAGAGGGCTTTTCGGTGTTCACTTTCCAGAAAATCGTGTGAAAGTCCGGTATCTACTATGCTCCAAGGCAAAAATTCATCATATGGTCTTCGTCTCGAAGTGTGAAAAGCCGGATCCAGACCTGTTTCTTTCAAAGCACGGCGGATATCGCCATCCAGCCCGGCGGCACGTTCAATAACCCGTGCAATTCTTCTATCTCCGGAGGAAAAAAGTGCCTGTTCGTGTGCGATGCGTGCGGACATGAATCTTACATGTACATTCGGGATACGTGACAGCCCACGACAAACATATTTGATGCGTTTTTTTAATTCGCTTTCGTTGCAGATTGGTTCCCATTGAAGCGGTGTATTGGGTTTAGGTACAAATCCGTTTAATGACGGAATAATCATTCCGGCTCTTCCGAATTGTTTACCGGCCCGGAGCATACGGTTTTTGATTCGCTCAACAAGAGTAAACATTTCGTCCAGATCATCTTGGGTTTCAGTAGGCAGACCGACCATCATATACAACTTAATGGTAAGCATGCCGCGGTCAAACACCGCTCCGCAGATATCTACGATTTCATCATTGGTAAGATTTTTGTTTATTACACGACGGAGCCTGTCCGAGCCGGTTTCCGGAGCAACGGCTATTTGCTGGTCGCGCGATTCAATTAAAGCATCCAGAAGTTCGTCTGAAATCTGATCCAGACGCAGCGAAGAAACTGAAATTCTGTATTCCATCGCACGGAGTTCGCGAAGAATAGTCGAAATTTCCGGATGATCGCAGACAGCGGTGGAGACCAGTCCGATTTTGTCCGTTCTGAAACGCCATTCCGCAGCCTTGGCTAAAATGTCCCGTGCGGGAACTACCCGCGGCGGATAGTAATTATAGCCGGCCCAGCAGAATCTGCATCCTTGTGAGCAGCCTCGGGAAATTTCCACTAATAAACGATCGCCCATTTCTGCTCCGGGAGCCCAGACAGAAGTAGAAGGGCAAAAGACATCGTGGGACAGCAATTGTTTGGCTAATTCAGTCTCACCGCGTTTCAGTGCTCTTCTTAATGTGCCTTCTTTGGGATTAACGGATGCCAGAGCACGACCGATTTTGCGTGGGATTCCTTCACGATTTGGGATGTATTCTTTTACAATGCCGGAAGTATCGTATTTGACGTCGTAAAAAGCCGGAACGTAAAATCCCCGCCCGATTCTTGCAAGATTCAGGAGCAGTTCTTCGCGGTTACCGGACTCAAATAAAGCACCAATCAGCTGTGGAGCCAGGATTTCGCCTTCACCAACGGCAATGACATCTGTAAATTCTGCAATCGGTTCAGGATTAAGAAATGAAGCGGCACCACCCATTATGATCAGTGGGTGACGATCGCTCCGGTCTGAGGAAAACGAGGGAATACCCGCAAGTTGCAGCATCCGGGCCATATTCAGATAGTCGGTTTCAAATGAAATCGAAAACGCTACCACATCGAAATCGCGCAATGGCGATTGTGTTTCCAGAGAAAGGAGCGGCACGCCGCTTTTTGCATAAATCTGCAACTCGTCAGGATCCGGAAGAAATGCCCTTTCACAAGCGACATCTTCAAAGTTATTGAAAAGTTCATACATTGTGTGAAGGCCAAGATTTGCCATCCCGACTGAGTAAATATTCGGATAACACAGAGCGATACGAATAGCTGCGCCACGGCGGATGACAAAGCCTTCCTCGGCAGCCAATTTCTTTTTATAGCTTTCTATAATCGCTTTGCGCATAACCGCCCAAACACAATAAGTCTACAGAATACCAAATTATTGTGATTATCTGAAAAAAAAATCGTAAAAAAGGAATTAATTTAATAATGATCCGGCGTTGCAAGCAATCGGCGCAGGTTTCCTCCGAGTACTTTTCCGATTTCCTCCATTGAAAAACCTGCCTTTTTCATCGCTTCCATTTGAAGGTTGAAAATATCTGAATTCCATCCACGAGGGAAAAAAGAGGAATCTGTTCCAAAAAGCAACCTGTCGGCTCCAAGCAGCTCTTTTGCCCGACGAAATATATCTTCAAGCTTTACTTCAACGGGCAGATACCGGATCCACCGATTGCTGCCTGAAGTATCAATATAAATATTTGGGCACAATTCTGCGGCCATCATAGTTTCGTTGAAAGTACCGGCCCCGAAATGTGGAATTATGAAATTTAATGCAGGAAATTCTGCGGCAATTCTGTGTACTTCGAGCGGACTGGATTTTCTCAAGTCGAAATGGCTCGGTATATTGAGTTTTTCCCGGATTCCTACGCTGAGAGCACCACAATGGACAAAAACCATTGTACCCGGACGCTCAGAGACCAGATTTAGAACCGACCTGACGGCATCACTATCTCCAAAGGAATATTTATGCATTGCAGGGAAAAAACAAATGACTTTCAATCCAAATTGGTCAAAAGCCCTGAGGGCAATGCTTTCGGCATCCGAGACAGTAGGATTGAAGAAAAAACCACCCGTTATTCGATTTGGAAAGGCTCTGACGGCTGCCGCAACTGACTCCTCATCTCCGGGCAGACTTGCCATCATCATTGCACGGCTTACTTTATGTTTGTTGAGCTCTGCGATCCAATGTTCTGCAAATTCCTGCGGATCCTCAGGCGGCATCGAGAGGCCCGTCATTGCTCCAATTTCTTTCACCGGATCGGCGCTTTGAGAAAATTTAGGAGATTGACCGGCCAGCATCGAGAAAAAACGATGAGAGAAAAAATGCGTATGTGCGTCGAATATTTCAAAATCGCCGATATCAGTTGTTTTGAACATATTCTTTGTTTAGGTTAACTAGTCTAAAAATGGTGAAAACCGCCAGGCGGCAAAAGTTCTGTTTTCCCTTCACGTTCAAGTTCTATAACTCCGGAATTAGGTGTAATTTCTCCAATGCGAAATATATCCAGCGCAAGTCGGGATCCGAGATCCGGTTCCGGAGACGTGAAAAGCAGCTCGAAATCCTCCCCGCCGTTAAGTGTAAGATCCAGCATTACATCCACAGAGCCGGCAAATTCCATTAACTCCGCGGAAAAAGGAATATCGTTTGCGTATATTCTGGCTCCCACGCCGCTTGCACGGCAAATATGAGCAAGATCAGAGGAAAGCCCGTCGCTAAGATCTATCATGGAGGAGACGAGTTCGGATTTGCGTAATTGCTGACCTATTTGGACTTGCGGCATCGGGCGGAGATGCTTTTCGATGAGCGGATCGGAAGCGGAAGGGTTGAATCTTTCGCCTCCGACAAGTTTGCGTAGCCCGGCAGCAGATCCTCCAAGCGGACCTGTAACGTAGATGGAGTGGCCGGCTTCAGCTCCGGAACGTAAAATTGCTTTTCCTGTGGGGACTTCACCAATAACTACCGAATCAATAAATACTTTTGCAGGCGTACGCGAAATATCGCCTCCAACGAGAGTTACTTCGAATTTAGAAGCCAGTTCGAACCATCCGTCATAGAAACGGTCCATGAATTTTGCTTGCCAGAGCGCCGTAGGCAGACCGATTGCCACGATCGAATAGGTTGGTTTACCGCCCATTGCAGCAATGTCAGAGAGCGAAACAGCCAAAGCTCTGTGTCCTATCAATTCAGGAGAAGCCCAATCGAGACGGAAATCAATCTCCTCAACCAATGCATCGGAACTGATTAAAAGGTCCTCTGTGGAATTCTTTGGTAAAATCGCACAGTCATCTCCGACAAAGTTTAGCGAGCGCTTATACTTAAGGTTTCTGATGAAGTCGAATTCATTCATATCCAGGGGAATCAGATTGACACAAGTCAATTAAATACTTACAATAACGACGTCTTAACTATAAAAAACTTTAAGATAAAGTCAATCGTTACGGAACAAAAAATGGGGCAGGCTGCAGTGGCTATTCCTGAAAAAATGTACTTCAAGATCGGCGAAGTATGCGAGCTTGTCGGCGTGCAGGCACATGTACTGCGTTACTGGGAAACTGAATTTCCACAGCTTGCACCGCAGAAAAACCGTTCAGGACAGAGAAGTTACCGCCGTCGCGATGTGGAAATTTCTCTCAGAATAAAGGAATTGCTTTATGATGAGATGTACACAATCGCCGGTGCCCGCAAAAAACTTCAAAGTGAATTAAAAGAGCCGCCGAAATTAAAAATAGTTCATCCGGAGCCAAAGCCGGCCATAGAAGAACCCGAAAATCCTTTTTTGTTTGAAAACGATGTAAAGTTGGATCCCGCTCCAAATGAAATTATTTTATCAGAAAAACAACGACAGGCTATTGAAACAATCGCCCGTAACCTTTATGAAATTCGCGAGCTGCTATCCAGAAACCTTGAATAAGCCTTTGCTTATTGACAAACATATCAAGTCGAATTTAATCTTGTTTTAACAGCTTTTTCGGGACGTAGCGCAGTCTGGTAGCGCGTTCGCTTGGGGTGCGAGAGGTCGTGAGTTCAAATCTCGCCGTCCCGACCAATAAGCACGGGGCTTTCGAAATTTGCGGAAAGCCCCTTCTTTTTATAACGCCTGCATCCCAAACCCGATACGGACATAGGCCGCATACCACAAAAAGCGTAGTCTCAAATAGCTGACTGGAACAGCAGATGGTTCAACACGCGAATAAAGTTACTGAAAAACAAGCATCATCGACGGTTAAGTTAATTCCAAAGGTTCTCGTCTCTATAAAGGTCGAGCCGCCATCCGGCGAATATCTATATTAACCCGCTACAGCAAGCAGTCTCGGCGGTAAGCGAAAACTTCGTGCCTCAGTGCTTGTTTTATAGCTGGTTTGTTATGCTTGTTGCCGATAACTTCGACGTTAGCCGGCCATCTTGTCCCGCAAGTGGTCTATAACTTTGCTATGCTCAGCTTGAGGACTAAACATAATCACTTCTGCATCTTCACTGACTCTCACCGTGTGTCCGGGCGACCAGTAAAATAAGTCGCCACTGTTGACGACTTCCTCTGTGTGGTCGGCATAGGTCACGGTAATTTGTCCTTGCAAAAGGTAGCCCCAATGCGGAGATTGGCATAAATCGCCTTCCAGCCCTTTGAGCAGCGGCGCAATATCCGCACCAGCGGCTAGAGAAAAATACTCGCCGCTAATTTTGCCGTAACCGGAAGCATCGCCAAAATCCGTCTTTTGGCGAGCTACCGCACCCGGCGCATTGATTCTAACGGGAATGTCATTCTTGGCTATTCGCATTTCGTTTTCCTCCGAGTAATTATAGTAACAAGAAAAAAGCACAGTGGCGGAGATGGCGCGGCGCGAAACCGCTACATGCAAGCTAAGGGTAAAAAGACAACGCGATAACAACGTTGCTGTTTCCGCCTCACGTCCATTGAATTGTTGGGCGGTGCGTTATTTTTGACCACTTTCGTTTGCACCTAAGTTCTTCGCCACACAGTTTGTGTAAGAATCTAAAAACCTTTCACGAAGTTTTGACCACTCTTCAATCGTTTTGTAGTTTTTTCCGTCCGAGTTTTTCGGCGCGTTTACAAAATAAATCGTTGTGATCATATTATTGTTATCGTCAAATATCAAGGATATTCCAAGCTGGTTGCCGATTAATTCCGAACGGTATATCGAGTAAGTTAAAAATCCATTGTAGGTTTTTTCGAGCGGTTTTCCGGAAGACATAGCCTTTCCGGTGTCGTTATAATATTGAAGATTTTCAAGCGCAACTTTTTTGTCATCCTCATATTTGTTCGGGTCCGATCTGTCTGGACGCACATCGGCGAAACGCATTTTGTCTTTGAAAGTAATCAAGACATCATAGCTGTCGGTGCGTGAAATTCCTTTAACGCCGTCAGCCGTTTCTCGCGCCAAAGTTCGATTAGTATTTTTATCTACTCGGCGAACGGCAAAAACCACAAATTCAGTTTCACCCTTCGGGCAAACCGTATAGGCTTTCAGCATTTTTTCAATCTCCTCGCGTTCCTTCTTATTGATTTCATTCTGCACGCGCTTTTCATCTTTTCAAATTTGTGGTAACTTGTCGTTTCGCTCTTGCCGGAACGGGCATCACAATTAAAGATAATGCTGCCAGCCCGATTCCAATGTAACTTGCTTCGGGCGGCTCGCGCACAAGCAAACATTTCCCTGTGTCAAAAGCGAGGTAAGCGGCGAGAATGGGAAAACCCACACCGACGAGTTTCAAGGCAAGTTGTTCACGATGTTCGCCCGCGAAAAGCCGCGAGAGCAAAACCGTGCCTGACAAATTTTCGATGATCGAATTAAAACCGAAGCCGACGACTGCGATGCTTCTGGCGAACAGTCCTGCGCCGATGGCTACAACGGCTTCCTAAGAGTTTGAGCAGATCGTTAGATACAAGTCTGAGCCCGCACGTACGTTTTCCAAGCTTGCAAGCATCGGGTCTAAGATTACTTTCTGCATAAATAACTTTAGAACGGCAGTTCCCGCTTCCAAACAAAACCCTTGCGTTTCCTTTTTAATTAAAGTCTGATTTTGATTCCGCCGTTGAAAACCCTACCTTCAGTATGCGTGTAAATTTCCGCAAAGGTCGGATTTTGAAACGGCGGAAAAACAACTTGCCCGAAACGGCTCTGGCGCGTGTCGGTGATATTTTCGGCATTTATGAACAAGCTAAATTTGCCAAAGTTTTTTTCGCCAAAAATTCCTAAAACCCAAAAAGGTCTGGTTCTGATACGATTGCTCAAAAATTGGCTTCCGGTGTAATACGCTTCAAAGCCCGCTTTGAAATTCGATTCTTTTTCAAACAGCAAAGCAGAGTTGAGTTTGCTTTTCGGTGTGAGCGGCAAGAATTGATTGCCCGCCAGATAACCGACATGCGCATTCGTAAAAGTATAGCCTGCAAACAGTTTTATAAAGTCATATGACAAGCGCAAGTTTGTTTCAAAGCCTTTGCTGATTGTCGGCGACGCAGAGTTTGTAAAGCCGAAAGTGCCGTTCATGTTTGGGGACAACAGAAGCGGATTTTCGATTTCGGTGTAAAAAAACATCTGATTGAGCGAGTAGGTTAACTTTTCGCCAATCGTGTTCCGGTAATTGACATCGAAAGTTGCGCCGCGACTGCGTTCAGCTTTTAAATGGCTTTCAATCGGCAGAACGTTTTCAAAAAGCAGAGTTTCGGCTTCTTCCGTAAAAATGCTAGGTGTTTTGTAACCCAATCCGAAACTTACGCGACTGCTCAAGTTGTTGGTAAATCTATACAATAAAGACACTCGAGGTAAAGCAAAAAGTCCATAATCTTTAACAGCATCAAGACGAAAACCCGCTTCAAGCGATAGTTTTCGCGTTAAGTCTAAACTGTCCTGCAGATAACCGCCGAATGTCGTGCGGGTTTCATTTCTTAAGGCTAAATTCGCGGTTGTCGGATTTTCTTTGAATTGGTCGAAAACCGCGTTGAAACCGAAAACAAGCGCGTGATTTTCAATCGGGTAAAAATACGAAACGTCAGTGTAAGAATTGAATTGCCAGCCTTTGAAACGATAATCGGGAATTTCGATTTCACGATTGAAAAAAGCAAGGCTTTGCTTGGCGACGATTCTGCGACCACCCGAAAAATCTCGGTCAAAATGCAAAGTTGTGATATTGCGAAACGAATGATTTGTTTCAAAATACTGATGAAAATTGTCCGCTCGCCCCCGAATAACAAAAACGTCGCCTCCTTTGCGGTTTTGCACAGTCGTCGAATTGCCAATCACCATGCGTGTTTTCTCGTCGGGGTAAAAGAAAACTCGCGGATTAAAATTAAACGATTTCGTAAGCGGCAGTTCGGTAAAATCATCGTCGTCAACGTCGTATTCTTTTTGATAATTGACTGAACCTAAAAAGGTATAACCGAAGCGATTAAATTTTCGCGAATTGAAAATTGAAAAATCAGTTCCGAGCGCGGAGGTCTGATTAAAAATCATTGACATTACGGGTTTTTCTTCCGGCTCTTTGCTGATGAAATTTATGACACCGGCAATCGCGCCCGCTCCGTAAAAAGTTGATGATGAGCCTTTGATAATTTCGACTTGTTTCAAATCAAGCGGCGCAATATCAAGCAAACTTAAACTACCTGAAAAACCGCCGAAAGTTGGAAAACCATCTTTTATGATTTGCGTGTATCTTCCGTCCAAACCTTGTATCCGTATACTTTGTGTGTAGGAAGTGGCGGAAGTCTGCTGTACTCTGATTCCCGTACTTTCGTTTAGAATCATAGAAACATTCGACGAGCGCATACTGCTTTTTTCGTCCACTTCTTCTTCGTCTATTACCTCAACTCTTGTCGGCGTGTCGTCAATTTCTCGACCCGTGCGCGTTGTGGAAATGGTAACTTCCGTCTCGTTTAGTTTCAGTAAAATTAACCTTTCGCTTTGATCTTCGAGCGGAAAAACTAATTTTATTTCTTCAATCTCGTAACCTTCGGCAAACACTTCGATAAACTGTTCACCATTCGGAATGTTCTTTAATTCGGCTTTGCCTTTTTCGTCCGTCGTTGCGGAAATTTCTGTTCCTCTGACGGAAACCTTTGCGCCGACGATTGCTTGTTTGGTTTCTTTGTTTTGAATCGTAGCTTTTAATGTATTTTGTGCGTATGAGATTTGCGCCGCAATTAAAACTGCGAAAAATAAAGTGACTTGTTTCATTTTTTAATCTGTAACCTCTAAAAATTTAATTTCACATAAACCTGCACGCGCCCGATTTTCTACAAATCGGCGAAGCGCAAAAAAGTCTTTTCGCGAAAAAACACACTTAGGCAGTGAAATTAAATTTGGGCGGTTGCCAGATGAAATTGAGATGTTGATGTGAGTAATTGCTTTGATAAAAAAAATGGGCGGTTGATTGTGTAATAACCGCAATTTGTTCGCTTGATGTAAGAACTGGAATTTTGTCACCAAAGGAAACCTGACGACAAGAACAAATACAAAAAGGAGAACATTCGTGGCTTTCCGGTTCTGAGTCTTTGCTGTTATCTTGAAGCTGTGCCTGCTCGTTTTCGATTTGCAGGTAAGAAAACCCGCTTGCTACAAAGTCTTGGCAAGGCTGCACAGACAACAGCAACAAGTAAAAACTAAAAATGAAGCAAAAAATTCGCATCAATTCGCTTATTATAAATCGTGCGTTTTCATGTTACAAAGAGGCAGCAAGCTACTTCTTATGACAAAATCTAGATCTGAGATAATAACATGATTCAAATATCATGTCAAAAAATTTAATCATAGTCCGTTTATATACCGACGCTTCAATGGCCGGGTTGTTGATTATTTTCTACAGGAGAAACCAGAACTTTTGGATCAGGTGAGTGCTGCTAAATCAGCGCGGCATTTCAGTCTTCAAATTGAGGACGCGTAGTTCGGTTTCATAAGATCTTTTATGTTGTATCACAACAAGCGGTGTCTCAGCGAGAAAGGGTCTGACGAACGAGCCGCGTACCTAAAGCATTTGATTGTAACGGAAAAAGTATCGGGCTCGAGGCAGAATCGGGCGGACTTTGCTTAGCTGTTTCGTTATCGTGAAGTGCTGCCGATCGGCTTGCCGAGGCTGTAAGTCATCGTCCGGGCGAAATATGCCGTCAGCTCCTTCTGGTTTTAATTACCGACAGGAGCGTTGCTGACTATACGCAAGCAAAGTATTAAAAAGCTACATTTAAGAGAAATAAGAGAAAGTAGCTGTTTCCGGCTCCGCTACATTTACTTGTTCGGTGCGATAACAGAAAAAATACTTATCTCTGCCGACGGGCAAAACTAATTAGTGGTGAGAATTGCTTGCGTCCAACTTGCTCAACAGCCCGGATGATCTACCGATGCGCCACGCGGACGCAGCAGCAAAAATAGCAAAGAGTAAATACAGTTTTACAACTATAATAATAAAGGTAAAACGAGGACTACTGCATATGCAAATAAAAAGCTTTGGCTAATTATAACAGTATTAAAACAACAACTAGCCTAAGAGCCAATGGCTCATTTCTCAGTCTCGATAGACCAACATTTTACCCGCTTTCCACTCGACACTGTGGAGTATTAACTGGCTGTCCAAAATTTTGAGATGTAATATGAGCAAAATGAAAATCATGATTTTTAAATATTTTTGCAATTTGTTATTTGTCGTGTGCCGTTAATTTCAAAACCTTGCACACAACAAATGTTCAATCTAAGCAATCTAAATCGGAAACTGATTTTGTTGAATGATTAAAATTTCTCGGATTCAATCAGATTTTGATTTATAGTATAGCTTTGCATTAAACAAAAACGGTGACATTTGGACTATAGGCGGGTGGAATGCGCCTTTTAGCTATATTTATAAGTGGCCGGTTATTGACGCTAAATGGAAACAAGTCAAACTACCCAATGTATACGGAGCAGTAACCTCAAAAATTTATTTTAATCATTCACAAAATGGTTGGCTCTTAAGTGTAGATAAGGTTTTAGTTACTAAAGATGGCGGCAACAAATGAAAAAAGATCTTTACCAAAATATTCGGATAGAGAAAATGGAATCGGAATAGTTATTGCTAACGTGGGTTTGGTTGCTATTTCAAAGGATGGTACTAGTTGGCAGGTAAGCAAGCCAAACAAAATCAATAATGAGTATCTATATTTAGTTCAAATTCGAATTTCATATGTAGTATTTCAGGGAGAAAATAATTTTTATGTGATGAATCTGGACTTATCATAGTCACGAAAAAACTTTTATCTTCATCAATTAAAATAATATTGGGGAAATGGGCAAGGACATATTGATTTATAGGATTTAGAAAAGCTTAGCTTACCAACTGCAGCCGTCTGGTACGAAAACAGCTACGGCATATACCTCGGCCGCCCGAAGCGTCAGACGCCCGATGGTCCAAACGATGAGCTAAAACTTAGTCAAGAAGGGATTTTGCTATTAAAGAGCTATGAAGGATCTTTCGATGGGAGTGGTGAACCAGTATTGACTTATTACAGCAAGGATGGTTCAAAAAATGGGAACTTCACTTTTGGTTGGGGACATCTGGTGAATTCGGGGCCATGCCATTCAAAGATTCGAGGCAAATCAATTACGCGCGAGGAAGCCGAGTCTTTATTTGCCGGGGACTTAGCAAATCATGAGAACAATGTTAGGAAACATGTTGGGATTAAACTTTATCAAAATGAATTTGATGCGCTGGTGATCCTTGATTTTAATTATCCGTTAGGTTCTAAGTCCACGCCCAAACTCCTAAGAGCACTTCATACACTTCGAACCCCAAGAGCGGACTTTAAGGGTATCATTAGGGAATGGATGAACATTTTAGGCGCACCTGGGCTTGCCGCAAGAAGAATTGATGAACTTGAGGTATTCTTCTTTGGTCAGTATAGGAGAGGTAAAAACCGATGAATAAAATACTTAATGGGTTTATGTTGGTGAGTATATTGTTCTTGATTGCAGGGTGTCATGAAGGCGCTCATACGAGCGGTTCGGAAAACTACGAATCATTGTTAAACCAAACACCGATGCCACGCTCTGAATCCCTAGTGCTTTCTGATATATCATCGGTTGAGACGAGGAGATACTTGGGTTGTTGGAATGGAATGGGCGGCGGGAAACTGAGAATAACCGATGATCGTATAATAGATTTAGGTACTAAAGAATCATCAGTTTACACCGAAAGAGCGTTAGGCCAAATATCAATCAAAGGCTTACAGACTAATGAGCAATATTTGCTTGAGCTGGAGCGTGACTTTCCGAAAAGCTTTTTGGCGAAATTTGTTCTGATGGTGTTCAACGTTGATGGTACCGTTGGAATAGCCACCTTTGATTCTCATGATGAATATTTGAAAAACAAAATTTCAGGACAAGGATTGTTTGAGAAAACAGAATGTTCGAATCATTGACTATTCTATGGACCAATATCAATCGAAATACGTAATCAACGTCAATTGAATTTGAGCTCGCAACAGACCAGCATGTGAGTTATTTGACAATGGATCATCTGGG
>JBFLZQ010000007.1:0-150274 GCA_040756215.1 Acidobacteriota bacterium
ATGTTCAACATCTTTTGTTATAATTGAACTTGCCGTGCAGTGAAGCGCGCCGGGCAGTCGCTTTTCGCATTTTATGCGAAAAGAGGAAAGTCCGAACACCGTAGGGCAGCGGGCCGGATAACATCCGGGCATTTGCCTGTTTAGGCGGATGACGACAAGTGCAACAGAGAACAGACCGGCCTCCGGAACACCGGAGGTAAAGGGTGAAACGGTGAGGTAAGAGCTCACCGGCGGGTGTGGTAACACGCCCGGCCAGGTAAACTCCCCGTGGTGCAAGACCAAATAGGAAAACGCAAATGGGTTGCCCGCCCGATTTTCTGTAATTAATTGTTGCAGAAGGCGTTTTCGGGTAGGTCGCTCGAGTTTTCGGGTAACCGAAAGCCTAGATGAATGATTGCCACCCTTTCAAGGGGTACAAAATTCGGCTTACAGGCGCGTTTCATTTGCCAACGGCAGGCATTTCAAATTCTTTCAGGAGCTCACACCCATAAGATTATGGTGAACAGAAAAGGCGTATTTATTGGGGCTTACGTTCCGGTAGAACTCAAAGAGTCTTTACGACGGCGTGCGGCATTGGAACACAGGACACTGTCTCAGGAAATTACCAGAATATTGATTGAGGCAGTCCATGGGAAAACATTACCTCCCGGCAGCATTGATCGCCGGAATCCGCAAGCTTCTGTCCCCCGTCGTAGGGCAACCGATCCACCCGAACGTCGGCGTGCTGAAGATCTCCCATACATTCCCCCCGGAAATGATAAAGATGATAAAAAATAGATTTTTAATTTAAGGTAGTTTTTTCTTGAGTTTTTCATCGTCCGTCAGAGGCAGAAAGCGATTTCATCCCCGGCGGACGATTTGTTATTATTTGCCCTGATGAATCGTAATTCGATCTTGATTGCAGCCGTAAGTCTCATTTTAGGTTTTGCTGCCGGATTTTTGCTCGCAAATTCATTAAACCGAAATGAGATAAACCGCCTTATGTCAGAGGCGAAATCCGGTCCTGCAAATTCCTCATCACAGGCGACTGGACAGCAGGGGGCATTGCTTTCCGATGAGGAAATCAATGCAAAACTCAAAGAAGCCGAACAAAATCCTGAAAACTTTGCTTTTCAGAAAGGATTGGGGCTTGGCTTGTACCGTTACGGAACGCTCCGTAACGACACTTCAATAATAGAACGAGCGATTCCGGTTCTGGAACGAGCAAATGCCCTGAATCCTGACGATTATGATGTTATCGTTGGGCTGGGCAATGCATATTTCGATCTAGGTTATTTGAATAAAGAGAACGCGCCGCTTGAAAAAGCAAGGGTTTATTACCTGAAAGCACTTGATAAACGCCCCAATGATGTTGACGTAAGGACCGATCTGGGGCTTACTTTTTTCCTGTATCAACCGCCTGATAGAAATACCGCAATTGCGGAATTTCGTCGAAGCCTTGCCGAATCGCCGCGACATGAACGAACTTTACAGGCAATGATAGAAACCCTGCGTGCGGACGGAAAAGACGCATCGGAATATATGGAAAGGCTCAAGGCGGTCAATCCAAATAATCCACTCATAAGTGCCGGTAATCCCGCATCAAACACCGTCCCATCATCGCCAGATACAAAGGATGGGGAAAACATACCGTGAGAGAAGTTCTTTTCATTCTTCTGATTATCGCTCTATTGTGCGGACTTACGGCACTGCGATACCGTCGTCAGTTTTTTGCCGTCTGGAAGATTTGGCGGCAACTGCGCGATAGCCGCATTTCTAACGTTCAAATACCCCAAAATGATAAAAAAGCGGATATTTATATCGATGATCCATTGGTAAATTGCGCAAAGTGTGGCAAATGGCAAAATGAGAGCAGTGCAATCCGTTTAGGGAAAAAAACCTATTTCTGCTCAACAAACTGTATGGAAAAGCACAGCCAAAGGACTTAAAATGCTGACAGGTACCAATCAAGGAATCTTTGACCAAACAGCAGGGAAATAATTGCACCGGCGCCAAGAAAAATTCCGAAAGGGATCTGTTGCTGCAGGTTTCTTTCTTTTCTGATTACTACAAGGGAAATGCCGGTTACGGCACCGGTAAACGCAGCCAGGAAGATGGAAAACAGCGTCAGCCTCCAACCGAGCAGAGCACCTACTCCAAACATCATTTTGACATCGCCCAAACCCATCGCATCTACACCGCGAAGGCGTTTCCAGATTTCACCTACCAGCCAAAGTGAACCTCCGCCGGCAATTGCTCCAAATGTTGCAAGCACAAGGGATGCAGCAGTCTGCCCATAGTTTAACAGCAAATATGACGGCCAGATCGTATCGTCAGGAAACATTCCAATGCCAAAAAACGCAGGAATAAATAAGCGGGCTGCCATTACAAAAAAGAAAAACGGATACGTGATGACATTTGGCAGAATCATATGTTCGGCATCAATATGCATCAGAGCAATCATCACAGAAGCAAAAACCAGCAAAACAGGCAGAATCGGCGAAAAACCCGCATAAAGGTAAATCCCGAGCCAAAGAACTGCATTGAGCAATTCAACCGCAGGGTAACGAATGGAAATGGATTCTCCACACACCCGGCATTTGCCGCCAAGTATTATCCAGCTAATGATCGGTATGTTGTCGTAAGGCCGGATTGCAGAACCGCATTTCGGGCAGTGCGAATTTGGAAATACAATGGATTCTCCTCTTGGTACACGATGAATTACCACGTTCAAAAAACTTCCGACCAGTGCACCTAAAATGAAAATTCCTAACAGGGCTATCAACTCAGGAAGGCCGGTAAATTGTTGAAAAGATTGAAAAAAAGCCATTGGAGACAAGTTAGAAGGATGCGATTGCCGTGGCTAAGAACCGGGATCAGAAGACCATCCGGTTGTTAAATAATACGTATTTTTACCAATTTTTCCAATAGCGTTGAATAATATTGATCTGATTCTGGAAAAATAACGGGTCGTAACCGATTGTCCCTGCAATACTTTCGATTTAATATCTGAAATATTTCTTTTAAATTGCGGTATTTCGCTAGTAAAGCCGAAAGCATTTAAATTAGAATTATTCTGCATACGGTTGTGTTATTGAATCTATTAATCTGGCGCAACCGTTTTTAAGTAGAGGCGAGGTAAACCCCGTTTGAAACCGACCAATATCCAAGACCCGGAATATTTTCACAAAGTAGTTGATTGCCAGTATGCCTGTCCCGCGCATACGCCCGTTCCCGAGTATATTCGTCTGATTGCAGCCGGGAAATATACCGAAGCGTATATGATCAACTGGGATTCGAACGTATTCCCGGGCATTCTTGGAAGAACATGTGACCGCCCCTGCGAGCCGGCTTGTCGCAGAGGCCGTGTAGAGGCGGAACCTGTGGCAATATGCCGTCTCAAACGCGTTGCTGCGGATTACAAAGGGGAAGTGGAATCATTAATGCCAAAAGGTCCATTCCCGCCAAACGGGAAGAAAGTGGCATTGATCGGTGCCGGACCCGCAAGCCTTACCGTTGCCCGCGATCTTGCACCGCTCGGGTATGAAATCCATCTTTTCGACGAACAATACAAAGGGGGCGGATTTATGCTAAGCCAGATTCCGTCCTTTCGACTACCTGAAAGCGTTCTTGACGAAGAGGTAAACTATATACTAAGGCTCGGCATCCATACTCATTTTAAGCATTACGTATCTTCGCTTAAAGCAATACTGGAACAGGATTATGACGCGGTTTTTGTGGGCACAGGGGCACCACGCGGCCGAGATCTGAAAATTCCGGGTCGCGAAGAAGGCGGAGCAAACATCCACATCGGAATAAACTGGCTGGCAAGCGTAGCATTCGAACATACACACAGCATTGGCAAGCGTGTAATTGTTCTGGGTGGCGGAAATACCGCAATGGATTGTTGCCGCACGGCACGTCGGCTTGGCGGAGAGGATGTGAAGGTGATTGTCCGTTCTCCATTTTCCGAGATGAAAGCCAGTCCCTGGGAAAAAGAAGACGCAATGCACGAGGACATACCGATAATTGATAATCACGTTCCGAAGTCTTTTGTTGTCGAAGATGGCCGGCTGCGTGGTGTGATGTTTGAAAAAGTAAAAGCAGAATATGATGAAAACGGCAAAAGGTCTCTGATCCCGACGGGTGAGCCCGAGGTCTTTTATCCCGCAGATGATGTTCTCGTTGCAATAGGACAGGAAAATGCCTTTCCCTGGATAGAGCGGGATATCGGAGTAGAATTCGATAAATGGGAGATGCCGGTCGTCAACCGTCAGACTTTTCAATCTACTCACCCAAAGGTTTTCTTTGGCGGTGATGCAGCGTTTGGCCCGGAAAACGTAATAACAGCCGTTGCCCACGGTCATCAGGCTGCAATCTCGATAGATCTCCTTTGCAGAGGTTTGGATCTGGTTGCCGATCGTCCTGCTCCATATGTAAACCTTATAACGCAAAAAATGGGTGTCCATGAATGGGCATATGACAGCGAAGTCGTCCCGGATAAGCGTTATCGTGTCCCGCAAGCGGATAAGTCCATAACATTACGCAATAGAAAACAGGAAGTAGAAATCGGATTTGACACGGCCGCCGGTTACAAGGAAGCCGAGAGATGCCTTAACTGTGATGTTCAAACAGTTTTTACCGCTCCCAAATGTATCGAATGCGATGCATGTATGGATATCTGCCCGACGAGCTGCATTACCTTTACGGCTAACGGCGAAGAAAAAGAATTGAGAAGCCGTCTAAAAGCACCTTCGCTAAATCTTTCTCAGGATTTATACGTAAGTGAAACACTGAAAACAGGGCGGATAATGGTTAAAGATGAAGATGTCTGCCTGCACTGCGGCCTTTGTGCCGAAAGATGCCCGACCGCTGCCTGGGATATGCAGAAATTTTTCTACAACATAACAAAGGCGGGTGGAAAGACCTATGGTTGTAATGGAAATGCCGTTTAATTTTGGTCTTTTCATTGGATTTTACGTATTTGGGAATTCTTAAAAATAATGAACGGTCTCAAAATAAATGATTTTGTAGTTCGTTTTGCTAATGTAAACGGAACAGGTTCGGCAAGTGCAAATGCTCTGTTTACAAAGGCGGTTTTTCGAATGGGCGTTCCGGTAACGCCAAAAAACATTTTTCCTTCAAATATCCAGGGATTGCCGACGTGGTATGAAGTGCGCGTTTCAGAAAAAGGCTACCTTGGCCGCAGGGCAGGCGTTGACCTGATGGTTTCAGTCAATCCGCAATCAATCAGAAAAGATTATGCAGAAGTTAAACCTGGTGGTTATTTCATTTATGACAGTACGAAGCCGCTGGCTCCGGAATTTAACCGTTCAGATATAAAGCATATCGGCATTCCAATGACAGCGCTTTGCAATGCTGAGTTCTCGGATGCCCGTCAAAGGCAATTATTCAAAAACATAGTTTACATCGGTGCTCTCACAACGCTTTTCGGCATTGAAATGTCAGTGCTTGAAAGACTTGTTTCCGAGCAATTCAAAGGAAAAGAAAAACTTATCGAGCCAAACCTCAAGGCTCTCAACCTGGGTGTCAACTTTATTAAAGAAAATTTTAACGAGCCCTTTACTTTGCGAGTAGAGCGACGTGATTTGCTCGGCGATAAAATTCTATTCAGCGGTAACTCGGCATGTGCCCTTGGTGCAATTTATGCCGGTGCCACAATTGCGGCATGGTATCCCATTACGCCTTCAACCTCTGTTGTTGACGCTTTTTCGAAATATGCCGCAAGGTATCGCATCGATCCGGAAACAGGCAAAAATCGATACGCAATCGTTCAGGCTGAAGACGAATTGGCTGCCATTGGAATGGTTATGGGAGCGATGTGGAACGGAGCCAGAGCCTTTACTGCGACAAGCGGGCCGGGTTTATCGCTGATGCAGGAATTTCTTGGCTTAGGATATTTTGCGGAAGTGCCTACGGTATTGATTGATGTGCAGCGGACAGGCCCTTCTACGGGTATGCCAACCCGGACACAACAATCCGATCTGCTTCTGGCCGCTTACGCTTCACACGGAGATACCAAACATCCATTGCTTTTTCCGGCTACGCCAAATGAGTGCTTTGACATGACCGCTCTCGCATTTGATCTTACTGAAAGGCTTCAGACGCCTGTGATCGTAATGACGGATCTGGATCTTGGAATGAATGACCACGTAAGCGAACCGCTGAAATGGGATGATTCGAGGAGCTTTGATCGTGGTAAGGTGCTTTCGGCCGCACAGCTCGAAAGCATTTACAAGAGCAATAATGACGTTTCCGTTGAATCAAATGGTCTCAGGAATTTTCATGGTAAATATGGACGTTACCTCGATGTCGATGGCGACGGAATTCCATATCGCACCATTGCCGGGACTCATGTCACTAAAGGAGCTTTTACTACCCGCGGTTCAAGCCGTGATGAATACGCAATTTATACCGAAGACGGCGAAGCTTACCGGCGTAATATGGATAGACTTGCGAGAAAATGGGAAACAGCAAAGAAGCTCGTCCCGCCACCGGAAATTCATATTTCATCTGATGCACATAATGATCCGAACACTCCGGGTGTTGTTTTCTTCGGCACCTCTACTTATGCCGCCGAAGAAGCATTGGATATGCTGGCCGAAGATGGTATTTTCCTTGATTCAATGCGTGTTCGGGCATTTCCGTTCGGTAAAGAATTCTGTGAATTTATCGAACGACATAAAAAACTTTTTATTATAGAACAGAACCGTGATGCACAGTTTCGAAGCCTTGTTCTCGTCGAGACAGGAGCGGAACCGGATAAGCTGATTTCGGTTCTCAACTATGACGGAACACCGATTACCGCTGACTTTATTTACGAGCAAATCAAATCAAGATTATGACTTACATCCGACCTGGATTTCGCCATCCGGCTTTGCCAAAAAACGCACTCGGCTACACGATCGATTACTACGAAGGCTCGCTTTCAACATTATGTGCCGGTTGCGGACACGATTCGATCAACGCCGCTATTGTCCAGGCATGCTGGGAATTGAATATCGAGCCGCACAAGGTTGCGAAATTATCCGGAATCGGCTGCTCTTCCAAATCTCCGGCATACTTCCTGAGTAATTCGCACGGTTTCAACTCTGTTCATGGTCGTATGCCATCGGTGGCTACGGGTGCTAACCTGGCAAACAGGGAGTTAATTTACTTTGGAGTTTCCGGCGATGGTGACACCGCCTCAATCGGAATGGGACAATTCGTTCACGCAATCCGCCGAAACGTCCGGATGGTCTATCTGGTTATGAATAACGGCTGCTATGGTTTGACAAAAGGCCAGGATTCGGCAACGGCGGATGCGGGTTCAAAAAATAAGGCCGGCCAGGAAAACCTTTTCGAGGCGATAGATCTTGCAGGTCTCGCTATTGAATTGGGAGCGACTTTTGTTGCCCAGAGTTTCTCCGGTGATAAACAACAATTGGTTCCCTTGATCAAAGCCGCAATGCTTCATAATGGTTTTGCATTGTTAAACGTAATTAGTCCTTGCGTAACTTTTAACAACAATCCGGGCTCTACAAAATCATATGACTATGTCAGGGAGCATATGGAGACAACCGCACTGTTGGATTTTGTGCCTCTGATGCGTGAAATAACAACAACTTATGAGTCCGGAAATATTGAAGACCTTGTTTTACACGACGGATCTGCCATTCGCCTTCGCAAACTTGCAAAAGACTGGGACCCGTTTGATAGATTTTCTTCCGTTAAAGCATTGCAGAAGGCAAGGGAAAACGGCGAAATACTAACCGGGCTGCTTTACATAAACGAAAAAGCTCCTGACCTTCATTCACTGCTGAATACTGTTGATAAACCGCTTAATAGCCTAACTGAGGCGGAACTTTGTCCGGGAAGGGAAGTAATAGAAAAGATTAACGCTTCTTTGCGCTGAAAAAACGGTTTTTTTTCCGAATAAAATATTTAATTTATGATCAAATTAAGTTGTTAACAAAGATTTGGAGGCGGCGATCGGAATCGAACCGATGAATAAAGGTTTTGCAGACCTCTGCCTTACCACTTGGCTACGCCGCCGGGAGTTGTAATATGAAAGGCTAAAGGACAAAGGCGACGATCGTTTTCCTTTATCCCTTAGCCTTTATCCTTGAAAACTGGAGCGGGAAACGAGACTCGAACTCGCGACTTCAACCTTGGCAAGGTTGCGCTCTACCAACTGAGCTATTCCCGCGTCGCAAATTGTAATTTTAGCCTTTGCAAAAATTTTGTCAAGCGTCCGCAAATCGCTGCGGTATCCAGCTAATTTGTTGAAACAGTAACATCCTTTAGAAACGTCCAATCTCCGCTGGCCGACATTTTGATGTTACCGAGCCTTTTATTTGCTATCACGATATTTGCCGGATACCAGAGCGGGAATAATGGAAGATCATCACTAATCTGATCCCAGGCCTTCATATACAGTTCTCTTGCGATTTCCTGACTGGTAGAGTTTATGGCGGCATCCAAAAGGCGATCTACATCCGGATTGCTATAGCGGCTTCTGTTACAGCAGTTAACTCCCGCGCCGGGAATCTGTGCCGTAGAGAATAAGTCTCTTAGGAAAATCGGATCCTGATTCCCACCTATCCAGATGCCGATATTCATTTGAAATTGACCCTGATTGAGCTGCTTTGTCAGTGTTTGCTTGTCAATAGTTTCAATCTGAACATTCAATCCGCTATCTACAAGCGAACTTTGGATTACCTGAGCAAAACTGTTAAAAGCTGAGTTTCCGGCTGAATATTTAAACTTTATGGGCTGATTTCGATATCCGGCTTCCTTCAACAATTGTTTCGCTTTTTCCGGGTCAAAGGTATATTTTTTACCCGGGCTGTATGCCCATGATCCATCGGGTAGAATGGAATAAGCAATTTTTGCTTGTCCTAAAAGCAATTCAGATATGAGCTTTTCGCGATCAATTGAATAAGCAATTGCCTGCCTGATTCTTTTATCATCCAGCGGAGCAGATGTTGTATTAAATCCAAGATATAAGACATTTGAGCCTTCGAACTGCTGAACACTAAGGTTTTCAGCAGTTCCCAGCTGTTTGATTGCATCGGGAGGAAGGTTAGACGGCGCGGGGGCGATATCAACTCCGCCGGTTCTTAATTCTGCCTGCATCGCACTCGCATCTGGAACTGTTTTTATGCGGAGAACCGGAAATTTAGGGGCTCCGTCCCAATACTCTGTATTTGCAGCGAGTTCAACAATGTTTTGCGAACGATCATAGGAAACGAATTTAAATGGGCCCGTGCCAATGGGTTTTTCAGCAAGTTGTTCAGCCGTTCCTTCCGCGATGATTGGAATGGCAACCAGATTTGAAAGCAGTTTATGGGTCAATGAAGGCCTTGACACAACAAAAATTACCGTTTTCGGGTCAGGTGTTTCGAGACTGACAATATGTGGTTGCCGCTGATTATTTATTGTTTCAAAAAAAGCGCCTGCTTTGTAGCCATTGCTGGCAAAAAGCGTATCGAAAGTATAACGAACATCTGCAGAGTTGAATTCCTTGCCATTGTGAAACCTTACTCCGTCGCGGAGTTTTAGTGTAACAGTTTTACCGTCCTCACCGATCGTGTATTCACTTGCCAGGTCGCCTACGTATTCAAAACGCTCGTTTTTACGAATCAATGAATTGTAGATCAGGCTGCGAATTCGCTCCGCGGCGGCATCAGAAGCAGACGTGGATGTAAGCGTGTCAAGCGTAGAGAATGGTTCAGTCAATGCAGCCGTTACGGCATCTGTCCGTTGGCGTCTGCAGCCGGCGGATATAAGGAGGAATAAAATCAGAAAAAAAGCAGCTATGTGTTTGATGTTCATTGTTTATCCAGGTTATTGATTATTCACAGTTCAGATTTGAATTGGCGTATTTCTTCTGAAATTTCAGAAAACGCACTTAACGTAAATTCCATTGGCCGTGCTATTTGGGCCGAGAGATTGTCAATTCGTGATAACGATTCGGCAAGACGATTCTTAGCAATAACACCATTTTCCAAAGACTCAATTACAGCCTGAAAACCTTTGCGAATTGCCGAAGTACCGGCACAGATTGCTACCATATCCTGCCCGGCAAGGACTGCTCGCACACAGGCGTCACCAATCCCGAAATTGCGGGTAATTGCTCCCATCTCCAGGTCGTCCGTAATAGAAACTCCGGTAAAACCAATTTCATCGCGTAGTAATCCGCCAATGACATTCGGATTAAGTGATGCGGGTAAAATGTCCCCTTCAGGATTATCAGGCTGTAATCCCGCCTTGGGATATGCACAATGTGCGGTCATTATCATAAACCTATGCCCGCTGCCAAGCAATTGCGTGTAAGGGTAAAGATCTTTTCTAAAGAGTGTTTCACGATCGATATCCACTACCGGCAGATCTTCATGCGAATCGATCCGTGAAGCGCCAAGACCCGGAAAATGTTTCAGGCATCCAATAATGCCATTAACCTCAAGTCCGGCAAGAAATGCTTTTGCCAAATCAGTCGTTTCCTGTGCTGAAGTGCCGAAATTCCGTGAATAGAGCCCATTTGATGCAGAGGAACGTTCATCATCTATGACATCAACAACAGGAGCAAAGTCAACATTGATGCCCAGAAGCCGCAATGCGCGACCAATCAATTGACCATGTCTTGTTGCCTGTTCAGCTGATTTAATACTACCGGCCGCGGGCATGGGTTCTAAAATACGTCGCAATCTGTCAACGAGTCCGCCTTCCTGATCAATACTAATCAGTAAATTATCTCCAAGCAGTTCCCTTAGGCTGTCGGTTAAATTACGCGTTTGCTCGGCAGATCTGATATTTCTGGCAAAAAGACATATTCCGCCCGGTTTTATTTCCCGCAATAAATTTTCAGTATCTTTATCAACCTCGGGGCCCGGAATGCCTATAAAAAAAAGACGCCCGACATGATTATCTTTTTCTAATTTGGCAGCATTCTTCATTAGTAAATTAAAAAGTCGCGTTATTAGGGCATTTAAATCAGTTTAGTCCGCAGTCTTTTCAGAAACTCCCGGCATTCAGCATCGCTAAGGGCTGCCGGATCGGTTTTCAGAATTTCATCGATTGCTTCGCGGTTAACAGGTTCAAACAGAGAATATTGAACTGCGACACTTTTTCCGGCGGCAGCAGAAAATGCGTTTGCTTCAACATTTCCGAATACGGCAAGTTCATATTGTTCAAGCCGTCTGAGAACTTCCTCAGCCCGCTCTATAACCTCTGAGGGAAGGCCGGCTAATTTTGCAACGGCGATTCCGTAAGATTTCGAAGCCTTGCCTTCAATCATTTTATGGAGAAATACCACCTTTCCATCTGATTCAGAGGCTGCCATTTGGTAATTTCGCACTCCTTCGAGATGCTCCGCGAGTTCAGTCAATTCATGATAATGAGTTGCAAACAAAGTTTTTGCCCTGTGTTCCGGAGAATTATGCAGATATTCCGCAACTGCCCAGGCGATGGATAATCCATCAAAAGTAGAAGTGCCGCGTCCGATTTCGTCTAGAATAATCAGGCTTTGCGGAGTTGAATTATGCAAAATCATCGCTGTTTCGGTCATTTCGACCATAAACGTGGATCTGCCCGAAGCAAGATCATCCGAAGCACCGACACGCGTCCAGATCCTATCCACGACGGGCAATTCCGCTCTATCTGCAGGGACAAAAGAACCGGCCTGGGCCAGGATTTGTATCAAAGCGACCTGTCTGAGCAGAGTAGATTTGCCGCCCATATTCGCTCCGGTAATAATTAAAAGGCGATCGCCGGAATTGTTCAGATAGGTGTCATTTGGGACGAAACGGTCTTCAATATAGGCTTCGACGATTGGGTGTCTTCCGCCGCGTATTTCAAGGTGGTCAGCCTCGTGAATAAGCGGTTTGACATAACGCCGGCGCGCGGCGATTTCCGCAAAATTGGCTAATACATCCAATGTGGCCAGAGCCCTTGCGGTTTTCTGGATTTCAGAAGTATGTTCACTGGCGAAGCAGACGATTTCTGAAAACAATTCGGCTTCCAGTTTTATTGCGGCGTCCTCGGCACCGATTACGCTTTGCTCCCATTGCTTAAGTTCTTGTGTGGTAAAGCGTTCTGCGTTTGCAAGCGTTTGCTTTCTCTGATAATCTTCAGGGACTTTGGAAAGCTGAGCTTTGGAAACTTCGATATAATATCCAAAAACATTGTTGTAACGAATTTTAAGGGAGCCGGTACCTGTTCGCTGTCTTTCGGATTCCTCAAATAATGCAATCGTTTTTTTGCCGTCACGTGCAAGAAGACGCAGCCGGTCAAGTTCGGCATTGAATCCTTCGCGTATTACACCGCCATCGCTGATATTTGAAGGCGGTTCATCAGCAATAGACTTCCGGATAAGTTGCTGAAGTTCAGGGAGGTCAGCGAGGTTTGCGGCAACAATGGCAATAAGATCGGAGCCGGAACCATTAAGACGCTCCCGTAATTCAGGAATTGCGGCAAGCGATCCGGCCAGTGCGACAAGGTCGCGAGGGCTTGCAGTACCAAGGTTAATTCGACCGGCAAGACGCTCGAGGTCTGACATTTTCTTCAGGTCAGATCTTACCGCACTACGCAAAATGGAATCGCCTAATGCCTCGACAGCTGAGAGCCTTGTCTGTATTTCTTCCGACTTAACCAAAGGCCTTGCTATCCATGCACGAAGCAGCCTTGCACCCATTGCCGTAATCGTTTCATCAATTACATCAAGGAGGCAACGCCGCTGTGAATCATTCCTTTCACGAAAAATATCAAGATTTCGCAGCGTTATGCTGTCGAGAATCATTCTGTCATTATTTTCGAGATAACGGATGGCCGAAATATGCTGAGCGGCGGATTTTTGCGTTTCCCTGGCATAGCGAAGACAGGCTCCTGCGGCACTAACGGCAAGCAAATGGCCGTCGAATCCGAAGCCGGCAAGCGAACCGGTTTCGAAATGCCCGCATAACAGGCTGTAATTTTCTGCTTTATTGAAAAAGGTGGATTCCAGTCGGGTAAAAGCAAACGGCAATCTGCCCGTATCTATAGCCGTTGAATCAGAAAATAGTCCGTTTTGACCCGATAACTGAAATTTTTCAGCCAGAAAGTCTTCAATATCAGGGGCAAATAATATTTCACGGGGTGAAAAGCTATCCAACAGTTCTAAAACCGATCTGCCGTCACGCCCGGCCGTAACTTCAGTAGCAGAAAAATCGCCCGTCGAAACATCCAAAAAGGCTATTCCGAATTGATCTTTTTCACGACATATTGCAGCAAGGATGCAGGATTCCCGGTCTTCAATAAGATTTTCGTCGATGGCCGTGCCGGGTGTAATAACTCTGACGACCTCACGTCTAACGAGTTTTGAATACTTACCGGCTGGCTCTGCCTGTTCGCAGATTGCAACCCGATACCCCTTTTTGACCAATTTTGCAATATAATTAGCAGCGGAATGATAGGGTACGCCGCACATTGGTATCGGACGTGCAGAATCCTTTTGTCTTGCGGTTAATGTAATGCCAAGCTCCCGCGACCCGATCAATGCGTCGTCGTCAAATAATTCATAAAAATCGCCCAACCGAAAAAACAGCAGCGTGTCGGGATACGATTTTTTGATTTCCAGATATTGCCGGAGCATTGGCGTCGCATTTTCCATAAGCAGGCAACTGTGGGCTAGAAAAGTTTATCGAATTTGATGCAGCTTTCAAAATTGCGGGTTTTCATATGACCGTTTGATTTGCTAACATTCAAGATGCTCGATATTTACATGTCGGGGCAGGATTGTGCCCCGACCGCTTTCCCCCGAATTTTGTAAAACCCTGCGGCAATGCCCGCATGGATATGGATTATGAGAGTTACAGCAAAAACAACATTGCTTGGATTGCTTCTGGCCGTCCTGAGTTGTGTCGCCCTTTCACAGACAGTTTCACCGGGAGAGGAAAGGTATCGAATCGGTTATCAGGACCGTATTGCCGTACAGGTATTTCGTCACCCGGAGCTCTCGCAAACCGTAGAAGTAAATACCAACGGCACAATCACACTCTTTCGACTCAATGAGCCAATTGTTGCAGTCTGCAAGACGGAACGTGAACTTGCCGACGCAATAGCAGAAGCCTATCGTAAAGATTACCTCAGAAATCCTGAAGTCAATGTAGTCGTAGTGGAACAGCGTTCACAGGCATTTGCAGTAATTGGCGCCGTCGTCAAGCCTGCCAACTATATCATCAACCGACGTGTCAGGCTTTTAGAACTCCTTGCATATGCCGGAGGCCCGTCTAAAGAAGCAGGTTCCCGGCTTATCGTTGCCCGAACTGGCAGCACTTCTAATTGCAAAATGGGCGACTCTTCGGAAAAAGACGACTATGCCGTTATGGAGTACAATTTAAAGGACGTTCTATCGGCAAAAGAAAATCCGGAGATGCAGCCGGGAGATATTGTTTCGGTTCGTGAGGCAGATAGTATTTATGTCTATGGCAACGTTGTAAAACAAGGCCCGGTTACATTCAAGGAGCCGATAACACTTATGCAGGCCATAAGTTCCGCTGAAGGTCTAAAATCTGCTGCAGATAAAGGGAAGATCCGCGTATTCAGACAAAAGCCGGGGTCCATCGAGCGTGAAGAGCTGGTTTTTGATCTTAATAAAATCGCTAAAAAACAGGAACAGGATCCTTATCTGGAACCGAATGACATAGTTGCCGTCAGTCAGGATTCGGCCAAAAATATAATACAAAGCATTGGCCGCTCGATAACCGGCGGGATTCCTTCTATTTTCTACCGGATACCATAAAACATAGCGTAATTTCAGATGAAAGAAAGCCGAGAAATATTGAAAAAACCGGTTTCAGAACCGGTTGATTTGGAAAAAGTTCTTGAGACACCACTGCCGATTGGCCGTTATCCCGCCTATCGTGAATTTTATGAACCTGACGGCTTTCAATTGTTGGAATATTGGCGTGCAATACGCAAACGCCTGTGGCTGATTGCTGGTATTTGCGTTCTTGTTACTACGCTTGTTGCTATTTACATGGCCCGAAAGCCAAATATTTATTTGGCCAAGGCTACCATACAAGTAGATCTCGAGCAGATTAACCCTGATCTTGTTACAAGTGACCGCCAGCGCCCGGTTTCAAATCCCGACCCTTCTTATTTCAATACTCAGTTGCAGTTACTTGGCAGTGACGCTCTGCTCAGACGTGTAATTAAAGAGCATAATCTGGATACAAGCAAAGAACTGCAAGCTGAAAAAAACAATGCAGGCTATTGGCAAACTTTGATGCGGACGCTCGGTTTGGCTGGTGACGGAACAAAGAAAGATGATTCCAAAGACAACGCCGATCAAATTGACGCATCGCTGCTGGCTAATGATGAGGTTGCAGACGCAATGCGTCTTGCACCATATGTTGAATTAATTAAACCTAATCTAAGTATTGAGCCGATTCGTGAATCGCGAGCAACATTCAAGGACACACGTCTTATCGAATTATCCTTTCGGCATACAGATCCAAAATTTGCTGCGTTTCTCGTAAATGCCATCGGAGAGACTTTTGTCAAGGCCAACTGGGAAAAGCGCTCCGGAGTCAGCCGAAAAACAAACGATTTTCTGCAACAGCGTATTGCCGAATTACAGTCTGAAATACGAAATGATGAGCTAAAACTCGTTGAACTCAAAAAGACTGCCGGCATTCTCAAAACAGAAGGCGAGCAGACGATCGTACTAGACCGTCTCTCCGGGCTTAATCGTGATCTGCTTGAAGCCGAAAACGCCCGAAAACTGGCTGAAGCAAAATACAACTCTGTTCTAAGTTCGCCGGATAATGCCAGGGCTCTAACCGAAGAGCGGATGGCACGCTATATCACAGAACAGGAAAACAGCCTTCGTGAATTGCGAAATGAAACCCAGAAAAAAATAGCCGAGCTTAAAGCTAACCGCGCAAAACTCCTGGAGGAATATAAGGAGTCCGCACCTGAAATCCGTGAAATTGACACTCAAATAAAAAGTCTGGAAGATTCAATAGCACGCGAGGTTCAAAAGAATAAAGCTGAGCTTGACGATTTTCGTAAACGGAGTACCCAGGTGCTGCTTGACAGCCTCCGAACCGATTACGTGCAGGCAAAGGATCGGGAAGATAAAATTCGCAAGGCATATAACGAGCAGTATAATCTTGCACAAGGGCAAAACGTCGGCGCCGTTCAGATCAGATTACTCGAACAGAATATCGAGACCAATAAAGGTTTTCTTGATAACCTGCGAAAACAACAAAGCGGTAACGATATTGCGAGTCAGGGATCGGATAACAACATCAGCATCGCTGATTATGCAATCCCCAATGAAACACCTGTTTCGCCACGCCGTTTGATGACGGTTTTTGCAGCATTTTTCCTCTCATTGCTTTTCGGGGTTGGTCTTGCTCTTTTCCTTGAATATCTGGACGATACAATCAGCTCGACAGAGGAAATCGAGACTTATTTACAGCTTCCGGCTCTGGCGGCAATTCCTATGATGGAATCTGCACCTAAAAGGAAATTGCTCCTTGTCGGCTCCGGTAATTCTGAAGAATCTGAGGAACGACAGCGGTCTGAACTGCTTATTTATGCAGATTCCCGTTCATCACTCGCTGAGGCATACCGCCAACTGCGTACTTCAATTCTACTTTCCAGCGCAGGCCACGCTCCGAAATCCCTGTTGATTACTTCCAGTCTTCCATCTGAGGGCAAAACTACAACTGCCACAAACACTGCAATAAGTCTTGCCCAGACCGGTGCCAGAGTTTTAATCATCGATGCTGACATGCGTAAACCGCGTGTCCATTCAGTTTTCGATATCAAAAACGACGAAGGTCTGAGTACCGTTCTTTCAAGTAATCTCAGCGATCGTGAGATTCTGGACATAATCAAATATGACGAACGTACTAAATTGAGCATCCTTGCATCCGGGCCGATTCCACCCAATCCGGCGGAGCTCATCGGTTCGGAGCAGATGACAAAAATCCTTGCACTGTTTCAAAATCATTTCGACCACGTTGTCGTGGATTCTCCGCCGATTACCTCTTTTACCGATGGCGTTTTGATTGCCTCAATGGTTGATGGAGTTATTCTGGTCGTACACGCCGGCAGAAGCTCGCGGCAGATTGTCCGGCGGGCTCGTCAGTTAATTAATGACGTCGGCGCCAAAATTTTCGGCGTTGTTTTGAATAACGTAAATCTCAATTCGCAAGATAACTACTACTATTACCAAAGCTACTACAACAGCGATAATTACAACGCTGAAAATGAAAAATAACTTGCAGTTTCTTTTTATCTATGACTAACGGAAAACGTGTCTTGGTTACGGGTGCGGGCGGTTTTATAGGCAGCCATTTGGTAGATTTTCTCAAAAAAAAAGGCTACTGGGTACGCGGCGTAGATCTTAAGTATCCGGAATTTTCTCCGACATCTGCTGATGAATTTTTGATAGGCGATCTCCGGCAGCGGGAAGCAGCTGATATTGCTACCCGCGAAATGGATGAAGTATATGCGCTTGCCGCAGACATGGGCGGGATGGGATTTATTTCCTCTCACCATGCCCGGATACTTTACAACAATGCTTTGATTAACTTAAATACTATCGAAGCTGCCCGCGAAAACGGAGTTTCCCGTTATCTTTACACAAGTTCAGCCTGTATTTATCCCGAACATCTTCAGACAGATGCTGATGTCAAGCCGCTGAAAGAATCCGACGCATATCCCGCAATGCCACAGGATGCCTACGGCTGGGAAAAATTGATTTCAGAGAGGCTTGCAATTCATTACAGAGAGGACTATGGACTGGAAACCCGTATCGTGAGGTTTCACAATATTTTTGGTGAAAAAGGAACCTGGCAGGGCGGACGTGAAAAAGCTCCGGCAGCGCTTTGCCGTAAGATCGCGCACGCTAAATTAACCGGCAATCATGAAATCGAAATATGGGGCGATGGTGAGCAAACCAGATCCTTCTGTTACATAAATGACTGTGTTGAAGGGCTTTACAGGCTTATGAAATCTGACTTTCACGAACCGATAAATCTCGGTCAGGATCGTATGGTTTCAATAAACGAACTTGCCGACATTATTGCCAAAATTGCCGGAATAGAAGTTCGAAAAATTCATGTCGAAGGGCCACAGGGAGTCCGTGGCCGTAATTCTGACAACACTCTTCTCCGCGAAGTGCTAAATTGGGAACCTCAAATTTCCCTTGAAGAAGGACTGGAAAAAACTTACAGCTGGATTGAGGAACAGGTGCGCCTGAGTCTTGCCTCGACGGCTGCCAATATCGCAACATCCTAGCCTTGGCCCATGAGTGAAGTGAAAGAAAAGGCGGCACTGGTTATCCCGGTCTATAATCGCCGCCAAACTACATTGCGTGCGCTTCGAAGTCTTAGCCGGATATGTTCAGAAGGTTTAGAGGTGAAGATTTTCATCGTTGACGATGGCTCAACGGATGGCACCTCAGAAGCAATTGCCCGTGAGTTTCCGGACGTTGTTCTACTTTCTGGTGATGGCACTCTTCATTATGCAGGGGGGACAAATCTGGGAATTACTGCCGCTCTGGAATGGTCTCCTGACTACATTGTTACAATGAATGATGATGCCGTGTTTCATAAATCATTTCTTGTACGACTAGTTGAAACAGCAAAAAAAAATCCGCGTTCCGTAGTTGGATCCCTTCTATTACTCTGGGATGAGCCTCATAAGGTATTTCAGGTAGGGCAGTATTGGCGTACTTTATCCGGCGGTTGGATCATTCCTGATGAACTTACTGCATTCAATGTGCCTCAGCAACCATTTGACGTCGAATGTATTGTTGGTAATTGTGTTCTCTTTCCCGTAGATGCGGTGCGTGAAGCGGGAATGTTTGATGCCCAGCGATTTCCATATGGCTGGGGTGATGCACAATACCTGATGAGATTGCGGCGGCTTGGCTGGCGGCTTCTTATTGATCCGAAGTCGCGCGTGTGGTGCGAACCGAATACTTATCCGCCTCCGCTTCATACTCTGGGTACGGCAAATGCTTTAAAAATTTTGTTTTTCAATGAACGTCATCCTTTGAACCTGAAACGCCAGTTTGTCGCCCGATGGTTTTCCGCGCCATCAAAGCCCGCGGCAGTTGCGGCTTTTTTTATTTATCTATTGCAGATTGCACACAAGGGAATAAAATACGGTATCCTTTCGCGCATAATCCGTACCAATGAATGAATCGCAAGTTTTTGCTAATAAACAAAAAAAACAATCCCTCCAGCCCAAAAATATTTACTTTATATGGAATTACACAAACTGGGGCGGTGCCCAGATCTATTTTCTGGCAATAATGAAACGGGCAGGATCCGGACGAAAGGTTAAGGTACTATTGCCTGTAAATTCATCACCCGATCTAATTTCATTTATTGAACAGTCCGGCGGTGAAATTGATTTTCTCAACTACCATCTGATATCAGAAACACCGGTATCGCTGTCCGGTAAAATAAAAAGGCAAATTCGGAGAATATTATCTGAAATTGAAATTTTTTCTGCAGTTTTTCGTCGTGACCGCTGCAATAGCGTATTCCATATCGAGCTTGCTCCATGGCAATCATGGGTTTTGATTTTATTCCTGAGAATTATCAATACCAAACTTTTTATTACAATACATAACCCGTTACCCGAAGCATCAATTTTTCGTAATTTTCTTTGGCGGTTTAGGCTGGCGATAGTTTCGCGCCTTAGCGGAGTAAGGTTTTTTCCATCCAACCATTTTACAAAATCAGAAATGGCAAAATGGATGAGCCCGAAGGCCATTGAAAAAATGCGGGTAACATATACAGCCGTCGATCCTGATTTGATTAACATTGCTCTTGAAAACAACACGCAATTAGATGAAATGCGTTTGAAATTCGGCTTGGATGACGGCCGGAAAAATATACTCTGCGTGGGTCAATTTATAGATCGAAAAGGCCGATGGGTTTTTTTAGAGGCCGCTTCAATACTGCACGAGAGCTTTCCTGATCTGCGGTTCATATGGCTGATGCCATCATATCCCGGTTCATCTGATCAGAAAAAAATAGAATCTTTTGGACTTGGGTCATCCTTTATGCCCGTTATTTCTTCCGATGTTGGCCGCGAACGTATTTCTATTCTTACTTTTATGCGGGTGGCCGATATTTTCGCGCTTCCAAGTTTTGTTGAGGGTCTGCCTATCGCTCTTCTTGAGGCGATGGCTCTTTGCATTCCATGCATTTCAACTTCAGTTTATGCAATCCCTGAAGCCGTTATTGATAACAAAACAGGGTTGCTTGTGAGCCCGGGCAACGCTCAAGAGCTGGCCGAATCAATCAGTAAACTATTATCAGACAAGCATTTGGCTGAACGGATAGCTGGAAGCGGACGTGAATTTGTAATCAATAATTTTGACGAACGTAAATCGGCAGACCTTGTTTTGCAAACTTACGAAGAGGAATTTTTGAATGGGTGATGCGCCCAAATCCAGAAAACAATCAATAGCTGCCAATTCTTTATTCAGTGCAACGGCATGGCTCGTCCCGCTGATTATCGGGTTTATTGTCACACCGATACTTATCCGAGGATTGGGCACGGCTGAATATGGCCTTTTCGCACTTTTGTCCGGCTTTATCGGGTACTCGTTTGCTTTCAGCATCGGCAGGCTTGTAGTCCGCTACGTGGCTGAATATACAGCTGATAAAAACGTCCAAGGCATCAACCAGATCATTTCGGCTGCGTTAATCATTTCGTTAGGCGTCGGTGGTCTTGGAGTACTGCTGATTGGTTTTGGAACGCCTTATATCGTATCTAAAGTACTGCGAATAGATTCGTCCTTGCGTACGGTAGCTGAATACTCATTTTATCTTGCAAACGTAACAGTCTTGCTCACAATGCTGGGACAGGTGTTTCAATATGTCTTACATGGTTTTCAGCAATTCGGAAGGTTTGTAATTATCTCGACTGTTTATGCAGTCCTTTTTGGAGTCGGCAACGTGCTGCTTGTCAAATACAACGCAGGCATTATCGGACTACAGATATGGAGTCTTTTTCTTTCCGCCGCACTGGGAATAGGTTATTTAATTGCGGTAAAGCGTGTTTTTTCTGAGTTTCGTTTTACTCTTGATGTCCCCGGCGTTCTCTGGAGGTCAGCGATTCACTATTCGGCAAGCATAATTTTATATCAGATTTTCGGTAATTTACTGTTTATTTTTGAAAGAGCCTGGATAACAAGGTACTTCGGAACCTCAGAAACCGGACATTTTGCCGTAGCAGCCCAAATTGGCATATACGCACAGACGCTTGCTGCAAGTGTCGCCGCAGTATTTCTACCCGTAATGAGTGAATCTTATCGAAATACTGAATTACTTCGTTCTCTTTACACAAAGACTACGAAGATCCTTCTATCAGGACTTGTATTCTTTATAATTTCGATTATTTTTCTTGGAGATTCTTTGCTGTCTATATGGATAAGCCCTGAGTTTGCCTCAGTAACTTATGACTTGCTGGTCATACAGAGTTTTTCTTTTGGCATTATCGCTTTATTCGTCATCGTCTGGCAACTGAATGAAGCCGCACGGGCACCCGGACTGAACACCGTGATTTCAGCTGTCTGGCTTATCATTGCAGTTATCTCGACATTTGCTTTAACCGATACATTCGGTGCCAGATCTGTGGCAATAGGACGCTTGATCGGTATTACGGTAACCTTGCCCGTTATTTTATTTTCTGAAAAGCGCTTTCTGGGTAAAATACAGTTGTTTTTCTGGACAAATGCATTGCTCCGGCTCGCTTTACCGCTTGCGGTATTGTCAGCGCTTCTATATTTTTTGAAATCTTATGTTTCCGGCTTCGTCAGTCTTGTAATCGTTGGGCTTCTGGGAGCAATGGTTTTTTTCGCAGGTTTGTTGATTGCAGGTTATTTCACCCGTGATGAATTGGAGGATTTTACAATAATACGTAGGATTTTACGGGGAGGCAGGTCTTGAAACGTTTTGAAAATCTCGCATTGGTACAGCGTTTGGATGTTATTAAAACCTTATGCAAAGACCGGAGTGTTCTGCATTTGGGCTGCACGAACTATCCCTACACGGAAGAGGCAATCTCAAACAATATGCTCCTGCATTTTGATTTACGGGAGATTTCTTCTGAACTATATGGTTTCGACTCCGATAAAAAGGGGCTGGATATACTTTCAGATTATGGCTTTACAAATTTATTCGAAGCGGATTTGGAGCTTTTGAATAATGTGCCGCTTGAGAGAACTTTTGATGTGATTGTCGCGGGGGAAATTATAGAACATCTCAATAATCCGGGGTTGTTTCTCAGCGGCGTAAGGCGTTTCATGCACCGTGATTCAAAGCTTGTCATAACGACCATTAATGCTTATTGTGCAATGCGCTTTTTTGTTTACGCCCTTCGCGGCCGTCGCGGCATCAATGAATTTGTTCATCCCGACCATGTTGCATATTATTCATATTCTACACTCCGCGTTTTGCTCAGCCGATACAATTACGATATTGAAACCTTTTTATTCTACGATATTGGCCGCGAGCACAGACCTCATAATATGCGGATTCTAAACCTTGTCAATGACTTTGCTGTCTTTTTTTCATCGCATCTGTCCGACGGCCTGATTGCCATTTGCAGGTTGCCGGATGACGGCCTAAGACTTGCGGACGCCAATGGCGAATAGGTTTTTACCAAAAGGAACGGATATTCTGTTTTCAAATGTTTTCAATACGGGAACGGCCAAATTGTCATAAAGAGCAACTAATTTCCCATTCATTGAAAGCGATCCGAAAAGACGGTATGTGATTAGCCAGGGTAAAATTCCGAGACTGTCAAACCAACGCATCTCAGCGATTTCGAATCCCGCAGAACGCATTTTTTCTTTTAATTCACCTGCCGAATAACGTCGGTAATGGCCTAATTCACGGTCAAATTTACTATAGAGAAACTCCATTGCGGGAACAAAAATAAAAATACGTCCTCCGGGTGCGAGTGTTTCAAAGGCGCATTTTAATTCTGCCAGATCATCTTCAATGTGCTCAAGAACATTTACGTAAACTACAGAATCAGGACAAAACTCACTTTTGATTTCGGCCGCAACATTCGGAAAAAAATTGTTAAAGTAACGGATCTGTCCGTTGAATTGTGCCAATTTTGGATTTTTTATCAGTTTCTCATACATTCCCGACGGTTCGATTAATGTCAGAACTTCAGGTTTAACATCCAAAAGCATTTCAGAAAATGAACCCCGGCCTGCGCCAACTTCGGCAATGCGTTTGCCCAACTTTGGCCGCATCAATTCAAAGATCCATCGATGGTAACGGACAGCGAAATGCATTGCTTCCAGATCGCGTCCGGGATAATTTGTCTTCATTGACGCTAACTTTCCAACA
Organism: Acidobacteriota bacterium; assembly: GCA_040756215.1. Classification (GTDB taxonomy): domain Bacteria; phylum Acidobacteriota; class Blastocatellia; order Pyrinomonadales; family Pyrinomonadaceae; genus OLB17. The sequence goes on from JBFLZQ010000007.1 coordinate 23,364, forward strand.
AAGAATTTTTAATCTGTGATGATTTTGACGCTAAAGCGGGAAGATTTGTAAAAGCTGCAGATTTAGTGCAGAAAAAATTGTATCGAACGATATAATAAAATGCTGCCAGGCCATCGAGATATGTAATTTTCTTGCCCTCTTCATAAGTCCGGCCGTAGTAACTTATCGGCACTTCATAAACGACACACCCAAGTTTTGCAATTTTTGCCGTAACTTCTATTTCAAAACCAAAACCCGATGAATTTATGCGCATATTCCGAATAATTTCACCGCGAAAAGCCTTGTAACAGGTTTCTACGTCTGTTAAATTCAGGTTTGTAAACAAATTGGATAGAAAGGTAAGTCCTTTATTTGCAATGTAGTGATAAAAATATAAAACACGCGTTGCTTTTTTAACCATAAAACGCGAGCCGAAGACCACGTCGGCATAACCGTCGAGAATCGGCTTTATTACATCTGGAATTTCTGCGGGATCATATTCTAAATCTGCATCCTGCACAATTACAATTTCGCCTTTTGTATCGGCAAAACCGGTTCGAAGAGCAGCCGTTTTGCCTGAGTTTTTAGTGTGATGCAAAACCCTGACAGGCTCAAATTCGGCTGCCAGAGAATCGGCAATCGTCCCTGTTCCATCCGTTGAACAATCGTCAACAATGACTATTTCCAGCAAATTTGGAACACAGAGAAGCCTTTCAACTATTTTAGGAAGTGTTTCCGCCTCATTGTAGGCAGGAACGACAACCGAAAGACAGCGCCTCTGCTCGTTATTGAAAAGGTTATCCATAAACATTAAAAATCAAAACGCTTTAAAACACGCACTTCACCCACGGGGCTGACAGACGTTACATCGTAATATTTCAGTAAAATCGAATCAATCTCCGGATCGTTTCCGAAAACTACAAAATAGTCAATTCTGTTCCTTTTTGTTGCTACGGTATCCTGCAGTATTGCCAGATTTTCCTCATAACTCCTGAAACGATCCAATGGCCCGAAAACTGCCGAAGAGGAAAGCCGATAAGCAAAATCCTTATCTTCGGGAGTTTTTGCAATGACCGGAAATAAGTAATGACCTAATTCGTAATTATCCCATACGATAACATTTCGATTAACTCCCATAAAACTGGTCATTTGTGTTGCCGGCAGACATCGGAATTTTCCGGCACCCGGTGAAATGATAACTGAAGCAAGCGAGGAACCATTTGGCAGGGTATCTGCTACGCTTACGAATTCACGGGTTTGCAAATCCGTATAACGAGCAAATTCAAATAAAAAAGCTGTCTGAATAATTAAACCAAGCGATAGCGCTGCAGTAATTATCCCTTGCATCAGCCGGCTGCTGCCTGTATCGAATATTGCAACCAAAATAGTCAGGCCGCCAATTAGAAACCGCTCTCGAAGCACACTGCCATTAGCAATGCCGAAATCTCCGGGCCCGACAAAAGCTGCTAATATCAATACTAAGAAAAATAAAATCATCGGCAATAATTTCCCAAAACTTACCGACGGATCGAATTTGCCGCTTCGAAGTGTAAAAAAAGTAATCAAGACCAAAAGCAAAGACGCAATAAACAGCAATGAGAGCGGCGAAATCAAGGCGAAAAATTGCGATTGATTCTCAATAAATGGAAGACTTTTCCTGCTTGCCAGAGCAAAGGGATCCGATTGAGAAAAATAACGAAGCCAAGCCATTGGATCGTACCAATCATCCAGGCCGCGCCAGTGTGGAATAAACGGTTCTCCATTTTTGTTTCCGTTGCGAATGTGTAGGAACAAAAGCGGTAGCGCCGGAATAATTGCCGCAATAGAATAGGCAAGCGAGCGAAAAGCATTTTCACGCTTTTGAATAGCTGCGATAACTAAAATTCCGGCAACAAGAATTACGAAGCTGACCAAATGGCTGAAATATACAAAAAGAACTACGATTGACAGAACAGAGGCTTTAAAGGGCGATAAATTTTCGCGCCAACGGTAAGCAAGGGCAATTCCAAAAGCAAATCCCGCAGCTGCCAGAGTCTGGTTGTATCCGCCTTGAAACCAGAACCAGTTCAGTGAGAGTAAACCGGCGAACAACGCCGCTACCACCGGTGAACTTTTTCCAGTTACCTGATGGCGTAAAAACAGAACCGAAATGAAAAAAGCCAGAAATGTAACCGTAAGCATCAATTTCGTCACCATCTCCGGCGGCATAAAACCCAGAAATAGAGCAATCAGCCAATGCCCTGTGGAATTTGGCAATGAAAATGAATTGAATTCAAAGTATCGTGAAAAAAGATCATTCCCCGCAATAAGTTGACGCATTACATAACCGATATACAAATGTCCGGAGCCGTCATTATTGGAAAAGAACCGGACGCTGTAAACAGGCAAAAGAGAAAATATGGTAATCGCTGCGGGAATAGAGTAAAAAGAGATTGCCTTTAATCGTTCGTCCCGTTTTATTTGCATTGCCGGAATTTCAGAGTTCATTAATGAAAACAAAGAAATTCTAGCATTGCAGATGCCGGAATTTCGAACGGCACTATTTTCGCCGTATAGTGCGAGGTATGCTAAAATCCATAATGCTAACGTTTAGACGCATCAAACAAATAGTTTACAGAGCTTATAAGTAAATCGGGATCGGCAGTTCCGGGCAATTATGGCGGTTTCAGAACGTAATCATTTCAGAGGCATCGATAGGACGCGATTCAATTTCATTTTCGCTATTGCTTTGCTATGGGGAATTGTGGCTGCCATCTCGGGAGCTTTTTTTCTGAGTGAATATGGCTTTTCCTCAAAGGACAGTAAATACTATCTTTTCCCCTGGTGTCTGGCGACCGGTGCTGCAGCCGCCTTGCCAAGCGTAATTCTCGCCTATAAAGGAAAATTCAATCCGCTGCATCCATTGGTTTATTTTGCCTGGACTTTTTTTATTCCATCCTGTTTTTTGGGTGGCATTTTTTTCGCTCTCGGTATTTCGGACGCATACTTTCAATCGTATATTCAGGATGAGTCCTACAACCTGCCTTTAACGTTCTTTTACATAATCGTAGGCTATTTGGCGATGAGTCTCGGTTACGCGCTTCCCTACGGACAGATAATCGGAAAACGTCTGGCAACTGTGCTGCCAAAATGGAATCTTTCAGACCGCGATTTGCTCGTACCGGGCTATATACTTCTATTTCTTGGTATTGCAAACACGCTTCTGGCATATGCTCTTGGCAGTTTCGGTTTCCAAAGAGTCAGGGAATATACCGAATACGACGGACTGGTATATTTGCTTTCGCTGTGGTGGCAACTGGCCGCTTTTTTGCTATGGCTATACGTGTTTCGCCAGCCTCGAATCAACACGAAAGTTGCAATAACCATCTTTTTCCTGATAACTACGGCACTCGGAAAAGCTGCGTTTCAAGGTAACCGTGCGAGCCTCCTGCCGCACCTGATAATGATAGGTTTCGCTTTTATACTATCGGGTCGTCGCCCGACCTTAAAGCATTATATCTCCGGAGCCGCATTATTGATTGTAGCGGTCTTTGCCGGAATGATTTACGGTACGACATTTCGCAATATCAAACAGACAGAGGAACAGGTAAGTTTTGGGCAATATGCCGAGATGGTCGGTACAACATTCTCGAGGCTTTCCGAACAGGATATTGGTACAACAATTTCGCTCGGGCTGAACGCTTTTGCGAATCGGATCGACGCCGTAAGTTCTTTAGCCGTGGTTGTTTCCAATTATGAAGCGCTTGCTCCATATGAAGAACAGATTGGTATTGCAAATAACATTTGGGTTGATACAGTTACATTTTTTATTCCACGTCTGATCTGGAAAGATAAGCCTGTCGCCATCGAACCGGCAAAATATGCCGACCTCTATTTTAATTTCAGCGATAATTCATTCACCATGACGCCGATTGGCGATCTTTTACGCAATTTCGGACCGCTCGGAATACCAATCGGAATGCTTATTCTCGGCTTGTTTTTCCGTATCATGTACAGGTCGTTGATTGACGGTCAGCCTTTTTCATTCTGGCGATCAGCGATTTTCTATATGACCATTTCGATTACGACGTTTGAAGGGACTTATGGATTGATAGTCCCGAATATGTTCAAGGTCGGGACAATCTCGCTTGCCGGATTGATGTTTGTTATCGTTTTAACAAAACTGCGTGCCGGCACCGGAAAATTATATAGATTTTAAGTTCGCTCAACTCAATGGAAACCATAGTATTTACCAACGGCTGTTTTGACATACTTCATCCCGGTCATATAGATCTTCTGGAGCGGGCCAGGCAGCTTGGCACAAAACTGATTGTAGGCATAAACAGCGATTCGTCCGTTCGTGCAATCAAGGGACCTGACCGTCCAGTACTTAATGCCGAAGCACGCAAGAGAATGCTGCTGGCGCTTCGCCCGGTTGATGAAGTCATTATTTTTGATGAACTTACACCCGAAAAGTTAATTCATGAGATTAAGCCTGATGTTCTTGTCAAAGGTGGAGACTGGAAAACAAGCGAGATTATAGGGGCCGATTTTGTAATCGGGAGAGGCGGGAAAGTCGTTTCGCTTCCGCTTTTGGATGGGTTTGGTTCTACTGCGATAATAGATTCATTAAAAAAACCGAAACAAGGCAATGCGGACCGGAAAGTTAATGGCACTGCGGCCGCTTCAATTAACCAACATCTCGAAGTTTTCTCCGGTATCAGGCACAACTGTCTGGAGGCCATCGAAAAATCCGCTGCGATAATAACAGAAACTTTGAAAAACGGCGGAAAAATCCTGATCTGCGGCAACGGCGGCAGCGCAGCCGACGCACAGCATCTGGCTGCCGAGTTCGTAGGTCGCTACGAAGCGGAACGACGTGCACTACCGGCAATAGCTCTTACTACCGATACTTCCGCTTTGACGGCCATTGCCAACGATTACTCATTTGAACGTGTCTTTTCCCGGCAGGTGGAATCTCTCGCAAAGCCCGGCGATTGTCTTATAGCTATCAGTACCAGCGGTAATTCACCGAATGTTATTGCTGCAGTGATGGAAGCACGCCGTCTGGGCTGCAAAATAGTAGGTTTGACCGGTGGAAAAGGTAAAAAACTCGCATCGCTTTGTGACGCGTGTGTTTTGATTCCGTCCGAGAGAACGGCACGGATACAAGAAGGCCACATTACCGTTGCGCATATCTGGTGCGAGATTGTCGATTCCGAGTTTCATAATCAGGCAACGCTTAAATGATTAATCTTGATATCTTTGATAACCGAAAAGTTTTGATTGTCGGCGACGTTATGCTCGACCGATATTGGTGGGGTTCTGTCAGCAGAATCTCTCCTGAAGCACCTGTCCCTGTGATACTGCATGAAAAGACAACCTCAGCACCGGGCGGAGCCGCAAACGTCGCAGCAAATGTCAAAGCACTTGGAGCAGAGCCGATTTTGGTCGGGTGCGTCGGAGACGACGAAGAATCCGAAATTTTATCCGAATCATTGAAAAAGATCGGTGTTTCTCCGCAGCATCTGGCTATCTCCGATGGCCGCCCGACTTCCGTAAAAACCCGCATTATCGCTCACAATCAACAGGTTGCGAGAGTTGACCGCGAAACAACCGCCGATTTATCCGAATCCGACGCAAAAGCTATAAATGACGTCATTGCGGCCGTCTTACCGGAAACCGAGGTCGTTCTGATATCAGACTATGCAAAAGGAACTTTGTGCGGCGCCGTTCTTAAAACACTGATCGAATCTGCAAACTGCCGCGAAATACCGGTTCTGGTAGATCCAAAAGGCAAGGATTATTTGAAATATCGCGGCGCTACAATTCTGACTCCAAACCGCCGTGAAGCTGCCGAAGCATGTAAGCTCGATGATCATTTACCGAATGTTTCGCTGCTTGCCGGTAAGAGACTTATTGAAGACGGCAATTTCCCGAATGTATTGATTACCGAAAGCGAAGACGGAATGACATTGTTTCAAAAGGGACTGGATCCGATACACTTTGATGCCAGGGCACACGAAGTATATGACGTTACGGGAGCCGGAGACACTGTAATTGCAACACTTGCCGTCGCCGTGGCTGCCGGGCTTGATTTTACCGAATCGGCTCGAATTGCCAATATCGCTGCGGGAATAGCCGTTGGCCAGATAGGTGCCGTAAGTGTCAGCCGCGGGCAGATTCTTGCTTCAATCGAAATGGGTTTTTAGCAATGCTGCGACGCAAAAAAAATATCGCGCCGGAGCGAATTTTGGTTTTCCGTATTGGCAGTCTCGGCGATATTTTGATCGCTATGCCGTCATTCTGGCGTTTAAGGCAGGCATATCCTGAATCTGAACTGATTTTACTATCCGGCACTTCGCCTGATAATGCGAAGATGATATCTGCTACGGCAATCTTGCCGAAATCCGGGCTTTTCGATGGTTATTTGACTTATCCGGACGCTGCTTCGCCGGCCGAAGCCGCAAAAATGCTGCTGGAGGTATATAAGAGCAAAGCGGAAACGATGGTGTATTTAATGCCGCGAACGCGTTCGGCCAATGCTATCTGGCGTGATCGTTTTGCATTCCGTCTGGCCGGAATACGCCACTTTATCGGAATGCAACACCTTTCAGGCAATCTTTTGCCTGTAAACGCAAGTTATCCGGCGGAAAAAGTATCTCGTGAAAGTGATTTCCTTTGGGATTGCCTGACGGCGGATGAGGTCCCGGGTGACGATTGGCCACGTCGGGCAGACATCGGTATTCTTTCGGGAGAAAAACAATCTGCCGTTGCTTTTCTTGCTGAAAACTACGGCTCAAATATTGACGGGCGTTTGATGTTAGCGGTGGCACCGGGAAGCAAGTGGGCTTCAAAAATATGGCCGGCAGAACGTTTTGCAGCAGTGCTCTCTGAGTTGAGAAAAATTTACCCGATAGTTCCCGTCATCGTCGGTGACCGGTATGATTTTGAGACAGGCGAACAAATCCTGAAACGTTTAGGAGACGGAATAAACGCCGCCGGCAGGCTCGATATAAGAACGACTGCTGCTGTTTTGCAGATGTGTGCTATGTATTTAGGCAATGATACAGGTGCAATGCACCTTGCGGCCAGCGTCGGCACATCCTGCGTAGCCATTTTTGCAGCTATCGACTGGCCCGGACGCTGGTATCCGATAGGCGATGGTCATGCAGTTATACGCAAACAGGTCGAATGCGAGGGATGTCACGCGCCAAATTGTCCATATGAAAACCGGTGTCTGCAAATGATTGAACCTGAAGAAGTTATAAATGCGTGCAAGGAAATTCTAAGCAGAATTACCAATTGAAATCAGATAATACGGCTAAACCTATAGTTACTCTTTAATTGTTGAACACAAGACATTTAACGCAAAACGTGAAGAATTTAAGATGAGAGTTTTGATTATCGGCGGCAACGGAATGCTGGGACACAAACTGGTTCAGGTTCTCAGCCGGCGCTTTCAGGTTTACTACACAATTCGCGGAAAAGCCGTTGATCTGCGGAAATTCGGCTTTTTTGATCCGGACCGTGCCGTCGAAAATATCGATGTCAAAGAAGAATCCGCAATTCTAAGGGCGATTGAAACCATCTCCCCGGAAGTTGTCATAAACGCAGCCGGCATAGTCAAACAAAGGCCTGATTCTTCTGACGTCATAGAAACCCTGCTTGTCAATTCCATTTTGCCGCATAGGCTATCCGGACTGACGGTAAAGTTTGGTTTCCGGCTCATTACTATCAGTACAGACTGTGTTTTCAGCGGTCGGAAAGGCAATTACTCAGAGACGGACGAAACGGATGCCACGGACGTCTATGGACGGAGCAAGCAGCTCGGGGAGCCGGTCAATGAAAGGACTTTGACCATTCGTACTTCGATTATCGGTCGCGAACTCGACACAGGGCACGGATTGGTTGAATGGTTTCTCGCGCGGTCCGGAGAACGTATCAACGGCTACCGGAATGCCATTTTCAGTGGTTTTCCAACTGTCGTGCTTGCGGATATACTTTCAGGTTTGATTACTGATTTTCCGTATCTTTCCGGGCTGTATCATGTTTCGGCTGAGCCGATCTCCAAATTCGATCTTCTCGGGTTGATCAATGAAAAATTCATGGCAGGCTGTGAGATTATTCCAGTTGATGAGCCAAGAATTGACCGTTCACTGGATTCTTTGAAATTCCGCTCTGCTACAGGTTTTAAGCCACTGTCCTGGGAGGAAATGATCGGCATAATGTTCCGCGATGCGGAAGAGACTGATTATGTCAGGCGTCCGTAAGAGCTTAACAACAAGATACTTTGTGATTTGATTTTATGAAGATAATGACCATTTTCGGCACGAGGCCGGAAATTATAAGGCTAAGCCTGATAATGAAAATCCTCGATCAGCATTGCCGGCATATAACCGTCCACACCGGCCAGAATTTCGATGCGAACCTGAGCGATGTTTTTATACGTGAAATGGAGGTTCGCAAACCGGATATAGAGCTTGGCGTACGTGCAAACGGTTTCGCGGAACAGGCCGCTGCGATTTTAGCCGGCGTTGATCGCGCAATCGAAGCTGAGAAACCTGACCGTATTTTGATTCTCGGTGATACAAACAGCGCGCTTTCGGCTATTGTTGCCGCACGAAGGAATATCCCGGTCTTTCATATGGAAGCCGGTAACCGTTGCTATGACGACCGTGTTCCGGAAGAGGTAAATCGTCGGATCATTGATCATTCAAGCACGATCTTGCTGCCTTACACACACCGAAGCAAAGAGAATCTGCTTCGCGAGGGCATTCCTGCGGAAAGAATTCATGTTATTGGCAATCCGATTGCTGAAGTGCTGCATAACTTTGCTCAGCGGATAGATTCAAGCAAGATTCTGGAAAAATTAAAAGCAAGGGCTTTTGATTATTTTCTCGTTACTCTTCACAGAGCCGAAAACGTTGATTCACCTGACCGTCTGGCGAACATTTTCGACGGTCTGGCCAAAATTACGGAAAAATACGACAAGCCGATGTTTGTCAGCGTGCATCCCAGAACTGCTGAAAAACTAAGACTTTTCGAGACTCCCGTCAAAGATGAGCGGATCAAGTTGCTCGAACCTTTCGGCTTTTTCGATTTTGTGAAACTGGAGAAAAACGCACTTGCCGTTTTAACCGACAGCGGTACCGTGCAGGAAGAATGTGCAATCTTCGGTGTGCCGAACATTACGCTTCGTGACGTAACGGAAAGACCGGAAACGCTCGAATGCGGAAGCAATATTTTAAGCGGCGCAGATCCCGAAATGATCGTTTCGGCCGCAGAGCTGGCCATCGCACAACCGTCTAATTGGTCCCCGCCGGTCGAATACAAAGTAACGAATACCGCCCAGATAGTAACTAAATTGCTTCTCGGATACCTGAGTATTGCCAAACACGTTTAAATGAAGCGAAAAAAGATACTGGTTTTTTGCGATTACTACTTGCCGGGCTACCGGAGCGGCGGCGGGACGCTCTCGGTCGTAAACCTTGCGGCACGATTCTGTGACAGGTTTGATTTCTATGTGGTTACGAGAAATCATGATGGTCCCGGTGATTGTCCGCCGTATGAAAACGTAGCAACGGACAAATGGAACCAACTCGCAAACGAACGTGTTTACTACGTACGTAAAGGCGGATTTTCGATTGGGACGGTATCGGGACTCTTTGCGGAAGTAGAGCCGGACGCGGTTTATCTAAATAGCGCTTTCAGCTTGCCCGTAAGAACATTTTTAGAAGCAAGAAGAAAAGGGAAGATACCGGCTTCGGTCCCGGTCATACTTGCTCCGTGCGGCGAATTTTCCGCCGGAGCCCTTTCGCTCAAGCCTCTGAAAAAAAGACTGTTTCTCGCCTATGCGAAAGCTTTCGGTTTGTATCGCGGCGTAATCTGGAAAGGCTCTTTTGAACCTGAAGCAGATGAAATCCGCAATTTGATGGGAAGCGATATTGAGGTTTTTACCGCGCCTGATCTTGCTCCGAAGACAATCCTGCCCGATTATGACCCGGCGAAAAAACCTCGTAAAGAAAGCGGCTCAGTCATTTTCGGCTTTCTTTCGCGCCTCTCACGTAAAAAGAACATTCTTTATTTTCTGGAAAGACTCCGCGGGATTCGAAACGGCGATGTCCGATTCGTAATTATCGGCCCGCTGGAGGACAGGGAATATCTCGAGGAATGTCGCGAAATTATTACGGGACTCCCTGATAACGTACGCGTAGAGATGACCGGGGCTTTCGAGCGGCACGACGATGCGCTGCGCCGTTTATCGGAATGCCATTTTTTTGTACTGCCGACATTAAACGAAAACTTCGGCTATGTATTTGTCGAAGCAATGGCCGCCGGCTGTCCGATGCTGATTAGCGAAAACACGGTCTGGGAATCAGCGGCAAAAGCAGGTGCGGCAAAGATATTACCGCTCGGCGACCCCTTGAAATGGATTGCCGAAATCAATCATTGCATCGAAATGGACAATGCCCGGTATTCTTTGCTATCGGATAACGCACGCCGATTTGCACTCGAATGGCTTCGGCTGCCGGAGCATATGGCAGCAAATGCCCGGGTCCTTGAATACGCTTTGGAGAAAAAACATTCCGCAATCGGAAGATGAATTCACCGATAAACAAAACTAAAGAACGCCTTTGGATAATCACCGAATTGTATTACCCGGAGCTGACCTCAACAGGTTACTATATGACCGAAATCGCAGAAGGTCTGGCAGAGCAGCGTCCCGTAAGCGTCATTTGCGGACAGCCGAACTATTCCGCGCGCGGTGTAACGGCTCCGCCCAAAGAGTTCCGAAACGGGGTAGAGATTTTCAGGCTGCCTTTTGCGCGATTAAACAAAAATGTCTTTCTCTTCCGGGTAATCAATATGGTCACGCTGGCCGTCGCGGTGCTGTTTTCTGCGTTGAAAAACCTCAATAAAGGCGAGCGTGTACTGGTGGTTACAACGCCGCCGTTGCTGCCTTTTGTTGCTGCTTTTGCTTCGCTTGCGCGCGGTTGTCCCTACACGCTTCTGATTCATGACGTTTATCCTGACCTTGCTGCGGCTGTAGGTAAAACGCGACCCGGTTCGATTATTTTCCGGTTTTCAGATTTTGCAAACCGCTGGCTCTACAAGCACGCATCGAAGATTATCGTTGTCGGGCGTGATATGGCCGATAAAATCAAGGAAAAATCCGCTGGACTCGATCCCTGTATCGAATATATTCCGAATTGGGCAGAACTGGAAACAGTCGAACCTCGTCCGCGCGACGGTAATGAATTGCTTGCGGCTCTCGGGATTGAGGCCGATCTCGTACTCCTCTACGCCGGAAATCTGGGTTATCCGAATGATATCGAAAGCATACTGAAAGCCGCGGAAATTCTTGCGAAAAGTAAAGCGGCGGTGCATTTTCTCTTTGTCGGTGATGGTGTCAAGCGAAGACTGGTCGAAGCGGCCGTTTCAGGTAAAAACAATGGAAACATAACTTACATAGGCCCGAAACCGCGTTCTGAACAGAGTATTTTTCTGAATGCCTGCGATGCAGGTCTGGTGGCTCTGGTTCGCGGTATGCTTGGCGTTTCGATGCCGAGCCGGACGTATAATCTGCTGGCGGCCGGACGTCCGATTCTGGCCATCACCGAGTCAGGATCGGAAATTGAACGGACAGTTACGGAAGCATCGGCGGGATGGTGCGTCGAGCCCGGCAATCCCCAGGCCCTTGCAAACAAAATACTGGAAATTTTAGCCGAAAGGGAAAAACTGCCCGAAATGGGGAGGCGTGCCCGTGAGGCTGCTGTCGGGCGATTCGGTCTTGCAATGGCGATCGCACGATACAGGGAAGTTTTGGATTAACGTTGAGCGGTAAAAAATGAATGATTTTATTGCTGCATTTGCGGTTTTTTTCGCAACTTTTGCCGGCGTCGCGGGCTATCGTCAGGTAGCCGAAAGGATCGGCGCCATTGATATCCCGAATGAGCGAAGTTCGCACCGGCGGCCGGTTCCTCGCGGCGGCGGAATCGTAATTGCGGCCGTCTGCTTAATTTTTTTCTGGATTTTTGCCTGGAATTTTACGCATTTCCGGCATTTCTGGCATATCTGGAATTTTGGGCTGGTAATTTCGGCGATAGGTTTTTATGATGATCTACGCCCGTTGGGAATCGGGCTGCGATTGGTTATGCAGTTTTTGGTCTCGGCATTGTTTTTATCGGCATTATTTTACGGTGCGGCTCCCGTGTTTTCACCCGTGATTTTTTACCCTCTGGCTATTGTGTGGATGATTGCGGTGATCAATGCTTTTAATTTTCTTGACGGAATTGACGGGATGATTGCTCTTTCGGCGTTTACCGGCGGGGTTTTTTGGCGTTTTTTCGCAATTTCTTCCGATTTACCGATGGTTGCCACTGCTTCGACGATAACTTCCGCAGCCGCTTTGGCATTTTTTCTTCATAACCGGCAGCCGGCGCGTATTTTTCTCGGTGATTCGGGCAGTATGTTCTTCGGATTTGTTTTTGCCGCAATGCCTTTTGTTGCTTTGCAGGAATCGACAGGTGAAATTTCACCGCAACCTTTTTTTGCCGGTGCGATTTTTATTTGGCCGCTGCTTGCCGATGCATTTTTGACAAGGCTCCGGCGGGCGTTCAAGGTAAAACGTTTCTGGGAGCCGAACCGCGACCATTTTTATCAAAGGCTGGTAGATTCGGGGCTTTTGGTTCAAGGCCGCAGCCATCGTTTCGTATCGGCTCTTTATGCGGCGGCGGCCGCCGTCGCTTCCGCGATCTTTCTTTTTTTCGAAGCACAAAGCGGAAATCTTCCGGTATTGACCGTTTTGTTTGTTACGGTAAGCATCATCGCGGGGATGTTCCTCGCGTTGAAAATCGGAAAAGGTTCTTTGACCGTAAAGGATGTCTGACATTATGTTTGCCGACAAGGTTCAACTTTTTGATGCGTCGGATGGCGATGTGAACAATATTTCGCCATTTGACGGCGAACAATTACCTGATTTCGCCTTTGAAGCCTATGGCGTGCGTATTCATCTGTCCGCTGACAATGATGAATTGCTGGAAATCGGGATCCGAACGGCAAAAAAGGCACTGGTCGGACGTCTTAAGGAGATAGAATGCTCCGGGCGGGATGCCGATCACCGTTTTTCGGTTCATCGGGATTCAAACCGTGGCTATTATTTTCGCGATGAAGGCGAGCCGACAACTCCTACGCCTGATGAAACGGATTTTTGCCGCCTGCTGAATACGATGATCAGGATTCAGGTAGCGGCCAAGGCGAAACGCTATGTTTTTATTCACTCGGGCGTAGTCGCCGTCAATGGTCGTGCAATCGTTTTGCCCGGCGACAGTTATGCCGGCAAGACACGATTGGTAGCTGAATTGATTCGCCGTGGTGCGGTTTATTTTTCGGATGAATATGCGGTACTGGACGAATACGGCAAGGTACACCCTTTCGAGAGAAATCTCTCGATGCGTCCGGACGGCGGTCATATTCCGTATGAAGTAGAACCGGAGGACCTTGGAGCAGTCCGCGGTAAAATTCCCGTACCGGCCGGAATGCTCGTTTTGACAAAATTCGAGCCCGGCTCGATCTGGAAACCCGAGCAGATTTCTCTCGGACAGGCGATTCTGGAGATGGTGCCGAAGGCCATTGGGGTAAGAAATAATCCTGCATTTTATTTAACCGTCTTGAATAGAACATTTAAATCTGCTACAATCCTGAAATCGCTGCGGAGTGAAGCGGCCGAAACGGCAGAGCGCATTCTCGAGGCTTTTTACAAATTGCCGGTCTCAAAGGATTCCGGGTGCATTTTTTGACTGTTTTTTGGAGGAGATGATGAACAATTCGCTGTTTCCGAGTGCACGGACTAAGGGATTAGTCGTGCAGGAAGTGCCCAATGAAGTGCTGGTCTATGATCTGGAAACGGACAAGGCCCATTGCCTGAATGAGACCGCAGCCGCCGTCTGGCGTGCCTGCGACGGAACGAAATCAGTCAATGAAATCGCAGCCGCCGTCGGACGCAGTCTGAAACAAAAAGTTAATGAGGATCTGGTCCTGCTTGCCCTGGACCGATTGGGCGATAACGATTTGCTGGAAAACCGTCAGGAGCGGCAGTTTAAGGGTATTTCCCGTCGCGAAGTTATCCGACGGATTGGTTTTGCCTCAATGGCGGCACTGCCCGTAATTGCCTCGATGGCAGCACCTGAAAGTGTCTTTGCTGCCAGCTCTTGTACGTGCCAGGGTCAGCTTTCATGCGTATCGCAGCCCGGCTGCCCGACATATTGCAATCAGCGGATCGGCCTGTGCGACACGGCACCCTAAAAAGAAATCAACGGCTGAATTTAGTGCCGATAGCCGCTTCGTTGTATCCTTCTGTTAACCATGGAAGATGCGGCGCAGCGCTGGCACGCGCTCCAAACTAAGGTTAACGAATTACGCCTGGCAGAAGCGGTAAGGTTTTATCGCGCAAATGGGCTCGAGCCTTTGGTAATCAAGGGCTGGTCGCTGGCGCGATTTTATCCGCCGGAAGAGCCGCGGACAGCAAGCGATATTGACCTTGCCGTTGCGCCTGAAGATTTTGACAGGGCGGTCAGGCTGAAAAATGCGCCCGAAATCAGCAAAATCAATCTGGATCTGCATTGCGGCTTGCGATGGCTTGATCCGACGCCTTGGGCTGATATTTTTGCCCGCTCGCGGCTGGCCCCGCTGGAAGAGGAGCAGATCAGAGTTCCGGCAAATGAAGACCTTTTTCGAATAGCGGCCGTTCACTGGCTCACGGATTCGGCTGTACGCCGCGACAGGCTGAAGGATTTCGTGTATCTGCTCGTCAGTTCGGAAGATTTCGATTGGAGACTGGCTTTAGAAAGTACCGGTGAGGTGCGAAAGAGCTGGTACATGGCTGTGCTTGCCGCCGCGCGCGATTACGAAAATTTACCCTCCGGTCTATTACCCGATTGCCTGCGGGATTACTGTTTGCCGGATTGGTTTCGATCTGCCCTCGAGCGTGAATGGAAACGGCCGCAGATTCAGCGCGGTAAATTACTCGCCGTCTGGAAACACCCGTCCCTGTTTTTCCCTTTATTATTCAGGCAATTGACCGAAAGCCCCGTCGGACAATGCATACTACTCGAAGAGCCGATAACAAATCAGGCACCGGGATTTATTCGGATACGGGCATTTGTGAGAAAATTGAAGCGGGAAACCGGATTGGATGAAAAAAAGTAAAATTGTTAGCCCGAGCGTTATACTGGCAATCGAATCAGCCATCGGACAGGGAAGCATCGCCCTTGTAAGCGGCAGCCGGATTCTTGCGGAAAGCCGCGGCGAAGCATCACGTTCGGAAACCCTTTCGGTTGAAATCGAAAAGCTGGCGGATAAACTGCCTGCCGGACTTGATTCGATAGGGCGAATAGCCGTTTCCAGCGGTCCGGGAAGTTTTACCGGTCTGAGGATCGGAATCGCAACGGCACTCGGGCTTGCGCGTGCCCTCGATGTTCCGGTATCGGGTATTGCCCTGTTAGAAGCCATTGCGTCACAGACAGCCTTGGAAACGGATTTTATGGTTGCAACGTCATTGGGGAGATCCGATGTCTGCTTTCAGTATTTTTCACCCGGAGGCATTCCTGCCGGTCCGCCGCAGGCGCTGTCTTTTGTTGAATTTACTAAGTTTACCGCCGGTCGGAAAAATCCGCTGATAGCTGAATCATCACTTTTCGGAAGAATTTCCGGAGAAACAGAGGCCTTCGGGCAATTGGAACTGCTTCGGGCGCCTGAAAATCTTGCTGCGGTAATCGCTTTCCAATCCGAAATCAGCAGCGACCGGGAAGGCAAAATCGAACCTATCTATGTCCAGAGTCCGCGAGCAATCTCAGTATTTTGATCACGCGGCCATACGCAGAGCCGTTGCATCGGACATAGACGCCGTTTATGCCATTGCCGCAGCAGGAAAACTCGAAAGCTGGAGCCGCGGGTCATACGTGAATTATACAAGGCGGGAAAATGCGGTTTTTCTGGTTGCCGAAACGGATAAAATTTGCGGTTTTGTCGTAGCCGGCGTTTTCCCGGCCGCAAGGGAAGCAGAAATTCATAATATAGCTGTTGCGCCGGAATATCGAAGACGCGGAATTGCAAGTCAACTTTTAAGGGAAATTTCCAAATTTCTGGCGGCAGGAAAGATTGAAAATCTATTTCTCGAGGTACGCGAATCCAACATTCCCGCAATAAAAACATACGAAAAATGCGGTTTTGAAATAATAGGACGACGTCCCGATTTTTACGCCGACCCGCCCGAAGATGCGTTCATAATGCGTAAATCGTTGACCTGCAAGACGTTATAATAATCTCCAAAATGCTTGATTTTTTTGCTCAGGTTGGGTTAAAGTGAAGTTTAAGCCTGCCCTTCAATGCCATACCGAGCCGCGAACCGCAGGCGAGATTCTTTTGACAAGTGAGGAACAAATCGCTATGGACCTTTCAAAGCCTGATGTTGTGCGGGACGAATTAATGAAAACAAATCCAACCTTTCGTGAACTTGTCCAGCAACATCAAAATTTCGAAGCCCGTTTGAACGAACTCGCACATCTTACCTACCCCAACGAAGAGGAACAACTCGAAGAAATTACATTGAAGAAAAAGAAATTGATGGTCAAAGATGCCATCTATGAAATGATGCACAATTACGAAATTTCACATTAGCGGTCCGCGTGTTTCCCCTGAATCATACGGCAGGCTTTCGACGGCCTGCCGTTTGTATTTTTGCACCGCATTCGGGCGAGAAAATTGCCAATCCCGTAGTTGAGGCAATAACCAGGCGTCCGGCGGCGAAAACAGGTGCAATATTAAGCGGGCTGCCATCACCCGGAACAGTTATGCCGTCAACCAGACGGCCATTTTCGGCTTCAATTACAAAAACCTGCCTTTCACCCACAACGGTCGCGGCAATCGTCTCATTATCAATAACGGCAAGCTTTTCGATTCTGCCCGGTAAACGCGTTTTCCAGCGGACACTGCCGTTATCGGAATCAAGAAGGTATAGGAAATTATCGGCTGAGCCGGCCAGAATCCGGCTGTGAAATGCCAATAACTGCGTAACCCGGCCGCCGGTCTTGAAACGCCAAAGAGATTTGCCACCAGGTGCATTTAATGCATGGATACGTCCCGTAGAATCGGAATAGACAGCCCGCATTCTGCCAAGCAGCAGGCCGGCAGCTACGGGAGAATTTGACTGCTTGCGGAAAAGTGTTTCGCCTGTTACCGAAAATGCAATTACCGGTCCCGAAACTACCGAAGCCATTAAACCATGAGGCGAAACGGCAGGCTCAAACTGCAAAACCCCGCCAAGCGAAGACCGTCTTATGATTTTTCCGTCCGAAGTATTAAAAAACAAAACATCGCCGCGATCTGAAATCACCAGACCGCCAATAGCCGTTTGATAAAGGAAATAGCGCGATGCCGCGGGCAATGCCTCGCTCCAGACCGGCAAACCCGTATTGGAGGAAAGAGCGAAAAGGCGAGGCGAAGGCTCAACGGACATGGCTATCAAGATCACGCCATCTGCCACGACCGGAGACGATGCCGCGGAGCCGCCAAGCTCGGCAATCCAGATTGTCTCATTAATGGAAATATCTACTGCGGCAATTTTTCCTTCGGTCAATGCAGCATATACGGTGCGTCCGTCGGAGGCAATCCCGCCGTTGCCGTCAATAACCAAATCCAAAACCTTGCAAACCTGAAATGGCTTTCGATCGGGATTTTTTTCATTTTGCTGAGCGGAGATTTGAAAAATAAAGAGAAATATAATGCCGAAAGCCGCAGCGAAAAAAACATTTCTTAAAAATGAATTGGACATTATCGCAATCTTATAAACGGTCGCAGAGGGATTTTTGCGTCCCCGATAAATACGATCTTAACATTAGTTGTTGACCGCACTACATTGATGAATGTAACATTGCACGCAGTTGCAAAAAACTACCGTAAGTTTTAACCTTGGAGCCATAGGTTATGTCATTCAATAAAATTATTCTGTTTGGAAATCTCGGGCGAGACCCGGAATTAAGATACACCCCGCAGGGCGTTCCCGTATGCGATTTCACAATGGCTACAAACGAACGAAGACGTGATAAATCAGGTGAATATCAGGACGTGCCAATGTGGTTTCGGGTTACACTGTGGAGAAATCTGGCCGAAAATGCTTCAAAATATCTTAAAAAGGGAAGCCCTGTTTACATCGAAGGCCGTTTGACAGTTGAAGAATGGACGGATCGCGACGGAAATGCACGGCAAACGCTTTCAGTACAGGCGACGGAAATGCACTTCATCGGCCGCGGCGGAGGGAGCGAAAATTACCCGCCCGGTGAACAGGTTAATGAACCGCAATACAGCGGAGCACCACGACAAAGCAATGCTGCCGTAAGCGAAGCCGCCGAAGAGGATGACGACATTCCATTCTGACCCGGAATTACGGAAATAAAAGACTTTTCGGGCCGCCGGACATTAAAAGGCGGCCTTTTCATCATTTAAGCTCAGCGAATTTGCCCATTGAGCGAAATTTCCGATAACGATCCCGAATAAGCTCGTCCGGGTTTTTAGCTTTGAGTTCCTTTATATGTGCCAGAAGCCGCTGTTTAAGATTTTCGGCAATCTTGTCGAAAGCGGCAATGGATTTTTCATCTTTCTCGTTTTTTATCGTCCAGGGCATCGGCTCGGGGATAATTTCGTCAATCAGTCCAAACCTGTTAAGGTCTCCGGCTGTCAATTTCAGAGCCTCGGCGGCAAGATCAGCCTTTGCGGCATCTTTCCAGAGTATGGAGGCACAACCTTCTGGAGAAATTACGGAATAAACGGCATTTTCCATCATTATGACGCGGTCGCCAATGCCAATCGCCAACGCACCGCCGGAGCCGCCCTCGCCGATGACTACGACGATTACGGGTACACGCAAACCGGCCATTTCGCGAAGATTGAATGCGATTGCCTCGGCCTGTCCGCGCTCTTCGGCATCTATGCCCGGATACGCACCGGGCGTATCGATAAAAGTGATTATCGGACGACCAAACTTTTCTGCCAGACGCATTATCCGAAGCGCTTTTCTATAACCTTCGGGCTTGGGCATACCGAAATTTCTCATTTGTCGTTGCTTCATATCACGGCCTTTCTGTTGTCCGGCAACGCAGACTTCAAATTCACCCAAACGGGCAAACCCACAAACAAGAGCAGGATCATCGGCAAAACGACGGTCGCCGTGCAATTCGATAAATTCAGTGAAAATAGTCTGAAGCAGGTCCAGCGTGTATGGACGTTCCGGATGACGCGCAATACGCACTCGCTCGATTGCACTTAACTGCGGATTTTGACTCATATAAAAATTATTGCTTATTGCCATTCGACACGGCAGCCACGCTCTGCAAGAGCAGACTCTATCCTTGTCGAACCTTCAATACGAAAAATTTGCGATTGAAGCAAGACTTCGAAATTATCCAGCGGAACGCGAAATATCACATCACATTGTCCCGGAGAATCGCAAATAATAGAATATACATCATTTAGAAAATCTTCGCCGCAATCTGCCGCCGGAAGTGTAACGATAACCTTCCGGGCAGCTTTAAGGCTTGCATCTGCAAGATTTTCCGCAGATTCGACTATAACCGTTACATCCTGTCCGTCAACCGCTTCAATACGTCCTTCGATAATCAGAAGCCTGTCATCTGCCAATAATGAGGCAAGTTTAGTATAAGCATCAGACCAGACAAGGCATTTGACCCCGCCACCGGTGTCCTCAAGCCGAAAAGTCGCAAAACGATTGCCTTTTTTGCTGTATCTTACCTGCATTGCAGATACAACTCCGGCCATACGGAATTTTGCCCCGGACGTGAGGTCTCCAATTTCGTTGAAAGATTTGATCCCGAGTTTCTTAACCGTTTCAAGATAAGGGTCAAGCGGGTGAACCGAAAGATAAAACCCGAGAGCCTCTTTTTCACGTTGTGACAACTCGGCCTGTGTCCATGGTTTAACGGCCGTTGCGGGCATCGGGTGATCCGCACTATCCTCAGCAAAACCTCCAAAAAGTGCATTCTGGCCCGATTCGCGGTCTGACCATTTTTTCTGCCCGTATCTGACAGCCTCGTCAATTGCGGCAAATAATTCTGCCCGCCATTCGCCGGGGTTTTTACCGGCCGGCATCAGCGAATCCAGCGAGCCGGCAGCAATCAGGCCCTCAAGCGCTCTTTTATTGATAACGCCCTGATTCAATCGACCGACGAGGTCAAACAATGACTTGAAGTGGCCGGACTTTCGGGCCTCGATTATAGCCCGGACTGTGGTTGTGCCGATGCCTTTGATAGCACTCAAACCAAAGCGGACAGAATCATCTGTAGGCGTAAAACCTTCGTCGGACAAATTGATATCAGGCGGCAAAAGATTCAGCCCCAATGAGCGTAATTCGTTTGAATATTTGTAGATTTTTGCACTATCGTCAGATTCGTGAGACAGTACGGCGGCGAGAAAATAGGTCGGGTAATGTGCTTTGAGATAAGCGGTTTGAAAAGCAAGATATGCGTAAGCCACGCTATGGCTTCGATTGAAACCATAATCCGCAAACTGTGCCATTAGATTGAAAATTTCTTCGGCCTTTTCACGCGAAATACCGCCGGCTGCCGCGCCGGAGACAAATTTTTCCCGGTGCATCGCCATTTCTTCGCGTTTCTTTTTTCCCATTGCACGCCGCATCAAATCGGCTTCGCCAAGTCTGTAACCGCCAAGTTTTTGAGCGATTTGCATTATCTGCTCCTGATACACCAGGACGCCGTATGTATTTTTCAGAATCTCTTCCATCTGCGGAACAAGATACCTGACCTTTTTCTCGCCTCTGCGGCGTGCAATGAAATCGTCTATCATTCCACCATCGAGCGGGCCCGGACGATAAAGAGCGTTTAGCGCGGCCAGATCCTCGAGGTTTTCAGGCTTGAGCTTTCGGCAAATTTCCTGCATTCCTGACGATTCAAACTGAAAGATCGCATCGGTTCTGCCCTCAGCGAAAATCTGCATGGTTTTTGCATCATCGAGCGGTATTTTGCTCCAATCAATTTCAATTCCGGCTCTCTGGCGAAGCGTTTTCAGGCAATCGTCAATAATCGTCAAGGTCGTAAGGGCCAAAAAGTCCATTTTCAGCATACCGACCTTCTCCAAATCCGTCATCGAATACTGGCTCGTCAATTCGCTTTTGGCCGAGACGGCAACAGGAACGATTTCTTCCAACGGTTTAGGAGAAATGACAACACCGGCCGCATGGACTGAGGAATGTCTTGAACAGCCTTCCAGACGCAAAGCAAGGTCAATCAAATCCTTGACCTTAGGGTCGCTCTCTACTGCGGCACGAAGCTCCGGCACACGCTCTAATGCCTGGGAAATGCTTGTGTTTCTGCCGCGAAAAGGCGGCGGTATCAACTTTGCTATCCGCTCTACCTCGCCATAAGGCATATTAAGCGCGCGGCCTACGTCCTTAATTGCCGCTTTCGAAGCCATGGTGCCGAACGTGATTATCTGGCAGACGGATTCGCGGCCATAAACCTGCACAACATGTTCTATGACCGCCTCACGCCCACGTATGCAAAAATCAATATCAATATCGGGCATTGATATCCGTTCAGGGTTAAGAAAGCGCTCGAAAAGCAGGTCGTACTGAATCGGGTCGATGCCCGTAATCTCGAGACAATAGGCAACCAGAGAACCGGCAGCCGATCCGCGCCCGACTCCGACAGGTATTTTTTGTTCTACCGCATAGCGAATAAAGTCCCATACAATCAGGAAATAACCGGCAAATCCCATTTGCTTGATAATGTCTATTTCCTGTCTAAGACGCTGTTCGTACACTTCCAGCGGATACTTCAGCGTCCCAGCTTCAGCCATCGGACGCAAGACGCTTGAAAGCCGCTTTTCGAATCCCCGAAAAACCACCGCTTCGAAATAATCATCTATGGAATCGCTGCCGAAATCGTCCGGAATAGGGAAGACAGGCAGCTTATTTTCGCAATGCGGCGATAAATCCAGATCACAAAGAGTTGCTATTTTTAGCGTATTAGTCAGGGCTTCGGGTAATTCATTTCCGAAAATTTCCCACATTTCCGCCGCAGAACGTACATAAAAGGTAGGCGTTTCAAGAGTATAACGGCCATCGGTCAATGTCCGCCCCTCACCGATACAAAGCAGGACTTCGTGTGCACGTGCATCTTCGCGGGTCAGGTAATGCGCTTCATTTGTAGCGACTAAAGGAATCGAAAGTTTTTTTGAAATCTCAATAAGCTCTTTATTTGCACGTCTTTGCTCGTCAATATCGTGATCCTGAATTTCCAGATAGAAATTATCAGGGCCAAAAATCTCTGCCATTTCGCCCGCATAGGCCTCGGCGGCCGCCCGGTCGCCTCTAATCAGCTTCTGCATGACCGCGCCATCCGAGCCCCCGGAAAGCGCAATAATCCCGCCGCAATAACGTGCTAATAACTCCTTATCTATCCTAGGTTTATGATATAATCCTTCAGTAAAAGCTTTAGATGCCAGTCGGACGAGGTTTTGATATCCGCTGTAATCTTTTGCCAGAAGTATGAGGTTGTAAAATGGCCTTTCGCCGCCGGTCGTGGCTGAAGATTTTTCAAACCTTGAACCGGTTGCTACAAAAGCCTCATAACCGATAATCGGGCGGATGCCGGAGCCCTTCATAGTATTGTAAAACGATATGGCTCCGTACATATTTGCATAATCCGTAATGGCGCAGGCTTGCATTTCCATTTCGGTGAGTTTTGCAGCCAGCGGCTTTAGTTGGATTGCACTCTGTAAGAGGCTATAATCTGAATGCAGATGCAGATGGACGAAGTCTTTCTCTTTGAATTGCAGGCTAACCATTTTCTCCAAGATATATGAAAAAAGTATTTCTGGAAACCTTTGGCTGTCAAATGAACGTCTCGGACTCCGAGCGCGTTGCCTCTACACTTGCGGCCAAAGGTTATCAGATAACAAAGCACAAAAATGAGGCAGATGTTGTCTTAATCAATACCTGCTCAGTTCGTGAAAAAGCTGAGCAGAAACTTTATACGGAAATTGGGCGTGTGCGTACAAAAAGTTCCAAAAAACCAATTATCGGTGTAATGGGCTGCGTCGCACAACTTGAAGGAGAGACGCTCTTTGATCGTACGGATGGAGTAGATTTTGTAATCGGCACAAGGGCAGTCGGACGCGTGGCCGATGCAATAGAACGCGTCGTCGATGGAGAAAGATTTTATGTTGATCTTGGTGAAAGGGAAACGGATTACGATTGGTCGGTTGATGAATCAGCCCGGCATTCTCCCTACGTAGCTTATGTACCGATCATTGAAGGCTGCAATAAATTCTGCACATACTGCATTGTTCCCTTCTCACGGGGCAGGGAAGTGAGCCTTTCGGCCTCGGAAATAATCAGAACTGTCCTGCAGCTGCGACGTGAAGGCGTCAAGGAAGTTCATCTGATCGGACAAAACGTTAATTCCTACCGCCCTGCCAACGAAAGCGGGCTGGAAAATTTTGCCGGAAAGACGCCTTTTTCCAGATTGCTGCGGGCGGTTGCGGCAACCGGCATTGAAAGGATAAAATTCAATACTTCGTTTCCCCGCGATTTTCATGATGACATTGTTGATGCAATAGAAGAGAATCCGAACCTTTGCAATTGGGTACATTTGCCGGTTCAATCAGGCAGCGACCGTATTCTCAAGGCAATGAAACGTCTGCACACAATCGAAAGATACAAACGAAGAATTGATAGAATAAGGTCATCGAAAAGGGAAATCGCTTTAACAACAGACATAATCGTAGGATTCCCGGGCGAAACGGAAGAAGACTTTGAAAAAACGGTCGAGCTGTTTGAATATTGCAAATTCGACTCTGCCTATATTTTCAAGTATTCGCCGCGATTTGGTACGCCGGCATACAAAATGACGGACGACGTATCGCCCGAAGAAAAAACAGAGCGATTTCTGCGTCTTGAAAAAGTGCAGAAAAGATTGCAGGCAGAAAGCCTTTCCCGTTGTGTTGGCCGGACTTACGACGTTTTGGCTGAAAAGTTTTCTGCCAGGTCTGACGAAATCTTGAGCGGACACACTACATGTCATCGTGTGGTAAATTTTGTTGGCCCAAAGGATGCTATGGGGAAAATTTCCCGTGTCCGCATCCTGGAAGCCAAAGCAAATTCGTTATTCGGAGAGGTGGTTTGAAGTGTTCGAAAATAGCGACGAAGATTTGATAGAAGTAAAGATCGGCGCCCTGATAATGGATCCGAACACGAATACTCCCATCGTCGTGCTTAAAGGAGTCGATTCGGACGCAGTTTTACCGATATGGGTCGGCTCTTTCGAGGCTAATGCCATTGCACTGGAGGTGGAAAAAATCGTTCCGCAGCGTCCCATGACTCATGACCTGCTCCGAAATCTGATTTTAGAACTCGGATTATCCGCTTCTCGCGTCATTGTTACGGATTTGCTGAATAATACTTTTTACGCCTCGATCGAGCTCATAAACAGCGCAGGGGATCCGGTAATTCTTGATTCGAGGCCGTCGGACGCAATTGCGCTTGCATTGAGACTGGATTGTCCGATCTATGTCAAGCAAAAGGTTTTGGACCTTTCCGCATCTTCCAGAAAAGACGATTCGGACCCGGATTCCGGCGATCTCGGGCCTGCGCCGGACGACTGGCCGGAACTTATCGGATAGTTTTATCTTATTGACGACTGATTCTTTACAATGATTATTGTAATCGCCAACCAAAAAGGAGGCGTCGGCAAGACCACCACAGCCATTAACCTTGCCGCAGCGCTCGCGCAGCAGCAGAAAAGGGTTTTGCTGATTGACCTTGACCCGCAAAGCAATTCGACTCTTTCCTTTCTCGAACCGGAAAGAGTCAACGGCGGTGCTTTCGAACTTTTCGCTGACCCCGATTACCCGGCGGATGAACTTGTTTATCAAACCGCAGTTGAAAACTTATTTCTTATACCGGCAAGAATAAGCCTTGCGAAATTAGAAGCCAAATTAATCGGCGATTTCGATGCGGCTTTCAAACTTCGCGATAGAATCGAACAAATCAAAGGGAAGTTTGACATCATTCTGATTGATACGCCGCCGACACTGGGAATCCTGACAGTGAACGCCATGGTCGCAGCCGATCATATAATTATTCCGATCCAGTCTTCATATTTTGCACTTGAAGGTACCGATGATCTGCTGGAAACAATCGAAAAAATAAAAGCACGACCGAATCCGGAATTGAATTTGCTCGGTGTAGTTGTAACACTTTACGACAAACGCACCACAATCTCCCACGATGTAGAAAAACATATCCGCGGAGTCTTTGGTGACAAGGCATTCAAAACTGTAATTACACGAAGTGTGCGGTTAGAGGAATCGCCGGCTCACAAAATGTCAATCTTTGAATATGCACCGAGATCGTCCGGAGCGATTGAATACGAGAATCTTTCCAGGGAGGTGCTTAAACGTGTCTAAAGCAGGTTTACCGGCCGGATTGAAAATGCGGCACGATGCTCACTACGTCGAACAAATTGCAAAAGCCAGCCGCACAGTCGGCCGTATGATACCGATTGAAAAGGTATTTCCAAATCCGGAACAGCCCAGAAGCGAATTTGGCGACCTGGATGAACTTACGGCTTCAATTCGCGAAAAAGGCGTCCTCGAGCCGCTTTTAGTCCGCCCGAATGAGGACGGCACTTTTATGATAGTCGCGGGCGAAAGACGCTGGCGTGCCTCCCGGGAAGCCGGATTATCAGAAATTCCCTGCATAGAAATGGATCTCGATGAGCAAGGTGTTGCAGAGATTGCACTTATTGAAAACCTTCAGCGGAAAGATCTTAACATCTGGGAAGAGGCTGACGGTTTGGCCGCCTTATCCGAAAAATTTGGCTATACGCAGGAACAAATCGCTGCAAAAATAAGCAAAAGCCGGACAACCGTAACGGAACTGCTTACTATTGCCGGACTTCCGCCTGATATAAGAGACCGTTGCCGCGATGCAGGCATATCCTCAAAAACCACTTTACTCGAAATTGCGCGTCAATTTGATGACGCGGCAATGCATGACTTCCTTGATGGTCTGATTTCAGGAAAAATCAAACCGAAATCCAAAAAATCAAAGTCTGAAAAAGTTTTATCCGAACCGAACTCCAAAAATGCGGAACATGCAAAAAATGAAGATCAAAATCAACTCAAAACCATGACTTTCAGCAGTCAAAACGGAAAATATGAAGTTATAGTCCGTTGTCCGCAAAATGAGGCTTCGGGAGCGAGAGTTGAAATTCTGAAATTGCTCAAAGAAGCGTTTGAAGTTATTAAAAAAGACGATTCGGCATTCAGGGATTGATAGATCTCTTGGCCAACTGTTTCCGGTTTAACCGGCTGCTTTTATAAACTGCACCATTTCATGCGGCCCGGAAGCTTACCATTGCCAAAATTAACTCGTAAGACAAAAAGCATATAAATTACATAATCCTTATTATCAGACGCGGTGTGTTTATTGGTAATACTTTACGTTTGGGCTTTTTCCATCTTCGTCTGTCTGTTTTTCTTCAAGCAAAAATTCTCTTTTATGCAAATTCCCTTTATTTGCAAATGCCCGGAGCGGCCGACAAAAAAGCGAATTATCAGATATTCAATTCATCTCGCATAAAGAGATAATTAAGTATTTGTTCGCGCGAAATTATACCGTGCAGTTTTCCGTTTTCGACTACAGGCAGTTGATTTACTCCATTTTTGCCTATCAACTCCAAAGCCTCTATCGCCGGTAAATCCGGATCCACCGTAACGACGCCATCAAATGATTTCATTACTTCTGAAGTCGTTTTGAACTTCCATAATTTTCTCTCTACCGCTTTAACTTCATTTGGGGTTATAAGCCCTGCAGGTTCGCCACCCTGTACAACGATAAAACAGCGCGAGGGGCTGCGTAGCAGATGCTCGTCAACAAAGCTTTCCAGATTCGTATTTGCATCGACAACAGCACATTCCGGCACCATTAAATCCCGCACTTTTACTCCGTGCAGTTTTTCTTTCAATTCGCTCTGAAAATAAGTAGCTTTTGCGGCACTAAGAAGAAACCAGCCGATAAAAGCCAGCCAGAGCCCGCCGAATCCTGCCCCACCGAAAAATTGCAGCAAACCGATGATGATAAACCCGATGGCAATTATTTGTCCTGAAACGGATGCGACCCTGGTTGCCTTTGACCCATCTCCCGTAAACCACCAGACGATTGATCGAAGCACCCGCCCTCCGTCCATCGGGAAACCCGGAATCAGGTTAAATATTGCAAGCCCGAGGTTTACATAGCCAAGCCAAACCAGCATTGCGAGCAGAGGTTTTTCCGGATCCGTGCCCGGCGCCCAGCCGGAAAATCTTGCGGCCACAAGACATATGATTCCAATTAATGCACTCGTCAGCGGCCCGACAATGGCCATCCAAAATTCGGTTTTGGCATCTCCGGGCTCCTCCTCGATATTAGCAACGCCGCCAAGGGCAAAAAGGGTTATTGTGTTGACCGGAAGGCCGCGTCTGCGTGCAATTGCCGCATGTGCAAGCTCATGCAACAGAATCGCTATAAAAAATGAGATAGCAGTTATTATCGAAACGGCCCAGATCGTAGATCCTCCCCAATTCGGGTGCATCTGAGAAAAGTAACCTGACAGTGATAGCGAAATCAGTACGGCGATAATTATCCAACTGTAATGAAGTCCTATCTGAATTCCGAAAATACGTCCGAGTTTAATTTGAGATTCCATATCCCGTGTCCGGCCTTAGTTAAATTTAGAAAGTTTGTAAAGCCTACATCGAAAATGGTTTACGGTCAATTTAATCCGGAAGCAGATAAAGTGCCCGAGCACTTACCCGAAGCTTACCTGATAACCAGTTTTTTTATTTTAACCGGTATTCATTAACTTTAAAACACGCTTCGATTTTGACAGCATTCCTGAAAAAGCGGTATTATTTGAAGTTTGAACCAAATAATATAACTTTTACGTCATCACGAAACAGGAGTACCATATCACATTGAGCACAGGCAATTTCCTATTTACTTCCGAATCAGTTACTGAAGGCCATCCTGATAAAATTGCAGATAACATCTCAGATGCGATTCTGGATGCGATTCTGGAACAAGACCCGATGGCACGCGTGGCGTGTGAAACGCTGGTTACGACCGGTGTTGCATTCATAGCCGGCGAAATCACTACTACCGCTAAGGTTAATTATAAAGAAATCGTACGGGAAACCATCCGCGAAATAGGTTACAGCGATTCCGCATATGGTTTCGACTGCCACACCTGCAGCGTTGTGGATCTTATCGGGACGCAGTCACCGGATATTGCCCAGGGCGTTGATACCGGCGGAGCCGGAGATCAGGGGTTAATGTTTGGTTTTGCGTGTAACGAAACTCCTGAATTGATGCCAATGCCGATCCAATTGGCACATAACCTTACACGAAGGCTTTCTCAGGTTCGTCGTGACGGAACGCTTCCCTATCTCAGACCCGACGGCAAATCACAGGTTTCCGTCGAATATCGCGATGGAAAGCCTTTCCGCGTCGAAGCAGTGGTAATTTCAACCCAGACCGATGATCGCGACATCGAAGAAATCCGTCGCGACGTTATGGAGCATGTTATTCGACCGGTTATCTCAGCCGATCTTCTGGATGACAACACGAAATTCCATATAAACCCGACGGGACGTTTCGTTACCGGCGGGCCGATGGGAGACGCGGGACTGACAGGCCGTAAAATCATTGTTGATACTTACGGCGGCTATGCCCCGCACGGCGGCGGAGCTTTTAGCGGCAAAGACCCGACGAAGGTAGATCGCTCCGCTGCATATATGGCGCGGTATATTGCAAAGAATATTGTCGCTGCAGGTCTGGCAGATAAATGCACCGTACAGCTCGCTTATGCGATTGGCGTTGCCGAGCCTGTTTCGGTTTTGATTGACACGCACGGAACCGGAAAAGTGGACGAAAATCGCCTTTCTGAAGCCGTCCGCAAGAATTTCTCTCTGACACCTGCCGGTATCATTGAGGAACTTCAACTACGCCGACCTATTTTCAAAAAAACCGCTCGTTTCGGCCACTTTGGACGCAGCGATGAAGATTTCTCCTGGGAGCGTACTGACAAGGCAGATGCTCTTCTGAGATCTTTAAGTGATGCCGCTGCGGTTTGATTCTAATTAAGTTAAGGGCATTTATGAATCACGTTTTACCGGTGATTTATTCCAAAGGCCGCGTTTTTATGAATCCAAAATAGTTTTGCAAACGTGGCCTGATACATTGAATTCCAAAAGGTTACAGAGTTTTTATGGCAACAGAACAACCATCTGTCCGATACGATATCAAAGACATTAATCTTGCACCGCAAGGAAAGCAACGAATCGAATGGGCTGACCGCGAAATGCCTGTTCTAAGGCTGATACGTGAACGTTTTGAAAAGGAACGTCCGCTTGAAGGCGTCCGGCTTGTCGCTTGTGCTCACATAACAACTGAAACTGCAAACCTCGCAAGAACATTAAAAGCCGGCGGAGCCGAGGCATTATTGATTGCCTCAAATCCGCTTTCAACACAAGATGACGTCGCCGCATCCCTCGTAGCGGATTGGGGCATTCCCGTCATGGCAATTAAAGGCGAATCCGTAGAAACCTACGTCAGCCATGTTCGCGCAGCGCTTGAGACAAACCCAAATTTGATCATTGATGACGGATCGGACGTCGTCGCCACAATGCTCAAGGAAAGACGCGATCTTACCGAAAATCTGATTGGAACAACGGAAGAAACCACGACCGGTATCGTCCGCCTGAAAGCAATGCAAAAAGCCGGAGTGCTGAATTTCCCTTCAATTGCAGTTAATGACGCACAGACCAAGCACTTCTTCGACAACCGCTATGGAACAGGCCAATCAACTCTCGACGGTATCATAAGAGCCACGAATATACTGCTTGCCGGCAAGACGATAGTGGTTGTAGGCTACGGTTGGTGCGGAAAGGGCGTAGCAATGCGGGCACGCGGTATGGGCGGCAACGTCGTTGTTACTGAAGTCGATCCGATCAAGGCAATCGAGGCCGTAATGGATGGGATGCGTGTGCTCCCGATGAACGAAGCAGCAAAAATCGGCGACTTTTTCATCACTGTAACCGGCAACCGTCACGTAATCGATAAAGAACACTTCGAGCTTATGAAAGACGGTGCCATTGTTTGCAACAGCGGGCATTTCGATCTCGAACTTAATCTGGACGCTTTAAGGGAAATGTCTGAACCGCCCGTAACCCGCAGGCCTTTCGTTGAAGAATACCGAAGCAAAGACGGTAAGAAGAGCATTATAGTACTCGGCGAAGGACGACTTATCAATCTGGCCGCAGCTGAAGGTCATCCGGCAAGCGTTATGGATATGTCATTCGCAAATCAGGCACTGTCGGCAGAATATCTTGTAAAGAATAAAGGGAAACTTCCCGCCGGCGTTCATGTATTGCCTGCGGAAGTCGATCAGGAAATTGCAAGCCTTAAAT
Organism: Acidobacteriota bacterium; assembly: GCA_040756215.1. GTDB lineage: Bacteria > Acidobacteriota > Blastocatellia > Pyrinomonadales > Pyrinomonadaceae > OLB17. Next base: position 53,865 of record JBFLZQ010000007.1, read on the forward strand.
TGCGTGCAATGGGTATCTCGATCGATACTTTGACTCCTGAAATGATCGAATATATGTCGAGCTGGGAAACCGGCACCTAAATTATCCGTATTAAATCCAGACAATTCAAACTGTTGCAACCCGAGGCTGGCCATTTGGCCGGCCTTATTTATTCATTGCCATCGGCGTTTGCGGCGGTTTGCGGCAAATCGTTGTCTTTATCCACGGATTTGGGCGATAATAATGGTTATATGAATAGATTGATCTCGCTGGCTGCACTGGTTATTTTGTCCGCTTTTGCCGTTTTCCCGCAGTCTGATTCTGACCGCGAATTTTTGAACGAAAAGTTTTGGTCTGCGCTCGGCAAACCATCCGAGGGCCCCCGCGGCTTTTCCCTTTTTACCCGCGATCTACAACCGAAAGGAGATACTTATTTTGAATTCTGGCTTAAGATCGTACCTGCCGAACCTGCGGCCTTTGCCCGACGGTATTCCCTCGCCCGCGAGACCACGGCAATTGTTCAGTACACCAGCGTCGATTGTCGAAAAAAAATCATTTCTGCCGAGCGTGTCCGGGCATTCTCGGCCGATCTTGAGCCTGTTTCCGTGAAAGGTTCGGCATTTGCGCGTGACGAAAAACGCGTCCGTGCCGGCACAATAAATGAAACTGTATTTCAGCGTATCTGCTTAAGTCTGGAATGACGAAAAATTACCGGCAGCCCGCGTTCCGAAAATCATAGAGGTACCACGACACGCCGGCAAATAAGACGGATGCGCGATGTCAACGCCGCTTTAATCTTCTTAATCCGTTGGCGGAGCAAATAACTATTGCCAGTAAACGTGATAGTGAGATCGGATTATGTGCGGACTCTCGAAAGGAAAAAAATTCCAACCATCGCAAAAATTACCGGCGGGGCACCGACGGCAACCGACGCTGGTAAAAGTCCGCTCAATCCCATCTGCTCAAAAACTGAACTCAAGCCGATAAAAATCAGCATGAGGGCAATTGCATAGCCTATCGTCATTACTCTTCCATGGCGGCCCAGACTCAGAGAAAAAGGCGCTGTAAACAATGCGATTACGAACGGTAGAATAAGAGTAGCCCATTTTTTTGCTACCGCTATTTCAAAAATACGTCTTTCCACATCAGATTCGCTCACCCTTGCACGTTCCATGGTTTCAAATATGTTCAGGTGTGACGGCTTTTTGAGTGTCTCCTTGAAAGGATTTGATGAAGTCGGAACGCTTGCAGAATAAAGCTGAAAGTTTTCTACCCGTCCGTCTTTCAATTTAGTAACTTTTACGGGAGTTGAAAATTCTATATATCCTGAATTCCATTTGGCTGCTTCGCAGCGGTACACGGTTTGCAATTCCGGCCTTTCATTAGAAAATTCATAAACGACCACGGATCTTGCGCTGTAATCGTTATCAGACCCAAATTCTTTGGATTTAAAGGAAATGATTAAATTTCCGTCTGCCACCCAAAACCTCTCATCTGAATTTATTGGCCGCCCATAATTTCTGATTTGCTCACGCAGCTGATCCTGTTTTTGATTTGCATAAGGAGCCGCTAATTCCTGAATGGCAAAGTTAATAATCCCAAGCCCGACTGCAAACATGAAGCATGGGATCAGTAATCGGTAAATGCTATGGCCGGCGGCAGTCCAGGTTACAATCTCATTGTTTCTTGATTTCAGAACATAAGTAGCCAAGATGCTTAATAATACGCCGGCAGGAGCCAACGAAATATAAACAAAAGGGAGTAAAAACAGGAGATATGACAGCAGTAAATAAGTCCCGCCATCAATATTTCCGGCAAATCGCCAGAGCTCAAATGCAGTGAAAATCAGATAAATGGAAGCCAAAAAGGAAAGTGAAAATATATAGTAGCGGACAAGATTCAGTATTATGTCAAAATCGCGCAAACCTGCCGTAACATCTATCAGATAACTGTGTTGACCAAAGTCTCCTAATCGGATTTTGATTGATTCGATTACGCTGCTAATCCTTTCCCGGATTACACGGCTAAAATGAGTCTGTTTGCCGTAAAGAAGCCAGATCGTAACAATCAGGCTCAGTCCTAGCGGTAAAAAACCTGAAAATAAAGGTGAGATTTTACCTGTTCGCGCCAGTTGCTCACTTAAAAATGCCGTCAGATAAAACGTTATCAGACCCACAAATGACAGCAGCACTCCGAATCCCCGCCCGCCGCGTCGAAATCTGAGCACCAATGCGGCACCGAACAGACAAAGCACTATCGGTGTAAGCCCCAAAGTTAGCCTTCGCTGCAAAAGTATCAAAGCCTCTATCGCTTCATTACCACCGCGAGACGTTGCAGCCTGAGCAAGCTCTGCAATGCCAAGTTCGTCCAATGTTGCTTCGGCACGGTTCAATTTTTCGATGATTTCATCGCGCCTGGTTCGGATCGCTATCCGTATCTCGCCGATTTTTTCAGAAACAACTTTTTCCTTCTCACCGGCGGTAGCTATCAGGGTCGAAACGCCGCTTTCCAAAACCAACTCGGAAAATTGCCCCGTCGTATCAATCCGCCCGGCGTCGGCCGTTATCAGACGCAGCGTGCCGTTTACTGCGTCTTCTGAAACAAGAAATATGCGCCTCCATGTCCCTGCTTTCAGATCAGCGTCTTTAACATAGATTGTGTAGCCCGCAACCTCAGTATTAAAAACTCCGGGCTCTATAGGCGACTCGAGCTTCATCACCGCCGTCTGCATCGCGACCCGGCGGACAATGCGGGATGCGTATGGAACTCCGTAAATATTTACGATAAAAGTAATTAATGACAAGAATAGGCCGATAACAATGACCGGTATCAAAAACTGACTGTTACCGACACCGGCCGAACGCATTGCAATAACTTCCCTGTCACCCTGCATTTTAGAAAGACCGAGAACGACCCCAACCAGAGCCGACATCGGTGCCGTAAAAGCAATTACATTCGGCATTAAAGCGATTGCAAGTTGCCAGATGGCAGAGCCCGGAATATGTATACTGAAAAATATATCCGCAAACCTCCCAGCCTGTTGAACAAATAAAATTACACTTAACAGCAACCAGGCAAAAGCCAAATAGGGTAAAATCGTCTTCAAGATATATCTGTTCAATGTCCGGCTAAACTGCATTTTTATGTTTTCTGCGGCCTTTTGGTTTCAAAGAAGAATATGTGTCCAAAGATTCCCTTGCAACCCCGGGCGTCCCGACGGTGATCGTTATCAGACGCGAAGTGAGGCGTCGCAGCTTTAGAATAGTTTCAATATAACCCTTTGAGATTTTGACAAATTCCGATGGCCCGAGTTTTTCCACATTGTGGAAAACTTCCAATTCCGCTTTCCCGAACTTTTCCAATGTTGCACCCGCCAAAGTCTTGCATTTTGAACAAACAAGCGAGAAGCCTGTTATTATTGTAGCCCCCGACATCTCTGTACGCTTTATGCGGCATAAAGAACAATGCCGCCAGTCAGGAAGATAACCGCTAATTCGCAGCATCCAGACATCAAAATATAACTGCAAGGCGGGTAGTTCATCTGCGTCATTTCCGGCCGAAAGACAAGAATCCAGCATTCGAAACAATATCTCGTCTGCGTCGTGAGGGGCTGCAAATGTGGTCAGCAATTCTCCGAAATATGCAAATATGGCAAGACGCGCAGGATCGCTTGCCACTTCAAAGCGCGAATTCAAAAGTTCGGCATCGCGAATCGAAACCAGTTCCCTGTCTTCTTTCTGGAAAAAACTCAACTTGATCTTTGAAAAAGGCTCCAAAGTGCTGCCGAAGCGACTGCCGGGACGCTTGACTCCTTTCGCAACACCGCGCACTAAGCCAAATGACCTTGTAAAAAAAACGACTACCCGGTCTGCCTCTGCCAGATCATAAGATTTAATGACGATAGCTTCAGTTTCACGTAATGGCATTAAAACTGAGGAAAGTAAATTGACGTTGGCATCAAAAAAATGCTCATCACCAAGGAATAAAATATATTAACCATGCAATTGCGAGGCTGATAATTACAAACTGCAGAAATGATTTGATGCCGTAACGGACTTTCGTTTTGGTATCACCATCAGATATTGCCCCAAAAACAACGGAAATGAAAAAGGAAAATGCCAAAAGATAAGCAAAATGAATCATTTCTTTCTCCCAAGAAAAATATCGGACGCATCAAGCATCGCAAGATAATTGAGCAGTCCGGCAATCTCAACCATTCTGCCGCCGTATTCAAAGGTTGCTTTTGCGGCTGCGGCGGGTGACGGTTCTACGGAGGCGAAAAAGGCAATCACGCTGCCAAGGCCATTTCCTAACTTTGCAAATATATTCAATAAATAAAGCAATGAGCCGTCTTTATAATCAAATCCCGGATAGTAAGCGCCGCCGCTTAAAATACCGATAAAAAACATAAGCCAAATCGCAGCGCAAATAATGGCCGCGCGGCGTTTTCTGCCAAGGATGAAATGGCCTGCACCGGGAAAAAACCAAGCTGCCAACTGGATCAAAAATTGATTCTGCATAGATAATTACCAAACCTTATAAAAAAATGAAATATGGCGGCGATTGACCATAACATTTTACTTTAGATGTCGAAATCCAAACAGTTTAATTCAGAGTTTAAGTTATGCCGTTAAACTATTGAAAAAGAATAATTTATTAATTTCTTAAATTCACACTTTAAGAAATTTAAAAATTAACGTTATAAATGAATCTTCATACTTTAAATATTAGCAAACAATTAGTTTAATGACATTGCTGCCTTTTTGTCCGATTTCGCGACTCTGCGTGCACAGTCAACAAACTTTTTAAATATCCTTTGAGAATAAACGTCATTTTGCCAATCAACCTCCGGATGCCATTGAACTCCCAGCACAAAATGGTCCTGACGAGTATCCTCCACTGCCTCAATGATCCCGTCCGGCGCTGTGGCTGAAACCCTTAAGTTCTTTCCTATCAGCTTTATAGCCTGGTGATGATGAGAATTAACTTCAATTGTATCGATTCCGACACCTAATGTTTCGGATAAAGTTGTTTCGGGTGTAATGGTTACCGAATGTGTTCGTGCCGAACGCGGCTCGCCCTGGCGATGTTTTAAGGCTTGCGGGAAAAAGGATGCGATGTCCTGATATAGCGAGCCGCCGCGATGAACATTAAGAATCTGCAACCCGAAACATATGGCAAGTATTGGGAGTTTACGCTTCTCCGTAGCCGCAAGAAGGAGTAAATCTGTTTCGTCTTTTTCTTTTATCACACGTCCAAGTTTCGGATGCCGTTCAGAGTCTCCGTATCGGAAAGGATCAACATCTGAATCGCTTCCCGGCAACAGCAGCCCGTCCATTTGCCCGGCGATGTCTTCAATGTAATCTTTATCAGGAATAAGGGGAATATGAAACGGAGCACCGCCGGCAGCAAAAACCGCTTCGCTGTAATCGCGTGCCAGGTAAAACTTCCCGCCCGGTTCTTCAAGCCGCATACTTATAAAAATTCTCGGACGCCGGTTCATATTGATTTATATGTTCTGCGATACGGCAGCCGAATGTCAATTTGAGCATTTCAGATCAATTACTTATCATCTTTATTTGAATCGCAAAGCAATTAAACTTGAAAAGCTGCTAAAAATTATGGGTAAACAAAAACCCGATGCCGATGAAATCATCCGTTCGACTACGGTAATCTTTGTCCGCCGGGGAGATTCGGCGGCGATGGCCGGAGACGGCCAGGTTACACTAGGCAACACAGTCATCAAGGCACGGGCCAGAAAAGTACGTAGGATCGCAAACGGCTCAATTCTAGCCGGTTTTGCCGGTGCAACGGCGGACGCTTTTGCCCTGCTATCACGGCTGGAAGCAAAACTCGAACAATATCAATACCGTCTGGAACGATCCGCAATCGAACTTAGCAAGGATTGGCGGACTGATAAATATCTTCGAAATCTCGAGGCAATGCTGATTGTTGCCGACAAATCCGATGCATTTCTTATTTCGGGCAGTGGAGACGTGATTGCCGCGGATGACGGGTTGCTTGCGGTCGGGTCAGGCAGTATGTATGCCCTTGCGGCCGCACGGTCACTGATTCGCCACAGCAATCTTTCCGCTCGTGAGATTGCCGAAGAATCTTTGAAAATAGCGGCTGAAATCTGCATCTATACAAACGGAGAAATAGTCATCGAAGAAGTTTGACTTCACAGCTGAATTTATAAAACGAATTTAATACCGTTTTATTTCTTGTCTTTGGATTTATGGCAATTTATCTGGGCGGCGAAACGGCCGCGGCAAATTTACGTTTGGACACCCTTACACCTCGGCAAATCGTTGAGGAATTGGATAAATACGTCGTCGGGCAAACGGCTGCCAAGCGGGCCGTCGCTGTTGCCATACGTAACAGGATACGACGCCAAAAACTGCCCGTTGACATAGCCAGAGACGTTCTTCCGAAAAATATTCTGATGATTGGATCGACCGGCGTCGGAAAAACGGAAATCGCACGCCGGCTGGCCAGAATCGCTGATTCACCATTTATCAAAATCGAGGCGTCGAAATTTACTGAAGTAGGTTATGTCGGCCGCGACGTGGAAAGTATGATCCGCGAACTCACGGACGTTGCCATCGACATGACAAAACACGCAGCCTATGAAGAAGTACGCGAAAGGGCTGTTTTAGCGGCTGAAGAACGGATACTTGACATCCTTTTGCCTCCATCTCCGTATATCTACGATGAGCCGGAATCCGAAGGTAGCAAAGGTGAAAACGGGCATAGCCGGACAAGGGAAAAATTGCGTTTACAACTTCGCAGCGGCGACCTGGACGATCGGATCATTGAAATCGAAACGCAGGACCGCAGCAATGCGACCATTGATTTCATCGGTGGTCAGGGAATGGAAGAGATGGGAGTCAATCTCAAAGATATGTTCGGCAATCTGTTCCCGGCCAAAACAGTGCGTCGGAAAATGCGCGTGGCAGATGCCCGCAATTACCTGGAAAGAGACGAGCAGGAACGTCTCATCGACATGGAACAGATCACACGGGCCGCAATTGATAAGGTACAAAATTCCGGGATCATCTTCCTTGACGAAATTGACAAGATTGCAGGCCGCGAAGCATCGGCCGGTCCGGACGTCTCCCGCGAGGGCGTACAGCGTGACCTTTTACCGATTGTAGAAGGAACCAATGTCAATACACGTTACGGAATGGTCAATACCGAGCATATTTTGTTTATCGCTGCCGGAGCTTTCCATGTTTCTAAGCCGTCTGATCTTATTCCTGAACTACAGGGACGCTTTCCGATTCGCGTCGAACTTGAGCCTTTAACCACGGAAGACCTCAAGCGTATTCTTACGCAACCCAAAAATTCACTTGTTAAACAATATCAGGCATTGCTCGCCACCGAAGGCATAACGCTCGAGTTTACCGACGATGCAATCGAAAGAATCGCGCAGCTGACCGCTGAAATGAACACGGCTACGGAAAATATCGGAGCCCGCCGTCTTCACACATTACTGGAGAAACTTCTCGAGGAGATCAGCTTTGCCGGTGCGGAGCTCGAAGAGAAACATCAGGTTATCGACTCAAAGTATGTTGAAGAAAAACTTGCGGGCCTTGTCGAAAACCGTGATTTAAGGCAATACATCCTGTAAGCATTAAGCATTTTATGCGCTTCGGTCTGATTTAATTTAAGCATCGGCAACATGATTATGATTTTAAGCGGCAAATTTAAGCAGGTAGTTTTGCGTTTGCTTTTAGCGCTTACGGGTATTGCATTGCTTATATCTTTAAGCTGCGGCAAACGCACGCCGCCTGTACCGCCGAAAGAAAAAGTACAACAGCGAATTGAGCTTACGGGATTTCAGCGCGGAAATAACGTAATCCTCTCCTGGAAAATGCCGCTTCGAAATGCCGCTCCCGGCAGCGTGGCTAACATAGCCCGTGCGGACATTTACAGGCTCGCTGAGCCGCTTTCGGCACCGGAGTCAATGTCTGAAGAGGAATTTGCATCCAGAAGCCTTTTAATCGCCGCTTATCGCATTTCCGACAATGATTTCGGAGGCAAAACCTTACAGTTTGTTGACAGCCTGACATTTGCAGGACAGCCCGTCAGGCTGCGATATGCGGTTCGTTTTGTAAATTCACAGGGGCAGAAGGCCGCATTTTCCAATTTTTTGCTAATCGAGCCGACCGGTAAAATTGCCGGACGTCCGGAATCCGTTAGAGCGGAAGTTACGCAAAATGCGATCCGAATTCTTTGGACCCCGCCCGAAAATAACATAGACGGTACAACGCCGCCTAACATACGTGGTTACAATATTTACCGTTCAGAATCTAAAGCAGTACCTGCAAAACTGCTGACTCCGACGCCGGTTAACGGCTCTGAATTTGACGACGAATTTTTTGAGTTCGGCAAAACTTATTTCTATTTTGTCCGGGCAATTTCAACTGCAGCCGACGGCTCACCGGTTGAAAGTTCCGAATCTGAGATAATAGAAGTAAAACCTGTAGATGTTTTTCCACCGTCGGCACCAACTTCTATAACAATCGCCGCTTCTCCAAACGCGATTTCCCTGTTTTTCCCAGTAAACCCGGAAAATGACGTTGTCGGTTATCTTGTATTTCGCTCAAACGACAGCTCCATTCCCATGGAGAAATGGCAGGTACTTACCGCTAAACCTATAAACGTCAATACTTATAAAGATGAAGCGGTCGAACCGGGAAAAACTTATTTCTACTATGTTAAAGCAGTCGATAAGTATGGAAATGTCAGCAGCCCGAGCCAAATAGTCAGCGAAAAACTCCCCTGAGGTAATGCCGGAGTGTTAAATCATTACTTTGAGTTTCAGGTGTAAATAATTACAAACAAAGCAAATACGGTAGCAATACCGAAACTTTGCGATTAATTTCGATCTTTCTCTTATTGTTTACAATGCAAACGAGAAGTTCTATTAGCGTCATCAAAATAGAAAAGGCCTGCTGCGTGTAGGCAGCAAGCCCAATCATCGTTACTCTAACTACCCAAAGAGCTGTCCAGAGCCTTGCGCCGACTGGTCACTCACGAGCGTCCCTGAAGGCCGAAACCCCTAATGCTACTTTCCGGGCCGGATTTTGCAAAGGGCGACCAACAGGCCGGAAGCACAACATTTCAAAATACTTCCCTTTTACAGAACGCGTTCAGTAAGGACATTATCTACCTGAAGCATCATCTTGTCAACACTTTTTTTCAGCACTCATTATCCGGGACTGCCAAATAAGGGGGAACGCTTGCCGTTTCTCCGGCAGCAAGTTTATTCTGGTAATCAACGGACTCTGACCTATTGAAATATGAAAATTCTTTTACCGCGTAACTACAGACCGGGGAAAATTGTCTGTGTCGGCCGTAATTACGCCGAACACGCAGCCGAATTAGGCAACGAAGTACCGGCGGAGCCACTGCTTTTCCTAAAAGCCCCGTCGGCAATTTGTTTTGACGGTGACCCGATTCTCCTTCCTGACCAATCAGAGCAGGTCGAACATGAAGCAGAACTTGGCGTGATTATTTCACGTCGTTGCAAAAATATTCCCGACACCGCAGATCCTTTTCAATTTGTCCATGGCTATGTTTGCCTCAATGATGTAACCGCCCGTGATCTTCAGAGGCGCGACGGCCAGTTTGCCCGTGCAAAGTCTTTTGACACTTTTTGCCCGATCGGACCTGTGGTCGCCACAGAAATAGATCCCGGCAATCTTGATATTACCTGTCGCGTCAATGGCGAAATCAAACAATCTGCCAATACCTGCCGGATGATATTTCCTTTAGATTATTTGATTCGTTATATCTCAATGCAAATGACTCTAGAACCCGGAGATTTGATAGCAACCGGAACTCCTTCAGGAGTATCAACACTCAAAGCCGGCGACATCTGCAGCATAGAAATTGCCGGAATCGGCACGCTTGTCAATCCCGTACAACGTTCCGGTTAATTTAGCTACTTTAAGTATTTGGCATCTTTTGATGGTGTCGGAGTAATGGTTTACTATTGAAATATCCTGAGACTTGAACAAAAGGAATAAAACAATGAAATTCTTCATCGATACCGCAAATCTGGATGAAATACGCCAGGCAAACGAAATCGGACTGATTGACGGTGTGACAACGAATCCATCCCTCGTGGCAAAAGAAGGCAACGTGGATTTCAAGGAGCACATTGCCAAAATTTGTTCGATCGTAAAAGGCGATGTTTCCGCCGAAGTAACAGCTCTCGATACCGAGGGAATGCTCAAGCAAGGCCGCGAATTAGCCGCCATTGCACCGAATGTTGTAGTCAAATGCCCTTTGACCATAGACGGTCTTAAAGCAACGAGAATTTTCGCCTCTGAAGGCATAAAGGTAAACGTTACGCTCTGCTTTTCCCCCGCCCAGGCGATTCTGGCCGCAAAGGCAGGAGCGGCATATATCTCACCTTTTATCGGACGCCTGGACGATATTGCAACAAACGGAATGCAGTTGATCAGCGATATAGTGCAGATTTATGACAATTATGCTTTTGAGACTGAGGTGCTGGCAGCTTCCATCCGGCATCCGATGCATATAGTAGATTGCGCTCTCGCCGGAGCGGATGTAGCGACAATACCATTCAAAGTAATTAAACAGCTTGTAAATCATCCACTTACGGACAAAGGTCTGGAAGCTTTCCTTGCAGACTGGAAAAAAAGCGGCCGTGAATGAATCGGTTGTTTTTTCAAATTCAGGCAATATTCTGCAGTGCTTAACAGGGTAAAAATACCTGAAATATCAGCAGTTTTATGAAACGATTGCCTTAAATTCCGCAAATGAATGGGCTGCACGGGTTGAATCATCCAGCGCGGCCTTAAATTTTTCCATAAATTCGCCTCTTTCCAATTCAAAATCCGCAATCGCTCGAAGACTGGCCATCAAACCGGAAATCGCTTTAGTCTCAGGAGTGTCTTTCTGTGCGAGCAGCTCATCAATTTCAACCAGCAATCCCGAAAAACGCCTAAGCCATTGAAACTGCGAATCATTAAGCAATAAAAGCAAAAATTCAGCATTTGAAAGAGGACCGTTCACGATCTCATAAGAGGTACGCGCATGGTCCACCAGCTCCTTATGTAGGCGAAGCAGAGCATTGCGCCCCGCTTTAAGAGATTCTCGGTTTGTCATATGTTTAAGTATAACACTTTGATTCGCCGGCTTGCCTTTTATTTTTAGCCGGCTATGATTTCTTAATTAGCCGGCTAATTAATTTTGCTTTGCCGCCTAATAGAAAATGATTCGCCTGCTAAGGCATTTCGATTAGCATCGCCCTAAGCAGTCCGGAATTAAGCGCTATGGAACTACGTAAATCGGTCAGCTATCTGCTTTCAAGGCTAACAATCGCCCATCGAAACCTTCTTGAAAAAACCCTTGCCGAAATCGGACTGCACTCCGGCCAGGCATCCATTCTTATCGAACTGTGGCAAAAAGACGGTCAAAGACAGGTGGATATCGCAGAAAAACTAAACCTTGCCCCGCCCACGGTAAATAAAATAATTAACGGGATGATTGAATCCGAACTGGTTACAAGACGAAAAACCGAAGGAGACGCACGCTCTACGCGGATATATCTAACTAAAACAGGCAAAAATCTGGAACCGCAGGTAAAATTAAAGTGGGAAGAAATCGAAGAACAAACACTGATGGGTTTAACAAAAACTGAGGGATTAATCCTAAGACAATTACTTGCAAAACTGCTTGGAGAAGAAGAGTTTGACTAAACCTCACGGCTACAATTTTTTTTGAATCAGTACATTTAAGGTGTAAAATCAACTAAAAATCATCTAATTCCTTATCGCACCTCGCCTTCCGGGCGACTACTCCTAATGCTATGAAAATACTAATTGCTACAGATGGTGCCAGACAGAGTGAAGCCGCCATTGAAATGCTTAAACGATTTCGACTGGAACCTACGGACCAAATCAAGATCGTGAGCGTGGTGGATATGGCTGTACCGATGGCCGTAGATATTTATGGCGGATATATGCCAAACACGGCCGAAATTGAGCAATCTGCCCGTGAAAACGCCGAGAGGATATTATCGGACGCGGCCTCGGCAATACGAAAACATTACGACACAACGGAACTCCATATAATTACCGAAGTGCTTTTCGGATCTCCGGAAAGCCGTATTGTAGAAGCCGCAAGAGACTTCAAAGCCGACCTTGTAGTCGTTGGGTCACACGGGTACAGCACCTGGGAGCGTCTTCTGCTTGGTTCAGTCTCAGACGCTGTAGTTCATCACGTGCCCTGTTCCGTGCTGGTGGTGCGTATTTGCGAAGATGCATAAGTGACTCCAAATCAAAAAATTACGATTATTTCCCAAAGGTTTGATCTTAAGTTTCTTAAAAAATGGGATTGCAATTTACTTTTAATTAAACCGCCACAGTTACTGTGTTACGGTATATTTTCTACAGCCGTTTTACATAAACAACTGGGTGAGATTTCCCGTGGAACAGTCTCGCTGGAATCATTCTGGACCGATCGCTATTACAATCTTTTCGCTTTCTTTGACCCTGATTTTAAATTTAGAAACCTATATTTCAATATCTGCCTTCCGCCGGTAATTCAAGGCGATTCAATAGTTTATTCAGATCTGGATATAGACGTCGCTGTTTGGCCTGATGGCTCAATTGATGTTTTGGATGAAGACGATTTTGAATCAAATGCCCGGACTCTGAGGTATCCCGAGCAGTTAAAGTCAAAAGTCAGGGAAACGCTTTCTGAAATCCTTGAATTAGCGGAAAATCATTCGCCGTACGAGATTTTCAATTCAGTTTTTCGAGAATGCTGCCTTTATAACCCCTTGCTAGCCGGCTTTAAATTTGAATTTAAGTAACTCTTCTAATCACAATAAGTTAGAGCCTGCTTTTTAATCTCAATTATAAAGTGTAGCGGCGCCAACCTTTGATATTTCACTTTAATTTCCGTTTAACCTTGGTTGTATTCGTATCAAATAGCGCCCGATTGTAACGGCTGTACCCGGCAAAAGCTGCACCCGCTTTCCTATTGGTAATTCACTCGTGCCTATCATTGCCGGATTTTTTCCTTCATTGATAATCCAAAAAATGCCGTTTGGATCTCTTACCAATGTTACGTGTCGTCTGCTGATTTCGGGATCTCCCGGCAATTTGATATCCACCGGCTTTGATTTTGAACCTCTTCCAATCGAAATTTCCGCATTGTAGATAGGCACTACGTTTTGTCTGACTCCGCCTTGCCAGATCTCCAGCCTGTAAAGCTCAATCGCACGGGGTCTTACGGTCGTGGCAATCTCATCGTCATCTGATTTTATAAATGGCTTGACCTGCTCCGGTTGTTTTGAAGTCGTAAAAGCTCCGGTTTGATCTTGTTCCTTTACAGAAAGAAAATCAGGTGCCGGCAATGGACTTCCCTGTGTAGTCGTTTGATTTGGCAAAATTGATTGTGGTAGTGATTTATCAGCCTCTTCTTTCGATTTGCCTTCTGAATTCGGTGTGCTTTTACGTGCCAGAATCCCGGTTTTGCTTCCGGTTGAATCTTCCCAGCTATGTTGAACCCGGACAGATCCTTGCCCGAGCGTACCATCAATTCGTAACTCCAGGACAAATGATTTTGTTTCGAGCTTACGTTTACCGGCAATTTCGCGTGCCCGCTCGGACAAAATATGATATAGCCCTTGTTCGAGCCCGCGGCGTTTAATTCCCTGCCATTGCCGGTCATCCTCTTCACTTAAAAATATTATGTACTCGCAAGGTATTATCGCGGTCCCCTGCGGTAGAGGTACCATCTCGCGCTGCATGACGGTCTCAATCTCGCGTGCGATTTTTACTATAAAAGATTCCGCTTCGCTGCGCGGTTTTACCTGTGCGTCCCTGGCCGCTTGCTCCAGAACCGTTTCTGCCGTGTCTCCATCTATCCAACGCCTTACTTTTTCTAAAACGCTCACCTTTTATCACCTCTCCGCAACGCTTATCTATCCCGAAAGATCAATCCAGGTCAACATATTTTGAATAAAGCCATCCGCGGTTTGATGTATTTTGTGTAGTCTGACGGCCTTGTTCAAGAATTTCAACCTGATACCAGTTATTTTGGGTACGCAGAATGCGCAACCGGGAATTTTTTGTTACAAGCCCGATAGGATTGTTGTCAATTCCGGGCTCGGGCCGCAGATTGATGTCAGTATTGGCTCTGCCTGTCTGCCCGTAGATAACCGACAAAACAGTTGCGTTCAAATTCAAGCCACGAAGATAGACCGCTGTACCGTAAAGTGCTGAGGCAAACAGCAGAATGCCGGCCGCGACGACCACCATTTTCGGAAAGATACCCCGCCCTTTTGACTTTTGCTTATGCGGCGGCACAACCTTATTTTGGCCGTTGTTCGATAGCTGATGTCCGGCGTGGTTATTATCAGACGCGGCCGCCGGGCCGGTTTGTTTTATCTCCGGATTTGCCGACCGGATGCCGTCTATCTTGAGAGGTGAATTTGCAGGCACAAAGACAGTTTGCAACTTCAGATCACGCGATGTGTCAAATTTTGCCCGCTGCGGCAAAAGCGGTGAATAACCCTTTGAAATATAGGGCTGCGGCGTCATATGAAATACCGGCCGAACTGCAGTTTTTGTATCGAAATCAGCGGCAATCTTTCTTAACTCTGTTAGATCAGCCCAAAAATCATCTATCGTGTCATATCGAGCTTTAGGATCCTCCTGCGTCGCCTTTAACAGGATTCTTTTCAATTCCTCAGCCCATTCTTCACGACGGAATTTTACGGGTAATTCGGTTATCGGCCCGCCGGTAAAATATCTCGGGGATTCACCTGTAACTAATGTATAAAAAGATTTTGCAAGCGAGTAGATATCAGAGGCGGGAGACAGCCTGTGCCGCTCTGCGGAATAGGAAGCAGCCGGACTTAAAGGGCTGTGTTCGGGCGGTGCGTAAACATTTGTCCCGACCCTTGTTATCGGATCATCACCAAGATTAAGCCTTGCAACTCCGAAATCCGCTATCTTTACAACAGTTTGGGATTTATCGAGAAGCAGATTTTGCGGCTTGATGTCACGATGAATAATTCCCTGCCTGTGAGCATGCCGGAGCCCTGCACAGACTTGTTCGAGATAACCGAGCGCTTCATTGAGCGAAAGCTGGCGGTTGCGTGAAAGGCGTTGTAAATCTCCGCCTTCCATATACTCCAAAACAAGATAATGGAATATCGTCCCGGAAAGGTCGCGTGCGGTTCCGTGTCCGAGCCGGCTTATGACGTTTGGATGTCGTACGCGATCAAGTGCAACTGCCTCATTCTGAAAATTCTCTACAAGCGTACGCTCCAGATCCTTATCAGGATCATCCTGCAAGAAGACGTTCAGAGCCTTGATTACAACTATGCTGTGCGGCGTATGCGGAGCGGCAAGAATATCTCTTGCCTTGAAAATTTCAGCATAGCTGCCGCGTCCCAGCCGTTCCAGAACGTCATATCTCCTATCTATCCTGCAATTGTGTAAAGAAAGCTCGCGCATCGCCTGTCGCGGCCTGTCGCGGCCGGTTTCTCCAATATACGATTATTATAGACCAAAGTTCGGTAATCGGCGCGGTTGATATTGTTGCAAGGGCGTGAAGGTACGGTAAAAACCCGTTGCCGGACAGAAATGTCAGCAACGGGTAATCTGAAATATATAACCGGATAATCCGGCTTTCGGATATCAATTTCGTCTTTCGAAACCAGTTAACTGGATGGACTGGAAAAATGGTGTTCCCGGCGGTAAACGGTTGATATCCCTAAAAGACACATCGAATACCCAATTTCGGGTCGGTGGGCTGTAAACATTATTGCAACACTTGAAGGCACCGTTGTTATTTCTTGAATTGAAAAGATTTATTAATGAGCCTGTATAGTTCAAGCGTGACCCCCAGTTCTCCAGAAACCTTGGGAAATTATGCACGCCGCCGTTCATTCTTATATCTCCACCGCCTTGATTCGGTGTTCCGTTAAGGCTTGTTAAAGTATCACCCGCAATCATTCCGAAACGGACCGTTGTCTCCGTACCCGGGCGGTTTGATAGCGAAAACGGATAGCGAAAACTTCTTGCATCGCTCCAATTATTGGACAGAATCGTTACGGAATCCGCCGCAATGGATGCAGGAATGTGGTTTGCAGTATTTTGCGGTAAATAGTCCGTGGATGGGGTCGGGCTTCCAACCGATGCAACGCCCGTTGCATTGTAGTTTCCGCGTACGTAAACGCCATTTTCTGAGGCAACGGTAAATCCTTTTGTCAGTGTCGGGTTGGAACTATTGTAAATCCCCGGCAAGGTTGTCCCGTTTATAAGTCTGACACCGCGGCGATAATATCTGTGTTCGAACAGGGCAGCTATCTCAGGCTGAACATCGGCTCCCGATCCTGTATAGCGGACCGCTTCTCCGCTTAAGAAATTGGCGTCGAGAACTCCATTGTGATTTGCATCCTCGCCCGGCTGTAAAATACCGTCGGTCGGGCCATAAATGTCCTCCATGTCGTATTCACCATCGAAATCGGCGTCGCCACGACGGTCCGAAACATAAAAAACCCAACCGGATTTTGATGGTATGTCCTGTGCCCTGAGCGGATGTCCCGCAATTGTTGCATATGGAGTTCCTGACGGCATGAAAGAATCGAAATTTCCGTTTAAAAATGCCCTCAGATTGGCAATATCAATGTCAACCATACTCATAACGCCGGCCCAGGGAACCCTTGTCCCATATGTACTGAGGGGATTGAAAACTGCGGCCGTATCGTTGAAAAGACCCTCGCGCGTATCAAACATATTTATCGGGAATGGCGCAACGCAGGCTACGGAACCGACAGGCGGTGTATAGCCAGTTATCGCGGCCTGTTTCCAGTGAGCGCGGTTATCTCCTGAGCCAAGGCCATTTGGAAAGGCTCCGTTGTTTATCCTGTTTACGCCGGTCGCTGCCGGATCACTGCAGGGACGCGTCAGTGAACCGCTATTTACCGTACCTGCAAGGACAAAATTTGTAGGTGACGTTGTAACAAAGGTACTTGCCGAGCCGATCATCTGCGGACCCGGAATGTTGAACCGCTGCAGTTTTATTATCGATCTGCTGTCCGCAATTCCATAACCCGATTCAGTTATTGATATGCCGCTATTTGCAGGATCAGTTACGCCAAGGCTCAGAATATCCGGGGTAATATCCCTCGTTACATAAGACTGCGTAGCCGGGTCGTAATCGACCGTTTCAATTTTTATCCAGATCTGTTTGCCTGAAACGTAAAAGCGTTCCCCGTTTATCCTTGTGGCCTGGTAAGCCGGCGAGCCGTTCATTGCAATTGGCTGGTAGCCACGAGCCTGTCCGGGCAACGGATCGGCTCCGGCCCCAAGGGCATCGCCATCGAGACGTATCCCGCAGGGAGTTGTAACGGCTGCACCGGTAGAAGACGCACAGCCGGGCAGTTTTGCCTTGCTGTCGGCCAGCGAAACGCGGATGCCGGTTTTGTTGTAATAACGCTCGCTGGCGGTAATGGGGTCGTCAGCGGTAGCAGTTGTTACGGGAACTATATTTGGAGAGGTTGGTGTTCCGGTACCATCGTTCCATAGGTCGCCGACGGACTTTCCGCGTTTAATTATTTCAATCAGATCGAGCGGAGTGCCCGAAATTGCACTGTTAAGTTTGATCGGCAGATCGAGCGTAGGTTGATTTGCAAGCAGGTTTCCTTGAAACAGCCCCTGATTAGTTGGCCAGGCAGCGGACGCATAAGCAGTTGGCAGCGGATTTGTGGTTACCGGAGTTCCGGTTGCTGGGCTTTGCAGTACACTGCCCATATCGTGACGGAGCTGGACATATGTACCCGTAGCATTGCGAATAAATACATTTTCTCCCCAGTTGGTATAGGGAAAACCATTTTTCTGAACGTCAGTGAAAATATGCCTTGCAGCCGTAACCTTGGATGAAAAATAAAGACCGGTGTTTGCCGCCAGGAACAATGAACCATTGGAATGAACGCGGCCCCCGAAATCAAACCTCGGGCCGGGGTGAAATTCCAGATCATCGTCATAAAAAATACCGAATTGAAAAATGGGAATGCGATCATTGAAAAACTTACGTCTGAGGGCCACCTGGACTCCGGTCATTCTATCTGTTGCAGTCGTATCGATTTGCCACTCGTCACGTAAGGAATTCAACCCCTGAAAGCGTTCGCCAGTCATTACCTTGACCTGCGTTGCTCCGGTTTGCGTAATATGTTGTTCGAAATCATATCCGGTGAATCCCGGTGGCGTTTCAGCTTCTACATTAGCTAAATCAGCAGGATCCGGCACCAACTTTATCTCAAATATTTTATCGAAGTTACGCGTCATTAGTTCAAGTGATGCATTAGCTGCTTCGAATGCTTTTGTTTCGGCCGTATCGTTTGCCGCCGCGATAGTTTCATTCGTTGTCCGCGATATTGCCAGCGCGACAAACGCAATCAAGAGAGCCATGACAAGCAATGTAATTACCATTGCCGAACCGGTCTCATTTTTCTTAAAGCACTTTGAAAGGCATCGGGTCTCTATCGCTTTCATCCTGAACCTCCAAATTACGACAAATGGATTTTTATCCCGCGTCGTATTCCATATTACGGGCACTGAAAGTAGCGGTTACTTCGATGGAATCGGCAACGCCCAGTTGTTCGTCCCGTTCCAGAGCCTGCACACGAAGTGTTACGGTTACCTGCCTGATTTGATTGAATTGCTCAATGTCATCATCCGCAGTTCCTGCTATTCCGTCCGGACCTGCGGCAGGATCATCAGTTACCGTACCGTCAGCTAGCACATATCTGATTTGTAGATTTTCCACGTTGTAGGCTATCGGCTGCTCCCGAATCTGGTCGGCCGGTGAATTTCCGCTTCTGTTGTTGCCATAAGTCGTTCTGACAAGCGTCCCATCAGGTCTCACGGAATACCCAACGATGAAAAAACGCTTTGCCGTTGTAGAAACATAGGGTGTGCAATTTTCGTCCGGCACCGGTGGCGAGCCTGACGGCGGATTGCATTGCCGCAGCACACTTCCGCTGTCTCCCGTACCATCGAGCGGTTGATTCAGCCCAAGTGGATCGCCCGGGGCAGCCTCAAACTGGTTTCCGCTGACAGAGGTAACCAATATTGCAACCTGCGAACTGTCAGATTCGACCAGAAGCAAATCGTTTCGGGATAATTCCCCGACTCCTCCGGAAGCAGTAAGCCTCGGTATCGAAGGATTTCCCGGAGCAGCACCGACGGAAGAAAGATTGATTACGTTACCGGAATTAAAATCGGTATCCCGATAGCAAAAAACGACAACGTCCGTGCGTGCCAATGGATCGGGATTCAATGTGCTGGGATTGATATTGTTTCCGGCGATTATAGAGGTGATCAAATCGCGTTTTGTATTTGCGTCTGGCGGTAATCCGAAATGTGAACTGACAAAATCATCCGGTGCGACCGCACCTTTTCTGTGGTAGCCAAGCCCCGCATTCAGAGCATCCCGTCCAATCATATGGACTGCAATACGGGCATTTTTCATTATATCGGCCCGGCGGCTTGACCTGTTGCGGTCAACTCTTCCGATCTGCAGCATTCCATAGACAACGGCGGTGACAATCAGAAATATAGTCATCGCTACCAGAAGTTCTACCAGCGTAAAGCCCGCTTTGGAATCATACTTGGAATATGAATTTCGGGACTCCGAAAACCCCTCTATGGTTTTCATAGGCTTATCTCACATCAATAATTTGTGATAATTGTTGAAATGGTCTCGGTACGGGCAAGTTGATTGACAAAAAAACGTACATTTACCGTAACTTGTCTGCGAGAGACGGGATTTGGCGGCGGGCGATCCGGATCCGGCACGTCGGTTATTACTATTTCACGTTGAAAACCCTCAATAATCGGGCTCAAATTTGGCGGGCGGCCGGTTACAAAACATCCGCCGGGACCCGGACAAGCATCATCCGCAGTGCCGGCGACACCGTCCCAGCCGAGTTCCTGACGAACAGGTCTGTAACCATTCACAAAAATTCCATTCACAGCTCCGGGCGGGAGGCCTGTAACTTCATTTCTCAAAGAATCCCAGCTATCCACTACGCCGGGACGTTTAATCTGTTTTGCCGCGGTGATGGATTCCAGTGTAGAAAGAGCGATCTGTTTGGCTGCTATTCGTTTCTCCGATTCGATACCGCGCAGGAAATTTGCCGTTAGAGCCGAAAGCATTCCGAGCACGCCAACCAGCAAAATAACCAGCGCGACCATCACTTCGATGTATGAAAAACCTGCCGCATTGTTTCTATAATTTTTCACAAAAACACTCCATATCTGATGGGTTCTATGGACCGCCCAGCGAACCTGCGCGGCGGCTGTCCTTCCATTTGTTAGAAGCGGTTAAACTCCAATCCCATTCCCAGCCACGTACCACACCGGAGGAACCGATTACCGTGATGGCACGCGCGATGTCGGCATTCGTCGGACTCCCGGCCTGCGGCGACCAGATGTGTATCGTTACGCCCGTTGTAACCGCTCCCGAACCAATCGAATTTGTACCCGCATTTGTTACAGTGCCATCACGCATAAAACGTATCGTACAGACTTCATTTCCAAAACTTAGCGGATGCAGGCTTGGAAGAAATACTGCGTTAGGCACCGGTAAAGTCTCCGGTGGATTCTGTGTTATGTTCATTGGCGGCTGCCCGACGGTAACTATTGCGGGCTCAGGAATCGTCAATAGTTTTATGATTTCGTCATCCGATGCCAGAGTCGGCTGATTTTCGTCAATAACACGGACAACTTTTGCGGTTTTGTCAATTTCTACGCGGATGGTTTCCCGCTGTGTGAGCGAGCGCTGCCTTGCCTCCTGCAATGCGTCGGCAATAAGCAAAGTCGTATCGTCCGGTCGGTATAATTTTCTGTGACCCTCAAAATAAAAAAGCGAGATGGCCAGCAAACCGATGCAACCGTCAGGACGACAAGCAGTTCAATCAATGAAAAGCCATTGCAATGCGGTTTCGGATGTTGCATTTTGACTGTTTTTATATCGCGAAGTGTCATTTTGAAATACCAGCCGCTATTAGATTTAGATGGCCAATATTATCTATGTTCCACATTTTTAATCAGTGTTGATAAATATTTAACATCAAATATCGCTTTATCTGTAGCCACTAATGCAATAAAATTGGCAAAGATTCATTTTTATGAACCAAAATAAGCCGCCTGGAAATGGTTCCGTCACGCCCGACCGCCTGGTCCGCGGCCTGCTTGCAAAAATAGGTGATGTTTTTGATCGCGTAACCGGACGCAGCTGGCGTCCCGGCAGCAGTCTGGCAACGAGCGAATTGATAGAAAGACTTAAAGCACTGCTTGATTTAGAGGCTGTAACCGATGAAAAGAAAAGGGTTTTTGTCCCGCATCACATTCGGCTGAATATGCAATGGGATAAATTTTCGGCCGATTCGGAAGAATCTCTCAAATTGCTTGAAAATGAATTGCTCGTTGCGGCAATTGATCATATCAATGACAGGAAATACTACACGCGCGGCCCTTTGAACATAGAAGTACGGCCGGATTATTTTACCACCGGCGTGGTTCTTCGTGTAGGCTTCGATCCTCTCGGAACCGAAGAACACGAAAGCAGTCTGCAGATAAATCCTCCGGTAACGGTTGATGATGCAGAAACGCAAGTGAGACAGGTTTTCAGACTAAAAGCCCGGTTTTTATCCGGAGATAAAAACATAGAAAAAACATTTGAAACGGCCGTCGGCGAAAGAATCTCAGTAGGTCGCGGAAAATCAAATCAACTGCAAATTGACGATGAAAGCGTCTCGAAGGTTCATTCGGCAATATACATTGCGGAGGGCGGAAACCTGATGCTTGCCGATACGGGTTCGACTAACGGAACATTTCTCGGCAGCAAACGTATTGCTTACGGAAAGGCAATAGACGCAGGCTTAAATCCCGACATTACTTTTGGCGGTGTTACAGTGCACTTTGAAGTCTCCGAAATTGATGAAATTGAATCTCAAACACATAACTCTGATATTACCGAAGGTAACAAAGATGCTAATCTTTCGATTACTTTCCGTGCCAATATGCAACCGGAAGAGCCGTCTTCGGAAGAAAAACAGAAGTGAAAATGCCATTAGCTGCTTTGATTTTGGCAATCGATTGGTCATGGCTACGCCCTGAAAGTCTTTTCGGCGGCCAAATACTCGAACGTACGCCTGCAGCTTTGTCCATTGCCTACATTATCGGACTCGGAATCGTTATCGGGCTTCTTATTCTTACTTTTTTCGATAATTTCAAAAGACCATTGTTCCCTTTCGAGATTGGGCTGCCACGCGAAGCAGCCCGACGGATTACCACCGCGATAGCGAATAGAAGCATACGCATTTGGCAAACAGTTTTTTTACTGCTTGCCTTGACGGTATTTGGATTTCAGGTTTATTGGGTTTATTTCGCCGAAGATTACAATGAACAATTCCAGGCCGTCTCCTACAAAGATTTAAGGACCCGCAGGACGTCGGCTGCGAGCCTTCGCGGCTGGATATTCGACAGGACCGGTTCACTTGAAAACGCACTTGCTTATTACAAAGTTGGAGAGGATCGCAACATAATCCGGGCATACTCGCTGGATCGCGAAATGGCACATTTGCTTGGTACGGAAAGAGGAACTCCCGGACTTGAACGCACTCTTTTCAGTAAAGAATCTGACCCAATGCCCGAAGCCTGGGAAATCCTGACAAAAATCAAACAGCCCGGCCTATCGGTAAGAGACGTTAAATTAACTATTGACAAAGAATTACAGGAATTTGTTGCCAAACAACTTGAAGGAAGGAAAGGTGCAATTGTTGTTATAAATCCTCAAAACGGCGATCTCCTTGCGATGTACTCCAATCCTTCTTTTCGGCTTTCGGAGGCACAGGATCTTGCAGGTTATCTTGACCTTGAGTCTGACAATGTAAACAAGCCTTTGCTTAACCGCGCTACACGAGAATTCTATGTTCCGGGCTCGACGTTTAAAACCTTTACCATGATTTCGGCGTTTCGTGCCGGCAAACAATCAGCAGTTTTTCCTAGCTATCCTGAAGGCTTTCGCCCTTCCAGATCCTCACGACCAATAGTTGATGCAACACAGAAACTTTTACCAGATGGGACAGTAACCGGTGTCTGCGATGGCGGTTGCGGTGAAAAAAATATACAGTTTGCGTATCAAGTCTCCAGTAATCAGTATTTTGCACAGCTAGCCATACTGATTGGCCGCGAACGCATGGCTGAAACAGCGGCACAGCTCGGTATTTTGCCGGTGGAAACGCCAAACGATGCTCTTATTCCGCGGTTCTTTCCACTGATCTGGAATACATCGAACCAGAAAATCGCTTCTGCTCTTGCCCCACAGCAATCAACTCTTGTTACGGGCAAAACACTTTCGGCTTTTGATTTGGGGCTCGAGGGCATGGGACAAGGATTTGCCGGACAAATGACTCCTTTTCAACTTGCTTTAATCGCTTCGGCGCCGGCAAATCTTGAAGGAAAATTAATGAAACCGCGAATCGAGGCAAATCAACCGCCGCAAGTCTTTTCCCAGGTTCTCACGCCTCAACAGGCTCTGCAAATCCGTCAGATAATGTCCACGGTTACAGAGGAGCCGGGCGGCACCGGTACGGTTATTTCCGCAAAACTGGCAGGAACCGGAATCCGGACAGGTGGTAAAACAGGAACTGCCGAAAAACTTGCACCGGTTTTTGATGAAAAAACCGGCAGACTCAAAACACAGAGGGTAAAAGTTCGCGATGCAAACGGTCAGTTAAAAGAAATAGAACAGCCCGTAATGTATGAGAGAGTTGACAGTTGGTTTATTTCCATTGCTCCGCTGGAGCGTCCGCAGGTCGCAATCGCAGTTGTCGTCGAAGGTGGCGGTTTCGGAGCAAGGACAGCGGCCCCAATCGCCGCAAATATAATACTTAAAGCACGCGAACTTGGTCTCTTGGGCGACCAGTATAAACCAAAATCATCTTTACCCAAGACACAGACTAAATCAGGAAACAAACGCAGTAAAAACAATTGATCAATTGAAAAACCGCACTTCATCACATTTTTTTATATTGCTTTTAATTGCTGCTTTGGCGGCTATAGGGCACTATTCTATTTATTACGGCGGCCTCATCCGCGGTTATGAGACCCCGCCAATCGCCGCCGTACGAAACATCGGCATTTTAATAATTTTGGCCTTTTTACCGGTTTTTATCAGAAAAATAACCGGCTATGCGGGAAATTGGACAATCTATACTGCAGCAATACTTTTGTTTTCCATTGGCCTGACGGTTCAATACAGATTATTCAGCGATCCTGAATATATCTCCCGAAAAGATAAAGCCGAAGCACGACGGGACAAAATCCTGACCCAGCAGCTCCATTACATTCAGGAAAACTATTCTGCGGAAAAAAAGCAGATGATGGGCTTGCCGCCAAATCCTCCTGCTCCCGTAGATCTTTCACAAGAGACACCTAAAGCCGCAGATGAGACACTTGCGGGCGTTTTGACCTCCGGCCGTACAATTAACCCCTTGCTTGCTATTTTTGGCCTCGTTGCGGCTTATATTTTTGCAAGGCGTAACAACATAATAGATCTTTTGCGTGAAAACGGCTTTTTGCTGGTGCTTTTGACTTTGGTACCGCTGATGCTCGCCGCCGTAACATCCAGGGCAGGAAAATCCATAGGCAACATGACTCCCTGGGAGCCTTCAAAAATTCCCTTTCTTTTGGGTTTTGCCGCCATATTGTCAATTTTGTACAAAAATCTGTCCAAAACCTACTGGGGACTGCCGCGTGCCCGTGACGTCGTCCCTTTGGTATTTATGGCTATTTTGCCGTTTATTCCCTTTTTTGTCCTTAAGGATTTTGGGCAGATGATGGTTTTCAGCGCCGTTTATGCAACGCTTTACTTAATAGCAGTCCGTAGATTTTCCCAGAGGTTTGTGCTTGTCGGAAGCGTTCTTTTTTTAGCAGCTGTACTGGTCGTCGGAGCTTTACCTCTCTCTACTCAGGAGCGGATACCTCTTTTGCCGACACTGGCAGCTCCGATAAAACAAATTCTTCCGAACCGGATTCAACAGCGTTTTCATCTATGGCTGGATGGCTTTAATCCGCCTTCACCGGATACTCCCTGGTGGAAGGAAGATTTCGAGGCTTACTACAAAAAACTGGTTGAAAAAGACCCGAAGATTCCTGAAATGGTAAACGCTAATCCCGAGCTGATAAAAACCATAAATACTGACGCATGGTTTGACGTGCTTGCTTTCCAGCCCGCACAGGCAACTTTCGGACTATCTTCCGGAGGCACAACGGGACGCGGACTGGGGCTCGGTTATCCGGAATTGATTCCCGTCGCGGACTCTGATTACATATTTGCCGCAATCGGGGAAGAACTTGGACTTTTTGGCGGTTTGCTGGTAATCTTTGCCCTATTCGTTCTCGTAAGCGCAGGAGTTAGAACGGCTTTAGATGCCCGGGATATGTTTTCAAAATTATCTGCTGCCGGGCTTTCGGCGTTTATAGGATTTCAGGCTTTGGTCAATATCGGCGGAATTACCAGGGCTCTGCCTATGACGGGAATCACACTGCCATTTGTCAGCCACGGTGGCTTTTCGTTAATTACAAGTTTCTTTATGATTGGATTATTAATGGCTCTGTCACACAGAAACGCACTGGATCGCGAAGCGGCTGAGCTTGATAATTTACATTAACTTTTATTTGATAATTTTTGCAGAGTAAGAGATTACGACAACTGTTAATTTCGGAGAGTCTGGAAAAATGGAAGATGGCAATTTCCTTTATGTCTCAGCGGCGGTTTCGGACCGCGGCCTGAGCGAAAAGAGGCCGGTTAACGAAGATTCATATCTGGAGGATCGAAGGCTCGGTCTTTTTGTCGTCGCGGATGGTGTTGGCGGTGCACAGGCCGGTGATTTCGCCTCACAGATGGCTATTGAAACCATTGCAGACGTTTTTTCCAACCTCCCGGATAATTACGACACCGAGGAGGCAATGGCTCTTGCCATTCGCTACGCTAATCAGGCAATTTACACTGCGGCTCGCGACCTGCCGCGTCTTTCGACTATGGCGACAACTATTGCCGCTGTCAATATTTCAGGAAATATTGCCACGATCGCGCATGTGGGCGATTCCAGAGTTTATCGTGTGGCGCCGGACGGCACGCTTTATCGTGAAACTGCCGATCACTCAGTAGTTGAAGAAGAAGTGCGAGCCGGACGCATGACTCCCGAACAGGCGCTTAGCCATCCTAGCCGGAATGTAATCAGCCGCGCCCTCGGCGCCGAACAGGAAGTCAATCCGGACCTTAAAACCATTATGGTTGAGCCCGGAACAATCTTCCTGCTATGCACCGATGGAATTACACGACACGTCAGCGATGAGGAACTCTCCCGTTTATTTCATAACGAAATAGATCCTGATGTCATTTGCAGCCGTCTGAAGGAAATTTGTTTCAGCCGCGGAGCCGAAGACAATCTGACCGCAGTTGTTGTCCGAATCTCGAGCGCTTTGGCACCTGTGCTTGCATCTTCGGGACTGGATACCGGAAAAAGCACCGATATTCAGCACTCTGATGCAGCAAACGGAAGCGCCGGTTTATCTTATAGCTTTCCCGACACATCCGAAGAAGATACTATCGCCTCGGCTCGTCCCGAAACAGAAACTTATTCTCAGGAAAATGAGTCTGAAACTATTGCAAAGCAATCGCAAACCGAAGATTTTGCGGATCTAAGGGAAGAATTTTCCGATGAACCGGTAACGGAACAAATCACTGCGGAAAATGTTTCCGATTTCGGACCTGCTCAGGTCGTAGTTCCCGCTCAGGCCTCAGTAACAGAAGAATCTCCCTCTCCGCTTCCCTTTACAGAATCGGCAGGTAAAAGATCATCTACCGGATTCGGTTCATTGCTGCTTTCGTTTTTTCTTGTTTTGCTAGGCGCCGCGGCCGGTGCGGCAGTTTATCATTTTGTGGTACCACCGCAGGTTACGGAAGTCCCCCGTCTTGTCGAAATGAAAAGCGGAAATATTCCCTTATCGGAATTTGAAGAGGCTCGCAGAGACGTTGACAAAGCCCCGGATCGTTATCTGGCTGCCAATGCCGCAACGCCGCAAAATGCAGAGGACCATTACCTTCTTGGACGTGCCCTCCTGCTCACAGGAAAATATGTAGAAGCCAAAAAACAATTACTTCTTGCAAAGGATATGCTTCGTGATACGGTCGAAGTAAATGCAAAAACTCTGGAAACCGACATAGCAATGGGGTTACTGATTGCGGACAACCCCGAATTGGTTGCAAATCTTAAAAAATCTCTGGAATCGCAAAACACCGAAGCCAATACAAACTCAGGCAATTCCAACACGGCGGCGAAAAACCGATAGTAGTTTCATTCTTATGCAATTTTGCGTTGCCGGCGTGCTTCAAAAGCAACCACGCCGGCCGTGACCGCCAGATTCAGGCTTTCAACGCCATTTAACATTGGAATTGTAAATCGAAGAGGAATTTGCTTAAGAAAGTCTTTATCAAGCCCGTGAGCCTCAGAACCAAAAACTACCATTCCCACTGATCGCCAATCTATTTCTGTATAACCAACCTCGGCATTTAAAACAGCCGCGGCCGTTTTGCAGCCTGACTCTGTGCATATCTTCAAGGCATCCGAGATTTGAAAATTTTCAAAAACCGGAATCCTGAAATTAGCTCCCATTGCCGCTCTGTTTGATTTTGAGGAAAATGCATTGCAACCATTCGGGGAAATAAAAATCGCAGGTGAACCGGCTGCCGCAGCCGATCGGATTGCGGCGCCAATATTCAGGGGGTTGTTTACACCATAAAAATAAAAAGCCGGAGCAGGAGCCGCGAGCAAATCCTCCGGAGATACAGATTCTGAAGAAAATTTTCGGCGCTCCGCAATCATCGCAATTCCCTGCGGATTGGCCGTGTCTGATATTGTTCTAAGCAGTTTTTCCCCGACCTCTATAATCATTACTCCTTTTTTATCGAGCCGTTTAAGCAAAGAATCAATCCGCTTTTCGTTGGCAATGGCCGGATCAACAAATACCATTTTGATGCTGATTCCGGCAGCCAGCACGTCCTCGCAAAGCCGGATGCCTTCCACAAGAACAAATTCTCCCGGCTCTTTACCGTCGCGTATCCGACGCGCAAGCTTTAGTTTTTCATTATCGCGGGCGGTTATTCTAAGTCTTTTTTGCATATTTAATTTATTTCACAACCCGTTGGTTTAATTATTTTTTCAGAAAACAAACGGCAAATGAATTTTGCGGCAATCGTTTCACCGTTTGCAAACGCGCGATAACTGCCGTAATTTTATTTACTGATGACACCGGAAACAAAACGCTTACCGAAAATCGAACTTCTTCGCAAACTCGAAATGCAAGCCGAAGCCGGAGGCGGCGCAGAGCGCATCAAACGTCAGAAAGATGCAGGTAAAATGACTGCACGCGAACGAATTGCTTTCCTGCTGGATGAAGGAACTTTTGAGGAAATGGACAAATTTGTCGTCCACCGCTCGACTGATTTCGGACTTGATGAACAGAAAATACTTGGCGATGGAGTCGTAACAGGCTTTGGAAAAATTGACGGCAGACCCGTTTTTGTTTTTGCTCAGGACTTTACGGTCTTTGGCGGTTCACTTTCGGAAACCCACGCTCAAAAAATATGCAAGATAATGGACCTTGCAATGAAAAACGGTGCCCCGGTATTCGGACTAAATGATTCAGGTGGTGCAAGGATACAGGAAGGTGTCGTCTCACTTGGCGGATACGCTGACATATTTCTGAGAAACACTCTGGCAAGCGGCGTTATACCACAGATAAGTTGTATCCTTGGCCCTTGTGCAGGCGGAGCGGTTTATTCTCCTGCAATTACAGACTTTAACATTATGGTCAAAGATACGTCCTATATGTTTATAACCGGTCCGGATGTTATCAAGACCGTAACCCACGAAGATGTAACAAAAGATGAACTCGGCGGCGCAATGACTCATAATTCCAAATCCGGAGTAGCTCATTTTGCCGCTGATTCCGATGAAAACGCACTTCGAATTGCGCGGGAGTTGTTTTCCTTTATTCCATCAAATAATCTCGACGATCCGCCATTTGTTGAAACCGACGACCCTGCGGACAGAATTGATGAATCGTTGAATACGATTGTTCCGGAAACGCCAAATCAGCCCTATGATATTCGTGAAATAATCCGGCGAGTAGTTGACGATGGCTATTTCTTTGAAATTCAGGAGCATTTTGCACCGAATATTGTTATCGGGTTTGCCCGTCTTGGAGGATTTTCTGTCGGTATAGTAGCAAATCAGCCGGCTTTTCTTGCCGGAGTTCTGGATATTGACGCTTCTGTGAAAGCAGCAAGATTCGTCAGGTTCTGTGATTGTTTCAACATTCCTTTAATTACCTTTGAAGATGTTCCGGGCTTTTTACCGGGTGTAAATCAGGAACATTATGGAATAATCCGGCACGGGGCCAAACTGCTCTACGCCTTTGCAGAAGCCACTGTCCCGAAAATAACGGTCATCACACGCAAAGCCTACGGCGGAGCCTATTGCGTGATGGCATCAAAACATCTGCGGACAGACATTAATTTTGCATATCCGACAGCGGAGATCGCCGTAATGGGAGCCGAGGGCGCGGTCGGAGTGCTTTATAAAAAAGATTTAAGTACTGCAGATGACCCGGTTGCCGAACGCCAACGGCTGATAGAAGAGTTTAATGATAAATTTGCAAATCCTTACGTTGCCGCTGCACGCGGATTTATTGATGAGGTAATCGAACCCCGTTTCACAAGGCCAAAACTTATTAAATCACTTGAACTTTTGCGTAATAAACGTGACTCTAACCCGCCCAAGAAACATGGCAACATCCCACTTTAAGATTTACATTAAGCGTCGCGACCGCCACTCTTTATGTTTTACTTCAACCTGTTAACTGAAATTCTCTGCCTGGATGCACACTCAAATACATAACAGACCGACAATTGCAATAATCGATACACAGGCGCTTATCCATAATTTGAACGTTATCAGGCAAATTACAGGTAATGCCGATATTATGGCTGTAGTTAAGGCAGATGCCTACGGACACGGTGCAAGGGTATGTGCTGAAAAATTGCAGGATGCGGGCGTAAAGTGGTTTGCGGTAGCAACTCTTGGAGAAGCGCTCGAGTTGCGGGAAGCCGGAAACACCGGCCGCATACTTGTACTTGGCGGCTGTTGGCCCGGTGAAGAAAAAGCTTTTTTTGAATTCGCCCTTACTCCGGCGGTTTTTACACTCGAACAGGTCAGAAGAATTGATGCTGCGGCAGCGGCAAATAAACTGACAGCGACAGTTCATTTGAAGTTTGATACTGGCATGGGAAGGGTCGGTTTCAGATACAACCTGGCCGATAGCGTGGCTGAAGAAATAAGAAAACTTGAAAATATTGACGTCGAAGCAATCTTTTCTCATTTTTCGGCAGCCGATAACCCTGCAGAATCTGACTTTACGCGGCTTCAAAATGACCGGCTCGACAAGATAATTGACGCCTTTTTACAAGTTGGAATCAAACCACGGCTAACCGATATAGCTAATTCCCCCGGTGCAATTCTTTTTCCTGAATCAAGACGTAACCTTGTAAGAATAGGCGGACTGCTTTATGGATTTAAAGGTGATATTTTACCCCAAGAAACTGAAAAGCCTGACGTCCGACCTGTTATGCGTTTAGAGACAGAGGTCGCGCAGGTTAAGACAATTAACCCCGGAGAATCCGTTGGCTACGGCAGGACTTTTGTTGCCGGAGAGAAACGAGTAATCGCAACGATTCCTATAGGTTACTTTGATGGCCTGCCGCGGTCCTTGTCCAATAAAGGCAGTGTTTTGGTTAACGGAGTTTTGTCACCGATAGTAGGAAGAATTTCGATGGACTGGACAACCATCGACGTTACTGAAGCCGGAGAAGTAAAAGAAGGTACTAAGGTTACCATTATCGGACGCGACGGTGAACTGGAGTTACGCGCCGAAGATATTGCCGGAAGTATTGATACTATTTCATACGAAATAACCTGCGGTATTTCCCGACGCGTTCCCAGAATTTATATCTAGTCCATAAATCTTTGCCTTTCATTTTCTTTGACGTCAGCCGTTTTGATAGAATTCATTTTGGCTTTTGTAAATTATTGCAAATCGGAAGTTTATAATATTTTCTTATGTCATTGATGCTCGACGAAATTGCTCAGCAACCCGAGGCACTCGAAAGAACCATTGCGGCCGAAAGTGAAAAAATTACCCGTTTGGGCGACTTTCTTCGCCAGAAAGACATAGACCTGATCGTACTTGTTGCACGTGGAAGTTCGGACAATGCCGCTCTTTTTGGCCGTTACCTGCTTGAAGTAACTACAGGTATTCCCGTGTCGCTATCCGCCCCTTCGGTTCACACCCTTTATAATGCAAAACTTAGGCTCAAACGTTCCATTGTGATCGGGGTTTCCCAATCCGGGGAAGGCGACGATATCAACCATGTTCTTGAATCGGCAAAAACTTCCGGAGCATTCACTATTGCAATAACAAACGAGGCCGCTTCAACTATGGCCTCTCTGGCCGACGAAACACTTTTAATTCACGCAGGTCGCGAAAGGTCAGTTGCGGCTACAAAAACCTATACCGGCCAGATGCTTCAATTTTATATGCTGGCACGGGCAATTGGCGATAAAGCTATTAATTACAATAAGATACCTGAGCTTGCCGGGAAAGCGCTAGAACTTCGTGATAAAATTCGCAACATCGTTCCGCGCTATACCTTTATGGATAATTGCGTCGTCGTTGGGCGCGGTATGAATTATGGAAATTCCTATGAGCTTGCGTTGAAGCTCATGGAAACATGCTATGTAGTCGCCGAACGCTTCTCTTCTGCGGATTTCTTTCACGGACCGCTTGCGGTCGTAGAGCGTCGTTTCCCTGTGATTATGTTTGCACCGGCCGGAGTCACAAAAAAAAGCAGCATGGATCTGCTTGGACGGCTTAGTGATTTACGCGCTGACTCTTTTGCAATTACCAACGATCCGGAGATTGCATCGCTTGCATCCTTAAGTATTACAATGCCTGAGGTTTCGGACGAATTTCTTTCTCCGATTCCATTTATAATACCTGCACAACTATTTGCGGCTTATCTTGCTGAAGAAAAAGGACTTGATCCGGACGCTCCGAGATCATTGGCAAAAGTAACGAAAACATTGTGAAGCGCACGGCCGAAATTGCGTTTCTTATATTCGTTGCATCGTTAGCAACGATGCGGCCATTCTACAATTTTGCCGGTTTTCGGGTAGTGCCTTCGGATTTTGTTTTTCCGCTTGTCTTTATTTTTACGGGAGCTGCCATAGCTTCCGGACGAATAAAACTTCAGAAAGATCCTTTATATTTACCTGTCACGGCTTATGTCCTGGCATTGACCTTGGCAGCAGCGTTTTCCGAAAATGCCGGTGTTAGTTTCACCAAGTTGCCCGGAATCATATACTTGGCTTCAATTTCGGTTATTACGATAAGTTTGTTGTACTCACGCGATTTGCTTTACGGGGCAGCACGCATTTGGATTTTTGCTTCGACAATTGCCGCGACAATTGCAGCTTTCACGGCGATAGGCTTTTATTTGATCCCCGGTAATTTCCTGATTAAGGAATTTCTGCACCATTATGGCTCTCTTCCGCCGGGAAATTATCCACGTGTGCAGGGTACATATTTCTATCCTGCAATGCTCTGTAATTACTTTACCGTCAGCATTGCTATTCTTTTTGCTCTGCGAGCAAAAAACAAAATCGGAAACGTTTTTTTTACAGTTTCTTTTTGCCTGCACCTTGTCGGCGCAGTCTTCACTCTTACGCCTGGACTTGGCGGATTTTTACTATTGGTTGCAATGTATGCGGCCGTTGAACTTTATAAACTCAGGCATTTTCTGCTCTCAAATTTTGCAGTCGTTTCGGGGGCAGTTGCCGCTTTTATTTTTCTGGCGGCTGCCACATTCTCAATCTGGCCAATAGAAACCTCACCTTATAATTTCAGGTTTTACGATTTCAGAATTGATCCTACACAAAGACTTCTTGCCTGGCAGCAGGCTGCCGAAACTTTTTTAAGGCATCCTGTTATCGGACGCGGCATTGGTCTGCCCGTCGCTAATGTTCTTTTCAAGTCTCCCTCAGGGCAGATGCAGTTATTGACCGATGCTCATCAGTCATGGCTGAATATTGCGGCACAATCTGGATTGGCAGGGCTCACGGCATTTTTCTGGCTTACTGTTTCGATATTTAATCGAGCTGTTAAAGGTTCAGGCCTTGCCGATTCGGAGGCAGTATTCAGATTCTGGTTATTTGCCGGCTTTGTTACAAGTTTTATCTATCAGGGACTGGTCGGCTCATTTGAAGATGCAAGACATCTTTGGTTATTTTTCGGGTTTATTGCGACGGCAGATTTAACCGGCGATTTAGAGGAAAACAGAGGTTAAAATTCAGATGCCGCACGTAGAAGGGCTTCGCGCATTTCCCCGGCGGTCCGCCAGCGAAGTTCGACTTGTTTAGCCAATGCGGTTTCAATTACCGCCGAGACTTTCAATGGCACCTCGGGTACGCGGCGGGCAATCGGGATTATCGGCTTTTCAAAAATTGCCTTGACTGTTTCTGAAATACCTGCGTTCGGGCTTATGTCAAGTGCGTGAGCACCTGTCAAAAGACTGTATGCCGTCATCCCGATTCCGTAAATGTCCGCGGGCGGCCTTACTTCTTTGAAATCACGCACCTGTTCGGGCGGCATATAAGCTATTGTGCCCGCAACATCACCCACCATTGTGACACCGCTCATGCCGGTTTGCTTATAACTTTTCGACAATCCGAAATCCGTAAGCTTTGCCACAAAATTTGGAAATGAACCGTCAACTAAAATATTTTGCTCTTTTATGTCCCTGTGCACGAAACCGAGACCGTGTGCAAAATCCAATGCGGCGAGTGTTTGCTCGATAATTTTTACTACCTGCTGCCAGGGCAGCCGGCCACCGCGCTGTTTTGCCAGTTTCGAAGCATCCAGACCCGGAACGTATTCAGTTACAAGATAAACTATGCCGTTATGCGTTCCATGTTCTATGTAACTTACGATATTCGGATGACGGAGAGATGATGCAACCTCAATTTCCCGTAAAAAACGCTTGAGCGACTGGTCGCTGACGGCAACTTCCGGCAAAAGCGTCTTGACTGCAACAAGGCGGCCGTCAGAAACTGCCCGTGCCAGCATAACGCTGCCCATTCCGCCCTGGCCAAGCACGCGAATCATTTGATAATTCGGTATTGGCTGAGGATTTTTCTTGAGTTGTTCGCGGCAATTTTCACAAAGATATGAGAGTTTTGCGTCGGGTCGCGACGCTTCTGCCTTTGCAGGAAGGTTGCAGTTTATACAGGAAACAGTAATCAGTGAAGGCTCAGTTTCATAGGAAACTGCATGTTGTCTGTTTCCGGTGGTTTCTGCCCTGTCGCCAATTACCTGAACTTCCAGAACCGTTTCGCCGCCCTGTATCCGGTCGCCGTGTTTCAAATAAGCAGATTCGATGCGTATGCCGTTGACAAATGTGCCATTGGTTGACCCCAGATCACGAATAAATGCCTGCGGCGGCGCGATTTCAATAAGGCAATGATGTCGGGAAAAGAAACGGTCGTGTGGCAGGCAAAAATGTGCGTCCTCACTACGCCCGATCATAAAAGTGTCGTGCTGATCGAATGTAAAGGTACGTCCGGTTTGGGGCCCAGCGACGACATTTAAGGTTACACGCATCAGTCAAATTATAATGAAACCAACTCTATCTGGCCAATACACCGGCGATTATCAGCCCAACGCTTATTAAAAAACTAATCACGCCAAGAAAGACTCCTGCAATTGCCAAAGATTTTCCGCCATAATTTCCGGGATCAGAGTCTGCCCGTCTCATTCCCCAAAAACCGAAAAAAACAGCCGGAAGCCCAAGCCAAAAACCGCCGTAACAGCACGTGAAAACCAATGAAAGTATTCCAAGAACCATTGCCGTAACGGCAATTGTCTGATCCGGTCTTCTTTGAAGCTCAATTCCCGTCGGATAAACAGGTGCGGAATAAATAGGTGAGGTCTGTTGCCGCACCGGATTAGGCCACATCGCAGGGTTGGTTTTACGGGCCGGATCACTCAAAACGGTAGGTGGTTCGGCATAAATGGCTGTAGGCGGTTCATCAAAGAGTCCGCCGGCCTTTTCGTCCGGATAATCCCTGACTAACAGTTCGCCATCATCGAGGCAAAAGTTCAAATCCGCATCGGCATAGAAGCGGCCGCATTTAAGACATCGTTTCATAAATCGGGCATTAAAAGCGGATGATTACTTACGAATCTCCAGTTTCTTGAATCCTATCCGCACTCCGTCGCCCGAATAAAGGCCCGGAACCCCTTTTGCGTAACCATATTGGTCCTTGACTGATTTTATCATTTGGCCGTTTATGTAGAATTCTATTGTGTCGCCTTTATCACGAACCTCAATTACATTTTCCGCCGTCCCGGAATTAATGGCATCCGATGATGTCCAGGGTACAATCGGCTTTTCTTTTCTGCGTTCATGCCGGACGATCCTGTATCGCTTTTTCATCGAGTCAATCAAAAAGGCGTAATCATTTGTCAAAGGTTTCGGAGCACTGTTGAAAATAAGGCCGTACCCGAGCTCTGACGGCTGCCCGTCAAGATTTCGGACAGTAACTGTTGTTGAGGCTCCATCTGTTGAATAATCCTCTGAAGAAACCAAAGCATAGTAATAATCTTTTTGCTTTGATGCCATGACAAACTCGTCGCCAACCATTTCAGTCGTCCCGTAAGGCGAAAAATCCTTGACCCAAAGCGACAGATCGATGATTTCCGGTGCAGAAGCCGGCGGCTCAACGGGAGCAGATTTTGAAGGGCTGGTCGTTGTTACAGGGCGTTTATTGCTTGAAACAGGTCCGGAATTGGTTTTATTAGCGGTGCTGTTACCGGATTCGGCCTGCTGCATTCCCAACCAGATTAAACCGGCAATTCCGCCGCCGCCGCAAAGCAAAACTAAAATGGCTAAAATGCCGATAATCCAGACCCAGCTTCTAGAAGAACGCTTTTGCGGAATTGCATATTGAGGCTGATTGCCGAAAGAAGACTGTATAGTCTGATTCGCCGGCCCTGAAGATGTTACTGGCTGCTGTGACATCATAACCGTCGGTGGCGGACCGTCTGCGAGAGACAAAACCGAACCGTCTTCCAGACAAAAGTTCAAATTGTCGTCCGCATATGTCTTTCGGCATTTAGGACAAATTTTCATTTTTCCGACTCCTTAGGGAGAAAAAGCAAAAACGACCTCGACACATTATATTCATTAAACGGCTAAAATAATAACAACGTCCGGCTCGGAGCCAAAGTTTCATGCCAAAGCTGTCCCGCATCTTCCACAGAAGCGGATAGTGGCAGGAAATACGCCGCCACAACGGGGACAAACCCTTTCGGCCTGAAGCGGAGACAGGTTTCGGGCAGGAATTGCTCCGGTTTGCTGCGGAATATGTGCTCCACAACGTCCACAAAATCTTGAGTTTGCAGTAAGAGTAGCGGAGCATCGCGGACAATTATAGCCGACAGCAGGTTCCGCTCCGGGCGAAATCAATCTAAACTCCCTGTTGCCACAGCGTCCGCAGAACTTTACACCTTCGGCAAATCGCGAACCGCATCTGAGGCAGACAACTACGCCCGGAAGTGTGCTTGTACCTCCTTCGCTTCCCGAACTGCCCTGAGAAGGCGAAGGTTGTGACCCGAACGCGGGTACGGAACGTAGTTGAGCCTGGATAACCTGTTCAGATGCTCCTTCACGTATTTCTATCACGCGTTCATCGTCCCGATCCCCGGGATTTGAAACCCGCAGCAAATGCCTGCCGGCCGGGACATCGGAAAGAACCAGACGGCCGGAACTTCCGATGCTGCCACGCCTTTCATCATCTACGTAAACCTCAGCATTCGGCGGACCAAGTATTACAAGCCTTGAGCGTCCAAGTTTATTTGTCTCTCCGATGTTTTCAGCCGCGGCCTCGAGCTGTTCGATGAACTCCCCCACGGTTTGAGGACGCTTTGCAGGGTCGATGGCCAGCGATTTCATTATTACACTTTCAACCTCTTTTGGAATGTCTGTCCGTATGGTTGAAAGCGGAGGCGGCTCATTCATTATCTTTTGCATTACCAGCTGCATCAGGTCGCCCGAAAATGGCGTTCTGCCTCCGAGCATTAAATATGCAATTGTTCCAATTGCATAGACATCGGCACGAACATCAACCCCAACTTCAGGCTGCATTTGCTCCGGAGCCATAAATTCCGGTGTCCCAATTATCCCGCGGGATGATGGCGTCGCATTGCTGCTGATATCTGTAACCGTGCGGTTTACAATCTTTGCCAAACCAAAATCGCCAACCTTTATGAATCCGTCTCCTTTTCCCTTTTGCAATAGAAAAATATTTGCCGGTTTCAAATCACGATGCAAAATTCCGCGTTCATGCGCAGCCTCAACTCCATCGGCAATCTGACGCAATAGGTTCACTGCGCGACGTACCGAGAGTGTCCCCTCACGACGTAAAAGCCGATGAAGCGTCTCGCCTTCGACATATTCCATCACAAGAAAAAACACTCCGTCATCCGTTTCGCCAAAATCCGTTACGCTTACGGTGTTTGGATGCTGGATAGATGCCGCCGCTTGTGCCTCGCGTTCAAAACGCAGTATTGCCTCGCCTTCCTGCAGGTCATCACTGCTTAAAATGTCCTGCCGAACTGTTTTTACGGCAACGCGGCGGGTTTCGAATTTAATATCACGTGCAAGAAAGACTTGTCCCATAGCGCCTTTACCAAGGCGTTTTTCAAGAAAATAACGTTCGGCAATGAGTTGTCCGCCCGGCAGTGACAATCGCGTCTGCGACTGATCGAAGGGACAGATCTGAACTTCATCATCGAAACAAAGATCGCATTTAGGACATTCTTTCATTTTGAAACTATTCTTTAGCTTTGGTCATCGTGTCATATTCATTGACATTTGCAGGCTTCCGGATTTGCCATTTGCGCATTAAAAACCTTACTTGCTATAATTCCTGATTGCCGCATGGGTCGTTAGCTCAGTTGGTAGAGCAGCGGACTCTTAATCCGCGGGTCGCAGGTTCGATCCCTGCACGGCCTACCATTTCCAAAAAGCCGCCTCATTATTTGGAGGCGGCTTCTATTTTATACTTTATCGCGCCAGCGGAGAACCTCATCGCGCAAAATAGGATTTTGTTGAAAGCTGCCGGTATGACCCTGCGCTGCAGTTGCACGTTGTATGTGCCAGTAGCTGAGTCCGAGTTTCCCTACGGCGCGCAGATAACGGCTGCGGACGAGATATTTGCCTGAGAATAGACCCTTGAGCAGCCACAAAGGGCTTCGGATGGCTGATGTAGCGATTTTCAGATGATCTTCGGGAATCAAACCACGAGCGACATCTATCGCAAGCATGTCGTTGAGGATACGCCTTTGCCGACGCATTATGAAAAAAGCAAAAGCAATAAAAATCAGGAAAAGCGGCACTTCCAAAATCAGGTAAAAAGTGAAAAATCCGCAAAGCCCTATTTCTTCACCGCCAAGACCCAGACTCGAACAGGCAGGTTCGAGCCCGAGGCTTACCAAAAGAATCGTGGCAACAATGCCAAAACCATTCCAGATGCCGTGTAATATAACCGCAGCGATATAGCCGAGAAAAGGAGCAATGATGCGGACTAGAGTTTTATGCGATTCACGGGAAATACCACAGCCGATTCCGGTCATCGCCGTGAAAGTTACATGAGCAAATGGCGAAAGAATACCCCTTAAAGTAAACAACAAAAGAAAACTCATAACGGCGTCAGATGTTATGCCATACTGCATAAATGCCCTGTTGAGGCCTTCGCCGTAGTAGAGAACATTTTCAACTGTGGCAAATCCGAGTGCAATTACTCCGCCATAGACAATGCCGTCAAGAATGTCATCAAAATAACGCCTGAAAAATATGAGTAGTATCAGGAGCCCGAAGCCTTTTGATGCTTCCTCAATAAGCGGTGCGGATACAACGGCACTGATAATCGAGGCAAGGCCGGGACTGCCGGTTCCAATGTAAACTGCTGATCCGAAAAGAGTGTTTACTATGAAAGAGACGATAACAGCTACTATTGCGCCCCAGGCAAAAGCGAAAGCAAGCAGCCAAAAAGGCTCCGGATCATAACGGTCCAGGCCCATCAGCGGCAGAATATAAAGTGCCGCCGGCGTAAAGGCAATAAATGTTGCGATGATTGCGGGAATAACGCCAAGGCTTAAAAACATTATTCCGGCAACTATTAAAGCCAATGGAATAAAAAGCAGAACCGCAGCGCCGATGCCCAGAAATACACCGGTATGGGATTTTGCCTGAGGCTGTGGTTTCGGAGGTTCGAGATGTCCCAAACCAAGCCCGGCCAATGAATCCTGAAAACTTTTTGGTGTGGCTGCCGCTCTTTCAACGGCCAGTAATTGTTCCTTCTGAAATAGCTGCGGATCTCGCTGATGTGTTTCGGCGACAAGAATTTCTACCCGGCCCCGTGAACCGTTTCTGCCAAATTGGATTTCGTCGCCTGAGGAAAGTTTTGCAACCGTTATTTTTGTGCCATTTACAAAAGTGCCATTTGTGCTGTTATTGTCTGTAATGTAAAAACCGTCAGGTTTTGCTTCGATAAAAGCATGCTGTTTGGAAGCAATTCGCTCGGCTGCAGGGTCAAAGCGAACCGAACAATTTTCGCTGCGGCCGATTGTCAGAAAGCCGTTCTCGAGTTCGAAATTTCGTCCGGCAAGCGAACCGTCCAGAATCATTAGCCGCAGTTTCATAGCACAATAATAAAATCAAAAGGCCTGATGTCAAGCCTAACGGCGAAACATCAGCCCTTTGAAAAACACTGACAGGTCTGTTACTCGGGATTGACTGCTGCCGGAGCCGGCGTGTCACCATTCAGGCCATATTGCCAGACACCTAATGATGAATCAGAGCTGAAAATAACATACCAAAGGTTTGAACCGGGACGAAAAACTGCAATATCCGTTTTACCGTCACCATCGTAATCGCCGGGTACCGGATTATCTTCGCTTATTCCGAATTTTAAAATAGAATGCAGCGTGCCGTTATTGTTAAGGATATACCAATAACCGTTTGATGGCCTGTAAATACCAAAATCCGATTTGCCGTCACCGGTAAAATCGCCAAATACCGGCTTATCACCATTTAATCCCCATTGCGCAATAACTGGAATGGATGAACTGCTTTGTATCACATACCAAACACCGTTTGAAGGCCGCCAAATAACCGCATCCGCCTTGCCGTCGCCGTCAAAATCACCGGAA
Source organism: Acidobacteriota bacterium (assembly GCA_040756215.1). Classification (GTDB taxonomy): domain Bacteria; phylum Acidobacteriota; class Blastocatellia; order Pyrinomonadales; family Pyrinomonadaceae; genus OLB17. Next base: position 94,307 of record JBFLZQ010000007.1, read on the forward strand.
AATGGTTTGTCTCCGTTGATTCCCCATTGAAAAATACTTAATCCAAGCGTACTGCGGGCTATATACCAAACGCCATTGGACGGCCGCCAAACCGCAATATCCGTGCGGCCGTCCGCATCATAATCACCGGGTACGGGAATATCTCCGTTTGTTCCGAATTGGGCGACAACCGCACCTCCGCTACTTTGATTTATCCACCAGACACCCGTCGAAGGCCTCCAGACCGCAAAATCAGTACGCCCGTCCCCGTCATAATCACCGGGGACAATTTTATCGCCATTTGTCCCCCAATGAGCCGCATTCAAACTGCCGTTTTGGCTTGAAATAAACTCCCAATCACCAAATGCAGGCCGGAAAACTGCCAGATCTGTTTTCCGATCACCATCGAAATCGGAAACGAGATTTTTTGAAGCCCCGCCGGCACCCCGGACGTCCAGGACAATCAATCCGGAGTTTAAATCCCCGACCAGAACCTTGTCCTCGCCGAGAAACGGAAAAACTGCCCAGGCGCCGTCATAATTCGTTGGCAGAAGATTTTGTAAATTGGGACTGCCGCAGACCATATCCCACGGATCGTCAATTACTGACAATTTCTCAGGATCGGGCGGGCGGAAAGTTGATTCGAAAGTATCGTATTGTCCGATACGCTGTGGTGTAGCCGGGTTGGAAATATCAAATACCTGCAAACCGGCCTGATACCATGAAATATAGAGTTTATTGCCCATGACGACCGGATTGTGCGGTGTTACGGCATTCAATGAAAGGTCGCTCATAGACATCCGGTTGACAAGCAGCGGCGTGGCCGGATTTGAAATATCGTAAACACGGACATCTCCGGGGCTCGGGCCATTGCTGTTTGTAACTTCACGGGCACTGTAAAGATATCTGCCGTCTTCGCTTGTCCAACTGCTGTGCATATTGTTGCCGTTAGTAAGACTTGCGGACGGGTCTTCGATAAAACCAAGTAAAACCGGTGCCTGTGTGGCAATATTTGAAATATCGTAAATTTCCGTACGCCCGCGCTGTGAACTTGAACCCCATCCGGAAGTAATCATCCGGTTTCCGCGTATGTGCATCGCATGTACCCAGGTTGTTTCTGTCGGGTTCAGATCGCGGACGAATACAGGGGCAGAAGGAACCGTAACATTAATGAATTTCAATAGTTTACTTGAAAAACCGTTAAAGTTTTCTATCAGATAGGTTGCACCGCCCTGCTGATAGATCATCATCTCGTGGATCGAATTAAATCCGCCACCGTTGGAAGAATTTACAATACCAAGAAGTTGCGGATTATACGGGTTGGTCAAATCCACAATATGGACGCCGCCGCCGTTGCCGCTCCCGAAATAACCCCGGCCATTGACAATAATCGCTTCAAGAAATTGTTGGCTTGCTCCCGGATTATACCAGGAAGCAAGTACGGGAGCATCCGGATTGGAAATATCGAAAATAAATGCACCGCGGCAATTGTAGCTCCCCATTACTGCGATGTTGCCTTCTGCGTATATATCGGCAAATTTCCAGGTCGAACTGGATCCACAGTTAGGTGTGATTTTCGAACGCAACCTGACTTTTTGCCCGAAGGCGTCAAAGGACAGAATCAGTAAAAATAAGGCGACAAAAGCAATTAACCCGACTTTTCTTGAGTGCATAGTAAAATTAAATTGCCCGTATTCTATATGAAACGGGGTTCAAAAGTCCATTTGCAGAACAAAATAGCTTATCAGGACGCGGCTCGGGTAGCCTCGCGGATTGTAAGGTCGAAGGTTCCTGGCCCGACTTTTCTGAATTTACGGTTTCGATTAAGTGAAACGGCTACCGAAATTGTGGGATTATTGCCTTTGAATTCCATACCACCGGCAACCAGAAGGTTATAAAGTTCATTGACATGCAGGGGGCGGCCGGCTTCACGCAGAAGCAATGCACAAGCCTGTGTAATCGTACGGTCAGCAAATCGGTTACTGACGGGAGCAATGTTATTTCCACGAGTAGGAACTACACGTTTTCGGCTGAAAACCGAAACATTCGAGGGCGGCCTGGAATCCGCTTGGGAACCAGCGGGACCTGTAAAAAACCCGTATTCACTTTCTGATGCGGAATTGTGCGATAAGGGACGCTCAGTATTACTTCCGGCGTTGGAATTACCAAAAATACTATTACCCGAACGCAGGTTGACCAGAAGACTGTCGATTGCCGATTCTGTCTGTGCCGCGCTGTTTTCAAGAGCCTGAATCTCCTCGCGAAGCCTCTGCGCCTCCAGTTCTACCTCGCGCAACCTTGCCATCAGCCTATGCTGTGCGTTTCGCGTTTCGCGCAGGCTTTTTTCTAACGTTGCGATGAGTTGGTCGTTAATCATAAAGCCGGGACTGGTGTCTTAAGAGGACGAAAAATTAATGAAAATTGGTCAATTTTCGCGTTCAACCACGAAGCCGGGAATTCCGGCCATCGCTTCACGATACTCGGTTTTCTCGAAAATTTCAAGATTTTTTATTGCCGCATCGGCGTAACTGGCCGCTATTTCTTTAATTTGCGGGATTATTTTGTAATCGGAAATGGCATCACCAATGGTTTCACGGGATTTTTCATCATAATTGCCGTCATACATGACGCCTTCTATTATCGGACGCAAGCCGGCTTCTTTCTGCAAAAGCTTGATCAAGGGCAGAGTCACCTTGCCTTCGATCAGGTCTGCTCCCGTCGCTTTACCGATTTTTGCCGCATCGGCAGTGAAATCTAACAGGTCGTCAGCAATCTGAAATGCAATCCCCAGATTTATTCCATATTCTCGCAAAGCCATTTGTTTTCTATGACTTGCGTTACCTAGTATTCCTCCTATTTCACAGCAGCCTGAGAAAAGATACGCAGTTTTTCTCTTGACTATATCAAAATATTCTTCTTCAGAAATATTGGATTTTCCCAGCAAGGTAAGTTGGATCAACTCTCCCTCGGTCATTTTTCTTGTTAACCGCGTCAAAATATCCAAAATTGCAAGCGAGCGTTCGGCAAGTGATGTCTCAAATGCCGACATATAAAGCCAATCACCCATCAAAACCGCTGCCTGATTTCCGAATTTGGCATTGACAGACTGTCGGCTGCGACGAACACCGGCATTATCTATAATGTCATCGTGGACAAGCGTAGCCGTATGAAGCATTTCCATTACGGTTGCCATCCGAATTACGTTTGGTTCGGAGCCATTTCCGCCTGCAGCATATGCGGAAAGTATCAGCAAGGCCGGACGGACGCGTTTTCCACCGGATTCACGAAGATAGCCTCCGAGATAATCTATTACCTGGATATTGGAAGCCGCCTGGCGTTCGAATTCCTCTTCAACAAGTTGAAGTTCCCTCGCGATAAGGTTAAAAACTTCGCGCGCGGCCGATTTCGTGATTAGTTCTTTTTTCTGAACGGCAAATGGATTCATCGCCTTGTTTTGATGTCAATTTGAGCGATAATTGTCGAATTTCATATCGATGCCAAAATCCCTGGCTTTCAATGCGGCAATAACTTCCTGCAAAGTATCCCGGTCTTTACCTGATACCCTTACGGTCTCTCCCTGAATCGAGGCCTGAACCTTAAACTTCATTTCTTTTATAAACTTTACGATTTCTTTTCCTTTTTCTACCGGTATTCCCTGCTGTATCTTGACTACTTGCCGGACAGTTCCTCCCGCTGCAGGTTCGATTTTCTGATAATCGAGGGCCTTCAGGGATACTCCGCGCTTGACCAGTTTCGATTGCAAAATATCGTTCATGTTCCTGAGCCGCGTCTCGTCCTCCGCCGTGAGTAACAAATCTTTACCGGTTAGTTCGACCGAAGCCTTACTGCCCTTGAAATCAAAGCGTTGCGAAACCTCTTTCATTGTCTGGTTAATCGCATTTGTCACTTCTGCAAAATCAGTTTTTGAAACAATATCAAATGAATTTTCCTTAGCCATAATCAATTACCGGGAATAAATTTGTTCAATATTTGAAAAAATAATCAAATGTTCTCCAAACTCATTAAATCAACTCCAAATAAATCCATAAAGTTTTTAGTGGTCTGACAGGCAATTTCCGCAATTTCCACGCCATATAAACCTGCTAAAAATTTTGCGGTGTTAACGACGTAGGCAGGCTCATTGCGTTGTCCGCGAAAAGGTTCCGGAGTAAGGTAAGGACAATCTGTTTCTACCAAAAGTGAATTCAGCGGAACACTCAGGGCTGCCTGACGTAAGTTTTCAGCCTTTTTGAAGGTAACATTACCGGCGAATGAAACCTTAAAACCGATCCGTGTCAATTTTTTTGCCATTTCCGGAGATCCGCCAAAACAATGTAAGACGCCGATGGGAAGGCCGCCGCTTTTATTATCAGACGCAACGGAATATTCCGATTCAAGAATTTCTGTCGTATCTTCATCGGCATCCCGACTATGCACAATTATTGGAAGTCCAAGCCGCCGTGCAACTTTTATCTGCCTCAGAAATACCTCGCGCTGTATATGTCCCGGGCTGTGATCATAATAATAATCCAGCCCGATTTCTCCCCAGGCGATAACTTTATTTGACGACTTAACGAGCGAAATCAGATGCTCCTCCGCAGCGTCGTCGTATAGTTTTGCATCGTGCGGATGAACACCGACGGCGGCATAGACACAATCGTATCGTTCAGCGACGGCTACGGCCCGGCGAAAATCATCGCTGTGAGGGTCGCCGGTCCCGACGTTCAGCATCGCTCTGACGCCTGCTTGCCGGGCCCTTTCTACAACCTCGTCACGATCTTCATCAAAAGCATCGCCGTCAATATGACAATGCGAATCTACCAGAATCATTTTAACCTTGCGCCATTTCGAACATCTTCCGTGAATGTGGCAATTGCGGGTTTATCGCCATCACCAAAAGATGCGGCAAGTATCATACCTTGCGATTCGAGACCGCGCATCTTTCTGGGCTTAAGATTGGCAACGACTGCAACCTTACGCCCGATTAACGTTTGCGGATCATAGTATTCCGCAAGTCCTGCCAATATCTGACGCGGCTTTCCTTCACCGAGGTCTATTTCAAATCTCAGGAGTTTATCCGCATTCGGAACTCGTTCAGCCACAAGAATTTCACCTACCCGCAACTCGACACGCGCAAAATCGTCGATTGTAATAAAGTCAGCATCCGACGGCTGTTTATTTTCTTCTTTATCCGCAACTTTGTTTTCATTTACGGGACTTTTCTGCTGAATTTGATTTTGTTTTATTTCTTCCATAATTTTTTCTAGGTCCAGACGCGGGAAAAGTGCAATGGTGTCGCCAATCTCAGCTTCGGCAACGAGCCCGCCCCATGCCAAATCTGCCGGATCAATTTCGTAGGGCTTTCCTTTACATCCTAGCCGGGAATACATCTGACACATAGAATCCGGCATAACGGGTGACAGCATCACCGAAAGCCATCTGAGCACTTCAGCGGAGCGATATAGAACCGCGCTCAGGACCTCTGCCTTTTCCGGATCTTTTGCAAGTTCCCAGGGTTTCGAGTCTGAAATCATTTTATCCGTTCGTGCAATTATGCCCCAGGCTGCCTCGATGGCGCCGCTGAAATCATAATTTTCGAATCTGCGAACGAATTCATCACGTGCAAATGCAAGCGCGGAAACCAAATCTACGCCGTCCGGGTCAATCTGTGCACGACGTGCTTTTATATAATTTTCTTCACTTATTTTGCCATCGGGAATACGGCCGTTTCGATATTTGGCAATCATCGAAATCGTGCGACTGAAAAGATTCCCAAGACCTCCGGCCAGGTCTGCATTTACACGCTCTACCAGATTCTCATATCCGAACTTTCCGTCCTGGCCAAAAACCATTTCCCGAAGCAAAAAATACCTGATGGATTCAACCGGAAACAGACGATGTAAAACATCTATCTCAATTACATTTCCCAGAGTCTTGCCCATTTTGCGGCCTTCGGCATCAAGCCACATACCGTGTGCATAAACCATTTGCGGGAGCGTAATTCCGGCGGCCTTCAGAAAGGAAAACCAGTAAACCGTATGAAAACGGAGGATATCCTTTCCAACCAGATGAACGGCATGCGGCCAGTAATCCTTAAATCGGGTTTCGTCGTCGCTGCCGAAACCAAGCGCGGTAATATAATTGGAAAGTGCATCGAGCCAGACATACATCACGTGCTTTTCATCGCCCGGAACCGGTATGCCCCAGGAAACGCTTTCACGTAAACGGCTTATTGACAGATCCTGAAGCCCTCGTCTGATGAAGGCAAGCGTCTCATTTCTCCTCACTTCCGGCCTAATCAGACCCGGATTCTCATCAATCAATTGAATAAGAAATTCTTCATAATCCGAAAGCCGAAAAAAATAACTTTCTTCCGACACTTTGTCCAAAGGGCGTTCGTGGATTCGGCAAAGTGGCGTTTCTGAGCCTTCCGGGACATAAAATTCATCCTCAAATTTAAATGATGCGCAGGGAGCGCAAAACCAGCCTTCGTAGTAACCTTTGTAAATATTCTCACGTCCGCGCGGCGTCCTTCCGGCTGCAATCCTACGCCAGAATTCGCTTGCTCCTCGATAGTGGAATGGTTCGCTCGTCCGCATAAAAATATCATAGCCGCCGGATGCGGTGTCCAACCTGAAATCACTAAACATCCGCTTCAGCTCGGCAGTGATAAAATCCACCTGTTCTTTAGGTGTGCGGCCGGAATGCTCTGCGGCACGTTGTATGTTGATACCGTGTTCATCGGTGCCGGTTAGGAAAAGCACGTCGTAACCGCGCTGCTCCTTAAACCTGTGAACGGTATCAGCAACAACCGTTGTGTAAAGATGGCCCAGATGCGGAAGGCTGTTTGCATAATAGATCGGAGTTGTTATGTAAAACTTTTTTTTCATCAGCAGCAGTGTTTGGCCGGGATTGATTAATTCGCCGGCTTATCTTCCTCCCATTCGCTGACGATCAGCCCGGTAAAATTCATCCGTAGTTTTATATCGTGGAAACCTTTTGGCATTTCCGGCTTTTACTCCGATGGCCAATCCGATTTCGGCATTTTGAATCATTGCGTCCATTTTCCACCAATCGTGGTATTCATCCGATGGCTGGTGATAGAATTTGGCCGTATATTGCCTGAAAAATTCCAGAGCAGTACCTTCAAGAGGCTGGACAAAATCGTCTCCGTGTCTCAAAGAAACAGCCGGAACCCCGATTTTAGCAAATGGGAAATGGTCGGAACGGAAAAAGAAACCCTGTTCGGGATACATGTCTCCTTCCAGCCGTAGATTGCGCTCATCCGCGACGGATTGAATCAATTTATCCAATGAGGAACGTTCAGCTCCAAGTGCCGAAAAATCACGTGTGATGCCGAAAAAATTAACTCCGTCGATATTTACATTTGCCGCAATTTTCGCAGGTGGGATAAGCGGATTGGCAGCAAAATACTCAGCTCCGAGCAATCCCTGTTCCTCGGCCGTCGGGAAAAGAAAGTAGCTGGACCGCTTTGGCCTCATCGAAACAGGCATTTTCTGTAATGCCTCGGCAATACCAATCACGGCAGCAACGCCGGAAGCATTGTCATAGGCTCCGTTATAAATACGGTCGCCGCCCGCATCAGGCTCACCGATGCCAAGATGATCCCAATGTGCGCTGTAAACTACATATTCTCCGCGAAGCAGTTTATCTTTACCCGGTATCATTGCCACAACGTTTGGCGATTCGAGATTCACTAGGTCGCTTTTTAAATCAAGTTTGACTCTGATACCGGTCCTGACAGGTTTGAATCCGCGTTTTTTTGCCGCCGCTGTAAGTTCATCGGCTGAGAGGCCTGCCATTCCTAAAAGACGATGGACGCCGTCAAAAGTCATCCAGGCTTTAATCTTTAAAAACGGCGTTTTATCCATCGGCAACCGTGCAATCTCGTAACGCCAATTGCCGTTCGATGTCCGAACAACATTCCAGCCATAGCCGGCCGATTCATTCGTGTGAATCAGGATGACACCAGCCGCTCCCCGTCGTGCCGCTTCCTCATACTTATAAGTCCACCGCCCATAATATGTTAGGGCTTTTCCGCCAAACAGATCCGGCTCGGAATCCGTCGCAGGTGGATCGTTTACCATAATCAGGAGCACCTTGCCGCGATAATCGTCCGAATTACCCGTGTAGTCGTTCCACCTGTACTGCGGGGCGTCTATACCGTAACCAACGAAAACCAGTTCAGAATCCAGAGAAGTATGAGCTTTCTGCTCCCCTGTTGTGGCGACAAAATCGTCACCGAAAAAAAATTCCTCATTCCGGCCATTGGCCGAAGCAAGCAATCTCGTAGCCGGATCAGCCTTTACGCCAACGAGGCGGACATTTTGAAAATAACTTTTGCCATTGCCGGGTAAAGCTCCAACCAATTTGAGTTGTTCCGCGATATACTCTGCAGCAAGCTTTCCGCCTGCATTTCCGGGACCGCGGCCCTGCATTTCATCGGCAGAGAGTTTTTTAACCCGCTCACGCATCTTTTCAGGGTCAAAAAAACGAGCAAAAGGCTGTGCTGCGGCCGTATGAGCAAAAATATAAAGACAAAAAACAACCGTAGCCGCGGCTCTAAAGTTAAAGTTCCTCATTAATTGTCTGACCTCAAACATTTAAAGTAATTGATTAAATCATTTCTAGCCCTTTATCAACGCCATCGCTTCGGCTCTGGTTCTTGGATCCCGTCTAAAACCACCCAGAACCGCAGAAGTAATTGTCATCGCTCCCGGTTTTTTTACACCGCGAAGCGTCATGCAGGTATGCTCCGCCTCGATAACTACCATCACGCCAACCGGCTGAAGTTCCTCGAAAAGCGTGTTTGCAATTTGTTGAGTAAGCCTCTCCTGAACCTGCAGACGTCTGGAGTAAATCTCGGCAATTCTAGCCAGCTTTGACAAACCAACTATTCTCCCGCCGCTTGGTATATATGCGATGTGACATTTTCCTACAAAAGGTGCCAGGTGATGCTCACAGACAGAGGCAATGGCAATATCTTTGACCAATACCATCTCATCATGAGAATCACCGGGAAGCGGCAATATATGCTCGCGTGCATCCTGCCACATTCCTTCGGTAAGTTCGGCATAAAAATCGGCAACGCGCTCCGGCGTTCTTTTCAGACCATCACGGTCCGGATCCTCACCGATTCCCTCTATTATCAGGCGAACTCCGGCGGCTATTTTTTCTTTATCTATTTTCCTGGATTCGGACAAACCGGCACTCCTCACAGCTATCAATTTATTTTTATGGCCATCAACGATTTTGCAATTCCAAATCGTCGTTCAATTTCGATTCTAGCGTCAGGAAACAATTTTTGCATTTCCGCGCTATTCAAAAGGTTAAAATCCGGAATTGATTTCTTGACCCATACAATATTTGCCAATCTCATGGCTGCAATTAAAAAAGGTCGCGGGAAATACCCCAAAAAAGGCAGCCATGTATGACTTTCTATGGGAAAAAAGCGATTTGGAGATTGTACAAAATAGCTTTTCCCGACGCGGATAATTTCATTTGCAAAAAAAGTTTGGGCCCGTAAGGAACGGCTCCTGAATTCCGAAGTTTTCCGGATTCTCCAGACTTCGCTTTTAGGGACCGTTACATGTTCGATTACCGATGAACAATAAATAACGTCGAAAAAATTGTTTTCAAATGGCAAAGCTTCAAATTCCTGCAGCACAACAGGGTTAAAACCATAACGTGCGGCTCCGGTTCTGACCGCATTCTGGTCTATATCCGCAATCCAGACATTTTCACTCCTGACAGAAGTTGTCTCCAGCAAAGAGGCAATGGCCGAGCCGTCCTCTGAGCCCAGATCCAGAATTTTGGTATCGGGACCGATCTTGAACGAATTTCTGAAAATTTCAGCTCTGCGCCGTCTTGATTCGTCTGAAAATGATTTAAAAAAATTGCGGATCACATTCATTTACTACCGGCAGCCTTTCTTACCGCTGCTTCAGCAATTGCCGTGAAGTCCGCTCCGGAAATTTCGGCAGCCCGGCGTACATCTTCAAATTCGGGATGCAAATTGACCGTTTCTCCCTTCAAAATTGCCTTTTTGACCCGAATTGACCCGAAATCGGTTTCTACTTCAATTACGGAACGTCCAAGCGAATGCCTTTCAACGACACTGCGGCGTATACCAATAGTGGTTGTTTCTTTATAAAGTAAATCGCGCAAAATGATTTCATCCTGTGGCTTTGAAAGAATTGAAACCGCAACTGCTGGGCGATTCTTTTTCATCTGAACAGGCGTAAACCAGCAATCCAGAGCACCTGCGGCAAAAGCCCGATCCATTATCAGACCCAGTACCTGAGGCGAAAGGTCATCAATATTTGACTCCAGTAACACAAGATGCTCTATCTTTTCCTCAACCTCCGAAGTTCGACATTCACCTAATAGCATACGCAGAACATTTGGAAAACCATTAAAGTCCTTAGTACCGGCGCCATATCCAATTGATTCAAGTTTCATCTTAGGTAATGGCCCGTAACTATTTGTCAGAGTAGTAATTATCGCCATTCCTGTTGGTGTGGCAAGCTCTGCTTCCGGACCATCTGAAAATATCGGAACCTGTCGAGCCAGTTCTACAACCGCGGGCGGAGGTACAGGAAAATAACCATGATCAATGTTAATGCTGCCGGACCCGACATTTATCGCAGAGGAAATAATCATGTCGGGCTTTATCATCTCAATTGCAATCGAAGAGCCAACGATATCCACAATCGCATCAAGCGCCCCGACTTCGTGAAAATGTACCTTTTCAACCGTAACTCCATGGACTGAGGCTTCTGCCGATGCCAGACGCCGAAAAATTTTCTTAGCACGTTCCTTTACGGATGTTTGTAGGTCGCCGCTGTCAATAATTCTTTCAATTTCGGGCAAATGCCTGTGCTTTTTTTCATCCGGGACGCTGACAGAAACATGAATACCCGCAATACCTGAGCGCGTGGTTCGTTCTGCAACTAAGTCGAAATCCGGTAATTCGAGCTTTTTCAAGTCTCTTTTTAATGATTCGGGATCTACACCAGCCGCAATAAGCGCGCCAAGTATCATGTTGCCCGAAACACCCGAGAAACAATCAAAATAAAGTATCTTCATTGCCTTAAAAGTTTAACTTGATTGCCCGGCTTTTATAAAATCCAAATCCAAGGTTTGGGTAAATAATCACCGATCAATTGGTAAACCTCGCTTTGGACGCGTATAATTTCCCTTTTCGGCCGTCAGAAAGGCTGTAACTAATTTTTCTAAATTAAAATTTATTTTGAGTATTAATATGCTTCTTTCTGAAATCAGAGGGAAAATACAGGATTCGATTCGCACGACAGCAAGCAGTATTTTCGGCATAGAAATTGATTCAATAGCTGCTGAGATTCCACCAAAGCCTGACTTAGGAGATATTGCATTTCCTATTGCATTTGAATTGGCAAAACGAATAAAACAGGCAACCGGAGAAAAGCAAAACCCTCGCACAATTGCAGAAACAATCGGTTCAGAGTTACAAAAACTCGATTTTGTATCCCGTACGGAAGTCGCAGGTGCCGGTTACCTGAACGTTTTTCTGGATCGTGCGGGTTTCCTTGCCAATAGCAGAAAAACACCGTTGTTGCCGCAACTAGATTCAGCAAATGGTCCGAAAGCCTGTGTAGAACATACTTCTGTTAATCCAAACAAAGCAGCTCATATCGGACACGTACGCAATTCCGTACTGGGGGATACCTTCGCGCGCATACTCCGCGCCATTGGCCGCCGGGTCGAAGTGCAAAACTATATTGACAATACGGGCGTTCAGGTCGCAGATGTTGTTGTCGGGTTTATTTATCTGGAAAAGATGGATCTGGATGCCGTCATGGCTCTCGACGAAAAGCTTTCTCAAAAAGGAATAAGCTTCGATTACTTCTGCTGGGATTTATATACAAAGGTTGGCCAGGCCTACGCGGCAGATCCGGGTTTAAATGAAAAACGCGTAGAGGTTTTGCACGCAATCGAAGAAGGCAATAATCCGACGGCTGAACTTGCTGATTATGTTGCAACGAGAAACGTCGAGTGCATCCTTCGGACAATGGAACGGCTCTCGATAGAATATGATCTGTTGCCGCGTGAATCTGAAATTTTGCATCTGCATTTCTGGGACCGGGCTTTCGGGCGGATGAAAGAGCTGGGTGTTATCCGTTTCGAGACTGAGGGAAAAAACGCCGGTTGCTGGGTTATGCCTTTTGAATCACATGAAAGCTCTGATGAACATGAAGCAGACAAGATTCTCGTAAGATCAAACGGCACAGTCACTTATACCGGAAAGGATATTGCTTATCAAATGTGGAAACTAGGCATTCTGGGTCTGGATTTTCATTACCGCAAGTTTTACAAATATCCTGATGGCCGGATAGTCTGGATTACTACCGCAGATGCAAATGCTGACGAAACGGATGCGCCGGAATTCGGTCACGGAGAAACAATTTACAATGTCATAGATTCCAGGCAATCATATCCGCAGGAAGTTGTCCGAAAGGGTGTGGCTGCGATTGATCCTAAACGCGGACCGGAAGCCAGCATTCACCTTGCTTATGAAATGGTGGCGCTTTCTTCCGCCGCAGCAGAAGAGCTCGGATTTTCTCTTTCAGAAGAAGATAGAAAGCGTCCGTTTGTAGAAATGAGCGGACGCAAAGGGCTCGGGGTCAAAGCTGATGATTTGATTACCCGGCTTGAACAAAACGCTTTAGCAGAAGTTGAATCACGTCACGCAGAACTGCCCTTAACGGAAAAGAAACTTATTGCACATCAGATTGCTGTAGGTGCTCTCAGATATTTTCTGCTCAAATTTACACGAAACACGGTAATTGTTTTTGACTTCAAAGAAGCGCTTTCGTTTGAAGGTGAAACGGGATGTTTCTGCCAGTATTCTGCCGTACGAGCTAATTCGATATTTCGCAAACTTGCTGAAACCCAATCCACCGGGACAGTTGAAGTTGAAAACTATCTGCTTGATTTCGAAGCAGTAAACAGGGTTTTCGACTCTGACCCGGCAGCGGAAATCTGGAGTCTTCTGATGCTTGCCTGCCGGCTGGAAGAAACGGTTCTTGCCGCAGCCGCGCAAGCCGAACCTGCCATTTTGGCCAAATACACTTTCAATCTTGCTAAGGCTTTCAACCTTTTTTACCATCACCATAAGATTATTGCGGAGCCGGATGTGGTTAAACGCTCTGTTTTGATCGAAGTGGCTGATCGGACCAGAAAAGCTCTGACTCAGGCACTGGCAATCATGGGCATCGAGGTTCCGGAAAAAATGTAATGTTTTCTCAACCTACAGAGCCAAACCGAATTGACAGATCACCATTGGATTTGTTAATTCTTTATCCAATGACAATTTTCCGCATACATCCAAACATTCTTTGGCGAACCGAATCCGGTTGGCGTTGGTATGGCGTGTATGCGGCACTTTGTCTGTTCGAGAGAAACCTTAGATATTTCTGATCCAGGATTTACCGGATTACCGAACCAGCAAAATGCCGCTTCTGAAAAAGCGGCATTTTTATTTTTGATATGAGCAATTTTGAAGAATTTATCACTTCCGATAAGTACGGCAACGTTTTTCCGGTAATTGAGACTATGCCTGCGGATTTGCTTACGCCACTTGCCGTTTATTTGAAACTCGCGGAGGGTCACGACACGGCGTTTCTTTTCGAATCTGTAGAGGGTGGCGAATCTCTAGGCAGATATTCGTTTATCGGTGCAGGTCCGCACACTATCGTCCGTGGCAATGCGCAAACAACTCAGATTATAGAAAATGCCAATTTTAAAGAAATAGAAATGTCTCCGATGGAATATTTGAGGGAACATTTCGGGCGCTTTCGTTTAGTAGAAAACAATTCACTTCCCGGTTTTACAGGCGGGGCCGTAGCCATGTTCAATTTCTCCTGTGCCGGCTGGTTTGAACCGTCTCTTTTAAAACATCTTCCTCCCGGAGATGATATATGCACATTGCTTTTCTTTCGTTCCATTGTTGCTTTTGATCATATCCGTCAGGAAATCAAGATTATTTCTCTTATTTTTCGCGATGAAATCGGACAAGATGAGGCCGCTCTTCGCCATGCACTACAGGAAGCTCATGCCAAAAATCGTGAGACCCGAAAAATCCTTGAGCTTCGCCAGATTCAACTTGTCAGAAACGCAAAAATGCCTGTCAGTGAGAACCGGGTTGTTTCCAACTGGGAGCGAGATGATTTTCTCGCAGCGGTAAACAAAATAAAAGAAGCCATATTTTCAGGTGATGCGTATCAAGTGGTGCTATCTCAATGTTTTACAAAACGCACCGCGGCTTCGCCGGTATCCATTTATCGTGCAATTCGCTCGCTCAACCCTTCGCCCTATATGTTTTTGATTACAAATAAAAATTCAGCCGTTGTGGGAGCCTCTCCGGAGATGCTGGTACGTTTACGCAACGGCAAGCTTTGTTATCGTCCAATTGCAGGGACACGGCCGCGGAGCTCGGATCAAATTGCCGATGAACGTCTCGCAGAGGAAATGCTGTCCGACGAAAAAGAAGTTTCCGAACATCTCATGCTCGTAGATCTCGGCCGTAATGACCTTGGGCGCGTTGCACGTTTCGGAAGCGTCATGGTCGAAAAACTTATGACTGTCGAAAAATACTCGCACGTCCAGCATCTTGTGAGTTCACTTTCTGCAACAATTCGTCCGGATTTAGATCGTTTTGATGCTTTTGCAGCCTGTTTTCCGGCAGGTACCGTATCCGGTGCTCCCAAAGTGAGTGCAATCGAGATTATCTCGCAACTTGAGCCGACGCCGCGCGGTATTTATTCCGGCGCGGTGGGTTATTTCGATTATGCCGGAAATATGGATACATGCATTGCAATAAGGACAATGCGGATTTCAGATGGTGTTGCCCGGATTCAGGCAGGCGCAGGTATTGTTGCCGATTCAGTACCAACGGCCGAATATAATGAAACGCTTAATAAAGCAAAAGCATTGCTTAGGGCAATAGAAATCGCAGAGAGCCTGGAGGCGGATAATGATTAGTCGCTTGCCGGAATTCAGCGAAAAATTCCGTAGAAATCTATGCATTGATGAAGCCGCGGCCGAATCACTTCTCGACGCGCTGATTAATGAAACTGACGAGAATGCAATTGCGGATTGCTTTAGTGCATGGGATAACAAAGGTATTGAATCTTCTGAAATCGCGGCGATTTCGGCAGTAATGCGTTCGCGTATGCTCCGCGTCAACGCCCCTTCCGGTCTGCAGTTGGCAGACATTGTTGGCACCGGAGGAAGCCGCTTAAAAACATTTAATGTGTCGACAGCCGCAGCCATTGTCGCGGCGGCAGCGGGCGTAAGCATGGCAAAGCATGGTAACAGGGCTGCTACCAGCAAATCAGGCAGCATTGACGTATTGGAACATCTGGGAATAAATATTCCGACTACTCCTTCCGATGCCGAAGAAAAATTGAAGGCACATTCGATTGTATTTCTTGCGGCACCATATTTTCACAGACTATCACCAACCCTTGCAAAGGTACGTAAATCGCTCGGTTTTCCTACCATCTTCAATTGTGTCGGGCCGCTTTGTAATCCGGCGAGTCCGCAATTTCAGGTGATTGGAGCCCGAAATCTTTCAACGGCTGAAAAAATCGCCAAAGCTCTTTTCCTGCTCGGCGCCCAGCGCTGCTGGGTTGTAAATTCCGCTGACAGTTATGACGAAATCTCATTCTGTGAGCCGACTGATGTATTCGAGGTAACCACTACCGGAATTAAGCATTTTGAAATTACGCCGGCGGATTTCGGTGTCATTGATAATAATGATAATAATGGTTTTCTACCCGCAGTATCAGGGCCTGCAGAAAGTGCAAAGATTATAGAAGCCGCACTTTGCGAGGATAATACGACCGAACAATCCATCGAGGCAGCTAAGCAAATGATATTGGTTAATGCTGCCGCAGTGATATTTATCACAGGCAAAAAAAGCAGCCTGCGCTCTTCATATTCGCTCGCGGAAAACACAATTCACAGCGGAGCGGCAAAGAAAAAATTACTGGAAATCACTGCCCGTGAGGAAATATGAATCATACATTTTTGGATAACATAGTTGCAGCAAAGCGCAAACGGCTTGCGGCATTATCAACAAACAAATCTTTTTACATGAACGCGTTCAACACGGAGCAAAGCTTGAATAATCACGTTTCAGCTTCTTTTTATAATTCCATAACTGACCCTACCCGTTCGGGCATTATTGCCGAATTCAAACGCGCTTCGCCGTCTAAAGGAACCATTAACAAAGATTTGCTGCCGGAAAATGCTGCAATTGCCTATGAAAATGCGGGAGCAGCAGCCATCTCGGTTTTAACCGAGGAGGACTATTTCTCGGGCTCCCTTTCTGATCTGATTGCTGTACGCAAGGCAACAAATCTGCCGGTGCTGAGAAAAGATTTTATTATTGATGAAATACAGATATATGAATCCGCAGCGGCAGGAGCGAATGCGATCCTACTGATCGCCGCATTACTATCAACCGAAAAACTTCTGAAATTTCGTGAAGCCGGCGAGACGCTTGGTATTGATTCTATTGTCGAAGTCCACAACGAGGAAGAAATGAAATCAGCAATTGACTCCGGAGCCAGAATCATAGGAGTAAATAACCGTGATCTGCGAACCTTCGAAGTATCACTCGATGTTTCACGCAGGTTGATAAAGCATCGCCCGTCATCAGTCGTAATGGTTGCGGAGAGTGGCATTGCCTCACCTGAAGATATACTGGAACTTAGGGCACTCGGGTATCAGAGTTTCCTGATCGGAGAAGCATTTATGCGCTCTGCAGAACCGGAAAATGTACTGAAGTCGTTTATAGAAAATGCGTCGGGCAATATCCGAAATCAGGATTAATCTATGGCAAACGTCAGAGTCAAAATATGCGGTATCACAAATTCAGAGGATGCGTTTGCAGCCGTAAGATTAGGTGCGGATTACATCGGATTGAATTTTTATTCGAAAAGCCCGCGTTATCTGAATTTTTCTGCTGCTAAAGAAATTGTCCGTAATTTTAGCGGGCCTGCGAAAATAATCGGAGTTTTCGTTAACGAAGAGTTGGAATTGATTGGCGAAGCCATCCGTGAGATACCGCTTCATGGCATTCAGCTACACGGCGATGAATCGGCAGACCTGGCAGCAGATATTGCAGAGAAATTGAATATACCCGTTATAAAAGCTTACCGGATAAAGCCGGACGACGATCCGGCTTCGATTAAGATTCGGGACAATGTCGATGTTTTATTGGATGCTTTCACCGAAAAAGAATTTGGCGGTACGGGGAAAACGATTGACTGGACGTTTGCGCAGAAAATCTCTGCCGGGACAAAACGATTATTCCTCGCCGGCGGTTTAAGAGTTGAAAACGTCGCGGCAGCGATAAAAATCGTAAAACCTTTTGCCGTAGATGTATGCAGCTCTATCGAAAAAGCACCCGGTATTAAAGACTTTGAAACAATGAAAAGATTTATCGAGGCAGTAAAAACAATATGATCGACACCGAACCGGACAAATTTGGATATTGGGGAAATTACGGCGGCCGTTACGTCCCGGAGACTTTAGCGGCGCCGCTTGATGAATTAACCGAGGCCTTCTACTCGATACGCGGCGACAGACAATTCATTACCGAAATGGATTCGCTTCTCAAGGACTTCGTCGGCCGCCCGACGCCGTTGTACTTTGCCGAAAGACTTACACAAAAAATTGGCGGAGCAAAAATATACCTGAAACGCGAAGACCTCAATCATACAGGAGCCCATAAAATAAATAATTGCATTGGGCAGATCCTTTTAGCACGTCGGATGGGAAAACAACGAATCATTGCTGAAACCGGCGCCGGACAACATGGCGTAGCAACGGCAACTGTCTGCGCACGTTTCGGACTTCCCTGTGTGATTTATATGGGCAGCGAGGATATTCGAAGACAAGAGCCGAATGTCTATCGTATGAAATTGCTCGGCGCTGAGGTCAGGGCAGTTGAATCCGGTTCAAAGACATTGAAGGATGCCATAAATGAAGCCTTGCGTGACTGGGTTACTAATGTCCGTAACACCTATTACCTGCTTGGTTCTGCCCTAGGACCGCATCCATATCCGCTGATGGTACGTGAATTCCAAAGCGTCATAGGCCGCGAAGCTCGTATTCAGGCCATTGAAAAAGAAGGAAGGCTGCCCGGTGCGATAGTCGCCTGCGTCGGCGGAGGATCTAATGCAATAGGGCTTTTCAGTGCTTTCCTGAATGACGAATCGGTTGAAATTTTCGGCGTAGAGGCCGGCGGCACCGGTAATTCACTCGGTAACCATGCATCCAGATTTCAAGGCGGAACGATCGGTGTGCTCCAGGGAACGAGAAGCTACGTTTTGCAAGATAAGAACGGCCAAATCGCCAATACTCATTCCATTTCGGCAGGACTGGATTATGCTTCAGTTGGCCCCGAGCACTCATATCTGAAAGATCTTGGACGCGTAGAATATACTTCGGTCACGGACGAAGAGGCACTCAAAACATTTCTGGCTTTATCCGATACAGAAGGGATCATTCCGGCTCTCGAGTCGGCACATGCTGTGGCTTTTGCACTGAAATTGGCCGCAAAAAGGCCGAAGGACAGTTTTATTATTGTCAATCTATCAGGCAGAGGCGACAAGGATATTTCGGTCTTACCGGCAATGGAAAATCGAAAATCCGACTCTTCACATGCAGGAGGCTGTCAGAGATGAGCAATATCGCAAAGGCATTCGAGGCCATTAGATCTGAACATCGCGGCGGCTTTATTCCGTTTATTTCTGCCGGAGATCCTGATCCGCAAATGTGTCTCGGGATACTCGGAATCCTTGCAAAATGTGGCGCAGACATTATTGAACTTGGCATTCCTTTTTCCGATCCTATGGCTGACGGGCCGACGATTCAGGCGTCGTCAAAGAGAGCACTGGAGTCAGGTACCGACTTACCGACTATTTTGGAAATTGTGCGTGAATTCCGAAACCGGTCGGATATACCCATTGTGCTGTTCAGCTACCTCAACCCACTGCTTGCCTATGGCTTGTCAGAAATTGCAGCCGATGCAGCAGATGCGGGTGCGGATGCCGTTCTTGTAACTGATGCAATTGATGGCGAAGCGGCCCGGCTTGCGGATGAATTTCGCAAGCATAACCTGGATTTTATTTCACTCATCGCCCCGACAACGACAGATGCCCGTTTACAAACAATCTGCAGTATTTCCAGTGGTTTTATTTATGCAGTTTCGCGTACAGGCGTCACGGGAGCACGAATTGAAAGCGCAACGGCGGCAGAGGATCTCGTACGACGTGCACGTCTTTACACGGATTTACCGATAGCCGTAGGTTTTGGAATTTCGACACCTGAACAGATATGCGACGTATGGCGTTATGCCGATGCTGCGGTAGTCGGTTCGGCAATCGTGGCGGAAATCGAGCGTTCGGCGGGACTGAAGGACTTACCCGCACGTGTCGAAAACTTTGTCAGAAATCTTGTTCCGAAAGGTTGCAAATAGCCTTCGGTCATCTTAGAGTTTTTATTTTGTTTAGATTTTACGGGAAATTGCTATGTTAATCGTAATGAAGCCGGATGCCTCAGGGAATGATATTGCCCGGGTCATCGAAGTAATCGAAAAACTAGGTTTTCGCGGACATGTCATGCCCGGCGAGACCCGCACCGCAATTGGTATCACGGGAAACCGCGGCGCGGTTGACCCCGCGCATTTCGAAAATCTGCCCGGTGTTGCAGATGCCATCCGTGTTACAAAGCCATATAAACTCATTTCCAGCGATCTTAAACCTGAACGTTCTGTTATCCGTGTAGGAAATTCGTCCATTGGAAATGGATCATTTGCAATGATCGCCGGTCCCTGTGCCGTAGAAAATGCAAATCAGGTCTTTGCCGTTGCGGAAATCGTAGCAGCCAGCGGCGCGAAATTTTTCCGCGGCGGAGCATTCAAACCGCGCACTTCACCCTACGCATTTCAAGGATTGGGCGAGGACGGTCTGAAAATTCTTGCTGAAGTACGAGACCGCTATGGACTGAATATCGTAACTGAAGCCATGGACGAACGCGGAATTGATCTGGTCGAGAAATACGGCGATTGTATCCAGATAGGCGCCCGCAATATGCAAAATTTTTCCCTGCTCAAATATGCAGGACAGACACGAAAGCCGATCCTGCTCAAGCGCGGACTTTCGGCAACCCTTGACGAATTCCTGCTGGCCGCGGAATACATAATGGCTGAAGGTAATTATGACGTTATTTTGTGCGAGCGCGGAATCCGAACTTTTGCCGATCATGCAAGAAACACGCTTGATATTTCTATTGTACCGGCTGTCAGGCGGCTTTCTCATCTTCCAATAATTATCGACCCGTCGCACTCCTCAGGCCATAACTATATGGTCGGCCCGCTTGCACGCGCAGGAGTCGCCGTCGGTGCTGACGGCTTGATTATCGAAGTTCATCCATGTCCGGCAGAGGCTCTTTGCGACGGCGCACAGGCACTTACACCCGAGCAATTTACGGAACTGAATAGTCATGTAATCCGGCTTTTCGAAATATTGAGGGAAACCGAGACTGTTACAGCGGGTTAAAAGTAAAATCCGCGGCCATTCCCGAAACGGCCGCGGATCGTTTACGTTTGACGCCTTTTGCCTATCTCGCCAAACGATTCCTGATTATACCATAAATCGCGACGTTGCAACCGATAATTCCTGCAACAATTAGAAGCGAAAGCGGGATGAACCGGGCGGCTGGCGGAAATGCGCCGTAAGCGACAGCCATACCGAAAAAGATACCT
Source organism: Acidobacteriota bacterium (assembly GCA_040756215.1). Taxonomy (GTDB): domain Bacteria; phylum Acidobacteriota; class Blastocatellia; order Pyrinomonadales; family Pyrinomonadaceae; genus OLB17. Next base: position 115,125 of record JBFLZQ010000007.1, read on the forward strand.
GTTGAAACTCCTGCCAAAGCTACAACAATTCGGCCGGCCAGCCATCCGAAAAATTTTTCCGTCGGCAATGCGGTTAAAAAGAAAGGCAAGGCGGCAAAAGCGGTTATAACCAATCCTCCGACAATGAAATCGGCAAGATCTCTTTTACGACCGGCCCCGATTTCCAGCGCCAGAAAAAATAAAACTACCGTCGTGTCTGTCAGAGAGAGTGTTTTTCGTTCCCTTGCTTCAAGGATTTGAGTGCCGCAGAGATAACGCAAGCCGCCCGGAAGTGCAGAGTTGACAAGATTTTGCATTGCAGAGCCGTCCTCGTAAGTATTGTTATTCCTTAGATTTAACGAACTGGTTATAGGCTACCCGAAACAATTCCGCCAAAGAAGCGGCAATTTCCGGAGTAAGATTCGGATCGGCCCGCAAATGGGCTTCGACAATTTCGGGAGTCTTTTCGTTTGGGAAATAAACTACCGGCGTTGCATCGCTATTGTTGACGTTCATTATCCGTTCAAAGGGGATATTCAGCCAGGCGGTAAGTTTTGCGATGTTTTCGGCGGAAGGTTTACCAGTGCCATTTTCAATACGTGAAAGTGTCGAGGCCGAAATTTGGGTCGCATCCGCAATATCGCGAAGGCTTAAAGAGAGATCTTCGCGGCGACGTTTCAGTTTTTCCCCAAGCTCCTTTGTATTGATGAAATTTACCTTTTTGGAAGCCATTTTCGTTTCTCCGATTGGATTTATCCCGTGTATTACACACGCTATCTGTATTTCACGAATAAAACATAACATAAAAAAATTTTAATTGCAATACTGCGTTTCACTCTTGCAACAATGAAAATTTTGTGATACAGTGTTTCACAGATGAGACAGACGCGGCTTTCGCGTTTGTCAAATCTTTGAAATCTGAGTCGCAAACAAAAGGCCCGGGAAACAAATGCGGCGAACAGGGCCAATGCGAATAGTATTCGCTGATTTTCCGGTGAATGGGCCGTCTCGGAAATTGAATGCGTTCGCAAATGGCTGTTTTAGACATAATTTGGAGGCTAAAATGACACAGGTAAAAGAATCCGAACCCCAGCAGGAGCTTCTCTCCGAAGAATTTGCGGCCGATACGGCAGCAAATATTCTTGATTTTACTTCTACGCTGAAAGAATTGCGGAAAACCGTCGGGCCGGAACTCGTCCGCCATCGCGAGGCCTGGCGTGACCGCTCAGGAAACGTTCGTACGGTCGAATATGTCGAATGGCACACGGTTGCAGACATTCTGGATAGCGTTGCCCCCAACTGGGCTCATTCTGTCAAAGACATCAGGACTATCGGTGATTACGTCATTGTAACTGTAGCAATTACAATTGACGGAGTGACCCGCGAAGGAATCGGGACAGGTTCCGCACGTTCTGAAACCGGAATTAAAAAAGCGGAGCACGATGCTCTCAAACGGGCTGCGGTCAAATTCGGAATTGCGCGTGATCTTTACAAAAAAGAGTTTGATGCAATCGAGAATCGCATTGGAGGACAAACCCGAAATGAACAGCAGGATCCGCCATTTGAGGCTGTTGCCCGCACATTTTCCGAGCTGATCACAACACGGCAGATCTCAATGATCAGGGCCATCGCACGCGAAGCGGGAGTGGATGCGGACGCGGAATGCTCCAGGATGTTCGGCTGTTCGATTACGGACCTGACACGTCGCGCGGCTTCCAGGCTGATTGATCGTCTCAATTCGCTGAACGGGCAAAAAGTTTCGACAAGAACTGCAAGTTGATAGAATGGCTCTCCAACCGAAGTTCGCGGTTTGCGGTTACGGCAATTACTTCCGCGAGAGTTTGTCGTATTTTCCACACGCAGACCGCGGCTTCCCCCTTTTGGATTTACTACATTCTTTAAGGAGGTCGTTTGTTTTTAAATCGCTTTGGTCGCTTTGAATGGCATTGGAACCGGCAACATCGCAGATCCGATAGTGCCGCTCATTGTCGAGCCTTCGATCGTACCACTGATCGAAAGTTCGACGCTCTGACCGGCCATTTCGGCCGTCGCAGTTGCTCTCAGACGGCAACCGTTTATTTCCGCTGATGAAATGATTCCATTTCCCAGCATTGTTTCAAGAGTGCCGCTCAACCGGCTGCCTTCGTGCATAAGATTCAAGGTCACCGGAACCTGACTACCCTGGAAATCGAGTATGACGTCCCATTTACCTGCTATCTGCTCCGCGGTAACTGATTTGCCGGCGTCATCGACCGGGTTGCCTTCGCTATCGAAAACAGCAACCGCAGCGGCGTAGGAATCAACCTGCGGCAGTATCTCCGCAGCGTCGCCGACAACAACAATTGCCATACGATCCGGGCAAACATACTGCCCGGCAACTCGTAAAACATCATCTGCGGTAACAGCCGAAACATTACTCCTGTATGTTTGAAGATAATCTGACGGCAAACCGTAGAGATGTTGATTGACAATCAGTGCAGCAAGCCCGTCAAGGGTTTCCGCCCGAATCGGAAAAACGCCCGTGAGGTAATTTTTTGCATCGGCAAGCTCTGCTTCCGTCACCGGTTTGGTACGGATTCTTTCGAGCTCATAGAAAAATTCTTTCAAGGCGTCGGCTGTTACAGGTGTTCTGACTTCTGCGGTTGCCTCGAATTCACCAGAGAGCTTTTTCAGGTCCAGCCGTGTGTAAGCACCGTAGGTATAACCTTTTTCTTCGCGTAGATTCATAAATACACGCGACGAAGCACCGGCCCCGAGAACCTGATTCATTACAAGCAGCGGAAAGTAATCGGGATGATTTCGTGGAACGGCAATGTCAGCCAGAATTATATTTGCCTGTGCCGAACCGGGACGGTCAACTACGGATACCGTCCGGCCGGTTCGTTTTGGCGGTTGCGGATAGGCGACTTCGTCCTGCTCTCCGGCCTGCCATTCGGAAAAGGAGTCTTCAATGCGTTGCCTGATATCATCCTCAGAAAAATCGCCGATAACAAAAAGCATTGCATTGTTGGGAATAATGCGCCGTGAATGCAGATTGGCAAGAGCTTTGACGGATATGCGGCGGATATCATCCTGGCTCGGCGCTATGCGTGCATAGGGATGTTGGCCGTAAAGTTCCAGAGCGGTACGTTCAGCAGCCAGAAAATTCGGCTGCGAGCGCTGAAATTTTAAATTTTCTATCGTGTTTCTTCTATAGAGATCGAGCTCATTCTCCGGAAATGTGGGACGCAGAACCACTTCGGAAAGCAGCTCGAAAATATCATCCGTGTAAATTGACAGCCCTGAAACCGATGCAATAAGAAAATCCGTTGAAGAGCCGATATTGATGTCAAGCCCGAGTCTTTCGGCTTTTTCTGCCAGTTCCCTGCTCGAATAGCCTTCGGTTCCTTCGGTCATCATGGAGGCCATTGCCGCTGTCAGACCGAAATTATCGATCGGATCGTCGGCTTCGCCGGAGAAAAAGGCCATGCGAATACCTACCAATGGCACTCGCGCCATTGGCAGCAGGACAACTTCAAGGCCGTTGGAAAGCCGGAATCGGCTCGCTTCCGGAATAGAAAATGGCACTGGGGGTAAAGGTGCCGGAGGATTTGTTAAATTCTGACTCATCATCAATATTTTTTTATAGTGACGGTATTATGTTGCCGGGACAACGTCCAATAAAGCCCTGTTTTCCGTTTCGAGATATTCGGCAACGGCGGACCGTATTTCGTCCGGTGTTATTGCCAGAAGTTCTTCCAATTCCCTGTTGACACCGGTCGGATCTCCATCGTAGAGAGTAAATTCGGCAATCGCCTGAGCTCTGTTCATCGAAGATTGCCGCATCCGGACAGTATCATTCAGGAGTTGATTATGCAGTTTTTGCATTTCTTCCGGGCTTGGGCCGCGACCTGCCAGATCTGCGATTTCCTTCATAATTGTTTCACGTATTTGGCTGAGGTCTTTTTCAGGTTTGGGTATTGCACCCACAAAAATACTGGAAGGACCCCTTCTTTCATCCGTGAAACCAAATAGCTGAATTACGGATTCATCACCTTTGACAAGTTTTTGATAAAGCCTTGAACTCTCACCGTCATAAAGCAACTTACCTGCAAGATATAGTGCGTAAAATTTCCGTGTGCGACGTGGCGGTATTTTCCAACCGATCAAAAAAGCCGGAAATGGAGCCAGCTTATCTTCGTACTTTTTATAATTTTCCGCGACTTCGGGCGGTTCCGAAACATCGACGGGCGGCGGCGCTGCCTGTGAGGAAATATCGCCAAAAAACCGGTTCACAAGCTCTTTGGCAGTTATTGAGTCAAATGCTCCGGAGATAGATAAGACGGCGTTATTCGGTGCGTAATACAGCCTGAAGAATTCGCGCACATCTTCGACGGTTGCCGCATCCAGGTCATCCATTGAACCGATTGTGGAATGCGCATTTGCAAAATTCCGATAGATCATTTGATTGATGATATCGAAAATCTGACCATACGGCTGATTATCATACCGAAGGCGTTTTTCCTCTTTCACGGCTTCGCGCTGATTGTCCAGATTTTCCTGTGTTACGGCAAGCGAGCGCATACGGTCCGCTTCCAGCCAAAGGCCAAGCGGCAATTGGTTGGCAGGTAGTGTCTCGTAGTAATTTGTCCTCTCGCTGGACGTCGTTCCGTTCATTGTGCCGCCGGCTTTCATAATGTATTGAAAATGACCGGCCTTTGGCACATTTTGAGAACCTTGGAACATCATATGTTCAAAAAGATGTGCAAATCCGGTACGGCCGGGCCGCTCATTTCTTGAACCCACATCATAGTAAACGGCTATTGCCACGACAGGGACTGCCGGATCAGGGTTCAATATTACCCGAAGACCATTGCCAAGCCGGTATTCTTCAATTTCGAGAGGTGACAAACTGAAACTTTCAGACATAAAACAACAGATATAAACTACTATTCAATAGAAACACTATTGAAGCAAAAAAACAAAACCGGCCAAAAGCAGGTTTTCCAATTACCCGGCGGCCGGATCACCGCTTTCTTTCCCGGATGCAGGTTTTGTCTGGCCGTCCTGATTCTCCTGTGCAATGGAATATAAAGCCGATTTGACATGAAAAGGCGTAAAATCAGGGTGTTTTTCCAAAAGCAGGGCTATAACACCGACTATATGCGGACAAGCGAAGCTATTGCCCGTCAGATTTCTATAACCGCCGCCCGGCCAAGGCGTTTTTATATTTACACCCGGAGCAGTTAATTCTATTACTTCGCCATAACGAAAGCCGAAATTCAAAGGGTCTGTTTCCTCGCTTTTTATGACGGAAATCAACGAAGAGGAAAAAACCGAAGGAAAACTCGGCTGCGGCAGGTTATTTGCAGCCGCAACTACAATACAACCGGCCTGGTAAGCACGATCAAGCAAGTCGTGAAGCGGAGCGAAAAACTGCGGCTTTGTCGTCCCAAGGCTCAGATTGATAACACGGTAACGCTGTTTTATGGCCCATTCAAGACCGGCCAGAAATGCCATTCCGTCGCCCATTCCACCGGAACCGAGCACCTTTATGCTGTGAAGTCGGGCATCAGGCGCTATCCGTGCAATAATTCCGGCACAGGCGGTGCCATGCCCGGCGGAATCGCCGCTGTCCGACGGGACGAATACGACTTTATTGCGATCAACCTTAGCCTCTACCGAATCAACGACCTTACCTGCGATGTCCGGATGACCCGTATCGATTCCGCTGTCTATTACGGCTACGCTGACACCTTTCCCGGTTGCCTGCCGCCAGTCGTCGTCAAGCTGAAAATAGGTTGTCCGTGTCGTGTTTCCGACCTCTTCGATTCCCGAAACGGTAGTCATTCTTCAATTCTGGTCATCAAAACTCAAAAAACTGGTTCCTGTAGAACTTTCAGTAAAACGAAGTAAAGCTTCAAGCAAGGAACGACATAGTTGCCTTTCAGCCTCGCCCCGCCCGGCAAGTTCACGAAGCATAACGGCAAGATCCATCATTTCCCGATGCTCGGCACCCGTCCGCAGTTCGGCCAGCCAGTTGCGAATCTCATCTACCGGAAAATCGCCGCTGGATTCTATAAATCGGCTGTCCATATCGCGAAAAAGTTTGGCAGATTCGTATGCGTTTACAAGAGAAGCAATAGCTTCGGCAAAACGTCCTGCCCGGTCCATCTCCTCCGGCGAAAAAGGCTCTTTTGATACGTTTTCGGCACGGTTGATATATTCAAGGACACCGATAATCTCACCGGAATGACGCAGCGGGGTTGCGAGAATCATCTCGGTCGAGTATCCGGTAGCTTTATCAACTTCACGGTAAAAAGCAGATTCCTCTTCGACATTGGCAACAGCGATAGGTTGGCCGGAAGACATCACAAAACCGGCAATTCCTTTTCCAGCAGGAATTTTTATCTCACTTAATTGCTGCGAAACTTTGCCGGTTGCGGAAAGAAAGCGGAGATCTCCCTGGTCACCATCGCGAATCAACACGGAAGCTGCTTCGGCACCGATATCCTCAGCCGTCACGCGTAAAAGAGCATCTATCGAGCGTGCAAGAGGTTCAGTCAGAATATTGGCAATGTCTATTGTTTCGATTAGTCGCCGAAGTTTTTCAGCGGCTCCGTCATTGTACGGTTCCGGCATAGTCAGATTTTCGCCCAATCAGCAAGCATTTTCAACATCAATAAGCAATAACTTTTTTTTCGGAAACTTCTTCCGATTAGAAATTTATGAATTGCAAATCAAAATTGGTAGTTGATTCCACTAAGCAAAATGCAGTGGGTCCGGTGTCGCAAAAGGCAAAACGTGTCTTTTCGCCAGACCATGTTTGCGATGCTTCGACGGGTGGCCGACCGTATGAATAATGCCTTTCGCTGTATTCTAATCATAACTCTCCTATTATCAAGTGTTTATACCGGCAAGGCTCAGTCGCCGCGCGTCGCACGCGGAGGAGAGGATGACCGGTTTAATATCGGCCGCGGTACTCTTTTTTCGGCAACTGCTTCAAAAAATCAAACCGCAGAAAAACTAAAAACCCCATACTCGGAAACTATCCTCAATGATATTGACGAAGCGATAGATATCATTACACGCAATTATTATTCTTCAAGCGATGCCCGACCCGATATTTTGGCAAAATCAGGGATAAATTCAATGCTTCGTTCCCTCGATCCGCATTCATCCTATTACGATCCGCCTGAATTCGAAGACCTGATCGGTGAGCAAAAAAGCGAATATTTCGGCACGGGCGTAACCATTTCGGACTTTGAAAGAGACGGAATACTTGAAAGTTACGTAATATCAACGTTTCCCGCCTCAGCAGCCGACCGCGCAGGCCTTCGTTTCGGTGATCGAATAATAGCCGTAAACGGCTCGCTTGTAGCAGGTCTCACGTCCCGTGAAATTCGCGGACTGATTCGCGGTCCTTTGGGCACAACAGTAAGGCTAACTATTGAACGCTCAGGGAAACTGATCAATTTTGATCTTCGCAGAGCAAAAATTGCTTCTCCGACGGTTACAAATGCATTTTTACTCGGAAACGGAGTCGGGATAATAGAACTGTCTGATGGTTTCAGCCTGACAACGCCGGCGGAATTCGACGCTGCTTTGATAAAACTAAAATCCGAGGGTATGAGATCCCTGATTCTGGATTTGAGAGGAAATCCCGGAGGAATCCTGGAATCCGCAATTCGCGTTGCCGAAAGGTTTCTACCGGCCGGCAGGACAATCGTTTCCCAACGAGGCCGGGGAATATATGACAACCGCGTCTGGAAATCGGAAAACCGCCGCCCGGAAACGATCCCGCTTATAATACTTGTCAACCGCGAAACTGCGTCTGCTTCGGAAGTGCTGGCCGGAGCATTGCAGGATAATGACCGTGCTCTGATCGTAGGTGAAAAAACCTTTGGTAAAGGCCTCGTCCAGACCGTAATAGATCTTCCGGGCGGAGGCGGGCTTACGCTTACAACCGCCAGATATTTTACTCCGTCCGGCCGCTTGATACAGCGGGATTATGAAAAAACGGGTAATTATGATTATTACCGACACTCTGATTCCCCTGATCCTTCAACGCAAAAAGTGGCAAAAACCCGAACTAACCGGACTGTCTATGGCGGCGATGGTATTTCACCCGATAAACAAGCTGTTTTGGAACAGTTTACAGCCGGCCGCATTGCTTTGCTGGATCCGATTTTCTTTTTCACACGGGAAATCATCTATGGCGGGATACCGGAAATCAGCGTTTCAGACTCACCCGACAGCCCGGACGAAATTAAAATAACACCCGTTTTCATAAATTTTGCAAAAAAATGGCCGGGTGTTTCACATCTCACAAAGACTGATGCGGAATGGGCAGTTTCAAGAATTCGTTTTAATTTGATTCTGGCAATGTCCGGTAATAGTGCGGCAGAAAGTTACCGATTGAGAAATGATCCGGTCGTAAAGACTGCGTTAAATTTTCTGCCGGATGCCTTAACTTTTGCAAAATCAACATTTACACCCAAAAGTCCATTTTCTCAAGTGAAATAAAAACAAAAAGCCCGCCATTTCTGACGGGCTTCAGGGTTGAAACAGGAGGAAACCGGAAAGACTCGTTCGCAGATAATTTATCTGTCGGCTGGCTTTCGTATTCCGTTTTGATTGATGCAGCCGGTTTGATTTGCGTTGCCTGAAGCAAAAAAAATCCCGCTGCTCAAAGCCGGCAGCGGGAGAAGCAAGGAATTACCAACCGCTTCAGAAGTTAAATTTGCCTGAGAACTGAATCCTGCGTGCAAAGCTGGTAACGTTGTCTCTTATCCTTCCGAAGACGCTTGAATTGAAAGTCGCGGTCGGAAGTCCGAAAGAGGCATTGTTGGTCAGATTTCTTGCATCTACACGAAGGTCAAAACTCATTGTTTCCGTAAACCGGAATTTCTTCAGCAATGATGCATCAGTCTGGAACTGTCTTGGGCCGATGAAGTAGTTGCGTCCCGTATTACCGAGTTCACCGGGTGCAGGTTGTGAGAACATAGCCTGTGCCGCCTCGCTGAACCAGTAATTGGTACCGTTACGCTCAACCAGACCGCCGAGATCCCGCGGACAATTGTTGCAGTTGGCAAATGACTGAACAACGTTGCTGAAAGTATTTATACCGGAATAAACCGTAAATGGCCTGCCCGAAGCCCAGTTATAAGTTCCGGAGAGCTGCCAGCCGCCTATGATCCAATCCAGAGCTTTTGGCATATCGCGGCCAACTTTACGACCGCGCCCGATCGGCACTTCGAAGACATATGTAGCCTGCAAAACGTGGCGGCGGTCAAAGTCTGACCAGGCATAGTTCAGATTCCGGTCGTAAATATTGAAAGGTGTTGAGGATGCGGATTGAGCATTTGCCCTCGACACGATTGTGAATGTCGGGTCGAATGAACGCGTATCTTTGGACATTGACCAGGTGTAGCCGATTTGATACCCGATTCCGTTTTTCAGACGTCGTTTCAGGATTACCTCGAGGCCGTTGTATCTGGAGTAATCATTGCTGTCCAGAACATTCAAAGCACCCGAAAATTGCGGAAAACGCTGGAAAAAGAACGGGTTATTGATCGTAACGGCAAGCATCTGGTTTGACCCGGAAGTCCTTTGCGATACAACCTGAGCAGCCGTTGCAACACTTCCGCCGGTATTTGTAAGCGAAAGAGTACTCTGTATAGCTGCAATTCCACGGAATGTGGCCGTTCCGGCATTATTTGTCGGGTCTCCGGTAAACAGGAGGTTTATGAGGCAGGAATTGGCCGTTGTATTGGAGCGAAGTGTATTAAACGCTTCGAGGAAATTCTCGGGACAACGCGGGTCTTTGGCAAATATGTTTACCTGATTGGAATCGTATCCTCCGAAAAGGTGAGTACCGCGTTTACCAATGTAATCGACTTCAAGCACCTGATTCCAGAAAATTTCTCTCTGGAAGCCGACAAACCATTGATGCACTTCAGGATAACGCATATCGGGGTCCACAAGCGTTATGCTGCTGGTCGAGAATGCGGGCGGCTGTCTTAACTGGTTCGGCGTTTGCGTCGGGAAAAGGTTGGGCAGTCCGTTGCGGATCAGCAGATTCTGCAATGCAATGCCACTGGCAGAGGCTGAGAAAGTATTTCCCGGTGCGCTCTGGAAAATGCTGTTTGCAAAGACCTGCGAAGGAAAACGGTCATAGCTCAGACGGTAGTTAGCCCTGATAGAGGTTTTGCCGCTTTTGAACGGATCCCAGGCAAAACCAACGGAAGGGCCGAAATTGTTCCAATCATCCGGAAACAGTTTACCTTCCTGCCATCTGAGTGTATTTGTCGGCGTTGCACCGATGGTAAAGAGTTGATTGGGCGCAAGCACCGGCAAATCCTTAGAGCTGGGTGATAGTTTTACTTCATATCTGAGGCCTAGATCTAAAGTAAGATTCGGACGGAATTTCCAGGTATCCTGAATATAAAAGTCATATTCCGGATAGTAGGCAAACCAATTCCAACGTGTTCCGGCAGGCGCCCAGTTGGCCGGGTTTTTTGGATCGACTACAAATCCCTGGCTGTAGCTACCAATACGACCGATAAGATTGTTTATGAGTGAGCGCAGGTTTGCCAAATCATTTGAATTGATGGACGTTGAACCGGCAGTCGGAAGGCCGAATGCGGAAAAATCGCTCGAGCCGGCACCAAAACCCACAAGCGGTTCGATTTGCCCGCCGGCAGATGAGCGGTCATCAAATTGCCTGCCCAGCCTGAAGTTGATTCCGAATTTAATGACGTGCGGTGAAAGGTCATATGTTACGTTGTCAACGATTTGCCAGGTTCGCGCCGCGCGGGCATTATAGGCAAAATTCGTATATGCATTTGTAACCGTATTGAAAGTAAATGGCACGTCGGCACGCGGTTCCGGGGTAGCAAATTTGAAGCGAAAGCGGCTAAGTCCGAAAATGAACTCATTGGTGAATTTCGCAGTCGGCGACCAACGGTAATTGAAGGCATAATTTTTTGGCCTTCGGTAGGTGTTAACAAGATTTGGGAAACCCGGAAAAGGCTGAAGTCCGCCATTTACACTATCACCGAGCGTATTTTGTTCACCTTCCGCATACCGAAAGTAGAAGCGGTTATTTGCATTATGAATATAGTCGAACCTTAAAGTCAGGTCCCACTGTTTTTCAAGTTGCGGTGCATTAAAGTTAAAACCGGCAAAATTGAGTCCGTCTCCTACGGAGAAATCATTCGGTAGCGGATAACTATTGAGAATAGATGTAGTTAGTGGATCAAAAGTGATAGGCGAACTGGTGGCTGCGTTGTATGTTTGAATACAGTTGGTCGTCGTGCTGCCACCGCAATTTGGAAATCTCGGGCTGCCGTCCGGATTTACGGATGCCGTAGCAGTTCCGGCCGGTGAATTTCTTTGGCCGACAACATAGCGGAAAAGTCCCGCTCTTGCCTGTTGTGTGTAAACTGTTCTTTGGGCAAGACGCGTTTCGGTAGCGTAGAGACGCTGGTAATTCATAAAGAAAAACGCCTTGTCCTTGAGAGGCCGAAACTTGCCGCCATCACCAAAACCAAAAGTCGGGACAGGACCGCCAAAGTTGCCACCGTAGATATGCTGTACGAATTGACGGCGTCGTATTCCCAAGAGGTTATTTTCGAATTCATTCGCAATGAAACGCGGTGTTTGATAAAACTCGAAAATGTTTCCTGAATAACGATTCGTCCCCGAGCGGGTTACCAAAGTTACCTGAGCGCCGCTGCTGCGGCCAAGCTCTGCCGTTGCATTGCTGGTAACTATCTGAAACTCCTGGATAGAATCCGGGTTTGGACGAAGCGGCGTAAAATTGGAGCCGCCGGCCGTGGATTCATTGATGTCAATACCATCAAGCGTAAAGTTGAAGGCACGGTCACGACCGCCATTTACGTGAACACCGCCTCCGGTATTTGCACCGTTAACAACTCCCGGCTGGTAATTAAGCAAGTCGAGCGGATTACGTCCTCTCAGCCCAACTATCGGCAGGCTTTCGAGCGTCTGCTGTTCTATGGTCGAACCGACGTTGCCGGATGTAGATGTCTGAACTGCTTCTGCCGTACTTTCTACCGTTACTACCGCTGAAACATCACCGATTTCAAGTGTGATGTTAACTGTGGCAGGTTGATTGATCAGCACGGTGTTGTTGACGGAGACAAACTTTTTAAAGCCTTGTTTTTCGACCGTAATCGTGTAGGTACCGGGCTGGACAAGGTCGAAAACATAATTTCCCGAATCGCTTGTAGTCGTAGTCAGCGATGAGTTTGTACGCGGATTAGACAAAGTAACGACGGCGCCGGGTACGGCCGCACCGTTATTGTCCGTAACAATACCAGTAACGCGCGACGTTGTACCCTGTGCGAAGGTCGCCGCTGAAACCATAATCACCGCAATGCAGGTGAGAATTGCATTGCAAATGCGGTCATACCTCATTAGATTTCCTCCAGTTAACTAAAATTTTTCGATAACAAACCTTGATGAAAAAATGATTTTGGGACAGAAATTCTGATGTAAAATAACACAAGTTTACTAATCTGTTAAGTGTTGGTAAAAAATTTGCGGGAATTATAATTAACTTTTATGGAAGTGTCAACGAGTATAAGTAAGTATTAAGCCTTTTGCTCCAACGGCCCAACCATTTTTCTTGCTCATAAATAGCCCGTAGAAGTTTTCTTCTGTTCCGCTTTCCTGCCGGATCCAGGTTTTGCCCCGATCGGATGAGCGTAATATTGTGCCCCGATATCCGACTATCCAACCGTTTTTATCGTCCGCAAAATCTACTCTCATCAAGGATTCGTTGAAACGTGAATTAACTTTTTCCCAGATTTCGCCGCCATTTTCTGTTCGTAGTATTGTCCCGGCTTTGCCTACGGCATAACCATTCCTGGAATCTCTGAAATCAACATTGTAAATTGGCTGCCGCGTCCCTGTATTCTGACGGACAAAAGTACGACCGCCGTCACCTGAATGAAGAATCACTCCGCCATCACCCGCTATCCAAACACGCGACGAGCCGTCGAAATCAAGATGGAACAGCTCCGCCTTGGTCGGAACATTGACCCTTAACCATGATTCACCTCCGTCCTCAGTCCGCATTACCAAAGATTCCACGACGATTTCTTCGTTACGCACTTTTCGTAAAAGCGAACCTACGGCAATTCCACGTTTTTTATCCGCAAACCGGATACTTAGAAATTCTGGAGTAAGATTCCTGAATTCGCCCGGGCGGTATATTCGCGTTTCATTCCAGCTCTTACCGCCGTCATTGGTAATAAACATCTTACGACCGGCGACAAGATAGCCATTATTATCATTACGAAAATAAATCTCGTTAATGTCTTCCGTAGTATTAAGTTCGACGCGTCGCCAACTGCGGCCTCCGTCACCCGTAACCGCTAAAAATCCGCCATCGCCCGCAACCCAGCCAGTTTCTGAAGAAGTGAAGTACACGGCTACAAGGTCCACCTCACCGGGCGCGGCCAAACGTGTCCAGCCCGTCTGAGCATCGGCCGGATGAAAAAAAATAAACAAATAAATTACAGCCAAAAAAAATCTGAAAAATAATCCGTCGGAGCCAAAAATCCTTGAAATGGTCACGCCTACCCTCCCGTAAAAAAGTTATCCTTGAAAGTTTTTTTCAAGGATAACGTCTTTTCAACCTATTTACACTATTTCCTGACGTTGAAAATAAAAAATGTTTGCGGTGCGGAGCGGCGCCGGATGCTCCGCACCAAAACCATTTTTTATGAAGTGATCCGGTAAATACGACCCGAGAATACAACAATTACCTTTTCACCCAACGAGAAATATCGCGCCAGTTCAGGTTCGGCAATGGCAAGGTCAAAATATTCCCTGCTTCCGAACTTAAGAGAGATTTCAGGTAATTTGCTATCCGGTTTGTATTCCGTATCAGTCCATACTCCGGATTGTAAACGGAAAGTCTTGGCGCCGATCTTTCGTATGCCTGAAGTATCACTTTCCTGCTCGCTTTTATCCTTGGCAAGGCTGTCGCTATTCTTAAGTTTGTTCTGACGGAGACTTAACTCCACGGCATCCTCACCTCTTGCGGAACGCATTTTCTTCTCTGCGGCAACAACGTTGGCTGCCATATTGGCTGCCATATTGGTATTTGCCACGCCGGGAGAGGAGACTTGCGCCGACGAATCAAGTGCCAGATATGAAGTAAACGGCGTTACTATTCCGTATTTAGTACCGAGTTCTATAATTTCACGTCGTATCTCATCCGATTGACCATTTTTTCGCATTTCATCCAGTAACCAGCCGACGCGCCGATTTGCCCAGAGTCTTGGTATAAAGTCATTGCGCTCATCGCGAAGCTGGAAATTCATGCCTTCAAACCTGAAAACACGCTCGGCTGAACCGACCTTTCCTCTGAGCGTAATCGTATTACGGACAACGTCCGAGGCATTGCGATAGCGTCCAATGATTGTCAATTGGCTACCGCGAAACAGATCCGTCACTTTTCGCGGATAATAGAGATCGACCTCCGCAGCGCCATAATCTATTGAAATATCTGTCAAAACCGGATAATTCACTTTGCTGAAAAAGGAAGAAACCTTTACTTCCAGGTCTTCCTTAGGTCGGACGTAATCAGAAGCTCCGCCGTTATCGGATGCAATCCGGTCCAGCAAAACAGCGTTTACATCGTAACCGAATCCGAAAGTAAAAACCCGCACGCCGAGTGATGCCGCCCGGCTTGACTTGACGCTTGAGGCAATTGCATTTGGATCGGTGATACCAACCGTCGGGATACCATCAGTCATAAAGACAAGCAATTTCGGCCGATCGCTGTCGCTAAACTGATTTATGGCAGCTAAAAGAGCGTCATTTATGTTTGTTCCGCCGGTTGCTTTAAGGCCGGAAACAAATTCTACGCCGCGTGCTTTCCCCGAACTATTTGCGTTAATAAGACTTTTCTCCATCAACCGTTCTTCCCCCGAAAAACCTATTACGTTGAATCTGTCGCCGGGCCGCAGCGTTTGAATACCGAATTGAAGTGCTTTTTGCGCCTTTTCAAGTTTTCCTTCGGCTGCCATAGATCCGCTGGTATCCAGGACGAAAACTACATCCTTGTCGGGTAATTCACGATTCGTAAGGTCATCCCGCGGCGATACGAGAAATAGAAAGTAGCCTTCTTTTCCGGTTTCTCTATACGTCAACAAAGTTGCCCCTATGTCATCTTCTGAAAGCGTATAGAAAAGTTCGAAATCGTCTTTTGACTTTGCCGTTTCGAAAGAAACCGTAGCCGAACGATCTCCGCGACGTACAACGTCAATGGAATGCGTCGGTGAATAGATATTTCGGAGCCCGCTCTTTGCAGTAATTTCTATTTTGCCTGAGACATTGGAAATATCAGGTCCGTATGGACGTTGGGCAACGCCCTCCGGAAGTGCTGCTGTCTGTGGCCGTCCGCCCATTCCAAGCGGATAACGGAATGCAACGGTTCCGGCGGACATTTCCAGTATTTGTGTATATGTCAGTTCAAGCTTTTTGTCAGAATTTGGAGGAATTGGAAAAATCGAAGCCTGAAACAAATTTCGTCCTGCATATTCGAGCAGGCCCGGATCCCTCTGCCGGCGAACAATTTCATCGTAAATACGACGCGCTTCATCGCGGCTGCGGACCTCGCCAACTAATTTTTTATCATTTTCCCAGATGGCGAATTCGACTATCGCTGCAGAATCAGGAATGGGAAAAAACCAGGTTCCTTCAAGTGTGTATGGTGTATCATTTCGAAACACTTGTTCTACGTGAGTTGTTGCTGTCTGACCATCAATTTTTGTGTCAATTTTGATGGATTTTACCGGAAGAACATTTGGCAAAGGCATGGGACGCGGAATC
Organism: Acidobacteriota bacterium; assembly: GCA_040756215.1. Classification (GTDB taxonomy): domain Bacteria; phylum Acidobacteriota; class Blastocatellia; order Pyrinomonadales; family Pyrinomonadaceae; genus OLB17. The sequence goes on from JBFLZQ010000007.1 coordinate 130,956, forward strand.
GGACGCGGCATACAAGGCCTGACGTCACAGATAATCGGCACAATTACGCCCTGTCCGAATGCAAAGAGGTTGAAGATCAATGTAAAGATACAAACGGCAAAAAATCGTTCAAATTTCATATGCTTCTCCAAAATCTGAAATGGGTTAAACATTGCTTATCCTTCTAAACGAACGAACAGAGCCTTATCGGCTTGCATTTTTTGCAACAAAATCAGACTTTCGATGTTAAAATTGCGACGAACTACTCTAAAATTCAGGTACTGATAATGAATTACGGAAAATCCAGACCTAAGTTGGGATTGACGTTTCTTCCGGCTTTATTGCTTGCTTTATCCTTCACAAATTCGCAGGCGCAGGATAATGATCCGCTATGTTCTGCGGAATTTGCGCGGATGATTGTCGAACAACAGGCAAGCGAATTGAACCTGAACACAGAAAAACCAAAAAAGGTTCGCATTCTGATAGCAGTTGCCGATTTTCTTTGGGATTTGGACCAGCCCGCAGCAAGAAAATACTTTGCGGAAGCACGGCGGACAGCCATTGAGTTTCGCGAAGAATTAAAATCAAAGCCTAAATCAAATGATTCAGGATTCAATCCTGAACCTGACTATGAGATGACGGTGATATCTGCCATCGCAAAACGCGATCCAAAATGGGCAGAGGCGATCTTTAGGGAAATACTTAATAAGGCCGTTGATGATAAGGGCACTAATTCTGACGATGACCTGACTTTCCAGAGGCTGAATGCCTTACTTTCCATAGCATCGGCAAATGCGGGCACGAACCCGGATCTAAGCCTGAAACTGTTTAGACTGGCTATCGCAAATTTCAGATTGGATAATCCATGGGTCTATGCGCTATTTGACGCGGCGAAGCAGAATCGGGCTGTTGCCAACCTTGCGGCCATTGAATTGCTGCAGAAAAATTCGGACGCAGACCTGAGCCAATTGTTATATGTTTCGCACTTCGCACTTGGTCTCCCAAACGGTCTTGGATATAGCAGGGCACAAATTGGTATCACAATCGACGAAAACTTCACCATTGATCCGCAGGTTCGCGACATATTTTTAAACATCTTTTTGAGCCGCGCCGAAAACTATCTTTCTAACCCGGCAAATATTACAAGACAGCCCGGCACTAACTCCTTTGAGATTATAGCTATTTACTCAGCTTTAGAAGCATTGCAACCGATGCTCCCATCATTGCCGGCGGAAATTCAAAGAAGGGTAGCAATAGCAAAAATGCGTGCTTCTTCCTTTATGGCCAAGTCCGACTACGATTTTTTGAAAAATCAACAGTCGAGAAGTTTTGGCCGTACCATAGACCAAAGAATTGCCGCACTTGAAGCAGCCGAAAAAGAAAACAGACTCACGGATGATGAAATTGTCAAAGCCGTATTCACTGCCTCCGGCTCAGTTTCCGAGTTGCAGGGTTTTCAACCCTGGTTAGAAAAAATCGAGTCGGAAGAAACTCGAACTGCAACCTATGCATATTACTGGATGCTTTTAACCGAAGCGGCCGTAAAAGAAGACTCACTAAATGAAGCCGAGCGATTTGCGGAAAAAATAAGCAGGCCGGTACTTCGGGCGGCTATGATGTTCAAGGTAGCAAAAGCCAGACTAAAAGACCTGAATAATCTGGTAAATGCTTATGAAATACTATCCCGAGTATCTGCGGCTACACGCAAAGCACCCGATTCTGCCGATAAGGCTTCTGTATTGATAGGACTTGCCAATGTTTATGTTGATTTCAATCCGTCTTTCGCCTTTTCGGAGTTTTCAGACGCGGTCAAGGCGTTGAATTCAAGCGGACCGCACAGGCAAATCCCGGGAATGACATTACTGACAATAAAAACCAGCAAAAACAGCACTTATTCAATTTCACCCGGTTCACCCGAATTTTCACTTATTGCAACTGTCAGGAAATTGTCAAAAACAGACCTCGGGCTGACTCTTTCGAATGCAAAGGCACTGGATGATCCATATTTACGGGCTGTCGCAGTAATAGCAGCGATGGGAAGCTGTGCGGAAAAGCAGAAATCCTCTAAATAAGTGTTGGTTTGATGCCGGAGTTTGCGAAATTACGGTTTTAAGTCTTCGGAATCGTCAAGAGCGCTGTCTATCTCTTTTTCAAGTCTTGCTCTTAATCTTTCAACGAGGGCTTCAGAACGCGAGAGGTTTGTTTCAAGCGATGCACGTGCCTTAAGCACTTCAGTCAGCAGGTTATTGAGATTTTGCCTTTCCAGCTCGAGCGAACGGCGTTTTTGCGCACGAAGTTCCTCAGGACGCAGCGAGCCGGTAATCGCTAATTGACGGTCTATCGCTTCGGGACGCAGGTCATTTTCTATCTGATCCAAACGTGACCGGATAGAATTCTCCTTTTCCATCATGTCAAATAGCTGCTTACGTAGATTGTCTGACCTTTGCTCTGCCTTTGTAAGTATATCCAGGTTCAGCGCCAAACGTTCCCGTGCGATAGCCTGTTCTGATTTTTCATCAGCACGGGCAGCGGATTGACGACGTCTTGCATTCTGTACCTGCGGACCCGGTGCGGAAGCCGGCTGCTTTTCAACAGGCTTTTGAGTCGAATCCTCTACCTGGTCCTCTGCACGGCTTATGATTTCAGGCACAACGAACGGCGTCGGCGTCGCGCGCGGTGTACGCGTGGACTGGGCTGTTATGCCTGAAACGCCGAATAAAAAAAAGTTAAAAGCGATTAAAAATAGTTTTAAAGTAAAAAGTCTATGTTTTACCATTTTTGTTTTCCTTGTCCGGTATCAGATCTCCCGTGAACAGTTCTATACCGTTTTTCAAAAGGCCTACTACAGGTAATGCGTCAAGCCCGGAATTTAGAACGCCGCGGACAGCACCTTTGCGTTTTATATCAGCCCCGACCAACCCAACGGCAATAATAGTGCCTCCAAAGGGCATCATCTTTGCGGCTCTTTTAGCCACCTGCCAGCCGGCAGCGTGTACCAGTTTTCTTTTCAGACTCTTCTTCTTTGTCGCCATGTCAATTTACTAGTCTATACTTGCCTAAAATTGATGACAACAGCATACTTTTCTTTGCACGCAATATCACTTGGCAAGTTGCGCAAACTAACTTTCCGATGGCAATCAAAGCAAAGAACATCTCGAAACGAGCCGGAAACGGCTGGGCGTTCAGGGATATAGATTTGGAAGCCCGTTTCGGCGAAACGCTTTGTATCTTCGGTCCGTCCGGCGCAGGAAAAACTATGCTTTTACGCATTCTATCAGGACAAGACCGGGCAGATACAGGGTTACTGATATTGGATGAGTCAATTACTCCGGGCTCGGCAGTTTTCCCTGAAACGCTTTTGGCAAGGCCTTTGGGTCTGTTTGGGCGTATTACCCGCCGTCTGGTCCCGGAAACGGCTCAGAACCGCGTTAAACGCTTAAAACCGGTATTGGAAAATCGGGGTAACCGTCTGGTTTTACTCGATGAGCCTTTGAGCGGACTGGATATCTTTTCAAAAAATGAGATTGCCGGTCAAATTCGCCTTGCTGCAAGCCAGGGAGCAGCATTAATAGTTACGGCAGCGGATTTTTACGACGTTTGCCTGATAGCAGATCGCATCTCGGTAATTTCGGACGGTTATCTTAGACAAACCGGAACTCCCAACGAAATTTATGATACTCCCGAAAGTTCTTTTATTGCTTCGCTTTGCGGCCCGATAAACCTTATTGAGGCACGTCGTCTTACTTCATCAAAGGCCGATATGCCCGAATTTCAGACAATATCCGGCGGTCACCGTTTATTTACTCAAAAAATGGATGTGCGACGCCTCGGAGCCATTAACCGCAACATTAAACTCGGAATCAGGCCGGAACAAATCGCACTGTCTTTCGGAGCTGCTTTTCCCGAAGATAATCTGCTGAAAGGAACTATCGTAAATACGCGGTTTTTCGGTCCTTTTACACATGTGGAAATGGATTGTAACGGATTAATACTAACGGCCTCAGTACCGAGATTGATAGGTATAACGGCCGGCGACGAATGTATGGTCGGGCTTCCGCCCGACCGTATCCGTGTATTTGCCAATTAGGACTAACTATTCTCTTCTCAGATATTTGGAGTCAGAATTAGCTGAATGCGCCTATTTTTTGCCCGATTTGGCAATGTTGTATTTGGTGCAACGGGAAGGCTGGCGCCCATTCCTTTTGCCGCAAGTCTTCCGCCGGTTACGCCGTTTGCAAAAAGCCTCTCGGCAAGCATTTCGGCTCTTGCCTGTGTTAAATTCTCGAGGGTTTGCGGGTCACCCTGTGCGTCAGTATGAGCCTCTATCTGAACCCGAAAGTCCGGATATTTAGATAATAAAGCTCCAAGTTCGGCTATTCTGTTTACTGCGGCAGGAGCAAAGGCTACAGTCCGCGGGTTGCTCCAGTAAGTTTCTGCAAGTGTCAGTACGATACCGCGTGTATTTTCTTCAACAGTGCCGAATTTTCTCAGTGCCTGAATCAATTCCGAAGCATTCGCCTTCAATTGCGCGGCCTTTGCTTCGCGTTCCTTTTCCTCGATTGCCGCTTGTTTTTCTTTTTCTACATCATCCAGACGCTTGCGTGCATTTTCTGCTTCAATTTTAAGGCGCGTGTTTTCCTCTCTCAGACGGGCATTTTCCGCCCTGAGATCGCGAATTTGATTAACCGAGTTTGCGACGTCGCGTTCGGACAGCTCTCTGGCACGAATTTCATTATTCAACTGTGTCTTCAATTCCTCGATCTGAGCAAGTGCTTCCTGATATTTATTTTCAGCTTGTCTTATTTCAGCATCGTTGCGGGCCTGTTCGTTGCGTTTTTCTCTTGCTTGCCGGCGAACTATAGCTGTAGATTCCGCCTTGACGGCTACGCTGATAGCGCGTCTTGCTGTTATATCGACTTCTTCTTCCTTTCGGCCTGCCTTCCATTGTTCCTCCGCAGATGCAAGCAGAGTCTCTGCTTCCTGCAATTCTTCTGCCGCATCCCGCTCAGCGCCGGAGAATTTCGCAAGAGCAATTGCCTGTTTTGCCTGTAATATGGTTGACGGCGTCTTGGAATAATCTATTTCTGCGATTTCCGGTGTTCTTGAATCACGAAAATAATCGCTGGAATTACCGAAATACTGGATTGCAGGCATTGTAGAGATAGTTTTCCCGCTTATCGTGTAAGGATTCAAATTTTCCAGCATAATTTCCTGGCTCGGTCGTCTAACCAGAAAATGCGGCTCGGCAGTAATTATCAGGGCAAAGGTCTGCAGCGGAGTAGTTACACTGATTTTGGAATCAAATTCGAAAAATCCACGGCGCTTGATTTCTCCCAAATTATCTACCTGTCCATCCGGTGATATGGCCCATAGTACGTAGGTCGCATAGCCGCGGCCGAGCTCAAATGGTCTCGGCATTTTTGAAACGCTTAGCTCTATCTGTGTGCCGTTTCGCGCGGTCCTTTTTACTTTCGCCTCGCCTTTCATGCGTGGAAAGCGTGTTGTACCGCGAAATTGTACAAACACGGTTTCCTCAAGCGGATATGTAATCGCCGTAGTCTTGCGGGGAACATCTACTTGACCGTAAACACCTGCAAATAAAAGAATTATCGCCAAAAATACAAATCCATTCTTTACCAATGAGAAAATTTTCATAAGGAAATCGTATCAATAACTTCGGGAATTTACTCTAAACAGACCGCTTAGGTTAATGAGAAGATGCCATATTAAATGCTAAAGTTGCAAATAAATGCGCTTGGACATAAGGCAAAGCATTGAGTATATTCGAGATTTCGTATCCTAACAGATGAATGACCTTCGCCGCCTAATAAAATATCTCCGCCCGCATTGGCTTACCTTTACGCTTGCGTTTGCCGCGATGGTAATGGTTGCGGTATTCGAAACGGCTACAGGCGCACTTCTGATGCCAATTTTTGAGCAATTTCTGCCAAGTCAGGCTCGTGGCGCCAGGGCACCTTTCGATATCAATGCTCTTGTACCGCGAAATGATTGGTACAAGGCCTGGCTGGTGATTTCGGGATTGTTGCTCGGATTTACGATATGTAAAGGAATTGCCGAATATTTTTCATCATATCTGATGGCAAAAATAGGCCAATCAGCAATTCTTGAACTTCGAACCCAACTTTATGATCATCTTTTGCGGCAATCCGCAACCTTCTTTGAAAAACATCGTTCGAATTATCTTGTTTCAAGGCTTATAGTAAGCTGCGCGGCAATTGAATATGCCGTTTCTGCCAATCTTCGCGATGTATTGCGCGAAAGCCTGATACTCATCTTTCTGCTCGGTGCCGCTTTTTATCTAAACTGGCGGCTGATGCTCGGGGCAATACTAATCGGGCCTGTAATTGCTTTGCTTACAACACGTTTCAGTAAATCGCTACGCCGATTTGCCGATGAATCATACGAGGGCAATAAACTTTTAACTGACACGGCCCAGGAAACTCTCTCAAATCAGGCAATTGTTAAGGCCTACGGCGCCGAAGAAAGGGAGAAACTGCGTTTTGAACGTGTTGCGAAAATGATCGCCGGGGCAAATCTTCGCTCCGGACGTTTAGCGGCAATCTCACCGCCGACTATCGAACTGATTGGATTTGTAGCCCTTTTGATACTGCTGTATTTCGGACTAAGGGAAATAAACGCCGGCCGACTGGAAGCCTCACAATTCTTTGCTTTTCTCTATTTTCTCTTTAGAAGTTATGACCCGATGCGGAAAATTTCGCGTCAGCATAACGAAATTAGTAAAGCATTCGCTGCCGCACGTGATGTCTGGGACGTCCTGGATGAAACTGAAGTGCTGCCTGAGAGCCCGAACGCAGTCGAATTAAAACCTCTGAAAGATAAAATCGAATTTCGGAATGTATCATTTCGATACAATAGCGACCCCAAAAAGATTTTGGATGGTTTGTCGCTGACGGTCGAAAAAGGTTCGGTCGTGGCAATAGTCGGAGAGAGCGGAAGCGGAAAATCCAGTTTGATAAAGCTTGTGCAAAGGCTTTATGATCCAACCGAAGGTGCCATTTACTGGGATGGAACAGACCTCCGCAATGCAAAAATTTCCAGCATCCACAAGCAAATCGCACTTGTTACACAGGAAACAGTCCTGTTCAATGATTCAATTAAATATAACATTTCATATGGTAAGCCGGATGCTACCGACGAAGAAATCCGCGAGGCAGCAAGAATCGCATTTGCGGCCGACTTTATCGAAGAATTCCCAAACGGCTACGATACAATAGTAGGCGAACGAGGAACTTTTTTGTCCGGAGGCCAGCGACAGCGTATAGCCATTGCACGCGCGGTTCTGGTCAATGCACCGGTACTTATTCTTGACGAAGCGACTTCTGCATTGGATACCGAATCCGAAAGGTTGGTTCAGGAAGCTCTGGAATTTCTGATGCAAAACCGCACTTCTATTGTGATTGCCCACAGACTCTCTACGGTCAGGAGGGCAGACAAGATAGTCGTACTAGATCGTGGCCGGGTGGTTCAACAAGGTACGCATTCAGAGCTTTTGGCGCTGGGCGGTAAATACAGCCGGCTCTATGAATTACAATTTGCCGAGTCGAATCTGTCATAAATCGTTTTATCGCATTTTAGACAAAAGTTTTAAAAAAAATAATATGAAATCAATGACTGGATACGGACGCGGAAATTCTTCGGGTGAAGGATTCAATATCACTGTCGAATTAAAAACTGTCAATAACCGTTTCCTTGATATAAATCTACGGCTTCCAAATGAATTGCAGCAAGCGGAACAATTGGTAAAACGTCTGATTTCCACGCGTCTGTCACGCGGTCGTGTCGATGTGGCAATTTCATATGAGCGTAATGAAAATTTATCCTTTGACCTGAACCGGCCGCTTATTAAAGGTTATCTGGAAACACTCAAGCAAATCTCCGAAGAGTTTTCTATCGGTGGAGAACCGGATATAAATGTCATAGCCCGCCTTCCAAACGCAATTATTGCCAAACGTGATGAACCGGGTACCGAATTTACACAGGGTTTAGAAATGGCATTATCTGCGGCATTGGATGACCTTGAACAAATGCGTTCGACTGAAGGCGAAATGCTTCGTGAGGTATTGAATTCCCTACTCTCGGACATCGAATCGCAAATACCGAAAATCGAATCCGAAGCGGCCGGAATTCGGGAAGAATTGCGGCAAAAACTGGAACGAAGAATAGCCGAGCTGCTTAGCCGGAACGACGCTCAAATCGAAATTGATCAGGGACGCCTGGCACAGGAAATTGCCTATTTAGCTGACCGCTCTGACATAAGTGAAGAAATAGCGAGACTTAAAACACATCTTGAGCATTTCCGGGCAATTATGAATGATTCTCACGAAGTCGGAAAACGTCTTGACTTCCTCACACAGGAGCTGAATCGCGAAGCCAATACAATTACTTCAAAAACAGGTAATCCGGCGATAAAGGAAGTGGCGCTCAGAATAAAAAGCGATATTGAGAAAATCCGGGAACAAGTGCAAAATGTCGAATAGGCGCCGGATTGGAATCCGGCTCTGCAATTTTAATCACTTGAACCAATGAAAGGAAATCTGATCATTATCAGCTCCCCGTCTGGTGGCGGCAAAGGTACTCTCATCAAGGAGTTACGCGAAACAGTTCCGGATCTAGGCTACTCAGTTTCCTGGACAACCAGGTCTCGCCGTTTCGGAGAAGAGGAAGGCGTACACTATCATTTCGTCTCAGAAGAAGAGTTTCTAAATGAAGTGGAGGCAGGAGGCTTTCTCGAACACGCGATTGTTCACGGACATCACTACGGAACCTCGAAAAAGGCAATTGAAAAAATCCTTTCCGAAGGTAAAGATGCCATTCTGGAAATTGACGTGCAGGGGGCAATTGCCGTTATGTCATTGATTCCGGAGGCAGTTACGATTTTCATAATGCCGCCCTCTTTTGACATCTTACGTGCCAGATTGATTGCCAGGGCAACTGAAGGTGCGACCGATCTGGAATTGCGCCTGAACAATTCACGAAATGAGGTTATGCATTACACGAAATTTAAATATGTTGTAATCAACGATGAATTATCCGCGGCTTCACATCGCCTTGCTTCGATTGTAATAGCAGAACGTCAGCGCACCGATAGACAAAATGATGCCATTCAGGCTATTCTAAATACTTTCAGGCAAGCAAAAGTTTAGCTTGCGGTAATTAAAAGATATGACCCAAGAAACTGTTGAAACAACCGAAACCGGTATTGTTACCGAGCAGATTACTCCTCCGCCCATTGACTCGAAATATAGACTGATATTGCTTGCCGCACAACGAACCAAGCAACTGCAGCGGGGCGCGCTTCCGCGTGTAAAAATGGATCCTCGAAAACATAAAGCGACACGCATTGCTCTTCAGGAATTACTTGAAGGAAAAGTCAATTTCCGTATCCTGGACAATTAACTTACGGCGCCGGTCTGCGCCGGACATAAAATCATCTCCGACACATAGTTTTGTTAAAACTTTTTTATTTTTCTTAAACTACCCGGTAAAGTTAGGCCGGTTTAGAGTGCTTTTCAGTAATTATCCGCAATACGTTCCAGTTGCTGCAGAAAGACAGCGAGTTCGCCAAAATATGCAACTGTTGGGGTTCGGTGCGGGATGACTGCTGCCGGAAGTGCACGGGTAAGCGAAAAGCTTAGCCTGGTTAGTTTGCATCTCCTCGATGTGAAAGCATTCGACAATATGTCCAACGCATAACGGCGGTAATAGGCTCCGTCGTGTTTTGGCGGCTTGTTTTTTGATTCATACGGCAGATCCGCAAACTCAGGATATGCCTCCGCAATCGTCATTGTGTGGAATCTATGATCCAGCAACAGTTCCGGTGACAATGACATCAAAAACCTGACCACCGCTTCATCCAGAAATGGCGTTATCACCCGAACATCCGATGGCAGCAGCCGGTAGGGACAAACCGCTATACATCGTCGCGTCCGGTTCATAAAATAAAATGCCGTTATCGGATTCGCCGCTTTTCGATGCTTTTCCAACTCTTCGATTATCCTTTCTTTTGCCCTTTGACGGGTTGCAACTGCGGCAAATTCCCGGGATAGGATGGCGCCGAGATACCCTTCCGGTTCCATCAATTCCTCAGCCAGGGCGTTCCAATCTCCGCGCCGGACCAGCTCAAGCCTCTTCCCGGTTAAAAATAAGCCGGCCGAAAGAACGCCGCCTCCAATGCCGTCATACACATCCGCTCCTCTTATCTCCTCAATCTCACCAAGCGGAACAAACCATCCATGCTCTAATGCCGCATACCCCGTCAACTCGTTCTTCCGTATCTCTTTCTCAAACGCCCTGCCGGTCTGCCTGATCACCAAATGCTTCTGCCCCAGCCGCTCGCATACCATCTTTGCAATACGCACATCTTCATCAGGCCTCGGCGGCGGATGCTCCAATGTTACACAAACTTCCGGCCTCTCCCCACGCTTAACCATCTCCAGTAATATATGCCTGGAATCACACCCGCCGCTTAGCGGCACCACCCTCCTCTTATCACCGTATAATCGCCGCCCCATCGCCTCACTGAAAAGATCCGCGTAAACCTTCCGTGCCTCTCTTTCCCCAATTACCGCCCTCTCCGTAAACTCTATCCCGGATCTCTTAACCCTCTCTACCCCACCTTCCCACTCAAATATAGCCCCGGACGGCAACGCACGAATCGATTCAAACGCAGTGTCTTCACCTATAAACCATCCTAACCTCAAAAAAACTGCCAACGCTTCACTGTCTAACTTCTTCTCCTCGCTAAACTCCAGTAACTTCCCCACCGACGGCGATACCGCAAACCCATCCCTCATCTTCAATATGTATATCGGATAAAAACCGTACCCGTCATTCCCAAGCTCAAACCTCTCCCCATCCCACCTCCACCATGCATATACACCATTCTCCCTTGCCCCATACTCCACACTCTCCAAACCCGAAACTATTACTCCATCACCTCCTCTCCTCAACTTAAAATAGTCGCTCATATTATTTAATTAATAGATAGTCCGGACTTTTCCGGCGGCAGTATCCCTGATAACCGCAAGTATTAGCAGACCGGGAGTTTTATGATTTATAGTTTATCTAGTTATTAATACGTATAAAACTGAATTTTTTGCTTGATTTTACATCGTTTTCGGACTATGTTTGTTCAAACCTGTAAAATTACAATGCCCTGTTCTTAGGGCCTAAGTTTAATGCGGTCTAAACACCTATGACCAACAGTGTTACATTATGATCTCGGCTGAGTTAAACACTATCACACCGAATGAAATATTAAACAAGGTATTAAACTATTGGCGCCGGCCTTTTGAATCCTTCGATGCGTTTATTGAAACGCTTTCCGAGGGATTAATGGTATTCATCTCTTTTCAGTCAAAAACGGGACTACTATATCTGGTTAGTGGTTTTTTCGCAGCTTTACTTATTTATCGTTTTTCACGACAAAAACTTCCTGAAGAATATCAAACTTCTGTATGGTCTTTTATCTTCCCGAAATCCGTTTACGGACACCCTTCTGCAATTGTAGATTACAAATATGTCGGGTTCGATCTTTTAATACGTTTTTTCCTATACGTACCGCTGATGAATGGAATTTCAAATCTAATCTATACAATTTTAAAAAACCAGTCTGTTGATCTGAGTTTCGGTTTATTCCAGGATGCAAATCCGTATCTACGAATTTCCATTATCACAATTATTGGAGTAGCTGCAATCGATTTCAGCGTATTTTTTGCACATTTTCTTTTGCACAAAATTCCTTTTTTGTGGCCATTTCATGAGGTGCACCACTCAGCGGAGGTTTTAACTCCCATCACAGTTCATCGAAATCACCCGGTTGATGATCTGGTAAATGGCATTGTGTATGGATTTGTTGGCGGTGCAATCGCAAGCACCTATTCGTCGGTTTCCGGAAATACACTTTCTGAATTTTCAATTCTCGGATTGAATGTTTTTACATTTGGCTACTATATTACGGTTTATCAGCTTCGCCATTCACATATTTGGCTTTCCTATGGTCCAGTGTTAAGCCACATCTTTGTCAGTCCCGCACAACACCAGATTCACCACAGCATTGAACGAAAACATTGGAATAAAAATTACGGTTTTACCTTCGCTTTGTGGGATTGGATTTTTGGTTCGCTTTACATTCCAAAAGAACGGGAACAGATTCGTTTCGGCGTCCCGGAAATCGAACCATCTGATTTTGCAACGCTTCCAAGATTATACTTTCTACCGTTTCGTAAATCTTTTCAAAGGCTCAAAACAATGTTAAAAACAAAGACCTTTCGATTTGATTTCGATGAGGTGATCATTAACACCGGCAATCCAACAAACGAAAAAATTCATTAGTAATCTATATTACGAAAGTCATAAAAACTATGTGAGTTTTGCCGTCTTTTGCTGCGGTCGGCACCTTTATCGCCTGGCTCTAGACATTGTCGTTGATGATTATCGTGCTTTAGGAATATTCAGACCTGAGCGGGTTCGTCGCATTCTGAGCAAAATCTAATTTGGTCCGGATTGGTTGCTGGCAGAAATTAAACTGCATTACTTTTTGAATCTTGCACTTTGGACTCCAATCTCTCTGCAGAGAATATTATGCCGTCCTGCTCAATTTTTTCTTTTTAATACAATCACACCGTCTTTGGGTTAGCTCAATCATCGCCCCCGACAAATTATAAACATAACCCGTATTATATAACCCTGCCCATCCGTCGTCTGTTTGTGGCTCAACACTCTCCCTAAGATGTCAAACGCCGTGTATTCGGTTGTCGAAACGCTCGACGCAACCTTCGCAAGCTTCCCCTTGGCAATCGGCAGATTGTTGCCGCGCTGCTAGTCAAACACACGGTCGAACTCGCCGTCAGATAAGCGCAAAAAAAGACAGCCTCTCGAAAAAAGCTGTAAAGCGCAGAAGCGCATTTTCTAACTATTTTTTACTTTCTAAACTTGTTTAGAAAAGCAGTCGGCAAAAGCAAAAGGCGTGATTGAACATCACGCCTTTTTTGGTTTCAGTAAATAGAACCAATATCTGTTACTTTCCATTCATTTCCTGTTTTCTCAAGGTCAATCCTTCTCTCCCAAACGTAATCAGGATTGGAAGAATTTTTAACACGATAATATAACTCAACTGTTTTTTCGCTATCCTTTCGGTAAATCAATTTCCAATCTTCCAATTTGTATAAAGCAACGCTTTCACATATGTCTGCATTCTCTCTTTGAGAAGGCAGATTAGTAACAGTTTTTTCACAATCATCGTTCTTTAGAAGACTCAAAAACTTTTCAGCCTCCGCTTCGGGTTTCTTATCTCGGAATGGATTGAAAATAACAATGCCGGGAACTGGAGAAACGCCGCCACTTTCCCTGAAAGACCAGACAACAGATTTAGGAAACATCAAGAGCCAGAAAACCCCTAACATTACTAAAGCAAAGGTTGTCAGACCAATTAAAGCAAACATCTTTCGTAACCTCATTTTCTACTTATCTCCTCTTGTTCGGGCTTTTTCTTACCATTGGATAAACGCTTCCAGCATCTACAGTGTTTTTGATAGCCCCCCCCAAATACTATTCGCCCAACCATCTGCCGCAATCAGATAAAGCGGACCCGTGCTATTCGGTCCCACTCGACCATCTGGACTCGAAGAAAAGTAAGCAAACCTATCATATCCATAGGCAGTTACGTTTTGAGCATTTGCAAAAGTTTGTGCAAATGCCGCTGTATTGCATCCAAAAAAGTAGCCTTCTCCGCCCGAATCCCAGTTTATTCTTAGATTACTTACTTCACTCGAAGTCCACTGCTCTCCTTTTCCAGTTTGGGCATTGTGAAAGACCGGTCCATCCTTATCAGCGTGTGAGAATATCTGAACTTGTTGGACTTTTCCGTAGTCTTTTTCCATTCCAGCAGCTTTATCAAAAGCAGCTTGGGCATCAGCTTTAGTCTTAACGCCAACTACTAAAACAGTGTCTTTTTTGGGGTCAAACCTTCCATCTCTCTTAATGTTTTCAGCTTGAGTTTCAGCGGCTCGTCGAAATTCGTCATCACCGGCACTATTTCCTGTTGTGTATAAAACTACATAAACCTTTTCACCATCAGGGTCTATGTTTCTTAGCGGATTGTTCCAGACATAAACGTAGCGATTCCAATTTTGAGGTTGAGAGATATAATCATTGAAAAGTTTTTGCCCTTTACCTTCCTTTTCCTTTTCCGCATCTTCTTTCTCAAAAATGATGTTGTAAGGGTCTGGCGAAGTAAAGCGTCCGTGATTGTAGGCAAACATTCTCGCTTGAGCAAAGTCCAAGTTACTTTCATTATCTCTTTCATACGAGGTAAACTGTTGTCTGACCGAATCAGCCGTGTATCCCAAGCCTTGCGTCCTCTGCGCCGTGTAAAGCTCTTCTCCAAACGGGTAATAATCGTGCCTTGCCGTAACTTCCCCGCTTGCGTCGGTGTTGATTCTCGGGCTGCCGAGGTGGTCGGCGGTTAGGTATGCGACCTTGGCATCCTGCACCGGCGCGACGACGGTCGAGTATTCAGCGACAAGTTTTGCTCCGGCGTCGTAAACAAAAATCGTAGTCTCTCCGTTTGGCACGACTTTCTTCACTCGTTTGCCGTCTCCGTCAAAGTAATAAGTTCCAAGCGTTGCGCCGCTTGCGTTTGTAGCTGCTGCCTGCTTGTTCTCGCCGTCATAGGTGAACGTGCGGCCTTGCGGGTCGGCGGTCGTGTTTCCGGCGGCGTCGTATTGCCAGCCCGTTGAGGTCAGTCGATTGTTGGCGGTCGAGATCGTTGGGTTGCAGATCGCTTCGGGGCAGTTCGGGTCCGGGAACGTCGTGTTCGGGTTTGCAAAATCAAACCGCCTGTTGCCGTGTCTATCAAAAGTAAAGGTGTGTTTCCACGACTGTGATGCCGAGCCGCCATGCGGCGTGACGTTCTCAACAGCCGACTTCAAACGATTCAAACTGTCATAAGAGTAACTCTGCACCGCCGTGAATCCTTGATTCGTCCCGACCAAAGGAACTGTGATCGTCTGACTCAGAACATTTCCGTTATTGTCGTTTGTGCCGTAGTCGTAGTTTAACTTCAACAAATTCTGCGACGCAACCGAAGTGCCGAGCCCAATCTGCACCGGCTGCAATCTCGCATTAAACTGCGTCGATTCCCACAGCCCGTTGCCCAAGCCGCATTGAAGAAACCGTGCCCGCCGAAGTGTAAGTGAAATTCTTCGCGTAGCTGAACTTCAATAACTTTACCCGCATCAGCCACGATTTAGGGAATTTTTATTGTTTTGGTTTGTTGGCCTCATCTAAGTCTTTGATTTCATTTGGCACAACATTTTCATAAACTCTATAAACTATCGGCGAAGACTCAATCGCTTTTTTTATGCTCTCGCGTTGTTCAGGTGTTGTGTTTGGATAAAACTCAATTGCATATCCTTCATAACCAGAAATTCTCACAAGAAACTCTCCAGAAACTCCTTGCTGTAAGTCATAACCTTTTCCTTCCGGGTTGGACTTGTGAAGAATATTGTTTTCAAAAAACTGTTTTTCGTCATAACTTGTTTCTTTTTCGTAAAAAAATACAAGCTCTACCTTATCGTTTGGTCCTTTAAGCCTAACCATTGGAGTTTCAGGATAGCCGCATGAAGTCAGTTGAAAACAAACTCCTGCAATAATAAGTTGTAAGGTTAAAAATACCTTCATTGATACACCTCATCACGGGACTCTTTTTAGCGGTTTTGTTAAATCGTCTATATTATTTTCCCGCACCGTTCTTATCTGATTCGTCTGAACCGCTCCGTTTGCATCAACCGTATAAGAATAGAGTGCGTATGACGGAAAACCTCTAACCTCTCCACCGACATAATCTACCTGTCCGCTTCCAGAAATTCGCACTGTCATATATCCGTCAATTGTTCCGGCGGGCGAAAGTGCCTCGACAATTTTACCTGCGCCCGCCACAACCGTTCCAGCTGTCGGAGATGTTCCTGCTAACACTGCGCCCGCAGTCTGCATATCTCGCCCAAGTTGTTGACCGCCGTTTGTGCCGTTGGCAATCGAGACTGTTACATCCACGCCCTTGCCGAAATCCTTCTCGCCAACTTTTGATTGAATGTTGGATAATTTCGCGTCCGTCGTTGCAGTCCCTTGTAGAACGGTAGGCGGAGATTCAGTTACTCCGGTTTTAGCGACAGTCCAAGCGTCTGTTTTGCTGCCTCCAATCAGACTTGGACTAACTTGAGAACTTTTAGAAATTGTAACGGTTTTCTCATCAGTGGAGACGATAACCCAAACTGTTACCCTTGCGGTTTTAGATGGATCATTACCGGCAAAAGTTCTGTTGTCGCCGTGCCCCAGTCCGCCGACTCCAACTCTTGGCGCAGCAATAAATGCTTCAAAACAAAGTCCCACTTGCCCTGCCTTTAGTCCACTCGGAGCAGTACATAATCCGTTCGGGTCAGTGAACCTCAAAGGATTGTTTATAACGTAAGAATATCTGTTCCACGTTTGCGGAGTAGTTTTCTTTCCACTTGAAAGTAACGGGTCAACAGCTGTGAACCTGCCGTGTTGATTTGAATAATATCTGGCTTTGGCATAGTCGAGCGAAGATTCATTATCCCGTTCATATGAGGTGAATTTTCGACGAACTGAATCTTGTCCGCCGTAGCCTTGTGCTGAGTTTCGTCCGCCGATGCCTGATTGGATTTCCTCACCGAAGGGGAGATAATCTCTTTATGAGATAATCTTACCTTGCTTAGTTTTCAAATATCTATGTCTATGAATTCTTCTCCCGTCTTTTTTGAAACAAATCTCCACTTCAATATCCAACCACCCTTTTTAACTTTTGTAATTTTATTTAGCAGTTCTTTGAATGTCAGATTTGAAAAATCCATTGATTCGCTGACTTTTTTACCATACATTTTTTGCAATGCAACGTCTGGTCCAGACCTGCCACCACTAAAACGAAGATTATTTTTTTCTGTAAATGCTACAAATTCAGGCAATAATTTGATTTTTGTTGTAATTTCCCAAATAGGTTTGCCTTTTTCAAGAACGAATTTACTGATTTTTAAGTCTAAAAGTCTCTCAAATTTATCATCCCGACCTTTGAGAGGATAGATGTTAACTACGCCATCGTTGATTTCCCATCTATAGTTTTCTACTTGCTTAACGATTATGTTCAAAACATTTTCCAATCTTTCATTCTCGGCGTTGAGTGTAACCGGATGCAAAGGTGGCTTAGAGCGTGAATTGGCGGGAATTTTGAGAACACCGTCGTCATTCTCTATTGAATAGTAAGAGATTCCAGGCGAATTGGAACTAAATCGAAATTCGGCAGTATTTCTATCTAAAATAGATTGCTCAAATCCAATTGGGATTTCATAGACTTCCATTAAGTATCCTAAGACTGTTCCGAAATGAACTTTTTCAGTCTTTATAGTTATTCTTTTATCTTTTAAATCAACCTCTTTGTTTTGTCCGAATACGGAAACTATCCCGATTAGGTAAATCATTAAAAAACAAAGCATAAAAATTGTGGTTTTCTTATTCATACTTTCCTCCCTTTCGACACTTGCCGTTAATATCCCTTAAGCACTAAAGTAGTTCCGGGTCGTTTCGGTCTCATTGACTCAACAATTGGGTCCGGTTTATTTCCGCTTACAGACACATTGATAAATTTTGGAACGTCGGGTATTATGATTCGATTATCGTAACTACCTTGAACTACTTGAACGGTATTTCCCACACTTTGGATTTTGTAATCAATATCCTTTTTTACACCTTTGACTTCGACCGTTGTGCTTCGTGGTTCCGGTTCAGATACACCTTCGTTATCCGTATTCACCTCTTCAACAATCGGCTTAGACTCGCCAGTGGCTAAATCAACATTCTGGCTTCGCTGACCTCTTGGGTTAAAATAGTAAAGTGTAGATTGAGACGGCTCAATTTCTCCGTTTTCATTTGTAACGGTGACTTCCGTGTCAAACCTAAATACTTCGTCACCTTGAAAGTCTGTTCCGGTTACTGGATTTGCTGGTTTAGTTTGAATATTTACTGTGAGAATTTCATCGGTTTTAATTATAACCAAGCGTTTGTCTGGATGTTTAATCACTGTTCCGCCTTGTTCACTTAGCCCAGTTGGATCGGTAAATTTTAACGGATTTTTCAAAACATAACTATAGCGATTCCATTTTTGTGGGTTTGATAAATAGCTATCTAGTTTTACTTGTGCTTCATAGGTTGTTTTCGCTTTTTCTTTTTCAAAAATAACATTGAAAGGGTCAACGCTCGTAAATCGTCCGTGATTTTTGTTATACATCCTCGCCTGAGCGAAATCGAGGTCGGTTTCGGCGTCCCGCTCGTAAGAAGTGAATTTTTGACGAATGTTGTCTTGTCCGCCGTAGCCTTGTGCGGCGGTGCGTCCGCCCGTGCCGGCATTGATTTCCTCACCAAAGGGGAGATAGTCATGCCTTGCGGTGACATTTCCATTCGCGTCGGTGTTGATTCGCGGGGAGCCGAGATGGTCGTTCGTCAGGTACGCCACTTTGGCGTCCTGTGACGCAGCGACAATAGTCGAGTATTCGGCGATGAGTTTTGATGCGGCGTCGTAGACGAAGATCGTTGTTTCGCCGGTGGAAGGAACAACCTTCTTCACGCGTTGACCGTCGCCGTCAAAATAATATTGGCCGATGACGGTGTTGTATTGGTCTCGAACTTCTTTTTGCTTGTTTTCGCCGTCATAGATGAACGTGCGGCCTTCGGGGTCCGCGGTTGTATTGCCGGCGGCGTCGTATAGCCAGCCCGTTGAGGAGAGGCGATTGTTGGCGGTCGAGATCGTTGGGTTGCAGATCGCTTCGGGGCAATTCGGGTCGAGCGTGGTTGTGCTTCCGTTTGCGGTTTCAAACCTGTGATTTCCATAACGGTCGAAGGTGAATGTCTGTTTCCAAGACTGCACTGCCGTGCCTCCGTGCGGCGTGACGTTCTCAACAGCCGACTTCAAACGATTCAAACTGTCATAAGAGTAACTCTGCACTGCCGTAAAACCAGGAGTTTGCCCAACCGCAGGAACTGTGATCGTCTGGCTCAAAACATTTCCGTTATTGTCGTTTGTGCCGTAGTCGTAGTTTAACTTCAACAAATTCTGCGACGCAACCGAAGTGCCGAGCCCAATCTGCACCGGCTGCAGTCTTGAGTTGAATTGCGTCGATTCCCACAGCCCGTTACCAAGCCGCATCGAGGTGACGGCACCGGAAGCTGCGTATGTGAAATGTTTTGCATAATTGAAGAAGCCGGAGTTCGCAGTTTTCTTGCTTTGCACC
>JBFLZQ010000008.1:0-124088 GCA_040756215.1 Acidobacteriota bacterium
CCGTTTTGCCGACTTCGCAAATCCGGCGTTCCCGTTTGCGCGATGCCAAACGCTTTGTGCAGGCCGCTTCGCTCAAAAGGACAGAAAGATATTTTCGTTGGGTATCGGCCTTTGATGCCGAATCCCGGAAAGACCTTTTTACGGATAGTTTTCTGGCAGAACTGGGTTCCAATGGCGACGCGAATAAAGCCGCCATGAGCATAATCGGTGAATGGTTTGCCAAGGCAAATAATTCGGCGGCGAATAATGGAATTACGGGCCTGCTGGATACGACATTATTCGTTGATCAGATGACTTACCTGCCGAACGATCTTCTGGTCAAAGTGGACATTGCGACAATGGCGAATTCGCTCGAAGCCCGCTCTCCGTTTCTGGACCACAAACTTATTGAATTCGCCGCTTCATTGCCGGAGGAATTAAAGCTGCGCGGAACCGGCACCAAGCGGCTGCTGAAGAAAGTAGCGGAAAGGCTGGTCCCTCGTGATGTAATCTACCGCAAAAAAATGGGATTTGGTGTTCCGATCGGACATTGGCTGCGCGGCGAAATGAATGCTTTCCTAAAAGAAATATTGCTTAGTGAACGCTCTCTGACACGTGGAGTAATTCGCCCGAATACTTTGAAGCAATTGGTTGCCCGGCATACCAGCGGCGAAAATGATCATTCACATCGTCTCTGGACTCTTCTAATGCTCGAACTCTGGTTTGTGCGCTTCATTGACCAAAACTGAACCACGAAGGATTTAATCCGGTCTCCTCAAGAGGACAGGGATGTCCCTTTGACGTTTGATTGCAAATAATGCTAACACCCTAATGAACACTTTGCCCCGTAACAAATTCGGCTAAATGATGATTTTTTTCGTCTAAAGAGAATGGTTTTGTATCTGATTCTCTTAATGATTTTGAAAGGTTTTATTGCAGGAGGTCTCCCACCTAGTGAAATCAAGAGTTTTCATAGCTGCCGCAGTTCTTTTAGTTTTATCCTTTTTACTTGTTTACATACATAACGTTCCGCTATATCCGGACGAATACCAGACTCCGTACATACCATATTTTGAAAACGGTCTCGAAATAGCAGGGCCGGAAGATGATTTCGACAAGCAGCTTGCTTACATTCGCGGTTTACAAAGAAACGTGCTGGAAATTGCATCGCATGATGAGGGAATTCCCCGCGGTATGGATCGCGGCCCGATGCAGCTCTTCGAAATGCAGAAAGGTCTGTGTTTTGACAGAAGCCGAACGATCGAACTCATTTTAAGGGAGAGGGGATTTAGCGTCCGTCATATTTTCATTATTTCGCTGGCCGGAAAGGACAATCTGCTTTCGGCGCTTGCGACCGTCAATCAACCGTCCCACGCAATCAGCGAAGTTTTTACGAGCCGCGGCTGGATGGTGATCGGGTCTAATTCAGGCTGGACGGCTGTAACTGCCGAAGGAGATCCGGTTGCATTACAGGATTTGAAAGCATTTACCGATGGTCGGAAAGTAATAGAATGGCGATATCCGGTACCTGAAATTTACATTTCTCTCGCACCGTGGCGTCCTGTTTATGGTCTATATTCGCGGCATGGCGAATTCTACCCGCCATATAATCCTGTTCCGGATTTCAATATAATTGAATTTTGCGATAATTTCTTTTAAGGAACGGAGTTGATTTCAAAAACGAATGAAAGGCGTAATTCTGGCCGGCGGGCTTGGCACGCGGTTACATCCATTAACAAAAATTACCAACAAACACCTTTTACCGGTCTATGACAGGCCGATGATCTACTATCCCATTCAGACGCTCATCAATGCGGGCATTGATGACATAATGATAGTAACCGGCGGCAATTCGGCAGGTGATTTTCTTCGTCTGCTCGGTAACGGCAAGGACTTTGGGCTAAAGCACCTCAATTACACATATCAGGAAGGAGAAGGCGGTATAGCGGATGCCCTTTCTCTCGTCGAGCATTTTGCCGATGATCAGCCTGTTTGTGTGGTGCTTGGCGATAATATAATTGAAAAAAATATCCGGAGTGCAGCCGATGAATACCGGCGACAGGGCGGCGGAGCAAAAATTATGCTTAAACGCGTTCACGACCCGCAGCGTTTTGGTGTGCCCGAATTGGACGGTGACCGTGTTGTACGAATCGACGAGAAGCCGCAGGACCCCAAATCCGACTATGCAGTGATCGGAATATATTTTTACGACAACACGGTTTTTGATGTTATCCGGACACTGGTACCCTCGGCCCGCGGGGAACTGGAAATTACAGACGTCAACAATCATTACATCAGACGCGGTGAAATGAGCTGGAATGAACTGGACGGATGGTGGACAGACGCCGGAACTTTCGAGAGTCTCTTACGGGCATCAAATCTGGTTGCAGAAACCGGGGCAAATCGTCTTGATTAGACGGCGAGCGTAATTTAAATAACTTAGTTGCTTGAAAATAATGGAATTCAAAATCGGACAAATTGCTGACGTAATAGTGTATGAGTTAAAAAAATACCATGACGAACGGGGCTGGTTGGCCGAACTTTTTCGTCAAGATGATTTGCCGGAAGAGTTTTTCCCTGTTATGTCATATATTTCATTTACGCGGCCAGGGATTGCCCGCGGACCACATGAACATCGGGATCAGGCTGATTTATTTTGTTTTCTCGGCCCTTCGACTTTCCGCCTGAGGCTCTGGGATAACCGCCCTCAATCGCCCACATATTATTCTATGATGGAGATTGATGCAGGAGAGGAAAAACCTACGGCAGTTGTTGTGCCGAAAGGAGTGGTGCATGGATACAAAAATATCGGGGATTCTGACGGCATGGTGATTAACTGTCCGAACAGACTGTATATGGGCAAAGGCAAGCGCGAGCCCGTAGATGAAATCAGACATGAGGCTGACCCGAATTCCCCTTACAAAATGGATTGATATTTAGTAATTTTTACAGGTGCCGGCGGCCGGCGGCGATCGTCCCGCAAGATCGTTTGAATCGCCCGCCGCATTGTAAATGTCGCGGGCGGTTCGCCGGCTCGCCGTCCATTACGACCCGCAAATGAAAATTCTTCGGATAATTGCCCGGCTTAATGTTGGCGGGCCGGCGCGCCATGTTGTATGGTTAACGGACGAACTGGCCAAATATGGTGACGATACCCTTTTAATTGCAGGCAGTGTGCCCGATGGCGAAGAGGATATGTCCTATTTTGCCGATCAGCATGGTGTCCGGCCATATTACATCAGTGAAATGAGCCGTGAACTCTCGCTCAGGGATGCAATTTGCATTTACAAAGTGCTGTGTGAAATACGTCGTTTTCGCCCTGATGTAATACATACACATACGGCCAAGGCAGGAGCCGTTGGCAGGGCTGCCGCACTGATTTCACGGGGAGTTGATTTAATAACATTCCGAAGCGGCCGACGTCCTGCGGTCGTGCATACTTTTCACGGACACGTATTTCACGGGTATTACGGACGTTTGAAGTCCTGGTTTTTCGTTGTTATTGAGCGATTGCTTGCAAGACTGGCAACGGATGCAATTATAGTAATATCCGATTCCCAATTTCGCGAGATACACGGGCAATATGCAATCGGCCGCAAAGATCAATTTCGCATTGTTCCTCTAGGCATTGATTTGGATTCATTTATATGTGAGCCTGCTACGCGCGGTGCAGCCCGAAGTGAATTAGGCATTGCTGATGAGGAAATAGCCATTGCTTTTTTCGGAAGATTGACGGCTATTAAGAACTTACCGATGTTTCTGCAGGCGGCGCAATACTTTATCAAATCTTCGGATGCTCCTCAGGCAAAGTTTTTTATTGTTGGTGACGGCTCCGAGAGGGGACGGCTGGAGGAAATGTGTGAAGATCTGGGTATCGCAGAGAGTGTCGATTTTCTTGGTGCGAGGGAAGACGTCGCACGTCTTTTTTCAGCATTCGATATAATTGGCCTGACGTCCTTAAATGAAGGCACGCCGCTTTCTATTCTTGAGGCTATGGCGGCGGGACGTCCGGTTATTTCCACGCTTGTTGGCGGAGTCAGTGATCTGCTTGGTGACGAAGTCGAAACCATCGGTAATCTTTCGGTGCGGCAACGTGGTGTCGGCGTTCCATCTCGCGATGCGCGGGCTTTCGCCAAAGGCTTGCTTTATTTGGCAAATGATGAAAAATTACGACAGAAGCTGGTGAAGAACGCATTGGAATTCGTTACTCTAAAATATGGAAAACATAGACTGGTAGATGATATACGCAAGTTGTATAGCGAATTGGCGTGACTTAAATGGACTAGCTAAAACAACGTTTTTTATCAATCAAATGAAATTGATGAATAGATTTGAGCAATGGATCTGCTGCCTTCTGCATTAATAGCCGGTTTTACTGCATTTGCTGCTTCTGTGATAATCACGCCTGCCATCCGTTGGTGCGCCGTTCGGTACGGGTTTGTAGCTAAGCCGCGTAATGACCGGTGGCACAAGCGTCCGACGGCAATGCTCGGCGGGATTGCAATCTTTCTGGCTACGCTGATCGGATATTTGATTTTTGTGCCCAAGACGCAAGGTTCAATGGTGGTTTTTGCATCAGCAGCATGGTTGTTTATCGTAGGATTGATAGACGATTTTCTAAATATCAAACCATATCAAAAATTATTTGGGCAGATAATTGGCGCGGTTGTCGTTATCGGGTTCGGAATGACAATACCGCTTACGGGAAATCAGATTTTTGATATATGGCTGACGCTTTTCTGGATAGTCGGGATCACCAATGCTATTAATTTGCTTGATAATATGGATGGTCTTGCTGCGGGAATCGCAGCGATTGCATCGCTTTCACTTGCTGCGGGGCTGGCCTCCGACGGGCAAATATCGGAACTGCTTTTTGTTGCGGTATTTATCGGAAGCCTGATAGGTTTCCTTTTGTACAATTTCAACCCGGCGTCGATTTTTATGGGAGACTGCGGATCAATGTTCGTAGGCTTTCTACTGTCGGCATCAGTTCTGCTCTCACAATCGGGCGGACGTTCCCGAGGGATTCTTTCGATTCTTGCGGTTCCTTTCCTG
This sequence comes from Acidobacteriota bacterium, assembly GCA_040756215.1. Lineage (GTDB taxonomy): Bacteria > Acidobacteriota > Blastocatellia > Pyrinomonadales > Pyrinomonadaceae > OLB17. The sequence continues at coordinate 5,035 of JBFLZQ010000008.1, forward strand.
ATATTATTCGTGCCTATTTTTGATACTACCTTTGTAACAATAATCAGGAAATTAAGCGGCAAGCGGGCAACTCAAGGCGGGCGGGACCATACTTCGCACCGGCTTGTTGCGCTAGGGCTTACGGAGCGTTCTGCCGTGCTGCTTCTCTACGGACTTGCAATCTCGGCGGGGCTGCTTGCCGTAGCGGTACGGGAATTGCCGACGGCAACCAGTCTTTCACTAATAGCTCTATTTACTGCCGCTTTGACAATTATCGGAGTTTTTCTATCCAAGGTGAGGGTTTATGACGAAACCGATGTTGAAAGTGCGGTTCGCGACAATGCGGTGTTCGCATTTCTTCTTCATTTTACGCATAAGCGCAGAGTGTTCGAAATATTGCTTGATGCGGTATTGATCACGGTGTCATATTATGCCGCATATGATTTACTATTCGGTCCTCTTGAGGATAGCCCCAATCGGGATTTATTCCTTAACACGCTGCCGTTTATTCTGGTCATAAAGTTATTTGCTCTTTTGTTCGCAGGTGTTTACCGCGGAATCTGGCGTTATACTTCTATTAGCGATCTGATTGTTTATGCCAAGGGTGTAGCACTCGGCTCATTGCTAAGCATTGCAGCCGTATTGTTGCTGTATAGATTTCAATACTTTTCCCGGGCTGTCTTTATTTTGGATGGCGTAATTCTTTTCGTAGCGATTGTAGGCAGCAGGTTGACATTTCGCATCCTGCGCGAACTTACCCCGACACCAAGACCTGCCGGCAGCCGTCCCGCATTGATCTATGGTGCCGGAGACGGAGGTGAAATGGTGCTTCGTGAATTACGAAAAAATCCGGAATGGAATATCATTCCGATTGGCTTTATCGATGATGATCCATTAAAACGCGAGAAAACGATCAGCGGCCTCCGCGTCTATGATGCCAATGGTTCAATCGAAGAAATATGCCGCCGCGAAGGCGTCTGTGAAATAATCGTTTCGTCAAAGAAAATACCACATCAGCGGATTCGCGAAATCCGGCTTGCATGCGGTGAAACGAGGATTGTCTTTCAACGGGCAGAAATGCGAATTGAACCAATCGATCTTGAATAGTTGCAATTATTTATTTACAAATGCCAATAGCGATAAACAGCAAAGCAGCCGGGTTTATCATCGTAACAGCCGCGCTTGGCATTGTAACCGTTTCTTTGCTTGCAGGTATTTGGGGAGTTGCAGATACTCTTGCCGTTAAGGGCGATTCATTAGAATTTGCTGAAATGGCGGTATGGTTGGACCCATCAAATCCGCGTACTCATTATTCACTTGCCCGGCAACTTGAAAATACCTTGGAACCTGATGCAATACGGCGGTCAATAAAGGAGTATGAAACGTCGGTTGCACTTGCTCCACGCAATTATTTCTATTGGCTGGCTCTGGGCCGCGCGAAAGAACGCGCGGGAGAAGACGGAGAAGCAGAGCTGCGGCAGGCACTAGAATTGGCGCCGAATTATTCACGTGTTCTCTGGGCCGTTGGAAATGCTCTTGTTCGAAAAGGGAAAATAGAAGAAGGTTTTGTGGAAATTCGCCGTGCAATATCGACTGATGAAACATTGGCAGGCGCAGCGGCGGCACTTGCTTGGGATTTGAATTCCGGCGATGCGGACGCCGCCGCAAAGCTGCTGAACAATGAGCCGACGGCGATGAGGGAAATCATCATTCGCCTTGCCGAAAACAAACAGTTTGACAATGCATTCAGATTATTTGATGCTCTTCCGCCTTATTACCGTAATCGTGAGAATTTTGTAAATAATCTTGCCGCTAAGTTCATTGCCGGTAAAAGATTCAGACAGGCTGCTTTCATACTTGCGGCTGTGTCTCCGGAATCATTTCCAAAAGTTGCAACAGTTACAAACGGCGGTTTTGAAAATGACGTGCGCCGCGAGGGAACGGTTTATTTCGATTGGAACGTCGGCGCTGGAACATATCCGCAGATTGCCCGTACGGATACAATAAAATCAGAAGGCAATTATAGTTTACTGATAGCTTACACGGGATCCGCAACGGCAGATTTTCGCCGGATTTCCCAGTTGATCGCCGTCACACCGGGGAAAAGTTACCGTCTCCGATTTAATTACAAAAGCGAACTGAAATCAGATGCCGCTTTTCGTTGGGAAGTCGCTTCGGCGGCTGATCTAAGCCGCCTGGCGGTTTCTGAACCGTTTAAACCGACAAGTGAATGGAAGACGGCGGGGTTTTCATTCAGGACACCTGATAATTCCGACGGCATAGTGATTCAAATGATACTTGAGAATTGCAGGCCGCAGCTTTGCTCAATTTCCGGCAAATTGTGGTTGGACGACTTCCGACTCGAAGATGAAAATTAGAGAAATTTTACCGAATCAATATACGGAATCAGAAACCGGTGCCGAAAATGGAAACCGGACGCTGGTTACCTTGCTGATAGTAATCCCGTGTTTACTTACTTTGGCTTATGGTGCCAATGATTCGGCGTCATTGCTGCCGGTTGCTTTTTTAACAATTGTTTTTTCAAGTATCTGGGCGGTTCGGTCATTGCGTAACAAGGAATTTGAGTTATGCGGCAGCTCGTTATTCTATCCGATTACAGGGCTCATCGTACTTTGTGTAATACAACTGCTTCCGCTTCGTCCGGTTGATCCGGCTTATGGAATGCTTTCAATGCAGCCGACTGCTGCCTTATCTTTCGATCCATATGCAACAAAGGTTTTTCTTTACCGTCTTTTTGCATTAACGGTTTTTTTCGCTGGTGCATATACCTTCATTGCTTCGCGGCGCCGGTTGGAATTATTTTCCGTTGCGCTGACGATTTTCGGCGGTGTAATTGCTTTTGGTGCGATTATACAGCGCCTTGCCAGTCCGGATGCTATCTATGGAGTCAGCGTTACGACTAATGCAATTCCTTTTGGCTCCTATGTGAATCAACATCATTTTGCGGCATTGATGGTAATGTTGTCCGGGCCGGCGATTGCATCTTTTGTTTCACGAAAGCGATTAGAAGTCCGTTTGCTATTTTTGATCGCTGCCGCTCTGATGGCGGTTGCCGTTTTGCTTACGGGTTCGCGCGGTGGCGTACTGGGTTATCTTACAATGCTGGCAGTAATCGGATTGTTTTCTTTTGGAGCCGGAAGTAAACGACTCAATAAAGAAAGCAGTTTGATTTCTGTAATCGTTTCAATATTTTTGGCGGCAATAATAATTGGGCTGGCTGTTTTCCTGGGCGGCGATGCCTCAGTTCTACGAGGTCTCGGCATTAATTCAGGGGAGGGAGACTTTACCAGCGGGCGTCTATATTTTTGGTCAACCGCAATCCGGATTTTTCTGGCTTATCCGTTACTTGGAGTAGGAATGGACGCTTTTGGCGTGGCGTTTACGGCATTTGATAGCCGAAATGGATTTTACCGTGTAGAACAGGCACACAATGATTATCTGCAAATGATGACCGATGGAGGAATCGCAGGAATCATTCTCATTTTTGCTTTTCTGTTTCTTTTTTTTCGCGAGAGCTGGAGGCGAATCAACGAGACAGCTAAAATCAGCCAAAACTTGCATAACCTGCGGATAGGGGCTTTTGCCGGATGCAGCGGCATTCTGCTTCACAGTTTTTTCGATTTCCCACTGCGAACCTGGTCAAACGCATATTTCTTCTTGTTGTTGGTAACATTAGCTACAAGGCAAATCTATACAGCAAGTTCCAATACTTCCGGCAAATCGGCTTAGCGGACAATTACTTTTACGGAAACACTCCCGCATGGAGATGCGAAACTTACATTGAAGAAGCCTGTTTTCGTGCTTATTGAGCGAATGATGAAAAGTGCTCTTCCACGAATTCCGGCAATCTCCGGTTCCGCATCTACGCGGACATCATCGGGCGAATCTGAAACAGCTTTTATCGCATCAATTCCGAGATCCCGATCGAAATCCAGCAGCAGAGCAATGTTCCCGCCATTGTTTAAGATTGAAACTGTTTGTTGGCTTGGGGTCAGATTACATTTTGTAGGCAATGTGACTTCTTTGACTTCTTTCCCCGGAACGATGCGCGGCCGGCCACTTTCAGGTGTTCCTTCATTGTTTTCTGCGGGGCTTACATTTGTCGTTTTGTCGTCCTTCGGTGGCTCCGGGTTCTTTAATGCTGCTGTTTCAGGGGTTTTATTTCCGGATGATTGTTCAGTTACAGGTTCTGAAGCGGTGGAAGATAACTGCTTTTCCTTTTCGGTTGTTTGCTCCTTTTCACTTTCTGAGATTACGGAATTTGCCGATGAATCGTTTGTGAGATTAAGGTTACCAAAAGGGCTCGGGCCAATTTCGGCTTCCAGACCATCAATATTACTGTTCAATTTCTTGTAAAGCCGGGCAATAGTTAAATATCTGGAAGGGTTGGGCCTGTCGATTTTGTAGCTGGCTATATATGATTTCAATGCTTCTCTATCTTCGCCGGCCGCTTCGAGGCTTGTACCGAGATTCCACATTGCAGACCTCCACCAGGCACTGTCTTTCGGATAAACGGTCAGCGCACGACGAAATCTAGTTGCTGCATCCTCCGGCTTGCCTTGTGCGAAAAGTGCAAGCCCGATGGTCTCTTCTATTTCGCCTCTATAGATAGCGCTTAAAGTTTGTCTCGGTACATCCGGTATGAGGAGGAATTCGTTTCGACCAAATGCCGTTTCACGAGCCTCATAAAGTTGCGGCGCCATCACCGCTGCGGCAGGATTACTCACGGAAAGGGCATCATCCAAGCGGTTAGATGCAATCTCGCATAGTGTCAGGGCAAGGTCCAATCCGATGCCGCGACCGGCTAAAAGACGTGCAGTATAAAGTGCACGGTGGGGAGCCATGTTATCTGTGCCCGATGCGAAATCTTTGGCGACGGCTACCAGTTCTTCGTTTGATGCTTCGGGCAGAGCGGATAACTTTTTTATCCCGAGAAGCGATTTCAGCAGTCGTGCCTCATTGTCGTTAATCAGCGGCAGCGGACTAAAAATAGCGGCGCGGGTTTCAGGAGCCAGCAGTTCCGTAAAGTTATCAGAGGCGCGCTCTATTCTTCCTGAGAGACGGGTTTTCAATTTCCCGTCAGACAAATCGAAGGACTCGGAAAGCCCGTCCGCAGCGTCACGAAAGAAGCCGGCCGCGAGTCTTGCGGCGGCAATTTCGTATTGTAGGGTAGGGAAATTGCCAAGCTTTCGGGCTGCAATAAGGACTTGTTCGGCTTCTACGGGTTTTCCTGTAAGTACCAGTCCACGTGCAAGTGCAATCTGGGCCCAGACATATCGCGGGTCTTTTGCTAAAGCGCGGCGGGCAAAATCGACAGCTTTATTGCCGGATCCATTAGCGGCGTACCAATGTGCAACTCCGCCCAAAAGAAATATACCGGCGTCATCCGCATCAATAGATTTGCTTAGCAAGGCATTTGCATCCTCAGGTTTACCGGCCTCAAAGAGCGAAAGGATTAGTCCTGTTCGAGCGGCGTCGTCGTTTTCATCTTCGGCGACGAGGGAGCGATAGATTTCCGTAGCCGAATCGGATTTTCCGAGCGCGCGGCGAATATCCGCAAGGCCGCGCCGCGCGGTTTTGTCGGATGGAGCTAAATCAACCGCTTTTTGATACGCCGCTTCAGCCTTTTCAAGATCAAAATCTATCCGGTTTGCCATCCCGATCGTAACGTAGGCAGCCGCACTGTTTTGCTCAATTTCAAGTACTCTTTCAGCAATGCGAGCGGCTTCTCGTCCTGACTCAATGGAAAGGTAAAAAGATGCTATTTCCAATAGACGCTGCGGCTCTTCGGAGACATATTGTTCGATTTTTCCCGCCAGCTTAAATGCCGCTTCACGTTGTCCACGCCAAAACAAACCGCCGGGAATTTTACTGATTACTTCTTTGAAAAGCTTATCGCTGAATGGTTTAGGCGCTTCATCTATTGATAAATCAAGCAGGCGTAATGCCAATTCCGTGTTTCCGGCAAGCAGGTTTTGTTCTGCAAGTGCCGCGCGTGAGACAGCCAGAGATTCCAGAGCCCGCTGCCGCAATTCACTTTTCGGAAACTCGGAAATAAACTTGATCAAAGCCGCCGCTTTCTCGGAAGGGTCTGATATTGCAATGGCATCATCGAATCGTTTTTTTTCGAGTTCAGGATCAGGAGCCGGTTTAGGCGTCGGAGATTTGGCTGATGATTTTTGAGTTGGCTGCTTTGGTGAAGGTTTTGGCGTCGCCTGTGCAGTTGGTTTAGAGACCTGGGATGACTTTTTTGCCGTTTGGCCTATGACAGATGATATAAATACTGCCAAAAAAAGATATAAGCCTGCAGGCACTATGTATTTTTTGAATCGTCCCGGCATTTTCAGGTTGTCAGTCATTGTAAGAATGATAACATTTATTAATGGATGCAGCAGCGTTTTACCGCGCTGCCCGCATAGTTAAACCGGCGATGCCCAAACCAGATGATATATGGCAGGAGTTGCTCCGCGAAGCGAGGAAGCGTGCGCTTTCGGATGGTAAGGAATCCGTTGCCGAATATCTTGAACTGCGGAGCCGCAATGATCATCTTCGGTCACTCGCGATAGAATGGCTTGCAGGAATTTTTGTAGAGAAAGCCTTGAGCGGCATTCTCAATTCTCCGCCGGAAATCGAACGTATCGAACCGCACCGCTTTGAATACGAAAGAGCCAGACACACGGGAGTAATGCACAAAATTCAATTTGGCGTGCGATCCCTGTTGCTTGAAGCCGGATGGCCGAGAAACCCCGACGATGGTATTTTATATGGCGGTGCACTTGCAGTTGGAAGGCTCACACATCCGGGCATGCCAAAAATGAATTACTCACTTGCATTGCTGGAAGACAGCGGCCGTCCGGTTTGGTTTGCCGGCAAACCGGAAGGCGTCAGAATGCCCGTTGATACTCCCTTTGTTCGCAGGCACATTTTGGCTCTTGCATAAATTACAAGTCCAATTTGCATAGTTTAAAACCGGACGTTGTCAATCCTCTACCTATGAATTACAATATAAGATTGGGTAGCCGCCCTGCTGCCTGAAAGGAGTTTTGAAACGTGAAAGAGGAATTAGTCAAATTAATTGAATTGCAAAAAACCGATAACGATTTAAGAAGATTAAAAAATATCATAGAGACCGCAGATAAAAGGCGTGCCGGCATCGAACAAGAGTTTGAACAGCACGCCTTTTCTATTCGTGAACTTCAGCGCAGGCGTGAGAGTCTAAAGGCTGAACAGTTAGAAAATGAAAATCGTTTAGCGGAAAATAAAACATATCTTGAAAGAGCCGAGCGCAACCTCAAGCATGCCCAGAACCAGAAAGAATATGAAACTGCAATGCGAGAGATCGATACGCTTCAAAAACAGATAAATAATATTGAAACAAAACTTGTCGAAACGATGTCCTCCCTTGAAGAAGTCGAGAAGGAACTTTCGGACCGTGCAGACGAAATCAATTCTCTTGATTCTAAAAGGGCAGAAGCTTTGGAATCCCTCGATAAAGAGCTTTCTGCCGCGAGATCCCAATTCGAGACGCTCTCCGCAAAAAGGGCAGCCGCATTAGCTACACTTCCAGAAGATTGGGCATATACTTATGATCGTCTTACTCAAAGAAACCGTGACGGGATTGCCGTAGCAGAAGTTGTAAATGGATCATGTTCGGCCTGTCATATTTCATTACGCCCGCAGATGCTTGTTAATGTCCGCAGCGCCAAGGAAGTAATAATTTGCGAAAGCTGCTCGCGAATTCTTTACGTTGAAATCCAGGAAGCTGAGGCCACTGCACAGTAACGCTATTTTGTCCTGTCATTAAAGCGGCCGGATTCACCGGCATTCTCCGGTAAATCCGGTAAACGCATCACTTTTTCCAACTAAATGAAACAATTATCGTTTTCTTTTTTCTTTATTTTACTGTTTTTACTCCCTCTTTCGGCGCAGACCAGGAACTATGAGGCTGTCAGAGCACGGGCAGAAGCTCTCGGCCTGGCAAAGGCGATTTCTGTGGAATTTGATGCGGAAGCGGCTACGACCACAATCCGCGGAGTCGGTGAAAATTTTAGCGATAATGAAGCAAAACGAGCCGGCGTAAAGGCAATAAATTTTGCTGCGGGCCTGATACTTCCCGGTAACGGTCTGAATAAAACACCGACGGAGTTTCTCTTCTCGTTTTGGATACTTTCAAAAACACAGCGCTTTAATACTGCAACGACGGTAGAATTTTTTGTAGATAATGATCGTTTCCCTGCCTCTAATTTCAGATATGCCTCAAGACCACGCGAAAATATGGAATACGTTAATATTTCATTATCACGTACGCAGTTGGTGAAAATTGTCTCCGCGAAAACGGCAAGGGCAGCTCTCGGTAATAGTCAATTTACTTTCACGGAAAAGCAGATTCGATTGCTAAAGGGACTTTTGGAAATTACGGAAATTGGTTAGGCCGGACTTCGGGGAATTCCCGCGAATTTTATATTAGCAAACTTATTCTTTGCTCCATTCCTTTGAAATACGAGCTTCAACAAGTAAAGGAGTTTTCATCAGATATAGCGCACCGGCATCGCGCATGGCATTTTCCACTTTTTTCGCTACCTCTTCGGCATCTGCGGTATCACATTCCACAATAATTTCATCGTGGACCGTATTTACGATTTTTGCCGAACTGTCAGCCAAATTGTCATAGAGAAATCTCAAAGCCCTTTTTAGTATGTCGGCTGAAGTGCCCTGAATCATCATATTCACACCATAACGCCGGGCAGCAGCCACCGCTTCACGATTGCTTTCATCAAACCGGAGCCTGAGCAGACGGCCGGAAGCGGTTCTTGCCATGCGCTCGTTGATAACGCGCTGACCCGATTCACGCAGATATGCATCTAAACGCCGAAAAGTGGCAAAATATTGCCGCATCATATTTTCGGCTTCGGAACGGGACAGGCCTGTCATGGAACCAAAACGCGAAGCGCCAACGCCATAGACGATGCCGAAGTTCAAACGTTTGGCAAAGGTTCTCTGATCCTGAGTGACGGATTCGGGAGCTACATTAAATACCTGTGCGGCTGCCATGCGGTGAAAATCCGCGCCGGATTCAAACGCTTTGATGAAATTTTCGTCTTCAGAGAATTCAGCCAGGATTCTTAACTCAATCTGTGAGTAATCTGCGATTACGAGCCGGCGACCCTCCGGTGCGCGAAAGCACTTACGATAAGCATCTTCGGCCGGTATTTGCTGGAGATTTGGATTTGAACAGGAAATCCTGCCGGTCGGGGCACCTATCTGACGAAAATCCGCATGTATCCGGCCGGTTGCCGGCTCAATGAATTCCAGCCAATTCTCACCGAAAGAAGTGTGGGATTTTCTTGCGGCTCGATACTGAAGAAGTTTCGCGATTTCCGGGTAACTATCAGCCAATGGCTGCAATTCCCATGCTCGTGTGGATTCGGGAACGGGGATTCCGAGGTTTCGGAGAGCGTCGGCAACCTGTTGCTGGGAATCGAGATTGATCTCTGCCCGGCCAAACAGACTTGTTTGCGCGACGCCGGCGGATAGCATCTCCTGCAATTGTTCGGCGATTGCCTCTTCTTCACGACGAGCCCTTTCGGCCTGTTCGATCCAGCGTTCGCGATCAAGAAAAATGCCATTCAATTCCAATTGAGCGATCGGCATCAGGCATTGAAACTCGATTTCTGCAGCCTCTTCAAGCCGGTCATTTTTCAACCTTTCGGCCATTTGCTCACGCAGAGCGGGCATTATCTGCGCATCACGGGCTGCATATTCTAACTGTGAGGGAGTGAGTTCCGCGGCTGACCAATCGCTAACCTGTTCGCTCTTATCCAGTTCAACGCCGGTAAAAAACTGAGCCACATCAGCAAGGGAATGCCGTCGGTCGCTATCTCCCGCCGCGATCAGGAGACTTGCCAGAAAAGTGTCGAAAATTCCGCGAACCTCGCATCCGAGATGGTGTTTGACCCATTTCAAATCAAATTTAGCATTGTGAGCTATCTTGACGATTTTTTCATTACCAAGAATTTCTTTCAGCGGTTCGAGTACAGGATCGCTTTTGAGGTCGGTAAACTTAAGTAAATCAAATACATAGGTGGTTCTCCCCGTGCTCAACTGGATCAATCGGAGATTGCCATGATAAGGATCGATTTCGGTTGTTTCGGTATCAAACCCAAGATATGGTTCGCGCAGGATTTCACCGCAGGCCCGTCGGAATCCCTCGGGGTCATTGATGTACTGAAAATTTATTGACGGCGATCTTTCCGGTGTCATTTCTGTAATAATCAGTAATGTTCAATTGTAAACCCCGGAAGACGAAATGAAAACTTCGGCATCATGGATCAATCGTTAAATGGCATTTGCCAGTATAAGAATTTCCGATATACTAATCGTGGATTTGCCTTAAGCTGCGATTACGGCCCGCCGGGCGGTTAACAGCAAAGGCGGAAAGGTATTTGTCGGCAAAGCCGGCGAGGAAACAGATTTTTGAAGGTTGAGCGCGATCGCAGTTTTTTCAGGATTTGCGCTCCCTGCGAAGAGGAGTTAAGAAACTCTTAACGGAAAGATTTGGTGTGTAAGAGAAAGCTTTTATCAGACTGCGGCCAAAGACAAAACATATTTGGCCTGACATTGTTCGTAGAAGAGTGCTTTTACACTAAGTTCGCAAAAAAGGGCTTGTCCCGATAAAAAGCGTACCTTTTCTTTTCAATCGAATTCCGTCCGCACTTCGACAAACCGCAATCGCTTCCGCAAATCCAACGTTTGAAATTTATTTGGAAAGGCGACAGTCTATCTATGTCAAAGGAAATGATAGTCAGCGTCAATGGACGCGAGAAGAAAATTGCAATACTTGAGAACGGAAAAGTTACCGAGTTTTACATCGAACGCGGCGAGGAAAATACCGGAATCGCCGGAAATATTTACAAAGGAAGAGTCCAGCGTGTATTGCCCGGAATGCAATCTGCTTTTGTCTCGATCGGGCTGGAACGCGACGCCTTTTTATACGTCTCGGATTTCTTTGATGAAGAAGAGGAAATCGAACGTATCGTAATGGATAAATCCAGGAAACTTTCTCCCGAAGAAGCGAAGCGTGAAGCCATTGAAAAGATCGAGCGCGCGCGTCTGGAAAGAGAAAAGCAAATGGAATCTGCACAGGAACTGGCAGAACCGCTTGCCGAAATTGTCGATGAACATCGAGGTAAAAAATCCGTTGAAAAACAAGACAGACAACAAAGACGCGAACGCAGCGGCAGCAAACGCAAGCCATCTGAAACCATACAGGAACAGCAGCTATCCGATGACCTGAAACCTGAAGATGTCGAACCGCAGCCGCCCGAAATCTCTGAAATCAATATAGCCGAGCCGCCGGAAATCGAATTCAGCGATGCCGGTTTCGAGCGCATAATTGATGATGAGGAAACAGGCGAATTATTCAAGGATGCTTACGTTCAGGAAGCTATTGTTGATCAGGTAAGGGCCGTCGAATTCGATATGGAGGAAGCCGCCGCCGCAGAGGTTGGTTCGCTGTTGCCTGCCATCGGGACAGCAGAACCCGTTTTTGAACGTATAGCCGATGAAGATGAAGAAGTAACCGAACAACCTCAACCAAAGAAACGCGGCAGACGTACTCAAAAATCAAAGGAAGTAAAGGAATCGGCGATTGACGCCGATGACCCGGGAGAGCAGAAGAAAAAACGTACCAGAAAAAAAGAATCTGAGAACGAAAAGCCGAAACGAAGCTCCCGGTCCAGAAAGAAAGCGGAGTCGTCCGTTTCCGAAGCAGAGCCGGAGCCGGCCGATAATGTGAAAGATGAATCAGAGGTTTTATCAGACGGCGGTTTTCCTGATGATGCCGAAGCTTCGATCAGAGAAACTCCCGAAACTGCCGCAATGGCTGTTCGACGCGGTGGACGCGGAAGAAGACGTGGCGGGCGTGGAAAGAAAAAACAGGCTTCAGATTCAACAGATGTTTCAAGTGATACATCCTTTGCCGAAGAAGATAAACTCCACGGCCAGGATTCTTCAGATTTAATATCAGATACGGCTGACGGATTTATTGCTGAGGACGAAAGCGATTCCGTTGCTTTAAGCGAAAACGGCCATCCAACCGGGCAAGGACTGACCAAAACACAGGAATCAGGCCAGGACCGAAACCGCGATAATCGCCGCGACGGCGGACGCAAACCTGACCGACGGGAACGCCAGCCTCAGCCGACGATTTCCGATCTCCTTCGGGAGGGACAGGAAATCCTTGTCCAGATTGCTAAAGAACCTATTGCACGTAAAGGTGCCCGCATTACTTCACACATCGCGCTTCCGGGACGTTTTCTGGTTTATATGCCTACGATCGAACATGTCGGCGTATCGCGAAAAATCGAATCGTCTAACGAAAGGAGCCGGCTTCGCGGTCTCATTCAAAGAATTCGGGCAGAAGAGGATGTTCCATCCGGTGGATTTATAGTAAGAACGGCCGGAATAGGCATTTCTGAAGAAGACCTCAGACAAGATGCCAGATATCTGGTGAGAACCTGGCTGGATATTAAAAAAGCTTCCGAAAAAGCAAAATCGCCCGCGCTTGTGCATCAGGACCTGGATCTGGTTCAGCGTCTGCTGCGCGATCAACTGTCGGATGACTTTACGGCAATCCGCGTCGATAGCGAAGAAGAATATCTTAGAATAGTTGAATTTATAAATCGTATTCAGCCTAAAATGGTCAGTCGCGTGAAACTTTATACCCGCGAGGAACCAATTCTGGAGGCCTTTGGCGTTCAGGAGGAAATTGACAAGGCGTTAAAACCGCGTGTCTGGTTGAAATCGGGCGGTTATCTGGTCATAAATCAGACGGAAGCTTTGGTAGCAATAGATGTAAACACCGGCAAATTTGTCGGGAAGGGCAATGCCCGTCTTGAGGATACGATAGTAAAAACCAATCTCGAGGCCGTTGAAGAAATTGCCCGACAGATCCGGCTGCGCGACCTTGGCGGCATTATCGTTCTCGATCTGATTGATATGGAGGACCGCCGCAACCGTCATAAGGTTTTGCAGGCGCTTCAAGAGGCTCTTTCGGGAGATAAATCGCCCACGAAAGTCCTCTCTTTCAATGATTTCGGGCTTATAATCATGACCCGCAAACGTGTCAAGCAGTCGCTGGAACGGACAATGTGTTCACCTTGCGAATACTGCGAAGGTTCCGGCTGGGTCAAATCTCCGACAACCGTTTGCTATGAGCTTCTGGCTGAGGCACGAAGACTCTCCAAACATATGGAAGATATTCGCCAGACCACGCTTCGGGTTCACCCCGAGGTAGCCAGGGCACTGAGAACAAGTGAAAAACATGTTTTGGAAGAGGTGGAAGCATACCTCGGCCCGGTGGATTTAACTGCAGACCCGAACATTCATCAGGCACAATTCGACTTTGCTTTCATATAATTTCAGGGCAGGTTTTCCTGCTCCGACCGAAACTTTTCTCCAGAAAAGGCCGCCCCGACCCGGGCGGCCATTTTTTTGGCAAAATGCAAAAAATCAATTGACCAAAAAAGGCTTTTTTACGCGTAAAGGGTTAAAGGCTTAACTCTGCACATTAGTCTGCTATTCGGCGCCGGTTAATACGTAATTAATTGATTTCAAATAAATTCAAGGGAGAGTTAGGAAACAATGGAACGGAGAAGATCAAATATAGCAGGAGCGATCGTTCTGGTTTTTGTATTTACTTTTGGCGCCTATGCGCAATCGACCGGGTTTACCTATCAGGGCCGGCTGCTGGACGCGGGTTTGCCGCCGACGGGCAACTATGATTTTGAGTTTCGCTTGTTTGACTCACTAGTTTCGGGCACGCAGCAAGGTGCGACGCTGACCGTTTCGGGAGTTTCCGTGACGAATGGAATATTCACGGTGCGGCTTGATTTCGGGGCACAGTTTCCGGGAGCGGCGAGGTTCCTGCAGATCGCTGTGAGGCCGGCGGGCGGCGGAGCTTTCACTACGCTTGCTCCGCGACAGCCGATAACGTCGGCACCGTACGCGGTAAAGAGTCTTAATGCCGACAGCGCTACGACGGCGACGAGTGCGGATTCGCTTTCAGGTGCGTGTGTGGGTTGCGTTACGGCGTCGCAGATCGGCTCGGTAAACGGCAGTGCGGTGACGGGGACGATCCCTGTAGCGAGCGTTCCTGCCGGAAGCGGCAGCTACATACAGAACACAACTTCGCCGCAGGCATCTTCGAATTTCAACATCAGCGGCACGGGCACGGCGAACATTTTTAATGCATCCACTCAATACAACATCGGCGGCAATCGCGTTTTGAGCAATGCAGGTACAAACAACCTGTTCGCAGGTGTAAATGCAAACGGCGGACAGTTCAACCTGCACAACGGATTCTGGTTTCAGAACCTGACGCCGACCGCTGCCGGAGTTTCGGTATCGGGCCGCGTAACTACACCCGACGGCTACGGCATAGGAGGCGTCCGGATCATACTGACCGGTCCGGACGGTGTCCGTCATAGCACGATAACGTCAACATTTGGCTATTACGCGTTTTCAGGCCTGACGGCAGGTTTCACCTACATTCTGGAGGTGTCGTCGAGGCGGTACACGTTTGCAAACCCGACGCTCGTTGTCTTTCTGAACGAAGATCTGGCCAATGCAGACTTTATAGTCTTGCCGTAAAGATCCGCGCGGCCGGAAGGATATTGTTTGTGATTGTAAATCTAAATCACGGATGAAACACTGTGCAAAATGTGGAACGTTCCACATGACTTCGCATTTTAGTTTAGATCAGACGGGCTAAATGACTGGAAAAATTGAATTAAGCCCGGCAGACAGGCTATGCCTTGCCGCTACAAACGAAGGCTTTTCTTCAGATCTTTGACGCCGGCCGGCTTGCTGAAAATGGAATCGGGAACGGATTTGTCAAATTCGACGGATTCGTAATTTATCCGCGAGGATTGTAGTCCGCCGGAGATACGGTCAATTATAAAAGGCGTTTTGATGCCGCCGATATCTACCCACTGGGCGTAACGATCTTCCTCGCGGATTTCCTCGTCGCCGTTTTTCCGGATGTAAACGGCTTTTTGCGGAAGACCTGATTCGTCAAACTCGAACTCGACCGCAAAGCCGTCCGCATAGACAAGGCGTAAAACATCGTTCCGGCGGCCGAGCGATGCGGGCCGGCGGCCCACGTATTCAAGCCGTGCCTTGCCTGCCCAGCCGCGGCGAAGCAGATTATCGAGGCTGACGCGGATTGAACGGCGAAAGGCGGCAATCTGCTCCGCGGTCTGGTCTTTTATCCGGTCCTGCTCGCCATCATAAACCCAGCCCGTATCGCCGACATTTACCTGGACAAAACGGACTTTGCCGGACTTGAATTCCGTCCGCTCGCGATCGGGGAAAACAAAGACGTCATAAAATGTCTGAAACGAGGCAACGACGCCGCCGGTAAAGATGCTGAACTGCCCGCGGCCGATCTGCGTTTTTACTTTTAGGTAGCGTTCTCCGCCAAGTTGCGCAATGGCCTTTTGCAAAATTTCCGCCGCCCGCGGATCCGTATCCGCCTGTGCACGGACGGCGGCGCAAAGGCAGGCAAAGGTAAGCAAGAGAACAGGAATTCGTGCCGGCATAAAAAAGGCTTCGATGTCATGGTAGCATCGAAGCCCGAAAGGGAAAAGAGCAAATTCAAAGGCTAGTTGAGCATAAAAGAATCGGTCGAGGTAACGGTAATCTCGCCGTCTTTCGCATCAACGAGAAATCTGTGACCGGTTTTCCAGAGGTTTGTAATCGGCAGTTTTACCTTCTGGTCAATGTGACGTTTGAGAAAACGTGCACCATAGGACGGGCTGTAACCCTTTTCGGTCAGCAAATCAATAGCCGCATCCGTAACCTCAATGAATTTTCCTTGCTTCTCCATTGTCTTTTTGACCTTGTTAAGGTAAAGTTTCGCAATTTCGCGGACTTCGTCCATTGTAAGCGGAGAAAATACCACAATTTCATCGATACGGTTACGAAATTCCGGAGAAAACCTTTGTTCGGCGGCTTTTAAGACCTCATTCTTGATTTGCATCATATCGCCGAGCGACTTGTTGCCGAAACCAAGCGGTTTTTCGAATTTTTTGAAATTCTCCGAACCAAGGTTTGAGGTCATAATGACGATGGCATCCGATAAATAAACTTTCTTGCCGCGTCCATCCGTCAGCCAGCCTTCGTCGAAAGCCTGCAGGAAAATGTTCATCAGATATGGCGAGGCTTTCTCGACTTCATCAAGCAGCAGGACCGTATATGGATTGTCCCGCAGTTGTTCGGTCAAAATACCGCCCCGTTCGGAGCCGACGATCCCGCGCGGCATTCCAATAAGTTTTTCAATGCCTACGGTTCCGTCACCGTATTCGCTCATATCGATACGGACCATTTTGCTTTCATCGCCAAACATAAATTCGGCTACGGCTTTTGCAAGTTCGGTTTTGCCGACACCGGTCGGTCCCAGGAAAAGGAGAACACCATCCGGAGCGTAATGGTTTTCCTTCAAAGGGCCCTTGTTCAGACGGAGCCGTTCAGCCACGGCACGGACAGCCTCACGCTGTCCTATTACCCGTTTGCCGAGTTCTTCTTCCATCAGGGCGAAGCGGTCGCTGGTATCGCGATAGATCATATCCTTCGGAATACGGGATTCCTGCGATATAACCTCGATAATATGCTCAGGCTTAACTACCATGGAGCCCGGCTCGTTTATCTCCACCTTGACCGAGGCAGTATCGAGCCAGCCGATGGCTTTGTCCGGTAAGTGCAGGCTTCTGATATATTTAGGCGACATTTCGAGCGCGGTATTGATTGCATCCTCACTGATTGTCACGGAATAATTCTTTTCAAGCCTCGGTTTGAGACCGAAAAGTATTTTTCTGGTCTCATCAATTGTAGGTTCTTCTACCTTAACAAGCCGGAATCGCCGGGCGAGGGCCTCGTCTTCGGCAATATATTCCTTATATTCGGTCATCGTCGTTGCGCCGATGATACGCAATTCGCCGCGTGCCAGGGCAGATTTAAACATATTCGCCGCATCGGAAGATGTACCGAGCGCGGCTCCGGCTCCGATGATGGTATGAGCTTCGTCAATAAAGAGAATGATATGGTCTTTTTCCTTTACCTCGTCTATTATTCCCTTGATACGCTCTTCAAACATTCCGCGGAGCATTGTGCCGGCAACAAGACCGCCCATTTGAAGCTGGACAATGTGCGCGTCACGCAGCCGTGCAGGTACTTTTTCCGGCTCCAGCTCGATCAGCCTTGCAAGTCCTTCAACCACCGCAGTTTTACCGACGCCGGGTTCGCCCACAAGCATTGGTGAATTTGACCGTTCGCGATGCGAAAGTATCTCAATCATCTGCCGGATTTCCTTTTCACGGCCGATTGTGGGCGGGATTTTGTCCTGCCGTGCCAATTTGTTCATTGAAACGCCGAAATGTCGCAGAAAACCGGGCAGCTCATATTTCTGCCGCGAACGCTCTTCTTCTTTTTCGCGTTTACGGATACGCGTTCGGGCTGTTTGTGCAACCTCTTCGGCGGGCACGCCAAGATTTTGCAAAACGTCGTTCAGGACGCTTCTTTCGTCATTTGACAGGACATAGAAAATATCACTTGCGTCAATAGTACGGCGGCCCTGCGACCTTGCCCGGTCCATTGCCCGTTTGAATAGTTCGGTTGTTTCGGGAGCGATACGAAATCCCTTGCCCGTGTGCTGGCGTCCGTTTTCCAGGCGCTTTTCTATCAGCAATTTCACAGACCGCGGGTCAACCGCAAGATCGCGCATCGTGGACGTAAAAAGGTCATCTTCCTCACGTGCCAAAGCATGCAGGATATGTTCGATAGAAACGTAGTTCTGATCCCGGCGTCTCGATTCTTCGAGGGCTGCATCCAAAATGCGTTGGCCGCTTTCGCTGAATTTGTCTTTATAAGCGTCTATGTCTGCCATAATCTTTTAGAGTACCCCGGAAATTAGATGCGAAAAGAAGGGCGCCATATGCCCGGTTACTATTGTATCACTTCGTCCGCTGCGGGAATCAAGATTTAAAACCACAAACTTCCATATTGAACGGTTCCGGGAGAGAATTGCCATTTTCCCTGATTTAATTTTCCCGATACATTAAACGGCGACCGGTTTTCCGAAAAAAATGCGTCCGGCGCAAACAATGCCGACACCGGACGTGAACCGAAATATCGTAAATTTTGTCAAAAATGTCAGAATTCAGTTTTCTGACGGGATTTTTAAGGCAAATTCGATTTTAATTACCGGCCGAATTTGCGCGTGCTTTACCTACCTGTACCTTTGCAGGCCGAATCAGACGGCCACCCAGACGATATCCACGCTGGTGTTCTGCCGTTATCTTGCCTTCATTTTCGGGTTCTACCTCGACGGTGTCTATTGCTTCATGCAGTTGAGGGTCAAAATCCGCTCCAATGCCCGGAACAGGCTCAACACCGACCTGCAAAAGCGCCTGCTCAAAAGAACGGGCTGTTCCGATAACGCCTTCGCGAAGATGTTCCAGCGAAGGGTCGCTTTCGCTTGCGGCAATTGCACGGCTAAGGTTATCCAAAACGGGTAAAAGTGCTGAAAGGAACTCAATTTGCGATTGCCTGGCCTTTTCTTCGAGAGATTTTGTCAGCCTGGCTCGCAATTCGGCCGTCTCCCGCTCTAGTGCAGCCTTTGCTTCTTCAAACTTGGCCTGAACACCTACCAATTTAGCTTCTGCCGCTTCGCGCCGGGAAATTTCGGCCTGCAACAGTGCCTCCAGTTCAGCTTCACGCGGCGATTTGGCAGGTTTAGCCACCGCTTCCGCTGTGTCGGCGGGCGGATCTTTTCTTATCTGCTCGCCCTTTTCGTTAAATCGCCGCTTGTCCTCGAACAATATGTTAGGGGTATTCTGCTCACCAATTTCTGACTCATTTTTTTTCATACTATCTATTACTGACTATCTATTACTGTTTTAATGATATCAAATTTGCTTATTTTTCGTGAAGAGTTATGTTCGGTTTTGATGTAATACAGATTCGTAACTATTCAAAAATACAAAATTCAAATATACAAAAGATTAAAAAAACGACCGTAGGCTTGACAAATTTCAAGGGGGGGGTAAAATTTACGCGTTTTTTTTTCAACCTGACAAACCAAAGAGAGCAAATGTAACTATGAAGAACCTACTAAAATCGTCGTTTGTAAGGACATCAATTGTAAGAACTAATTCCACGTTGATTTTGCTTTCGCTGATTTTATTAGGCCTTCCTCCAAGAGGTATTGGCCATCGAACTTCAATTCTGTCCGCCATTCTCAAATTTATTTAATGAGGTTAAGTTACAAGTCTCAAAAGAAACGAATGAGGTTGAATATTAGCGATGGGAAAAAAAATTAAAGGCTTAAATTTAGTACTTGAGATCGCTGCTCTTGTGGGCTTGATTTTCCAACTTGCCCTCATAATTTTTGTATGGAACATTTTACCTGAAGTAATTCCAATACATTTTGATTTCGCTGGAGATGTGGATCAAACGGGAAGTAAAACTGATCTATTACTACTAGCTGGTTTGAGTGTTTTATTCTACATAGGCTTAACATGGCTAGGGTACTACCCGGAGAAGTTTAACTATCCTTGGAAAATAAATCCCAATGAAAGGGAAAGACAGTATTCGCTGGCTCGAAAATTCATAAGGTTAATTAAAGCTGAAAGCGTTTGGATTTTCGCAGTAATATCGTTCCAAGTAGTAGCCGTTGCTTTCGGAAAAATTAACAAACTAAGCCCAATTTTGATCGCTTTGATTGTCTTTGCTACCTCTGCAACGGTAATTGGTTATTTATCGCTGGCGCTCCGTAACGACCCGCAATACAGACGCTAACTATTCACCGCTTTCTGCTTTGTGAGGGGCGTGAATATTAATTCACCGTTTTCTGCGGAGATTTTTACGGTCTGCCCGCTGCTTACCTCACCTTTGAGCAGTTTTACGGCCAGCGGATTCTGGATCAGCGTCTGGATTGCCCTTTTCAGAGGACGTGCACCGTAAACCGGATCGTAGCCTTCTTTAACGAGCAGTTCCTTGGCTGAATCCTCGAGTTCGATAGATACATCCCGGTCGGCGAGCATTTTACGCAGCCGCTCCAGTTGTACATCGATGATCCTTGCAATCTGTTCCTTACCAAGCTGTTTGAATACGACGATATCGTCAATCCGGTTCAGAAACTCAGGCTTGAAGTGTTCGCGAAGCACCATCAATACGGCTTCCCGCACCTGTTTGTCATCATCCTTGACGGACTGGATCTCGCGCGAACCGAGATTGGATGTCATTATCAACACCGTATTCTTGAAATCCACGACTCTGCCTTTGCTGTCGGTCAGCCGGCCATCATCCAGAATCTGGAGCAAAATATTAAAGACATCCGGATGAGCTTTTTCGATTTCATCGAAAAGAACCACGGAATACGGCCGACGGCGTACTGCTTCGGTCAATTGGCCGCCTTCTTCGTAACCTACATATCCGGGAGGCGCTCCGATCATTCGTGCGACGGCATGCTTTTCCATATATTCCGACATATCGAGCCGGATCATTGCACGCTCATCGTCGAAAAGAAATTCTGCCAGAGCTCTTGCCGTCTCCGTTTTACCGACACCTGTCGGCCCGAGGAATATAAATGATCCTATCGGGCGGTTCGGATCCTGCAATCCTGCCCGTGCACGCCTTACGGCATTTGCAACCGCTATCAGGGCTTCGTCTTGACCGATAACACGTTGGCGGAGGTTTTCCTCCATTGAAAGAAGTTTCTGCATCTCACCCTGCAGCATCTTTGAAACAGGTATCCCTGTCCAACGAGCAACTACTTCGGCAACATCTTCTTCGTCAACCTCTTCTTTCAGATAGACGCCTTCCTTTTGCAATTCGGCAAGACGCTGCTGTTCGGCCTGGAGAGTTTTTTCAAGTTCCGGGATGCGGCCATATTGAAGCTCAGCCGCCCGATTGAGATCTCCGGCCTGGCGTGCACGTTCAAGCTCTAGTTTTGCCTCCTCAAGCTGCTCTTTGGCTTGACGCATCTTTTCGATTTCTTCTTTTTCAGATTGCCATTTTGCCTTCATCGCTGAAGACTTTTCCTTGAGGTCGGCAATACGTTTTTCTATGTCTGCAAGCCGCTCTTTGGATTTCTCATCTGTTTCTCGTGAAAGGGCCTGCCGCTCGATTTCCAGTTGCAGTATCTCCCGTTCAAGTTCGTCAATCTCCTGAGGAAGCGAATCAATTTCTATGCGAATCCTTGACGCGGCTTCATCAATAAGATCAATCGCCTTGTCAGGCAGAAAACGGTCGGTTATGTAACGATGCGAAAGGGTTGCTGCGGCAACAATGGCGGCATCCTTGATCCTGACGCCATGATGAACCTCATATCTTTCCTTCAGCCCGCGGAGAATGGCGATTGTGTCCTCGACACTGGGTTCGCCGACAAAAACCTGCTGAAAACGCCTTTCCAGTGCTTTGTCTTTTTCAATGTATTTCTGATATTCGGCGAGCGTCGTGGCACCGATTGCCCGCAGGATCCCGCGTGCAAGAGCGGGTTTCAACATGTTGGATGCATCGATTGCACCTTCGGACGCACCGGCTCCGACCAGGGTGTGCAGCTCATCAATAAAGAGAATTATCTGTCCATTTGATTTCTCGATTTCCTTCAGGACCGCTTTCAATCTATCTTCGAATTCGCCGCGATATTTTGCCCCGGCAAGCATCGCTCCCAGATCCAGAGATACGAGCCTTTTGTTCTTAAGGGTTTCGGGCACATCGCCGGAGACTATTCTTTGCGCCAAGCCCTCGACAATTGCGGTTTTACCTACGCCCGGTTCACCAATAAGGACCGGATTGTTCTTTGTCCTGCGTGAAAGGATCTGGATAGTCCGGCGAATTTCATCGTCGCGGCCGATAACCGGGTCGAGCTTTCCTTTACGGGCAAGTTCGGTCAGATCGGTTGCGTATTTTTCAAGTGCCTGAAAATTTTCTTCGGCGTTCGGGTCAGTAATACGTGCACCGCCACGCATATCGTTGATGACCTTTTCAAGATCTTCGCTTGTTACTCCGTTGGAACGAAGTATTTGTCCGGCATTGCCGGTTTTTTCAGCAGCAATGGCCAACAAGAGATGTTCTGTGGAGACATACTCGTCTCCCATAGCCTCAGCGGCTTTTTGTGCCGACTGGAAAATCGTGTTGGTACGCGAACTGAAATATTGCTGGCCGCCGGATACCTTTGGAAATCGCTCTATAGCGGCATTTAATTCATTAAGAATAGCGGCGGCGTTGGCGCCTATTTTGCCAAGTATCGGACGCACGACGCCTTCCTTTTGGTCAAGCATGGCTGCCAGAATATGCTCCGGCTCAACCTGTTGATTTTGAGCCTTTTCAGCGAGTCCTATTGCCTCCTGAACGGCCTCCTGCCCGCGTATCGTAAATTTATCAAATCTCATAATTTCACCTGCTGTTTAATATTACTTCAAAAATGTGCCGCCGGTAGCGAAAAAATCGGGCGGCCTTTTCAACCACCTAACCAGTGGCGAAAGACCGACCCGAAGCCTGTTCCTGCCTTTGTATTAGCTCGCCGACTGGCTTTTGGCTGTGGCGTCGAGCTGTTTCGCCGCCTTGATTTCTATTCTCTTCGGTTTGGCCTCTTCGCGTTTGGCCAAAGTCAGCCTGAGAATGCCGTTTTCAAACGTTGCTTCAACGTTTTCGCTGGAAACGGTCGGCGGAAGCGTGAACGAACGGGTAAATGAACCGTAGCTGCGTTCAATACGATGATAGTTGTCGCCTTCATCCTTCTTTTCAAATTTCCGCTCGCCGTGGATTGTCAGGACGTTGTTTTCGATTGAAATGTCAACATCCTCGGGTTTCATCCCCGGCAATTCGGCTTCCAGAACTATCTGGTCCTTGTTTTCGAAAATATCGACATTCGGACTCCAGGCACCGCGCATCAATTCCGTCTCGCCGGAACGGCTGAAAGTGCTTGAAAATACGCGATTTACCTCATCCTGTAATGCTCGAAGCTCACGGAACGGATCGTAAGTTACCAGATTCATAGTTTTACACCTCCAAACTTCAAGAAGTTTAGTGTGATAAGTGACTAATTACTTAGTCAAGAAGAATAATATAACTTGAGTATTTACTTGTCAAGTATTTTTTTCGATTTTTTTTAAAATTTTTCACCCGGATAGCAAAAATAGTGACTTTAGCGGTTTTCGGCGGATGACATGAGGTCGTCCGGTCGGGTATATTAACAACGCCGAGTTACAAAAGTTTTTATGTCACGGCTGTGAAATCGGAGCATTTACCATATTTTTGCTCTGTCTTTCGATTAAAATGAACATCTTCAAAGAGATTATCTGGCCTGTTCTGGCAGTTCTGGCGGCATTTCTAGTCGGCGGAGCCATTGTTTTGGCCATCGGCGATGACCCGCTTGCCGCTTATTATCAAATGTTCGGGAATTCTTTCGGTTCCTGGCGTGATATCGGTTACACACTTTTTATAGCTACTCCGTTGATTTTTACCGGCCTCGCGGTTGCGGTTGCTTTCCGCTGCGGATTATTGAATATCGGAGCCGAAGGCCAGCTTTACGTGGCTGCTTTTGTTACGGCCTGGGTCGGTATTAAATTCGGGGGAACGATAGTAACAATCGCCGGTAAAGAGCAGAATTGGTCCTGGGCTGACTTGCCATCGTGGCTCCTGATTCCATTATGTTTTGCCGCCGCTGTCGGAGCCGGTGCTTTTTGGGGATTTATTCCGGGTTACCTGAAAGCAAAATTTGGCTCGCATGAAGTGATAAACACCATCATGCTGAATTTTGTTGCAATTGCGCTGGTAAGTTACTTTACGCAGTATTACTACAAAATCCCCGGCGATCCGATAATGCAGACAGCCGCTATTGGCGAAGGAGCCCATATTCCGCGAATAAGCCAATATATTCCGGGAATGCCCGATTTTGTGCCGCTGAGCATGGCATTTCCTCTGGCTCTGTTGATGTGTTTGCTGGCTTATATCTTTCTCTGGAAGACGAAATGGGGCTATGAACTGCGTGCCGTCGGGGAAAATGCTTCGGCTGCCGAATACGGCGGTATTTCACCCAAGCGGCAGATAATCGTGGCAATGACAATTTCCGGCGGGCTTGCCGGAATGGTAGCAATCGGTGAAGTTTTAGGTTATCGGTATCGTTATTACGACGGTTTTTCCGATGGCTGGGGATTTCTTGGCATTGCGGTCGCATTGTTAGGCCGCAATCATCCGCTTGGAATTATTATCGCTGCTTTGTTTTTTGCCGTATTGAAACGCGGAGAAATATTCGTTGACATCGAATCGAAATACGTTTCAAAGGATCTCGTGGAAGTTTTGCAGGCGATTATTATTATTTTTGTAGCCGCACTCCAAAAATACACAAGAAGGTGAAATGAGCGAACTACTTACCCCGACGTTTTTTCTTATAATGCTTTTTTCTACCATCCGGCTGGCCACGCCGCTTATTTTTGCGGCGCTCGGGGGGCTTTTTTCTGAACGCTCCGGGGTTATAAATATCGCTCTGGAGGGATTGATGCTTGCCGGAGCATTTACCGCCGCGGTGGTAACTTATGAAGCCTCCAATCCATGGCTCGGGCTCATTGCCGGAATGATTTCCGGTGCTGTAATCGCATTTATATTTGCTGTTGCGGTTATCCGTTTTGAAGCGGACCAGGTTGTTACGGGATTTGCCGTTAGTTTGATGATGATCGGACTACCGGCCGTGATCAGCAGCCGTCTTTATGATGCCTCCGGTGCGACAAACCAGATAGACAAGGCTTTTTTGCTTCCGGACGTAATAAATGGATTGCCTTTTATTTCCCTGATTGCTTTTGTTCTGGTACCTGTTATTTGGTACGTACTCTATAAAACGCCATTCGGCTTGCGATTGAGGGCAGTTGGCGAAAATCCCGAAGCGGCTGACGCAGCGGGTATATCAGTAAACCGCCTTCGTTATATTGCCGTAATCTTATCGGGTGTCCTGGCGGCAGCCGGCGGAGCATATCTTTCGATTGGACAAGGTTCATTCTTTACCAAAGGAATGAGTGCGGGACGGGGATACATTGCATTGGCTGCCCTGATTCTTTCCAACTGGAGGCCGTTTCCGGTGCTTCTCGCATGTCTTTTCTTTGGTTTTACCGAATCTCTTGCCATCCAACTGCAGGGTGTTATCAAAATGCCTTCCGGTGAAGATATTCCGGTGCAGTTTATTCAGATAATCCCCTACGTTTTGACAATAATTGTATTGGCCGGTTTTATCGGCAAATCCCGAGCCCCGAGGGCACTCGGAATTCCATACAAAAAGGAAGCCTGACAGGCTCGCCTTTAGCGGCGTTTTGTTAAAAACTTAAAATGATTTTCGAAAAGGCTACTGAATCTGCAGAATTTATCAGATATCGTTTTCCACAGCCGATCACTACCGCGGCCGTGCTGGGAAGCGGTTTGGGCTCATTTGCGGACGAAATAGAGAATAAGGTCGTTATTCCTTACGATGAAATTCCACATTTTGCGGTTTCTACTGTCGAAGGACACGCCGGGAGGCTTGTACTGGGCACCATCGCTGGCATTCCGATAGCGGTACAACAAGGGCGCTTTCATTATTACGAAGGCTATTCAATGGAACAGGTTACTTTTCCGATGCGGGTTTTTGGCCGCCTGGGGGTGAAAAAGGTAATTATAACTAATGCGGCCGGCAGCCTCGACCCTGAAATGAGGCCCGGAAGTCTTATGCTTATTACCGATCATATCAATTGTATGGGCGTAAATCCGCTGCGGGGAGAGAATGACAGTCGTTTCGGTCCGCGATTTCCGGATATGACGGAGGTTTACGACAAACGGCTTGCGATGATGGCCAACGAAATCGCTAACGAAATTTCTGAGGAGCGATTCAGAAAAGGAGAGGACAAAGTCAAAATAGATTTTTTACACCGCGGAATTTACTGCGCCCTCTCCGGACCAACCTATGAAACTCCTGCCGAAGTGCGGATGTACAGGCTGCTCGGGGCAAATGCCGTAGGCATGTCAACAGTCCCCGAGGCAGTTACTGCCCGTCATCAGGGAATGAGCGTAGTCGGTATTTCCTGCATTTCGAATTTTGCGGCGGGAATGACTGGCGAGCCCATAAATCATTCGGAAGTAATGGAAACCGGCGAGCGGGTTTCTGCCGTTTTCAAAGAAATGCTGCGCAGACTTATCGTAAGAATGAATTAGCGACCGATTTCAGGCGATGTCTATGATTATTGGAATTTGCGGTGGTACGGGCTCGGGTAAAACTACGATAGCACGTTCAATAGTTGATGCTGTTGGCCGTGAAAATGTGGTACTCGTCGAGCAGGACTCCTATTACCGGAATTTGGCTGATATGCCGCTCGATGAGCGTCACCAGGCTAATTTCGATCATCCTGATTCGATTGACAGCGATATGCTGGTAAATCATCTGATGCGGCTGAAACAGGGGCTTTCCATTGAAATGCCTTTGTATGATTTCGTGACGCATACGCGCAGCGACAAGATAGAAATCATCGAACCAAAGCCGGTCGTAATCGTTGAAGGGATACTGATATTTGCTGAGCCGCGCGTGCTTGATTTGCTTGATATGCGCGTTTTTGTTGATACTCCGGACGATATCCGTTTCATACGCCGGTTACGTCGTGACATTAACGAACGCGGACGGACAGTCGAATCCGTCATCGAACAATATTGCCGTACCGTGCGGCCTATGCATTTCGAATTTGTGGAGCCTTCAAAACGCCATGCACATATAATTATTCCCGAAGGATCGCAGGCCGGCGTTACAATGGAGTTTCTGTGCAGTCTTGTCCGCGAAAGGCTGAATAATGAACAGGTCAATTGATTTCATTGAATCTGTATATG
The DNA here is from genome assembly GCA_040756215.1 of Acidobacteriota bacterium. Classification (GTDB taxonomy): domain Bacteria; phylum Acidobacteriota; class Blastocatellia; order Pyrinomonadales; family Pyrinomonadaceae; genus OLB17. The sequence goes on from JBFLZQ010000008.1 coordinate 31,933, forward strand.
AATGTTGACAAAACGAATCTAATAAAAGCTGCGGCCGCAACGCGTGAAAATGCCTTTGCGCCATACTCGAATTTCAAAGTCGGTGCGGCGGTAGAAACCGACGGCGGAGAGATATTCACCGGTTGCAATGTGGAATCTGCAAGTTTTGGACTTACAATTTGCGCCGAGCGGGTGGCAATTTTCTCCGCCGTTGCCGCCGGACATAACAGAATCAGGCGCATTGCCGTAGTTGCCGATACGGAAGACCTTACGGCGCCTTGTGGAGCCTGCCGACAAATAATCTGGGAGTTTGGCGGAGATATAGAAGTTGAGTTATCGAATCTGGATGGAAAATCGCAGACGCTTGGAATGAAGGATTTGCTGCCCTCAGCTTTTGACAGACATTCGCTTACAGGGAAATAGAGGCCGTGTCCAAGATTCAAGTTTTTTGAACCTGATTGCCGTTTGCGTATTAATGCCAGGTCTGTTTTATCGGAGTCTGTGATGTTTAACAAAATAGCCAGTTTGATTTTGCTTGTCTGTTTCGTCTTTCTACCGGCTGCGTCAGCCAATACTGCTTTGCCAAAGGCAGTTGATTATCTGATCCTAGGCGGCACGATCGTAACAATGGATGATGCCCGGACAATTATCCGGGACGGCGGTATCGCCGTAAAAGACGGGAAAATTGTCTCTGTAGGAACAAGAACCGAAGTATCGCGGAACTTTCGTCCCCGCGTTACGGTCAACGCTGTGGGGAAAGTAGTTATTCCCGGTCTTATCAATACGCATACTCATATACCAATGACGCTTTTTCGCGGTATTGCCGATGATATGGACCTGCAGGAATGGCTGACAAGGTTTATTTTCCCGGCAGAGGCAAAAAACGTCAATGAGCAGTTTGTCCGTGTCGGCACGCGTCTCGGGCTCGCTGAAATGATTCGCGGCGGTACGACTACCTATTGCGACATGTATTATTTTGAGGATGCAATTGCCGAGGAGACGAAAAAGGCAGGCGTCCGTGGTGTTCTTGGTGAGACAGTAATAGACTTTCCGGCACCGGATAACAAAACCTTTGAAGCCGGCCTGGCATACACAGAGAAATTTATAAAACGCTGGAAAGAAGATCCATTGATAATTCCGGCAGTTGCTCCGCATGCACCATACACGGTTTCTGCAGACCATTTGATTGCGGCCAGGGATTTATCTAACCGCCTGGAGGTTCCTCTGGTTATCCACCTTGCCGAAGCAAATACGGAAACTGAGTTTATACAACGCAATCACAAAGGTTTAAGGCCGATAGAATTTGTTGAAAGTATCGGATTTTTAACTAATCGGACAATTGCTGCACACGTAATTCAGGCCAATACATCCGAGCTTGCCATTCTTAAACGCCGCGGTGTCGGCATTGCGCACAATCCGCAGTCAAATATGAAACTGGCCGCCGGCGTTGCTCCGGTGCCCGAAATGCTGAAGCTTGGACTTAGTGTCGGGCTTGGTACGGATGGAGCAGCTTCAAATAATGATCTCAATCTTTGGGAGGAGATGGACACCGCCGCAAAGCTTCACAAGGTTTTTTCAGGTGACCCGAAAGTAGTTTCGGCAGAGGAAGCATTTGCGATGGCTACAATCGACGGTGCACGTGCGCTGCATATTGGTGACCTTACAGGTTCGATTGAAACAAACAAAGCAGCCGATATAGTTATTGTGGATTTCGATGGTCTTCATCAGACCCCGATGTATAACCTTTATTCACACCTGGTTTATGCAACAAAATCCTCCGATGTTGCATCAGTAATGATCAACGGGCGTTGGGTAATGTTGAACCGCCGTTTGCTCACGCTCAACGAAAATGCTATAAAAAAAGACGCAAACGTATTCAGGGATAAGATCATCGATAGTTTGCGGAAATGATGCGGCCCCGCTCAAGTGCCGCTTATTTGATTTTTTGGGATACGTTGAATAGGTCATTAAAAGTGAGCCTTCCAGAGTAGTTCGCTTGGCCTTTATTGCAAAAATAAAGTAACCGGAGGACTTGCTATGCGCCTTGCCGGCAGAAGCTCAGCGTATTTAATTTTAATCTTTCTTTCCCTTACGGCAGCCTCATCATTTGCCCAGACGATGCCGGCGGCGACCGCAGATACCGCACCTAAACCAGCAATTTCATCGGCGCCAACCTCTGCCGATGTGATGCGCGAGCGAATAAACAAAGCAAAAGCTTATCTTGCCGTAAGAAATTATAATGCTGCAATTTTCGAATTGGAAAACATCCGCCGTGAAAGTGCTGACCCGTCCGTACAATCCGTTACATCAGTGCTGTTGATGAACAGCTATTTGGAGAAAGGAGATTACAGGAAAGCACAAGATCTTCTTACTGCCTCTTTCAATGAGCAAAAAACGACGAAACCAAATGCTTTTATATCCTATGCTGCGGTTGCCGGTCAGATTGCCAAAGTTGCCCGAAGCGTATCCGAACGATACCGCTCATTCGGCATTTCCGCAAGTGATCGAAGCCTTCCGATAGAAGTGCTTTCTGATCTTGAAAAAATGCGTGAGCTACTGGAAACAGTGATTACGCAGATACGTGAAATTTCAGCGGAACCAGGCAAAGCAAGTACGGCATTTGGACTTTTGGAAGAAATGACGGCGGCAAGAGCCTCTATCGCACGCGACGACTATGATGCAAAACGTTGGCGGGAGGCAGTGGCGGATTGGCGCGAACAGATGGCAAGTTCACGCAGCGTGGTCGTTAATGCCATGGATGGAAGTACGGAAATGCCAATCTCCGGTAATCCGGCTGATTCTTCATTAACGATTTCTCAGAAGAAATCTGAAGTGAATGAAGCAAAAACATTCTCTAAATCTACGACTGAGGCGCCTGCTCCGGCTTCCGTAACAACTCCAAATACTGCGACAGGCCCCGCAGCAGCCGCTTCGCCGGCATCAACACCCGATACCGGCCGACCGCGTACCATAGAAAAATCGGAAACAAACAAAGCGGACACCGGTAAAGCAACGACAGATAGCAATTCTGCGGTAAATTCAAATAATCCAACCGCTAACAAGGCCAAAGATCCAAATTCTGCCAAAGATAAGCCTGCGGGACCTGTTGCGGTGGGCTCTTTGATGCCCTATGCAACACGACAAGTCCAGCCTGTTTATCCGCCCGCTGCCCGCTCCACACGCACGGCAGGCGTCGTACGTGTAGAGCTGCTTATAGACGAAAACGGTGAAATCGAGCAAATCAGAAGTGTTACCGGCCCGACTCTTCTGCAGGAATCCGCCAAGGATGCAGTGCGCAAATGGAAATTCCGACCGATGATAATTGAAGGCCAGACAGTTAAGATAATTGGCTTTGTCAGCTTCAATTTTTCCCAGTGATTATTTTTCTTTTCTGATACGATCCTGTTTTAATCATTTATTTTCTGCCTGTTTTACTGATGCTTTAAGAGCCGGAGTGCATTCTGGATCCCCGCAGCCATCTGTAGCTATATTTCTACCGACACAGAGCATAACATTTATTACACTTTGTTTTTCACGACAGGACGTATCTCATTATAATTTCAAGAAAAATACGCCTGACCTATAGGGCATTCAAAGTTTGCTGAGTCAGAAGCATTAACCGGCCAATCAATCTTGACCAAAAAGTAATGATTTGAGATAATTTTGTTTGGCTTTTGTTATTAACCAAAGCCTTTTTAGTATATGAAGATATCCGCACAAGAGGAATATGGGCTCAGATGTCTTGTCCAGCTTGCGGCATTGAAGGAAGGCGAAAGTCTGACTTTGCCCCAGATAGCTGAACGCGAGGGCATTTCGACCGCAAATGCCGGTAAGCTGATGTGGCTTCTTAACAAGGCCGGATTTGTTAATTCCACGCGTGGAACCAAGGGCGGTTATTTTCTTGCCCGGCCTGCGAATGAAATTTATCTGAACGAAATAATCAAAGTGCTGGATGAAGACGTCCTGAGTTCGCATTGCGACAGTTATGCAGGAGTGAAGGACAAATGCGTGCATACGGGAGATTGCGGCATTCGGCCGGTGATTGTTGGATTGCATGAAATTGTGGAAAACGCACTTTCGAGGATTACTCTGGCTAATCTGGTAGGTTCGGAACGCACGGTAGATGAAATGTTTCATCAGATTCAGGGAATCCACCGCACATTGGAGCCTCAAAGATATTGAGAAAAAGGCGGGTCGTTACGTTTATTTAGGAAAACGGCGGATAACATAAGATGTCAACAGCAGCAGAATTACTTGCCAATCGCGAATATAAATACGGCTTTGTAACGGACATTGAAACCGAGACAATACCTAAGGGTTTGAATGAAGACACAATTCGTCTCATATCCGGGAAAAAGAATGAGCCGGATTGGATGCTTGAATTTCGTCTTAAAGCCTTTAGAAGCTGGCTAAAAATGTCCGAGCCGCGACATTGGCCAAATTTCGAATATCCTGACATAGATTTTCAGAATATTACTTATTACGCTGCTCCGAAACAGAAATCTAAAAAAGCAAGCCTGGATGAGGTTGATCCCGAGTTGATTCGCACTTTCGAAAAACTTGGAATTCCTCTTTCCGAACAAAAAATGCTGGCAAATGTAGCCGTCGATGCCGTCTTCGATTCTGTTTCGGTTGCAACTACCTACAAGGAGAAACTGAAGAAAGCCGGCGTTATCTTTTGTTCATTTACTGAGGCGGTTCAGGAATACCCGGAATTGGTAAAAAAATATCTGGGTTCGGTAGTGCCTGTCAATGACAATTTCTTTGCAGCGCTTAATTCAGCGGTTTTTTCAGACGGCTCGTTTGTTTTTATACCGAAGGGCGTTCGTTGCCCGATGGAACTTTCCACCTATTTCCGTATCAACACACAGGAATCGGGGCAATTTGAGCGGACACTGATCGTTGCTGAGGAAGGCGGTTATGTCGCCTACAATGAGGGCTGCACTGCCCCGCAATTTGACACAAATCAGCTTCACGCCGCCGTGGTAGAGCTGATAGCCCTCGATAACGCTGAAATCAAGTATTCAACTGTACAAAACTGGTATGCCGGCGACGAGAACGGACGCGGCGGTATTTATAATTTTGTAACAAAACGCGGTGCCTGCCGAGGCGTCAATTCCAAAATTTCCTGGACCCAGGTCGAAACAGGTTCTGCCATTACGTGGAAATACCCGAGCGTAATTTTGCAGGGCGATGGCTCGATCGGTGAGTTCTATTCCGTCGCTTTGACAAACAATGCTCAGATTGCAGATACAGGCACCAAAATGATTCATATCGGGCCGAATACAAAATCCACGATTGTCTCGAAAGGAATTTCTGCCGGCAGATCCAATAATTCATATCGCGGTTTGGTCAAAATAATGCCCAAGGCTGCCAATGCCCGTAACTATACACAATGTGATTCGATGTTGATTGGCTCCGCATCGGCAGCCAATACGTTTCCTTACATCGAGGTGATGAACGATTCGGCAAAAGTCGAGCACGAGGCGACGACTTCAAAAATTAGCGAGGAGCAGCTCTTTTACCTGCGTCAGCGCGGCATTTCTCAGGAAGATGCCGTAAGTCTGATAATCAATGGTTTTTGTAAGGAAGTGTTTCGTGAATTGCCTATGGAATATGCCGTAGAAGCACAAAAACTTCTGGGACTCAAGCTGGAAGGCAGCGTTGGCTAAGAAATCCGGGAGGTTGGATAATCAATGGAATTGCAGATTTTTCAGGTAGATGCTTTTTCAGACAGGCAATTTCGTGGAAATCCTGCGGCTGTCGTTCCTCTCGATATCTGGCTCGATGAAGAAACGATGCTGGCGATTGCGGCGGAAAACAATTTGGCGGAAACGGCTTTTTTTGTGCCAAAAGAAGAGGATTTTCATCTGCGCTGGTTTACACCGGAGTGTGAAATAGATCTCTGCGGACATGCAACGCTGGCGACTGCATTCGTTCTATTCAATTATCTGGGTTATAAGCGCGATTCCATAAGGTTTTTGACGAAAAGCGGTGAACTGTTTGTCACCAGAGCGGGCGACCTTTTAACACTTGATTTCCCTTCTCGTCCGCCCGTTGAAAGCGAGCCGCTTCCGGGACTACTCGAAGCAATAGGCCGTTTGCCTGAAAAAATTATGCGTGCTCGGGATTTCCTGCTCGTTTATTCATCTGAAGAGGATGTAAGACAAATAGAGCCGAATTTTTATGAGCTTTCAAAGATTCCGACTCATGCGGTAATTGTTACCGCACCCGGTAATGATTGCGATTTTGTTTCACGCTTTTTTGCTCCACAGGTCGGAGTTTCGGAAGATCCCGTAACCGGTTCGGCACATTGTACTTTGATACCGTATTGGGCAGAGCGGCTTGGAAAAGAAAAGCTTTTTGCACGCCAGATTTCACGGCGTGGAGGTGAATTGTATTGCGAACTTGCGGGTGACCGGGTTCGAATCGGAGGCAAGGCCTCGCTTTTTTTGAATGGAAAGATTTGTCTGGAGCAGGCCCGTTCCAAAGAGGCCGGAAGATGATTAAAGAGGAAAGTATCAAGTCCGCGGCAATATGTATTCGCGAAGCTGCCCCGGATGATTCTGCAGATATTGCGGATATTTTACAAAAAGCCTTCGGGCCATATCGACATTTTTATTCGGAAGATGCCTTCCGGGCAGTAACGCCGACAAAGGATGAGATAGCCGCACGTTTCGTTGAAGGGCCGATCTGGATCGCAGAACTGGAGAGCAAGGCTATAGGCACGGTTTCGGTTTCGAATGAAGCGGAGGGTCTATACATCCGGAGTCTTGCCGTCATTCCGGAAATGCAGGGTCGCGGGATTGCTCATCGCCTGCTTGAAACCGCAATGAATTATGCGGAATCCGGAGGCTGGGAAAGAGTCTTTTTATACACTACATATTTTGTTCCGGGTGCAAGGCAGTTGTACGAAAAACACGGGTTTCAATGGGTACGCGATACGGCACGTGAAGAATGGTTTGACACTCCCGGATTGGAAATGGAAAGGATTTTGAAAGGTAAGAATCATATGTTACTGGAAGTAAAGAATTTACACGCCGGAATCGAAGGCAGGGAAATTTTGAAAGGATTAAATCTTCGGGTCAATCGTGGCGAAGTCCATGCGATTATGGGCCCAAACGGTTCGGGTAAATCGACTTTGTCAAAGGTCATTGCAGGACATCCTTCCTATGAAGTTACTTCGGGTGAAGTGCTCTTTGAGGGACGAAATCTGCTCGAACTCGAGCCCGACGAGCGTGCGCGCGAGGGCGTTTTTATGGCCTTTCAGTATCCTGTGGAGGTTCCGGGCGTCTCAAATGCACAATTCCTCCGGCTTGCATATAACGAAAAACGCAAACACTTGGGAGAAGAAGAACTTGATCCGATAGAATTCAATGATTATTTGAAGGAAAAAGCACGAATCGTTGAAATGGATCCACAATTTTTTAAGCGTTCCGTTAATGAGGGTTTTTCAGGCGGTGAAAAAAAGCGCAACGAAATTTTGCAGATGGCCGTTCTTGAGCCGAAACTGGCAATTCTGGACGAAACGGATTCCGGTTTGGACATAGACGCTCTTCGGATTGTCGCAGAAGGAGTCAATAAACTCCGCTCAAAGGATAATGCGATCATTCTGGTAACTCATTATCAACGTTTATTGAATTACATAAAGCCGGATTATGTCCACGTTTTGGCCGACGGTAAAATCGTTAAAGAGGGCGGAAAGGAACTGGCACTGGAACTTGAAGAGAAAGGATACGATTGGGTCAAGGCCGCCGGCCGGCAATAATCAATTTTATGAGCATCAGCAAAGTAAAACTCGAGCCGGCATTGGCAAAATCATTCAGGGAGTTTATCAATGCCGTAAAATCGGCGGAAATGCTTGCTGCGCGCAAAAAAGCATTTTCTTTGTTTACTGAAACCGGTTTTCCCTCGACCAAACAGGAGCAATGGCGCTATACAAATACAGCCCCAATTGCCTCAATCGACTGGAGCATTGGAGATTTTCACCATGCCGCAGCTTCGCACCGGTCGGTTCCAATCAATCTGATCGAAAAATTCAGGTTTGAGCGAAACGGTTTTACCGCGCTGAATCTTGCCTTTGCCGATTTTCAATTTATCCGTATCCCAGCAGGGCAAAAAGCGGATGAACCTCTGCAAATTGAATTTGGAGCGGAAGAAAACACTTTGTCAGCTCCACATCTGATCATTGTGCTCGAACCGGGCAGCAAAGCGACTTTGGTTGAGTCGCATCGTTCGGCTTCTGCAGGATTTGTCAATTCCGTAGTACGGATCATAATTGGTGAAAATGCATCATTGACACATTACCGGCTCCAAAATGATGCTCCGCAAGCTTTTAATTACGGTTTGACCGAGGTTGAGATCGCCTGTGGCGGTATTTATGATGCGACTAATATCAATATCGGCGCAGCGCTGTCGCGGCATGACATTGACGTTGTTTTTTCATCACCGGGAGCCGAAGCCCGTGTTGACGGACTTTATCTGCTTGCCGGCCGTCAGCATCACGATACGCATTCGATGATTGACCATCGTTTTGGCCATTGCCTGTCGCGACAGACCTATAAAGGCATACTAACGGATGAATCGCGGGGAGTTTTCAATGGCATAGTTTACGTACGAGAAGGAGCATCGGGAACCGACGCGCAGCAATCCAATAAAAATCTACTGCTTTCCAACAATGCCCGTGTTGATACAAAACCGCAACTGGAGATTTTTAATGATGACGTAAAGTGTTCACACGGTGCGACCGTCGGCCAGTTGGAAGAAGAGGAGATCTTCTATCTGCGAACACGCGGGCTGAATGATGCGCTTGCACGTAATCTACTGACCTACGGTTTTGCCGAAGAGATTATTGAAAAGATTGGCATTGAGACAATTCGTGCCGAGCTGGACGCCGCATTGCTGAACCGGTTAAAGACAGAAATTTGACGACTAACCTTTTGATAGTGATGGATTTATGAACGCTGTACGCGAAACACAGATATTCGATGTAGAAAATATCCGCAAAGACTTTCCGCTGCTTTCACAAAAAGTGAATGGAAAGAAATTAGTTTATCTGGACAATGCGGCATCATCGCAGGTACCGCAGTCTGTAATAGACCGGACTGTCAAGTACCTCACTGAGGAACATTCTAATGTCCATCGCGGCGTACACTATCTTTCCCAGACTGCAACGAAAGCTTATGAGGCGGCCAGGGAAAAAGTCCGGCGCTTCATCAATGCTGCCGAATCGGCTGAATGTATCTTTGTCCGTGGATGTACGGAAGGCCTGAATCTGGTTGCTTCCAGTTACGGCAGGGCCTTTATAAAAGAAGGGGACGAAATCATAGTCAGCGCAATGGAGCATCATTCAAACATTGTTCCCTGGCAGGTTGTCGGTTCGGAGCGTGGAGCGCGACTGAGAGTGATCCCGATGAACGAACGCGGAGAGCTTATATTCGATGAGTTTCTGGGTTTGCTCAATGACCGGACAAAAATTGTCGCGGTAAGCCATGTTTCCAATTCGCTCGGGACTGTAAACCCAATCAAAGAGATGATTGCTGCCGCGCATTCTTTTGGCGTGCCCGTTTGTATAGACGCTGCCCAGAGCGTGCCGCATTTTCCCGTTGACGTACGGGACCTCGATGCTGATTTTTTCGTCTTTTCCGGTCATAAGATGTTTGCACCGACGGGAAGCGGAGTAGTCTATGCAAAGCGTGAATGGCTGGAAAAAATGCCGCCCTATCAAACCGGTGGCGGAATGATCAGAAGTGTGACTTTTGAGCGAACTACCTACGCACCGATTCCTGATAAATTTGAGGCCGGCACGCCTGCGATTGCACCTGCAATCGGACTCGGTGCCGCAATTGATTACTTAAACAATTTAGATTTTACGGCTGCCGCAAATTACGAAAAACAATTGCTTAAATACGCGGCTGATTTGCTTTCGGACATTCCGCAGGTAAAAATTATCGGCACGGCGGCGGAGAAAGCAGGAGTTATTTCCTTTACAATCGAGGGCATACATCCGCACGATATAGGTACGATACTCGATCAGCAGGGAATTGCCGTCCGCGCCGGGCATCATTGTGCACAACCGGTAATGGATTTCTTTGGCGTTCCGGCAACGGCTCGTGCCAGTCTGGCATTTTACAATACGCGTGAAGAGGTTGAAATGCTTGCCGTCGGTGTACAAAAGGTGATAGAGGTGTTTGGGTAAAACAATGTCGGAATTAAGCGATCTTTATCAGGAAGTCATTTTGGAGCATAACAAAAACCCGCGTAATTTTCGTGAGATCGAAACGGCAGACCGTAAGGCCGTTGGAAACAATCCGCTTTGTGGCGATGCGTTGCAGGTATTTGTTGAAATCGATGCCGACACCATTAAAGATGTTTCCTTCAAAGGTTCCGGTTGTGCAATTTCCAAAGCCTCGGCATCTATGATGACTGAGGCGGTCAAAGGTAAATCACTGGATCAAGCTCTCATTTTATTTGATGAATTCCATCGAATGGTTCTGGGTGAACTGGATGTGGAAAACGACGACAATCATCTTGGCAAGCTGCGGGTATTTGCCGGTGTTTTGGAATTTCCCGCACGCGTCAAATGTGCTTCTCTAAGCTGGCACACGCTAAAGGCCGCACTTAAAGGCGAAGAAGAAATCTCAACAGAATAAAGACGAATAAGCCTCGGGCAGGGAACTGCTTTTTGAGCGCGTCGCTTCTTTACATACGGATGCCGACTGTAAATAAGTCTAATTACACCGATTTTACATTGTCCGCTGCGGCATCTGTTATTTCCGTAGGTGCAACTGCCGTAATTCTAAATTCTGCCGGCAGGGTTTGGTGGTGCAAACAGGGTGACACTGCAATTTTTGTAAATGCTGCCTGGAACAGCAGCCATACGTCCCAGCACATTTTGGATCCTTATACGCTGACGCATCTTTTACACGGCGTCGGGCTCATGTGGATACTCGGGTATTTTCTCCCGCGCGTTGCAATTGAATGGCGGCTCGTTGCGGCCGTAATTCTTGAATGCGGATGGGAGATACTGGAAAACAGCGATTTTATAATTGAGCGCTACAGGGCCAATACTGCTTCTTTTGATTATTTTGGAGATTCGATAGCAAATTCCATTTCGGATATTGCAGCCTGCGCGGCAGGCTTTTTAATAGCAACGCGTTTGGGTAACCGGTGGTCGCTTCTTCTTTTTATTGTGGTCGAACTATTTCTGATTCTTTGGGTTCGTGACAGCCTTTTAATCAATATCCTGATGCTGTTGTATCCGCTTCAATCGGTAAAACAGTGGCAACTGGGCGGCTGAACTCAGGAAAGTTAGCTAAATTCGGGCTATTTTTCTCCCCGAGCGACCTCTACCTGTGTTTCTATATCTACCACAAGCTTGCGCGTGCCGGGCTGGTCAAATGTTTCCAGCCAACGCAAAGTCTCGTCCAGAATTCGGAGCTGATGTTGTTTCCAGTTAGGCCGGCCGGCTACTGATCCGAATTCGCCCTCCCAAAACGCCGTTCTCGGCGGCCGCACCTTATCCGTCACGGAACGATCAACCGAGATAAGAATCGTCGGGAAACCGTGATATTCAAGGCCGCGTGCGACAATGCCAAGCGTTTGATGACACAGGCGGGATGCAGGTATCAAAAGAGCGGCCTGGACATTATAGCGTTGAAGGCGTTCAGCTAGTTTGGGAACAATTTCTCCTGCAACCATCGCAGCATTTGGAATATAGCTGCTTAAACTCCACCAACATTCGTTGAGGCTGCCGAGAACTGCATTTTCCTCATATTCCAGCAATCTGTCGATTGGAATCTGTGAGTTGCGGTCGGTTAAAACAGCGGCAGGATCATATCCTTTAGCGGAATAACGTAGATCCTCCGCCTCGATTTCTCGCGGGATTTCACGGAAATTCGGGTCACCGTCCTTCGTGTTTGTATCGAAAGGCGGAGTTCCGTCAATATAGGCGCCGGCCGAAGAGATTAGTGCCAGATTAGTCAAAGGCAGCGCCCGACGAACTGCCGTAAATGGCGAGCGGGTATTTTCCACAAATGGATAACCGGCAAGATCTTCATTCGCCTGCCAGGCAGTAAATCTTCTTACAAAATCGGGTTGATTTTCTATCAATTCCATAAATAAACGGCTCTTTCTATACTTCAGACAAATTGTTGTTATTTGTTCCGGCCTGACGGTTGGCTGAAATTATAAAAAAACCAATCAAAGCAGAGAGGACTGCGATACCTAAAATCCAAACCGAATACTCGTGCAATTCGTTAAATCTAATTCGAAGCGGATCATTTGGTGCGAAATCATCAATAGGACGACCTGCCATCTCTCCACGCAAGGAGGAAATCATAAAGCCGATTACAAATTGTCCGGCGGCACATGCCGCAGCGACAACAAGGGCAAGCGTGCGGTCTATCCAGAGAAAAATGCGACCTTTACCGGGTTCTTTTATCAAAGAAAGAAGAAAAACCAGAAAAGCCACAGCCAGGCCGGAAAAATTGAGAACGGCCAACGACCGCCCGACTATTGCACCTGCAAATTCACGTTGCGGCAAAACTGCAAAGGCAATCTGTGCAACGCCGATAAAGAAGACCGCCGCACCGATCCAGCCGCCAAGGAGTAATAACCGCAAGTCCGTGATAAACTTCATCATTTTGAACGTGAAACAAATCATAATTATGATGGTTTTTGATTGAAAGGGCAATCGGAGGAATTGGTCAGGTTATCAAATTCACCCTGACAGCAGATATAGTCAGCTACGCCAATATTATGCCGGATAATACTAAAAACCGTTCTGAGGCAGCGGCAATTTACACGGAAATATATTCTGAGGTAATAAGCCGGGCAGAATCGCAGGATTTTGCCGGCTATGATCCGTTTGACGGATTGGAGAGCAGGCTTTTCAAGGCAATCCCTTTATTGTCCGGTTCTTCGCTTGCAAGAATTGCCTGGCTGCAGGCTGTCAAGCGATTTCCCGTAAACATCAGGCCGCTGCTAAAGGTGCCTTCAGGTGTTAATCCAAAAGGTTTGGCTTTATTCGTATTGAGCGAACTTTCACTTATCCGAAGCGGCAGGAGAAATGCCGGGCTTATCTATCGCCTGCTCGATTCTCTTGATGAACTGGCTTTGTACGGGAAAACCGCTGACGGCCGCACAACACGTTCCTTCGGTTACAACTTTGACTGGCAGTCAAGGGCGTTTTTCGCACCGAAAGGAACGCCGACAATAGTACCTACCGCATTTGCCGCAAAGGCTTATCTCGAAGCTTTCGAGATGTTAGGTGATATTCGGTATCTCAACGCAGCCGATGAGGTTAGCCTCTTTATTTTGAATGATTTACGGCGTCCCGTTGAATCAGAATCAACGATTTGTTTCAGCTACACACCGGCAGATAATTCCATAATCTTAAATGCCAGCCTGTTGGCGGGGGAGGTGCTTTCGAGAACCGGAAAACTGGCAAACAAGGCTGTTTATCATGAAACGGCACTTAAGGCTGCCAGATTCGTTCTGGAAAATCAAACAAAGGAAGGTTCCTGGCCATATGGCACACGTTTGAGGCATAAATGGGTTGATAATTTTCATACAGCCTTTATGATTTCTTCGCTTAAGGCAATATATGACAACAGTTTGGCTGACTACGGTCATCCCGATTCTCAAAGCTTTTCCGATGCGATTTCAAAAGGCGTTGATTATTGGATTTCCAACTTTTTTCTTGATTGCGGTGCACCAAAATATTTTCATAACCGCACCTATCCTATAGATATACATTCATCTGCCGCAGCAATTGTTACGCTTTGTGAAATTGCGGAAATTCGGGAGGACGCCGTTTCCCTGGCCTGCAAAATTGCTGACTGGACACTAGAAAATATGTATGAAGGTGCCGGACGTTTTTCATATCAGATAAACAAATTTTACAAGACCAAAACAGAGTTTATTCGTTGGGGGCAAGCCTGGATGGCGTTTGCGCTTGCTCGTCTAATAGAAACGCTCGGGAGCAAAAGTGAATGAAGAAAACGCCGGTTCGAATTTGGATTGATCTTGGCAACTCCCCGCACGTACCTTTTTTCAAGGCACTATCGAGCGAATTATCTCAAGGCAATGTAGAATTGCTTTGGACCGCACGGGATTATGCGCAAACTGTCGAGCTTGCCCGCGCAGCCGGATTAGATATTGAAGTAGCGGGACGGCATGGCGGCGGGTCCATATTTGGTAAAACTACAAGATTTCTAGAGCGGGTTTTTGCTTTAATAAAATGGTCCGGCAGCCGTCAAATTGATCTTCTCCTCTCCCACAATTCACAGGAACCTCTTGTTGCAGCCCGTTTTCTTGGCATAAAAAGCATCAATATGATGGACTATGAACATCATCCGGCCAATCATTTATCTTTTCGAATGGCGCGGCGGGTTTTTGTACCCGAAAGTTTTCCTGATTCGGCCGTGCAGCGTTTTGGCGTTAATGAGAACAAGGTGTGGAAATATCCCGGTATTAAAGAAGATGTATATCTGAGTGATTTTTCTGTAGATCCGGATTTTGCCCGGCAACTTGAGAAGATTGGCATTTCGCATAATGATGTGCTTGCCGTAATTCGCCCGCATGCTCCGGAAGCTCTTTATCATCGAAGTCTTGAAAATCAACTTCTGGATTTGACCATCGATCGACTTGCTTCAATCCCAGGCGTAAAGATAATTCTTCTGCCAAGGAAAGATTATCAGGGCCGCGACCTCAAGCGTCGTCACCCGCAGCCCAATGTAATTATTCCCGAAACCGTATTGGACGGAGCAAATCTCATAGCTGCTGCGGATCTTGTCATATCGGGCGGTGGCACAATGGTTCGCGAAGCAGCGGCGCTCGGTGTTCCTGCTTTTAGCATATTTGTCGGTGAGCCTGCGGCTGTTGATCAATATCTGGTTTCGGAAGGCCGATTGCATAGTTTGAGACGTAAAGAAGATTTGGATGCAATCTTACCGGTTAAAAGGCAACGTAGTGCTCGCGCAAGACACTCGGATCTGCGACGACAGATGGCAGAGCAGATAATGGCATTCGCCGGACTTTGATTTCGGCTTTTCTCGCTTGAGCTTAATTTCAAAGGTAGAATTAATTTAGATGTGCGGAATTGCAGGAATTATTGGTACTGCTGACGAGGCCTCGCTATCATCAATGCTGGCGGCGATAGAACATCGCGGTCGCGATGATGAAGGAATATATTGTGCTTCTATCGGTGACGACGGTTACAGACGTGTACTTTTAGGCCACAGACGTCTGTCCATAATCGATACGAGCAATGGAGGACATCAGCCATTTCATACCGATGACGGGCGATTCGTTATCACGTTTAACGGCGAAATCTACAATTACCGGGAACTGAGGCGTAAACTGGAAAGCCAAGGGGAGCGTTTCAGAACAGATTCCGACACTGAAGTCCTGATACGTTTATTTGCCCGATACGGCCTTGATAGCCTGCAGTCATTGAACGGAATGTTTGCTTTCGCAGTTTGGGATAATCGGGAACGATCCATGACATTGGTTCGTGACCGCAGCGGACTAAAGCCTCTTCATTATGCCCAAGTCGGCGGAAATTTTATTTTCGGCTCCGAGATCAAAGCTCTCTTGGCATATCCGCAATTTAAGCCTGAACTTGATCTTGAAGGTTTTAGTCAGTTTTTGACTTTTCTCTGGCCTGTCCCGCCAAAAACCTTATTTAAAGGCATTTCGCAGCTTATGCCCGGCCATTATCTGATCTGGAAAAATGGTGAATTTCGTATCGGGGAGTGGTGGGATCTGGATTTTTCTAATGAACAGCATATCGGCAACGAGCGGAAATGGATTGATGAAACCTTTGAAGTCCTAAAACGCGTTACGCATATGGAAATGGTTGCTGACGTCCCGCTCGGAGCCTTTCTTTCCGGCGGTGTTGATTCATCGGGTATCGTTGCCTGTATGTCAGAAGATGCAGGCACAAAAATTACGGCATATACCACAGGCATTTCCGCGGACGATCTGCAATATGACATAGTGCCGGATGATATCCGCTGGGCACGTGCTGTGGCAAAACAGTTTCGGATTGATTACCACGAGACGATATTGAAACCTGATGTTGCGGATCTTTTGCCTGTTTTGATCTATCATCAGGACGCACCGGTTATTGATATGGCCATTCCGTCGTATCTGATTTCCAAACAAGCGCGTGAGACACAAAAGGTTATGTTGTCCGGAATGGGCGGAGATGAGGTGTTTGGCGGTTATCCGCGGCATATGGCAATGAAAATCGCTTCCTTTACGGATATCATTCCATCTGTGGTACGACGACCGGCTTTACGCCTCATTTCCTCGATTTTTCCCGGCGGGCTTCGAGGGCCTTTAACCGGTCCGCTTCGAAATGCAAAGAAATTTGCAAAGAGCGCCGCCGAACCTTTCGAGGAACGATATCTTGGTTTTGGAACTTACTTTACGGCGGAAATGAAACGTCGGGTTCTGGTTCGGGATATATTTGAGGCTGTAGATCACTTTGACGTGTATTCGCAGCACCGAAGATATTTTGCAAAGGCTCGTGAATGGTCACCGCTAAATCGTCTTTTATATGTGGATTTCAAGACGTTTCTTCCCGCGCTGAATCTCGATACGACCGACCGTACATCCATGGCGGCGAATCTTGAGGTGCGTGCCCCGTATTTGAATCCTGAGATGCTAGAGTTTACCTCGAGAATGCCATCAGCCCTTAAAATCAAAGGGTTGAGGAGAAAATATGCATTAAAAAAAGCACTGGAAAGCATTCTTCCCCGAGATGTTGTCTGGAGAAAAAAAGCAGGGTTTTCTGCACCGATACGTGCCTGGCTGAGGGGTCCGCTTCGCCCGATGATATCCGACCTGTTGAGCCCGACAGCGATCAGAAATCGCGGGATTTTCAATGAACGGTATGTGCGCGATATGATTGCGGCAAATGATTCCGGTCGCGAGGACTTCAATTTGCAAATATTTCAACTTTTGAATTGGGAGTTGTTTTCAAGGCAATACTTCGACAAGTGAAAACCGCTATGCAAAAAGGCAGCCCGATTGCAGATGTTGCAACGGCATCACCGACGAAAAATCGCGTGCCGCGGTGGGTAATGCCTTTGGTGAAATTCCTTATTCTTGCTACGGACGGGATTATTGCAACAGCAAGCTTTCTGTTTGCATTCTGGATTCGCGAAGGTGAGCCGATTCTCTCAGAGACTGCCTGGGCATGGTCAAAGGCATTTGTTCCATATGCCGGAATACTCTATTTTGCCATATTTGTAAGGATTTCCATGCTCGCCTATCAGGGCGTTCTGAGACTTCACGGTGCATTTTCCTATGCAAGGGAGGCAATAAGAGTCTTTAAAGCCGCAGCCGTTTCATCGCTTTTGATAATATCCTGGGCGTTTTTGTTTCGCGGGGGATTTGCCTTTCGTGATTTTTCTTATTCACGCGGTGTTTTTGTCCTCGATTTTATTTTCGCTCTGACGGGATTGCTGGTTTTTCATTTAGTTTTAAGGTATTTGCAGTCCGTCGCCAGGCAGAGGGATATAAATCTTATACCGACTCTTGTCGTCGGCAGCGGCGACGAAGCCGCCAGGACAATATCAACCCTTGCCGAACGGCCTGAACTTGGCTATCGCGTAGTTGGATTAATAAGCGGTTCATCACATTTAAAGGAGACTTATGAAGTCCCGCATCTCGGCAGTCTCGAGGTTCTTCCTCAGATGGTTACGCGTCTTGCCATTCGCGAGGTTATTATCGCGGATGAAAACATCTCAGGCGAGGAACTTTTCGAGACTATGATGAAAATCGGCCGTAATCAAAGAGTCGAATTTCGTCTTGCTCCCGGATTATTCGGACTTTTGCCGCAGAAAACCTCGATCGAGCAAATCGGAGTGCTGCCAATGATTCGCCTTTTCTGCGAACCGCTGTCGGACGTTGAACGGTTTGTAAAAAGGGCTTTCGACATTATCATCTCACTTTTTGCGATTACGGCAACTTTGCCAGTTATGGCTTTGATAGCAATCTGGATAAAGCTGGATTCGCGTGGTCGCATATTGTTTCGGCAGGAACGAGTCGGCATGGACGGGAGAATTTTTCTCTGTTACAAATTCCGAACAATGTATGAAGACGCCGACCCCGGGATTCATCGCGAGGCATATCTTAGAAATATCAATGGCCAGACAGTCTGTAAACAAACCGAGGATGAAAAGACTGTTTTTGGCAAAGTGGAAAATGATCCGAGAATAACGCGCGCCGGTAGAATACTGAGGCGCACCAGCCTGGATGAATTGCCGCAACTTTTTAATGTTCTACGAGGCGAAATGAGCATTGTCGGGCCGCGGCCTCCGATTCCGTATGAGGTTGAAAACTATGCGCCCTGGCATCGCCGCAGACTCGATATGCGGCCCGGAATTACAGGACTCTGGCAGGTATCGGGACGAAGCCGCATACCATTTGAGGAAATGGTAAAAATTGATCTCTATTACATAGAAAACTGGTCTATCTGGCTCGATCTGAAAATAATTCTATTAACTATTCCTGCGGTCTTTCGCGGCGATGGTGCACAATGACGATATCCGAGGCATTAAGTTCAGCAAGACAATCTTTTGCCGGAACGATTGAGGAGCCGGAACGCACTGCCGCTTCAATATTAGCTGCGTCTGTCGGCCGCGGCCGTGAATTTCTGATTGCCCATCCCGAATATGAATTGTCAATCGAAGAGTCAAAACGATTTGAGGACTTTGTTCGCCGACGGCTGATGCACGAGCCTTTGCAATATATCCTGGGCCGCCAGGAATTCTACGGTCTTGAATTTTCCGTTGGTCCGGGAGTCTTGATTCCACGTCCTGAAACTGAACTTCTGGTCCAATTTGCTGTCGAGATTCTCAAAGAAACCGCAGGACCTGAAATATTGGATTTAGGAGTAGGGTCAGGATGTATTTCGGTTGCTGTCCTGAAGGAATTGCCAACGGCAGCAGTTACAGCAGTTGATATTTCCCCAATTGCATTGGAATATGCCGGCAGGAATGCAGCCAAACATAATGTTGCCGGAAGAATAAAATTTATCGAATCAGACCTTTTCGATTCAGTTCCCGTTGAGCACTACAATGCAATTTTGGCCAATCCGCCCTATGTATCGCGGGAAGAAATGACACACTTGCAGCCTGAGGTAAAAGATTATGAACCCGGCATAGCTTTGACCGATGGTTCGGACGGGCTTTCCATAATTCGACGAATAATTAAATTTGCACCGGATTATTTGGTCAAAGGAGGTTTTCTCATTATGGAAATCGGCTATGGCCAGGCTGAAAGAGTAGCAGAGCTTTTTGTTTCTGATAATCGTTGGACAAACGTTTCATTTGAAAAAGATCTGCAAGGAATACAGCGGACTGTTATTGCTAAAGTTAAATAGGTTTTTCCAGATCCGGATCGATTCCCGGATCGCAAAAAAAGCAAAGGCCGGGCTAAAACCCGGCCGATTTTACGTGAGTATCCTGAAACGGATCAGGCCTATTCAAAAAGCACATTTTCCCGATGGTGCCGTGTAAAGCCTATTCCGTGATATGTATATCGTCCGTTTTGTTGATTCGGCCGGAAAGAAAAATACCGCCGAAAGCAACGGTTGCGATAAGAAAAATAATCGCAAGGACGATATATAGCGTCCGGGCATTGCCATAGTAGATGTAAAAAGAGGCAATCGTTAGGATTAGAGAAACGAGTGCCAAAAGGCCGTAAAGCATAAGAGTCACCTCCGATCGTCTGAAAAAATCTAAAATTGCGTGCCGATCGAGTACGACCAAATACCAAACCTCGACGTCGTCTGATGCCGGCTTTAAGAAGCTTGAGTCTGCTCGTCCAAAAACAGCATCATAGTAAACCTAAACGTAAATAAAGGCAAGAGTTTTACGGCAAATTAGCATAATAAGGCACGCAATTGCGGGCAATTCAACACTTAATTGAACCCCGGAATGTTGACAAAAAGGTAAGGATTGATAGACTAGACTTTTGAGACTTTTTCAAATGCCAAAGATAGCAGACATACAGGAAACACCTAATCCGAACGCGGTAAAGTTTATATTGAAAGAGCCGGTTTCTGCCGGCACTTCGCATTCTTTTAAGGACGCCCTGGCCGCGGCTGAAGACGAACTTGCAAAAGCAATTTTCGAGGTCGGAGATGTAGTATCGGTTTTCTATATGGACAAAATGGTAACGGTAGAGAAAACCGACGACGCTGAATGGGATGAGATACTGCCGCGGCTGGCTGTTCCTATTCGAGAAGCTCCTGCGGTTGCCGGAGTCCGTTCAAACGGCAACGGAACGGCTGCGGGCGAAATCGGCGGCGCCATTGCCGCGGCTGCGTTGGATGATCCGAAAGTGCGTGAAATTGAGGCCTTGCTTGACGAGCGGATACGCCCATATCTGGCCGGAGATGGAGGCTGGTTGGAAATTGCCGGTTTTGAAAATAACCGTTTAAGTATTCGATACCAGGGGGCATGCGGCAGTTGCCCCAGTTCTCTTACCGGTACGCTAATGGCTATAGAGAACATGATAAGAGAGGAGATCGACCCTGATATCGAAGTTGTCGCTATTTGAGAGTTTAGATTGCCGCTCTATTATTTTCTAGATCTCCGTATTTTCTCCTTTGGACTTGCTCATCTGCGGAGCAGCCGATGCCTGTGGTAAAGGTGCCCCGACAGCATCCGATTTAACTAATGGTGAGTCATCGGTCTCATCTGCCGGCGCGTCGCTGACAATCATCTTCCCGGCAAATTTGGAAAAAGTCAGTTTTTTGCCCTCATTGTCGTAATCAACAAGAACGAAGTCCCCGGTTTCCACTTGTTGTGTAGCAACGAGGTTTGAAAGAGGATAGACAAGAAAACGCTCGATGGCCCGTTTCAGGTGGCGGGCTCCGTATTTAAGGTCTATACCTTCTCCGAGCAGATATTCTTTTGCCGTATCAGTACATTCGAAAACGAACTTTGTACCTGCGGACGATGTAATTCGAGCCTGAACAGCAGCAAGCTCAATTTCAAGGATACGGCGCAGATGATGCTCCTTCAAGCTCCGGAAAACAACGACTTTATCTATCCGGTTCATGAATTCCGGAGAAAATTTGCGCTTCGCGGCTTCGAGGGCAGTACGATAGATCTTTGTATCAATTTCGGTATCTTCTTTTGGCGTTCCGGCTTTTGTCGGTGCAAAGCCAATACCGCCGGAGATCATTTCGCTCATCTCACGTGCACCGAGATTCGAAGTCATAATTACAATAGTCTTCGAGAAGTCCACGCGGCGATTGTCTCCAAGCGTCAACGTCGCCTTGTCTAAAATGCCGAGCAGTAATTGCCATAGGGAATCCGAAGCTTTCTCGATTTCATCAAAAAGAACAAAGGTAAGCTTAGTGTCCTCAGTATGTGCTTTATCGAGGTTTTCCTGCGTAAGCATCGGCGAGGTTTCGCGATGTCCCAGATATCCCGGCGGGGAGCCGATCAGCTTGGCAATTTCGTGTGAGTGCTGAAACTCGGCGCAATCGATTTTGACAACAGCGTGCGGGTCATTGAACAGAACCTCTGAGGCTGCTTCTACCACGCGGGTTTTACCTGAACCTGTCGGACCGAGAAATAGCATGGTTCCGATAGGTCGTGACGGATTATTCATTCCCGCAAGATAGATTTGGAATAAACCGCTCATGCGGCGGACTGCACGCTCCTGCCCGACGATTAGTGCCGAGAGCTTGTTTTCAAACTCGGCAGCGCGGGGGCTCTTTCTGTCCGGATCGAGCAAGATTCCTTTTTCCTTAAGATCTTTCTTTTTCGCCGGTTCGTTTTTCATTCGTCTCCTTAATCTGCCCTTGAACGTAAAATACTGTTTCAGACTGCGGGTGTCCGCAAAGTCGTCATTTGAAAGATGTTTTCAACGTTTCAATCGTTTGCCGAATTCTTCATCCGTCCGGACTTCATGGGATAGACCCCATAAAAGTCACATACGAATTATAATTTACAGCGTTTTCGAAATTATTCAAGGTCAACGGAAACTGCCGCCCTTTTGCAATACTGCTTCGACCGCCGGGAATATCCTTTATCTGTGTGTAATTGTCATCCATCCGCTCAAAGTGCCGTTAGCGCCTCCGCCGGCGTTGTAGTTCGGCAGATTTCGCCGGTCAACCTCGACAACGTCGTACCAGGGATCGTAAAACAGCATTCTGTGTGTGCTTCTGTCGATTTCTTTCAACAATGTAAAATGGCCGCCGCCGCCTGCCCAGGCGATATGCGCAATGATCGGAGTCCTTTCTCCACAGTAATACCAAAAGTAATCGAAAATTCTGGTTCCGGCTATTCCCTCTGACCGGTAAGCGGGGACGCCAATATGGTTAAGAACATAAGCGAGGTTTGTTGCCAAAGTTCCGTTTTTAGGGTCGAAACTGCCGGGATATAGTTGGGAAATCTGGCGTGCCCGGCCTTCGGGGTCTATCAAACAGGCCTGTTTGTAAATTTGTTCGGCCATTGCGACACAGGCGGGGCCGCACGACTGTGCAAGTTCCTGATGAAGTAAATAATGTGAACGGCCGCGGCTATCCGTAACCCAACGAGCTGACATTTCTTTCGCCTCCTAAAGATAGAAAATCTTGTGTCCTTTGTTGAAGCACACGTTCGGAGACGAAGAAAAATGTAATTTATTGCTCAAGGGCTAGTCGTAATATTCCAACCCAAGATGAGTAATCAGGTCTTCTCCCGCCATATGTCGCAGAGTGTTTTTGAGTTTCATCAGTTGAATAAAAATATCATGTTCGGGATAAAGGCCCGGAGCGGTCTGCGGAGATTTGAAGTAAAAAGAAAGCCATTCCTGGATTCCTTTCATTCCCGCTCTTGCGGCAAGGTCCAGAAATAAGGCCAGATCCAAAACCAGAGGAGCAGCCAGAATTGAGTCACGGCAAAGAAAGTCAATCTTTATCTGCATTTTGTAGCCGAGCCAGCCGAAAATATCTATGTTATCCCAGCCTTCCTTGTTATCTCCCCGCGGCGGATAGTAATTTATGCGGACCACGTGAGAAAAATTACCGTAGAGATCGGGGTACAATTCCGGCTGAAGAATGTGTTCCAGGACTGAGAGTTTTGATTCCTCTTTGGTTTTGAAATTCTCCGGGTCATCCAAAACTTCGCCATCGCGGTTACCGAGGATGTTTGTAGAATACCAACCTTCAAGGCCTAACATTCTTGCCTTGAGGCCCGGTGCTATGATTGTTTTCATCAATGTTTGCCCGGTTTTAAAATCTTTTCCACAAATGGGTACCCGATTGCTGTCTGCCAGTTCGGTGAGTGCCGGAATATCAACGCAAAGATTTGGGGCACCATTTGCAAACGGAACTCCGGAGCGCAGAGCGGCGTAGGCGTAAATCATTGACGGGGCAATGGATGGGTCATTGTCATAGAGCCCTTTTTCGAAAGCCTCGAGCGATGAATGTGCCTCGGATTCTTCAAGGAATATCTCAGTAGAAGCAGCCCAGATCATTACGAGCCGGTCACAGTTGTTTTGGGTTTTGAACCGGGTAATGTCATCTATAAGCTGTTCTGCCAGGTCCATCTTGTTTCGGCCTGTTTTGACATTGTTTCCATTGAGGCGTTTGACATAGTTCTGCTCGAATACCGCTGGCATCGGCCGCAACGAGGATAACGGCTCAGAAAGTTGATTCAACAATTCCTTTTCAAGGACACCTGCCTTGAGAGCAGCCGTAAGGGCATCATCAGGGAAAATGTCCCATGCACCGAAGACAATGTTGTCAAGTTCTGCCAACGGCACTAAGTCCTTGATTTTAGGGACGTTATTGTCTGTACGTTTACCGAGCCTGATCGTTCCCATCTGGGTAAGGCTACCGATCGGAGAAGCAAGTCCGCGGCGGATTGCTTCTACGCCCGCGACAAATGTTGTGCTGACAGCTCCGAGCCCGACAAGAAGAACGCCAAGTTTTCCGTCGGCAGGCTTAATTTCTTTAGGTATATTGTTCATTTCATTTAATAACCGGCAAAAAAAGAATCATATCGCCGGGATGACAGGCAAATCAAACGGCAAATAGTGTAAAAAGGCAGAAAAGTTCATTTCCTGCTGCGATAGATCAAAGGATCAATTTCCGGGAAGATGTTGTCGCGGGCCTCGATTTCGCCGAGGATAGCCGTATCTTCGTCGGAAAGGGGTTTTCCCAGCATTCCGGCCAGCAGATTGAACCTGTGAATATGCGACTTGAAACGACGGGCAGAGTATTCAACGGTCGTTCCTTGATAGATCTGAAATGCCCAGTCGCTGGCCTCTGCAAGGAGCAGTTCCCGTGCCATTTGCTTTAAAGTCCTGTAAATATTGTTGTCATTCAATTTATCCGCAAATTTATCGACAGCTTCCGTCATCAACCGCTCTGCATCGTGTTGATATGGGTACATCCATGAATTTCTTTCATTAAGCCAAACCTTGTAATAGCCATTTTCGCCCCAACTGGAAGCGGCAGGTCTTTGCACCTGGACAGGCAGGCCGGAATCAAGAAAATCACCCGGAGTTACGGGGGCAATCTCCGCTTGATCGAAATGCAGTTTTCTGAAAAAGAAATCAAGGAATTGCGGCCCTTCGAACCACCAATGCCCGAATAGTTCAGCATCATAAGGCGATACTATCAGAGGAGGACGTCCATTATACAAATTTAGTAATTCGCGGGCTTGAGTTAGGCGCCGCAAAAGGAAGTCTTCGGCGTCGCGGGCTGCCTGTTCCCGTGCCGCTTTGGGCATATAAGGCTCTTTTAACTGCTGGGGTACATCTTTCCCTGTAATTCGGTGATATTTGAGGCCTAGATGCCTCCGCATACCGTCCTGATGCAAATGCGGTTTCAAATAATCCAGCGGGGCATCCCAGCCGATGTCACGATAAAATTCACGGTAGAGAGCATTTCCGGGATAGCCAATTTCCGCTGACCATACCTGTCGGCTTGTTTCAACGTCGCGGGCAAAGACGGCAACCCCGTTTGGGCATATAATCGGTGAGTGGACTCCATACTTGGGCCGCGGGTCGCCATAGATTATTGCATGGCTGTCTGCTATGAAATATTCGATACCGAATTCCTTTAGAATTTCTTCGATACCGGGCTCATACGCGCATTCCGGCAGCCAGATGCCTCGCGGCTGACGTTCGAAATGTTTTTTGTAATTAGTGACTGCGACGGCAATCTGTGCCCGACGGGCTTCCGGAGTGGAAATAAGCGGTAGAAAGCCGTGTGTTGCCCCGCAAGTGATGATTTCAAGCACGCCGGCTTCCTGGAGTTCACGGAAAGCTTTGATTAGATTACGGTTATATTGATTTTCCCAAAGACTTGCAGATGCGGAAAGAATTTCTACATACATGGCAGCCGCTTCTGCAAATTCCGGTGTTTCCCTGATTGTTCGCCGGTGCTCTTTTTCGGCTAATGCAAGCAGATTTGCAAGATGTCGTGAATAGCGTGTCCGAAGCAGCTCGTCGGCAAGCATTTCACAAAGCGGCGGCGAGATATTGATTGCCAGTCGCGGAGCGGCCCCTGCATCACGAAGATTACGAAGGATGAAAAGGAGCGGTATGTAAACTTCGGTTATGGCCTCGAAGAGCCAGTCTTCCTCGAGGAATTCGGGATACTCCGGATGCCGTACAAAGGGAAGATGTGCGTGTAGGATCAGGCTGAAATAACCAACCGGCATAGAAGAGATAAACTGTATTTCCGGCATCAAAAGTCCGAAAAAGCAAATTGCCGAAACGGCCGCTTAAAAAAATAAAAAACTTTCCCTTGACATACACATCAGCTATAAATTTCCGCGGCCTGAAGTTGCCGGCGAACTGACATTTTCTTCAAATGGTATGGATCGCCGGCCAGGCCCGGCCGGACGTCGAAAACCCGGAAAATGTATCATGCCGGAGCCGATTGCGTAGTCGGATGGAGATTCCTCTTCCGTGTATTCATCCAGGGCCGGGAATCTTTCCTTTATGCGTCTGACTGCCTCCGGTGTCTGTAGCCGGGCCAGATATTGTTGTAAAAATGAAAACAATGTTGCACCGATTTTCCAGCGTAAAGTTTCTATCGGCAGGCCCTGAGCCAGATGATGCAGCGCAAAACGAATTTCTTCAGCGGTAAACCGTTGATTTATTTTGGGATAGCCAAGAATATAAGATAATGATTCCAGGGCATCGCTGTCGTTTTCAAGGTCGCCGGCGATTCTTACATTGTACGCGTCACGCCGGTAACCCACGGCGCTTAGAATTTGAGCGAAATCGCGTGATGGAACTCGCCATTGTGCAGTTTCTGCCTGTCGCGGAGAAGGACGCTGCGGCGGTGTCTCAACGGTATTTGAGTAAGCAATCCGGATAAAAGGACGAAACGGAGCGAAAAATCCTATTTCTGCACGGTATTTGTGCTCCGGGTCCACATCAAACCACCAGTTGCCGGAGCCTTCCGCGGGATACATCTCGGTTTTTCCTGTGTCTGAATCGACAAGTCTGATGAAAAGCCTGTAATTACCGACCTTGCCTCCGAGAATGCGTTTAAGAGTAGTGTAAGGATCTTTTCTAAGTGTCCAGTAAAAGTAAACGCGGAAAGGGGATTGTACGAGCAGACGTGCGCGATCTCTCTTCAAAAGCGGAGGAAGAACGGGATGTGACAGCGGGTCGCTTTCCCGTTGACTTTCCGTGAGTTCGCTGCTTTCCGGCGATGCTGCTATTATCTGTGAGAGCGATTGGCCCGGATCAGGTGCAGCGGGACTTGTTCCCGCATCCGGGCTTTGAGCAATTTCACCTTTGATTTGATCGGATTCGTGAATCTCCAAGACGGCTTCCCCACACAAAGACAATCTAAACTTAAGTCAAAACCGAATTATGCGGGTTTTCCGTCTAAGTTACAAGCAGTGTACTATCGAGCGGCCTGATTGTTGTTTCCGGAATTATTTGAAAATGAACGTATCCTGATGTCTATTTTTCCTATTGAGGATTTGACCACGCCGCGTACCGGGATTCGCCTTTTATCATCCGTAATCCAAATTGTCATATTCCCTTCGCTTTCGATCAAACGTCCCGGGCCGAAAACTTCAGGCACGATCTTCAGGCACCAAACCTTGCCAATGTCGGTTTTTAGCTGCTCGCGTCCGGTTACGGCTACCGGAATGGAATATACCAATCCCGAGTCGCTGATTTGCAGAGTGTATTTTTGCCCTACGGACAAGGGCAGGAGCCGCAGCGAATAGATGCCGGATACTATGTCGTGCGTTTGGTCCGCGATTTCCGAAGCAATGTTGCGCGGCGGCCGCATTGGATCTTTTGGATCAGTTTCTACATATGTAACGCGTTTATCCCGATAGTCGAAAAGTGCCTCGCCATTTCGGACACGATCTTTCTGGACGTCATATTTAAGTGTTTTTTCAATACGAAACCGGTTTGCGTCAATTGTGGATTCGTATCTTTGAATAAACGAATATCTTGCGATTTTCAACAGCGTTCCTTTTGAGCGGGCTTCGGCAGTGATGCTGAAATCGCCGTCATTGTTTTTATCAACCGTAAAGGTCAAATCGGCTACCGGAATCCCCGAGACGATCTTGCTTAATTTACCTTCGTACTTGAGCGTTTCGCCTTTTTCGAACGGCACCTGAAGCTGAGCATCGGCTGCCTGGAGAGAAATCGCCAAAGCAAACAGAAAAAAGTGCAAATACTTCGAGAGTCGCCTCATAAAATGTCGTTGAATCAGATGACACCGTAATAACGTGCCAGCAAAAAAGCGGAGATGGCGGCCGCGCCGAGGATCGCGTTATATTCGCCGTTTTTCAAGTATAACCCAAAATCAAATTTTCTTCCCGATTTTTTATATCCTCTGAGACTTGGGAAAAAAACCGGTACATTTTTTTTGTATTCTTCGTATTCGGCGCCGAAAACAGCGTTCAACTCACTGCTTTCGACGCGAATTACCGGTAAATAGATGCTCAGGAAGAAAATAACGCAAATAGCGGCAAGCCACCAGACACCTGATGCAACCCCAAAGCCGACGGCGAGCAGAAAACTGCCGAAATAAAGTGGATTTCGCGTAAATGCGTAAGGGCCGCCGGTATCCAGTTCATTGCCTTTACGGATATGTCCCGCTGCCCAGAAGCGTATTGCCAGGCCGAGCAATGCGATAATAAGACCTAATGGCATTGACCGCCGGCCGGGATCTGCAAAATAGATATAAATTGCCGATATGATAAACCCGGAAAAAACCCTGTATCGCTGTAGCAAAAGTTCAATTTTGGCTGCCATCAATTTCGGCTCCGGGCCTGTGCCTCCGCATTTGCATTAATTACTCTCGTTCGAAAGTTCTCTTTCGCCTGCAATCTTCGTTTGACAGCCGAAAAAACAGTTTCAACATCTATGTTCATACAAATCCATTTCCCGCAAGATCGCCTGTAACAGTTTTCCCGACAGTCGATGTCGTTTCGCTCGACCACAACATCTTCAGCAAATGGACTCCCGTTCCTGATCCAATCCGTCGGTCCGAAAATTCCGACTACCGGCGTTCCGGCGGCGACTGCGATATGTGTCGGGCCAGTGTCTCCTCCGATAAAAATTTCCGCTTTTCTGCATAGTGAGTAAAGCGCTCTCAAACCGGGCGATACGGTAAGCATTGATCCGGAGCTGCAGGCTTCGGCTGCCTGTTTTGCAAGGTTTTCTTCTCCCGGCCCGTAAGTAAGCACAGGCCTGAGTTGAAGGCGTTCGAAAATCAGGTCGGCAAGACGGCCGAAACGGCCGGCGTCCCAAATCTTTGTCGGCCATCCGCCGCCCGGATTCAATATTGCGAAATGTCCGCCAGCCGCTGCGGCTATATCTTCAGCTTCGCTGAGGTGTGAATTATCCGGAAATATCGGAAATTCGATGTCGGCTGGAATATCCAGCCTGAACGCCTCCGCTGCGAGTCTGATATTGCTTTCGATGATGTTGATTTGATTACCGGTATTGATTCGATGATTGTAGAAAATTGCTGCCGCCGGCTCACGAAGGTTTTCGCGTGAAAAGCCGAAACGCAGCGGAGCGCCGCTAAGGCGTGTAATCAAAGCTGATTTTATCAATCCCTGGAAATCTATCGCCGCATCGTAATTACGACTTCGGATTAGTTCCGAATGCTGCCTTAATCCGGCGAGAATGCCGCGGGCAGTCTTTCTTTGTCTGAGATCTTTGGTATTGATTTCGATTAGATTGGCGATCAGCGGATTTCCACGCAAAATTTCAGCCGCTGAGGTTTCCACTGCCCAGTCTATTTCGGCTTCCGGCAGCCCTTGTCTGATGACGGCAAGGGCCGGGAGCGTATGGACAATGTCTCCGATGGCACTCAGTTTTACGATGAGGATACGCATCTGAAATCGATGTTAACTGATTACGGGCCGGATAAGTAAAGCAAAAGCGGCTTTAAAACAGGAAAATGATTGAAAAACAAGTTTTTACTGGAAATTATCCGCCTGATTAAGTTATTCTATTCGCCGGACACCCCGCCGTCGGGGTTTTTCCATTCGTGCCCCGCCACATGCTGTATGTTAAAACCCGAACGCCAACTCCGCGATTTACGACCCGCACTTGTATTTTTAAGCGGAGAGTTGATTGCCGTACCGATTCCGCTTGATCGTGAAGAAGTCATTCTCGGACGCGCTCTTGAAGCAGACGTCCGTGTGAACGATGCCAAAGTTTCGCGGAGACACGCAAAAATAACCCAGGTAAAAAACCCCGAATCCGGCCGAGTCGAATATATTTTGACAGATCTTGGATCCCGCAACGGCATTTTTTTGAATGGCGAGCGGGTCGAGACGGCTTCACTTTCCAATGGAGACAAAATAACCGTAGGCGAACACATTCTGCGGTTTGAGCTGCTCGACGAAATCGACCGCGAATATCAGCGGCAGATTCACCGTTTAATTACACACGACGACCTTACGGGCTTGCTATCCAGCCGCTCCTTTTTCTCTGAGCTTCGCCGTGAAGCTGCCCGTGCAAAAGCAGGCGGTCGGCAATTCTGCGTTCTGGTCATGGACGTGGATCATTTCAAACAGGTCAACGATACCTACGGGCATTTGACAGGCAGCAAAACACTGGAAGAAATCGGCCAGAGCATAATTGAGATTATGCGCAGCGGCGATGCCGCCTCACGTTTTGGCGGAGAAGAATTTGCGGCATTTTTGCTCGATGCAGACCTTGCACAGGGACTTGTCGCCGCGGAGCGGATTCGCTCTACCATTGAAAATCGCCCGTTTTCCGTAATACGACATGGCCGGACAGACGCCATACACCATGTTACTATTTCGATCGGCGTCGCTTCTTTTCCAAATGATTCCACAGACCCGATCGAATTGGTCGAAATGGCCGATTCTGCTCTCTACAGAGCCAAGCGTGAAGGCAGAAACCGCGTTTGCGCCTACCGCGAGATTTCCGAAGAAGAGCGCGGGCGTCCGTTACCACAGAGAATGGATTGATATTGCAACTTTACGCTTACTTTCGGCGTGTGAGACAGCAGCCGTGTTTCGTGCTAGACTTTTTGTGAGATTAATAACGAACCGGCCCGCCCCGCAGAGCGGGAATCATCGATCGTGATAAACAAGCTGAATCTAGCGACAAATCCATTTCGAAACCGGACAACGCCGTACCTTACGGCTTTTGCCCTTTTGATAGTCGGCTTTGCAGGTATCGTCCTTGGAGCCGCACAGTGGCGACAGGCTGCAAAGGATAATGAAATTACCGCACGCCAGATAACTGAGATGGAGGCGGAACTTCAACGGCTCAAAGCCGAAGGGGAAAAGGTTCGCCAGCAACTTACGCCCGAACAGCGTGAATTGCTCTTTGCCGCACATAAACTTGTAGCAAACAAGACATTTGGCTGGTCGCGGTTGTTTGCCGACCTCGAATCCGTCATGCCGGGCGGAGTAAGTGCAAATCGCATCGTCGTTCAAAATGTTTTTCGTGACGCAGACAAAGTCGCCGCGGAAATAGAATTCGGCGTCATCAGCCGTGATTTCCAGGCCGTAATGTCAATGATACAGGCGATGAATAATTCCGGCGTTTTCCGCGCGGAACTTCGCGGACAGGATCTGCAGAAAACCGATACCTCAACCTATACCGAATACCGGCTCAGATTAATTTACACACCTTCTTACACATATGCGGTAAATTCCGCCACAGACGGGCAGGACGGAGGAACAAAACAATGATAAATGACCCTTCCAAACCCGGGGAGCCGCAAAATAAAGAAGCAGCGGGCGAGCCTGAGATGGTCGTCAATCCAAACGACGGGGCCGTAGCAATCGATGAAGCGGACCGCACGGTCTTTTTAACTGAAAAAGAAACCATAATTGTCGAAAAACCGCCAAAGATTGATCTGCCTCCGGCCAATCGGCCGCATCGGGTATATCTCGGAATGTGGGGAAAAGCGGAATTGGCCGCAGTCGGCGCGGCATTTTTGACGATCATTGCTGCTTTGTTTATTTACCTGGTTTTCACACTGCCTGCTAAAAGAGAACTTGAAAGAAACAAATCTACCCGTGACCGTTTGGAGGCTGAGCTGGCGGCTGCACGCGAAAAATACGGGGATATAACAAACACGGAGACACAGGTAGCCAAAGTGCTCGGCAGCGTAGATGATTTCGAGACGCGTTATCTGCCTGTCGCATCCATTGGCCAGACCTCGCTTTATCAGAATCTCAATGTCTTGATTGCGTCTAATGGTCTTGTAAACACAAGCGGCCCCGATTATTCACCACTGGAAATAGCCGGTGAAAAAAGTAACGGAGAAACTGAGGAACAACGCGGACGAGCCCGACTGAGAAGTCTTTTCCCCGGTACTTATGTGACCATGACGGTTGAAGGTCCTTATGCTAATTTACGCCGTTTTATTCGCGATCTTGAGACAAGCCGGGATTTTATTGTAATCGGTTCAGTGGAATTGTCGCCGGCGGAATCGCGTTCCGGCAAGGAACAGAATAATGCCACTCAACAATCGCAGATACCAAATCAATTTGATCAAGGTGTTAACGGTGGTTTCAGAGCCCCGCCGGTTACTCGTCCATTAAATCCGCAGCCAACGCCTCAGCGCGGTAAAACTCAGGGAGAAATAGTAAGCCTGCGGATAGAACTGGCAGCGTATTACCGCCGGCCGGCGTCTGAGTCTATGATGCCTGCAGCGACAGATGCCCGGACTCAATGACATTGTCAAACGACGGTTTCAGTAAGGTTTTTTGGTAAGATATCGATGATTTCAAGATGGTAGCGGTTCCGATTACATCCAAGTCCGATCGAAACAAATTAATCGCGGCGATATTGCTCGGCGTTCTTGCCCTGCTTTCTCTCTGGTTCGCATTTGGCGGGAGCATCACCGGCTCAGCAACGCAGACACCGGCCGGTTCGCCGACTCCCGGACGTGCCGGCTCACCCAAGCGGACAAATACCGAGTCCGCGATTGCAAACCGCGCGGAACAAGACTTCACTTATCAATCTTCGCCCGTTATTTATGAGCCGCGATTACTGAATGCACCGGATCCCGGCCGGAATATTTTCGCTTTTTATGAACCGCCGCCCCCAACTCCTTTTTCGCCTACTCCATTCGTAGAAAAACCGCTGCCGACGCCGACGCCGACTCCTACGCCGCCTTTTACGCTTGCATTTATTTCTCCTCAGACGGTTTATGCGGGCAGCAAATCATTCCGCCTGGAGGTAGTCGGGGACAAATTCACGCCGGATGCTCGTATTTATCTGAACGGCGTTGAACTACCAACAACGTTTACAAGCGCACAAAGAATTTCAACTAACGTGCCGCAAAATTTCATTGCCGCCGAGGGTAACGCACAGGTACTGGTAAAGACTCCGGACGGATCCAAGTATTCGCTGCCGTCAATGCTGATTATCCAGCCTCCGCCCAAGCCGCAGGTAAAATACATCGGTCTGATCGCCCGTCGAATGGGTAATAATGACACGGCATATCTCGAAGAACCCGGAAAACCATTGCCGACGCCGGCAAGGCTAAATGACGTTATCGGCGGCAGGTTCAAATTAATCAGCATTTCGCCGGAAAAGGTTGTTTTCGAGGACATAAATCTAGGTTTTCGCCATTCCGTAGAGCTTTCGCGGCCTGCTCCGGGGACGACCTCTGCGGGTGCTCCCGCACCGGCAAGGCCGGGCTTTCCGCAGCAGCCCGGCGGATTTCAACAACCGGGATTCCCTCAGCCCGGTACGCCGTATTACGCTCCGGGAATACCGCAAACCCCGACAACACAAGGGATTCCGGGCATTCCTGATGGCCTTCCGCGTTATATACCGCCGGGTGCTAATGTCAATTCCAATGTTAATCGTCCGGTGAAACGACCGGTTGATGATGATGATGACAACGACAACTCAGACATCGACAACCGCAAATGAAAAAGGTATGACCCTCATCGTCGTTATGGGCCTGATGGTTATTGCAGCTATGGCTCTGCTTGCCGTCGCACCTATGATTCAGACAGAGGTTCAGAGGGAAAAAGAATTGGAAGCGATCCGCCGCGGAGAAGAGATTGCCGAAGCAATCCGACAGTATGTCGTTTTTTACAATGGCCAAAAACTTCCGGAATCAATCGAAGACCTGCTGGAAGGCTTGCCGGAAGGCACACGAAAAAGGCAGATTTTGCGGCCGTCTGCAGCCATCGATCCGTTAAGCTCCGATGGTAAATGGCGCCTGATTAAACCCGATCCGCAAACATTGGCGCGCTTTGCCAAACGCGTACAGGATTATAACAACGGTGTTTTGCCATCCAATCCAAGTCCTCTGCTGGATCGATATGCCGTGATTATCGTCAATTCGGCAGATACCGATTCCGCAGCAGAAGCCGAGGATGATGATTTCGAGGTAGTAACCGAAAACCAGCCTTTCATAGGCGTTGCCAGCCAAAGCAAGAGCAAGTCCGTAATCGCTTATTACGGAATAGAAAAACATTCCGGGTGGATTTTTACTCCACTTTTTCGCGGCGGAGGCGCCTTTGGACTCTCGGGAACGACTCCATTGCCGCAGGCTACTCCTAAACCTGATCAATAGTCTGAAAACTGCGGGACCTTTGCCGGCATAAAAAACTTATTTATTGCTGCAATAAATAATTATGCCAGCGGACTTGAGCCTTCGCAGGCTTTCTATCGCGACGCGGTCGTAAACGTCCAACGGAGAGTTTTCGTTTGGATCAATCCAGAACTGAATGGTAATTACAGCTCCATTAACCGTAAATTCCGTTAAATAAACGTTTGCCTCAGGCGACGATAATACGCCATTTGTCCCGCGGGCAGCCGCGAGCGAAATTTCCTTTGCCAGTTCAACATCCTGATCGTATCCTACGGTGATTTTAAGACTCATCCGACGCCTTTTGCCGGCTCCGCGAATTGTCAGGGCAGATGAGTACATCTCTCCATTCGGTATCAGAATGATTTCACCGTCATCTTTTCTCAACGACGTAGCCCGAAATCCTATGTCTTCGACCATTCCCTGATTCGAGCCGACGAAAAGATGGTCACCCAGCCGAAACGGCCGCTGCCAGAGAATCAGAACTCCCGAAAGGAAATTGTTCAGGATGTCCTTTGTCGCAAACCCGACAATAAAGGAAGAGAAGCCAAGTCCTGCGATCACCTGTCCAAAACTGAAAGAGTCAACGACTACAGAAATTGCCGTCAGTAACCCCGTAATCGTCATCGAAACGGAAATTAAACGGCTGGCAAGCAAACGTAGCTGGCTGTCCATCTTTGACCGCCGTGTGGCTCTTTCAAAAGAGGCTCTGAACGCCTTTGTCAGAAGCCAGAAAATCAGCAAAACCAATATGGCGGCAATCAAGTAAGGAAGGCGTGCGGACGTCCGCTCCAAAAGTTCGCGAATCGAGCGGCTGATTGCGGATGTAATAATCTCCGATTGTGTTGCGATCCAGTAAATTGAAGCCGGTGAGTAATTTAACAATATTTTCATCACAAAACGATAAGTTATAATCTATGTTACCATCAAAATACTTGAAATCAGTCGTTGACACTTATTATCATTAGATTTAGAATAATTCTAAGGGGAGGCAATTATGGAATTACATGAAACTAAAATTGACATAGCCAAGTCAAAAAGGGAAAAACTGATTGAAATTCTCAACCAGAGCCTTGCGGACGCGGCGGATCTCAAATCACAGGCCAAACAGGCACATTGGAATGTAAAAGGGCCGAATTTTATAGCCCTGCACGAACTTTTTGACCGTGTCGCAACGGAAGTTGACGGATATGCCGACGACATTGCCGAAAGAATTACTGCTCTCGGCGGCGTTGCGATGGGAACCGTACGTCTTGCAGCCAAAAATTCGAGTTTAAGTGAATATCCGCACGAAATAAGTGACGGAGCCGCTCACGTGGATGCTCTTTCAAGCGTTCTGGCGGAATTCGGTAAAAAAATTCGCAAAAATATAGATACGGCGGATGAAATCGGCGACAAAGATACCGCCGATCTCTTTACGGAAATTTCCAGAGAAACGGATAAACTCCTCTGGCTGGTCGAGGCGCACAACCAATCGTAAGTTACTCGCTGAATTACACTTAAATAAACGGCCTGCGAAAAGTAATTACAATTTTGCAGGCCGGTTTTTATTTGCCAATGGCAGCCGGAAAATCAAAGACTATGTTACAGAAAGCCTTGATTCCGATGTCCAGGCGGCTGTCGTCTATGTAAAAATCGGGCGTATGATGGGCAGGTGCGGTTTTCGGATCCGTCCCTTTCGGCATCCCGCCGACAAAGAAGAAAAACGCCGGAGCCTTTTCGCCATAAAAGGCGAAATCTTCGGCGCCGGTTGTCCATTCGGTTTCGATAACATTTTCCTTTCCGGCCGCTTTTTCCAATGAAGGCAACATTTTTTTGACTAAATCCGGTGTGTTGTAGGTAACCGGAGCCTTTGTCTCTATATCGACGACAACGCTTGCTCCCATGCTTTCGGCGATTTTTTCGGCGGTTCGGCGAATTTTCATATGGACATCTTTTTGCATTGCCGAATCCAGGGTCCGGATGGTACCGGCCATTGTTAATTCTTCCGGTATTATATTTTCCCTGACTCCTGCGTTGATTTTGCCGACCGTAATGACGACCGGAGCTTTAGTTAATTCCGATTGCCGTGCGACGATCATCTGTAATCCGGTATAAATCTGGGTTGCTACCGCAATCGGATCAATACCTGACCATGGCTGCGATCCATGAGTCTGGCGGCCGCGAACCTTGATGGTAAACCAATCGCTTGACGCCATGGTTGCGCCTGGTTTGTATTTAATTTTGCCGATTTCGGTCTGTGAATTAATGTGGAGTCCGAAGATGGCATCTATTTTCGGATTGTCCATTACTCCTTCCTTGACCATCAGCGCCGCGCCGCCTTCTTCGCCGGCGGGCGGGCCTTCTTCGGCAGGCTGGAAGATAAAAACTACCGTTCCGTTGATTTTATCCTTCAAAGCAGATAAAACCTCAGCCGCGCCGAGCAGCATGGCAACGTGCGAATCGTGGCCGCAGGCATGCATTACACCTACAGTCTGGCCGTTGTATTCCGCCGTTGCCTTTGAGGCGAAAGGAAGTGAATTGCGCTCGGTTACAGGCAAGGCATCCATATCTGCACGGAGACCTATTACGGGACCGGGCCTGCCGCCGCGAAGAATGGCAACAACGCCGGTTTTTGCAATTCCAGTTCGCACTTCAAGCCCGAATGAACGAAGTTTTTCAGCCACGAATGCTGCGGTTTTGAATTCACGATTCGATAATTCCGGGTTTTGATGAATATATCGGCGCCATTCTATTACCTTTGGCAGGATGCGATCCGCCGCCGCTGCTATATCATCGGGAGTTGGCGCGGAATTGTTTTGTGCCGGGACAGAAAAGCTTCCGTTTCCGGAAAAAATCAAGAGCACGGCAAACGTCAGGAATGCAAAACTTCTCATTTCATTTTCACCTCTATATCGTGCCGCAAGTTTATTACAAACCGGGACACTTTGCGAGCCCGAAGGCTTTCCGAAGACAGAAACTGCAGTTATACTTACAACAATGTATTGTTGATAAACTTTATGGAAACAAAAGATCAGGAAAAAGAAAGGCTTCTGCGGCGTAAAAACGAAATTCTCGAACAATTGGCGCGGCTTCGCGGTGAGATGAAAGAAGAACTCGATCCCGACCCCGAAGAACAGGCTATCCAGATGGAAACTACCGACGTCAATGTCGCCATCGCTGAGCAACTTCACAAAGAGCTGATGGAAATAGATGGACGACTGCTTGAGCTGGCCTGAAGCAAATTATTCCCTGATATTTCTCAGTTCATATAGTTCCCGTCCATCATTGCCGGGAATATCCTTTTTGACCAGCAAAACGAGCCTGACACCGGGCCGCAGCTTAAAAGGCCCGTAAAACCTGTAATTTGCCGAAAAACGGCGTATTAAAGCTTCGTCCTGGTCATCTTTTTTGGCGACAATCATGTCAGCATCCGAAGTGTCATAAAGGCGGCCGTGAAAAATTGCTTTGGGATAGTCGCGAAGATACCAGACAAGCGGCCAGTAATCAGGCGAAACAATATCAATCGAAGTTTCGTACCCTTTGCCCGTGGCGGCGGCAAAATGTTCGATGCGGCTGACCAGCTCATCGAATTCCCTTTGCGTATGCGCATAAATCATCGGGGCGTCCTCGTCATCATAACGAACGAAATTCAAATCCCGGGTTTGGTAAAGAGTTACAAACATTACGAGAAGACAGACGGCGGCTCCGGCATACCGCAATGCTTTTTGTCGGACTTCAAGCAATTCGCCTAGTCCGTAACCGGCCGAAATACATGCAGGAAGCAAAAAAGACAAAGCAAGCCAAGGCGTCTTGTAGGGAATTATTGTGTAAGCCGTAAAAAGTCCAAGCCACCAGAAAGATACGAACATTGCCAAACGGTTTGTGGATTTTAAGAGCGCAAGGGCCGAACCAAGCAGAGCGGAAATGATAATGGCTCCATCGGATTGCATTTCCCAGATGGCATAAGCCCAGAAGCCGTTTTGCGTATGGTCTTTACTGCCTGTTTTTGTCCAGATATCGTATGCTTCAAAAAAACCTTTGATTCCGTCAGCGTAAGTAAAAAGCGACGTGAAAAAAAACACGATTATATAAGCAAAAAGCACAGCAGATGCAGCAAATGCCGGCAAGCCTTTTCCTCCATGCGGTATTGCGTCTCTGATCTTGGTAAACAAACTTGCTTGCTTGGGCAGATCTTGCTTTCTGCGATCAAAAAGATAAAGCGCCGCGACCAGAAGCGGCGGAACCGCCAGTCCAAGCAGATAAAAAACTATTTCGAACGCATCGGGATTCTCAAGACCTGCAAGCTCTGAGGTATTTTTCCCGAAATCGCCGGCTGTCTCAGGTAATTTGTATTTTATGACGATATCGAAGAGAACTCCTGCGGCAGCGGCAATCAATATCAGTTTAAGAGGACTTTTACGGAGCGAAGCGGCTGCCGCAATACATTCCCTGAAATAAACGCAGAAAGCCGATATCGCCATTACACCAATCGTAATAAAAGCCGTTTCTTTTGTTGCGAACATCAATGCCAGACAGGCGGCAGCCAGCAAAAGGTAAATCTCCCGTCCGCCGTCCCTGCTCAGCGCCAGCCTTGTAATGACATAGGTAATTCCGGCTGAAGCGAGAACGGCGATAATTTGCAATGCAATTGCAACGTATCCGTCAGGAAGGCTTGCATTTGCCAGTTTCATCAATGTGAATATCTGAATGAGAAAATCAGCCTTGACGTCAGGAAGGCTTGCATTTGCCAGTTTCATCAATGGAATCAGCAGAGCTATGAACAGGATTGCCGAAAAAGCGATTGTTGCGATCGCACCGGCCGATTGTCTTCTTATGTATTGCAAAATGACTATCAGAGCGGCAAAACTGAGAAAAACGAAAAAGGTTTCATGGATAAAATAACGCGAAATGAAAACCAGTCCGGGAGAAGTTGCCAGAAAAAAAGCCGTAAGATGTGTTGCCTTGCTGCTGAAATATGGCCGCAACCAGTAAGCTGCAAGTACAATAAAGACGCCCCAGACAGCGACGCTTGCGCGAATGGTGAATGTGTTTAGTCCGAAAGCCTGAACAAAAACCAGGGCAATGTAGTAAAGTGTCGGGCCATGATAATTTGCGGGATCGTATTTATAGATTCCTTCCCGGAAGAGATTGGTCAGAAACCAGCCGTTTACACCCTCGTCATGATGCAATGGCCGCAGTGTCAGATATGCGAAACGCAATGCCAAGGCGAGCAGGGTAATAATTCCCGCAATAGCGTAGTAAACGATAGCGGCCCGCGAAATTCTTTTATCCTTTGCGAAAACGGTAGAGTCCATTTCAAACGAAATTCTTTTATCTAACTTTATAGATTTTATAATCACCGATTTCTGCCGCTAATGGAAAAGCGGCAAAGAAACGCTCATTGACCTGCAAAAGCGTGCGTTCTTCCGGCGATATGAGGACGTAATCAATTTTGTATTTTTCAAGCAAATGTCGGGCAAGCGGGCCTCCTGCATAAATTGACTGTGTATCACGTTCGCGCTCCGCATAATTGATTCCGTGTGATGCA
This sequence comes from Acidobacteriota bacterium, assembly GCA_040756215.1. Classification (GTDB taxonomy): domain Bacteria; phylum Acidobacteriota; class Blastocatellia; order Pyrinomonadales; family Pyrinomonadaceae; genus OLB17. The sequence goes on from JBFLZQ010000008.1 coordinate 71,502, forward strand.
AGGTGACCGGGATATCTGATAAATGATTGCCTGCCGGTTAGCACAATCGCCGAATTGTATGTAGGGGCATTTAGAAAAAGAGCATTTTTCGGCGTTACTGCCTTGATGCGGGAGGCTATTTCAAGAGCTGTCGCCGGGAAAACACGAATCTTTATTTGGCCCGATATCGTCCGCCAAACGTCGAGGGCACCCGAGAAAATCAAGATGGCAGTTAAAATGACGGCGGTCAGCCTTCCTGAAATATCGAAACTCCCGATCCTGACAATCGCATATGCAATAAAAGGTACCGACCCGACATACCAATAAAACAAAATCTTGATATTGTCCCATTCCCATGGGGCGAATTTGAAGCAGTTTGAAACTGCGAAAATCAGTGCAAAGGGAAGATAAAACCTGAGCGCATTGCCGCCAAAAAGCAATGCGGACGTTTCTGTCCTTTCGGGTGTTTCTTTTTTTCGATAAGCAAATACAAGACCCGCGATACAGAGCGGAATGGCTGCTCCGGTATTACGAAGCCAGAAGATTACCGGATTCTCGCCGCGCGAATCCCACCAAAGATGAAATCCGAAAAAATCGGAAGTGTTCGATGCGGTGCCCGATAAAGCCCAAATTAATTCCGGCAGAGCGGTTGTCGCCGTTCCGATGCCGAGCGCAAGAGGATTTATAAATTGCCTCGGGCGAAGCAAAGTCCAGACGGCTGCGATTATAAACAATGCAAAGAGGCTGTGAAGGTGAATCAATACCAGAGTACCGCTGAGGATACCGACAGCGAAAGCGGCAAACGGCCTTTTGGCTGCGGGCGTGAGCAGGAGATCTTTCAGGCGGTCAATCACAAGGAGCGTAAGCGGAAGGCCGAGCAGGAAACCGCGCTGTGTAATAAATAAAGTCGTAAGGGCATTCCCCCAGCGATAGTCGTCGCTTATTGTGTAATCACGCGGCAGGTTCCAAATCAAGGAATAAAGTCCGCTTTGCGAGCCGGCCGCATCGGATAAAAAAGCCACGAAACCTAAGCCGCCGCTGAGAAATAACAGAAAAACCGCAAGACGCGCGGCCGGCCGGCTTTGAAAAAGTGATGATACAAATGATTCCAACAGCACCGCCAACGCAATTGCGCGCGTGACGGATTCGAAGAGCATTGCTTCCCGGACATCTGCACCAAGTTTCACGGATGCGGCTGTAATCAGGTCAGCAATGAACGGGTAAGCAAGTTTAGTCCCGGAAAAGTTCGGATTCATCGGCGGAAAATTCGCCCCGTCCGCAAAACTAAAGATCAGACCAAGATGAAATGGTAAATCACCGAGATTTTGCGATGCGCCGGTGAAAATACCTTCCGGCGTTTCATACATCGCACGGCCAAAGAAAAAAATCATCAGGAGCGAAACAATGGCATAAAACGCAAAACTGTTGTAACGCTGCCGATTGGCTCCGGTAAGCCGGCCGGTTGCTTTTATCCAATCTTTTAGTAATTGCGCTCTGTAATTTCGAAAAAGAAAAATGCCGGCCGGGAGGAATGTAAAAGCCGCAGCGAAAATCACCGCGTGAATCTCAAAGCCCGTCACAAGCCCTGAAGCGAACAGCAGAGTGCCAAAAAGGGCTGACCCGACGATATTTCCGGCCGCAATTCGCCATAAGAAACGCTTTTCTTCCGCAAACAGATATGTCAGGGCGAAACCGCCGGCGGTAAATAAAATTGTTAAAAAGATAACGGCCAGCATAGGTATGTTTGCAAAACTTGCTTAATTTATATCACTTTACGGGCAGACTACGGCAAATACCCTGCCGACAGCGCTTGATTTGCGATAAAAAATGCATATACTTTCTGACATTTCCATTACGAAACACAATATCGGAGTCTCTCATCTATGTTAAGGTCGCCGTTTCGTTCGTTTTTACCCGCGGGATTTGTATTAATGCAGCTTCTGTTTGTTTGTACGGCTTTGGCTCAAGGTTCGTTGATAAAAGACTTTCACGTTTTTAGCCCCAAATCCGGAATCGTTTATACCGACAAATCTATTTTTCTTACTTCCGATGGAGGCAAAAGTTGGGAAGAATCCTTTATTCCGCGACTTGAAAACGAAAAAATTGCCGGCCTTGCTGTCCTTACTCCCAAGGAATGGATAGCGGTGATTACAGATGAAACCAATTTTTCCGGCGGGATAGTCCGTACCGCCGACGCAGGGAAGACCTGGAACCGGACAGATTCCGATTTCCGCGCCGCCATAGCAGTTGAAGCCTATCTGACAAATGCCGAACTGACTGTATCGCAAGACGGTAATTTGGAAATAATGTTTCCAATTCCGACAAGTTCAAACTTTGTGGGACGTTCCACATTCCGGTCGTTCGATGGCGGAGCGACCTGGACTTTTGTTTCGCACAGGATAGATCCGAATGGCGACGCCGGAACGGATTCATTGACTTCAAAAGCAAATTGGCGAATTGAACCGGAAGGGAAATGTTTTGGATACAAAACAGGCTGTTTTCAACAAACCAGGGTAATTATTTCCGGACGGGATGCGACACCGGATCAAATACGATCGCTTGCCGCCGCTGAAGCTGAAGCGGCACGTGCGCAGGCACTTTCCCACGGCTATCTGACACCGCCGGGAGGTTCGACGCGGATAAGCCTCGGTCGTGGATTCGATAAATGCCAAAACGCAAGCGTGGCAAGTATGCAAGTCTGGTGGGACAATTCGCCTTATTTCGATGCAAACATTTATTTTAGCGGAAGAAACAGAGCTTGTTCTCAGACGTTATCGGCTTCCTGGGTAAATCAGGTGTCTTCAATGGGCTGGGGACTGATTCCAACAGTTGTGGGTTATCAATCGCCATGTACGGCTTCCACAACCAGCGCGAAATTCAGCCTCGATCCCGTAGTTGCCGAGCAACAGGGACGTGGCGAAGCAGACATTGCCGCGGCGGATGCGGCAAATATAGGTCTTTTGCCCGGAAGCGTTCTTTATTACGATATGGAACGCTATGATGAGACATCGCAGACGCCCGGCTGCCGCACCGCGACGGTAGCATTCCTGAAAGGCTGGACACAGCGCATTCGTGAACTCGGTTATATTTCAGGTACTTACGGCTCTCCGACCAATGCGGTAAATGACTGGTGGCCAATGGCTCCGGATAGCAGAATGGATGCTATCTGGATGGCGCGATGGGACAACGTGATGTCGGTCTGGGTCTATAATTCTCCATCGCCCGCTTTCCCGCCGGGAGCTTGGGAAAATCACCAGAGAATCAAGCAATGGCAGGCACCGCATAACGAAACCTGGGGCGGCATTACCTTTAACATTGACGGAAATATAGCGGACGGACCGGTTGCGGCGATACCTTTTGCCAGAAACCGCAACGCCGACTTTGACGGCGACGGAAAAACCGACCTTAGCATTTTCCGTCCTGAAAATGGTACGTGGTGGATAGCAAAAAGCTCTGATGGCGGACTGGCAGTAGCCGGATTCGGTACGGCAACAGACATTTTGGCTCCTGCCGACTATGACGGCGACGGCAAAACGGATTTCGCCGTTTTTCGTCCGGAAAACGGATTCTGGTATTCACTTGGAAAGGCGGCTACGCTGGCAGCGATACCCTGGGGGACAACCGGCGATATACCTGTCCCCGCAGATTATGATGGCGATCTGCGTGCAGACCGCGCAGTTTTCCGGCCGTCAACCGGCGTCTGGTATATATCAAATAGCGACAGCCGCGGAACGGTTGCTATTTATCAGTGGGGAATTTCGGGCGATAAACCTGTGCCCGGAGATTATGACGGTGACGGCAAGACGGATCTGGCGGTCTTTCGGCCCTCCAATGGTGTTTGGTATATCTGGCGCAGTTCCGATGGCACGGCAGCAATCTATCAATGGGGAATTTCAACCGACAAGCCTGTTCAGGCTGACTATGACGGTGACGGCAAGACGGACGTGGCAGTTTTCCGTGACGGGCAATGGTGGATAAATGCGAGTACGGAAGGCGCCGGTGTGTATTTTTTCGGCCTTGCGGGTGATATTCCCGTGACGGGCTACTTTGATTCAAATGCAAGGGCCGATATAGCTGTTTTTCGTCCGTCAAGCGGCATCTGGTATTTGCTTCGTGATGTGGATGGTTTCGGGGCGATTCAATTTGGGGTCTCTACCGACCGGCCTGTACCGAATGCTTATTTTCCGCAGTAGCCCGGGCATTTCCATTGCTTTACGATTCGCCTTGAAGGCATTGAAGCGTTAGAATATCAGTTTTCGCCAAAGCAAATGACTTTCACTCTTGGCGAATGCTGAAAAATTATGCTTAGAGCCGGAATCGTTGGCCTGCCCAATGTAGGAAAATCAACACTGTTTAATGCTCTTACCGCACAGGAAGCAGCACTTGCCGCCAATTACCCTTTTGCGACAATTGAGCCAAATGTCGGCGTCGTAGCCGTCCCTGACGAAAGACTTCCGGTTTTAGCCAAAATAGTCAAAACAGAAACAATTGTTCCCGCAACGGTCGAATTCGTAGATATAGCGGGGCTTGTTCGCGGAGCCTCGAAAGGCGAAGGCTTAGGTAACCAGTTTTTGGCCAATATTCGGGAAACCGATGCCGTGATTCAGGTTGTCCGTTGCTTTGAGGATGAAAACATTGTCCATGTCGAAGGTTCGGTTGACCCGATCCGTGATATGGAAACAATTCAGATCGAGCTCGCACTTGCTGATCTGGCTTCAATCGAAAAACGTCGTGACAAGGCGGCGCGTTCGGCTAAATCCGGGGATAAGGACGCCAGGCGGGAACTTGAAATTATCGAAAAAATACAGCCTGTATTGGAAGAAGGTCTTCCAGTTCGCGCCGCCCGATTAGATGCAGAAGAAAACGCAGTTGTCAAAAAATGGTTTTTGCTGACGATTAAACCGACTATCTTTGCCGCAAATGTTGACGAAGTCACGCTTGCAAACCCGCAGGACAATCCCAATGTGCAAAAGGTGCTCGAACACGCCGGCAGGGAAAATGCCGATGTAGTGCCGATATGTGCAAAACTCGAAGCCGAATTGGTAGCGCTTTCGCCGGAGGAGCGTCGTGAATATCTGAATGATTTAGGTCTCAAATCCAGCGGTGTCGATAATCTGATCAGAGCCGCCTATCATATGCTCGGCTTGATGAGTTTTCTTACCGCCGGAGAAAAGGAAGTCCGTGCCTGGACAATACCCGCGGGAACAAAAGCGCCGCAGGCAGCGGGCGTAATCCATAGCGACATCGAACGCGGATTTATTCGCGCAGAGATTGTCTCCTACGAAGACCTTCTGGCCTGCGGCTCGCTTGCAGCCGCGCGCGATAAAGGCCTTGTCCGTCTGGAAGGCAAAGACTACATCATGCAGGAAGGTGATGTGGTAAATTTTCGTTTCAACGTCTGAATCTTTTTTTGACAAAATCTCCCGCGGGAATTATGCAAATTCAGCATTCGAAAGCGTCAAATGTTCGCCTTTAGTTTCCGCAATTTTGCTGTCTCCCTGCAAATACTACGGCACGGGCGGGTGCGGAGGCTGTTTTTTCGATTGGAGGCAATCTATGGCATACCAGGTTTTTGCTGTCACTCCCGCAACAAACAGCGACGACAAGTGCGACGCCACGGGTGCATTTATACCGGGCGCTCAAAAATTCGCTGCTGCTTACAACGGCTCGTACAAAACATTCAACAACATGGCTGCCAATGCGAAAAAGGAGTTTCTTCAAACCATAGAAGACGGCCCCGGCTCGCTGGATATGTTTGCTTATTTCGGTCATGGTTATACGTCGCAGCTTGGAAGTGCGAAGATCTATACCGATAAAGATATCAATGATTTGGCAGAGATTCTGAAAAAGAAGCTGAAGAATGATGCGACGGTCGTTCTATATGCCTGTCTGGCGGGAGCCGAACGCGGTTTCAGCTCCCAATTGCAGGAAAAACTCAAGCCCAACATCTGGGTTTATGGCCACACCACTGTCGGCCATTCATTTACGAATCCCGATGTCAGCGAAGTGCAGGGCGTTCGGTCGCCACGTTACCGGAAGCTCTTTGCCGATTCGGAACTCCGCGGAGCCTGGCAGGAGGCATTGGCATATACTGATATGTGGCTGCGGTTTCCCATCATGTGGGACGAATACATCATCCGCGAACTCAATGCAATCCGGCTTCTCGGCAAATGGAAGGTTTCCGGCAATAAAATCTACATTTTCGAATGGAACAAGCAAAACGGCAAATATGGCCAGCTTTCGGATTTAAACATGAAACCCGACGGAACAATCAGGGATGAAACAGGCCGGCGGTCCGGAACATGGAAAGTTGACGAAGTAGTCCGTATTTTCTGGGACACAGGCGAAACCGAAAATTGGGCATTGCCGGTAAAGCCAAACATGCAGCCGATACTTGGTGGAACCTCAACGGCTACACGTCTAAGCCATACTAAACCAGGCAAGGCACAGGGTTGAGGCAATCGGCTTCGGTCTGCGTTTGTGCTATTACACCAATCTGGTAATATAACTTTTGTTATCTTCGCATAAAGTCCTGCGGGATCTTTGGCGCGTTCGTCTATCGGTTAGGACGCGAGATTCTCAATCTCGAAAGACGGGTTCGATTCCCGTACGCGCTACCATCTCTTTCCTTACAATTTCCTTAAAAAGTCGGTCATGGAAAAGTAACGATAGTCTGACAATGCCAGAGTTTTATCCGCTGCTGAATTTGCAAAATTAACGCTTTCCTTCGTCCCGTAAATGATTGCGAATTTTTGGATCAATCCGGTAAAAACAATTCACATTGAGGGGAATTAACTGATTATGACAGATTTTTTGGAACGAAAAACATGGCTTGGTGTCGGGGGTAAGGTTGGCGGGACTTTGTTTGTCGTTGGCATGGAAGATACAGAAGGCGGAATTTTGAACATCGGAAATCCAAATGTGAAAAACTGGTTCAGCCTGACCAGTGTTCGGCTTGGACTCGGGCTCGGCGGAGGTGTCGGTTTAACAGCAATTTGCGTTTTCAATTGCGACAATATCTGGCGTATCCACAATACACGCAATACGGATTGGGGAGTCAATTTTGCACTGGGAGAAAAATGGGACGCCGTTGCCAAAACACTGAAAAATATGAAATTTTTTTCGACCGTTGCACGAATCGGTCCAAAATTAAAAGGCTTTAAACCGAAGGACATAGAGACATTGCGAAATGGTTTGCACTATCTTTACAACGAGTACGACGTGCTTTCCTCAGGCGGCGAGCCGAAAGTCGTCTGTCTCGATACGCCGGTATCAGCCGGGCTCGAGGTTTCCATAAATTATACGATCGGAACAATTGAGATTATGTAAATGCCGCGGCTCGTTAGCTGAGATTAGTTTTATTTCAACAGATCTTCGGGCCTGTAATGACCTGAAATTGTCCGGAGCTTGTTTCGAAGAGTTTCGACCAATTGTAATTTGTCCTTTCTCGTCAGGGCAGAGTCTTCGGAAAAGTTCAGCTCGACTCCATCAGCTATTGAGTAACGTTCCCAGCGTTCCGGTTTTACCGCCATCCTGCTTCCCGGGATCTCAACCAGCCGGGCAGCCGGCTGAAAAACCGTCTCCGGCAAATCAGAGTCTTTTCGAGCGGGAATTTTATTTTTCATAAGAGAGTGACGCGGGGTGCTGATTTCCGAAATGATTCGGTAATCATCTTCATTACGAACATCATCGCTTTGCGATAAAGTTGCTGAATTCTGCATTTCCTCAATAGGAGACTGAGGCTCCGCATTATTCCGGCTTCTCACGGTTTCCATAAGCGCCGCAATTTCATTAATTTCCTCCGGTTCGGTGAACGTGACCACTATTTCACCGCGTTCTGCGGCCTTAATGGCATCATTTTGATCCCGGCTGATACTTATCGGCTCTTCCAAAAGTTTTTCCAATTCGACCAGATTGCGACCTTCCAGCACACGGCGGATCGTTCGGTTAGATAATCCAAATGCCTGAAGCCTTTTGATCAGAATCAACGTTACAAGATGGCGAAAGCTGAAGACGGAAGAGGTTCCCTCGCTTGCGTCGGCCGGCGGCAGTAAGCCCTCGGTAAGGTAATAGCGTATCGTTCGCTCGTTGGGTAAACGGACGGTGTTTGCCGGCGCCTTGCCGAAATCCATTTTGCCAAGAACATCATTAGCTGCCGCAGCCAGCTCCGCAACGCCAATAAAAACGCTATCTCTATATTTTTCAATACTTTCCATTCCTTTCGCCCTATTAAGAAAAAAATCTGTGTTAATACACAAAGAATGTTAACAAAACTGTTGACAGAATAACTGCTAATAATGTACTGTAAACTTACAGTGGTAATAACACCATACACTGTCAATTAATGGAGGTCAAGAAAATGTTCAAAAAACTGAGTCAATTTATTGAAAAGATGGAGATGGGAGAAGAGGTGCAAGTCGATGATCTTCAAATTCGTCGTCTGATACACAAGGACGCCGGACTTAACAGTCAAATACCGCTGCTGACACTAGATGAAGCGTGCAGAAGAAGATTGGTTACAATCAAGGAAGTGAGCAACGGGGCAACTGTTTCCAGAATAGAAGTGAAAAACGATTCCCCCCACAAAGTTTTTGTTCTCGAGGGAGAGCTGGTTCGCGGAGCCAGGCAGGACAGGGCTGTCAACACAAACACAGTCATTGAACCTAATATGAGCAAAGAAGTGCCTGTATCGTGCGTCGAGCAAGGCCGCTGGCGCGGTGATTCACCCGAATTCACGACAAATGATGCTACGTTGCCTCCAAGCATTAAAAGTGATCTTCAGAATCAGGTGACAGATAATAGCATCAACTTTGGTTTTAATGATTCAAACCAGTCCGAAATCTGGAATAAAATTGGAATTAAGCAGGCAAGTATGTCTGTGTATAGCTTTACCAACAGTATTCTCGATATTTTTGAGGCAAATAATGCGAGGCTTTCATCGGACGATGTTCGGAATGCAATAAATCCGTGTAAAGATCAGGTGGGTTTTCTTGCGTTCATCCGCGGAGGATTTGCAGGTGGAGAGATCTTTGGTAACGCGGAACTTTATTCGAAAAAATGCGCTAGCTTGATTTACGGATACCTGCTCGATTCTCTGGACAGGAATGTTTCTTTTCCGTTTGTGGATGTCAGTACTGCATTGCGGGATTTTAAACCGATCCGATTAATGCGGATTAAATCAGAAGGCTCCGGAAGCGAATTTCGTTTTTACACTAAATGCCTGCAGGGAACATATAGATTAGTTGACGACAATTTTGTTTATTGCAACCTTTTTGCTCGTAAATCTAATAATCACCGCAGGTTTGTGAATTGGTGAATGGTATTTTACGGTTGCGCCTGCCGGCATGTGAAAAATAACCCTGGCGATTCAAATTGCAAACCTTTTGCGTTGAGTGAATTTGGATCGCCTTAAAAATTTCTTAATGAAAGAAAAAACATTTGAACTTACAAGGACTGCAATAACAACCTTTTATAATTAAAATAACTATACGCCCGAAGCCATTGATATGGTGTGATTCCGCGATCAATAAACAGCAAAAGCTCCCGGCATTAGATTGTTCAAAAAAAGGCACTCAACAATGCCCGTTGATGAGTGCCCAAGAGGAGGGAATGAACGCATAGGAAATTAAGTGAGCAAAAATTTAGGCTTGTGAAACAGCTTATCTGGTATAGTAATGCTCTTACATGATAGATTATTCCCTGTATAATTCAATCAACAAGATTTTTTAAGGTTATTTTATTTCAACATTCTTTCTGAGAGTGATACGACAACGGTGGATTTTGTAATGAGTGTTATGAGTTCCTATGTGCAAAATGAGAGGAGCTTTAAATTTAATCCAGTGACACATCAACAAATCCTCACGAATCATACGAATTTCAAACATCCTTACTGCGTCTTTCAAATCAAGTTTGTTTGACTGACCGTTTCACAATATAAGCATGCGGTCAGTGGCTCTAGATGAATTGATGATCTTTCTGAATCTCAGGCCTTTGGATTTATTACTGCATAATAAGAGCAAGTCACACTTAAAGTTGACTTGTTCAAACTCTTTCTGAAGCAGCAAGTGTTTTTTTGATCTCATTTACAACAATTATCTAAGGTTACCTGGCTAACTTTCTAACAGCGGCTTGATTACTTCTTCGGGGTTGCGGGGGACTTCATTTCCAAAATACTGCACCTTTCCCTGCTTATCAAGAATTACAACTGTTGGGGTACCAACGACGTTATAACTTTTTGATACAGAAGTCGCTGGATCTTTTGCAACAATATATTGAATACCAAAATCCCGTATTCCCTCACGAATTCTCGCATCGCTTTCACCGATATTGATTCCGATTACTTGGAGGCCCGAATCCGAAAATTGATTATGAATCCTGTTGACCTTTGGAGCTTCTTCCTTGCATGAAGGACACCAGGCAGTCCAGAAAACCAGCATTACGGGCTTGCCTTTTAGTTTTTCCAAGCTTATTGAAGAACCATCCAGAGTCGAAATGTTGAAGTCAGGAGCAAATTGGCCGATTCCAGTTCCGCTTTGGGGTTGTCCTTCATATTTTGACTGGGTTGTATTTGATCCAAGCCCTGGCTTTGAGTTAACAGCACAGCCGGCAAAGTAAGACCCGACGGTTGCAATTAGTGCAAAGATTGTTATTAATGTACAGGGTTTGCAATGTAAATTGTTCATAATTCACCTCAAATAAAAAGCTGGCCGGCCCGAATAAAGTAATATTCCGCGAGCAGGAGCATCACAATTCCAAATCCGATCTTGATGTTTTTCATCCATCCGCCCGATTTAGGTAAAATTGACAAGGCTCCGGTAAAGGTCCCCAGCACGACCATCAGGGTCCCCATTCCAAGTGCAAATGCGAACAGGACGACTATACCGAAAAGCACTTCGCCCCGAGTGCCGACAAATGCAAGGGTTGCTCCTAGTGCCGGGGCAGTGCAAGGGCCGACTACGAGACCAGAAACCGCCCCAACAAAAAAAGCAGATAGATATCCAGTATGCTTTTTCGGATTCATGCGCATAAGAAATTGTGGAGCCTGAATTTCAAAAAGACCAAACATCGAAAGTGAGAGAAGTAATATTACATTTCCAACGAAGATTTGTGTCCAAGGACTTGAGGCCCAAATACCAAACAGAGTTCCTGTCAAGGCCGCAAATGCACCTAAAGCTGCATAGACCACACTCATTCCTAAGACAAAAACTACAGATAATGTTAGCCCTTTAAGACTCAGCTGTGATTCACCTCTACTGGCGGCTGTGGCAGTTCTGCCTCCTATAAAACCTAATTGAATTGGTATAATGGGATAAACACAAGGTGTAAAACTGATTAACACGCCTGCGATATACGCAGCGGGGATTGCAAATAATGAAGAAATGTCTAGATAGTGACTAATGTTATCTGAGAGGCTTTCCATAATAATGAAGTTGAGCAGGAGAATGTAATGAAATTTATTTGCGAAAGGGCGTCCTAGCAGACTGGTATCGCCGCCACCTTCCTTTACACGCCCTTTCCAAACCCTTGCTTAGGTTGTTTCCTAGTCTATTTAATGGGTAAATGCGCCGTTATTCGATGACCTTTTCGAACGCTTTTACAAAGTCTTCTTTGCGTGTGTTCATTGCAGTCTTGAATACAAGTTTTGTGCCCTTGAAAATAGCAACTGTTGAAGTCACTTTTTTGTTTGCTTCGAAGAAAGAAGAAATCCCCAAGGATTTGGCTTTTTCTGCTGCAGTGGATGTGGTTTCATCGTTTGTAACGTCAAGTATTACAAAGTCCAGTTTTTCGCCATATTCCTTCATCAAATCCATCATTGTTGGTTCCAGTTTTTGACAAACGTGGCACCATTGTGCACGAATTATGACTACGGTGGGTTTTGTCTTTGTTAGAGAGGGACCTGCCGCTTCAGCGCTGAGTGTGCCTGAGCTGGAAAAAACAGAAAACACCAGGACGGTAACGGCTAAATAATAAAGAATCTTCCTAGCCGATAGTTGTTTTAGCATCATTTTTTGTCTCCTTGTTTCTAGATTGAATTAAGTACATATTCACCAATCGCGTCACGGAATTGACGGATGGCGGTTTTCCCCTTTCGGGATTCACTGATAAATACCTGATTATGGATGGAATATTCCCTCTTGGAGCCGGTTTTGTTTTTTGAACTGGTCCGTGATATCTGCCGGGATAATTTGTGATGATCTGTTATGACAGTAATTGCTCTTAATCAATCTAAGGTTAAAGCGATGATTTATAAAAATCATCAAATCTATCAGCATAAAACTCAAAAGGAATGGAAAGGGAATAAATTCGTAAATTAAGACATATACTCATAAAAGATGGGGTTTATTAAAGATGGGGTTTATTAAAGTATTGATTGATATTTAGGATTATCCGAGTGGTCGGACACATGTCAGGGCTGAAAAATGAATTTTAAATCTATCTTGGGACTGGAGCCCCAAAAAGAACTAGAAAACCGCTGGCGTGACTTCGAGACAGAAGTTATGCCTTTTACAGGTGATATTTTTCGAATTGCGATGTGGCTCACCCGAAATCGTGAAGAGGCAGAAGACCTTGTTCAGGAAACGCTGTTTCAGGCGCTACGGTCTTTTCACCGTTATGAAATGGGTACAAATTGCCGGGCCTGGCTTTTGACAATTTTGTACAACCTGAATGCTAAACGACTCCGAAGTTTAACAAAAATGCGCATTGTGGAGGAATCAGAGGAGCGTTTGGCTGAAAGTATTCCGTTTGAGCCATCTATTCCTCAGCAAATATCAGACGAGGAAATATCGAAAGCTATTGATGAAATTCCCACTCAATTTCGGGAAGTTATTCTATTATCAGACATCGAAGAGCTTTCATACAAGGAGATCTCCCAAATCCTGGGAATACCAATTGGAACTGTAATGTCACGTTTACATAGGGCACGAAGGATTTTGCGCGTGTCACTTTCAAGAGTCGCCTGCAGTTATGGCATTGGTTCGAGCCAAGAACAGCCGAAGGATAATCAGTTATTGAGAAAGAGGTGTTTAAAGAAATGACTTGCAAGGAATTCAAAGAAATCCTAGATTCCTATTTCTGTGATGAACTGTTGGTTGAGACAAATCATAAATTTTTTTCTCATTTGGAACAATGTACACATTGCCGGGTAGAAATGAGGGCACACAGAGAAATTCGAAAAAGGATTAAGGCCGTTGTACTAAAAAGCCCGCAGTTACAAATTGACCCACAGTTTGAACGACAACTAAGATCGCGGTTAAAAGAAACTGCTTTGTCTAAACCCTTTTGGAGAAGATTTTCCCAACCTTCCGGGTACTTGATGCCCGCTCTGGCTGCAAGCGTCTTAGTTCTACTCATTGGGATCGGTCTCTTTGCCTTTCGAGGCACGGCATTGAATGTCCTGATTGCAGATAGTATGTTCACAAACCGAACTTTTCTCTCGACTATCGCTGATCTTACATTTAAGGCAGTCGGCGATCATAAAGACTGTGCCTTAGAGAAATTGCAAATATGGGAGTCCTTGTCCTCAACTAACTATCCAGACAAGGCCAAGTTTGAACAAGTCGTATTGCGGCCGATTCGCAACGGGATGGCGGGAGACATTAAGCTATTGCACGCACACAAATGCGCATTTGAAGGAAAAGAGTTCACGCATGTTGTCTTAAAATATAATGCCGAAATCGTATCGGTATTTTTTGACGACTCAAATTCCGTGCCCTTGCTGGTTGAATCGGATTCAATTGTAAGTGAATCAAGAGCAGGGATGCAGGTTGCTCGATTTGCGGACAGGCAAGGCGATCTTGTACTTGTCGTTTCGGATCTTTCCGAGGCTGAAAATTTGGCTATTGCTCGGGCACTTTCTGATTCAGACAACAGCAAAAGGAAGAGCTGATTCGTACATCTAGCATCATACAATTGTGATTGCAAGACATTTTTAATTGGCCTGGCACTATTAAACAATATCACAATTCCATAGATTTGTTTTACAACTTTTGACTCGACATTTGGCTTTGTGACACCAGATTTAAACAAGAGAATTGCTATAAAAAAGCCTTATAAATGTTCAGGGAAGAAAATGGTGCCCTCGGTAGGATTCGAACCTACAACCAACGGATTATGAGTCCGCTGCTCTGACCATTGAGCTACAAGGGCAAAAAAGCAATTTTAGTGTAATTCGGAGCAGGCCGCAAGCCGATCCGGTGTTTTTCCTTATTCCTTGATACTGCTCCGAAGAAACTTATTAATCGGGCAATTTAATTGAAGTATGGCGGCGGAGGTACCGAATCTGACGTTGACGTTATCTCGGGAACTTTCATTACATGCCGTATTATCAGATACATACCTACGAAGCTGAGAATAATTCCCGCGATACCGATTGCCGTTGAAAAAGTGAAAACCCATTCCGGTATTCCCTCCGTGCCGCCGTTCAACAATGTATAATACAGCCCTATTACGATCCCGATAAAAAAAGGAATTACAAGCTGAATAACTATGCCGATTCCCGCCGTAAGGGCAGCCCAGCCGGCAGCGTTGCGTCCTGTACCCTGAGCGGTTTTATATACCTGAATTGTAAAGACGACTATACCGACCAAACCGACAATAAATAACATTTTTTCAGTCCTCCTGTTTGTTTACCGGATGAATCGGTGACGGGGCGGAAGAGGGAAATTGCAAATTCTTCGTATCTCGCCGGCCGGCCCATCCTTTTCTGAATCGCCTAAATTTGGTATATTTTGCAAAACTCTTCCGACAAATCAAAGTAAAGCGAGAAAAATTTGATGACTAACACCACTGATGCAACGCAATCGGGCGCCATTGCAAACGGATTTGGCGGGCACCCTAAAGGATTGGCTACGCTATTTACTACAGAAATGTGGGAGCGGTTTTCCTATTACGGAATCCGGCCACTCCTCGTTTTATTTATGTCTGCCGCACTTGCTGACGGCGGTTTTGGCTTTGAAAGAGGTCAGGCCTCGGCAATCGTAGGCATTTATGCGGCATCCGTTTATCTGGCTTCGCTTCCTGGCGGTTGGGTGGCAGACAGGCTGCTGGGACTTAGACGGGCGATACTTTATGGCGCAATTTGCATTTCCGCAGGGCATATTTCCATAGGGCTGACCTCATTCGTCGGCAGCAAGGTTTTCTTTTTTCTGGGACTTTGTTTGATTGTAATCGGCACGGGTTTATTGAAGCCCAATATTTCCGCTATTGTCGGTGATCTTTACCCGGAAGGCGGGGCACGGCGGGATGCCGGCTTTTCCATATTCTATATGGGCATCAATCTCGGGGCTTTTATGGGACAGCTCGTAACCGGTTTTCTTGGTGAAACCATAGGCTGGCATTGGGGTTTCGGAGCGGCCGGGGTTGGTATGCTTCTGGGTCTGACCACTTTTGCCTTGAGGGCAAATTCGACACTTGGAGACATAGGTCTGCATCCGACCAGACATCCGGATCCCAAAGTGCAGGCAAGACAGGAAAAAATCACAAAAACAGCAGTCGTTGCGGGAATTTTGATATTTGCGGTTGTATTCATTGCCGGTGCGACAGGTCTTTTTATTCCCGATCCTCAGGCAATCGGCAGTTATATGACCTATGTCCTTGTCGGTATTGCAGTTATCTATTTTGCATATATTTTTATTGCGGGCGGGCTCAATTCGGATGAGAAAAAGCGGGTCCTGGTTATCGCCGTACTTTTTATTGCCGCGGCGATTTTCTGGTCTGCGTTCGAACAGGCTCCTACGTCGCTAAACCTTTTTGCACGTGATTTTACTAATCGCACATTTGGCAGTTTTGAAATTCCGGCGACGTGGTTTCAATCGGTTAATTCCTTCTTTATAATTGCCCTCGCTCCGGTATTTGCTGCGATTTGGACACGACTGGCCAAAAAAGGAATTGATATTTCAAGCCCGACTAAATTTGCATTCGGCCTCGCATTTGCCGGACTCGGGTTTTTAGTAATGATCTTTGCCGCAAATATAGTAGTAGCCAGCGGCGGAGCGGCAAAGGTGTCACCATGGTGGCTGGTAATAAGCTATTTATTTCAAACAATAGGGGAATTATTACTCAGCCCTGTCGGGCTTTCATCTATGACGAAACTTTCGCCGCGGCGTTTCGTCGGCCAAATGATGGGAATCTGGTTTTTGGCTTCGGCTGTCGGCAATCTGATTGCCGGCCTGGTCGGGGGCCACGTCGATCCTGAAAAACTGGATCAGATGCCGAAACTATTTACCACAACGACGGTGTTCCTTGCCATATCGGCTGTCGTGCTGTTGCTTCTTGCGATTCCGATAGCCCGAATGATGGGCAAATCGAACAAGGCTGAACCCGAATTGGTAGAGCCGTCCTAGATTGTCTTATTTTTGCGGCCTTCCGCTTGCGGCAGATTATTCCTGCTCACGTTTGCGGTAGGCCGCTACCGCTTCGGCCGCGCCGGAATGTATGATCTCAGGTTTATGATATTTCCAATATTGTTCGAATTCTTCTTCTGACATTGCGGGATTTTCGCGGCGGGTTTTTTCTTTAAGGTAGTTTTCGGCCCATTCACGCAATTCGGGAATTGTATTCAACGCGGTTCTTGCTCCGTGCATCAAATTATCTCGTTCCATTTCTGCTCCTCCTATCTGCTATATTGTAGATTAAATGGAAGCGGAGTGCCGGAGCAAGCCTGTATCGTCTTTGCTATAGGTCGCGCGACGGCTTTCAATTTATCAAAGGAGTTTTTGTGAGACAAAAGTTTTTTTCGCTGCTCTTTATCATCTGCCTTGCCGCAAGTTTTGCAAACGCGCAAAAGCCCGCTGTTTCCAGGCCGGCATATACCGTTCCTTTTGTAAACAAAACGCTGCCGAACGGGCTTGAGGTTATTGTACTGCGTGATCCTTCGGTTCCGCTTGTTACTGTCGAATTGGCAGTCAGAAACGGCTCATTTACCGAATCGCCTGAGTTTCACGGCCTTTCACATTTGTATGAGCATATGTTTTTCAAGCCTAATCTGGCAGCGGTTCTGCGCGATTGCGAAACTAATGGAGTACAAATCGGACTTTCTGCTCCGCCATTGTGCAATCGTGCTTTTTCTGTCAAACCTCGACTCGGAGATCTTTCTTATCTGAACGACGCAAACAAGGTCAGCATTTTCAACGGCACTACACGCGAAGAAATAGTAAATTACTATTACACGACCACAAAAGATTATCTTGCAACCGCCATTAGAATCATCAATGATTCGGTACGCTTTCCCGCTTTTGACGAAGCCGAATTCGAAAATGAAAAAAAGGTAGTCATTGGCGAAATCGACCGGCACGAGGCAAATCCGTTTGGATATCTGGACCTGGTTCTGAAACAAAAACTCTTCTATAAATATCCGACGCGAAAAGATCCGCTCGGCACGCGCGAGTCAATCCGTAATGCTACGCTTGAAAAAATGCGTACTATTCAGTCGCGTTACTATGTGCCTAATAATTCCGCTTTGATCGTTACGGGCGACGCACAGCCCGAAGAGGTTTTTGCGCTTGCGGAAAAGATAATGGGAAGCTGGGAGCGGAGGGAGATTGATCCTTTCAAGGAATTCCCGTTGGTCGAACATCCTCCTTTGTCAAAAAGCGAAGGGTTTATAATCGAACGCCCCGCCGACACACTTTCTGATGAAGGCGGCGAGAACGTATTTATCGAAATCGGCTGGCAAGGGCCTTCAATTGGCAAAGACGATGCCGCAACCTATGCCGCAGACGTGTTTTCCTACATAATTTCCCAGCCCAATTCGCGCTTTCAGCGCAATCTGGTCGATTCGGGCCTCGCGGCCTCCGTCGCTTTCGGTTATTACACACAAAGGAATGTCGGGCCGATCAACCTGATTCTGACAACCAGTCCCGGAAAAGCGAAGGCTGCAATCAAAGCAGTCTATGCTGAAATTGATGCGTTCACTTCACCTAATTATTACACGGATGAAGAGCTGGAAAGCGCAAAGACTATTTTGGAGAACAATGACCTCTTCGAACGTGAAAAAGCCAGCGAATACGCTCACACGCTCGGTTTCTGGTGGTCTTCTACAGGTATCGAATACTTTCGCGGCTATCATGAAAAGCTCCGGGCTGTAAATCGAGCTGACATCGAACGCTACATAAAAACCTACATAACAGGTAAAAATCGCGTAGCTGTCGCTTTGCTTTCAACTGAGGCGCGTAAAACCTCCGGTCTGACGGAGCAGGATCTTATCGGAGGTGGCAAATAAATGAAAAAGGCTGTTTTAATACTGTTTTTTCTTCTAGCCGTCGGTTTTCATTATCAGGGATTTTCGCAATCTGTTTCGCGTTCCCAATTCGTAGCCGACCAGGCTTCGCTTGTTTCTGAATTTGATGTCGGCGGCCTGAAAGTAATTCTTAAGCGCCGCCCGCAGTCCGCCACAGTCGCCGGCGGGCTCTTTATTCGCGGCGGAGCCCGCAATAATGATGCAAAAAACGCAGGAATAGAGCGGCTGATGCTGGCCTCCGCAATCGAGGCAGGTAAAAACTTTTCCCGCGAAACGGTTCGTCGCGAATTATCGTGGCTTGGCAGTACGATTGGGAGCGGCGTCAACTATGACTACAGCGTGGCAAGCCTTGCAACAACGCGACAGGATTTTGACCGAGCATTTGATATTTTTTCCGACGTACTTCTTTCCCCTTTATTCGACACAAAAGACGTCGAGCGTAACAGGGAATTGATACTGGCATCGCTGCGCGAAAATTCCGCCGTACCTGAAGCGGCGATTGATTCCATGTCCGACAAGATTATTTACGCCGGACATCCTTACGCAAATAATCCGGATGGAACTCCGGCAACTATCGGATCATTTACCGTTGCGGATTTACGGGCTTACCATAAAAAAATAATGGAAAAATCGCGGCTGCTGCTGGTTTTTGTAGGCGATCTGAACCCGGAGGATCTAAAGCGAAAGGTAGAACAAACATTCGGCAAACTTCCGCGCGGTCAATATACCGAAGAACCTATTCCTCCGCTGAATTTTTCCGCACCGGGACTCGACGTTTCAGCACGCACGCTGCCGACAAATTACGTCAAAGGAATCTTTGCGGCACCATCGCTCAAAGATCCTGATTATTACGCCATGAGGGTTGCGATAGCAATCCTTCAGACTCTTGTTTATCAGGAGGTGCGCGGCCGTCTGCAGCTATCCTATGCACCGGACGCCGAAATGGAAAATTTTGCTGCCAATACGGCCAATATCTCTGTATCTACCGTTGACCCAAACAGAGCTGTCCAGGCAATGCTCGAACAGATTCGCTTTCTGCAGTTCCGCACCTTACGAGATGAAGTAATTGATGAGATTGCTGCCTTTTTCCTTACGCGATACTATATGGGCCAGGAAACCAGTGCAGCGCAGGCGGCCGAGCTTGCCCGATACGAATTGCTTGGCGGCGGCTGGCGAAAATCGTTTGAGTTCATTGATCGCGTCAGGGCTGTCCGTCCGGATGACATCCGAAATTCGGCTGTTAAATATATGCGAAACATCAGGTTTGTTTACATCGGCGATCCATCCATGATAGACAGGAGGATCTTTCTCCAGTAAACATGATACAAAACTGTTTTACCGGCCATTTCCCGCCGATGATGCCGTAAATAACAGATAATAAAGAGCGTCCGGAAGTTTCCATGTCCGAACGCTCTTTTTTTATTACCCATCCTCTTTTGGATTCTTTCTCGAGAACGGTTTTTGTTGAGGCGGTTCCTCTTTTCGAGGCGGCTCCTGTTTTGGCGGCGGTTCCTGTTTTGGCGGCGGCGGAGTTTCACGCCTCGGCACCGGCATCGGGTTGAAAGGCGGCGAATCATTGCCCTTTGGCGGCGCTTCACGCCTCGGCGGAGGCGGTTCCTCTTTTCGAGGTGGCTCCTGCTTTGGCGGCGGCGGGGTTTCACGTCTTGGGACCGGCATCGGATTGAAAGGCGGCGAATCATTGCCCTTTGGCGGCGCTTCACGCCTCGGCTGCTTCATCTCGCCTGAATCATCGGGTTTTCTTGGTGCCGGGATCTGCTGACCATCTGTCCGAGGTCGAAAGATCGGCGGCTCAGCATCACGTTTTGTATCAGCGGGCAGACTTGCCGGCGGACGGCCCTGTCCGCCACGTGTTTCGCTGCTTCTCGTTACCGCACCGGTTGGCCTTTCCGTATCATTTGAAGGCGTAGCAGCCGGTAATGGCTGTGGATTTCTGCCGCCAAACATGCGATTTCTCCGAAGTTGTTCGTCAATTGGTCCAGGTTCTGTTCGTTGAGCGGCTCCGGTGCTGCCGTTGCGTAAAGAAGCGGCCAATGGAGGCTCGGCTCGGCGGAGCTCATTACCCGTCGGCAAAGTCCCGGGAACCGGCAGTTCCGAGGTCTCGCCGTTGCTTGTTTCCGTGCGTCTTGTTATCGCTCTTACTATCTCGGGCGGCGCCGGTACGGTTTCATTCCGCTGTGCCAAAAATGCTTCTTTCCGCATGGAGATAATTGCATTTGGCGGAATATACGGCCTGTTTTCATTTCCTCCGGGCGTTGTGTTCTCATCAATTTGAGGTAATTGTTGACCGAGCGGCGGCCTTGAGCCTTGCGGAAAACGGTTCTCCCGCTCTACGGTTTCACCACTATTTGGAGTGGTAACCGGCGTTCGTGAACGATCGCGGTTGCCGACCCAGTCATGATAATTGTTAAAACTTCTATATCTTTGTCTATAACCCAGCGGATACCAACAGACGTTGTTATTTACTACGTAAACGACAACAAGTGCAGGATACCAGCGGCTCCTGTTTGAGCGGTAATAGCCATAAGGTGACCAAACCCAACGGCCGCGATACCAAACCCAGCGGCCATAGTGGTACGTTGCCCATCCCCAAGGCTCGTCGCTGATCCATGTCCAACCGATTGGCGGTATCCAGCGCCATCGTCCGTAGCGATACGGCGACCAGTCATTATAGGTACGGATGGCAAACGGGCTTGGCTGCCATACATAACCGTAGTCGGAGGTGAACTCCCAATTTCCGTAACCATCTAATTCATCGGCGCCGTAAATGTTGTAATCATAGTATTTATCGTAATAAGCCGCGGCGATTCTACGGTCTATTTCACGCTGGCGTGCCGTTGCCCAGCGGTCAAGATCATCAACCGGCGGATCATAATTCGCAATCTCCCAATCACCGGCATAATTGCCCGAAAGCGCTACCCGGGCCAACCGGCCAGATCTTAGTCTGAAACCGGAATCGGCCGAATAAACGCGAGTCTCTCCATTTCCGCTTACCCCAACGCGAACTTCACCGTCAGCATAATCGAGCGACTCAAAGCGGTAAATGCCGCTTTTCAAGACAGCAACCGTAGTCTCCGGCAAGTCAATTTCGAAAAATCCCCGCTCACGGTCAAATTTGCGAAGTGATGCGACGGCTGCTCCGCGTGGAATGCCGACAGCTATACCCGAATAATCCAAACTTTTTATTTTTACAATCGAATTTGGAGCTATTCTCAGATATGTATCAATATCAAATTGAATTTCGATACGGCCGTCGCCACCTGTGGCAATTTCGTCGCCGGTAATAAGCGGGAGATTCAACTCGGCTGTTTCCCAAGCCTCTGTGTCGTTTCTTTTTATGCGTACGTCGCCTTCGAGCAATTTTATCCGTGCGACGCGATTAACGGGTGCGTCATCAGTGTATTCGGAAATGTTCTGACCGCGAACTAAACCAACCGCAAGCAAAAGTGCTATAGATGCAACAGCAAGGAAAATTCGCTGCAAAGAGTAGGGGTGTTTCATCTGTCTGCCTCCGCAAATGGTGAACGATCGGGAAAGTTTCTAACTCCAACAAAATCAAAGCAATAATTATTCCTCTGAGCTGTAATTTAACAACAATCACAAAAAGACGCCCTGAGAGCATTTTCACAAGGCTGCAATTACAATTCCGATTCAACGAAAAGGTATAGTTAAAGCCGGCCAATCAACGAATTCGTATAATTTACAGTCTGTTAATAGTTGCGGGCCGCACTGTTGCGGTAATAAACTCATCTTGCAAAGAGATTTATTGCAATGATGAGGATAGCTGTATGAAAAAAATATTGTCGGTATTTCTAATGATTTTTTCCTTTTCGGTATTCGCTGCGGGACAGAAGGCTGCGGCGGCAAAAACTACTCCTGATCCCACAGCCGAAATCAAATCCACCTTTGAACGGCTTCTTGAAGGAATCAGACAATCGGATGCCGACAAAGTGATGAGCGTATATGAAAATTCGCCGCGGACGCTTTTCTTCAATAATAACGGTACGGTTACAATCGGCTGGCAAACTATGCTGGAAAACCGCAAATCGCTCTATGAAAAGACCAAAAACGTAACTTTGGAGGTGTCCGGCGTCCGGATTGAGATGCTAGGTCCATCGGCAGCTTATCTGACCGCGAAATGGAAGCAATCGCAGGAATTTGACGGCAAACCGGAAAATGCCTCGGGTAGAATGACACTTATTTTCCGCAAGATTGGCAAGCAATGGAAAATTGTGCATGCGCATACTTCTCCGGATGCACCTGCGGCAAATCGCCCCGTTTTGCCTTCTGAGCGGCCGGAAACGCAATCCGAAAAATAAATTGCCGCCCGTCGGAAAATGACGAACGGCAAGCAATGACTTCCGGATGATTCTTTTGTGGTTTACACAGTCGGTCCCGGGTAAGAAGGCCCGAGTTTGCTGATATCGCCTTCTGCCAGTTTGTTTACCAGTTCATAATGAAAATAATCGAAGCGTGAGGCGACGACCGGTTCAACGCGCTGGTTATACATTTCACGTGAACGGTCTATTGCCTCACGTAAACGGTCGTAAAGATCGCAGTTTTGACGTCCTTCAATGACTTTCTGGTCATTGTAGTACTTGATTTCCGAAACCAGAAGTCTGGCAAAACGACGGGCATCATTGTGAAAACGCCGTTCGGAATCTGCAACCTCGATCGGGAGGTCGATATTCCGGTCGCCGAGACGCGTCGGGCGTCTGTTGGCTACTACAGGTTCTGCCGTTTCCACTGCGGGCTGCGGCTCACTGATTGCCGGCTTGCTGCTGCCATTTGCGGCCGGGGCCTCATCAAAACCCGGCGGCGGGGCAACAGGCTCGGAAAAATCCGAATCGGCAGGCTTTTGCTCCGAAGTCACTTCGTGTGAGCCAAAGTCGAATTCACGTGTGCCGCCGGTCTCAGACCGCGTCGGGTAAGACTGCGTATCCGGCTCATTGTATTCGATCTCATATATGTCGGAAGATATCTCAGGTGCAGAAGTCTGCCCTGTTTGATCCTCGATGTTGCTGCCCTCATCAAAGGTAACGGATCCGGTATATTCAGCATAATCTGACAATGATGCTTCCGTGCCGGTCTCCCCTGTCGGAACTGTTGGTTGAGTTTCATGACGTTCGAGCGGGACATCATAAGACACCGAAGCGTCGTAAACATTTCCTTCGTGACGGACGCTTTCAGTTTCGGGGCTATGCTCTGCGGTTTCGTAATAGACAACGGCATCGGTCACGTCAGGTTGTGCCTGAGTGGAAATTTCCGGCGACTTACCGGCCATGGCAGGCGATTCGGCCATTGGCTGCGGCGTTTGTTCGGGCTGCGGTTGTGAATGGCTATCCGCAACCGATGAAAAAGCATTGCCTGACGGGACCGAAATCGCAGTCTGCATCGCGGCGAGCAATTCAACTGTCAGACCTGCCACACGGACAAGAGATTCGAGTGCGTCAACATTGGGCTGTATTGATGAATCGCCGCTGTCAACATACAATACGGCAACGCCTCGTCCGCGGGCAATCAATGGAATGGCTACCATTGCCGCGGGATTGCCAAAGCCCAGACGTGAAAGGAAATTCTCATCGTCATTATATTGGCCGGCGGATGCACGTGCCGTTGCGAGGGATCGAACTGCCATTGCAAGCATTGAGTCGGAATTGACAGGAAAATCTATTTCACGTATCGCTTCTTCCGATCCGGGAGCTCCGAAGGTTTTCCATCCGATAAAACGGTCGTTCTTGACAATAAAAAATGCTCCTCGCGGGGCAAAGTGTTCGGAATGTTCAACCAAGGCAGAAAGTATGCCGGCCTGAGTATCTTTTGAACTGATGTCCGAGATAGAATCCCGCAAAAGGTCATAGCGAACGGGGACGTCTGCTTCGGCCTTGAGTTTTTCGGCTTCTCCGAATGCCGTAGCCGCAATCTGGGCACCTTCGTCGCGAGCCAGACGAAGATGTTCGGAAATCGATTCCTCGAAGGCTCTGTCGAGCTGATATGTTTCCGGAATTCGGGAAACGAAATCTCTCAGCGTCCGAAGCATTTCGGCCTTTTGTTTTTCAAACTCGGCTTCGAATCGTTTCTCAAAATCGGCCGCCTCCCGGCGAACTTCAGCCAAGGCCTGTTTTAACTGGCCTTCGTATTCCGACCTCAAACTTAGCTCGAGTTCTTCGATGTTCACGTGTTATATCTCCTTACAAACTATTGAAAAATAAGCGGGAAAATTGCGCGATCGGGTTGGCGGTTTCGGGTTGAACTTTGCGCTCTGAGGACAGAATGACAATTCGCATACGAATCGCCACCAGTCGAATTATGAAGGATTTATAAGGAATGTGTCAAGATTTTTTCTTTATCCTGCAGAAAATAAATAATTTGCCGGACATAAGCCAGCATTTTGCCTTAAAAAAAACACGGCACCCAAAATCATAGCTCAGATCGGAAATCACCGAGAATGTATTCGCGTATTGCGTCCCGAACACGACGAAATGCTTCGAGCCGGCTGTTTTCGTCTCCCCCGACGACGGCCGGATCTTCGAAACTATGGTGGATCATCTTTGTTTTTGCCGGAAAATACGGACATGCCTCCCGGGCATTGTCACAGACGGTCAGAACATAATCGAATCTGCTTCCGGTGTATTCATTGACGGATTTAGACCATTGGCCGCTGATGTCAATTCCGGCTTCATTCATAACGGCAATGGCTTCCGGACGCACAATGCCCGGTGCGGTACCGGCACTATAAACCTCGAATGAATCGCCCAGAAATTGCCGTAAGAAACCTTCCGCCATTTGCGAACGCGCGGAATTTCCCGTGCAGAGTACAAGAATTCTTTTCTTTTCCATAGAAAATGTAACTTTTGACAAATTTCTAAACTTCAGCAGCTTGAAACCTTTGGCGACGGCTAAGTGCAACCCGGACAAGCAATATTAAAACAGGGACTTCAATGAGTGGACCGATTACTGCGGCAAACGCAACTCCGGAATCAATGCCGAAAACAGCAATTGCAACGGCAATCCCCAATTCAAAGTTATTTCCGGCCGCCGTAAATGCCAGTGCTGTACTTTTTGCATAATCCGTTCCCGCTCGCCTGGCCAGGAAAAATGCCGTAAAAAACATAATGACAAAATAAAGTGTCAGCGGAATGGCGATTCTTACGACATCAAGCGGGATTTCAACAATCATCCGGCCCTTGTAGGCAAACATTACAATGATTGTGAACAGGAGCGCCGCCAGAGTCAGCGGACTGATTTTGGGAATAAAACGAGTTTCATACCATTCACGGCCGAATTTCCGAACAAGTAACAGACGTGAAAGCAGACCGGCCGCAAAGGGCAGACCAAGATAGATTGCAACGCTTTTGGCGATTTCTCCGATGCTGACAGCTACCACCGCTCCGGAATATCCGAAAACCGTCGGTAGTATAGTCACGAAAACATAGGCATAGATACTGTAAAACAAAACCTGAAAAATGCTGTTGAATGCAACAAGTCCTGCAACGTATTCCCTGTCTCCGCCGGCAAGATCGTTCCAGACAATGACCATTGCAATGCACCGCGCTATCCCGATCAGTATCAAACCCGTCATGTATTCCGGCCGGTCGCCCAGAAAGGCGAGGGCCAGTCCAAACATAAGAAGCGGTCCGATAACCCAATTCTGAAAAAGTGAAAGAGCAAGAACTCGCGTGTTTTTGAAAACCTCTGGCAGTTTTTCGTAATTTACCTTTGCAAGCGGCGGATACATCATCAGTATCAACCCGATTGCTATGGGAAGATTCGTGGTTCCGAGGCTGAAACTGTTTATATATTGCCCGACTCCCGGAAACAGAAAACCCACAATGACGCCGATTGCCATTGCCAGAAAAATCCAGACAGTAAGATAACGATCGAGTAATGAAAGCATCGGCGGCGGCGCGGTTACGGGCAAGAAATTTTTAGAAACGGAATCCATATAAGGAAATAATATATATGGATTCACGAATATATACAAGCGGGAACAAGCTTTTTACGAGGGTTGATTATCTGTCATAGCATCAGCACAGTGCGTCAGATACGTCTTTATGAATATCTTCAAAATCTTCGACTCCGACGGACATACGGATTAGCCCTTCGCTGATTCCCGATGCGGCACGTTCTGATGCCGATAAGGTTGCATGTGTCATCAGAGCAACCGGTTGTACAATTGATTCTACGCCTCCGAGCGAAGTGGCGTAAGTACATAATTTGACGCGGCCGATAAACTTCTTAGCCGCAACCGCTGAACCCAGATCGAAAGAGAGCATACCGCCAAATCCGGACATCTGCGATCGGGCGATTTCGTGATTCTTGTGAGTCTCGAGCCCCGGATAAAATACTGCCTTGACCTTAGGGTGCGTCAAAAGGGTTTTGGCCAATGCATAAGCATTTGCATTGTGCCGTTCCATTCTGAGAGCAAGCGTTTTGATTCCGCGCAGCACCAGCCATGCAACCTGAGGTGCAATATTTCCCCCGAAATATCTAAACGTGGTTTCACGTACTCGAGCGACCAAATCAGCCGGTCCGGCAAGGATTCCCGCAGTCAGGTCACTATGGCCGCCAAGGTATTTGGTAGCGCTATGGATAACGGCATCGGCGCCGAGTTCCAGAGGACGCTGATTGAAAGGCGTTGCGAAGGTGTTATCAATAACAACGCAGGCGCCGACGCGATGTGCCGCCGAAGCGATTGCCCGGATGTCGGAAATTTCCAGCAGCGGGTTTGAAGGACTTTCTAACCAAACCAGTTTCGTTTTGTCAGAAATGGCTGCCATGAATGCGCCGGTGTCTGTGGCGTCGGCAAAAACCGTTTGGATAGCGAAACGGTCCGAAAGAAATTTAAGCAGATTTGTCGTAGTCGAATACATTGATTTCGGTGCGACGATCTGCTCACCCTTTTCGACGAGGGCCGTTATCGTACCTGAAATGGCAGCCATGCCGGAGGCAAATGCAGCAGCTGATTCTGCCGCTTCAAGCTTTGCGGCGGCGCGTTCCAGGGCTTCTGTTGTCGGATTCCCGAGCCGTCCATAGTAATAGCCCGGTTTTTCATGATTGTGGATTTGGATGCCTTCGTCAACGTCACTAAAAGCGAATATCGAAGAAGCGTAAATCGGGACCGAAACGGCCCCGAAATGCGCTTTTTTATCCTCATCGGCATGAACAGTCAGAGTGTAAAATGATTGGTCTTCCATGTTGTTCGGAAAATCAGCAGCATGATCGGGATGTTGCTGCTATAGTACCTGCCGGAGCCTCTTCCGTGCAACATTGGACGGCCTGTACTTTGTCACCGCATTCACAAGAGGTGGTTTCGGGTTGTGTATCCGCATGGACAACAAAAACTTCCCATTCGTTTCCATCCGGGTCGCGTGCCCACGTCTTATCCTGCAGCGCATAACAGCAATCCACCTGCATTTCATCTACGGTCAGAAGGCCGGCCTCAGCCCATTGCGAACGCACCTTCAGAACATCATCCGTTGAAGCAACCTGTATTCCGAGATGGGAAAGCGAACCTCCCTGTGTTACAGGCACTTCGTTAAGCACAAGATTCAGGGCAGGCGATGATAAATCGAATTTGGCATAACCAAAACGCTTCTTTTCGCTTTCTTCTCCGTGGACCTCTTTTACGATAGAGTGGGCCGTAGTGTTGGCTCGTATGTGTTTTACGGGCTCGACGCCGAAAAGTTTTCTGTAAAAATCCACGCTCTTGTCAATATTCGAGACGTTAAGAGAGATATGCGGTTTCAGGACGTTGACTTTTTCAATTTGAGACATTGTTTTCTACTCCGAATTAAAATCATATATGCTTAAACATATATGTTAAAACAAATGTAACTTTAATCGTGACCAATGTCAACCTCTGAAATTAATTTTTTATTCTTTTATGCTATAATACGAATATGAATACCGGATTGGCAGATAGTCGTCTTGAAAAACTTGAGAAACTCTTTCTTGCGTTGTCGGACAGGACAAGGCTTCGGCTTTTAAATCTTATGCGCAATGGAGAAATTTGCGTCTGTTTTTTTACTGAAGTACTCGGGGAGAGCCAGCCGAAAGTTTCGAGGCATCTTGCATATCTGCGTAACGCCGGTTTAGTCAAGGCTCGTCGCGAAGGGAAATGGGTGCATTACGGCATCGCCATACCTGAAGATCCATCGGCTGCCGCGATTCTTGAAACGACGCTGGCGGAACTTGATAACTGGCCTGAACTGGTCGAGGAAAGGAATAAATACGAAAAAATCTGCTGTTCCCCTGAGCTGTTGACTCAAATTGCGAGAACTCCGATCAGTTTTATATCTGCAAATGCGAATATATCTGAGACGCTTTCCGCTCAACCTTCTTCATCTGTTTCGCATAATGAACTGGACGAGTTTCTTCTTTGATTATCTCCCCATGGACAATGACGGCATCCGCTGCCGCAGCAATAACCGCGTTTACGTAAAAAATACTCCGTTAGCACCATAAGGCCGGATTCATAATAAAAATCCCTGCCTTCCATAAACAGGTCGTCTGCCGGCTTTTTGTCTTTATCCTCCGGGTTCGGATTCATACAACGCTAAAAACTCTTTGTTACCGTCCGCGCCGCGGATTGGAGATTCAATAACTCCGCGTGGAGCAAGTCCGTAATCAGTTGCAAATGTATTGATCTCATCAATTACACGGGAATGTTTATCAATGTCGCGGACAATTCCGCCTTTCCCGACCTCACCTTTGCCAACTTCGAATTGTGGTTTGATAAGGACAATCATTCGGCCATTTTCGCTCATCAGCGGACGTGCGGCCGGTATAATCTTCCGAACAGAAATAAAAGAAACATCCATTACCACAAGGTCGAAACGCTCCGAAAAATCGTCCGGCCGGAGATATCTGGCATTTGTCCGCTCCAAAAGGCGTACGCGCGGGTCAATTCTTAATTTCCATACCATCTGATTGGTACCGGAATCAATTGCGACTACCTTCGCTGCTCCGTGTTGCAGGAGGCAGTCTGTAAATCCGCCAGTTGAAGAGCCGATATCCAGACACACTTTATCTGAAACGTCAACGTTAAATGATTCCAGTGCAGCCTCGAGTTTTAAGCCTCCGCGGCTGACGTATTTGGCTTCCAATCCGCCATCTTTGATACGAATCTCGACATCCGGAGGAAACAATTCCGAAGGTTTTTCAACCTTTTTTCCTCCGGCTATTACGATTCCGGACATAATAATCGCTTGAGCTCGCGTTCGTGAATCTGCCAGCCCGCGAGCACAGAGCAATAAATCAATACGGTCTTTTTTCATTGAAAACCATCAATTACGAACAAAATGCCGGGGCCGTTACCGTCTTCTGTTTTCCCGGCGCAAACGATAATGATATTCTAACCTTATCTTTATCAGCAATTATGTTACCGGTACCGAAAATGTCCCGATTTGCCAAATACGCTCTCTTTGCCCTTGCCTTCAATCTGCTCGTAATAATCTGGGGAGTTTTTCTGCGTGCTTCTAAATCGGGAGATGGCTGCGGCCAGTTTTGGCTGACCTGTAATGGTGAATTGATTCCATCGGCGCCGCAGTTCAAGACTATCATAGAATTTTCTCACCGGCTGACTACTGCTTTAGACGGTCTCGTCATGTTGATCCTGATCGGGTGGGCGGCAGCTAATTGGTACCGGCAAAGGAATTCTCAGACGCGACGAATTTTGGCCGCTTCCGCAGGTGCATTTGTATTTGTGTTAACTGAGGCTGCAGTTGGTGCAGGTCTGGTTCTTACCGGAAATACAGCTGTCGCGGTAACTGATACCAGACCGCTCTGGGCAATGGGACATCTTGTTAACACGTTCATTCTTCTTGTGTTTTTAACACTTACGGTGTGGTTTTCGGTTATTGACCGGAAACTTCGTTTACCGGAAAGGAAAACTGTATTTTTGGTTGTGGCCGGCGTAGTATTATTACTGCTTGTCGGGATGAGCGGTTCATTGGCTGCTTTGAGCAATATGCTTTTCCCGTCGCAATCGCTTGCTGAGGGAATTTCAAAGGATTTTTCCACCGGCTCAAACCTGATTCTTCGGCTTCGTCTAAGCCATCCTGTTTTGTCTATCCTGACTGCTGTCTATCTGTTTTTCGCTGCAGGCTGGCTGCGTGCACGCAATTCGGAAGATGTGCTTTTAGAAAAAACCGCAAAGGCAGTTTCGCTTCTGGTCATTTTACAGACAATTTTCGGGGCAGCAACTCTCCTGACGCTTGGGCCTATCGTGATGCAACTTGGTCATCTGCTGCTTGCTGACCTTTTATGGATTGCTTTTGTTCTTATGGCCGCAGCAGTTTTTTCGCGGCCTGCCGGGGTTGACTGAAAAACTAGTTATTACGCCACTTTTCGCCTTTTTCAACCAAACCGTCAAGCCGTTTTTGCAGTTCCTCTACCGCGGCGGCAATTTCTCTGTCATCAGCGTCGGCTTTAATTGTCAAAGGTTGGGCAAAATATGCCTTAACGCGTGAAAAAGGAAGCGGAATCTGCATTTTGTCCCAGCTTCCGGCTTCGATTCGCCTCTTGTATTCAAAAGAGAGCGGAATAATCGGACGTCCGGATTTTTTTGCAAGGAGAATCGGGCCGGGTTTGACGCGGTATCTCGGGCCGCGCGGGCCGTCAACCGTGAAGGCCATGGAAACACCTTTTCGTACGTATTTAGCCATTTTAACAAGTGCGCGAACTCCTCCCCGCGTAGATGAACCGCGAATTGCTCCAAAGCCGAAACGTGTAATGAAGCGAGCAATATATTCACCGTCGAGGCTTTCCGATGTCATTACGGCAATGCGGCGGTTACGAAGATAATAGATTCCGCCAAAGATCCGGTTGTGCCAGACGGCGTAAATCACCGGACCCGAGGATTCCGATAAATTCAGATTTTCTTCTCCCTCGGATTCGAAACGTAAGGTAAGCCCGATCAGGCGAATCAAAATGGTAAAAGCAAGATCAGCAAGGATAATCCGGAATTTTTCAGCGGGCGAAAACCTTGCCAGCGATTGTCTCCTGTAGATATGCTCTTTTTCGGATTCCATTGGATAGGTAAGATAAGTGATAATAGGTTATTATGATGCAACTACGAATACTACAATTTCGTAGTGTAATTTAGCGGCCGCCTCCTGGATTCTATGCAGCGACGCATACTCATTATAGACGACCACGATGACCTTGCCAGCGCGTTAACCGATGTTTTTACACGTTCCGGACATCAGGTAACGGTGGTGGAAAGTCGTCGCGAAGGATTATCGATAACCAATATCAATGATTACGACCTTGTCATAACCGACCTCGATGTCGAACCGACAGCCGAACCGCTTAGCTCAAACGGCACTCCGGCAGCCTGCTTGCCGGAGTCTTTGATTTCCGGCGCGCCGGAACATATCAAGGCCTTCAAAATTTGTGCAACCAATTTTCGGCGTGATGACTTTGACGAAGAAGAACTGCGGTCGCTTGTTTCAACCATACTCGATTACAAAATCAAATTCGTTGATAAGGCAGAATATGTGCAGGGGCTGCACGAGGCGATTGAATTCGAATTGCCAAGCGCTCTTTCGCTAATGAATGTCGTACTGGATTATCTGATGAAACGAGTGGAACGGCTTGGAGTAATAAAGCCCGAGAGTTCCAATCTTTTCGTCGCATTGGATGAAGCGTTTGTAAACGCTGTTAAACATGGCAATAAATTCGATTCGGCAAAGCTCGTTCGCATTACGGCGGACGTAACCCGAAAGGAAGCCCGCTTTACAATAGAAGATGAAGGCGAGGGCTTTGATGTAAACAGCATACCTAATCCGCTGGATCCCGAAAATCTGTTCAAATCATCCGGCCGCGGAGTCCTTTTTATCTACAACATCATGGACGAGGTTAAATACAACGAGCGCGGCAACCGGCTTACAATGGTCAAAAAATCTGAAAAATCAGACAATCCGACAGAATGATACAAACCGGATTTCCTACACCTGAATTTTCCTCTGATAAATCCATAGAGATTGCCCGAAATTTTCAAGGCATCCCGCACCATAGCAATGAAGGTTACAATCGGCCAAATTAACACAACAAATGGCGATATAGAAGGAAATATCCGGAAAATACTTTCCGCAATCGAGCGTGCGCGTGCTGACGGTTCGGATCTGATTGTTTTTCCCGAACTCGTAACACACGGATATACTTCGCAGGATTGGTTTTACGACGCGGAGATAATTGCACATGCCGGCGAGCCATTAAACCGGATTCTGCCCGCAACTGAAGGCATTGCTGCGATTATTGGCACTATCCGCAGCAATCCGGAGCCAAACGGCCGAAGGCTTTTCAATACGGCTGCCGTAATATCGGACAGGCGTCTGCTTGGCTACGTTGACAAGACATTGCTGCCGGAATATGACGTATTCGACGATCCGCGCTGGTTCGAGCCGAAGAAACCGGGCCCGAGGCCAGTTTTCGAAATTGCCGGCCGGCGGGTCGGCGTTGTCGTTTGCGAAGATTTCTGGAATGACAAGACATTCTGGAAAGAGAGGCTCTACGAATCAGATCCGGCCGATGAGACAATCGCGGCGGGAGCGGATGTTCTGGTTTCGATCAATGCTTCGCCTTACAACAAAGGGAAGATCCGTTTGCGCTGCGATATGGTCGCACACAGGGCAAGGGCTAACCGGATACCGATCGTTTTTGTAAACCTGGTCGGCGGCAATGACGGTATCATTTTCGATGGGGCAAGCCTGATAGCAGATGAAGAGGGAGACATAATCCTGCAAGCCGCTGCTTTTCAGGAATTTACCGAAACAGTCGAGCTGGATTGCCGTAAGCCCGATGCACGCGGAATTTCCGGCAATGAGATTTCCGCCATTCGCGATGCTCTCGTTCTCGGCATCAGGGATTATGCAGCAAAGAACGGTTTTCGAAGGGCGTTGTTGGGGCTTTCGGGCGGCATTGACTCTTCGCTGGTTGCGACGCTTGCCGCAGATGCACTCGGGCCGGAAAATTTACTGGCCGTCATGATGCCATCGCCATTTTCTTCAGAAGGTTCAATCAAAGACTCGGAGAAGTTGATATCAAATTTAGGTTGTGAAGGCCGGATAGAGCCGATTTCCGGGGCTTTTGAGGTTTTGACCGGCCAGCTTCGTTTGCGGCGGCCGACACGCGGCGGAGAATCGCTTGCCGCAGAAAATCTGCAATCGCGGCTGCGCGGCGTAATTTTAATGGCGATCTCCAATGCAGAGGGCCGCCTTTTGCTTTCGACAGGCAATAAGTCAGAACTTGCGGTCGGCTATTGTACTCTTTACGGTGATACTAACGGCGGGCTTGCCGTTCTGGGAGATGTGCTGAAAACAGAAGTTTGGCAAATTGCCAGATATATCAATGAAGATGCCGGCCGTGAAATCATCCCTCAATCCATTATCGATAAGAGACCATCGGCCGAACTGGCTCCGAATCAATTTGACCAGGACAGCTTGCCTCCATATGAGAAAATGGATCCTGTTTTGCAGTTATATTTCGAACAGCAGGCCTCCCCGGAGGAGATCGTTGCTGCCGGCCACGATAAAAATTTAGTCTATCAATTGCTTGACAGGGTAGAACATCCGGCAAATGAATTCAAAAGACGGCAATTGCCGCCGACGCTTATAATTTCGAAGAATGCCATCGGCATAGGGCGTCGCCGTCCGATAACACATAAATACCGGCGAACATTGCCATAGCAGGTTTTTAAATTGCAAAGGCCGGTCAGTTTTTGACGTAATAGCCGTTACGTGATCTTATCAGGTAACGGCCGGGATTGCGTAACCTGACTTCCGTTCGGACAAAGCGGCCATCCGGAAATTCGGCGTCAGTATAATATTGGATAAGGTATTGCGCTCTTAATTCGCTTTCCAGACGGCGAAAAATTGCAGCCAGCGATTCGGTATTTTTCCTCGTATTCGCTATATTCTGCAGGTCGTCTTTTGTATCCACAGGCAAAAATTTAGGAAGAAATGCGGATCCGCCCGTTTCAGCAGCGAATTTTTCCATATTTTCCTGTCCAAAAACGCTGATGCTGTTAAGTTGATAAGAACTTCCGGCCGGATTTATCGAGTAAAATACGGTATCTGCATCCTGAATCAATTTCAATACACGCTGGCGCTCTGCCTTGCTGGCTTCGTCGCGGTTGCGTACCGTCAGCGCATATAGATCTTTTGGACTTATGGTATTGATTGCCGAGCCAACCTTCCGATAGCCATCCTGGATTGCACGTGCAATACGGGTGCTGTTGGTATCTTCGCCATCCGATATGACAAGCAGTACACGACGTGTGCCCTGCGGCGCATTTTTACCGAGATAGTCGGCAGCGGCTGCAACGCTGTCGTAAAAAGCGGTGAATTCCTTTGTTGGTTTAATGCCTAAAACAGCTTCTGCAGCTTTTTCAGCGGTTGCGCGGGCTGTTACAAGCACGGGACTGGCGCCGACCGTAAAAACCGTAGCACGGTCGGAGGTTTTCATTACGGATTTCAGGAAACTGGCTGCAGTTTGCTTTTGAAATTCGAACATGGAACCGGTACTTGCCGAAATGTCGATCAAAAGTGCTATTTCCAATGGAACGGCTTCTGCCGAGCCGACAGTTTCAATTTTTTGCTCACGGCCCTCTTCAATAACAATGAAATCCTCTTTTTTTAAGCCCTGGACGGGATTTCCGGACGAATCTACAACAGCGGCCGGGATAACAATCAGCTTGGAATCAATCCTTATCTCTTCATCCTCACGCGAAACAGGAGGCGTCGGAACAGGCTTCTGGCCAAAAACGCCGGAAACAAATGCTGCAGTTAAAAAAAGAATTGAGAATATTTGAAATTTGATTTTAAGCATTCCGTGGTAATTCCAATGCGGCGATGGACCAAAAAGCAGGGAAAATAGGAAGCAATCAGGCAAGAGCGAATCGGGAGGCCCAACCCGCTCTTACCTAAACAATTGATAAGCAATTAGTTGCCGTTGTCAGTAACCGGTCGGACTTCTACGTTTTGATTAAGTCCGCGGCTGACCAGCACCTTGATTTCAACACGGCGATTTTGTTCGCGGCCTTCACGCGTGTTGTTGTCAGCAATTGCCTGCAATTCACCGAATCCATATGATTGTCCGATACGTCGAAGCGGGATATTGTGAGTTTCAACGAGATAGTCAATCACGGCCTGTGCCCTGCGTCGGCTTAGTTCCTTATTTTTAGCCGAGCTGCCATCAGCAGAGGCAAATCCAGTTACTTCTATTACATAACCCTTCAAAGACATAGCGGCTGCGGCAATCTGGTCAAGCTTAGCCTTGGCTTCAGGAGAGAGTACGGCACTATTGACCTTGAAATTGACTGTTTCCGTTGTCTGCACGACGTAGTCATCAAGAGCCGTAATCCTCTGGTTTGTTGCATTTACACCAGCCACGGCGGCATCGGCGGTTTCCTGAGCCGCTTTTGCCCCGCCGCGTGCGGCGTTTGATATTGCCATAAGTTCATCTATTTGGCCTGCAATACGTTGAGCGTTCTGCTCCTGTGCGGTAAGGCGTTGTTCGGCGGGTGTAACGCGGCTGTCAATGGATTGGGCAACACGGAAATCATCTTTGTCAAAGCGGATTTTCGTTGCGGCCAGACTTCCTGCGGTGTCGCCGCGGCCTTCTACTTCCATATAAAGTCCGCGGACAATCTGACTGCTTGCAACTTTATCGCCGCCGCCAAAAAGACCACCTTTGGTTTTGATGCTGCTTTCCGGCGCGATAACGACTTTTGTATCTACGCCCGTTGAATCACGAACAATGAAGGTGTTTTCATCGTCTTTGGAGACGACCACACCCTTGATTTTATACTTTTGACCTGCGGTCAGGGTGCGAACCTGTGCATCCTGTGCAAATGTAAATCCAACGCTGAAAGCAATGGTTAAAAGCACTATGGAAATTCGTTTGAACATAATAATTTTGACTCCTCGAATTAATGGCTCCTGCTGCCTGAAATGCGGCTCCTTAACCGACCAATAGACGCCCAAAAAACGAAATTCGTTGCCGCTTGGCGCATAGGCGGCCGCGGGAGACCCGGATGGAATTATAGTAATCAATTCCCGTGCCACAAAAGAAATAAATTGACAAATAACCGTAACCGTCTTAATGACAACAATTAATGATCAATGAGCGGCAAAGGCCATTTTTTCTGATGTATCGATTCGATACACTGCAAATGTAAATTACTCAGGCGTTTGAGATGGCTATAAGCTCATCGGTCCGGTGGGAGACGCATTCCTTCGAAACGATCGGGCTTCTGATGTCATATCATAACGTCTCTTATCATCAATCAAAATTATTTTCCGACGATAAATTACCCGAAATAGACGCCAGGCTAAACCGTTTGTTTGCAATACTTCCGGTATTGCGATCAAATTTCCCTTGATGTCAAAAACAGCACATCGAGCCTGTCTGTCCGGGTTCCTAGAGAAATTGAGTGTCAAGCAATGAAAACCCAGGAGATCGAAGCGGGATGAGGCAAAGCACGTGAAATAAAAACTTTTGCCGTGTTTCTAAAGAGTACACATTCGAGCGCCGTGAACGGGCCGTTCGAAGCAATTACCAAAGTGTATGAAAACAATACGAAAATGTCGAGAGATTTTTTCGCCTGCTTGTTTGAATTTCGTGCAGAAAACTATTAGAGCAAGTCTTGCTCCCGCTCGCCTGCGGCGAGTAAGGCGAGGCGATCAGGAGCCAATCTGAACCGATGTCGATCTATTGTACGAATGAGCCGGAGTATTCGCCGGACGGAAGCCGATGAAGCCAACCTATTTGAGAACTTCATTTGTGTCAAGAACTCTTTTCGAATAAAAAGCCGGGCGGGGAAAGCGTCCACCGGCCGGCTTTTTGTGATTCTATGAAAGCTCTAAATGCTGAAATCGGTGGTTTTTGTTTATTGATTGAGAGCAGCGACATTATAAGGATGGGCTATCATGCGAAATCTAAACGAGCACAGACGGAATTTCCGGAATTCAGATTCTTCACTATGCAATTTTCTTTCCAAATTAGGCTGAACAAACCCTCTCTTTAGGGCGTGTTTCTGCCTTGATAAAAAAAGCAGCCCGCGAAGGCTGCATTTTTGATATCTGAGCAAACGGCTCTTGCTGCGGACCGTTCAAACTTCCCGGATTTAATTATCGTTGCCGACCGGTATCGTACATTTCGTATTTGTACACTGAGATCCGCATGTGATTGTGCAGTTTGTACCGTCCAGAACATTTCCGACGTAGCTCCCGCAGTACTTGCTGATCGTTCCGCAGCGTGAATTTGTCAATTCTACATACGGACAATCACAACCATCCGTGAGGGACGAACCGTCTCCGTTTGGCATGAAGATCCGCAGACCAAGGATCTCCGGTTCATCGGTTAAAGGTACTATTAATTGCCGATCGCTTTGCTCCCCGTCCAGAATACCGATCATTATTCTTAGTGCGTTGGCATCCATATCGACCGGCAGACTAACTTCCGGATTTGCGATTGTTTCTCTGGCAGGTTGCGATTTCGATAAACCGACTCTTATGGTGATCGCGTCGCCCGCATTAGTAATTTGTGAAACCTCCCCATCTGTGTTACGTGCGATTAAAAGAGGCTGGATATGAATATCTTGCCGGGATAATTTACCGTCAATAACGAATCGGACCTTAGCAACCCCAGCTTCGGGCCTCTGCGATTCTGTTAGCAGTATTAAATCTGGTTTCACGCCTTCCCGTCCTTTAAGACCGGACGGCTTGTTCTTGAGCTTGAGATATTCGTCTGTCAACCTATCCCTGCTCTGAGCGGTCGCACTTGCGGAAAACGCAACCAGGAGGAATGCAAAGCCCAAAACTGCAATTATGAACGAACTTTGACTTGAATAAAGAGTCTTTACATTTGAAAACATATTTCTTTCTTACTCCTTGATATTTGAGCACTTTAGTACAACATCAATCCAATTGAAAGGGCTTAATTGTTACAAACCAAGACCTTTTTGAGGTCTCTATGCAAAAATACACGCCTCCGGAGCTGAATAGTTCCAGACCGCACGCGGGAGAAATGGGATGGAACCTGCACGCCCTGAGGGTTATTGCAGTAACCCTTAGGGCATTTCTTGTTTTGCGAAATTGTTCGAACGCCTGTTTGCCGGCACTCCGAGGCGGAACGCCTTGGGAGACGCCGACTGATGAAAACGATCGGGGAAAGCGCAGTAGCATCGAACATCGGATGCACAGGTTCCGCAATCTGCGCCATTCCAACATTCTCGCTAGTGTATAGCATTAGCGTTGCAAAGAAATTGATCTTCAACGCAGCTGCGCCTCTAATAAAAGTCGTTGTTTTTCTCATCTCTCCTTTCTAAGAGAGTTTTCCACCTGTTTCATTAGAGTCTTCCCCTTGGTCTATGCCCTTAGAATCGGAACCCAAATCCGGCGCTGATCTGTAGATTGTGCCTTGCGAAAGCCGGGTTAATCTCTCTTATCTCCGCATCACTCGGCTTGCCGTAGCGGATGATAGTGTCGCCAACGTCGAATCTGATCATAGTTCGCCGCGTCGGATAATACTCGATAACCCCGCCAATATCCGTTGAAAAGAAGTTGCGTGGCTCGCCAACATTCTGAGTAACTACAGGTATAGGAAAGCTTTCGTCAATACTGACAATTGTCGGAAAATTCGCAAATCGGACAAAGCCTGGCCTGATCTTTCCAAACACTCCTATCTTCTTTCTTTCTGACCCGAATCTCTTGCCGATCTTTGCCCCCGCCTGAAACTGAAATTTACCTCCGCCGCGTTCAAAACGGTTATCGGGGTTCGATGTGTCAGAAAACCGCGGAAGATAGTTTCCCTCCGCCTCGACAGCAATGTTATTCGTAATATTGTAAGTGAACCTCGCGCCAAATCCGGGCTCCGCCTGAGTTTCGATCAGCGGGCTGGACCGAAACACGATCGTAATTCCCTCTCTTTTGTAAAAGACCTCGGCAGGGTCATAGTTCTCCAGATTCAGGAGCGTAAAATGTCCCCCTATTTCGAAGCGTCTATAATTCTCGTCGTCCTGCGCTGAAATAGACTCAAAGGCAGTTAAGAACAATAAAGCGGTGAAAAGAATAGATTTCAGATCTTTCATAGTCTCTTATTTTTCTACATAAAACGTGAGGATAGACAGCCGAAAGAATGTCCATCCTCGCGGACTCGAACTAGTAACTACACTGCGGAATTGGCTGCAAGCAAGGATTCGGTTGAGGTGGCGGCTCAGGATTTTCATTTCCATGAACCCAAATTCCCGATGCACCTAAAACGGACCCTTCAGTTGGTGTTTCTGTGCTGTGAACAAGAATAAGGTAATTACCATTCAGCCAGTTCGAAACATTTGGAGTGCTGAAGGTTACCGTACCCCCCTCAGAAGAATAAGTTTGAGAAACACTTGTGGCAACGACATGTCCGAACTCGTTGTACCAAGTCGCTATACCACCGTCGCTTCTATCTGTGCTTTGAGCCGGAGAGAGGTTGGGCGAAATATTTATCGTAGTTCCTTGAACAGTAAACACGATAAAAAGTATTAGAACAGATACTAGAATTGAAAACAGGAAGACGTAACCAAAAATTCTAATTTCCTTCATATTTCATCTAGTGTGCTTAGCATCAGACCGACAAATCAAGCAGGTAAAATATTCAGACCCTGAAATAATATCTCGCAATACTCAATGGGATTAAAGCCGTTAATGTGCCGCTGGTTACCATATACAATGAAAGCAGTCTATCGGCCAAAATCTCTGAGCCGTTATCAACAAGGAAGAACAAATACACAAGAAGCCCGACCAAGAATGAAAAGGTGAGAATAACCCAAAAGGCGGTCATGGAATTCACCAGATTTTGAACTAATCCGACGTAGAAAATACTCGAGATAAGACCGATGGGGATACCGATTACCGACCCATATATAGCTCCGGCCACTAAGGCCGCACCCACTCCGCTAATCATACTAAAGCTGCCTGGCGATGGAGGTCTAACTTTCGAAGCAATATACAACGCCACGAAAGTTAAAACGATGCTTGTTAATACTGTTATAAAAAACACAAACGAAATTGCCTTAACTCGTTTCATATTAGAACCGACTTTCGATTAAAGATTGAAACATTTCTTTCCAATAATTAAGGGGATAAATGCCTTTAAGAACCCACTTATAAAACCCACAACCAGACTTATCCATTCATCGCGAAATACCGCCGAGTAGGAAGGTAGTGTTTTGAGAATTAGATTGAAATAAAATCCAAGTTCCAAGCCACCGACAACAAGAGAAAAAGCAATAATGTATGCAATCGGTATTTTTCCACTTCCCAACGAATTTAGTATCAGAATGAGCATGGCCCCTGAAACAAGGCCTAAAATCACACCGAAACCTCCGCCAAATACTATGCCATAACCGAAAGCCCAGATAGGATGATCTGTATTCAGAAAACTTCCTTTCGAGATATTTTGTTCGAAGATTCCACGAGCCGATTCGATTACAATCCCAACAACAATCGATAACAGGAATATCGATCCAAATAGCTTTGTATCCTTCATAAATTTAGACACTTCCTTTAAACAAGATTGGTAAAGCATAGCCAGATTTCCGGCTATGCTTTAACGCAAAAAAGGCTGAAGTTTTATCGCTGAAAGAACGTTACATCAGAGCGGTTTCCAGCATTGTCTTCGGAAACAACTTCTATTCCGGTCGTAAAAGGTGAAACCTGCATACTGAAAGAGCTCAGACTAATTTCCTGAAACGCCTCAGTGCATTGACCGGAAACACATCTTCTGACAAACATCCGTCGCACACCTGAATCGTTATCAGAGAGATCGATCCTTACGCTCGAAGCACGCCACGAAACCGAAATATCGGGAGCTTGCAAATCTGCATTTTGCGGATCAGTGATAATTCTCGAAGGAGGAATTACAGTGTCCGGCGTGCCGTCGCCGTTGGAATCATATTTCAGGCTTTCAACCTGATCGTTCACTATCCTCAATTCCGCAACAACTCCTTGTTCGATCAAAACGTCGTCATATCGAACTATATACGTTGCGTCGGAAATTTCATTACTTGCTCCGCGGATATTCTCGAATCCAAGCGGTTCTCCGTTTCCGGTGAACCGCATTGTGTAGGTGTTATCCACACGCGTGATTACCTGTATCGAATCGCTGCCGACAATCGTTTCTGAAACTCCGGGAACGATCCTCTTGTACGCCGTGCTTACGGCTGCATTGTTGTTTCCCTGTCCGTCGGTGATCAGAACGCTCTTGATGCCGGTCATCGTAACGTAATGAGATTCCACTCCAGACCCGGAACCAAATTGGTTGGGTGGCAAATGACAACTTGTAGTTTCAAAAGAAGGATTCGTCGGGCGAAAACCGTTTACAAATTGCAATATCTGTACGACTTGGGATTGAACTTGAGGATTGCTGGTCATTCCATTATGCTGAGACAACTCACCAAGCGGATCTGCCGACTCGTCATAGCATACGCCAATACATTTGCTGTCGTTTGAATTACCGCAGGTTGCATTTAAGCCATCGGCACCATCGATCCGGCGGCTGGCGCTTAGAATTGGTACTGTTCCGTCGCCTGCCACCGCAACCGGGTTAAAATCAAGATAAATTCGTTCTCTCACAAAACTTGGCAAGAGATATCGAATATACCTATTTCTGGGCTCGATTCTCCCGACAGTTAAGTTACGTGGCTGTCGTCCATAAATATGGTAGTAGTTAACCCCGGTAGTATCATTTCGAAAATCGTCCTGTGCCAAAGTGTGAAAAATCTCACCGTTTGTTCCAGGATTAAATGCGGAATGACGGGAGTTGATCCAATCCCTCACTTGCACGTATCCGTAGTCGGTAGCGTCTATTCTAAGCGGCCTGCCACCAAGCTCAAAATACTTCTGGCTTGGCAAAAGTTGGTGAGCCCCGGGAAACCCTTCAATTATTTGTTTTATTTGTGGAGCAAAAAGAAGGTCTGGAAGCCAGTATTTGGTCGCACTTCCGTTGTAGAAG
This sequence comes from Acidobacteriota bacterium, assembly GCA_040756215.1. GTDB lineage: Bacteria > Acidobacteriota > Blastocatellia > Pyrinomonadales > Pyrinomonadaceae > OLB17. The sequence goes on from JBFLZQ010000008.1 coordinate 113,737, forward strand.
GCATCAGACAAGAAACTTCCGGTTTCCAAAGAGTACATAGCCTTCGTGGCGCCAAGCCAAGGTGAGCCTATGGTAATAAGATTCTCAACATAATGTTCATTCGGGTTCTGAAGTATATAACTTCTCGACAAAAGCCCGCCCATACTATGTGCGACAATGTTCACATCAGTATCAGGATATATTGCACGGATGCATTGAACGTACTTTTTCAGTTTTCCGACGTTTCCATCCGGCCCCGCATCCCCATTGCTCTTTCGCCAGTCATACGGAAATACAAAAAGTGTCGGGTGTTTTGCCCGTAATTCATCCAAATTTTGTCCGCCGCAGGTTTCGTTTAATCTGCTAATGTCTCCGTCAAGATTATATTCAATGTAACCGCTATCTTTCAGGGCATTTAGGAGCGAAAGATAGACCTCCTGCTCTTGTTCAAAGCCCGCCACAAGCCCAACCTTAAACTTTCTCATTGCATCGGTAGCATTTACGGGGTTATTGATCGCAAGTGGCGTAACATCGTCAGAGATTGATTCAGGAAACCACAGTCTTGCCCCGGTGCTAGGATGTCTCAATTCACTGCCACCGACGCCCGGAACGAAAATAACTGGTATTCCCGGATCACGAACGGCTCGAATGATCATATTGCCAGTGCTTGAGCCTGCCCAGAATGCGACACGTTCTACATTATTAGCGATCTGGTCGTAAACCTGAATCTGCGTCAGAGTATTACCGCCGATAACATCCCCGACCTGAGCGACCTTAAGTGCCTTTTGAGGGTCATAAACGGTACCGTCGTTTGCGGTTATTTTTGCAGTTTGAGTCCAAAGGCCAGTTTGATTGGTGAAAATCCTACCCGGAATATCGCTGGCAATGTTCGGGGTTGCAATGAATGAAACCATTACAAGATCATCCTCGAGGCCCGGCTTTCCCGAAGAAATAAACGCAATGTCAATTCGGGAATCCGGTTCGAAAGAATTAAAGAATATCCGATCTCCAGCTAAATTAGACCCCAGTTCGCCTTGTACACAGACTTCGCCGGGATCACATACACCGTCATCATTACCGCCAGGTGCTGAAATATCTTCTACCAACCTTCCGGCTACTCGGACAATTTTTCTTTGCCCGTTTACCATTTTAATTGAAACAAATATTCCGGGACCAGCATTTGTTCCGAGGACAGTTGCTCCCGCCTGATCGAGATCGGCATAAAAAGCTATTGCTTCGGCGTTTCTGCTAACACTTGGGCTTTGCCCGATCTGGCTGAAGCCTACGCCTATCGAAGCAATTGTGGTTGGCGATTCGAAAAGATTTCCAACTGGATAGGACAAAATTGGGTCGTTACCAGAATTACCATTTCTGACAACAACAATATTGCTGTCACTTATCATGGGACGAAGTATTGGACCTTGTGATATTGGAAAAGGTAGGGTGGCAAAATTTGGTCTTACTCCCGACGTCAAAATCGTCGTAAAACTCCCATTTCTAGTTTGAAAAACGGGTCGCCCATTGCTGTTAAACGCTATACCGGAAGCATAGATTTCATTAAAGTCATTGAAGCCACCTGTTCCATTTGCAGCAGCGACATTTGTAAAAATGCCAATTGCCTTCCCGTCTATAACATGAATGTAATTCTGTGGAGGAAATGTGCTGCTATTCAACCACCAGGATAAAATTTGCCTGGAATCATTAATTTGTGTTTGGCCGGACGCAGTGAAAGATGGCTGTCCGCTGAAACCAGGAATTAAATCTCTGGGATTATTAGGCAAGAAATCAGTAAAAATGGCCCCACCGCCCGGAATGCGTCTGCCCGCAAAAGAAATTTCACCATTGTTGTTTATCGACGGAGCCGCGAACACTTGTAAACTGCTGCTCGAAGTTGCGATTACATCATATCTGTAAGATTGTTGTGCGAACATTGGTTTGACAGCTAAAATACAGCCAAAAACAAGGGTAGTCCAAATCATTAGCCCATTAAGTCTGATAAATACGTACATTTTTTTCTTCTCCATGATTATCTCCATGGAGAGTCAAAAATGAACAGACAACAACGCATTCATATTCTGGCTCTCAACAAAAGTTGAGGCGCTGCGGTGTTTTACGCTAAGATGGAGTTGCTTTTGACGCCCATCTGTTGTCCTCAACACAGCAGAGACGGTTATAAACAAGCAGGCCCTGAAGGGTATCGCAAGTATCCTTCAGGGCATTCCTTGTTCTGCGAAAATCTTCGAAAGCCTTTTTGCGGACTCTCCGAGCCGGAACGCCTTGGGAGACGCCGATTGTCGAAAACGAACCGGGGGTGCGGGAAAGGCATAAAACAACTACCTGACTAACTTTTGTCAATCATAGTACCCCCCCCCGCCTAAGTGTCAAGAATTTTTTTGCGAACCAAAAAGCCGGGTGAGGAGCGTTTTCCGAGGCCCGGCTTTTTATTGGATGTCGATCGAGCTAGATGCTGAAATCGTTGGTTTCTAGGTATTCCTTTAGGGCGGCCAGAAAGCGTTCGCCGTCAGCACCGTCGATGATTCGATGGTCGTAGGTCAATGCAAAATATGCCATGCTCCGAATCGCAATGTAGTCATCTCCCTCGGGTGAGGTAAACACTTTTGGCCGTTTTTCTATTGCACCGACACAGAGAATCGCAACCTGTGGCTGGTTGATTATGGGTGTGCCAAATAAACCGCCGAAAACTCCGGGATTTGTTATGGTAAATGTACCGCCGGTTACTTCGTCGGGCATAAGCTTTTTCTGTCTTGCACGATCTGCAAGATCATTTGCCGCCAGAGCCAGACCGGAGAGCGAAAGCGTATCAGCCCGTTTGATGACCGGTACGATCAATCCCCAATCAAGTGCGACCGCCATGCCCAGATTTATGTCGCCCTTATAAATAATATTGTCACCGTCAACCTGAGCGTTGACTATTGGATATTTTCTCAGCGCTCTTGTTACCGCCTCGAAAATAAAAGGCATAAAGGTCAGCTTCGTACCGTAGCGGTTATAGAAATCGTCCTTATTACGTTCACGAAAGCGGACGACATTGGTCATGTCTATTTCATACACGCTCGTAACGTGTGCCGATGTGCGCTTGGAAAAGACCATATGCTCGGCAATCTTTTTCCGCATTACTGACATTTTTTCAACGCGGTCAGCAGCTGAAACAGTTGCCGCAGCGACAACAGGTTTGTCTTCCCTAAGCATTGTATCGGCAGGACGAGTGACAGGCTGTGGCCTTACGAGCAGGTCTTCGGGCCTTAGCGCGGCGCCGGATTCGAGATATGACAGGATGTCCTTTTTAGTTACGCGGCCGCTGATACCGCTGCCGGGAATACGGGAAATATCTATGCCGTGCTCAGCGGCAATTTTTCTTACCAGAGGACTGCTTTTTTTCCGCCGGAGTTCGTCAATTGACTTTTGCCCGTTTTCGGATTTCGGCGTTGAAGGCAGCGCCGCAATCGGTTCCGTGCTTACGGGTGCCGCAGAAGCTGCGTTTGTATTTACCGGAGCCGGTTTGGTTTCGGGTTGTGACGGGCTTGTTTGCAATAAAGATTGGGAACCGACGAGTGCCAAAACCGAACCGACTTCAACGGTTTGACCTTCCGAAACTCTTATTTCCAGCAATTTACCCGCAGCCGGAGAAGGAACTTCTGCGTCAACCTTGTCAGTGGAAATTTCCAGTAGCGGCTCATCTTTTTCAATCGTATCGCCGACTTTTTTGAGCCATTTTGACACGGTACCTTCTGTAATGGATTCGCCCATTTGCGGCATTACTACTTCGACGGCGGCCATTTTATCATCGGCAGAAGGCTTTGTATCAGTCGGTTCCTGTTTGATTTCGGCAGCGGCCGGTTGTGATTGGCTGAGGATTGCCGGTGTTTCAGGTTCCGGCAATGGCGAAGTTTCAGCCGGAGGCGTTGCGGCAGCCTCATTTTCGGCTCCTATTGTTGCAAGGACCGTACCAACCTCTACGGTTTCTCCTTCCTGATGGCGAATCTCCAGAAGAGTCCCTGCTGCAGGGGACGGAACCTCTGCATCTACCTTGTCGGTAGAGATTTCCAAAATCGGCTCGTCCTTTTCGATTTTATCGCCAACTTTTTTAAGCCATTTCGAAACGGTACCTTCTGTAATGGATTCGCCCATTTGGGGCATCACAACTTCTACGCTCATAAAATCTCCGGTTTTGTAATAAAAAGTTCAATAATGCTGCAAATTAACAGAATACTAGAAAATTCGGGTAAATAGAAACGCTTTTATTGACGGATTCTTGATTTAAGGTAACCTGCCAGCTCTTCACGCCGGTCAATAGATTCGGGAAGCAAAATCTTTTCGCCCGATCTCAATGCCAAAACCGGACTGCCGGGCTGCGAGAAGTCGATTTTTACAATGTCATGCCATTGAATGAAACGGCCTTTGAACTCAATTCCGCCCTCAAAGATTTGAACTGCTTCTGAACGCCTGAGCCGGATTCCCGTCAGCGTGAATAAATTAATCACTAAAAATGCGGCTGCCAGTATGAGGTAGCCGAAATGCCCGCGAAACGAAAAGGCAGTTATCATCGCTAAAAGGAAGAAAAAAGAAAGCAAGGCAATGATTACGGCACGCTGAAGAAATACCGGAGAGACGATAAAACGGCCGAGGAATTTGCCGCGGGCTGCCTTTGCCGCTCCGGAAGATGCGGACATTGATTCAATGGATCGGGATTCGAACATTTGCCTTTGTTTCAAAAAAAGCGGCTGTAGAAGCAAAAAACCATCTCGCCGCGATTTACGTATTAGCCGCGTATGTTCGATAATAACGAAATTGCGTCTGTCGCAAAAGCCGGCGCAAAATCCCCGATTCCGATGGCCACGCTTACAGAAAAACCGATGAAAAAACAATTCTTGCCTTCTTTGACGTTTGTTTTGCTTATTTTTTCAGTTACTGTTTTTGGCCAACAGGCCGCACGGGTAACCGCAGCAGATTATGCCAGAGCAGAAAAAATGCTTTCATTCAATACGCTTCCGCTCGTGGACCGTGCCGGCGTTCGCCCGACGTTTTTACCGGATGGACGTTTCTGGTATTCGGTAAATACACCGGCGGGCCGCGAATTCGTTTTAATTGATCCGCGCGACGGTTCGCGAAAGTCTGCCGATGCACTGGCAAAACTTGGCATTGAATCACCAAATGATTCGGGCGGCGGTCGCTTTTCCGGCGGGCTTACGTCTGTCTCCCCGGATGGCAAACGCGAAGTTTTTATTCGGGATTGGAACTTATGGGTACGCGATCTTGCGACAAAAAAAGAAACGCAGTTAACGACCGACGGTGTCAAGGATTTTGGCTACGCTACTGACAATGCCGGTTGGAAACACAGCGATCGTCCGATCGTCCTCTGGTCGCCGGATTCTAAAAAGATCGCCACTTTTCAACAAGATCAACGTCACGTAAATGACATGTACCTTGTTACCACCAATGTCGGCGCCCCAAAACTCGAGGCCTGGAAATATCCGCTCCCGCAGGATCCGGAAATAATCAAAATTTATCGTGTAGTTATTGACGTAGAGACAGGCAAGATGGTGCGTTTCAAGATGCCGCCGGATGATCGCCGTGGAACACTCTGTGACGACATTGCCTGCTCAGGTGCCTTCGATGATAACGATTGGAGCCCCGATGGGAAGCTGCTGGCATTTGTATCGACGCCGCGTGATCACAAATGGGCAAAATTCCGGATTGCCGACACCGAAACAGGCGAAGTCCGTGACATATTTGAAGAAATAGTTGCTACGCAATACGAATCCGGACAGGGAGAGGTTAACTGGCGTTTTCTCCCTGAAACGAACGAAGCTATCTGGTACTCGGAAAGAACAGATTGGGGACATCTTTATTTATACGATCTGAAAACCGGAAAGGTAAAGAATCAAATCACCTCCGGTGACTGGGTTGTAACACGAATTTTAAAGGTGGATGCGGCGGGCCGTGTGATATTTTTTGAGGCAAATGGCCGCGAACCCGGCCGCGATCCATATTTCAGTCATTTCTACCGCGTGGATTTCGATGGTCGAAACCTTAAACTTCTCACGCCCGAAGATGGAAACCATCAGATAACACTTTCGCCCGATGGCAAATATTTTGTTGACAACTACTCGAAGCCCGATGTCCCGCCCGTAGCCGTACTGCGCGATATGCAGGGAAACCTCATTGCAACACTTGAAAAAGCCGATATAACACGGCTGAAGGCGACAGGCTGGAAGCCACCGCAGCCGATCAAAGTAAAATCGCGTGACGGCCGCTGGGATCTTTACGGATTGATGTTTACACCGTCAAACCTGAACCCGAATCGTAAATACCCTGTTGTCAACTACATTTACCCGGGACCGCAGGGAGGCGGAGTCGGCAGCCGGTCTTTTTCTCCCTCACGCAGCGACCATCAGGCGCTGGCCGAACTTGGATTTATCGTCGTCGTAATTGACGGCACGTGCAATCCCGACCGCTCCAAATCTTTTCACGACGTCTGCTACGGAAATATGGCAGATAATACACTTGAAGATCAGATATCCGGCCTGAAACAATTGGCTGCACGGTATAGATTTATGGATCTTACGCGTGTTGGGATCTGGGGACATTCCGGCGGAGGATTTGCGACGGCTGCGGCGATGTTTCGTTATCCGGATTTCTATAAGGTCGGAATCTCCGAATCCGGAAACCATGACAACAGAAATTATGAAGACGATTGGGGAGAACGTTACATCGGTTTGCTGAAGAAAGGGCCGGATGGAAAGGATAACTACGAAAGCCAGGCCAATCAGATCTACGCTAAAAATCTGAAAGGCAAATTGCTGCTTGCACATGGCAATATGGATGACAACGTTCCGCCGTACAATACCTGGCTGGTAGTGGATGCTTTGGTCAAGGCAAACAAGGATTTTGATCTGGTAATTTTCCCCAATGCCCGTCACGGCTATGGCGCGGACAGCTTCTATATGATGCGGCGTCGTTGGGATTATTTCGTAAGGCATCTGCTCGGGGCAGAGCCGCCAAAAGAATACAAAATCGGCCCTAAGAACGCTTCGGCCAGGCCGTCTGCCCAATAAGCCGTCAAATGCAAAAACAGCGGAAGCAGTTTATTTTATCAGAATCGTTTAGTTGAGATTTTCAGTATCTGCTTCGTCATCGCCGGCAAAAAGTTTGCTGACCGGCTCGTGTGGCGGCGGAAGTGATGCCGTGTATTCTTCAATGGCCTTTTGAAGTTCGGCTACAGCCGCACGAGCCTCCTCGCGATCCACGCGATGGATTTTCAGGTAAATCCTGCCATTTTTGTGTGGTAAAGATGCAAGCGTGGCAAAACTTTTGGTACGAATCTCTATTTTGCCGCCGAATCCCGGAAAGCCGCCCTTGTACCTTACATCCGATATTTCAGACACCGGCAGCCGCGCCTCCGAAATGCCGTCTCCGACAAGGCCAAACCATTTGGATTCGAATTCCAGCACGACGCCGTAAGCTGAAATTTTTGCAACACCGGTAAAACTCTTTATGCCGTGTTCATCGCTGGTTTTAAATGGGATGCTGTAAAATCCTGGCTTCATTATTGTAAATGTAATTTTAGCACTATTCCGTCTTGGCCAACGGCCCAAACCGCATTTCGTCCCTTTGCAGCGACGGCGTTAAGGTTTTCGTTGCCAATCTTTCGCCATGTTTGCCCGCCGTCAAAGGAAAGATCCGAACCGTTGTTCCCAACCGCTATAATTGTAGATTCGCTGATAAAAGCGACGCCCGAGCGATAGCCGCTGAGGCCTTTGACGGAATACCAGCTTTTGCCGCCATTTTTTGTCAGAGCAATATTGTTATCAGCTGCATCCGGTTTCTGATAGTCACCTCCGACTACCGCGCCTTTCAATCCGTCATAAAATGCAATCGAAAAAATGCCACTTGAAGATGATCCTTGCGTGACGGGAGTTTCAACCGCTGTCCATTTGCTTCCCCTGATTGAGGAAAAAAGAACACGGGATACAGCGCCGCCCGTAACCAAATAAACATTGCGGTTTTGATGGTTGATGAAAAGGCAGGTTCCGCTTGCCGCAAACGCAGCTTCTCCCTCGATGGCTGCCGGAAGTTTGTTTTCGGCGATCGGCCGCCATGTCATGCCGTTTGTGGTTCTTATCATCGGGAAACGGCCATCAACCGGATCACTCATTGCCAGGCAGTTATTCCGATCCAGGCAAGCAATAGCATCGTAGAAAGCCTTTTCGTCCCTGTTAATGAATTGAAGTTTCCAGTTTTTGCCGCCGTCGGTCGTTTTATAAATGCGGGATGCATCACCATTGCCTATACTTAGAATATATGCGGTATTCGCATCAAAGGCCTCGATATCACGAAAATCAAGTTTTTCGGCACCGGGAACAATAATTACCTGCCAGGTCTTTCCTCCATTGCCGGTTTTAAGAACTGTCCCGCCCGTTCCGCCTGCCCAGATTATTTTTTCGCTTACTACCGAAAGCCCGCGTAATGACGCCTTTGATTCTACTTTTTGTTTTATCCATTGTGCAGAAACAATGGTCGGGAAAACGAAAATTGAAACTATGATCAATTGGAGTTTCATATTACTTGGAGTTATTTCTCCAGCGTTCGCAAAGGTCGCGGCAGGCTTTTTCCCACTCGGGGAATCTGAATGTAAAACCCGAATCCGTCAGCAATTTTGGCACGACGCGCCGACTCTTGAGGATAAGTTCCGTCTCGCTTCGCATCAGGAATGCTCCAAGAGCAAGCTGCCATTCAAAGGAGGGAATTCCTATCCGTGTCCCCCAGGCCTCGCGAAAAATACGCATAAATTCCTTATTCGGAAGCGGGTTTGGCGAAGCTATGTTTACCGGTCCGGAAAACTGTTCATGTTTGATCAGCCAGTAAACTGCCCGAATGAAATCGTCTTCGTGAATCCATGAAATATACTGGCGTCCGCTGCCCGCCGTTCCTCCCAGCCCGAAACGCACGATTCCAAGCATTGTGTCGAAGATGCCGCCGCGGGCAGGTCCCATAATCATTGCTGACCGCATAAGCACTTTTCGCGTTTTTGGCGTGTCGGCTTCATTGGCTGCACGTTCCCAGTTTGTCGCGACGTCTATACTAAATTTCCAAGCCGCTGGAGCGTCCGGTTCATTGCCGCCAATTATTCCTGTCAAGTCATCGTTCGGATGATCGAAGGTGTGAGCGTAAATGGTTGCGGTGCTGGATTGAAGCCAAACCTTTGGCGGGTTTGTGGCTTTTGAGATCGCCTCGCCGATGACGCGCGTTGAATCTACACGTGAGTTCATTATCTCACGGCGATTTGCATCGGTGTACCGGCAATTTACGCTGCGTCCGGCGAGATTTATCACGACATCGGCGCCGTCGATTTCCGTTGCCCAATCACCGGGCGTTTTTCCGTCCCATTCAACGGTTTTCCAATCGCATTTCACTGGCGAACGGCTAAGTACGACAACTTCATGTCCGTCATTTAGTAAGGCCCTGGCCAAAGCCGTCCCAACCTGTCCACTGCCTCCCGGAATCACGACCTTCATACTAATATACCATCCTGGTTTTTACCGTTCCCGGGACGTCTTTCAGAAGTTCAAAAGCTTCTTTCGAGAGCTTTGATTCAACGTCCAGAATCACATACCCGATTTCGGGGTTTGTATTGAGATATTGCCCGACGATATTGATGCCGCGTCCGGAAAGCCTTGAGTTTATCTCTCCCAGCACTCCCGGAATGTTACGGTGTATGTGCAGAATACGGTGTGTTCCGGCCTGCGGCGGCAGGCTTACCGGCGGGACGGTCTGCGAACCTTCGCTGGAGCCAAGCTCCAGATAGTGAATCAATTTAGATGTAACATAAGTGCCGATGTTAGCCTGGGCTTCTTCGGTCGAGCCACCGATGTGCGGGGTTAATATTACATTGGGCAAATTCTGAAGCGGACAACTGAACATGTCGCCTGTTTTTTGAGGTTCTTCGGGGAAGACGTCAATTGCGGCACCTGAAATTCGACCGCGCCGGAGCGCATCGCTTAGAGCATCCAGATCAACGACATCGCCGCGGCTGTAATTTATCAACATGGCACCACGCCGCATTTGCCGTATTGCTTCGCGATCGATCATGTTACGGGTTGCAGGACCGGACGGAACATGCAGCGTAACTATGTGCGAACGCTTGAGCAATTCTTTCAGGCTATTTACCTGCCGTGCATTGCCGTGTGGAAGTTTCGTGGCTATATCATAATAGATGACCTGCATTCCCAATGCTTCGGCAAGAATTGAAACCTGCGAGCCGATGTTGCCATAACCTACAATACCCATTGTTTTACCGCGGAGTTCGAAGCAGCCGCCGGCATCTTTTAGCCAAAGTCCGGCATGCGCCGCAG
>JBFLZQ010000009.1:0-92225 GCA_040756215.1 Acidobacteriota bacterium
GGAATCCAAAACCGACGCCGGCAGGTCCGTATATAGCGGCGGCGGGATAAATCCGGACGTTTTCATTAAACCGGATACAATTACTGCTGAACAAGCCCGTCAACAGCAGAAATTAGCCAATCCCATATTCGCCTTTGCACTTGATCTCGTATATGGAAAAATCCCTGGTTTCGAAACCTACAAGGTAGATAAGCCGATAGTATTCGGCTATGACATCAAACCCACTGACTATCCAATAACAGACGCACTCTACAACACCTTTAAAAACTTTGCCGAAAATAAATACAAAATCCCGTCTTCGCTAATCGACAGGGAACGAAAATTCGTAGAACGCAGCCTGCGTGCCGAATTGATTACAGCCGCTTACGGCACTACTTCGTCCTTCCAGGTTTTCAATGAATACGATACCCAGTTATCAAAGGCGATAGAACTTTTGCCCCAGGCACGGGCCTTGATGGCAGAAGGTGTAAAGGCACGGGCAAAGACAGCCACATCCCGTAATACCGGAGAAGGGATTAAATAGTTTTAAGATTTGTACAAAAACTTTAAACGGATTCCCCTAAATAATAATTTCCAAGGGAATCCGTTTTTTAGATAGGTTAAAGTCCCAAAAGCCACGTTACCAGATGATATACTCCAAAGCCGAGTCCTATCAGTAAACCGACTAGAAGCAAAGACAAAACGGCAACTACAATTTTGAACTTTCTATACCGGTTTTCGTCCGGAGGTGAAAGCTGGCTTTGTGGGAAATATGGTGGTGGCCTGTTCAACATTGTTTATTCTATACCTCTTTTCATTCAATTTCAGACTAACAAAGAAAAGCATTGAACCGCAACAATACGTCCACATTAAAAGAAACCCAAAATACTATCGCGGAATTTCAACCTTCATTTCTGCAAGTCCATAGGCAAGTACCGCCATCAAAGAACCAAGTTTGGCCAGATTGCGTGGCTCTACCTTATCGAACGTATCGGCTGCGGTATGGTGATAATTGAAATACGTTCTTGTATCGAATAGCGGAGCAAATGACGGCACGCCGAGCGAAGTTAAAGGCCCTATGTCAGCCCCGACTCCGCCGGCCTGCCATCGGACTATGCCGGCTCCCTGGCCGGACAGTACCTCTGAAATTGGCTGAAAGAGCGGTATTGCCTGTTCCTTTCCCGAAAAAAGAAATCCAAGAGTATTAGAAGCGCCGAGATCGCTTTCTATTGCCGCAAAATGCCTGACAATATTGTTCTTTTCTGCTTCGGCATAACCATTGCCACCGGCGAGACCGTTTTCCTCGTTTGCATAGGCAATTACACGAATTGTGCGTTTCGGAGTTATTCCAAGTTTTTTAAGCAAATACGGGACTTGCATCGCAGCGGCGACGCCGACCGCATCATCAAGTGCGCCGGTACCTAAATCCCAGGAATCCAAATGCCCGGAAACGATGACAACCTCTTCGGGTTTTTCACTTCCTTTAAGATCAGCAATGACGTTATAAGCATCGGCATCGGGCAAAGTCTTTGGCGTTAGTGTTAATTTAATCCTGACTTTTCCCTCGCCGGCCAGGTGCGAAATAAGATCGGCATCTTCGCTCGAAACAGCGGCTGCCGGAATCTTCTGCACATCCGGTGCATATCTGAGAGCTCCGGTATGGGCAAGGCGATTCTGTGACCCGCCGGCAGAACGAACCAGAACCGCAACTGCACCTAAACGGGCTGCTGCCGAAGCGCCTGAACTTCGGTAAGCAACAGCCTGACGGTAGGCATCACCGCCAAAACCGGCAGCAGCCAATTCACGGTCGAATTTGTAATTAAACAAAACAATCTTACCTGCAACCGCTTGCTTTCCAAGCCGCTCAAGCTCCGCAAAGTTCTCTGCCACAATAACTTCACCAGTCAGGCCGGAATCCGGCGTTGCCACACTGCCGCCAAGAGCCGTAAGTACGACTTTTTGCGTAGTTCCGGGAGCCATTCCGGGAAATTCGACGATTTCGCCTGTCTCGATACCACGAACCCAATGCGGGACTTTTACTTTTTGCATTGTTACCGTAAGGCCGAGTTTGCGCATCTCTTCCGCAACATACTCTGCCGCACGGTTGTATTGCGGGGATCCGGATAAGCGAGGGCCGATGTTGTTGGTCAAATATCTCGTCTGGACCAGCGCATAATCGCTCTCCAAAGCGGCGGATTGAATTTTACGCATATTTTCGACTGAGAGTGTCGAAAGCGAAGGTGTTGAGACCTGTTGAGCAAAAACGAAAGTTGTAAAGATAAAACAGGAAATAAAAAACCGGAGAACATTCATAAACGGATTTTAACCGACGACTTATGGTTAATCCAAATTTATGTAATAATTAAACGCGGAATCAAACTTCTTCGAACGGTAAAATCCATATGAAACGAAAATTTTTTCTGCTATTCGTTATAACGGCTTTCGCCTGCGTCACCAATTCATTGGCACAAAATGCGTTCTCCTTCGATGATTTGATGAAGGTGCGCCGCGTTTCCGACCCCCAGACATCGCGCGACGGAACACAGATTGCTTTTGTTGTCGGAACCGTAGATATGGCAGCCAATAAGGTTATCAATCAGATTTACGTTGCTGACCTGGAAAAGCCCGATCGGCCTGCCAGACAAATCACGGAAGGCTCCGCATCAAGCTCCTCACCACGATGGTCACCTGACGGAAAGCGGATTGCTTACGTTGCAGGCGGACAGATTTGGATAATGGAACCTGACGGAGGCGGAAAACGCAAAATCAGCGAAATTTCAACCGGAGCATCAAATCCGGTTTGGTCGCCGGACGGCAGAATGATTGCTTTCTCTTCAGACGTTTACCCGGACTGTCAGGACGACGAGTGTAATAGACGCCGAGACGAAGAAGCTGAAAAAAATCCTGTTAAAGCCATTGTTACTGACCGCCTTCTTTTCCGGCATTGGAACGAATGGCGGGATAAAAAACGTACCCATGTTTTTATAATACCGGCTGCCGGTGGCAACGCAATTGACCTAACTCCGGGCGATTATGATTCTCCGCCTTATGCTGCAGCGTCAGGGGTTGACTATGCCTTTTCTCCGGATTCGGCAGAAATAGCAATTCTTAGAAATCCCGACAAAGTCGAAGCAATATCAACCAACAGCGATATTTACCTTGTCCGCGTCGCTGATAAGACATCGAGAAACATCACTGCAGCAAATCGTGGTTACGATATCGCTCCGCAATTTACCCCCGACGGCCGATATTTAATTTACCGTTCCCAGGCTACGGAAGGATTCGAAGCCGACCGTTGGCGATTAATGCGATATGACAGGCGAACGAGTGAAACCATCGAATTGACGAGGGGTTTTGATCAACAGGTTGATGAGTTTGTCGTTTCACCGGACAGCCGTACGATCTACTTCGCCGCCGGTTTACGTGGACGCAGCCGGATATTTACGGTACCTGTCGAACCCGATTTCCGGCTTCGTTCAGCGACTTTTGTTTCCGCTTTAGACAAACTCAAAAATCAATCCGGCTCTCTGAGTTCATTAAGCATCTCTGCATCCGGCCAGACGCTTGCTTTTATCGGCAATTCGATGGACAGGCCGTCCGAAGTATTTGTTTTGGACCTTCGCAATGGCTCAGCCAAAAATATCAGTAACATCAATGCTTCACTTCGGCTAAACCGTGCAGAAGATTTTGAGTGGACAGGAGCTTTAGGCAAAAAAATACATGGTTTTCTGTTAAAACCAGTGGATTTCGATCCTAATCGAAAATACCCTTTGATCGTGCTGATACACGGCGGCCCTCAGGGAGCCTGGATGGATAATTGGGGATACAGATGGAATCCGCAGGTGTTTGCAAATGCCGGTTATATAGTATTTATGCCAAATCCTCGCGGTTCAACTACTTATGGTCAGCAATTTGTCAATGAAATATCAGGCGACTGGGGCGGAAAGGCATTTATTGACATCAAAAACGGCGTTGCAAGTGTCCTCAGGCTTCCCTTTATCGACCGTTCGAGAATAGGCGCCGCCGGTGCAAGCTATGGCGGTTACATGATCGACTGGATACTCGGCCATAATGATGATCCGCGTTTTCGTTTCAAAGCTTTGGTCTCGCATGCCGGTGTTTACAATCTTGAAAGTATGGCCGCCTCAACCGAAGAATTATGGTTCGTCCGGTGGGAATTCAAAGGAATGCCCTGGGAAAACCGCGCTTTATATGAACGTTGGTCACCGAACCGGTTCGTGAATCGCTTCAATACACCGACTTTGGTTACAGCAGGTGAACTGGATTATCGTGTTCCGGTTGATCAGAGCATCCAGCTTTTTACGGGTTTACAGTTAAAGGGCGTGGATTCAAAACTGATTATTTTTCCGGACGAAGGCCATTGGATACTCAAACCACAAAATTCACGTTTTTGGTATTCAAATGTACTCGAATGGTTTCGGACAAGACTTTAACCTGAGTAATCAGATAAGTTAAAACAGATTAAACGCAAAGAGGCTGCCCGGTAAAAACCCGGACAGCCTCTTCGCCTTTGAGAAGACTGGATGGTCTGCTTGATTTGTTGGAAAGCAGAGCACGAAGCCTACACAAAATAGAGCCGCTGAAGGCAAAATCTGTAGATGCTTCTTTGCCACACCTACGAGGTTAGCTGACGGGCTAGGAACGAAAGATTATCCCCGAGCCGTAAATGGCTCTTCGCCCCTGTTACATTCATGAAATTGGAATGTAACTTTGGTTCCCCCGCGTCGCCTCGGGATTGAAACGACTTCGGTGATCAACTTTTCAACGCTTTTAGAATATCATCATCTATCGGCGAATGGCAAGAATTTTTCTGCCTGTCATGTTATCGTCCCGGAAACCAGTGATACAAAAAGAGATAGACGATTACACCTGTAACGGAAACATAAAGCCACACGGGATAAACAAGTCTTGCGATCTTTTTATGCTGCTCAAATTGGCCCCGCAGGCCACGAATAAGAGTCAAAATAACAAACGGAGCAACGATGATGGCAAGTACGGTGTGCGATGTAAGTATTGTGAAATAAACCGGACGGGCAAGTCCCTGTCCCGTGAAACGTGTCGGGCCGAGTCCAAAGTAGTAAGTCCTCAAGCTATGGTAGGTTACATAAGACAATAAAAAAACTGCCGAAATAGCTGCAGCGGTTATCATTGCAGCCCGATGCCTGGTAATTTTTTGCTGACGGATGAAATAAAATCCAAGTAGAAGACAAACGCCTGCCGACGCATTTAGAAAAGCATTCAAATGCGGAAAAAAACCCAGAAGTTCCATTTATTTCCAAAAAGCAAGGACAGCAATCAGCACAATCCAGATGCCGCCGATAAAATGCCAATACCAGCCTACGTAACGCGCAAGCCGGATGCGATAAAGAAGCTCGGCCCCATTCATTGTCGGATACCAGGTTCGTGTAATGACTGCACCAAGTGCAACAAGGCCGCCAAATACGTGAATTGCATGTGCGGCAGTCAGCAAGTAGAAAAAACCCGCATACGGATTGCCGGACATATACAAACCGCGTTCGACCAATGCAAGCCAGGCAAGAAACTGTGAAACCAGAAATGCAAAACCGAGTCCGGCGGTTGCAACCAACCATTTCCGTGTTGCGCCGGTTTGTTCCCGAATCAAAAATTTTTTGCTTAGTTCAAATGCGGCGCTACTTGCCAGAATAATCAGGGTGCTTATCCAAACCTGTACGGGTAAGGAAAACGGTTTCCAGGCCAAGGCACCATTGGTTGCTACAACTACGTATGCTCCGACAAGCCCGCCGAACGTCATCAGCACAACCAAAAGTAAAAACCACGTAACGATTTTGGCCTTGTCTGAATTATCGAGGCTGTTTTCGGGCGGATGATTGTTGCCGTCACCGCCATTATGTCCACCACCGTTACGACCGGATCCTGAGGAGCCGGTACCGGAAAGACGTGATGGACGTTTCTTGATTTCTGCCGAGCCGGGTTCCAATGTTTCAACTATCCCTGTCCGCATACATTCATTACCGTTTATCCAGTACAAGAACAAGCAGCAAAAAAGGCAGATAAGCAACCGTAGCGAGAAGTAATTTCCTGGCTGCGGGTACATTTTTTGCCCGCGCCGCACGAATGCAAGCCATCAAAAACCATCCGCCAAGTATTATGGATGCAATCAGGTAGATCCACCCGGCAAATCCAAGAAAGAAAGGAGCAAGCGAGGTAACAACAGTTAACATCCCGAACATAACAATTTGCCGTGATGTTATGCGACCGTCCTTTTCCACAACCGGAAGCATCAGAATTCCGGCTTTTGCATAATCATCCCGATACATCCACGCAATTGCGAGAAAATGCGGAAATTGCCACAGGAACAGAAAAACAAAAAGTGCCCAGGCTCCGAGAGTTATTTCACCGGAAACTGAGGTCCAGCCCATTAAAGGAGGCATTGCACCCGGAATTGCTCCAATCGCGGTAGATGCAGTCGTACGGGTTTTAAGCGGGGTGTAAAGAAAAACGTAGCCGATGATCACCAAAACGCCTAGTAAAGCTGTCAGCGAATTAACGAAAACCAACAGTTGGAGAATTGCCAGAGAGGAAAGAATAGCACCGAATAACCAGGCCTCAATGATTGAAACACGGCCTGTCGGAAGCGGGCGTGCAGCAGTTCTTTCCATTAGGGCATCTGTGCCTCGCTCCATAGCTTGATTTAATGCAGCGACTCCAAATGCCAGCAGCATGATGCCGGTCATTGAATGCAGGAACAGAATAATATCGAACCGCGCCGAAGCGACATAAAAGGCAGCAGCGGCAGTTAAAACCAGCAGCACCGCAATGCGCGGCTTGGTTAGCTCGGCAAATGCTGCAAGCTTTTCCTTTATTCCCAAACTTGTTCTCTCGGCAAGGCCGGCAGTTCCCGGATTTAACATTATTTACTTCTCTCTTTGGCAGAGACTTACTACTGCAAATCTATTCGCTTTGCGTAAAGTAAAGAATAAGGTTTTTTTGCCCATTTTCCAAACTGATATTAATAACTAACCTGCTACTATCATGTTAAAGCCAAACTAATTTGCCGCAGGATGACTTTTTTTTAATGCTTTTGTATTCTTAATTTAGAAAATGTCCACAATAGAAGAGACAATTCGTACCGAAGCCGCAAAGACTTCAGTTGCCAAAGCAGGATTACTTGACCGCGCCGTAAATTTCCTGAGCTCCGTAAGGCTCGGTATTTTTCTATTGGTTATACTTATCGTTCTCTCCATGATCGGGATGCTGATAATCCAGCAAAACGTTCAGGGGTTTGATTCTTACTATGCCTCTCTGACTCCGGCAGAGAAAATTGTTTTTGGCTATCTTGGTTTTTTTGATATTTATCACACCTGGTATTTCAATTTTCTACTTTTATTTCTCTCGCTAAACATCATACTTGCCTCGATTGACCGGTTCCCGTCTGCCTGGAGCTACATTCGCAAGCCAAAAACTAGCTCAACAGAAAAATGGCTTCTTTCTCGTCCTCTTTCAAGGAGTTTCTCAATCTCAGCCATTACTCCCGAACAGGCGGGCGCAATAATCTCCGAAATTTTCAGTAAAAACAAATTGGAAGTTATCCAAACAGAAACAAAAGTTTCCGAATACACTGAGAACGAACGCGGTGAAAAGGATTTTTCACAAACCATAACAAAAAGACAGATTCATATTTTTGGCCAAAAGGGCAAATTCAACAGAATCGGTGCGTACATTGTTCATGTCTTTTTGCTTCTCCTTTTTCTCGGTCATTTCGTAGCGCTGCAAACCGGCTTTGACGCTGATGTAAGAATGATTCCGGGTAACGAATCGGATAAAATACAGATGATTCGATTCGAACTGGACAAAAAAGAAAAATTCGACGTCCAGCTTCCCTTTACGATCGCCTGTTTAGACATTGAACAAAAACTTATCGACCCGCGAGGCAACATAGACGTCAACAATACGCTCGACTGGCGAACGCGAATCAAAATAACAGATCCGGAATATGGGGAAACTGTTGCCGATGTCGCCCTTAACAGGCCATTTCAGTATCGCGGCTATAGATTTTTTCAGGCGCAGACAATTCCCGTCGGAAATGCACGTACTATCACGCTTCAGCTTACATCACAAGCAGATGGCACACAGCAAACAGTTCAGATACCGCGGCTTGGATCCACTACCTTGCCGGACGGAACCAAAATAGAATACGAGGATTTTCTGCCGGATTTTGTCTTCAACGCTGAAGGAAAACCCGATACAAAATCCGGCGAATATCGTAATCCCGTTGCCTTGCTTGGCGTAACGCCGCCGGATGGCCAACGACTGCGGGTATTCGCTTTTGCCGGAAATATAGCTGAAAACATACCGGTTGGCGCACCGAAAGCAGGCTACAAGTGGCGGTTGACCGATTACGAAAAAGCACCTTTTGCACACGTACTTTCAATTAAATACGATCCGTATGACGGAGCGTTTATTGCCTGGTATATTGGCGGTTTCGGCCTTGTCGGAGCACTGGCTTTTGTCTTCTTTACTTCACACAGGCGAATCTGGACTATAATCGAAGACGATCATGGACAAACACGTTTAATTATTGCCGGTGAGGCAAACCGCAATCAGGGTGGCTTCGAACAATTATTCTCCAGGATAGAAAATGAATTGAAAAAACGTTTAAATATTTAGACGTGGAGGTCGGATAGAAATAATATGGCACAGGTAATAGCAGCAGAAAAAATTTTCGCACCGGAAAAATCAACTTCCCAATGGACAGGGTATCTACCTGCCATTGGTGCGGTAGCCGGCTCTCTTCTAGTACTTATTGCGCGAATCGAAATAGGAACTTCCTTTATTTCGGACG
The DNA here is from genome assembly GCA_040756215.1 of Acidobacteriota bacterium. Classification (GTDB taxonomy): domain Bacteria; phylum Acidobacteriota; class Blastocatellia; order Pyrinomonadales; family Pyrinomonadaceae; genus OLB17. The sequence continues at coordinate 8,825 of JBFLZQ010000009.1, forward strand.
GCGCTTTGATGATGCTTGCCCTGGCCTGTTATTTACTTGGAGCACTGTTCTACCTTACAAATCTCTACGCACCTTCGCAGATGTCGCGTCGTATCGGCCTTGCAACTTCAACGCTCGGCGTTTTCTTTAACCTTTCCAGCTGGTTAGTGCGATGGGTTGCCGCTTACGATCGGGAACTTGCAATTTTACGAGCCGGCGGCAGCAATGAAACGCCCTGGATTTTTCGTTATATCCCATTCGCCAATCTTTACGACCTGAGCCTTGCATTCGCTTTCGGTGCGGGGATTTCCACTCTTCTGCTTGCACGTAGGCCTAAACTTCAAATACTCAGTGCTTTTACCTTGCCGCTGGCGGCCTTAATTCTGACTCTTGCACGTTTTATCGGAGGTGAATTTATTGATTTGCCGCCGGTTCTGGATTCTTACTGGCGCCCGATTCACGTCGGCGTTGCCTCACTCAGTTATGGCGTTGCTTTGGTTTGTTTCGCAATCGCCGTACTTTATTTGCTCAAAGATAAGACAAAAGTAGAAGCAATGGCCATCTGGTCAGGCTTATTTGGAATCGCCGTAATTGCCACAATCAGTAAATTTTCAGTCTTAACTGAATTTACTTACCGCGCGGGAATGTTTTTGCCCAACACAACAGGCGGCAAGCCATTCTCAGCGCCTTTCCGGCTGGAAATTCCTTATGCCGGAATCTCACTTGCAATCACAGCAGTCCTGCTCGCGGCAATGGTAACAGCTTTTCTGATTTATCTTTACCGCGAAAGTGAAGCCGCAAAACGTGCAGGCCATATCCTCTTAAAAGTTGCATTTGCAGCACAGATAATTTCCATCCTGATACTTGTTGCAGGTATCCGTGGCATCAGCGACGCACCTGCCCGGCTTGCCGCCCAGCTTTCGGCTAATCCATCGCAGTACATAACGGCAGGCCGCGCCGTCGCCGAACGCCAACAATTAAGTGCACAGGAATATGCCGCTATGTCCGCTGCGGATTTCGACCGTCTCGGTCGGCAGTATTTTCAGTCAAACGGAGACCGGTTCTATCTCAGCCTGAACACCAACCCGGTCGAAATCGCCGGGCTCATAACGGCTCTGGCCGGTACTTTTTTCATTTTACTGTTTTCCTTCAAAACTGACCGGCTACGGGAACGCCTGCCAAGTCTCGAAACGCTTGACTCTCTGATGTATAAAACCGCCTCGCTTGCGTTTGCCGGATTGGCAATGCTTTTGATAACAGGCGCCATTTGGGCTAACGAATCCTGGGGCCGCCCATGGGGATTCGATTCCAAAGAAACCGGTGCTCTCGTTGCCTGGCTTACTTATGCCGGTTTCCTCCATACAAGGATATCAAGAGGCTGGTCCGGTCGGAGTTCGGCATATTTTGCCATTGTCGGATTTCTCTTCGTTATTTTTACCTATCTCGGCGTAAGCTACCTGTTGCCAGGCTTGCATAGTTACGCATAAGCAATTGTTGATTTTTGTAATCGCATCAGTATTTGATTGATGAATTCCAGAGTTTTATATCTCACTGTGGGACTTTTAATCGGACTCGCCATTGGGTTTGCCGGTGCAAATGCCCTGAATCGCCGCGGTATGGCAGTTGGCACCGCCAACAATCCATTGGCCAATCAAAATACTGCCCCCCAGCCAAATCAACCGCAAGGCGGAATGCAAGCAGACGTTGCCGCAACGCTGGAGCGTGCCGAAAATAATCCGGAAGATTTTGTCGCCCAGATGAAAGCAGGCGATATGTATGCTCAGATTGGCAGATTCGACAAAGCGGCTGAATTCTACAAACGCGGAGTCAGTCTCGAACCACAAAATCCGGCTGCAAACCTTGTATTGGCAAATGCTTTGTTCGATGCAAGGGATTTCGTCAGTGCGGCAGAGTATTATTCAAAAGTCCTTGAAATAGACCCTTCCAACCTGAATGCCAGAACTGATCTGGGTACTACTTTTGTGGAACGGCAACAGCCCGATTTTGAACGCGCCATCGTTGAATATGAAAAAGTTTTGCAGCAGGATCCAAAAAATGAACCTGCTCTGTACTATCTGGCAATAGCGAACCTAAGAAAGGGAAATCGTCCCGAAGCTGAACGAATTTTAACCAAACTACTTGAAATAAGTCCGACAGGAGAACTGGCCTCCCGATTAAAAAGAAACCTCGACCAAAAATAAAGATTTATTCAATAGTAACGTTTGCAACATCAAGCATGGAATAACGTCCGATTGTACCATTGCGCATAATTACTGTCAGAATTCCCCGTTCGACGGAAAACCTGAGTACCTGTACCAACGGACGCTCTATTACGGATCCATCACGAAATTTTATGATCAAACGGACATTTTGCAGCGGATCGGCTTGATTTGTCTCAGGTGGTTTTTCTGCTTTTCTTTTTGAATTATTTTGTCTGGCACCGGTCTTTGAGCGGATTTCTTTACTGCCCGAATCTTTTTCGGGAGCGTTTGAGGCGGAATTATCGGCAGAAACTGCCGCTTGCGTTTGATCCAAAACCGGTGCATCTCCCGATGAGTTTGAATCGGCAGATGATTTAGCAAGCGGGTCTGAGACAATAACCTTAGGTGTTGTCTGCTGTTTTTCAACTGCTGTATTATTTTCAACCCCTTTCGGTGGTTCGTCCGTAGTGGATAATGTTCCATCCGTGCGCTTTAAAGGCTCGTCGGGCAAAGGAACTGACTGCGCCTGTTTATCATTTGTCTTTTCCCTTGGTTCCTTCAGAGCATCCTGCAATCTGGTATTCACGGCATTCAGCACCGCACGCGGAACCCGCGGTTCTTCGGGAACATCAGCTTCGGCTGAGGCAATGAAACCGCCGGCAAATTTTATCTGAAACCGGGCATCTTCGTCGCCCTGTGCCCGTCCCTCGATGCGTAAAATCAATCTTTCCGGTTTCCGTAGATAAACTACACGCCCCGTTTCCCTTTCGCTTGCATCTGCATAGATAACTATTTTAGTCAATGGTTTAAGGCCGGCGGCATAGTATAAATCTATATCTCCCGTAAAATTCTCAGTTTTAACATTTATGAAAAGGTCGCCCTGATCGCCTTGAAAAGTGAAATAATATGTTGTCAGGCGTGAATCGCCGATGGGTCGGGAGCGAATTACTCCATCAAGAACCGGCTGCCTCAAAGGCGTAGGAAACATCACATCGGAGCTCTGCGCAAACAAAACGGCAGATGAGATAATCAGCATCAGAGCCGCCGCGAGAATTTTAAAATCAGGAGTTTTTGAAATGGAGTACAACACTTTTTAGTCAAGAACTTTTCGAAAATGTACCAGCCTCGAGGTAATCTGATAACCCAGCCCGAGATGCGCCGAAATGCTTGTTTCATTACCAATTTCAGCATCCGAACCCATTTCGCTGCAACCTTTTGCCTTAGCCCATTGCTCAGCAAAAGCTACGAGCCGCCGCCCGATACCGGTACGTCTAAATTCGGGCTCAACGTACCAGCCTTCCAGATAACCGACAAAATCGGTCAGGCAATCTTCGGCAAATGGCCTGATACTTGCTTCGAGAAATCCAACAAGGCGGCCTTGCCCTGCATCGGCCACGGCAACCAATTGCGTGTCGCCGTGCCCGATTATCTCAAACATTTCATTTCTATGGTCTTCATCGGCATTTTCATCCCATAGAAGTTTTCTTAGCCGAAGCCATTCGTTGAGATCTGATTCCGTAACAATCCTTATAGCTATTTGGTCTGATGCCATCAGCGCTGATTTTAACAATCAAAATCGAAATCAACAATACAAAAAGAAAACCGGCCTGTTAAAAGCCGGTTTCAGTAAATTATGTGCTTATCGACGAAAGAGATAAATTATCCGTTGGTCTTTTTATCCGCCAGCAATTCGATCGCTTTTTTCAATTGTAAATCCTCGGCAGGAGTTAATGTTTTTTCTACGGAAGGAGTTGCCGCAGGCTGCGGATTCCGGTTCTGCTGATCCTGTTGATTTACGATCTCTTCAACTTCGTCGGGCTCTGGCGTGTCAGGCCGTTTTACTTCTACTGTGGGTTTAACTCCCGTAGTCGCTCTGTCGTCAGTCAAAAAAGGCTTGCCCGAAGCAGAAGCCCATTTGGCTACCGTTAAAAGATAACCATCGCCATTGCGCAATTTAAAAAGTTGTTGCTCAACTCCGGCCCCGAAACTTTTTTCACCTACTACCTCTCCACGTTTTGATTCGAGAATCGCAGATGCAACAACCTCGCCGGCGCCGGCAGTTCCAAGATCGATGAGTACATTAACTTTACCGTCAAATACTGTCTTTGAAGGATCAGCTGAAAATGATTTAACGACCTTGTTATCACGACCGATTATTTTTGCAAGTTCACCTTCCCTGATAAATAAGTTTGCGACCGCCGCACCTTCGTCAATTGAACCTGTCGCAACTCCTCGTAGATCGAGCACTACCTTTTGAATTCCCTGTTTAACAAAATTTTGCAGGTGATTGCGGATATCTGCCGCTTCGCCTGATTCGAGACTGTAAACCTTTAATATCCCGATTTTACCGTTTTCTATTCGGGCATCGACCGGTGGAATTTTATAAGTGCCGCGTGTAACTTTGATAACCTGTGGTTTTTCACCCGATCTGAGCACACGGAGGTTGACAGTAGTGCCGGCTTCGCCACGAATAAGTTGCTTTGCGTCGTAAAGCGAAATGTCCCTGGTCGCCTTATTGTCGATATATTCGATGATGTCTCCGGCCTTAAGTCCAGCCTTTTCGGCATTTGAACCATTGATGACCGAAACGACATAAAGATATAGCGAAACTTGAGAAAATTCTGCTCCAATGCCGACTTTGGCATTATCGTTACCGGAAGTGTATTCCCTTACTTGCTCTGCGGTAAGATATGATGAATAAGGATCCAGTCCGCCGGCGAGGCCGCGCAATGCCCCGAGCCTTACTTTTTCCAGATTAGGTTCATCAACATAATCATTTTGAATATGTTGAAGTACGGATTCGAAAATCCGCATTTGAGCGCCGGCATCATTGATTGGCTGCTGTGCACGAGTCCATGGCCCGAGGACTCCGCCCACAACTGCATAAAGAGCAATTGCGGCCGAAACCGCTAAAACTGACATCTTACCGCGAAATGACATAATAAAACCTCGCCTGCAGCGATATTCCTGTTAAACTGAATACGGGATAAATTATCACAAAATCCCGCTATTGAGTTAACATCTTTGATTATCCGACATATAAGCCGCTCTGTAAAACAATTAAATGCCTATTCACACTGAAATTACAGAACTTAGTGAAATATATGCCTCCGGACGGATACTTGCTCTCGATCTGGGATTGAAAAGAATCGGGGTTGCAATCTCTGACCCTGACCAAATCATTGCAACCCCGCTTGAACTTATAGAACGTCGGTCATGGAAGCATCTGCTAAGTTGCATAAAATCATTAATTACTACTTATGATGCTAAAGCCCTTGTAATTGGTTTACCGCTAGGTTTTGAGGGCGAGGAGACTGAAATGTCCATCCTTGCACGTGAATGGCAACGAAAATTTTCCCTTTCCCTGTCCATTCCGGTTTTTCTAGAGGACGAACGCGTTTCAAGTTATGAGGCAATGAAACGCCTCTGGATTTCTGGAAAGTCCCCGAAAGAAGCATCTAAACTTGTCGATTCGGAATCCGCTGTGGTTATTCTGGAGACTTTTTTACAGCGCCTCAGGGAACAAGCTGAATAACCGAAACCGATAATTTTTTAATAGTCTCCGTCGTAAAAGGAAAAACTGCCGGTTTTCCATCTTTCCAAAGGTCGAATTGGTCACGAAAATGCACACTCGCAGGGTCTCCGCTCTGTCCCAGCGGAATTGTCTGCTCGGTTTGATCCCAGTTTCCCGGCACGGCAATGAGTCGCATTGATACTGCGGAACCAACGTTAGGCGTCTGTCCACTGCCTGCGATTGGCATCTGTGGAGTAGCAAACCGCGAACCTATAAAAGGCACGGACGCAAGCGGATGCGGAAAGGATGAAACAGACACTGCACCCCAGACCCATTTGCTTCGATCTTGTCCAAATCTTCTGGTAAGCGATTCGACGGCGATATTACCACAGGCCGAAAGAAACTCAGGATAAGAACGATTGACGGATGGCAACCACTTGCTGTCCGAAGTACGTATGGCACGGTCAAGTATTCGCTCACGTATCAAACCGGAAGGTGCCGGTTTGTTGGCTTTCGCGATTTCATCGGCGAGACAGCCCGCAATTTCGTTTGTTAAAAGAGCCGCTCGGGATTCCGGAACCATTTTTCCGTCCCATGATTCAACCACTGAAAGCAAATCTGCCGGCAAAGCCTTAGCATCTATTATTGCTTTGGCTAAGTTCGATAACGGAATATTATAGACGTCGTGCTGTGCCGCCCTTACGCTCTCTATTGTGGCTTTGGGATTAGCATTCAGCAGTTCATAAAGTCTTCGGGCACGCCACGGAGCAGCAAATTGTCTTACCAGTTGAGGATATTTATAGTCGGTCCCGACAATTCTCTGATTCGCAGTTACAATAAAACCCGCGGGTGGATTGTAAAGCATCGGTAAATCAGAAAAAGGTATATCTCCTATCCAGTCTCCGTCGGTGCCCGATCCTTCATATGGCACTGAACCATCTCCTTTGCGTCGAATAGGTATCGAACCTGCCACGTGCCAGCCTATGTTACCGGCGGAATCAGCATAAACGAAGTTTTGAGTCGGTCCGCGATAGGATGCGAGTGCACGGTTAAATTCATCCCAGTTTTTAGCTCTATTTAGCAGATAAAAGGCGCCCAGATCATCATTTTTCGGATCACGGGCTGTCCACTTAAGACTATAGGTCTTTCCATCCTGCTCGAGAATTACGACACCATTGCGGGTTTCCTTGACCGGAAATTCAACGAATTCAGTTTCCGGTGAACCCGGCCCTTTTCGGACAGCGATCTTTTCGACTCTGACAGAGATTGGCTGATTACCTGTCGGAGTTAGGCAGTTACCTTGAGAATCGCACTTTTCGATGTACAAATCCTGGACGTCAGGGCCGACATTTGTTGCTCCCCAGGCTATGTGAGCATTATGTCCGAGAATTACCCCGGGAGCACCCGGAACCGTAACGCCGGCAACATTTACACCCGGAGATTTCAACCAGACCATATACCAGATACCCGGAGCCGAGGGCCGCAAATGCGGGTCGTTGGCCAATAGCGGCTTCCCGTCGGCGGTTCGTTTTCCCGAAATTACCCAGTTGTTACTTGCGGCAAGTTCTTCAGCAAATAACCCAATTCGCTGTAGAGAACGGTTGCGAATCTTTTCATCCATTTCGGCCGTCTGCAAAAGATTATCCGCAGGCAGTAATTCTTTTATCATTGCAGACGATTTGATTTTCTTACCCGCTTCGTCCTTTCCGAAAAGGATTACATCATATTCCGACCGGACATCCAGAAGTTCATTGACTTTATCTGCCGGTAAAGACGAAAGTGAGGCCTTAATCAAATCACCGCGCCAGGTTGTACTCAATGCGTCTGCAAGAATCTTTCCAATAACCACGGTATCGGCCGGCGTCCAGGCCCTTGGTTTATATTGCAAAATTTTGAATTCCGCAGGAAGGTTTTTTTCATCTAGGCCGGCGATAAAAGCATTGACACCGTTGGAGTATTGTTGCAAAGCAATACGGACTTCGGGCGAAAGGCCGGCAAGGCTTTTCTCGGCAATACCAGCAAACCCAAATCTTCTCCAGCGTTTATCTTCTTCCAATGCGGCCGGGCCGAAGATTTCCGCAGTCTCACCGCGTGCAACACGACGAAGGAGATCCATCTGCCACAAACGATCCGATGCCGTTACAAATCCTTGTGCCAGATAAAGATCCTCATCATTCTCAGCCTGGATATAAGGAATCGAACGCTGATCACGATAAACCGTTACTTTACCTTTCAGACCCGTAAGACGTAAGGTTTCACCTTGCGCCAAAGCTTCAGCATGCAATAAGGGAATAATGGCTGCCGAAATAAGTAAAACCGCTAACCTTAATGTTTTCATAGTTTTAATCTAATTTAACAATTGCCGGCTCATTAAATTCACACGATCAATCGCCGTAAACGACCAGACGCCTCTCGGTCATCTCCTCCATTGCGTATCGGACGCCTTCGCGGCCAAAACCCGAATCTTTTATGCCACCGTAGGGCATATTGTCAACTCGAAAAATCGGTGCATCATTAATGATTACTCCACCATACTCAAGATTAGCTGACGCATATTCAATGTTTCTGCTGTCGTGAGAAAAAACGCCCGCCTGCAATCCATATTTCCCGAAATTTGCCATAGCAACGGCATCGGGAAAATCGTTGAAACTTTCGACTACTGCCACGGGAGCAAAAACCTCTTCAGAAACCACTTTCATCTCAGGATCGGTTGCGGTTAAAACCGTCGGTTCAAGAAAATTACCTTCCCGTCTGCCACCTGTAAGAATTTTCGCACCTGCATCCTTTGCTTCATTAATCCATTTTTCAGCGCGAATTGCTGCCGCTTCGTCAATCATCACTGAGATTTGGGTATTATCGTCTGATGGATCTCCGCGGCGTAATTTGGCTGCCTGTAAAGTAAATTCAGATAGCCAATCGGGGAAAATCTCCGATTGAACATAAATTCTCTGCACCGAAATACATACCTGACCGGAATATGCAAATGCTCCCGTCACGCAACGTGAAACCGATTTGGCAAAATCAGCCGTTTTATCGACAATTACGGGCGCTGTACCGCCAAGTTCAAGTGTTATGGCTTTTCTGCCGGATTTTGCTTTCAGATCCCAACCGATAACGGCGCTGCCGGTAAAGGAAATCATCGCAACCCTTGGATCCTCGAGATACCGGTTTACAAAAGTTACATCAGCAGGCACAACCTGTAAAGCAGCGGGCGGCAAACCGCTTTGGACAACTACTTCTGCCAGCAAAAGAGCGGTAAGAGGCGTCCGCGGACTGGGTTTGATTATGATGGCATTGCCGGAGGCAAGCGCCGGTGCTACTTTGTGCGCAACAAGGTTTAACGGAAAATTGAAAGGCGTAATGCCATAAATTACACCGCGAGGTATTTGAAGCGTCCGAGCCCATTTACCCAGACCGCCAGGTTGAGTATCAACAGGGACGATCTCTCCCGTAAATCGCTCGGCTTCGCCGGCGGCAAAGGCAAATGTCGCAATAGCCCGCTCTACCTCGCCGCGTGCGTAAATCGCCGGTTTTGCCGCTTCTGAAACGATTGATCCGACAAATTCGTCCTTTCTTCTTTCGATCTCCGCGGATATGGCTCTCAGAGCCTTTGAAATTCTAAATCTTGGCAATAAACGCATTTTCTCTGCAGCCGCGACGGCTGCATCAATCGAGCGCTCAACAAGATCGGCATTCGCTACGGACACAGAGGCAAGTTTTTGACCGTTGAAAGGCGAAAAAACCTCGATAACCGAATCGGATTGCACCCATTCGCCGCCAAGATACATCGGACGGCTAACGCTTTGCTTTTCTTGTCTTTCCATCTGCAATTACGTTAAACTTTTCCGGCAACCGAATCAAACAATATCAGCTATGAAATACTTGAAAATCATCATTTTACTCTCTTTTTCCCTGTTTCTGTTTTCTTGTGGTGAAGGTAATAAGATAGCCATTACGGAAAATAAAACCGTCTCTGAAACGCCGGCAGCAAAACAATCGGTTGAACCGGTGGACGAGTTTGCACTTGGCCGGAAAATTTATATGTCAAATTGCGCCGCCTGTCATAAAGAAGACGGCACCGGCGGCAAAATCACTATCGAGGGCAAAACAATCAAACCCGATAATCTTGCATCGGCCAAGATCAGGAATTTCGACGATGCAACAATATACAAATACATTTACAACGGGGTCGAAGACGAAGGGATGCCTGCCTTCAAAGATAAATTATCTGAAGCAGACATTCGCGAAGTTGTAAGGTATATACGGGCTGAAATTCAAAAAATACCTGCAGCCGACAAATCAAACTAAGACCCGTAAAGTGAAGGTTTGATTCTCCCGCGGCTAATAGTTACAATCATTATTCGTCATTGCGGGGCGTTAGCTCAGTGGATAGAGCACCGGTCTTCGGAACCGGGTGTCAGGAGTTCAAATCTCTTACGCCCCGCCATTTTTCTTTCAGTAAACTTTCAGTGAATTAGAAAAAATCACCTAAATATCCGGCACCCAAAACACACGCCCGCCGTTTTCAACCTTTTTCAAACCAAGTGATGGGAGTTCCGATTCGCTGACACCCAGGTAAGTAAAGTGCGGCAAATCCGAGACAACCGTCTGAAACCACCCGTATTTAGCCAAAATCCCGCGCACACGGGCATTATCGTGCTCGGCTACATCAAGCGCAAGCATTGAAAGATGTTGTGAAGTGCCGGGAGGTGCGACAGAATAAATTATTGATTTCGAAAAATCTTTAGCGAAAAAAATTTCTTTTTTTTCAAGAGCTAAAATTTCGGGAACCTGCTCGTAAGGCGAAAGTGCCCGGATTTTTTCTGCATCCTCTTTGGAGATTCGGCCTTTTTCTGACCAATATCTGAGACCGGGATTTACCCGACTGGCCCAAAGGGTTACAGTCTGAGAATATGAGCGCCTGGCAGAATCTGCTCCACGCGGAGAAATTCGCAGTCCGGACTTCTCTGCTTCGTTTACCGCTAGTTTTAACGCCGCGACTGCCGCAGACTGTAATTCCAGCGTAAAGCCGCCAAGTGAAATTTTTTCGGACTTCAAACTGTTTTGAAATGCAGTAACTTCGTTTTCGTCCCTGAAAACAACGCGGGTTGGAGGTGTAGCACCGCCTCTGCAGACAAAAACTGCACCGTACTCGCGAAGCAGGAGACGACCGGCGTCGTCATCCGGTTCAGAAAATCCGGGCGGAAGATTAGCACGAAATGCGTTCTTTTCTGTCATCTTTTTATTAGATTGCTCTGAATTTTGATTATTTGACTGCGGTTTCGAGACAGAGTTCTTTGGTTCGGGCGTCGGCGATTCTATTGGATTTTGCGTGGCCGCGCCGGCTGTGTCGCTGTTTCTGGAGGCCTTGGAGCCTGATGTCCAGCAGGCAATGATTCCGCCGCACAATCCTATAATCACCAAGGATCTTAAGGTTTTCTCTATCAGCATTTTCATACTTCTCCCCGGATATAATCGCGGACAATTTTTCTACATGCCTCAATGTGATCTTTCATATACTCATCGGATTCAACAAATGGGACGGATTTTCTAATAAGTTCATAAAACGGGGCGGTTCCGGCTCCAAGTTTCACTCCGTTTCCCATACATTTACGACGCAGATCAATTGCCTGTGCGGCACAAAGCAATTCGATAGCTATAATATCTGAGAGGTTGTCAGCTATTGCCCGAAGCTTGAGCGCGGCGGTCGCTCCCATTGAGACATGATCTTCAACATTCGCAGAGCTTGGGATTGTATCAACGCTTGCCGGGTGCGCCAAAACTTTATTCTCCGTACAAAGTGCTGCGGCCGTATATTGGACTATCATAAAGCCTGAATTCAACCCTCCGCGCTCGGTCAGAAAAGCGGGCAATATGTGCGAATTTGAAGCTTCGTCGGTAAGTCGCATAATTCGCCGTTCGCTGATATTGCCAAGTTCGGCAAGTGCGATCGCAAGATAATCAAAACCTATTGCAAGTGGCTCGCCATGAAAATTGCCGCCGCTTATTACTTCAATGTCCGGCCCGTCGCCTTCATCGTTGATGAAAATCAGAGGATTATCGGTTACTGCATTAAGTTCCAGGTTCAGCAGCCATTCCGCATATGCAACTGCATCACGACAAGCCCCATGAACCTGTGGAATACAACGCAGCGTGTAGGCATCCTGAACGTTATTTGGATCGAAACCGCGAACAAAATCGCTGCCGGCCAACAATTCTCTCAAATTTGCGGCACAAACGATTTGTCTTGGATGCGGACGGAGCTGATGAATCCTGTCGTCAAATGCGGCAGTTGTGCCATTTAAGGCTTCGAGCGTCATTGAACCCGCTATATCAGCCAGGCATGCCAGGCGCATTGCTCTTTGCGTTTCAATCAATCCAACGGCGGTCATCACGCTTGTACCATTGGTAAGAGCGAGCCCTTCTTTAGCTTTTAATGTTACAGGTTTGAGACCGGCTGCCCGCAGAGCATCACCGCCGGACAAAACTTTACCCTCATATCTGGCCTGGCCTTCGCCAATCAGAACGCAGGCGAAATGTGCCAGCGGGGCAAGATCACCGCTTGCACCAAGACTGCCTTTAGTCGGGATTACAGGATGGACTCCACGGTTGAGCAGCTCCAGGATAAGTTCCAGCGTCTCACGCCGGATTCCCGAAAAGCCGCGGGCTAAAGTGTTTGCCCGGATGAGCATAATCGCCCGAACGGTCGGATCATCAAATTCAGGGCCAACGCCAACAGCATGGCTTAGAACTATGTTACGCTGTAGCTGCTCAACCTCTTCCGGGCTGATTATTTTGTCCTTAAAGGCTCCGAAACCGGTAGTTATTCCATAGGCGATTTCGCCGCGTTCTATCAGTTTATCAACTGCAGCGGCTGCCCGATTTACTTTTACAACTGCAGATTCGGCAAGCCGTACGGATGGCATTCCCGGGTCTGAGTAGGCCACACGCAACACCGATTCGAAGTTTAAGCTTTCACCGTCAATTAAGACTTCCTGCATTTTTTTACTCAATTAGCGGGACTTATTCTGCATTAATTATCTAAAACAACGTTGCCTCGTTTGAAAACGGTCTTTATTAAGTTTCCGCCGAATTCATAAGCTACCTGACGATAGTCATCGCAATTGAAAATCAACAAATCTGCCTGTTTTCCGGCTTCCAGAGAACCGACCCTGTCGCTCGATTTTACGGCAAATGCTGCATTTATCGTGGCTGCCGCAAAAGCCTCACCCGGCAGCAGCCTCTGATAACGGCAGGCAATTGCCATTGTAAGCGGCTGTGAAGGACATGGAGCAGAACCGGGGTTGAAATCCGTGGACAATGCAACAATACATCCTGCATCCATTAGCTTTCGGGCGTCTGCGAATTTGGTAGTACCGGAATTAAAATTAACTGTCGGGGTTATAACTGCAACCGTATCGGATTCAGCGAGTTTTTTAATTTCGCACTCTGAAATTTCGTCTAAATGGTCTATCGAAACTGCTCCTGATTCTATAGCCATCGCGCTTGCGCCCAAGTTGTTGAATTCATCTGTGTGGGCTTTTAGCAAAAATCCAATCTGTCGCGCTGTTTCAAGGATTTTTTGCGACTCTTCAAGACTAAAAGCATTTTTCTCACAGAAAACATCCACAAAAAAAGGCACGCCGGAAGAACTAAAGTGTGATTTCTGATACCAATCCCGGGCAGCCGGCAGCATCTCAAGACAAATAATATCCAGGTATTTTTCACGGTTATCTCTGTATTCCGGAGGCACTGCGTGTGCAGCCAGAAACGTAGGAATAATATCTGGGGGGTAAACTTTATCCAAATGAGCGATTACCTCCAGCATTTTCAATTCAGACGCAAGATCGAGCCCGTAACCTGTTTTAATTTCGATGGTTGTGGTTCCGCATTCCAGCATCTTTGCCAGTCGTTTTGAACTAGCCATTAGCAATTGCTCTTCAGATGCATTTCGTGTTTTTCTTACGGTAGAGATGATACCTCCGCCGGCGCCCAGAATTTCCAGATAATCCGCGCCCGAGATTCGCATCTCAAATTCATCCAGACGATCACCTGCATAGACTATATGGGTGTGCGGATCTACAAATCCTGGTGAAACTACGCGGCCTCCTGCATCAATGGCTTCCTCTGTCTGATACCGCGATAGAATGTCATCCGAACTGCCGACATCGAGAATCCTGCCTTTTTCGATTGCGATTGCTCCATGTCTGATAATTTCAATATTACGCATCGAAGGCCCGCGTAATGGAACGCCACCGGACGCCATCGTCAGAATCTGTCCGCAATTGAAAATAATTTTATCGGTTTTCATCATCCGGAAACTTAAAAAGCAAGCGTTGATATTACCATAAATTAGCAGCAGGGCAGGGGGATGCGTTAATATTGTGGCAGATTTTTCCTGATAATTTTCAAAGTCCTATGAAGCGAAACATAAAAGCACCTGTCGGAAATTCTCTTAGCTGTAAAAATTGGCTTATTGAAGCAGCTTATCGAATGATTCAGAACAATCTGGATCCTGAAGTAGCTTTTGATCCCGATAATCTCATTGTTTACGGTGGACGAGGCAAAGCTGCCCGTAATTGGGAATCTTTCGACGCTATCCTGGAATCACTCCGTACGCTTGAAGAAGACGAAACACTTCTTGTCCAATCAGGTAAACCGGTCGGCATATTCCGCACGCACCCGGACGCACCGAGAGTTTTGCTCGCCAATTCAAATATTGTCCCGCATTGGGCTACACAGGAACAGTTTGAAAAATATGAGCGGGACGGTTTGATGATGTACGGGCAAATGACTGCCGGCTCATGGATTTATATCGGTACACAGGGCATTCTCCAGGGAACTTACGAGACCTTTGGTTCACTCGCACGGCAGAATGGCTGGAGCTCGCTTTCCGGTCGACTGGTTTTGACTGCAGGATTGGGTGAAATGGGCGGCGCACAGGCTCAGGCCATTACATTTAACGGCGGAGTCGGCATCCTTGTTGAGGTTGACCCGTGGAGAATTAAGCGGCGTCTCGAGCTAAAGCAACTTGATACCTGTACGGAAAGTATTGATGAAGCAATAGAAATGGCCCTCAAAGCCCGCAAGTCTCATAAAGCTCTTTCAATAGGGCTACTTGGAAATGCATCTGAGGTTCATTGGGAATTTCTAAGCCGCGGCATTATACCTGACGTGGTAACCGATCAGACTTCGGCTCATGATGTGCTCTATGGCTATATTCCTGCAGGACTTTCGCTCGATGAAGCAGCGAAATTACGCCAATCCGCACCGGCTGAATATGAAAAAAAGGCGATGTCTTCCATGGCCAGACACGTTGAGGCAATGCTGGAATTTCAACGACGCGGCTCGGTTGTGTTCGATTACGGTAACAATCTGCGGCAAAGAGCTTTTGATTTCGGAGTAACTAATGCTTTTGATTACCCCGGGTTTGTTCCTGCTTATATTCGTCCGCTATTTTGTGAAGGAAAAGGCCCTTTCAGATGGGTTGCCCTGTCCGGCGATAAAGAAGACATCTATAAAACCGACGATGCCGTAATGAATTTATTCCCGGACAATGACCACCTTGTCCGCTGGCTTTCTCTTGCACGCGAGCATATTGCCTTTCAGGGCTTGCCGGCACGTATTTGCTGGCTCGGTTATGGAGAAAGGGCTAAGGCCGGCTTGAAATTCAATGAAATGGTTGCCAGCGGTGAATTAAAAGCCCCAATCGTCATTGGCCGCGATCACCTGGATTGCGGTTCAGTGGCATCACCTAATCGTGAAACAGAGGCAATGGCCGATGGCTCGGATGCCATTGCAGACTGGGTTTATCTAAATGCTCTGATTAACGCAGTAGGCGGCGCAACGTGGGTGTCTGTTCATCACGGCGGGGGAGTCGGCATCGGGTATTCTCTCCACGCAGGGCAGGTTATCGTCGCCGACGGGACACCTGAAGCAGCCCGCCGTCTCGAGCGCGTCCTGACTACAGATCCGGGAATGGGAATTATCCGGCATGCCGACGCCGGATATGGCCGCGCTATTGATTTTGCTTTGCGGCACAAGATTAAAATCCCAATGCAACCCATTCGTCGCGAAGATTGACATCAGGCACGTTCCGTAAAATACTATCCGCGTTATGACAGACATTTTCAACCTCACCAACCGCCCCGATCGCTCGCTTTTCTTTTCCAGAAATGACCCGAATGACCCGCGACTCGGCGAAATTATCAAATCAGACCCGGATCATTACAAAACTGCGGATATTGTAATAATCGGATGTCCGCAGGACGAAGGCGTGCTTAGAAACAATGGCCGCATTGGCGCAGCTCTCGCCCCGGACGCCATTCGTGAACAGTTTTATCGCCTTACGCCTTTTAATTTTGTCAAAAAAGTTTTTGATCTTGGGAACATCGTCATTGGCCGGACTCTGGAAGAGACGCATGACACACATAAAGAGGTTGTTGCACAAGTGCTCAGGGACGGCAAGCGATGTGTGGTTCTTGGCGGCGGAAATGACGTATCTTATCCGGACGGTCTGGCTATGGCCGAGGTCTTCGGACCGGAATGGTGGCTGGCCATAAATGTTGATTCGCATCTGGACGTCCGTCTCGCACCTGAACGCAATAGCGGCACGCCATACCGTCAGTTATTGGATGAAGGCCATCTCAAGCCGGAATATTTCTTCGAAGTAGGTTTTCAGACGCATTTATGTTCGCCTGTTTATTACGATTACATCCGTTCTCTGGGTGTTAACCGCATAAGTCTGGAATTATTGCGCTCACGAAGCGAGGCCGATCTTGAACTAAAAGAAGCGATTAAACAAAAATTCATACGACATAGCGAATCGCTCAATACTTTTTTTGGCTTCGACCTTGATGTAGTCCGTTCGGCAGATGCTCCCGGCACCTCAGCACCTTCGCCGCTTGGTTTGCGCGCAGGGGAATTTATCCAGCTTGTAAAATATGCCGCATCTCTTGCAAATACCAGAATTATCGAGTTTTCTGAGGTAAACCCCAATTTTGATGAAGATAACCGCACCACAAAGCTCGTAGCAATAGCAATGCATAGATTTTGTACGGGCGTTCAGTAATTATCAGTATCTGTCCTGCGGACCGCTCTTGACATAAAAATCCGATTTTGGCATTCTTTAAGTTCGCTTATTATTGAGCGAAATGGGTTTCAGGCACTTAGCTCAGTGGTAGAGCACTACCTTGACACGGTAGGGGTCAGCAGTTCAACTCTGCTAGTGCCTACCATTTTTTAGATTCCCGAAAGGTTACTTTACGGGTGATCTTCAATCTTTCGGTAAGATGCTGCCGAAGAACTTTGCAAATCCGGTTTGCCGCTAAACACAATGGTTTATGGCAAACGGCGAATAAGTTTCCAAAAACAAAGTCGCCGTGCAAAGTCGCTCTTACCGGATCCGATCTTGGTTGGGATTTCGCTTTTCTTCTTTTGAATTGCGAATGATGTTTTATCAGTTTTTTTAATGCCAGGCATTGTGTGTGCCTCGGCTTGATTAGTATTTTGCGAGTGACTGCCTTTCGGCAGGCATTTTATGGCTGAAGTAAACGTTAAATTTGGCGAAACAATAAAAACCGTACCGGCTGCTACGGTTGCAGACGCAATCAAGGCATTTGACCGCGAGGCGGCAAAACGTGCAATAGCAGCTAAAATTGACGGCCGCGAAGTGGATTTGAACGCAAAAATTGAACCTACTGATGCTGTTTTATCAATCGAGCCCATCGCAGCGGATTCACGCGAAGGACTCGAAGTAATTCGCCATTCCGCGGCGCATTTGCTTGCCGCCGCAATTCTGGATCTGTTTCCCGGAACCAAATTGGGTGTCGGTCCGGCTCTGATGGATGATCCCCGCTACGGTTTCTATTATGACGTCATCGCCCCGCGCACATTGACCGAAGACGATTTGCCGGTAATAGAAAAGCGAATGCATGAACTGGCAAAAAGAAGTCTGCCCTATCGAAGAGAGGAAATTGATAAGGCGAAACTCCTGGAAATTTTCCGCCGGCGCGATGAACCGTTGAAATGCGAACTGATTTCGGAAAAAGCGGACAGTACCGCGAGCGTCTATTATATTGACGATTCACCTTTTATAGATTTCTGTCTCGGCCCGCACGTTCCGCATACAGGAAAATTGCAAGCCTTCAAACTGCTTGCAATCTCCGGTGCATATTGGAAAGGCGATGCTTCAAATGCCCAGATGCAAAGGATTTACGGCACCGCTTTTGCCACGAAAGAGGAGCTGGAACAATGGCTCAGGCAACGCGAAGAAGCAGAAAAACGTGACCACCGCAAACTCGGACGCGAGTTGGATCTGTTTTCCATTCAGGAAGAATATGGCCAGGGTCTGATCTTCTGGCACCCAAAGGGCGGTGCCGTCCGTAACGAAATGGAGAATTACCTTCGCGGTGAGCTCATGAAACGCGGTTACGGGCTTGTTTTCACGCCGCATATTGCAAAACGTCAGCTCTGGCAGACTTCGGGTCATGAGGAGAATTATGCCGATTCCCTCTTCGAACCTATGCGAATGCCGGAGAAATTCGGCGAAGATACCGAATTTCGGATAAAACCGATGAATTGTCCGTTTCATATTGGAATTTATCGGTCACATCCGCGTTCTTACCGTGATTTACCTCTCCGATATGCCGAGCTTGGTACCGTCTATCGGGCTGAACTCTCGGGTACACTCCATGGTTTGATGCGCGTCCGTGGTTTTACTCAGGATGATGCGCATATTTTCTGCACTCCGGATCAGGTCACGGAAGAAATAGGCCAATGTGTTGACTTTGCTTATGATGTTTTCAAGACCTTCGGATTCGAAAATTTCAAGGTAGAATTAAGTGTCCGCGGAGGAGCCGACAATAAAGGCTATCTTGGGTCAGATGAAGATTGGTCGCGTGCCGAAAATGCCCTGCGAACGGCCCTTGACCGCCGCGGCATCTCTTACGAACGAATCGAAGGAGAAGCAGCATTCTACGGGCCCAAAATCGATATCAAGGTAGAAGACTCCATCGGGCGTCTTTGGCAACTTTCTACCGTCCAATTTGATTTTAATTTGCCTGAAAGATTCGGCCTGGAATATATTGGTGAGGATAATGTCCGTCATCGGCCTGTCATGGTTCATCGGGCATTGTTCGGTTCCGTCGAAAGATTTTTCGGTGTCCTGATCGAGCATTTTGCCGGCGCTTTCCCGTTCTGGCTCGCTCCTGTTCAGGTAGCAATCTTGCCGATTACCGACCGAATCAATGAATACGCAGAAACAATCGCGGCAAAACTTTCAGCAAACGGCTTCCGTGTGGAAGCCAACATACGCTCGGACAAGATCGGAGCGAAAATACGTGAAGCGCAATTAAAGAAAATTCCTTACATGCTGATTCTCGGTGACAAGGAACGCGACGAAGGACTGGTTGCGGTTCGCGATCGTAAGAGGGGCGACATCGGTACGATGAAGCTAAGTGAGTTCGAAGAGATGATTTACCGTCTAAGAGAAAAACGGGAACTCTGAGATCGACATTTGCAATAGGAGGCTCATATCGCTAGAAGATTTGGTGGAAAAAACTTTCGTCCGCGTCAGCGCGAACCGCTGCACAGGACAAATGAACGGATACGCGTCCCTTCCGTCCGCGTAGTTACTGAAGACGGAGAGACGCTTGGAATTATGGATACGCGTGATGCCGTCCAGGAAGCGCGCAACCGCGGCGTTGATCTCGTCGAGATAGCACCGAACGCTAATCCGCCGGTATGTAAATTGATCGATTACGGAAAATTCCTCTATGAGCAGAAAAAAAGAGCTCATGAGGCAAAGAAGAAACAGGTTACCGTTCAGGTTAAGGAAATCAAGTTTCGGCCCGGTACTGACGATCACGATTACGAATACAGGATGAAGCACGCACGCGACTGGCTGTTTGACGGCGACAAGGTCCGGGCTGCCATTGCTTTCCGCGGACGTGAAATGTCACATCGTGAAATCGGTGCAAAAATCCTGGAGAGATTGACACAGGATTTGTCTGACATAGCTGATGTAGAGGTATCCCCGAAAATGGAGGGCTACCAGATGTTTACGATTTTCGTGCCTAAAAAGGGCATCGCCGATACAAGAAAATCACAACAGCATACGTCAGCCGCACCAAACGCCGAATCCGGAAAGAGAAAGGATAAATCCGAACGTAAACAGTCCGTACAAAATGATATCAAGTCTCAATCAGAGACGGACGATGACGAAATTTTTTGAAAGACGTTAAGGGAGAAAATACATTATGCCAAAACTTAAAACACACAAAGGTGCGGCAAAGCGCTTTCGCTCAACCGCCACCGGTAAGTTCAAACGCGGACATTCGCACGCGCGGCACATTCTGACCAAGAAATCCAATAAGCGTAAACGTAATCTTGATATTGATACGCTGGTTTCCGAAGCAGATCAGAAAAGAGTCGAGCGTATGCTCCCATACGGACGCGAATAAATGTATGTTTTTATCGCCTGCATTAAAAATGATGCCGGCAGGAAATTAAATTATTTTAGGATTCAGTGATTTTGGAGAGTTCATATGCCAAGAGCAAAACGTGGTAATAAACGCCTGGAAAAACGCAAGAAAATACTGTCCCTTGCAAAAGGCTATCGTGGAACTAAATCGAAGCTATACCGCTCGGCTAAAGAATCTGTCGAACGTGCATTAACCTTTGCATACACAGGGCGAAAACTTAAGAAACGCGATTTTCGGCGGCTTTGGATCGTAAGAATAAATGCGGCCTGCCGCCTGAATGATATGAAATATTCGCAGTTGATGTACGGTCTGAAACTTGCGGGAATTGAATTGGATCGCAAGTCACTTGCCGATCTTGCGGTTAAACAGCCGGAAACATTTGCAATGATAGCCGGAAAGGCAAAAGAAGCCATCGGCAACAATCAAGCTGCCGCATAAAGCCGCATTAACCGCCTTCCCGCAGCGGGAAGCAGCGTTAAGGCTTGCGCGGTGATAAAACCAAAGGCGGTATTGGACATAATACCGCCTTCATCATTGTCAAAGTCCGAGTTCCGCCTTGGCTTCCGCAAACATAGCGACCGCAAAGTCAAGGTCTTCACGCGAATGAGCCGCGGATACCTGAGTGCGTATTCTGGCTTTCCCCTTCGGTACGACCGGAAAAGAAAACGGGATAACGTAAACGCCCTTTTCCAGTAATTTTTCTGCCATTCGGACTGCCGGTGCGGCTTCACCAAACATTATCGGCACTATCGGATGCTCTCCTGGTAAAACATCTAACCCTATTGATTGTATGCGTTTACGGAAGTAAAGCGTATTCTCCGCAAGTCGGTCACGCAGCTGGGTTGAGCCTTTCAAAAGATCGAGTGCCGCAATAGAAGCAGCAACAATCGGAGGAGCAACCGAATTTGAAAAAAGGTACGGCCTCGAGCGTTGCCGGAGCAGTTCTATTATTTCTTTCCGGCCGCTGGTATAGCCGCCGCTTGCTCCGCCGAGTGCCTTGCCCAGCGTACCCGTAATGACATCTACACGGCCCATTACGTTATGATATTCATGTGTACCGCGGCCGGTTTTTCCCATAAAACCTACTGAATGAGAATCATCCACCATGACGAGAGCATCGTATTTGTCTGCCAGATCACAAATCTCGGGAAGATTTGCTATATAACCGTCCATTGAAAACACACCGTCAGTAGCAATCATTTTGAAACGTGCTTTGCTTGCCTGTCGGAGGTTTGCCTCAAGATCGGCCATATCGTTGTTTTTGTATCTGAAACGCTGTGCTTTGCATAGCCGGATACCGTCAATGATGCTCGCATGATTAAGCTCGTCAGAAATTACGGCATCCTCTTCGCCAAGAAGTGTTTCAAAGAGACCGCCGTTTGCATCAAAGCAGGAAGTATAGAGAATGGTATCTTCCGTTCCCAGAAATTCGCTGATTTTACGTTCGAGTTCTTTGTGAATAGTCTGCGTACCGCAAATAAAACGGACAGAAGAAAGACCGAATCCCCATTTTTCCAAGCCATCGTGAGCCGCCTTGACTACAGCGGGATGGTCCGATAGCCCGAGATAGTTATTTGCGCACATATTTAGAACTTCGCGGCCATTTACCTCGATATGCGCATCCTGCGGACCTTCAAGAACACGTTCGGACTTGTAGAGTCCGGCCTGGCGGATTTCCTTGATGGTATTTTCTAAATGCAATTTGAACTGATTGTACATAAATTGGATAGGCTAATTTTTCAGCCGATTTTTCCGATAACTGCGATTATCGAAACAAACTGTTGTAAAGCCGGAAATTTCAATGCTCCAGAAAGAAAACATCTTTCTGTAAACACACTTTACACCGCAATCAAATATCGGAAAAATCGAGAACTACTTTTCCGCAGTTTCCATTACGAATTGCTTCGAAACCGGCTTCAAAGTCTTTGTAAGAATATCTGTGTGTAATAACCGGCGAAATATCAACTCCCGCATCAAGCAGATTCGACATCTGATACCATGTTTCGTACATCTGCCGGCCATAAATTCCTTTTATCGTTATCATATTGAAAATTACCGTTTTCCAATCTATGGCAAATGGTTCCGGCGGGATTCCCAGAAAAGCAATTTTCCCGCCATGAAACATATTCGCGAGCATATCCTTGAACGCAGCCGGCACACCCGACATCTCCATACCGACATCAAAACCCTCTTTCATTCCAAGTTCCTTTTGGACGTCTTTCAGCGAGGTTTTGCTTATATTGACGGCACGCGTAACGTCGCCCATTCGTTCGGCCAGTTCCAGTCTGAATGGATTAATGTCCGTGATTACAATATTTCTCGCTCCGGCGTGTTTGGCGACCGCGGCCGCCATTATACCTATCGGGCCTGCTCCGGTAATAAGAACGTCTTCACCGAATACCTCGAATTCCAATGCGGTATGGACTGCATTGCCAAAAGGATCAAAAATAGCCGCTACTTCCATATCTATATCCGGTCTGTGTTTCCAGATATTGGTGAATGGGACGGCAATATATTCGGCAAATCCGCCGTCTGTATTTACACCGATTCCGCGTGTGTTTGCACATAAGGCGCGCCGTCCTGCCATACAGTTTCTACAACGGCCGCAAACCAAATGCCCTTCCGCGCTGACGATATCACCGGGCTTGAAATCGACAACGTTGGAACCGACGTCAACAATTTCACCTGCAAATTCGTGGCCTATGATCGTTGGGATTTTAATCGTTGACTGCGCCCAGGCATCCCAGTTATAAATGTGCAGATCCGTACCGCAAATACCGCCTTTTTTCACCCTAATCATGACATCATTGATACCCATTTGCGGCTCCGGCACTTCTTCGATCCAGAGGCCCGGTTCGGCTTTACTTTTAACTATTGCTTTCATTTCGTATAAAAAATTCCCTGAAATAAAGGAGAATAATAACAGAGAGCAAGTCCGGGTTTCCACTTGCCGGTTTGTCCGATGCGGGATTGTTGATAAAATTTAAACCGCCGGCTTTCCTCCGGCGGCACTTCTCGTTTATTCTTAATTATTTATGTCTGATACAAACGACTCGATTTCCGAAGTGTTAAACGAATTTACCGCTGAGGTCAATTCTCTGACTGCAATTGAAGCCGACACTGCGGATTGGGAAGTGGCGGAAAGCGCTCTCAAACTCGCTCAGGACATGAAAGTCCGCCATACAGGGAAGCGCTCGCGGCTCGCTGAATTAAAGAAAATGATAGGTCGCGTCCCGCAGGAGCAGCGGGCAGGCTTTGGCAAAATGGTGCAGAATGCCGAACGTCAGATTGATGAAACCCTGACAAGGCTTCAAAAAGCATTTGCTTCCCGTCTGGAAAATTTACGTGTCGAACGCGAACGCATTGACGTAACTTTACCCGGCAGACGTCACCTTCGCGGAAGCCTTCATCCGATCACGCTTTTGCGCCAACGGATAGAAGATATTTTCGTCTCAATGGGTTATGCAATCGAAGATGACCGCGAAATCGAAACTGACTATTATAATTTTGACGCATTGAATATCCCGGAAGGTCATCCCGCCCGTGAATCTCAGGACACTTTTTACACAACTGACGGTCTCGCTTTGCGGTCACAAACTTCAACAGTTCAAATCCGTGCAATGGAACGCCACGGCGTGCCTATCAAAATTATTGCACCGGGCAAGGTTTTCCGCCGCGATACGCCTGATATGACTCACGTCCCTATGTTTCATCAGGTAGAAGGTCTTTGCGTGGACCGCGGAATTACAATGGCGCATCTAAAAGGAACGGTAACGGAATGGCTTCGGCGATTATTCGGTCCCGAAACCGTCACCAGATTCCGTCCGTCCTATTTTCCATTTACCGAACCCAGTGCCGAATTCGATTTCTCCTGCTTTATATGTCATGGTTCAGGGCAAAGCGGAAACGAACGTTGCAGACCTTGTAAAGGCTCCGGGTGGATCGAACTCGGAGGTTCCGGAATGGTTCATCCCAATGTACTTCGTGCCTGCAACATAGATCCGAAAGTATATTCAGGGTTCGCATTCGGTTTCGGCCTCGAGCGGATGGCTGCGCTTATGTATAACATAGATGACATACGCCAGATGTTTGAGAATGACGTCCGCTTTGCTGAGCAATTCAGATAATCAATTGAGATTTTAATTACGGCCGGTCGCCCGCCGCCATAGAATGAAGTTTTATGTATATCAGTTTTAACTGGTTAAAAACCCTTGTTGATTTTCAGGCAAATCACTCGGAACTGGCCGAAGCACTAACCCGTGTCGGTCTTGCAGTTGAGGGAATAAGCGCTTTCGATGAAGATTGGATTCTCGATATCGATCTGACATCGAACCGCCCCGATTGTCTCTCTCATCTGGGAATAGCCCGTGAAATTGCCGTTATTTACGGTTCATCTCTTAAACAGCCCGTAGAAACGGAATCCATAAACGTAGATGAGGTTCCCTTCCCTGCTATTCTTGCTCCGGATATTGTAAAAATTGAAGACTCTGACCTTTGTCATCGTTTTACCGGCAGGATTGTGCGTGGCGTTGAGATCGGTCCATCGCCCGAATGGCTGGTAAGGCGGCTTGAATCAATCGGAGAGCGTTCGATTAACAATGTTGCTGACATTACCAATTATGTTATGCATGAACTCGGACAGCCGATGCATGCTTTCGATTTGGATCGGCTATCCGGACAGAGGATAGTAGTACGCCGCGCAAAAAAAGGTGAAAAAATCGTAACGCTCGACGGCGTCGAACGCGAGTTGGAAAGTGAAATGCTGGCTATTTGCGATGCGGAAAAGCCGGTAGCGGTAGCCGGCATAATGGGAGGTCTGGAAAGTTCGATAACGGATAAAACAACTAATGTTTTCCTCGAGGTTGCTTATTTCAGGCGTGATTCCATCCGCAGAACATCGCGCCGTCTCGGACTTTCCACAGAGGCAAGCTACAGGTTTGAACGTGGAGTAGATATTGAGAATCTGATTCGCGCTTCAAACCGTGCAGCGGAACTGATTGAATCGATTGCCGGCGGCAGTCCCGGTGACATCATTGATCTTTATCCCGTAAAGCCCGAACGCACAATCATCAGCGTTCCGGACATTTCGGCATCAGTTGAGAGGCTGACCGGGCTCAAAGTTACGACAGACGAATCGCACAAAATTCTGGAAGCACTGGGAATTCATTTGACTGAACCCGGATTATATGAATCACCCACATGGAGATATGATCTTGCTATAGAAGAAGACCTGGTCGAAGAGGTTGCACGTCATTACGGCTACGAAAAGATAAGCTCGGAAATAGCCATGGGACATCAAGCCGGCCAATATCGTACAGGCGAAGAGCGCAAACGTATGATGCGGCAAACGCTGGTCGAATATGGTTGCCGCGAAGCAATTACATACAGTTTTATCGATACCAGATATGATGCTCTATGTGATCCGATTCCTTCGGTTGCCGCGCGTCTTGCGGATGCCGGCCCGGTAACACTCAGAGATGCTGTTATCGAAGGTGCGGTCAGAATGCGCCCGACACTTTTGCCGGGGCTGCTCGATGCCGTAAGGCTTAACCTTAATCACCAAAGAAACGATTTGAAATTATTTGAAATAGGAACCGTATTCGCAGCAGGCCGCACCGGAGAGCTGCCCTTCGAACGCGAATCTTTTGCAATGGTATTTACCGGCGGCGAAGTGCTCGCCGGACGCGCCGAGCCTGTCCGCAACCTGGATTTTTTCGATCTCAAAGGCGTCCTGGAAGCTGCAATGGAATCAATTTCAGTTCCGCCGCTTCGTTTCATCGAGACTGAAACACGACATCTGATGCCCGGCCAGACTGCCGCAATTTGGCTGGGCAGCGATAAAATCGGATACATTGGCAGGATAAGCCGTGAAATCGCTTCGGACTATAAATTTAAAAAACCCGTGTACGCCGTCGAAATCGATCTTGCCGCAGTCCTGCAAGCAAAAAGTGAACGGTGTATTTACAGGCCGCTTCCGCGTTATCCGTCCGTAATTCGGGACGTTTCATTTCTTGTATCGCCGGATTTGACACTTGACAGATTTAATAAATCAGCATCGCATTCACGTCCGGCGATTCTCAGACACGTTGATTTTGTCGATATCTTCGAAGGATCAGGCATCCCCGAAGGTATGCGCTCGCTGACAATGCGTTTTGAATACAGGAGCGATGAACGGACGCTGACAGAGGAAGACGTAGCCGCCGCCCACGAGGCTTTCATTCGCGGCATAGAATCAGAATTGGGAATAAAAAGACGTGTATGACTGCAGGTTTAGTCTAATGCGACGCCGGAGACTTGAACTTTGACTTGAAACGAAACATAATCTGTAACTCGGCAATTCACACTACAGCCCAAACATTTGGAGATTGCTAAATGAACGGCCTTACGGGAATGGAAAAGTTCTCGCACCTCGAGGACAAAATCTACTTGACAATCGAATACGCAAAGCGGATGCGCGAGGAAAAAGAGGCAATGGAGCGTGAGCTCGCGGAGCTTCGTCGCCTGGCTAAGGAATTCGAAGCAGAGCGCTCCCGATTGGAGGAAAAAATCTCTGCGTTATTATCCGAACGTGATGCGATCCAACTTAAAGTCGAAGCAATGCTTGACGCAATGACTATTCTGGACGTAGAAACCGCCGAATCTCTCGGGAGGCCAGCCTAAATGACCGAAAGAAACAAAAAAAGCGAGCCGGAACAAACCATCCGTGTAGAAATCTATAATCAAACCTACAGCATACGTTCCGACGGCGATAATAATTACATTCTTAAGCTTGCCGAATACGTAGATTCCAAAATGCGGGAAATTTCGTCCGGCACTTTTACCGTAGATTCCCTGAAAGTTGCCATCCTGGCAGCCCTGCATATTGCCGACGAATATCATCAATTGCTTGCCGCACAGCAACAAGCCGATCTGCAGCTGGCGGCACGCAGCGCCGAGTGTGCCGAAATGCTTGACAAAGTGCTCAAATACAAAGAGCCTGCAGCTCAGGAACTCGAAACCGAACAGTAATTTTTCTACTTTGCAATCCCCGTTTTCTATGCTTTGATGGCCGCGATATGCTAGGATAATAACGGCGAAAGAATTTACTGTTTGGTTCGTTATCCGGTACAAAAATAATTGAGCCAACACTTGAATAACGGGAAGCCGATGCCGGCTTCGGTGCAATCCTCCATGGAGGAATTGCCATAGATTCCGGCTAATGCGTCTATAGACGCGAGGCTGCCCACCTGTAAAATACAGGTTCAATTCATGCACCGGAGACGGCCGAAACGGTTACTTTCGCCTTTATTTTTATCCGCAAATAATATTTCCGGCTGCGTCAATTATCTATTCCAAAGGAGACAGCCGGCCATGTCCATAATAATAATAGGCATTAACGGAATCATTCCCTCCGGGGATTTCACCAAAAAATGCGGTGATTGCCTGGATTTACTTCAAGCGAAAGCAAGCCAATATTATTCCTGGATGATGAAATATGACCTCAAGATTCGTGCAGCCGAAAGAAGCGGGGCCAACTTTGCCGATGGTGCGATAGATATTGCACCTTTAACATTTAACTCCTCAAAAACGTGGCTTGCCAGCGTTTTTATCCACGAAACGGTTCATTTCTGGCAATACAGATCCGGTAAATATAAGGCGGGAACGCCGGCTGAAACCGAAGCAAATGTCTATCAGCTTGCCGTATTGCGGCTCTTGAAAGCACCGCAGGAGGAAATTACACATATGCTGAGCCAGAACGGAGGCCATGCCGATATAAATGGCGATGGCGTCTATGATTGGCGCGATTATCAGCAAAGAAACTACTGAGAGGCCGGAAAATTTTCTTTATTTTTTTTCAGATCTTCGGGCAGCTCGTCCGGAACTTCCTCGCTGATTCGTGCCGCTTCCAGGGCAATCGGGAGACTTTCTGCCCTTAGTGCAAGTTTATCGAGTGCAACACGGATATCGGCAAGATTTCCGCCACGTGCCGCTGCGGCTTCAATCATTTGCAGCCTTGATTCCGATTCGGCCAGAAGTTCCCTCGCTTCTGTCTGGATGGCCTCAATTTTCTCACGGTCTTTTGCTATTTCGGCAAGAAATCGGCCGGCATTTCCGCGGTGAATTTGTTTCAGTTTATTTTCCCGTCTCCGCGTTGCGGCAATCTCCGAGCGGACTGATCGCAATATTCTCGAAGCGGTCAGCCTTGAAGCAAGGGTCTCTCTATATGCATCTTCAATAATCGGGTCTGCCGATTTCATGGCTGCCAGAGCACGACGTTCGGCAGGTCGCATTTCGCTTCGAAACCAGTCAACATATTCCGCCGGAATTCCCCTTGCGGCTATCCTTTCACGCATTTCATTTGTAAAACGTTGGCGTTTGACGAGAAAAAATGCCGAAAAACCCAAACCAATAAGAAACCCCAGGGCAGAAAGAATTAAACCAAGAAGAAATGAGGAAATGGCAAAGACAGGCGTCCCGGTAAGTATCAATGTAATTATCAGAAAAACCGCAAACGGAAGCAGAGTCAGAATTACCGGCGAAAGCAGCGCACCGGCCAGTAGATTGCGCCTGCGCGCCAGGTCTCTTGCTGTAATCAATGACTCGGCCATAGTTTATCTGCCCGGAAATTGCCTTGTTTTACTTTACAAAGGGTGCTTTTTTAATTCAAACTAGGCGAGTTGGAAAAAACATTGACATCAGAGTATTTGTTTGATGCAGCCAATGGTTTCAGCAGCCGCATGCCCGTATGATAAAAGTTTCGGTGAAAATTGAATTTTTGATTCTTCTGATTTTGCTCTTTGCATGGACTGTTACTGCACAAAAAACCCCAAAACCGACAATACGCACTGTCTCCATACCTATTTCAATTACGCAGAAAGGTGAACTGGATAAAAACCGCCCGAGCGAAATCATTGCCGTCGAAAGACTTATAGTCCTCGAAGATAAGCAGGAACAGCAGATCCTCTCTATTCGCAGCATTGAAGAAGCACCGATGGCGCTTGCGGTGATTATCCAGGACGACCTGAGCGCTAATTTCAACCTGCAATTGAAAGACCTTCGTGAATTTATTACAAGGTTGCCGCGCGGTACGCGAGTACTAATCGCTTATTCGAGGAGCGGCACGACGCAAATTGCACAAAAATTTACCAACGATCTCACGAAAGCCGCTGATGCAATCCGTCCTGTCGTTTCCAGTTCTACGCTTTCGCCGCGAAGTCCCTTTGACTCCGTTCTCGATGTCCTAAATCGTTTCGATGCTTTGCCGGCCGGACGTCGGGCGATTTTGCTCATCTCGGATGGACTGGACCTCTCAAATGGCTTTGCCGATTCCGCACCGACACAAAGTGTGATGCTGGACAGGGCTATTCTTGCCGCTCAGCGCCGCAGTGTCGCCGTCTTTTCAATCTATTCTCCGACTGAAACAACCGAGCGTTCAGGTTCTCAAGCCATACTCAATGGTCAAAGTTCCCTCTTGCGTCTTTCGGATGAAACCGGCGGCCGCGCATTTTTTCAGGGCAACATCGCTCCGATAAGTTTTATACCTTTTTTCCGTGATTTAAGCCTGTTGCTCAACCGGCAGTTTCTGCTTACATACCTCTCGACAAATATGAAACGCGGATATCATAAAATCGAGATAAAGAGCACTAATCCGGACATCAGGATAGAATATCCTAAAGGCTATTATTATTAGATTTTTCAGTTCAATCTGAAGCCGCAGACCGGACAGACGCGAACGTCCTCACGCAACAGTAAGCCGATCCAGCAGAAAATAAGAGTTGCTACCAGCAGAACCGCAAAAACTATCCAGCCCGCAGACGAAATCCTGCGCTCAATGACGGGCAGTGCGTTGGTCCCGCAGCGTGGACAACGGTAACCGACCGCCGGATAGGGATTTCCCAAGGGTTGGATATTTGATGACGGGGCAGAATAATCGGCTATCGTACGTCCGCGAATATGCTCAGAGGTATTGGCAGGGCCGTGTTGCTGTTCGCCAAGGTCGAATTCGTCTGTTTTCCAAAGATATGGACGTCCCGGAGGCGTCTCCTGCGACGGCTGAGTCAGAAGGAAGCCGCAAAAGCGACAAAATCTGCTCTCAAATGCATTTGACTGGCCGCAATTTGGACAAATGTTCATCTCAAATGACTAAAACCGGATTTTATCTCCCGTTTCGATTGCCTTGTAAACTGATTCAACAAGTTCGACGGAACGAAAACCATCTTCTGCAGTTACGGGCGGTTCTGTACCGCTGATAATTGAATCAATAAATGCCCTGTCCTCCTGGACATATCCCCATTTTTCCTCTTTCTCGAACATATGACATGCAAAGACGTCAAAATTAGCGTCCATTCCGCGTGAATCAAGCAACCGCTCCATTTCTTCGGTAAGGATTGTCCTGTGATGGCAGAATACTTCTACCCGTTCAAACGGAAACAACCAGCTTGCATCGCTGCTGGATGAGAAAGTGCAGTGAAACCCGTCACGAAAACGGAAGATTATCGAAAATTCGTCCAGTTCAGGATATTCGTGTCGCGAGCCGTATGCAGCCATTTCCTCGATTTCGCCGAACTGAAACCGCAGCATATCGAAAAGGTGGATCGTGGTCTCATATAGAAATCCGCCGGTTACGCCTACATCTCCTGTCCATTCCGGGACTTTTAATTCGCCGCGATTCATTTTGACATTGGCCGAATGCGGCGTTTCATCCCGCAGCAAGTCTTTCAAGCGTTGATAAACGGGAGCAAAACGGCGATTGTGCCCGACCTGCACAACCTTTCCCGATGAATTGGCAGCGTCTCTGAGTTCTGCAGCATCCGCAATACCGACCGAAAAAGGCTTTTCGCAAAAAACGTGTTTGCCTTCGGCCAGTGCGTGGAGCGCTATTTCCTTGTGTGTGCGGTTTGGCGTGCAAATAAGCACGGCATCGCAGGCATCAAGCAGTTCCTCCCTTGATGAACAGACCTTACCGCCGATGGAACGGGCTGTCATCTGTGCCTTTTCCGTTACAATATCGTAAAGCGCCGCGATTTCTACCCGTTCGTCACGTGAGTAGATGCGGCCGTGTACATTTCCGATATAACCGGTTCCGATAATTCCAAGTTTTATCTTCTGCATCGTTCCAAAAAGTAATTACTTAGTAATTACTGCTGACTGAAGCTGTATCTGAGAGCCCGAGAGCATGGCGGGTAGCCTTGATCGCTTTACCGGCAACCTCGAAAGGATCCATTTCCCAATATTCGGGTCTGAAAATTTCCACGCTCACCATTCGGTCATAACCGATTTTGTCAAATCTACTCTTGATTTCCTTAATTGGCAAAATACCTTCGCCCGGAAATAAACGATGCGCATCGGTTAATTGTTCCTTAGGTAGGTTTTCAGCGTCATTTATGTGGAAAATAAAGAGTTTTCGGGGGTCCAGGGAATCTATGGCTTCGAATGTGGAATTACCCGCATAAAAATGAAATGTATCGAGCACATTTCCCACCGATGACCTTCCGACTAATCCTACAATTTTGTTGCAAAGATCCAACGTTTGCACAGAGCAATCGGTCTGGCCGAGAAATTCAAACGCCAAAGAAACTCCGAAAGGTTCGGCAATGTCTGCAAGTTCGTTCAGAACACGCACCGATTCGTCGATTACGAGGCTCTCTGGCGCTCCTGCGGGAAGCTTTCCGGGGACAACGACAATGTAAGGACATTCCAGTTTTCCGGCGATTTCGGATAACGTCCTGCATTCTTGCCTGATTTTTCCGTAGTCCTCGGGCGTCCGGAAAGTAATATGTTCGATGGAGTTGATGGAATAGGGTTGAATACCGGCCAGATCCAGTTCGTTTTTCAAATCTTCAACCGTTTTTGTTTCAAGGTATTTATATAATTTGGCTGACCAGATTTCTATCAGATCGAAACCGGCCTTTTTAGCCGCCAGGATATCAGTGGAAAGGTCGGCGCGCATTGTCGTCGCACCGTTTAACGCAATTTTCATTCTTTTGCTCCTGAAATTAACCTTAGTTACGGCAATTTTATCACGCGCGGATTCACAAAATCGAACGCCGCATCCGTCCAAATGAAAAATAAGCAACCGGAGAATAAAACTTTACGTCCCAAAAAAGGCAGAAATCTGCTAATCTGGTAGCGCCGATGCTTTCTGAAATTTCTAAAACCGGAATCAGTTTTATTGCATTGCTGTTTGCTGTCTGTTTTTTGGTAAATACTGCGGCCGCACAGACATCGGATGCCGATCTGCGTGCGGTTATCGAGAGTGATCGGCGCGATCGGGCCGAAAATGGAATCTTGGCTGACCTTTCGGCTGCCGAGCATCTTCGCCGTGCGGATATTTATATGGCAAATCGTTTGTTTCCGGCGGCACGCGAACATTGGCAGCGGGTAATCGAGCGATTTCCCGATGATCCGGGACTTGCCCGCGCTTTATTCGGTATGGGTCGCTCATACATGTGGGAACGCGATTATTCACAAGCCATCGAATGGTTTGAGCGTGTTTTGAAGGATTTCCCCATGACGAAGGAAGGCCGCGAAGCGCTTGCATTCACGGGAGCTTCCTTTGTCAGGTTGAGCTGTCATTCCGACGCCGTCAGAGCTTATCAACAGTATGTTACGATGTTTCCGGACGGCGAGCGCGTCGAATCCGCATATCTGAACATCATTGATGCGCTTCGTGAAGACGGACGATATGCCGAAGCAGAAAAATGGGCAGATATGGCTGCCGAACGTTTCGCCGGAAAGCCGACCGAATACAATGCCCTGCATTCGAAGCTGCGGATGGAGATATTCCGTCAAAACTGGAATCGTGCAATTCAGATAGCGGACAGTCTGCTTGCCAAACCCGTCCCCAGAGGCTCTATGGCATCGCAGGATGAAGTGCGGTTTCTGAGAGCATTCGCACTTGAGCGGATTAAAGCGCCGGCAGCGGCGGCCGAAATCTATTCCGGCTTCGGAAACCCTTTGGAATCATATTTTGCAGGTCTTGCGTCTGACAAAGTACGGTCTTCGGAAGTTTCCAAAACATCATATTCAGGCAATTTGAACCAGGCTGATTTCCCAATCCTCTATCGCGAAATTCTTCTTAAAAACGCAACGCCGCGCGGCATTGACCCGCGGTTTGTGCTTGCGATTATGAAGCAGGAAAGCGTTTTCAAGCCGACCGCCAAATCTCCGGCCGGCGCGAGAGGGCTTTTGCAGCTGGTTTTTGACACCGCAATCAAATTCAACGTCAAAGCCGGATTCCCGAACCTGCAGCCGGATGATCTTTACCAGCCATCGGTGAATATCGCCATCGGTTGCGAATATATCCGCTTTCTCAAAGATGAGTTTGGCGGTCTGTATGAAGGAATTGCCGCGAGTTATAACGGTGGCGAAGACAATGCCCTACGCTGGTTAAACCGTTCCGAACCGAAAGAACCCGGCATCTTTGTTTCTGAGATTGGTTTTGCCGAAACAAAAAACTATGTCCAGAAGGTAATGAATAACTATCGCGCATATCGCCTGCTCTATACCGAAGACCTGAGAAAAAAATGACCCGGCTGTTCATTGCGGCTGAAATACCCGCCGATGTGCAAACTTTTGTGGAGCAACACGCGCGGTCATCCGTAAAAGGCTGTCCTCAACTTCAAAATATACGCATTCTTCCGGCCGATTCGCTGCATATTACGCTTAAATTCCTCGGAGATACTTGCGATACGGCCATAGACGGAATTTTGGCGGCAATTGAATCGGCTGCGAAAGATTTCGGTCCGGTCAAACTCGAAACAGGCCGGATTTGCGTTTTAACGCCTTTTGTGGTCGCAATGGGTATCAGGGATAGCGCCGGGCGTCTAAAGCGGCTGCAAGGCACCTTAGAAGCGAAACTGGAGGCATTAGGTTTTCCGCCTGAGCCGCGACATTTTCGACCGCACATAACCGTTGCCAGGTCTCGCGGACGCCGGCGGCTGCCACTAAGTATCGTATTTCCAAACTTTAAGGAAATTTCATTCTGTGTTTCCGCTGTTTCATTGATGAAAAGCAGTCTGACTCCGGGCGGAGCTGTTTACTCGCCTGTCCGAAGGTTTGATCTTGAATCCTGAAAAACCTTTATTTTTCGGCTTTTTCCGCCAGAGCGTTTTCGATAGCTGAAGTCAAGACTGCGTCGTCGGGCTTGTCCTTCGAGCCGAAGCGGCCGATTATTTTACCATCGCGGCTGATAAGGAATTTATTGAAGTTCCAGGTAATATCCCCGCTGAATTCGGGGTTGGTCTTTTTATTCGTTAAAAAGCGATACAAGGGATGCTGGTCGCTGCCTGTAACGGAAATCTTCGAAAACATCGGGAATGTTACGTTGTAACGCAATGTACAGAATTCCTTAATTTCCTTATCCGAGCCCGGCTCCTGCCCCATAAAGTTGTTTGCCGGAAATCCGAGCACGTAAAAACCTTTATCTTTGAATCTTTCGTAAACTGCCTGCAAAGCCTCATATTGAGGCGTATAGCCGCAGCGGCTTGCGGTATTGACTATGAGCAGGACGTTTCCTTTGAATTTTTCCAGTTTTACCTCGTTACCGTCTATATCTTTCAAAGAAAAATCGTATATCGAGCCCGCGCTTACCGGCTCGGAAGGCGTCGGGTTAAAGATCATTCCGTATCTGTAGGCCAGAACCGTTAAAAGCCCGATGACGGCAATGATGGCCGCCGCAATGATTTTGCTCATAATGAACCTCTTTCGCTTTTGCCGAAAACTTATTGATTCAATTCACGCGGGCCTCGCGGCGAAGGCGGCGGCGTTTCTTTTTTATCTCCGGTTTCGGATAAAAGTTCTTTTATCGCACCGATGCCGGAAAAGACTGAAGCGGTTTCCACAGGCATAAATACAACCTTTGAGTTTTGCGTACGTGTCATATCGCGGAGCGATTCGATGTACCGCTGAGTCAGCAGATACTGTGTTGTCTGCTCCGCACTGCCGACGATCTGGGCAATTTGCTTGATGGCCTGGGCCTCGGCATTTGCGGCTGTAAGGCGTGCCTGAGCGGCGCCTTCGGCCTGCAATATGGCAGACATCTTTTCGCCTTCGGAGCGTGTTACGGCGGCCTGTTTTTCGCCTTCGGCCCTTGTAATCGCAGCCTGTTTTTCGCCTTCGGCCTGTAGGATCAAGGCGCGTCGGTTCCGCTCGGCGGTCATTTGTTTTTCCATCGTAATACGGACATCTTCCGGCGGATTTATATTTTTTACGTCAACGCGCGTTACCTTGACGCCCCATTTGTCCGTTGCCTCGTCAAGGATCAGCCGCAACTTGGCGTTTATCTGGTCGCGTGAAGATAGCGTGTGGTCAAGGTCCATTTCACCCATTACCGAACGCATTCCCGTAATGGTCAATTGGATGATACCGCCGACAAGGTCTGCCACTTCATACACGGCTTTAATCGGATCGGTGATTTGCCAATAAACAACCGAGTCAACGTTGATGGTAACGTTGTCCCGCGTAATGACCGGCTGCGGCGGCAGGTCGATATATTGTTCGCGCAGGTCAATGGACGTGACTCCCGGGCGGACATTAGTCCAGTAAACCGCTCGCGGCGATTCGAAAAATGGAATAATGATGTTCAAACCGCTGTTTGCGGTCCGATGAAATCGCCCGAGCCTTTCGATCAAAAGCACACTGGATTGCGGCACGATCTTGACCGTCTTCCAGGCAACGCTCAAAAGAGCAATGCCGAGAAACAGCAGAAAAATTGCACCCAAGCCGAAGAAAGCGTCCATCGTTTACCTCCACTAGCAGATTTCCGTTTAATATACACCAATTTTCTCTTTGCGGCTAACCTTTCGCCGCAGGCGGGATTTGAATCCGGGGATGTAAATCTTATAATCCAAAACTGACGATGAAAATTACACTCGACGAAATAAGTGAAGCACGCCAAAGGCTCGATGGAATAATCAATGAAACGCCCGTAATTTCCGACGAAAAACTTTCCATTGCAATCGGCTGTAAAGCTTTTCTGAAGGCCGAATGTCTGCAACGCGGCGGTTCATTCAAGGTTCGCGGCGCATACAATAAAATTTCACGCCTCTCGGAAGAAGAAAAGCGGCGCGGCGTCATAACCGCCTCCGCAGGAAATCATGCGCAAGGTGTCGCACTGGCCGCAAAACTTGTCGGTGTAAAGGCTACCATTGTCTTGCCGGAATTTGCCCCGCTGACAAAAATTGCCGCCACGAAAGCACTCGGAGCCGAAGTTATTCTCAAAGGCGACAGCTTCGATGCAGCCGTTGCATATTCACGCGAACTCGAAGCTGAAAAAGGTTTCACTTACGTTCACGCTTTCGATGATCCGCTGATTATAGCCGGTCAGGGTTCGATTGGGTGCGAAATTGCCGAATCGCTTCCTTCCGTTACCAAAGTTTTCGTTCCGATCGGTGGAGGCGGAATCGCTTCGGGAGTCGCAATAGCGCTCAAATCTCTTATTCCATCGGTCAGCGTTATCGGCATTCAAGCCGCAAATGTGGCCTCCGTCAATCCGTCACTGAAAGCCGGTACGCCGATCGAAGCCGCCGCCCGGCCGACAATTGCTGACGGTATTGCCGTAAAAAAACCCGGCACACTGACGCTGCCGATAATCCGCGAATATATTGACCGTGTCGTAGAGGTAACGGAAGAAGAACTTGCCGCAGGTGTTTTCCATTGTGTCCAGAATGCACACATAGTTGCCGAAGGAGCCGGTGCGGCCGGCGTTGCGGCCCTGCTTGCCGGTAAGGCAGAAATTACTCCCGATGATGTTGTTTGCGTAATTCTTGCCGGCGGAAATATAGACGGCAATCTGCTTTCAAGAGTAATTGAACAGGTGCTCGTCCGTCAGGGCAGATATGTGATACTTAAACTGCTTGTGCTAGATCGTCCGGGTTCGCTCGCACAGCTTCTCAACCGCGTTGCCGAAACGGGAGCAAATGTTATTGAAGTCAATCACCAGAGAGCCATCTGGCTTGCACCGCTCGGATATACCGGCATCGAAATGATTCTGGAAGTCCGCGACGAACAGCACGCAAGGGATTTGCACCGCCATCTGGAAGTTGCGGGTTATCACGTAGTCCGCGAAGGACAAGGCGAATGGGGAGAGTAAAGAAATCCTGCGTTTGTTTTACGTATTTGTCCGCCGGCAAAGTTTACGGCACGGCTATAAAATCAACGCCTTGAATATCTTCAGAAAGATCCACAGCCCGGGTTGACTCGGCAAATGAGAATTTTTTCGAGTCAACGGTCAGAAAATACGTCATACCGACGGGCAGACCTTCGAAGCGATAAAAACCGAAACTGTTTGTACGGACTGTTATCGGCGAAGCTAAATCGCCTCCGGCGACCGTAATGTTTAAATTTGCAATGCCGCGCCCATCCGATGTTACTACGCGGCCGGTAATCGATGCCGGCGCCGAAGATGGCGTGGCAACAAGCATATAAAGCTCTCCGTTACTTGTTATCAGGGATGCAGATGTGCCCGGCGGTATTCCGTCGCCAGTAACGGTAACGCTTGACGGCGTTCCGGAAACACTTCCGGAATTGGTCTTGGCAATCAATTTATATGCTCCCGCCGGCAGAGGTATTCCACTGTTGTTTACGTTGACAAAAACCTGATTGGTTGTTTGCAGCGTGAGTCCGCCGCTTCCTGAAATAGTTGCGGGTACAACACCCGGAGCAAAGTCCGTGAAATAAAGCGAAGAGGTGGTAGAAGTCGTCAAACCGCGTCCTGTGGTGGTAGCAATATAGCCTGTCGCTGTCCGTCCGCTGAAACGCAGCGACTGGCCGGGCGATAAAATGTACTGGCCTGTTCTGCTCTGTACGTCGAAATAACAGTCACCGGCAATTTCTATTACCGGAGAATCGGCGATCGAACCATCACCGATTAATGCAAGCGACCCTTTCTTTATAATCGTCTCGCCGCTGTAGGTATTTACACCGCTTAAATTAAGGATTGCCTCATTGAGGCCGTTGAAACCGTTTCCGATTAAAGTAAGTTTTCTGCCTGCGCCCTCGATAACGGAAATGATATTAATCGCGCCCTGTCCGTCAATTAAAATTACGTTGTCGGTCGTATTGGCAAGCACGAGATTGAGTTTCTTGTTGCCGGTTCCTTGAGTATTTCTTATTTCCAGGACCTGGTCACTTGCATTACGAAGAACCACATTATTATTGGAACCTATCGTAACGCCGGCAAGGCTCAGCTTTCCATCCGCCCTAGTCGAACTATTGCCGATTATCATCTTTACCGCACGCGCCGCGGAAACCTCGATTCCGCCGACGATTTGATGATTCGGTCCATTATTTATAGCTTCATTGGCGTTGATTCCGACGCCGAGTGAGCCGGAAGTTGGATTAGCCCCGAATTGAGCTATGTCGGCAGCGGATGGCACCGTCCCACCGGACCAGTTAGTGGCTGTCAACCAGGCGCTCCCGGTAGGGCTGGACCAGAGAATCCTCGGAGAGTCGGCAACTGCAGTTTCCGGGTTTTCTTTTTTGCAGCAAAAAGAGTTCGGTAGGCTCTCTATTGCTTTTTGAACAGCGTCATGATAATTTTCGCTTTTAACCGAAAAATTCTTTTGGGCAGAAACTACATTTGCCGATTCGCCCATGTAAATGAAAGAAAAAACCAGTAAGGCTCCCGAAAGAACCGCAAAATAAGCGCAAAAACAACTCCGCCGCATTCATTAAATCCGCCTTTATTTTGTGAGGTAAAACCTTGAGATTTATGGCATTATACAAAAAAAGTTTACGTATGCAAGCGCTACGGCGGCCGGCAGTAACACCTCATTAACACTATCCTTAAGCCATAGGTTTTAGTTGAATTTAGCATTTTGATACACTTTATGACGTGGGGAAAAGATTTATCCGGATTTTTTCAGTTGTTTTGTTAATTGCCGCGGTGGCTGCCGCTGTCGGCTTTATCTGGATACGCTCGGCAATGGACACACCGCAAGTCCACGACAAGTCAGATGTTTACATCACAATCGAACGCGGGACTCCGCCGGCTGCAATAATCGCCAGACTCCGGTCTGAAGGCATCATTAATGATTCTCTGCCGGTTATGATTTATTTGCGAATTTTCGGCGATTCATCAAAACTGAAGGCCGGCGATTACCGCTTCGATTCACCGATTACTCCGCGTCAGGTGCTTTCCGAGCTTGAAAAAGGCGAAACCCGCACCATCAAATTCACCATTCCGGAAGGTTTTACCCGTTTTGATCTTGCCAAACGCATCAAGGAACGCCTCCCGGCCGAAGAACGCTCTGAGGATGAAATTGTCGCGCTCTTTAATGACACGTCTGCAATATCTGACATTGCACCGGAGGCAAAAAACCTCGAAGGATACCTTTACCCGAGCACTTACGAACTGAATCCACTCGCTAAAACAGAAGATCTGATCCGCGCCGCAACGGCACAGTTTCGCAAAACGTGGAAAAATGAGTGGACAGAATCTGCACGACAGATGGGGCTGACACCTCACCAGATAGTCACCATTGCATCATTGATCGAAACGGAAACAGCCGTTCCGGACGAAAGACCGCTTGTCGCCTCCGTAATCTTTAACCGGCTCAGGCGTGCAATTCCGCTTGGTATTGATCAGACGAGCGTTTACGTCGCAAAAATGGAAAACCGCTGGGACGGGACAATCAATAAAAGCGATCTGGAGGTTGATTCTCCGTATAATACGCGTCGTCATCCGGGACTTCCTCCCGGTCCGATAGCTTCGCCGTCAGTTTCTTCCATTGAAGCGGCGCTTGCTCCGGCCGTTACCGATTACCTTTTTTACGTGCGAAATGTCGGGACTAATGACGGATCGCATCATTTTTATGCTTCTGCCGCCGAATTCGAACGCGGAAAGGCCGAATACCAGCAATGGCTTAAATCGCAAAGGCAGCAATAACCGTTTCTTACATTCGGAGAATGATAAAATTACTGGCTCTCGACCTCGATGGAACACTGTTGGATTCGCAAGGCGAGCTTTCGACAGAGAATATTTCAGCAATACGTGCCGCGGAAAATCTCGGAGTACTGGTTACAATCGCTACCGGCCGCAGATTTCGGGATGCCAGGCCGCCGGCAATGGCTCTTGGTCTCAATGCGCCGCTTGTAACCCATAACGGCGCACTTGTAAAATACGCAGACAGCCTGGAAACCCTCGCGAAAACACTTCTGGATACGGATATATCGCTGGAAATCGTACGCGTTGGGAAGAAACTGGGCGGAAATGCTCTGGTCAGTGCCGATCCAACCGGCAAAGGTTCCCTGCTTTACGACACCGTATCGGAAGAAAATATCCCTCTGCTTCGTTACCTGGAATGGTCTGAACGCCTACATGGCGCGGAGGCTTCACAGGCAATACTCAATGTCAAAGACCTTGAAACGGCATTGAAAGATCACGAGGTAATTCACATATCATTTTCCGGTGCCTGCGCACCGATGCGGAAGATGCTGGAATTTCTCCGGCTGGAA
This sequence comes from Acidobacteriota bacterium, assembly GCA_040756215.1. GTDB lineage: Bacteria > Acidobacteriota > Blastocatellia > Pyrinomonadales > Pyrinomonadaceae > OLB17. The sequence continues at coordinate 49,438 of JBFLZQ010000009.1, forward strand.
CTTTCCGACAGCGTTTCGATTCTGCCTACTATTTACCCGCATCTTGATTTCACTTTGATTGATATTCTACCGCCGGCAACGTCCAAAGCTACAGGAATTGCGGCAATAGCCGAAGCGGCCGGCTTAGGTCCGGAAAACGTTATGGCAATCGGTGATAATTTCAACGATCTGGCAATGCTCGAATACGCCGGAACTCCGGTAGTAATGGGAAATGCGGATCCGGATTTGCTTGTACGTCCGGAATTCTATAAAACATTTACTAACAACGAAAACGGCGTGGCTGCCGCAATCAGAAAATTCATTTTGGATTAAACATACAGGAGACAAAAGTGGCTAATAGAATTGCTGTAATTGAAACAACAAAAGGAACGATTAAATTTGAGCTTCTTGAAGAAGATGCTCCGAAAACAACAGAAAATTTCCGGCTTTTGGCTGAAAGAAATTACTACAACGGCGTGATTTTTCATCGCGTAATCAAAAATTTCATGATCCAGGGCGGCGATCCGCTGGGCGAAGGCTACGGTGGAGAATCGGCCTGGGGCGGCCGCTTTGAAGATGAAATCGACCGGAATTCACCGCTTTATGCCGGAGTCTATGAAAAAGGCACCGTCGCAATGGCAAACGCCGGTCCGAATACCAACGGTTCGCAGTTTTTCATCATGCACGTTGATTATCCATTGCCGCCAAATTACACGAAATTCGGCCGTCTGATTGAAGGTCAGGAAGTCGTTGACGCAATCGCGAATGTTCCTGTAAACAGCAGTGACAAACCTCTCGAGCCGGTCGTAATGAATCAGGTTTATATCGAAGAACTTGCGGCCTGATGCGAGCTGTTGTCCAGAGAGTAGAATCCGCCTCGGTTACCGTCAATGGCGAAATAGTCGGCAGTATCGGGACGGGTTTATTGGTTTTGCTGGGAATTACGCAAACGGACGATGATTTAATCTCAGAGCGGATGCTGAATAAGATTATCGACCTTCGTATATTTCCCGATGAATCAGGAGCTCTGAATCGTTCATTGTTAGAAATCGGCGGAGACCTGCTGATTGTTTCTCAATTCACACTTTATGCCGATTGCCGGCGCGGACGGCGTCCTTCTTTTACAAATGCGGCGCCGCCGGAATATGCCCGGACGGTTTATGAGAAATTCGTAGCTTTGGCACGCCATAGAATTAATCGTGTCGAAACCGGACGTTTTCGGGCAATGATGGATGTGGCATCCGTAAATTCCGGTCCGGTTACGATTATTCTGGATAGCGGGGAATTATTTTGATTATGCTGCAAAGAAATGGATTCTTATGGTTTTTGCTGATGGCAATACTGGCGGCTTCCTGCCAATCGGGTAATGTTTCGAACCGTTCTTCGGCTAATGCCGAAATAAAACGCGGGGTTCAACCTGTCCCAGATAAGGAAATCGCGGTTATCGAAATGGAAAATCCGGCCGCCTTCGGCACTATTAAAATTGAACTTTATTCAAACATCGCGCCTAAAATGGTCGAACGTTTCAAGACCCTTGCACGCTCCGGATTCTATGACGGCACAACCTTTCACAGAATCAACCAGTCAGTAATCCAAGGCGGAGATCCACTGTCGAAAGACGATATACCTGAAAATGACGGTACGGGAAAATCTGATTTGCCAAACGTTCCCGCCGAATTTTCAGATATACCATATGATATCGGAATAGTCGGGGCTGCACGTGGGCCGGATCCGAATTCCGCCAACTCACAATTTTTCATCACACTAAAACGGGAGCCGTCTTTCGATACCCGTTACACTATTTTTGGAAAGGTGATCGAAGGAATGAATAACGTAAGAACAATAGCCGGCGTCTCACCGCGTGAAGGTGAAAGGCCGGTGGAACCTGTCAGAATAAAAACCATCAGAATTGAAACGCGGCCCTAGTCTTGTTATTATCTTTAATCGGGCTTTGCTCGCGTAGCTCAGTGGATAGAGCGCTTCCCTCCGGAGGAAGAAGTCGCAGGTTCGACTCCTGCCGCGAGTACCAGATTTAGAAAGGCCGCATTGGAAACATGCCAATGCGGCCTTTTTATTGCAATAACAAAAACCTGTGGCTAATCAATGCAGTCGCAGCATCGGGTCGCCAATAAGTGTCCACGAATACCTGATTTCACCTCCGGCATTAAGCTGTGCTTTTGCATCAGTTATCAAATCGCCAAGCCGATTGATATTGCCCGCCGAAAGTTGGGAGTAGAAGCGTGTAGCCATTATTTCCTGAACATCAGGAGTAGTCAGACCGGTAGAAGCCCAAATTGCAACGGCGCCGCCGTTTGAGGCTTTTGTGAATGCCTCGGCAAAGCTGTCCGTCGCGCTGGCGACGACAAAATAACCATTCAGACATGTAAGTGCCGTGATAATCGATGGCTGTGAAGCATTGGTTAAAAGCGGAACATTGCCGGTCCAAAGGAAGTTTGTATCACGCCATGCGGCCGAAGTCCCGTGACCGGTGTAATTAAGTACATATTTGCCAGAATTTATGGCGTTAATAACGTTTTGCTGAGCGGTGGTATTATCTGGGACACCGCGCTGCACGGTAGTTTTTGGCATCGAAGCCGGAAGATATGACATGATCCGGTCGCTCATTCCCTGAAAATCATAGCCGTCCGGCAGATCATACGCAAACAATGCACCGCGATCCATTGATGTCGGGCTTAATGAATTTTCCCAGGTCAGGGTTTTGTTATAAACATTCGTAACCCCTGCAACATCACGTGAGGCAATCCTGCCGATCGCTATTTCGGCAAGTCCGTCATTGTTGAAATCCGCAAGCGCTTCATCGCTGGCGGTTTCGGAATACAAGGTATTGACCATACGGGTCGGAATCATATTCCAGTACCCGTTGTTTGTGTAATTTTTCGGATCGTAGCTTGCGTCGCCGATCAAAAGTACATAGGCGGGCGGCACCTGCCAGTTATGAAAGGCATAATCGAGGAATGCCTTGATGGCCAGAGAGCTGGCGATCCCGAAATTAAACTCGTCGAAAATCTCCTGGACATCAATAACCTTGGTCGAAATGCCCTGTCCGGCACGATACGATGCCCATGTCGTAGCAGGCTGCATCAGGCTGCGGTGAGTAATGACGACAAAACTTGCGCTCTGAGCGGGCGTCCCGATCAAAGCAGGATCTACGGCAGAAACTTCCAATGGAGTAATGTAATTAGCTCCTTCGACCGCAAGATAGCGACGTCCGCGGGTAGGCGGTATCGTAACTCCCCAGGTACCGTTTGTCTGAACCGGTGTCAGATTCGCAACTATCCTTTCGTTTGCCTCATTTGTAACGTCAAAAATTCGAATATCCGGAGAGCTGAAACCGGTTAGCCTTGCCGCACGGTAGTTTTCAGTGTAGAAATCAAGGCGATTGTTTATTGCCTTGTAAGATCGCGGGAAATCTATGCGGATTCTATCGAATAGACTCAAATCACCCGAAGCGCCATTTGAAACCATCTGCAGCGTATTCTGTCCTTCAACAAGGAAGGAAACCGGTATCAGATATTGACCGCTGATTATCTGACGTCCGGTACCTGTCACGGGCGAAAGCGGATTTCCGTTTAGCGTAAGATTTATGTTGTGCGGCGTCAGGGAATAGCCCATAAATGAGATATACATCGGGCGATCACCTGAATTGGGATCTAATCCGGACAGATTGAATGTCAAGGTAGTCGTAGTAGAAGAAACGACGCGACCCCAGAAATTTTCTTCGTCTCCATTGATTACCTGGTTTGCATAAATGGTACGTTCCCGAAATTCAAATGTCTGTGAATAGGTCGGGGAGACGATGACGCCACCTGCAGGCCTTGAAAAGCTGTTTGCAAAGCGTTTTCCCGGTTGATCACCAACCGTAAGATAGTACATTCTGATATCGCTTTCGACCGTATCGAGTTCTTTACCTAAAAATTCAATATATGATGCCGAAGGGCCGATAATCAGCGGACGCTCGACACCGTCAAGATATAATTGCCAAAGTGCCGGGTCCGAATTGACATTGAAACCGGCATTTTGAAGTTGAGTACGCGAAACCCTTACGATTCCGTATCCTTTAGCCCCGATACGGACCGTACCCGGCCGGCTTATGATCTCACGATGTCTGGATTCATCGGGATTAACTGCCGTAGATGCAATTTCCTGCCTCAGATCGGTAGGCAGAGAAAGTTCATTCTTTTTGACGGCCGCCGAACTGTCGGGTGAAAGAAGAGATTGGTCAAAATTGTTATCTCCGTCGAATCGTGGAAGATTTTTTACCCTTGAAACGGAAAAAAGCGGTGATCTGATTTGTTTGCCGTTATCTGCCCTTGCCTCTATGTAATAAAGAGCTTCCGGAGAACCTCCGGCATCGTAAAAAGTATAACCTTCACCGTATGCAGGCTGATTGGGGTAACGAAAAGACGCTCCCGGTATAAAATCTGAAACGGGCTGTTCGCCAAAGGCACCGATGCGATAAACTATGAAGCCTGCATTTGCGACCTCGGCGGACATTGTCCATCTGACCAGCGCTCCGTTACCGGATGAAAAAGCCTCCGTGCGGCCAAATTCCGTGCTTTTAACATTTGCAAACGTCGGTTTTCGCTGCGGCAAACGTGTCTCGATTAACGTCCCGTTTTCTACGGACGAATCGGACTTCGTCGCCATTCGGCCATTTCGCTGCGCGATGACAGGCAGAATAGCAGAAAGTAATAATGTGATAACAAGAAAATACGATGCCGCCTTTTTCATAGAACCGACTCCCCGGGGCAAAATCCCGACAATTAAATAAAAAGTATGGGACAATATTACACTATTTGAACGGGTTGAAACTATAATTTTTGCCGGAAATTATAATTTACGGCCGTCAACCGCTCAATTAAGTCACTTTATTGATGACCACGGTTGTGACAGAAATTGAACGGTCCCTTGTCTTAGTATTCAATACCCGATTCAGCCTGAATATTCCCAAATGACGGCATTTTTTTGATTGGCTATTTGCCGGATATCAATTGACGAAGCACATATGGCAGGATGCCGCCGTTTTTATAATACTCTATTTCGATCGGCGTATCTATCCTTAATTTCAATTGCGCCTTATCCGTGCTGCCGTCGGCCCGGTGAATTCGAAGCGTAACTTCCTGCATTGGAACGACTTCGCCGTTTTCGAGTCCGACAATGTCGAACTGCTCGCTGCCGTCAATCCCAAGCGAATCAACAGAATCTCCTTCGAGAAACTGTAACGGAAGAACTCCCATTCCGACCAGATTGGATCTGTGAATCCGCTCGAAAGAACGGGCAATTACAGCCTTTACTCCCATCAAACGGGTTCCTTTTGCCGCCCAATCGCGTGAACTTCCGGTTCCGTATTCCTGTCCTGCAAAGATCAAAAGCGGCGTGTTCTCCTCGCGATACTTCATCGCCGCATCGTAAATCGACATCACTTCACCGTCTGGCCAATGCCTGGTAAAGCCGCCTTCCATCGGCTCAACCATACGGTTCTTGATCCGTACGTTGGCAAATGTACCGCGGAGCATAACACGGTCATTTCCGCGACGTGAACCGTAAGAATTGAAATCTTTCGGATCAACGCCGAGCTCCTGCAAATATTTGCCGGCGGGTGAATCCGGCTTAATGGCGCCGGCCGGCGAAATATGGTCAGTAGTAACCGAATCGCCGAAAACCGCTAAAGCTCTTGCTCCATTAAAGTCTGAAAAGCGCCCGATTTCCATAGAAAAATCGGAAAAGAATGGCGGTTCCTGTATGTAAGTGGAATGTGGATCCCATTCGTAAATCTTGCCGACACTGGACTTAATCTCATTCCACAAGGGGTTTTGCTCAGCGAAGTTGCTATAGAGCCGGCGATATGTTTCAGGATCAAAGGCACTTGCAAGCATTTCACGGACCTCATCGAGTGTCGCCCAAATATCCCTTAAAAACACAGGTTGGCCGTCTTTGCCGGTTCCTAACGGTTCTTTTTCGATATCTTTGAGAACCGTTCCGGCCAAAGCAAATGCAACCACCAGCGGCGGAGACATCAAAAAGTTAGCTCTTATGTTTTGATGAACCCTAGCCTCAAAATTACGGTTTCCCGACAATACCGAGGCAGCAACAAGATCGTAATCAAGAATCGCCTGGTCAATTCCGGGATCCAGCGGCCCGGAATTACCAATACAAGTAGTGCAGCCGTAGCCGACAAGGTTAAACCCGATTGCGTCAAGGTATTTCTTGAGTCCGGTTTTTTCCAGATATTCAGTTACGACACGCGAGCCCGGAGCCAAAGAAGTTTTCACGTATGCAGGAACCCGGAGACCGCGTTCAAAAGCTTTTTTTGCAACTATTCCGGCTGCCAGCATTACAGACGGATTCGATGTGTTGGTACAAGACGTTATAGCCGCTATCAAAACATCGCCGTGGCCGACACTCACTTTGGACGTGGTGCAATGATCCGTGGAAAAGTCAACCGGATCCTCAGTAGGCCGGTTGTTAATCATTTCGACTTCGGTTTGAACACTGGTATTCGCCGCCGTAGAGTCATTGAGGACGGGCAGCGGAACACTTTTCGGATCCTGCAGTCCGCCGGATGCAACCGGATGGCGTCCATCTCCGCAAAGCGTTACTTCATAGCGCTTTTCCAGATCAAATTGCTGACGGCCATACCCGCCCTCGGAAACCGGTGTAGAAAAAAGCTCTTTGAATTTGTCATCCAAAAGGCCAAGTTCTATTCTGTCCTGCGGACGTTTAGGCCCGGCTACGGATGGTGCGATTGTGGCAAGATCGAGCTCGATAATCTGAGAGTAATCAACCTCACCTTCTCCCGGAATTCCGAAAATTCCCTGCGCGGTAAAGTAGTTTCTGATTGTTTCTATATGTTCCCGGGGACGTCCGGTTGCAGCAAAGTAATCGAGAGTTTTTTCGTCGATGCCGAAATAACCCATCGTGGCGCCGTATTCAGGAGCCATGTTTGCAATCGTAGCCCGGTCGGTTGCATTGAGTGCGGAGGCTCCGGACCCGAAGAATTCAACGAATTTACCCACAACCTTTGCCGAGCGGAGAATTTCCGTAATCCTCAGAACCAGATCCGTCGCCGTGGCTCCCGCCGGCAATTCGCCTTTGAGATGAACGCCGACCACGTCAGGCGTCAGGAAATAAACCGGCTGGCCGAGCATTCCCGCTTCTGCCTCAATGCCACCAACTCCCCAACCGACGATTCCAAGCCCGTTTATCATCGTCGTATGCGAATCTGTTCCGACCAGAGTGTCGGGAAAATAGACGCCATCGCGTTCGAAGACACCTTTGGCGAGATACTCGAGATTGACCTGGTGAACAATACCGATTCCGGGCGGAATTACGCTAAAGCCGTTAAATGCCTGCGTTCCCCATTTCAGAAAACGGTAACGCTGTTCATTTCGCTTGAATTCTATTTCGATATTGCGACGGAAAGCATCTTCACTGCCGAAATAGTCAACCTGGACGGAATGATCTACGACCAGGTCAACCGGTACGAGCGGTTCAATAAGGCCCACATCTTTCCCCATCCTTGCTGCCGCTGAACGCATTGCCGCAAGGTCAACAAGCAGCGGAACACCGGTAAAATCCTGCAAAACCACCCTTGCAACTACAAATGGAATCTCCTTTGTGCGCGGCTCATTCGGTTTCCAGTTGGCAAGCGCACGGATATTTTCTTCCGAAATTTTTACTCCGCCGTCAAAATTGCGTAAAACCGATTCAAGAACTATGCGGATCGAGACAGGCAATCTCGAAATCTTCCCTATTCCTTCGGCTTCGAGCTGAGGAAGCGAATAAAATACGCCATCGGTACCTTTTCCGGTTGCGAACGTCTTGCGGGTATTGAAAAGATTATGTGTCATAAGGCAAAGCGGCCAAAAGCGCCGAAACTAATAGTTTAGAAGCCTCTATTGTATAAATCAAGAAGCGTTATGGCTACTGTGTCAGTAGTTTTATACGCGAACCTTAACGGGAAATCCTGCGTAACAAATTAATAAAAAAAGTCAGCCGATCAGGAGGAAAACAATCGATAACAATGCAAAATCTTATTGTTACTACCGGAAATACAATCGAAGGGCGTGAAATCGCGGAATATCTTGGAATAGTACGCGGCATTGTAGTCCGCGCAACGGGAATCGGCCGTGGTATTATCGGTGGCCTTAAATCCATTGCAGGTGGAAATATTGCAGAATTTGCACATGTCTGCGAAAAAGCGCGTCTTGACGCGTCGAATCTGATGATCCAGCACGCAAGAGAAATCGGGGCAGATGCCGTCATTGCCTTTCGCTATGATGCCACGGAATTTATGCAGGGAGCGACGGAAGTTCTGGCATACGGAACTGCGGTAAAGCTCAAACAGACGTAAGATAAATTTTACGGAACATTGGTCATGCACGGAATTTGTTTAATGCGTAGACAATAAGTGGAAATGCGGGTTTCGCCCTGGCAATTTCACATATTGCCACGCCATTAAGCGCTTCGTTTGCTGGCTTTCGGTAAAAGCATTTACTGAGACAAAACCGGCTGTTTACGGACTGCAGGATGGTTTTTGATGTTTCCAGAGTAAGTGAATCGCTGCGGCCTGTCGCAGCATTTATAAAAAACCTACGCGGATATGAGAGGGCCGAAAACTTTACCTTAATTTCTGCATCTGTTGCGGTTACTAGACTGCAACCATTTTCCAGAACGCTGAAGATTGAGTCTTTGGCCGGAAAAACGGCTTTTGGTGATTCAATAAAAACCGTGCAGTTTGAAAAATGGGCTCTGGCCCAAATTCCGGTCTGAGATGTGGATTTCAAGGAGTTTGGAGTGAGCCTCCGATCGTGATATCCGGTGCCGCGAAAATGAAAGATTTTTTCACCGCCAAATCGCCGCCCTGTGACGGAAATCCGTCCCGAAACGTCTGCCCTTGCTGCTATAATCTCCCGCAAAGATGAAATTTGTGGCATTGTATTGGAATTTTCGGGACGTTCAACGAAGAGCCATTCCAATTCGACAAGCATTTCACCGCCATCAACCGGTACGCGACATTTAATTAAATAACCGACACCATAACTTGCGGCCGCAAGTTCCAAAACGCAGGTACGGGCATCGTCCGGGCTGCCCTCGGGCAGCAGTTTTGCAATACAATCGGCATTAAATACCCGATCCGCATTGTGAAGAAATGCGATGGTTAAATGGCAACTTTCTGCCTTTAAGCCGACAGGTTCGGGCCGTGGCAAATCTTCCGGCGGCGCAATCATAATTATCACCGCATCTTGTCCATTATCGGACAAGGCATCGAAATATAACGTATTGTTCTGACCGGATAACGGTTGCCGGACTTCGATTTCGGGCGCTGAGTTCGCCATTTTTACTGCAAAATACCTTTTAGTACATCAATAATTTCGTCCTGATTAAAATAATTATGGCTGCTAGCATTACAGAAATTAAGAATATTGGCAAACTCTTGGAGAGAACTTGAATCTTTAGTCTTGTAATTCCGTTCTTCCCCGGAATCGATCTTGAAATAGGAAGGAGAATATAAAGAAAATGAAAACAACCAGGTTTGTATTGCCGGTGTTGGTTTTAACAATCGCGGTATTTGCCGCCGCTTGTCCCAAAAGGGTTACAATTGCTGAAATCGAAGCAAATCCGGCAAGATACTACGATAAGGATGTCATAGTAACAGGTACCGTACGTGATAGTTATGGCCTATCCGTGCCGGGAACTCCAATTAAAGGCGGAGCATATAAGATCGATGATGGGACAGGATCGCTTTGGATACTCACTGACGACGTCGTTCCGGGTAAAGGGACAGAAGTCGGGGTAAAAGGCAGAATCGGAAGCGGAGTAAGCTGGAAGGGGCGTAATTATGGCCTCGGGATGTTTGAAAAGGAAAGGAAATTCCGTAAACGCTGATCCTGTGGCATCATAGTTTACGGTCGTGGGCAGTCTCATACACGGCTGCCCCTTAATTTTTTAAAAATGTCGCAGACTATAGAGTTTTTTAATGAAGGGTTTCTAAAGCTGCATACTAAATCGTTGGAAATGCTGGATTTGCTTGCGCCGGTTGAACTTTATTTGAGACCCAAAAACGGTTCCGGCACGCTTTTGCCCCTCTCAACCGGTGAATATCTACTCCGCGCCGCAGCCGCTGTCGAACAAACTGCCGGCGGAATTACAAGGCGTTTGTGGGACGATCCGTTTGAATGGACGCTTCCTGAAAAACTTTCAACAAAGGAACTGGTAGCCGAATACATTTCAGAGGTTGAACTTGCACGTAGAGAGGCATTTCAGTTTTTTGCTTCTGACGATGACTTGTGTCGTTTGATTCCATCACCGGACGGCTTTCTGCCAATCGGACGGATACTCACAGATACAATCGTCCGTGCATCACATTATCAGGGACGCGCATTTGCAGCATTCCAATTGCTGACGGGTAAAAAGCCGCCACGATTCTAGTTTTTGCAAATCGAAACTTTTCGTGACAGAATTCGTTGTTAGTCTGAAGTTGGCAAAATGCCTCGTAAATGTGGAGTTTTATGCATTGCCCCAGATGCGGCCAGAAACAAATTTCAGTTGAGGTAAAGTTTTGCTCGCGGTGCGGGTTCAGAATGCCCGTTGTCGCCCGTCTTCTTGAAAATGACGGTTCGCTGCCGGAACTGGAACAACAGAGCCGTAGCGGGATTTTTACGCGCCGAAACGGCGTTGTTTTTACGATTTTGTGGTTTATTTTCTGGCTGATGATGTTACCGGCCTTTTTCGGAATTCTCGATGCGGAGTTTCCGGCGGCTTTCTCGGCTGTTTTCGGTTTATTCAGCTCTCTGATGCTGCTTGTTATCTCTATTGCATTTTTGCCTAAAAAAAGTCATCGTGCAGAGATTGACTTGCCTCCGGCACGCTTTAGATCAACTTTAGAAAATAATCCGGTTCCGAAACAAATAGAATCAAGACCGTCGGAACCGGCAACAGATTACGTTTCTCCGGCATCTGCCTGGCGCGAACCGGATAAAGTTCCTTTGTCGGAGCCGGGAAGCGTAACCGAAACAACTACAAAACTTCTCAAAAAGGACGAATAGATTCAATAACCGATTGCGGCTCCGTCGCTGCGGGAATCTATAGCGCCGTAACGAACGTTGTCCGTACCGAGCATAATTCCGGTTGCCGACGCAATATAAACCGGACGAGCCGCAAATTTATGGCCGTATTTCTTCATAATTTCCATCGTATCCGGCGATAGCCCGTAAGGCTCGAATGCGATTTCATCCGGTATCCACTGATGATGAATCCGCGGAGCGTCTATTGCCTGCTGAATATTCATATCATGGTCAATTACGTTGATAACCGATTGCAGTACTGCAGAGATGATTCGCGGACCGCCGCGTGCCCCGAGGGCAAACCAAAATGAACCGTCTTTGCGCAGTACAATCGTCGGTGTCATGGAAGATAGCGGACGCTTTCCGGCTTCGACCTTGTTTCTTTCGCCCTGTACTAATCCGAAAAGATTCGGACGCCCGGGACGTGCCGCAAAGTCGTCCATTTCGTCATTCATCAAAACGCCCGTACCCTTTATCGTAACCCTTGATCCATAAAGGTCGTTTATTGTGTAGGTATTGGAAACAACGTTACCTTCAGGGTCGATTACCGTATAATGCGTAGTTTCGTTACCTTCTGTAGTTATTGATGCGCCGGGCTTTATCTCCCGGCTGGGTGTTGCGCGATCATTTGAAATGGAATTTCGCAGTGCCTGTGCGTAATTTTTGTCAATCAGTTTCCCGACCGGAACATCGGCATATTCAGGATCGGCCATAAATTCTGAACGGTCGGCAAAAGCTCTTTTCATTGCCTCCGTCAGAAGATGATACCTTGCGGCAGAGTTATACCCCATGCCCCTGATATCAAAGCCCTCGAGGATATTAAGCACCTCCAGCATTACCAGCCCGCCGGAACTTGGCGGAGGCATCGTAATAATTTCATAGCCTCTGTAATTTCCACGAAGCGGCTCGCGCTCTCTTGCGGTATAGTTGCGCAAATCTTCCAGCGTAATCAGGCCGCCATTTGCCTTCATATCAGCCGCAATCAATCGGGCAGTACGCCCGCGATAAAATTCAGCCGCACCAGATATTGCGATGCGTCGCAGCGTTTCTGCGAGTTCAGGCTGACGAAAAATTTCCCCTTCCTTATAGTAATTTCCGTTACGAAGAAAAATCCGGTTACTGTCCGGATATCTTGACAGCGTTTCACGGTATGTATATAGAAGTTGTGCGAGGCGATGGCTCAAATTGTATCCGTCACGTGCCAAAAGTCTTGCCGGCTCTACAAGTTGCCGCCAGGTAACTTTCCCCGAACCGTACTTCTTGAAAGCCAGCTCGAAACCGGCAAGTGTCCCGGGCACGCCGGATGCACGGTAACCGATTGTGGATGAACCTTCGCCCTCAATAAGTTCACCCTTTTCATTAACAAACATATCGCGTGTCGCCGCACGCGGTGCCATTTCTCGGTAATCTATGGCTTTGACCCGCCCGTCTTTGAACCTAATCAGCATAAAGCCGCCGCCGCCAATATTACCGGCCTCTGGATAAACTACTGCAAGTGCAAGCCCGACCGCTATTGCAGCGTCAACGGCATTGCCGCCCATTTTCATTATTTCGGTACCGATTTTTGATGCCAGTTCATGCTGTGAAGCGACCATTGCATGCGGAGCCCTGACCGGCTCCGGCCAGGCAGCATAAACAGGCTGAGCGGGTAGCGAAACGAAAAAGAACGAAAGTAATAAGGCAAATGAGATAAATATTGAAAAAAAGCGGGTTAGAGCAAAGTTTGGCAATAACATAGCGGCAATTTTAGCGCGTATATCCGTAAAATTCGAACGCAGCCAGCACTTACTTTATTACGAAATGATTTTCAGCCGGACCTTATCTAACCTTTTTTCTTATTGAGTTTGCGGTCTATAATTGCTATCGTTTAGCCGCTTTTGTATGCCCATAAATGAAATCTATAAAAAAATTTTGACTTCTGCTATTGCGATTGCTTTGGTAATTATTGCCCTTGTATCAATTTCGATACTTGAGGATTGGGGACATGTTTATGCGGTAGAACACCTGTCATTCGTTCTTGACGAGAAGGGGCACCTGGTCCCGCTGACCGGCAGCCAGGCTCCGCAAATGATGACCGCGGCCGGTGTCGAATTGATTGAAAACCTTATCAGGATTTTCAAGATCATCCTCTGGATGGTACTTGTAATCGTAATAGTAAGGCTTGTTGCAAGGCTTATTTTCGGCTCTGTCCTACGCAAAACGGCACAGACCGAAATCGTGTCATTAATCAAGACCGTTCTTTCAATTATTGTTTACATAGTCGCTTTTTTCATCATTTTTCAATCGCAGTATCCTTCGGTTCAGCTTGCTCCGCTTTTCACCGGTTCTGCAATTTTAGGCATTGTCGTCGGCCTTGCATTACAGGATACGCTCGGCAATCTTTTCGCCGGCATCGCTTTGCAGGCTGATCAGCTTTTTCAGGTCGGGGACGTAATTAGTATCTCGAATCGTGGTACCGGAATTGTCGAAAGCGTATCCTGGCGTGGAGTAAAGATTCGTACTTTTCAAGGTAAGCTGCTTGTAATTTCAAATGCTTCTTTGGGAAAAGAAACGATCGAGGTCGCTCCAAAGAACAATGAAAACGCAAGATTGGTGAATTTTACGACAAGCTATAGCTGTTCGCCTGCTACTACGATCCAGGTGGTTCGCGATGCTGTCCGCCAGGTAGAAAATGTGTCTCCTAAACGCCGTCCGGTAGTCAGAATCCGTAATTTCGGAGAAAGTGCAATCGAATGGGAGGTGAAATACTGGATCGAGGATTACGGCAGATTCAATGATACGGATGCAATAATTCGCCAGCGCATTTGGTATGCATTCAAACGCGACGGAATAACTTTCCCTTTTCCAACCCGAAACATTCGAATAGAACCGCGTGCACAAAAAATCGAGCCCGAAGAACAAATCAATGCCGTTGCCGAAATTTTGTCGCATGTACCGATTTTTGCACCTCTCAGCGAAGAAGAAATCGGCAAATTGGCAAAGGCTGCTTCACGAAGGGTTTACGCACCCGGCGAAGTTATTGTCAGAAAAGGGCAGGAAGGCGGTTCTATGTTTGTAATAGTCCGCGGGGCTGTTTCGGTTCAGTTACCATCGCCATCAGGTCCGCTTACGCTCAGAAATCTCAAGGCAAACGACTTTTTTGGCGAAATGAGTCTTTTGACCGGAGAGCCAAGAACCGCAAACGTTGTAGCCGAGGAAGAAACTGAAGTTTTGCAAATAAGAAAGGCTGCTCTTAAACCTCTCTTTGAAGATAATCCCGAGCTGCTTCGCATTGTATCGGAAATAGTCGAAGAACGCCGCAGCCTTCTGCCCGAGGCGGTAACCGAAGCGGAACAAATTAAGACAGAGGAGCAGATCGGGCTTATGGGAACAATCCGCCGTTTTTTCGGATTGAAATGAATGAGATTCGGAAACGGTTTATCTCGAGACCTGGTTATCGTAAATGTCGTGAAGCACCTCGGAAATGGATTTACGTGCATTGTATCGGGAATCGAATTGCTGCTGATCCGAGGTTTCCGGATTTACAGACCGGGGGTTTATCATCCCGGAATTGTTCTGAGCCGCATCTAAAGACAAGTCTTGCGACGGCAACTTTGTATTAAGAGCCTCCGATTCCCCTGAAAACCCCTCGCTGAGCGGCCGCAGCGTTGAATCCGATGCATTTAACGGCTTTGGTTCATAATTGGCAAATGCCTTTCGGCTTTCTTCGAGCAATACGGAGCCACGGAATCTTCTGGTTCTTTCCAGAGCCCTCACTGCTGCGGAGGTCAAAGGGGCTTCCGCAGGCGATCGTTCGATTTTTCGTAATACCCGAACATAGTCACGAAGTTCTGAAGTGGGATAAACAATATTGATTTCATTACCCGATGATTGTTCCAAAGCAGGTGCGAGATAAGAAATTGCGGATTTATGCTCACCTATTTTGTTGTACAGTGCACCGATGGCAAAACGCAAAAGAGGCGGTGCCGCGGGCATTCGCTCGATTATTGATTCACCGCGGCCGATAGCTTCCCGGATTTCAAAACCAAACCAACGGCGTTCATCATCCCGAAGCATTTCATTAGCAGTCAGATAAAACTCGAATATTTCACGGGTAAGACTGCGGGTACTATCAGAAACACTTTTGTAAACAAAGTAAGCAAAAATGCCAAAAAAGAAAACCACGAAGACCGGGACGTACATTACGCCAAGCATTCCCGCAATGATGATGAGGGCCAAAAATGCATGCCCCTTGTCACCGAAAGTCGGTTTGCGTAGTTTTAGTTGCCCGGAATTCATTTTTCCTTTTCACCGTGCCGGTCAGCCTCTGTTCTATGTTCATCGGGCTGCAGAGATTCTGCCATTTCACGCTCTTTCTTAAGGCCTAATTCTGCAAGCCCTCCCAGAATTCGATCCGCAATCGTAAATGGAGCATTCATGACATAAGTCAATGTGTCGGAAAGTGCAATTGCCTCCAGTTTGACCAGTTCAGAGATTTTCTGCTCAAGCGGAAGGGCGGCAAATCTTTGCAGATAATCATCCGTAGAATCCTTAGAGGTTTGTCCGGGGTTTTCTGTCCCGGCATTGCTTACGCTTCTATTCGGATTTTCCTCGTTTGCAGGCATTGTTATCTCAATTTCTCCCGGTTTCACAAGCCGGGTTCGGCAACCGAGCCGCAGTATTGCAGCTTCATCTTTGACAGAGCCGGAAAAAAATGCCTTTTCATCTGCCGTTATCGGAGAAAGAGCAGTTTCCGACATGACTTTAAATGCACAAAAATGTTTTCCCTCAGCCGGTACACACTTGTCAATGAGTTTTACACCAAGCCGGCGGGCCGCATCTGAAACGTAAGTCCCTGTAGCCACGAGGCCGGTAATACCCGATGGGTAAAATGTTACCTCAACCACATCAGACTGTCCGTTATTCAGCCGTGCAGGCCGCCCCGTACCCGCACTTTCGGTTGTGCTCCCGATGGCGGAATTTTGATTGCCTTCTTGCTCTTCTGGCATTCTGCGCATGCTCCCCACATCCGAAGGCTATGATGCGAAAGTCTGAACCCGAATTTGTCCGCCATTTGCTCCTGCAGCGCTTCGATTTCCGGCGATACGAATTCGATCACGCGTCCACACTCCGTGCAAATCATGTGATCGTGGTGTTCGTGATTGAAATGGTGTTCGTAATAGGTCTTGTTATCGCCAAAACGCACCTCACGGGCTAAACCGGCTTCCGTCAACAACTTAAGCGTTCGGTAAACTGTTGTATGGCCAATCGTCGGGTCTTTTTTATGCACCAGCCAATAAAGATCTTCGCTGGTCAGATGCTCTTCTGTACGTAGAAAAATATCCAAAATTAGTTCCCGTTGATCTGTCCGCCGCAAACCTGACTTTCTTATATGCTCACGAAAAATGGCTTTTTCCTGAACAAATTCGTCTTTCGCCTTTGCCATTGTAGTAATGATTTTATCACGCACGTCTGCGTTTGGCTATATTTAAGTTTTCCAATAACTCTGCGATTTTAGCGGGATCTACTGCATTTCTTGAAGCGATTTCCGCCGATCTGCGTGCAAGGAGAATATAAACCTCCTCCAATATTTCAGATCGGCATTCACCGAGAGCTTCCAGGTGGCGGACTACTGTTTTCGCATCGCCGCGCGCAACCGGCCCTGTTAAAGCCTGTTCTGCCGGAGAATTGCGTAAATTTGCAATAACACTTTCGATCAAAGGCAAAAGGATTTCTCTGGGTTCGGCAACAGAGCCGATTGCATTTTGCATAGCCTCAAATGCACAATCTGCCAAAGCGACAATATGGCCGGCTGCCATCACCGCCGCGGAATGGTACAGTGCTTTTTTTTCTGAAGAAACACGAAAGCAGCGTGCCCGAAGCCGCCGGACAATCAGCTCTGCAATTTGACAGGCATTGTCGGATCCTTCAATGCAAAAAAAAGCTTCTGAGAGTTTTTCGGCTCCGGAAACTGGGTCAGAGATTGAAATCAGCGGGTGCAACGAACCGGTTATGATGCCTCTTTCAGCAATCGGCCCGATCACCTCAGAACCAAGAGCTCCGCTGAGGTGAAAAACTGCTGAATTGCGGTCGATACGCCCTGCCAGTTGCTGTGCCAAAGCTTCTATTTTGTCATCCGGGACGGCAACTAATACCAAATCTGAGGTAATTTCTACAACATCCTCATTAGTAAATATCCGTGTATTGCCGGTAAAATGCTGCTTCAGATCATTTCTCAATCCGGATTTGCCGGTTATCAGCATTTCGGCGACAAATCCGGCCCTGACCAATGCAATCGAAAGCGCACCGCCTGCCCTTCCCGGTCCTATAACCGTAAAAGTTTTCACATTGCTTAAATTAACTTTGCCGGAGATTTATTGCAATTGAAGGCTTCTGATTCTAGATCACGGAAACACTTTCAGTACTTAAATCAAGAATGATGCCTGTTTCGTTTTCGGAATTGCGAAAACTTTTTCTCGGCTCTGTGGATTGCGCAATTGGTTGCGCCATTTTATCAGACTTTTTGAGCTCGAATATCGCCGATAACAAAAGTTGTCTCTCTGTTTCCGAAAAAGTTTTCAATGGCTCGGGCTCGGCAATCTTATCCTTTAGATCCCTTGCGGCCGCTTGGATATCGGGCGATTTATCATACTCCGCAATTTTCGCTATTTCAGCAATAAGCCGCATCGCCTCAGCCGATAAATATCGGCGAAACGCAGATATTGCCTCTGCCACTGCATCACGCAGATCCGTAACCAGTGATTCCCATGCCGGAAAATCGCTCGGGCGAAAACTGCAACGACAAAATGGCCTTTTTTTAAGATGTTCGCGTACATCTGCCGCACAATTGAGTTCACGTAACCTTTCGAGCAAAGATGCTATTTCTCCGGCCTGCCCGTTGGCATAACCTGATGGCAGAATCAATGAAGAATATTCCCACCATTCCTCGCTTTCACGAAATTCGTCAGCGGCGGCCTGAATCTTGTGTGAAAGCATGACGGCATCGTGCCTGGAGGCAAAGAAATCCGTATAATCACGATGAAACTTAGCCCATAAATAGCCGGCCTCCCGGCTCAGCGATTCATCTGCAGTTGATTCCAGGCGTTCATGTACCCACAAAAGGGCGTTTCGCAAAGTTTCTATATTTTGGTCTCCGGTATTATCCGAGAGTGCCAAATATTCACGAACCCATGTCCTGTGAGCGAAACCGCGAACATAACCCGACAAACGATTTAGATCCTCAGCGGCTGATTCGAAACGTTTTTCGTCATCGAGAAATAAGTCACTTATCCGTCCAATGCACTCTTCAAAGCCAATTTTATTCGAAAGACATTGACGGATGGCTTCTGAAGCGGCGCCGAGCGTTGAACGCACACGCGAAGCCAGACGCCAGATATAAGTATTTAAATACTCGGGGGGAATCTCATTGAATTTGTCGAGCGTTGCTGCCTCATCCCATTCTGCCAGCCATGCCTCCAGAGCGGTTTGCAGCAATTTCAAATCACTTGAACTATCAAAACCGGTAAAATCCGAATCGCCTACAAATCTGGCTGCCCAACGTACAAGTTTATCCCTTGAATAAGCAACTTCCTGTGGCAGAGACAGACCGACGATGTCATCCCAGATGATCTTCAAATCAAGCGATCGGTGGTTTATCCGGTCGCCTTTCGAAGTTACGAATTCAATCATCCGCTGTGCGGCCATTGCAGAAAGTACAAGCTGCTGTGCCTCACGTACAAGTCCGTATGGAGGCAGGCGAAGCGACGCATAAACCTCTCCCAACGGTAAAGTTGCGGTCGCGGCCGGCAATAAATCAATAACTTTTTTTACATATTCAAGTTTTTGCAGCTCCTCGGCACCTTCCGGCAGGTAAACACCTTCCCGTAGCCGGACCAACCCGAGCGGCAAGGCAAAGGTTTGTGCAAGCTGCTGTACCTCAGCCAGACGCTGCCGCGATCCACTGTAAAGATCTGAAACTATCGTTGAAACTTCGGCAGTGGTCAGCCGCCGTAGAAAATAGGGATGTTTTGGATACCGAACCTCGAACAGCGGCTCCAGCATCGTCCCGAATACATCGGAAAGTGAAGCCGCGGCCCGGGCTTCTTCCGTGAAATTATAGTCAAAACCATCTATTACAATCCTTGAATCTTCGAGAAAGACGCGATTTAGAATGCGGTCTGCCAAGACAAGATGTGAATGCAGCGTCGGCCTTATCTGGTCCCCGAATTTTTCACGAAAATCCGGATCGTGATTCAAAATGTAAAATCGACGCAATGCGAGCGTTTCATCGCGATTTAATGGCGTGGGTTTCCAATAGACACGCGGTATTGCTGCCGTACTGTCGGAAGCAGGAGGTTCAGATTCCGTCAGGTCAATAATTACTTCCCAATCATGCAAATCGTTATCTGACAGAGAAGGTAGCGAGCCATCCGCCGACCAGACAACACGCCCGCGCCGCAGCCCGCCGCGCCAGGCAAGTCCGCATTCCATGACATTTTTGTGGCTTCCGTCCAGGCCTAAAAAAGTACTGTCGGAAAACCGCTCGTGAAAAAGACGTTGCAGCATCTGATGTGCGTATTCTTCAGCCACATTCGCGGCGGCAGCCTCCAGTTCCTTGTTTAACTGGTCTTTACTGCTGACCCTAAGACCATAACGCACTTCGCGTCCCTCTTCGGCATAAACACGCACATCATCGGGCAATGCAGCGGCAAATGTCCTGACAAGTTCTTCAACTGTCCGGTTGGACTTTTGCGGGTCATTCTCGTC
This sequence comes from Acidobacteriota bacterium, assembly GCA_040756215.1. Taxonomy (GTDB): domain Bacteria; phylum Acidobacteriota; class Blastocatellia; order Pyrinomonadales; family Pyrinomonadaceae; genus OLB17. The sequence goes on from JBFLZQ010000009.1 coordinate 69,249, forward strand.
AAATATCAGCATGCCTGAGCTGATTTCGCCGGCTGTTGTCCCTTGTCCGTCGAGCGATAGCAGCAACAATGCCTTGAGCACCAATTTTGCCTGCAGTCGCTGCATTACCGGAATTTTTCCTACAACGTCGTTGTTCAGTTTGTCATAAGCGGCAAAAGCTTCCTGTAAATCCTCGATTTTTCTGAGTCCTGCTTCGGCACTGTCAAAAACTTCATCCAGTGCTATCAGGGAGTTTGCCGGTCGTCCCAGAATTCTTTCACCGGCTTCGGACGCAAACCCAAGCAGAGCAAAATCGTGAATGTAAAGGCGCACGAACGGAGCAACCTCGAGAATCGCCGGATGAAGTGGATACAGAGCTGCAAACTTTTGCTCACTCCAGCGAAATGTCGGCATTACCTCACGAAAATACTCGTAGATATCATGTAAAACAGCCCTCTTTTGTTGATTTTTCGGAAAAACAAAATTATCAACAACCTTGTAAAGATGCTCCTGATCCAGATAATCGATCGAATAGGCCCTGACTATAACTGAATTTGTGCCATCGGCGCCGGCAATATCATCGTCCAGTGCGACCCCGACAAAATAATTCATATCCCGGGCTGTTTCGGCTATATCTGCAAGCAGAGGGCCGTCATCGCGGGCTACGCGTGCAATTCTCTCGATTGCGGTATCTATCAAAAGAATTGCAGGCATATCGCCGAATTTTTCCCTGCCCGACCTTAAAATACCGGCAACATCAGAAGCTATTTCGGAAACCGATACGCCGAGCGCATTTGCAAATGCGGTCCTAAGTTCATCAAGTAAAGTCGGTTCCGTACCACGGCGGACCTGAACAATCGGATAACGGCGTCTTAAAAGACCTTGAGCAGCGGCAGCCACATGAGAATCCGAAACTTTTGTCCTAAGCTCCGGTGTACCTGTTAAGGCAGCGAAAACAGCCATAAAATGGCTTTTACCGACGCCGCGATATCCGGCAAGAGCGACAGCGACACCGCTGCCCTCATACATTCCCGCAGCCCGATCGAGCCATTTTGTCATCAGTTCCGATGTGGCGTCCGTAAAGTGATAACTCTCCAACGTTTTAGCCGGATCACCGGTAAAATCGTGTAACGCCAGGAACTTACGGACATTAACGATGTCCTTTACTTTATCCTGAATCCGTTTCATTTCGGGGTTCTTGAGTGCCTGTTGCTAATGATTTAAGCCTTTGGCGCGATAATATGCAGGGCTACCTTGGAATCCGGCCTAAAGCCGGCCAAATTAAAGTTTATCAATAAACGTTGTTAAAACAAAGAGTTTTTCTCTAATTTAGACCTTTTTTAATATTTTTTACATACGATTCGCAACCAGTAGTTGTAGAAATGCATCAAAAAAACTTGAATTATACTTTGATAAGGCAATATGATCGGTAAAGTCGCCAAACGACTAATTCCGAATCGGGAGGCAAAGGTGGCGAAAAAACTTTACAAATATTCCGCAGCGATTCTGTCTGTCGTTTCGATGATCGGCTTGCAGTCCGGAGTTGCAACCATGGCTGTTTACGGCCAGACCCAACAGCCGACTTCATCCGAAACTCAAAAGAACAACGACAAAGATAACAATAAGAAGTCCAAGGAAAAAAAGAAAAACAGTGATTCCGGATCTGCACAAAGCCAGCCGGATTCGTCTGACCGCACAAAGCCTTTATCTACAAAAGAAGATCCAAGCCAAATCGGAAAGCGTAACATCAATTCCGGCTCTGACAAGTTTTTTGGCTGGCTTGGCGGTTCCAAAGAAAAAGAAATCGCCATCGGACGCCAACTTGCCATGCAGGTAGAACAACAAGTCAAACTTGTCGAAGATCCATTGATTACCGAATACATCAATCGTGTCGGGCAAAACATTGTCCTGCATTCAGACGCCAAAGTTCCTTTTACCATAAAAGTTATTGATAGCGACGAAGTGAATGCATTCGCGCTTCCCGGCGGTTTTTTCTATGTAAATAAAGGACTTATCCTCGCCGCAGATAACGAAGCTGAGCTTGCCGGCGTAATGGCTCACGAGATTGCCCACGTCGCTGCCCGGCACGCAATGGAGAATCAGGGCAAAGGCACCCTGATAAACTATGGTGCTTTGGCCGGAATTATATTTGGCGGCCCGATCGTTAGTCAGGTTCTCTACAACGGCGGCGGGATACTTTCTGCTCTGGCCGGACTGAAATTTACGCGTGGCGCTGAAATGGAGGCCGATTCGCTCGGCGTTCAATATTTATATGCTGCGGGTTATGACCCCACGGCAATGGCAACTATGTTTGAGAAGCTTGCCTCTCAAAACCGCAAAAAACCAAATTCGCTTTCCAAGCTTTTTTCAACTCATCCGCAGTCGCTTGACCGCCGGGATGCAAGCCTTGCTTTGGTTTCACGTTTTCCGGAAAAAGAAGAGTACGTAATCAGCACTTCGGAGTTTCAAAGAGTTAAAAACTATTTGATGAAACTTACCAATGCCAAAGCCGGCGTCGTAGCCGATTATGATGACGTTGAACAGTCGCGGCCTACCTTGAAGAAAAGGCAGCCGGATGCTCCCGCAGACCCATCCGCAGATAATAACGATCCGGCAAATAGTTCTTCCTCTTCATCTTCAGAGCCGCCAAAACTCAAGAAACGCGGCGAGGAACAGCCCGCTCCGACGAAACCGTCCAATTAAACATTTAATTTTAGAGACAAAAAAGCGGCCGCAACGGCCGCTTTTTTACTGCTGCTGAATTCGGTTAATTTCTCTATTACTTAAGCTTAGCCCGAAGACGTCCAATATCTGCGGCATCAGACGCAAGTTCCAGTGCACGCTGCCAGTGAGTTTTTGCCTGAGACATTTTACCTTGTTTTTCCAGTACATCGCCGAGATGTTCGTGAATAGTCGCTGAGGAAGAGTCTATACCGATTGCGTCACGAAGGTATTTTTCAGCCTCATCGAGATTACCCAGCTTGAAATGTGCCCAGCCAAGCGAATCCAAAAAAGAGGGATTTGTCGGATCGGATTCCACAGCTTGTTTAATTAATTCCAGAGCCTCCTCGAAGCGTTCGTTACGCTCGAGCAAAAAATATCCTAAATTATTGAGCGCAATCGGGTTACCCGGAGATTCACGAAGAATTTCACGAAGCGTGGATTCCGCCGCTGAAAAATCGCCCGCGGCCTGTTGAGCTGTTGCAAGCGTCAATTTGGCAATTTGCTTTCTTTCGGCACCATCTGCGATTGCGACTGCCTTGTTAGCGGCCTCGATTGCATCTTTTCCACGGCTGGCCTGGCTGTAAAGTTGGGAAATAAAAAGATAGTCGGAAAATTCATCTTTAACGGCAGAAGTTGGAATCACTGGTTGGCGTTTTGTTGTGCCTTTATTGTCCGAAGGCGTGTTGACAAGGCCGCGCTGTGCCATATGTTTTTTGAAAACTGCAATGCCTTCATCTACACGGCCTAATTCGGTCAAAATCACCGCTTCTAATCTGGCAAGACTTTCGTCAGCTGGCGATTTCGCCCGCATTGAACGCAAAAGGACAAGAGCCTGTTCCCTCCGGCCTTTTTCGCGGTAAAGATTTATCAATTGGCGATCGGCAAAGTCATTATCAGACCCTAAGTATTTACGTGATTTTTCAATAATGGTTAATGCTTCCTGATAAAGCCCTCCGGACTTTGCCGCCTGCAGCATCCGCTCGAAAGAATAAGCAGCAAATCTGGTAAAACCGTTTGGATCCTCTGCTATTACCGGAGCACGACGGCGTAGCTCGATTGCCCGCTGAAAGATATCAATAGCTTCCCGGTACAAACGATTTTGCAAGTAAAGGTCACCAAGCGAAGCGAGTATCTCCGCGGCAATGGCAGGTTCCTGTGGGGTAAGTTTATCGGCTGCCGATGTAAGCAGTGCCGCTGCATCCTTCATCTGGCCGCCGCGCGAGTAAACATCTGCCAGGAGCCGTAAAAGAGCAAGATTGGCAGGATCTGCGGCAACAGCCTGTTTGAGTGAATCGGTAACTGTAGCCAACTCCGCCGGTTTTGCGGCAGCAATCGCTTCCCTGAGAAGCCCGATGGCTGCTTCGTTATCGGGATCTTCGGCAACGAGCGGACTCAGGGTTTCGATAGCCTCGGCCGTTTTACCGGACCGGATGAGGGCTTCGGCCAGCAGAGCGGTAGCAGTTTCGGGAGCAAGATTGCGTCGCCCGCCTGTAACTCTTTGATAGAATTGGGAATCGATTGGGGTTGCGGCACCGACCCATTTTCTGAGTGCGGCAATCCGGTCCTCAATTTTACCTTGTCTTTCGTAAAATTCGCTCAAGAATGCCCAGCCTTCAGCATTTCTCGGGTCCAAACGCACAACGGTCTGCCATTCGCCGATAGCCCGATTCGAATAATCCGTGTCGAGATTTCCTATTCCAAGCCCGCTTTTGAAGGTATAAAGACGGGCTAAAAGCCGATGCGCTCCGAAATTATCCTTGTCAACATCTATTGCAAATCCGGCGATTTCAATTGCTGAATCAATATCGCCCGGTGGAATTGTAATGGAAAGTTCAGCCAGTGCAGCGTAACCTTCGGAAAGGCTTGGATCTAATTCAATGGCTTTAATAAATGCCGATCTTGCACGCAGTACGTTTTGTGAGACGGATGATTGGGTCCGGCTGCGTCGGGCATTGTTTACAAGCCAAAGAAAACGCTGACCTTCCATTATTTTAGCAAAAGCCGCTGCACGCCTTTGTACATCAACCGGATTTTTCAGGTCAAAAGACCGCCGGGCTGCACGAATTCGTTCAATTACGGATGGCTCTTTGTCAGTCGGCGCTCCGGTCTGTCCGGACGTTGAACCCGAAATGGCTAAAATCAGGCCGATTTGCAAAATTATAAAAGCTATTTTGAGTTTCAACGAACGCCTCCTGGAAATGAATTAAAATTTTTTATCGCTCTGTAGCACGGACAGTATCTTTCCAAATACTATTTTTGCCGGGGTTGTTCGGGTTTGCCGGTTTGGTTATTTGCCTGTCGCTGCGAGATAACCGTCGTGAGAGCTTTCGGTATTTGGTTCACGTAGATATCCCCTTGATTTTCAATGATTTGGTCAATCAATTCAAATTTTTCTTTATCAAAGTCCTTGGTCATCAGGACACCGTTTTTATCTATCGTCATGGGATAAATACCGAAAAACTGATTTTTGAAGTTCTCAAAAAAAGAAGCTCCTTCCGGCGGCATGACGTTCATCCTTTCCGGGTTGGGTTCCGGAATAGTTGCGCCGATGAGCGTAAGTTGTTCTTTTGCTTTCGCAACATACTGGCTGTTCGGATAATCCCGTACAATACGCTGAAAATATCTTGCAGCCTGATCAGTTTCCTCTTCAGCCATATAGGTTATTGCCAATTTGTATAAAGCTTCATCGAGGTAATCAAAATCCGGATACTTTTCAAGTATTTCGCGGTAACGCGATTGCGCGCCTTTGAGCCCTCCCTTGCCTTGAGAAACTGAAAGCGTGTAGTAGTAATTTGCAATATACAGATTATGAAGCCCAAGATTATTTTGGACCTGTTTCAAGCGTTCCTCGGCCTCTGCCCGCAGCGATGAATTCGGATATTGCTGCAGGAGCGCTTTCAAACGCACTTCGGCCCTTTTTGCCCTGGTAGGGTCACGGTCAGGAAGCCCGATCTGCCGCATCTCGGATTCGGCAATTTTCAGAACGACGCGATCAGCCAAAGGGTGTGTCGGGAAAAATGTCAGCCAGTCCTGATAAGCCGCTATTGCCTGAATAAGCGCACTTGTGCTTCCTTCGAGGAAAAAAGAGTCAGCAATAGCAAGTTTTGCCATTGGAAGATAGGGCGAATCCGGATAGGTTGTGATAATGGTTTGAAACAGGAGTCTTCCTACGTCGTAACGTTTTCGCCTTACTTCGCGTGTGGCTTCGATAAAAAGCTGCCGGTCGCGTCCCGGTGCAACGTTACCGATAAGTTCATCATATTCATCATTCCCGCCGCCGCCGAAAATACCCAGAAACTTGCCTTTCTTTTTGATTTGTCTGGGCTTTCCGACCGGTGAATCCGGTTCGGCGCGAAGTGCTGCGGTCTCACGCTGTGCGGCATCGGCTCTGGCCAGGATGTCTGCTACGGCGGCTTCAAGCTGATCGATATCCGATGCTTCGTACTTTTCAGAACGGTCAACCTTACCCCGAAGGCTGTTAACCTCGGATTGCAAGCGTGCGGCCTCTTTTTCCAGCGATGTCAGACGTGCCCTTGGCGAATCCGGATTTTCCTTCGCATCTTTCTCATCCTTGCCTTCATCTTTGAGAACCGACAGCACGCTTGTCAGCGAACGTCGAACCGTCTCAAGTTTCTGACGCATGACGTCAAGACGTTGTAAAGGCGTTCCGTCGCCTGGTTTCTGAGAATATGAGCCGATCGCCGCAAGAACGATAATCAGGCCGAATGTTACGAATTTACGTGTGTCAAAGGAAAATGATTTCATAATAAGTTGTTTATTATCAATAGTTTGCCGCTTATGATAAAATCGGCTCCATACCTTTTGCCAAAAGTGATCTGACTGCTGCCGCGGGGTTTCCCGATCCGAAAACAGCTGAGCCGGCTACGATGATTTCAGCACCTGAAGCCACTATTTCAGCAATATTAGATTCATCAATTCCGCCGTCGATTTCGATTTTTACAGGCAGGCCGCGTTCGTCGATCATCTTTTTCAGGTTGCGCAGTTTTCTGATAGACGTGCCGATGAATTTTTGCCCGCCAAAACCTGGGTTTACGCTCATCAAAAGGACGAAATCGGCAAATTGCAAAGCTTCGTCAAGAATCGCCGGCGAAGTAGCCGGATTTATGGCAATTCCTGCTTTACCGCCTGCATCCCGTATAGAGTTCAATGTCCGATTAAGATGATAATCCGCTTCTACATGAACGGAAACCATATCCGCGCCCGCTTTGACAAACTCTGCGGCATATCGTCCCGGCTCAACTATCATCAGATGCGCATCAATTACCATTTCGGTTGCCTGCCTGATTGATTTCAAAACCGGAAGGCCAACCGTAATGTTTGGTACGAAACGGCCATCCATTACGTCGAAATGCAAAATACGGGCTCCGGCTTCTTCAACGGCAGCGATTTCTTCGCCAAGCCGGGCAAAATCGGCAGACAGAATTGACGGCGCAAGATCAAAAGCAACTGAACCATTCTTGAATATATTTTCCGAATCAAATCCCATTGAAAATAATCACTAATTGTTTCGAGCCGGCTGGCGCATGGCAGGCGACGCCGCCGGTTTTACCGCAGGTGAATCACGTCGTTCTTTTTTGTCGTTTTTGTCGTTTTTATCAGTGTTTTTCTCGGTGTTGTTTCTCAGTTTCTCATCTTGTGATGATTTTTTAGTTTCAACATTAGCCGGTACTGATAAATTTGCAGGACCGGACGCCACGTTGCCATTTGTTGAAACGTCACGGGCGGTGTCCGCTTTCCGTGTGTTGGAATTTGAGTTTGAATTGGAGTTGGCAGGCGGCTTTGCTTTTTTAGGTTTATCGGAAATCATTTCCTCGATTTTTTTAGTGTCGTCATCATTAATGTCTTTTTTGAGCGATGGCGGCGGCTCGTCACCAGGTGCCGGAGCCTTACTGACGACGACCAGAATCATCTGCCCTGTTTTTACGGTTTCGCCGGGCTTTGGAAGTTGCTCCAGGACAGTGTTCATCTTTGAATCGCTGACGCGCTCGGCACGTTTTTTAATCTTCAAACCAAGAGACGCCAATTCCTTTTCGCTTTCGAAGAAATCTTTTCCCGTGATATCCGGAACTGACACTTCCTTTCCGGACAGAGAAAAATAAACGACTGCCGCGAGTCCGCCTGAGAATGCAAGCACGAGCAGACCGGCAGCAAAAAGTTTGCCCAGGGCAGATAGTGATCGTTTAGCGATGTTCAACGCCTGTTACCTCAGACTTATTCTATCATTTAGCTCACTTTCCCGTAACCCCGTCGGCCTCAAAAACACTACCGGTGTTTATCATTGTTTTTCAAGTATTGAAACAAAAAAACCTTCCATCTCATCCTTGTCCGGCATTGTGCGATAAAAGCCATCAGGAGTTTTAAAGGGCTGAAGCAAGGGGATCTGTCGTAATTTAAAGTTTCTTCCTTCCATTTGAAGAAAACGTCCTATTACGCCTTCGCCTTCTTCGTATTCAAGAGAGCATGTCGAGTAAATCAAACGCCCGCCACGACGCAATACTTTCGATGCATTAACAAGAATGCGTAGTTGTTTTTCAGCAAGCGATTTAATGTCTTCAGGGTCGAGAAAATATCTTATTTCGGGATTTGCAGCAAGCGTTCCGGTGCCGCTGCAAGGAGCATCTACAAGCACAACATCAAACATTTCAGAAGGAAAAGGAAGTTGCTGCCCGGCATCATATCTTAAAACATAAATATCATTTGCACATTGTTTAACTGCGTTTAACTTAAGTGAAGCAACACGTTTCCGGTATAGATCGCCTGCTACGATACGTACATTTTTCCCAAAATGAAGCATCGAGACCGCAGTGGACTTGCTTCCGGGCGCGGCACAGACGTCTAAAAGGCTCCCATTATCAGGTATTTCCACTGCGGCCGCCACCAGAAACGATGCGGGATTCTGGAAATAAATAAATCCTTCCGTTTGAGCATTTACGGTAAAATCGTCCAATTCCTTTAAGATAAAACAGCCCGGAATATTAGGAAATTGTCTCCAGTTATCAGGGTAGCTGAATGCTTTCTTTAATGCCTTGCGGGTAAGCCGATAAGTCAAGGCCGGCATTTTATTTCCTGCGGCTGCAATTTGCCCGGCCCTTTCCGTACCATATTGACCAATCCACTTTTCTATCAACCAACGCGGATGCGATGTCTCGATTGCTAACTGCTCAATCCCGTTGCCGAAAGAAAGTTCCGGCCTTCCGGCTGTTGCTTTACGCAGTACTGCATTGATGAAAGGCTTAGCCGAAGTTTTACGGGCCAAAGACGCCAATTCAACGGTTTGCGAAATTGAGGCATAGGAAGGAACGCGTTCGAGGAAGTAGATCTGAAATAAACCGAGTCTAAGGGCAATCCTAACTTCCAAATCCAGTTGCCTGTGATTTGTCAAAACGTCTATCAAGGCGTCCAGATACAGTTGATTCCTGAGGACGCCCAGTACCAGAGTGTGGCACAATGCGCGATCCGGACCATTAAGTTGCAAGGCAGATTCTGCAAGCAAAACAGAAGAAAAAGCCCGATCACGATGTATTCTCAAAAGAATTTTATAAGCGGCGGCGCGGGCCGGAGAGATTTTCATTATGCAATGGGTTTGCAGCGTAAAAGATCAACCGAGTTTTGTTCCCTGCGAAATCGTGACACCATTGAGAAAAGCTTCAATGGAAAGACGCTTTCGTCCTTCAAGTTGGGCTTCCAGGATTGAAACGGCTGTATTTTCGCCGGCGGAAACCACAAGATCACGTCCACGCGCCATTAAAACAGTTCCGGGTTGGATAAAATCGTTAAATGGCAATGCCGAAACCGCAGCTCGCCAGATTGTAAGTTTTTTTCTTTCCAGCAAAGTATAGGCAGTCGGAAAGGGCTGAAATCCACGAACACGGTTGACAATGTCCCGAGCCTTCATTTGCCAATCAATCAAACCGTCACTTTTTCGTAAAACCGGTGCGTAAGTGGCGACCGAATTATCTTGCGGAATTGGCTGCAGATACCCGAAGCGTTCCAGCGTTTCGATAAGAAGGCTTGCGCCTTCCTCAGATAACCTTTCTGTCAGTTCTATCGCATTTTCGTCATCATTTATCCTGACTTCACGGGAAAGAAGAATCGGGCCTGTGTCGAGCCCTTCATCCATCAGCATCGTAGTTACACCGGTTTTGTTTTCACCGAGCGCTATTGCCCAATTTACGGGAGCTGCCCCGCGATATTTTGGCAGAAGCGAAAAATGGACGTTTATCGCTCCCATTGGAAATTCATAAAGATAACGTTTAGGAAGAATTTTTCCATAGGCAACGACAACCACAACGTCCGCTTTAAGTGCGCTGAAGCCGGCAAAGACTTCATCTGATTTAAGTGATTCAGGCTGAAAAACCGGAATTTCCAATTTAGTGGCAAATGCTTTAACCGGCGAAACCGATATTTTTCGGCCCCGGCCTGCCGGCTTGTCGGGTTGAGTGTAAACGCCAACTACCTCAAATCCTCTTGCAACGATTTTTTGTAAAGTTGGCACGGCCGCAGCCGGCGTTCCCATAAATACTATCTTCATTTTATATGAAATCCGAAAGCATCAGCCATAACGTAGAACAACCAGCTTTCCTCCATCGAACCGCGAATTAGATAAGCATTGACACCATCGGCAAAAATCGGAACGTCTTCTCCGGCGTGTGTTTCAGATGTAAGCGGGACCGCTGCCTCCTGTTTGAAGTTTGGATCAGTAACCTCTTTATCGGTCAGAATTGGACGAGTTCCGTTGCGGTAACCGGGGCCATTGGCGTAGCCGAGGGTAGTCATTGGTTTTTTCTGCAAGTCCAGTTTCGGATCCCTGTCCGGAACAAGTCCCGGACCGGCTTCGCGAATCAGCCCAAGGATATTATTACCACGTGCCGGATAACCTCCGATTGTAAAAGTATGACTATGATCCGCCGTTACAATAATTAGCGTTTCATCCAGATTTACCTTTGAGAGCGCCGTTTTCACGGCATTTGAAAACTCGATTGTCTCGGTAAGCGCCCGAAAAGCGTTGCCGTCGTGATGCGCCATATCTATCCGTCCGCCTTCAACCATAAGAAAGAAGCCTTTTTTATTACGGCTAAGGATATCTATAGCCTTTGCAGTCATTTCGGACAGAGAGGGCTCGCCTGATTTATCGCCTTTTCTGTCGAATTCGAATTTCAAATGAGACGGTTCAAAAAGTCCGAAAAGTTTTCGGGTGTCTGAAGATTGGGCAGCAGTAAACTGGTCTTTGTTCCAAACAAACTTGCCGTTAGGGTGTTTTTTCTGCCATTCAGCGGTAAGGTCGCGGTTATCAAGCCTTTCACCGCGTCTTTCGGGATACTCCGGATCTGCCTGGTCCCGTTTCAGAAATTTTGACCGCCCGCCACCCATGATCACGTCTATTCCATCTCCATAAGGGAAATCTATCAATTGTCGGGCAATATCGGGGAATCCTGCATTATATGCTTCTTTGCTGCGTGCGAAAATATCAGCATCCGATTCCCAGTCGCGGTCAGGAGAATGTGCATAACAAGCTGCCGGCGTGGCATGTGTAATCCTTGCAGTAGTTACAAGCCCGGTAGATTTCCCTGCTTCTTCGGCATATGCCAAAATGCTTTTTTCTTCATTTCCTCCGGCTGATTTGTAATCGCCGCGAATCGCCTTATTGTTCAGGCTGATAATACCTTCATTTGTCTTGACGCCGGTCACTATTGCGCTCATGGTCGGGGCCGAGTCAGAGGTTTGCTGATTGGTACTGTAAGTCCGCGAAAAAGCGGTAAAAGGAAAATTCTCGAATGCAAGACGATTTTCCTCGCCGCTTTCGCCGCGGAGCTGGCCTTCGAGAATCCTGGCTGCCGTGACTGTCGATATACCCATTCCATCACCGAGAAAGAGGATTATATTTTTTGCTTTTCCTTTGCGGATTTTCGTGTTTTTTGCACGATCAAGAGCCGTTTGACCGTCGCGACGCCAAAATTCTGATGATTCATCGCGTTTAACCGGAAAATGGACAGGCGTTTCCTGCGCGATGGTCGTGCTGACTAAAGAAAAAAGGAGAAGTGCGGAAAGAATGCGATAAATGATGTATTTGCACATAGTTATCTATTCAGAAATAGGGAAAAAGGCCAGTCGGACACAATTAGGGCACAGCCGCATTAAAAGCTGAGGCTGTGCCACATAAAACGTGTTTAACGAATTTTTTCGCTTATCAACTTTGCCTGCATAAACTGCAGCAGATATTCGCGGCCTCCCGCTTTGGAATCAGTGCCGCTCATGTTGAAGCCCCCGAAAGGATGTACTCCAACGAGTGCTCCGGTACATTTTCTGTTGAAATATAAATTGCCGACGTGAAACTCACGCCGCGCACGCTCTAACTTTTCACGTGAAGTAGAATAGACCGAACCTGTCAGGCCAAATTCCGTATCATTGGCAATCTCCAGTGCGTGATCGAAATCGCTTGCTTTTATAACAGCCAGCACCGGAGCAAAAATTTCCTCCTGTTCCACAGTCTGGCCCGGCTTGACGTTTTCTATAATCGTAGGCTGGATAAAATATCCGGTGGAATCATCGCCCGTACCGCCAAGAATTACGTCTCCGCCTTCCCCAATTGCGATTTGAATATATCCCAGAGTTTTATCAAACGCTTTTTTATTTATAACTGCGGACATTGTCGTCTCCGGATCGGTCGGGTCGCCCACTTTTATTTTCCTGGTAAGTTCAACCACTTTTGCAAGCAATTCATCGTGAATTTTTTCATCTGCAATCAAACGTGAACAAGCCGAGCATTTTTGACCCTGGAAACCAAATGCCGACTGTACAACGCCGAGAGCGGCCGCGTCCAAATCAGCATCATCACAAACTATTATGGCGTCTTTACCGCCAAGTTCGGCAACGACGCGTTTAATCCAGATTTGTCCTTTCCGCGTTTTGGCCGCTTCTTCATTGATATGCAAACCTACAGCTTTCGATCCCGTAAAGGAAATAAAACGCGTTTTTGGGCTGGTAACCATTGCTTCGCCGGTTGCGGCGCTGCCGCTAAGGAAGTTCACAACGCCCGGAGGAATTCCGGCCTCATCTATGATTTCCATAAACTTGGCGGCAATGGTTGGCGCGTCAGAAGAGGGTTTCAATACAACTGTATTTCCGCAGACAATAGCCGCCATTGTCATACCGGACATAATGGCAAGAGGAAAATTCCACGGTGGAATAATCGCACCTACACCGAGCGGTATGTATTCCAGCGAGTTCTGCTCCGTCGGTATCTTTGTCAATGGCTGTTCTTCAGCCCAACGCAGTGCTTCGCGGGCATAAAACTCAGCAAAATCAATAGCTTCGGCAGTATCACCATCAGCCTCCGCCCAGGTTTTGGCAACTTCGAAAACCATCCACGCTGAAAGTTCATGTTTACGTCTGCGCATGATTTCGGCTATTTTGAACAAATAGCCGGCTCTTTCAGCGGCCGGGAGTTTGCTCCAGGATTTGAATGCGGTTTCAGCAGCTTCTATTGCACGCTCAACCAATGTGAGATCATCGTCCGTTTCCGAAAAAATGCCTATTATTTCGTCCTTTCGGGCCGGATTAAAACTCTTGAATTTACTATCGAGCGAAACCTTTTCACCACCGATAATACAGGGATATTCCCGGCCGAGTTCTGAGCGAACCTTTTCGATCGCAGCCCGCATTGCTGCCGCGTTCTCGGAATTAGAAAAATCGGTAAATGGCTCATTTTTGAATTCGCTGATTATTTGCTTTGTCTGCATAGTTCACCTCACTCACATGCGAAAAGATTTCGCTTGCAAAAAATTTCTTTAGTTTAATTATAACAAGTTCCTAATAAGTCGTCTGTATCCGGTTGTTACTGTTGATTAAAACCACGAAGCCGGCTCAAAAAATGATGATGTTGTAATCCCGCAAACGATTGAAGTGCAATACTTTACGTCAATAATAAAGTTTATGGAAATTTATCAGGTCATTAATCCCATTCGCCGGACTGTCTTAACTTTCGGATCTTTCGCTTTGCAATCTCGCGTTTTAAGGGTGACATCCGGTCGAGAAAAACAATACCGTCACAGTGGTCAGTCTCATGTAAAACGCAGCGGGCTGCAAGGTTTGTAAAATCTGCCTCAAACTGTTCCCCGTCCAGGTTTTGAGCTCTTGCTATCACACGCATTTCACGTTTGACAACCTGATAAAGGCCGGGAAACGAAAGACAACCTTCATCGCCGGTTTGTTCGCCTTCGACAGCAATAATTTCTGGATTGATAAATACCAAAGGATTGGGACTGCCGTCTTCCTGCGGGACGTCCATAATAAAGAAACGCTTTGATATCCCTACCTGAGGTGCCGCAAGGCCAACACCGCCTGCATCGTACATCAATCGAAACATCTCTTCTACAGTGCTGCGAAAATCCGTGTTGATTTCCTCATATTCCACGGGCTTTCCAACACTTAACAAGACAGGTTCCGGATAATGAAGAATCTTGAGCTCGGCCATAAAAGGAATATCATACAACAAACAATGTATGTATCAGAAAATTTGCCGTTAATATCGCCCCCTGTCGGCAAAAATCTGTGTTACATAAACCCGGCCTTTAGCCTTAAAAACACCTATTCCCGTCAGCCGCCATTCGGATAATAAAATGTTTTTGCGATGAGAAGACGATCGCATCCATCCTTCAACAGCAAAAACGGCCAGATCGGACCCGGAAGTATCAACCGCAAAAAACAAATTCTCCCCAATTCTTCGCCACCCGGTGAAGCCACCTTCATTGACACGTTCAATAACAGAGTTTCCATTATTGTCATAGTGGCTAAAATTGCCTGTTTGGGCCATTTCCTTGGAGTATTTGCGTGCAATTTTCGCCAGTTGCCCATCCCATGAAAGCGGACGTAAATTTCTTACCATGCGTTCGCGATTCACTTTTTCCAGAATCCTGTACTCTTCTTCGCTTTGTGCACACGCAATTCCGGTTATGAAAAAAATAAATCCACCGACAAGCATGAAAAATACTATCTTTTTCATTTTTACCTGAAAGTCTTGCGGGGGAATAAGATAAATTATTGAAAATAAATAGCTTGGGGCTTTATTTGCTATAAGCCAAATATGCTCAGATTCAATTTATGGTTGTTTCAATGAGCATTTTTTCACTATTTGACCAATTACACAGGGTACTTATTTCCTCATCAGAAAGTGCTGCATCACGATGTAACCAAGTATAGGAAGGAAGCGGCATTTCCTTTTCTTTAACCTGCTCGCAAATTTCTTCCAATTTCTTTGCTTTGCGTTTCTGGGAATAAGTTCCCCAGATACTGAAGTTCAATTCACGCCTTCCCTCCTGAATATGGTTGTACATAAACCAGGAGACAGGAGAGATCCTGGAATACCACGGATAACGCGTCCGGTTAGAATGACAATCAATACATGACCGTTCGAGTATGCCCGAAACTGCAGGCGGGACTTTTATCGAAGCCTCAAGTGTCTCCGTTTCGTTGATTGCCGGATTTGAGAATCCGGGTTGAATAAATTGCGCCACGGCCAATACGATCAAAAGCACAAGGCCAATTATCGCAATCCATTTTTTCAGCCGTTTCTGATTAAACATAATTTATTTTTGTAGCCAAATCATTCTAAAATAGACCGTAGCTGATGTTAAATCCGGTTATAGTCTCAATTCCAATTTTCGCCCTGTTGATAGCGATTGAAGCACTGTATGCCCGTCGCCGCAGACCGGAATTTTACAATTCCAGAGATGCCTGGACAAACATCATTGTGGGATTTGTCAGTGTCGGATTCAACCTTTTGTTTGGTTTATTTATTGGAGCCATATAAGCCGCGGCATATTTTTTGGCTCCGTATAAATTCCCTGCAGATACCTGGTGGAGCTGGATTGCTCTTTTTTTCATAGATGACTTTGCTTATTACTGGTTTCATCGCGTAAGTCATGAATCGCGTCTTTTTTGGAATTTTCATGTTGTCCATCATTCAAGCGAATACTTTAACCTAAGTGTAGCGGTTAGACAGAGTTGGTTCAGTGGTTTGCTACATTGGATCTTCTATGCTCCGATAATGCTGCTTGGGTTTGCACCATGGATGTTCGCAACAATGCATGGCTTCAATTTAATTTATCAATTCTGGATACATACACGATTTATTGACCGTTTAGGTCCGCTCGAGTACGTTCTCAACACCCCGTCACATCATCGCGTTCATCACGGTGTCAATAACCCGTATTTAGATAAAAATTACGCAGGTGTCCTTATAATCTGGGATCGTCTGTTTGGCTCATTTGTTGCTGAAACCGAAGAACCAACATACGGAATCATAAAACCTGTAAATACATACAATCCAATTCGCATTAATTTACATGCCTGGCAGGAAATGTTGGATGGCATCAAAAATCAGAAAACAATGCGGCAAAAGCTAAGAAGTATTTTAGGTTCACCAAATCTGGTCGCCGGTAGTGGGAATTTTGCTGAAAAATCCTGATTCTTATTCATTTGCCGAATTTTATACTGTCGCCCTGATTTTTAAAATCATTGTTTTTGTTTTCAGAAAAGCAAATTAATGGAAGCAATAACATTTCCTTATTCACCAGCATGTTTGCTACCTTAAGTATTTAGTTAATATACTGTTAACCGAATGAGTGAACGAAAGATTCGAGTATTGGTAGCCAAGCCGGGCCTCGACGGCCACGACCGCGGAGCTAAAGTCATCGCGCGTGCCCTTCGGGATGCCGGTATGGAAGTTATTTATACCGGACTTAGGCAGACGCCGGAGATGATAGCCGCCGCAGCTCTACAGGAAGACGTGGATGCTGTTGGCATTTCAATCCTCAGCGGAGCACATAAAACCCTCTGCCCGCGTATAGTCGAATTACTGCGTCAAAATGGAATGGATGACACTTTAGTTCTTGTTGGAGGAATTGTGCCGGCGGAAGATATACCGGAATTGAAAGCAAAAGGTATCGCGGAAGTATTTCTCCCAGGCACTTCTACGGAAGAAATAGTCAAATATATTCGCGACAATGTCAGAAATTCCAATTAAAAATTTGACTATTTCACATCTTTTGTATTTTTTAAGGAGGAGATGATATGAAACGTTTCAAAATTGCCGTTGTCGTAACAGCAATTATTTTTTCTATAGCATTTGTTGACTCCATCGTAAGCTCGGGTTTTGGCCCGTCTTCGGTAGCCGCCCAGACCTCAGTAAGAAAAAAGCGAAAACCGGGAGCAATCCGAAGCGCCTATCGCGGTGGCAGATGGGTGACTATCCGTGTATATCGCGGAGGTAAATGGGTCACAAAACGCGTTTGGCGCGGATCCAAATGGGTTGGAAAAAAGACCTATAAAACAGGTCGAAAAGTTACCAGCCGCAGCAAGAAAATAATTTACTAGGATTTCCGCTATATGAGAAAGCGGCCTGGCTCACATTAAGCTCCCAGCGCCGCTTTCTGATTATTTACACACATTCAATATATGTCACGTAAAATCAGGGTTGCCAGCGGGCAAGGCTTTTGGGGTGATTTACTTACTGCTCCGGTAGATCAGGTACGTAAAGGTCCTATTGACTATCTAATGCTCGATTATCTTGCTGAGGTTACGATGAGCATTTTGCAAAAACAACGTGACCGGGATCCCAATGCCGGCTACGCCAGGGATTTCATTGCTCTGATGCAGGAAATACTCCCGGATTGTGTCAACAAAAATATTAAAGTTATTTCAAATGCAGGCGGTGTCAACATACGCGGTTGTGCTGATGCAGTCCGCAAAGTTGCCGGTGAGCTCGGCCTTTCCGGAAAACTAAAAATTGGAATTATTACCGGAGATGATATCCTGCCGAAACTGGATGATTTCGTCGCAAAAGGTTTTCATATTACCAATATGGAAACGGGCGAACCGCTCGAATCTGTTCGATCGAATGTACGCGCCGCAAACGTTTATCTCGGAGCCGGGGACATAGTCAAAGCGCTTGAGCAAAATGCACAGATCGTTATAGGAGGCCGGCTGACTGATACCGGACTTACACTCGGCCCGCTAGCCTATGAATTTGGTTGGAATTTCAATGACTGGGACAAAATGGCAGCAGGAACAATAGCCGGGCACATCATTGAATGTGGAGCTCAGGCATCAGGCGGCAATTGTCAATATCAATGGCAATCAATCCCTAATCTTGCAGACGTGGGATTTCCAATTATCGAAGCTGAAGAGAATGGCGAATTTGTCGTAACAAAACATCCCGGAACAGGTGGACGTGTCAGTGTCCAGTCCGTAACCGAACAGCTCCTCTATGAAATGGGTGACCCGAAAGAATACATAACGCCGGACGTGACCGCGGATTTTACATCTATTCATCTTGAAACAGCCGGTGAAGACCGCGTCCGTGTTTTTGGTATCAAGGGAAAGCCGAATACCGATTTTTACAAGGTTTCCATAGCTTATTCTGCCGGTTGGAAAGCCGTCGGGACATTGGTTTACGCCTGGCCTGATGCTTATGAAAAAGCAAAGGCAGCTGATCTTATCCTGCGTTCAAGGCTTGATCGGCTCGGATTGAAATTTGATCAGATTTTGACGGAGTTCGTCGGCGTGAATGCAACGCATGGGCACCTGTCCGGCGAACCATCACCGGATATTCCCGAAGTGCAGTTGCGGGTTGGTGTAAGAGGTCAGGATCGGGCTGCGGTCGAACGTTTTACGAAAGAAATAGCTCCTTTAATACTTACCGGGCCTCCTGCCGTTACAGGCTTTGCCGGTGGACGGCCTAAGGTCGAAGAAATCATGGCATATTTCCCTGCCTTGATTCCAAAATCATTGGTTGAAACATCGGTTGAGATTATAGAAGTTTGATCAAAAGCGTTTTTCGAGAAATCTGCGTATTCCGCTTTTACAATCTTCAGTCATCCTGGCCCGGGCATTAACCTCTATGCCTTTCTCTATTGCGGAATTCAAATCGTTGTAATCAATGTCATAAAGCAAACGTTTCGTCATTTTTACCGCGCTTCGGCTGAACTTCGAATAATCCGCCGCATATTCAAAGCTATCTGACGGAAACGTTTCGTCATCAAAAACGCGATTAACCAATCCGTAATTGAAGCCTTCTTCGGCCGTGAACTGGCGGCCGCGCGTCGTAAGTTCGAATGTAATTTTTTCCGGGACGCTTCGTCGCAGAAAAGCCATTACAATCGCAGGCACAAATCCGATTTTTATTTCAGGATAACCAAAAATTGCACTTTTAGCCGCGACAACTAAATCACAACTGCTTGCAAGACCGCAACCGCCTGCCAAAGCTCGTCCATGAACGGCAGCAATTACGGGCTTGTCTATTTTTCTTATCTTAATAAATAGATCTGCCAAAAGTCTTGCGTCGGCTAGATTTTCTTCGATTGAGGCAGCGGCTATTCTTTCCAGGGATTCCAAATCTGCACCGGAGCAGAAATCTTTTCCTGAGCCTTTTAGTAAAATAACATATGTGTCCGGATCATTTGCAGCCTCTTCAAGCGCGTTTTTAAGTCCGGCAATCAGTTCATCATTTAGAGCGTTGCGCTTTTCGGGGCGATTTAGGGTTATCACGCTGACACCTCGATCGCCGCTAGTTAAAACTGGATTTTCAGACATTTCTTTTACCTTATCTCAGCTTCCATTGCTTCCTCTTCGGATAGCTCTATCCACATTCGCAGCAACGCGGTTGAAAACGTTTTACCTTGAGCATCGGTCATTAAACTTAGTGTTCCGCCGCCGCCGAGAGATTCATGTAACAAATAATTGAGTGCGTTCAGATGCGGCAGTTCAAATCTCTCAACCTTTCCTTTTACAATTTTTCCAAAATGACGTTTAACTGCTTCTGCAGTAACTTTTTGCTCAAGTATCGGATAATATTCCGGCCTGAGGGCTATAAGGCCTATATTGGCTGTGTCGCCCTTGTCGCCGCTACGTGCGTGTGCCAAATCTTTTAATTGAATTCGCATAATTTCAATCTATCTGAGCTTAGTCAGATCCTCGCTTTCATAATTTGATAAAATATTACAGAAATTTCCGAATTTGCGAAAGTTATGATTCGATTGGCAATTTTTCTGTTATCAACACTGCTTTTTTTCTATTCAGAAAGCCTGGCTCAGCAACCACCCGAACTTCAACTTGATGAAATCCTTTCCATTGCACGCGACAGAATTGAAACATATAAATCGGCCTTTAGGAATTTGGTTGCGACTGAAATGCGGAGATTTGTTGTTTTCGATAGAAAAGGACAAATCAAAAAAAGCCGCACGGTAAAATCCAATTTTATAGTTTATCCACTTCCGCAGACTACAGGCATGGCTGAGGAATTTCGTCAGATCCTCGAAGTTGACGGAAAAGTCATTTCCAAATCTGAGGTTCGGGCTGAGAAATTTTTCGCAAATCTGCTCAATTCTGTTTCAAATGATGAATTACGCAAAAAAATCCTGGATGAAAGCTATCGTTATGATCTAGTGAACGTTATTGGTTACACCACTTCGCCGGGCATATGTTTGTCATCGAATTTACGTAATGTCTTTCGTTATAAACTGTCAACGACAGAAAATATTATTGGACATAAAATTGTTAAAATAGATTGCGAACAGACATCAGAAACCCCGCTAATCCGTTTGTCAGATAGTAAATTATTTCCCGATAACCGCCTGGTAGCTGACATTGATGCCGGTGTACCAACCAGTGAAGTCTCAGATTTACGACTTAAAGCAACTATCTGGCTTGATTCCGAAACCCTTCAGATTGTTAAAGAAACCCGTGAATTTACCGTCTTGATGCTTGAAACGGGCAAACGTGTCTTAATTCAAAGTTGTAATCTGAAATTCAACAATAGCAAATTCGAAATCCTCACACCTGAGATTATTACAATAGATTTGTTCCGCCCTGACAGGAAGGACCAGATATTAAAATTGGCGGAAAGAGTTGAAATAAATTATTCAGAATTTTCCAGACCGGACATTGAAATAAAAGTTAAATCATAATTCGATTTTCAATGCGGCTGAGACGGGGTCGTCTCTGATCAAATCTATGAGTCCGATTTCAAGTGCGGCACTTGCCGAAATGGGTTCTGCCGTAAAGAAAATATGCAACGCAGCAGCTTCACCAACAAGTCTGGGCAATCGTTGAGTGCCGCCCCAACCAGTCATTATTCCAATACGTGCGCCGGGATGACAAAATGTTGCCTGTGGATGAGCTATGCGTAGCTGACAGGACAGACTAAGATCCAATGCACCGCCAAAACAAATGCCGTTTATCGCAGCTATCGAACGGACTTTATTTATTTTAGCCATTAGCCGCTGGCCGCGCCGTGCAAATTGTCTTGCTTCCTCGCCTTTTATTTCAGCAATCTCGCGAAGATCCGCCCCTGATGCAAAATAGCCATTTACTCCGGTAAAAATAATGCGCTCCGCAACGTCTGCAAACTTCTCAATACACCCTTCCAGCGCTTCAATAACTTCTATTGAAAGCGAATTGCGTTTTTCAGGCCTTATAAATCTAACAACAATTGCATTTTCAATCTCATTTATTTCAATCACGACAGACACCTTGTCCAAAGTTTCAAACCTACGGCCTAATCAGAGAATAAATGCTCAACACCGGCATTGACAAGGATTAGATATAAACTTGGATATTTAACTCCTGATTGACTAAAAGCGCCTCGCCTCCGCAAACTCCAGCCCGCTTTCGTCGTCTTTCTCGTAACCCGTGTAATCCTGACGAATATTATATGGCTGATAGCCAAGTCCATGAGTCGGCGTCGTCAACTTCTGACACTAAGCCGGAGTCGGTCAGAAACTCTGAACTACTTAGTTAAAGATTCGCGATGATTCTTGAATCCTTTCGAGAAAATAACCAGCAATGCGCAGCCTATTGCCAGTAATGGGAAAAACAAGTTAACTTGCCAAAAATATTCCAAAAGCAGTGCCACGCTATGGGATTTTGCATCAATACTCTTCGGTTTGATCCACAGGAGCACAAGACTCTGTAAAAAAATTACTAAGAGCAGAATCAACTCTACAGAGACTATGATAATATTCTTCCGCTTTAGATATACAAGTCCAAGACAGATCAAAAAGCAAGCCGAAATAATTGCGCACCTGTAAAAAGTATCAATAAAAGGTTCTTCCCCCCCCAGTCGTCGCAAACCCACTTAGCAACTCACTCCGGTCAGAGCTCAGTTTATAGGATAAAGTCATTAATCCGGCTGACAAGATTGTACCGAAATACAAGATACCTTTAAGTAATCCGACGCTTGAGCAAGATGTAACTGCGCTTAGCAATTTATTTGGTGCAAGCTTTAATAATTGCATCATAACTCGATCCAAGATATCTCAAATCGTGGGGCCGTATCCCCCAAAACCATTCCCCCCCATGTCTGACTATTCTTCCCACTTATTCCGCCGGAGTGAATCAGAGAATGAATTATAGTCGTAGCTAAGTTAACATCGTTTTCACGAAGCCCCCTATTTGTTAGTCCAATATAACGCCAACCGTCAGAATAGGCTCCGACCTGGGTTATATCATTGGTCGTTACTCCCGCAGCCCATGAAGTATTTTCCATGAGAGCCGCGCGCAAGGCATCAGCGAACTCTTTGTCTGGAGCCCAAAGGTAATCTAACTCCGGATTCGAAAAGACGCTTTGAGTAACAATCCGCAACTTCTTTACCTGTTCGACGACAGGCGTCGCTCCGATTGATTCAAATGCCAATTTACATGCAATGCTGTCCCGAGCAAAATAAATGATATCGAGTATCTTCTTTGCCAATTGTAATTCAGAGGGGAGGTAAGTAACAATTAGTTGTGATCTATCATTAGAATCGTCAATCTTTTGTTCTACCGACGGCGGTGCTGATTCTGTTTGCTTTGGTACCTGGTGGCCGGCCGGTGTTCCGTCGATTGGCTCGGCTGCTTCGTTTGTATGACGGTCGGCTTGCGCCAGTGCGGCAACTATCGCTGCACTTTCAAAATAGTCAGCGGCCGAACTGTCGTGCCCGCCGCCGGAGCCGAACGAGCCGCTGTCGCCGCCCGGACACCACGCGCCACAGGCGCCGGTCGAGGATGGTATCAACCCGAGCGGATCGGTGAATTTGTACGGCGAATTGAGTGAGTAGGTGTATCGGTTGAAAGTCTGCGGATTACGGATTGTCGCCGACGCCGTCAGAGGGTCAACGCTCGTCCATCGACGGTTTTCTACGACAGAACTTGCGCCGTAAAACTGAAACCAATTGACCGGTAGATCAACCTTTACTAAGCACCTCTGCACGTGGTTGT
>JBFLZQ010000010.1:0-88453 GCA_040756215.1 Acidobacteriota bacterium
GCGTCCCGATTTGCCTCGATCAGTATCCGCTCCTGCAAAGCCTTTGTCATACCCATTACGTTTATCGGCTTGCAGGCCTTGTCCGTCGATACGCCGACCACAGTCTCCGGCCGCAGACCCATCTCGCGAACGGCGCGGACAATGTTTGCCGCCCCTATTACGTTTGTCTGCACGGCCTCCATGGGAAAATATTCGCACGACGGCACCTGCTTGAGCGCCGCGGCATTGAAAACCACATCCGCATCGCGCATCGCCGCCGCCAGCGAAGCAAGATCGCGGACATCGCCAATCCTGAACCGCAAACGGTCACGCGAATTTTCATAAATCACGTCATCCGTCGCCGCCTCACGATGTAAATACCCGAGCCGCATATAATGCTGCTTGGCTTCATCGCGCGAAAAAACCGTTATCGTCTCCGGTAACCCGACCTCTCCGCGCAGCAGCCGCCGAACCAGCGTCTGACCCAGAGAACCGGTCCCGCCCGTTACCAAAACCCTTTTGCCTTCAAGCATTTGTCCCTTCATTGCCAATCACGCCGGAGATTTCTCCGACCGAGCGAATAGCATAACACGCCGCCGCCGCCCGAGACGAGCCCAAGATTCCGGATATGCGTGATATGCCGAAAATGCGTAACTTTCCCGATATGCGTGATATGCGTGATATGCGTGATATTCCGGACTCCGAAACCCGGATCGAATCCTGCCGCAAAAAAATTAAAAGACGCCCGTAACCGGAAAGCGCAAAAAATGCGGGCAGGAAACAATATTTCCATACCCGCGGATTGACAACTTCGGACGGCATTTTGTCTCTTGTCCAGGCTTTATGGACTGCTGAGGCCGTCCGTTGAGCGTTTTTACGTCAGCCGACAAGCATCGGTTCGGCATCGATTATTTCGCCTTTACGCATTCCGGTATTTTTCAGCGCATCGGCAAAGGCTTCATGCAAAAATTCCGGCCTTGTGATTTCGCGGTAACGCTGCGTTTGATCAGGTGTCATGACCTCGATCATCAACTTGTCTTCGAGCCAGATTTCGACCAGTTGAAAAAGCCCTTCGCCGCGGTTGCAGACCAGCACGCGCCAGCCTTCCGCTTTCGCAAGCGAGCGGATTTCGTCAATCGATTTATTGACGCTGATGTTGATATGCGTCGCGACATATTTCGGAGCTGTCCGCAAGGAGACAAACTGCGCTTCGTGCACCTCCGTCATTGCGTCCAGGTCATCCTCGTCCGGCAAACCTTCTCCGGGAACGAGCACCGTCCCTGTCGGGATCACCTCGACCGCCGTGCCGCGACCGTCATTTGCCGTCACGAAAAACGAGTTTGGAGCCGGCGGAAACGGAAAAACCTCACCGTCCCACAGTTCGGCAATAAAATTGGCGATTCTTTGCGGATCATCTACCGCAATCGAAACATGGTTAATCATTGCAAATAATACCTCGACTTTATAAATGTCGGAACGGCCGGTTTTTATTAAAAAGCAGGATTTGCCCGGCGGCCCCGCAAATCCATACGCGATGAACAACGCTGAAAAGGAGCGTGTAGTTCGAAAAATTTTTATTTTTTTGGTATTTGAAGGGATTTTTTGCCCTGAGCGCGGAAATTTCCTGCCATACGGGTTGTCCCGCCGCCGGAAAGCCAAAAAAGAAAACGGGCCGGAATTCTACCGGCCCGCAGGCACTGCCCGGATTGTAATACTGGCTCCGCAGGTAGGGCTCGAACCTACAACCCTTCGGTTAACAGCCGAATGCTCTGCCATTGAGCTACTGCGGAAAAAATCTGACCCGCCGGTACAGCCCCGGCGCGAACTTTAAGATTAAAAACTTCACGGCCCGTTGTCAAGCCCTCAGCGGACTGTAAAGAGCCATTTACCGCTTTCGCGGCTGCCGGAATTTAAAATCTGCCGACAGGTCGGTATAATCCTTTTTTCCGATGATTTCCTAGAGGTTTATACGTGCGTCACGAGTTAATTCTGATCCTCGATTTCGGTTCGCAATACACTCAGCTTATCGCCCGCCGGATACGCGAACAGGGCGTCTATTGCGAAATTCATCCATACAATACGCCGATGGAAAAATTGCTGGCGATGCAGCCGAAAGGCGTCGTGCTTTCCGGCGGCCCTTCAAGCGTTACGGATCCGGATGCACCCCGTCCTGCACGGGATTTTTACGAAAAAATCAGCGTGCCGGTGCTCGGGATCTGCTACGGTATGCAGTTGATCGCCGCAGATCTCGGCGGCCGCACCGAACCCGCCGAACGCCGCGAATACGGCCATGCCAAACTGAAAGTGCTGAGCGGCAAAACGCTGCTCTTCGATGAATTGCCGTTTGAACTCGATGTCTGGATGAGCCATGGCGACCACGTTGTCGAATTGCCGCCCGGATTTCGCCAAACCGCCACGACCGGCGACGTCGTAACCGCAATGGAATGTGCCGAACGCAGTATCTACGGCGTCCAGTTTCACCCTGAGGTCTCCCATACACCGCTCGGACGCGAGGTATTGCGGAATTTCCTTTTCAAAATCTGCAAATGTTCTGCCGACTGGACGCCGGCCGGCTTCATCCGCGACGAAATCGAAAAAATCCAAAAAACGGTTGGCGAAAACGGCAACGTCATCTGCGGACTCTCCGGCGGCGTTGATTCAACCGTAGCCGCCGTGCTGGTCCACGAAGCAATCGGCAACCGCCAAACCTGTATTTTCGTCAATAACGGCGTCCTCCGTCACCGCGAATTTGAGGATACGCTGGAGCTTTATCGTGATAACCTGCATCTAAATGTCCGCGGCGTTGACGCCTCGGATGAATTCTTTGCTGCTCTTGCCGGCATCACCGATCCGGAGCAAAAAAGAAAAATCATCGGCGGGAAATTTATCGAAATTTTCGAACGCGAAGCCCGTAAAATCGGCGACGCTGAATGGCTCGTCCAGGGCACTCTCTATCCCGACGTCATCGAATCCGTCAGCCTCCGCGGTGCCTCGGTAACAATTAAAACGCATCACAATGTAGGCGGCCTGCCGGAAAAAATGCGGCTCAAATTGATAGAACCGCTCCGTGAACTGTTCAAGGACGAAGTCCGCTCAATCGGCCGCGAACTGGGAATTCCCGAAGCGATTCTTGAACGCCATCCATTTCCGGGTCCAGGACTTGCCGTCCGCATTCTCGGCGAGGTTACGCCGGAAAAAGTCTCGCTGCTTCAAAAAGCCGACCGTATTTTTATCGAGGAACTCAAATCCACGGGACTTTACGACAAAGTCTGGCAGGCTTTTGCAGTTCTTTTGCCTGTCAATTCCGTAGGCGTTATGGGCGATTTCCGGACTTATGAAAAAGCCGTTGCGCTTCGCGCCGTAACATCGTCCGATGGAATGACTGCCGATTGGGCACGGCTTCCATTTGACTTTCTTGCCCGCGTATCCTCGCGAATCACGGGCGAAGTCCGCGGCATCAACCGCGTAGTTTATGACATTTCTTCTAAGCCGCCGGGCACGATCGAATGGGAATAGGCGAAACTTTTTTTGTTAAAGTGCAGTATTATGCTGCATATGAACCAACCGACACATCCGCGCCGAATCCTGCAGTTTTTATTTTTTTTGGGTTTTGTTTCCGCATTGCTCGCCGGCAATGTCGCCGCCCGGCAGCTTGACATCCGATACACCGTTTCGATTGCCGATGCGGCGAAACGCCAGTTTCACGTAAAAACCGAGATTTCCGGCATCAAACAGCAGCAACTTGACCTGAGCCTGCCTGCGTGGGCTCCCGGCTGGTACGTCATTGAAAATTACGGCAAAAACATTCTGCGGTTTACCGTCAGCGATGCCACGGGCAAGCGCATCCAGCCGCGGATGATTAAAAAGCAGATCTGGAGAATTGATACAAACGGACAGGAGAAAATCAACATTGATTTTGATTACAGGGCTGACGTACTTGGATTGAATCAGGCGAAAATCGGTGACGATTTTGCGTTTTTTACCGGTATCCAGCTTTTCCTTGAACCGCTCGGCTACCGAAACAATCCAAGCACCTTGCGAATTGATCCGCCGGCAGGCTGGAAATTGATATCGCCGCTCGAACCCGCCGGACAGCCGAATACCTTTCGCGCCGCCGACTATGACACACTGGTTGACGCACCGCTTCTAATGGGAAATTTTGATTTGACGGAATTTCAGGTAGAAGGCAAACCGCATTATTTCGCCGCCTATCCCGCCGGAGTTTTCAATTCCGAAAAAACGCAACGTTTTACTGAAATGCTTGGCCGTACAATTCAGGCACAAAGCGCCATCTTCGGTGGACTCCCATATCAACGTTACGTTGCCTTTTATTTCTTTCGCCCTGCGGAATCGAATGCCGGCGGAGCGCTCGAACATCTGAATTCCTACGTTGCCTTTGCTCCGGCCGGAGCGAATTCGACGCCGGAAAGCATTATCGGCACAGGTTCTCATGAATTTTTTCATTTGTGGAATGTCAAAAGAATCCGACCGGCTGAAATGTGGCCCTACGATTACACACGAGAAAATGAAACGCCGCTGCTCTGGTTCTCGGAGGGATTCACAAACTACTACGGCGTCCTCGCAACCTATCGCGCGGGCATAACCGGTAAAGAGCAGTTCATCGCCGCAGCCGCCCGGGCCGCCGCCGGCGTCGAAAACACCGAAGCACGTCATTACATTTCGCCGGCAGATTCGTCCGTTTCCACCTGGCTCGGTTACGATGCACCGCTCGCCTTCGGCATTTCATACTATACACAGGGACAGAACCTTGCCGCGCTTCTCGACCTTTCAATCCGCAATGATACCGACGGCAAATCGAGCCTCGACGATTTGCTCCGGATCTTGTACAACGAACATTATCGGCGGGGACGCGGTTTTACAAGCGATGACCTGATAGCACACCTGAACAAAATCACCGGCAAGGATTACACGGCTTTCTTCGATGATTACGTTTTCGGCGTCAAGGTGCCGGACTATGACAAGATATTCGGTTACGCGGGGCTCCGCCTGGAAAGAAAAAATCAGTTTACTCCTGATTTCGGCTTTTCCGCACGTGCGCGCGGCCAGGGATTAACACTTACCGGCGTAGAGCCTGCCGGAGCGGCAGCCGAAGCCGGCTTGCGTACGGGTGATACCATAATCAAAATCGACGGCGTCTCTCCCTTTGAAGCCAGGCTCGGCGATTCGGCCGGTAAAACACTGACATTGGTCGTTATCCGTTCAGGACAGGAGATGGAGGTAAAGTTAATTCCGAAAAGCCGGTCTTACGTTGAATACAACCTGGTTGAATCGGAAAATGCCACGCCGCGGCAGATAAACATTCGTGAGGGCTGGCTGAAAAGATAGCCGGCCGCTGAGATTTAAGCCGGCCGCACCGGCGGTGTATCAATTTTCTTTTTTCTATGATAAACTAGGGTGCCGCTCGCAATTCAGGTTCACTGCCTTTATTTACGGACGGTAGGAAGCAAGGGCGATACCGGCCGGCCGGTCATGTAATTGGCCTCCGCCAACAAGCAACAGGATAAATTTATTCAAATGCCTTGCCGGTAAACGTCTCATCGACGTGGTATAGACCTTTTTGAGTGAGCAGATGCCGATTGCCTGCAATCTGGCAAGGTCTCTGCCGATTACACACCCGGCGTTTTGCATTCGGCGGACTGCAAATACGTTCGGATAAAGCTAAGGAAAGCAAGTTTATGAAAGTTGATAAAGCCCGGCAGTACGCAATCGGCGATTCGATATCGATGATGTGTTCGTCCTGCGATTCGGAACAAATACATTCGGTTATGACCGTTACGAAACTTGGAAAGATCACTTCGGCAGTTTGTGATGTCTGCCAGACTTCCAGCACTTTTCGTGGCGGTGTGAAGACTTCTGTCTCGGTCGGTAAAGGTAAAGCCGCCGGCCCGTACGATCCTACCAGAAAATACAAAAAAGGCCAGGCAATGATGCACTCAAAATTCGGTCACGGCGAAGTAACGGCTGTCCTGGAACCGCAAAAAATCGATGTTTTATTCGGTGAAACGGTCCGGCGGCTAATTCATGCACAGGAATAGCGGCAACAGGAAAGCCGTCCGGCAAGTCAAAAAACGCGGGGAAGTAATTCCACCGCGTTTTTTACGTAAATTCGGCAATAACCTATTTTCGTCTAAGCAGCAATCCGACCACCAGACCAATTGCGGCAGAAATCAGAATCGTTTGTCCCGGTTTTTGCCGTGCGTATTCTTTCGCATCTTCGATCAGTTCGCGCGGATCTTTATCCTGCAGTTCCTTGACTTTTTCACCGACTCGGGCAAATTTCTCCTCGGCAAACATCTTTGCTTTTTCCGCAGCATCCTGCAATTTTTGACTGTATTCCTGTGCCTGCATCCTTAAATCTCCTAAAAATTCATCATCCGGTGAAGTGCCGGAGGCTCCGGCCGGAACCAAAGACTGTTCCAATTCCTTTTTCGCCTTTTCGACTTCAGCTTCAAATTCTGACATTGCATTCCCCTCCTGACTGAATAAAACGGCTTTTTTGCAGTTTCGGATTCCTTTGATGGTGAATCCGTACCAATAGGTTGTAACGAATAAAAAACTCGAAAGTTCCGGTAATTTTATTATAACTGCGTAAAAACGGTCGTGCGACACGGAAAAATAACAGGGCTGTAAATTTTCTATTACAATTCCACTTTCCGCTTGACAGAAACAAGCGCGAAATGAGATATAAGTTAGTAAGCACTTACTTAAGTCATTTTATCCAGGAAATTAACGATTTGAACGGAATTTGTTTCAACCCTGAACACCATGGCCGAATGAGCCGCGACGAACGCCGCGAGCAAATACTTCAGACTGCGTTCGACATGTTTTCCCGGCATGGTTTTGCCGGGACGACTACGAGGGATATTGCACAGGCTGCCGGAGTTTCCGAGGCTACGCTTTTCAAGCATTTCGCCACCAAAGAAGAACTTTACGGTGCAATCATCGATGCGAAACGCTGCGAAAAAGGTCTCAGCGAGTACCCATGGCTGGATAATAAACGGTTGATGGAGGCGAGAGAAAGCGGAGACGACCGCGAGTTTTTCTATCAATTCGCCCTTCAGGCAATGGAAAATCACCAGAAAAACGTCGCGTTTATGCGGATGATTTTTTACTCGGCACTTGAAGAGCACGAATTGGCAGAACGTTTTTTCGGCGATTTCGTATCAGAAATTTACGCTTTTTTGTCGGATTACATTCGCCGGCGCCAGCGCGATGGCGCTTTCAGGAAATTCAATCCGAAGATCGCCGTCAGGGCGTTTCTGGGAATGTTGATACATCATTCGCTCAACAACATTCTTTGGGACAAAAACCGGCGTATTTTGAATATTTCAAATGAAAAAGCGGCCCGAAGCTTTACCGACATTATGCTTCACGGGCTGTATGTAAAAAACGGCGATTAATTTTATACGGCCTCAACATTACGGGGCATTCAAAAACGATGAAACAGAGGGAAATAACAGTGCTGGCCGCCGCTCTAGCGGCTTTCGGGATCGGGTTTCTTACGGCCTGCGGCTCCGGTTCGAACTCAGCCGCTGCAACAAATGCGAATAAAGAACCCGTATCGGTTGAAGTAACAACTGAGCAGGCTGTAATCCGTCCGATTCCAACTTATGTTGAAGCGACCGGCAACCTCGCCAGCGATGAGCAGACCGACGTTGCTCCGGCAGTTGCCGGAAAAATTGTCGAAGTCAATTTCGACATCGGCAGCTACGTCAAAGAGGGTGATGTGCTTGTCCGCCTTGATAATCGCGACGCAACAATCCGTCTGCAACAGGCCGAGACTCAGGTCGAACAGCAAAGACAAGCCGCACAGCAGGCCGAGGCCAACGCCGAACAGGCACTGGCCAACTTGCGGCAAACGCAGGCCAGACTGGGCATTAAAGACGGTGAAACCTTCAGAATAGAGGATTTTTCACAGGTCAAGTCAATCTCGGCACAATTGGATCTGGCCGAAAAAGAATTCCGACGGGCAGAGAAACTT
Source organism: Acidobacteriota bacterium (assembly GCA_040756215.1). Classification (GTDB taxonomy): domain Bacteria; phylum Acidobacteriota; class Blastocatellia; order Pyrinomonadales; family Pyrinomonadaceae; genus OLB17. The sequence goes on from JBFLZQ010000010.1 coordinate 7,982, forward strand.
CTGGAAACGGGTGATATTTCAAAATCAGCTTATGATCAGCGCCGCTCTCAGCGTGATGCGCTGATTGGCCAGCTGGATGAAGCAAGATCAAATGCTGCAATCGCTATCAGAGCGGTTGATACGGCCCGCGCCGCCTACGAAGCGGCAAAGGCAGGTGCAAGAACGGCACAAGCTGCTATTGCTACGCTGGAAACACAGGTTGCGCAGGCGCGCAAGGCTCTCAGCGATACTATTGTCCGCGCACCGATTACCGGTTACGTATCGGATAAATCTGCGGATGTAGGCGAATACATCTCTCCCAATACGCCGAACGCAAAACTGGCAACGATAATGCGAACATCCGTCCTGCGAATGAAGATCGAAATTCCCGAACAATCAATTTCACGGGTTGCTACCGGACAGAGCGTTTCCCTGCAGGTAACGTCTTATCCGGAACGCCAGTTTGCCGGCCGCATTGCACGCATTTCGCCAAGCGTAAATCAAACCGCCAGGACACTGATTGTCGAAGCTGAAATAGATAATTCTGAAGGCTTGCTGAAGCCCGGACAATTTGCCACCGTCCGGATTACACAATCGAAACCCGAGCCGGCCGTAATGATTCCCGTTCGCGCGGTGAAAACCGTCGGCGAGACTAATTCCGTCTTCGTCGTAAAAGATGGCGTGGCACGTGAACATCTCGTGCTTCTGGGCTTGCTCGAAGGCGATTGGATACAGGTCAAACGTGGGGTCGTGGAGGGGGACAGCGTCGTCGTAACCAACCTTGACAAACTCTCTGACGGAATATTGGTCCGCCAGTAAAGTACGCCGGAGGATGCAAAAAGAGCGGAAAACACATCGCTTTTGATTTAATAGGGGAATTTTTATGCAGTGGTTAGCAGAAATTTGTGTAAAGAGGCCTGTTTTTGCGACGATGCTCATACTCTCGCTCGTCGTAGTAGGTGCATTTTCCTTTTTTAGCCTCGGGCTTGATTTGTTTCCCAAAATCGACTTCCCTACTATTACCGTAACCGTCAGAAATCCCGGAGCCTCCCCCGAAGAAATCGAAACGGACGTTACGCAAAAAATCGAAGAGGCCGTCAACACCATCAGCGGCATCGACGAACTTCGTTCTACCTCCGTCGAAGGTCTTTCTCAGGTATTTGTCCAGTTTGTTCTTGAAAAAAACGTTGATGTAGCCGCTCAGGAAGTGGAAAACCGTGTCCAGACCGTAATCCCGAATCTGCCCGATACGGCCGAACAACCGACGGTCGTAAAACTCGATACCGATGCCGCACCTGTGCTCCGTATAACCGTTTCTGCACCTACCTCACTGCGTGAAGTAACCGAAACCGCGAAAAAGAAAATAAAGGAACGCATCGAATCCATCAGTGGTGTCGGCCAGATTACAATCATCGGCGGCCAGGAAAGACAGATCAACGTCTGGGTCGATCCGGACAAAATGCGGGCATACAACATCACGCCCGCTGAAGTATCAAACGCCCTGCGATTGCAAAATATCGAATTTCCAAGCGGACGGCTCGATGAAGGTCAGAAAGAACTCAGTGTCCGCACAATGGGGAAAATCCGCAAGCCGCAGGATTTCGACAATGTAGTAATTGCTCTGCGCGGCGATTATCAAGTCAAAATCAAAGATATCGGATACACGGAGGACGGTGCCGAGGAAATTCGCTCAGAAGCCAGATTGAATGGTCAGCCCGCAGTTACTCTCGTCGTCTCTAAACAGTCCGGACAGAATACCGTTGCGGTTGCACGTGCAGTCAAGGAGAAGCTGGCTGAAATACAGCCTACATTGCCGCCGAGCTACAGTGTTCGTGTCGTTGGCGACAATTCCATATTTATCGAAAATTCGCTCCATGCAATCGAAGAACACCTTATCGTCGGTTCAATTCTGGCAGCTATCGTAGTCTTCCTGTTTTTGTGGAGCCTGCGGTCAACCTTTATTGCCGGCCTCGCTATTCCGACATCGATAATATCAACCTTTGGCCTGATGTATGCAATGGGCTACACGCTGAATTCGATCACGATGCTCGCATTGACCTTGATGGTCGGCATTGTCATTGACGACGCAATTGTCGTCCTCGAAAACATCTACCGTTACGTAGATGAAAAAGGAATGAATCCCTTTCAGGCCGCAATCGAGGGCACAAGGGAAATCGGCCTGGCGGTGCTTGCCACCACGCTCTCGCTGATGGCCGTTTTCGTGCCGATCGGTTTTATGCAGGGCATCGTCGGGCGGTTCATGTCATCATTTGGTCTGACATCAGCCTTTGCCGTCGCGGTCTCGCTTCTGGTTTCTTTTACTCTGACGCCAATGCTGGCTGCGCGTCTTATCAAACGCAAGGACGAAGGCAAGCAGACAGCGGAACCCCAGGTTACCGGCGACGGCATGCTCGGCGAGCATCAGCCGGCACACGCCTCACATCACGATTCGAAAGACGTCGGATGGTTTCGTCATCTGGACCGCATCTACACGGCGATGCTTCGTTTCTCGATGGCACACCGTTGGGTAATCGTAACCCTTTGCATTCTTGTTTTTCTTTCTATTATCCCGTTGTTTTTGTTTGTCGGAAAGAATTTTCTCCCTGTTGATGACCAGTCACAGTTCGAGGTATCCGTCCGCGCGCCTGAAGGTTACAGCCTTTCCGCTACGTCACTCATGATGGAAAGAATAGCTTCGCGTATTCGCGAACTGCCGGGCGTTACCGATACATTGACAACGGTTGGCGGCGGAACGGCTCAGGTTGTAAACAGCGGCACCATCTATGTCAAGCTCACCGACATTGGCCAGAGACAGAAATCTCAGGAAATGCTGATGTCCGATACGCGGGAACTGCTCAAGGATTTTCCGGATTTACGCACTGGTGTTCAGCAGGTGCAGGCTTTCTCCGGCGGCGGTTTTCGTAATGCAAACGTGCAGTTCCTGATTTCCGGGCCGGATCTTAACAAATTAAAGGAATATTCCGAGAAAATCCAGGAGAGGATGAAATCCATCCCGGATGCCGTTGACGTTGACACTACCCTGATATCCGGCAAGCCTGAGGTACGCCTGAATATCGACCGTGCTGCCGCAGGAGATCTCGGCGTAAGGGTCGCCGATATTTCACAGGCTCTCAATACACTTGTTGCCGGCCAACAGGCAACTACTTACAACGAAGGCTCAGACCAGTATGAAGTGTGGGTGCGTTCTGTTAATTCCTTCCGAAATGACGTCTCGGGCTTGAAGCAAATGATTGTTCCGTCAACCAAATTAGGCTGGGTTACGCTCGACCGGCTGGTTACTATCACCGAAGGCACCGGCCCTGCTTCGGTTGATCGCCTTAATCGGCAGCGGCAGGTAACTTTGCTTGCAAATACACGGCCGGGAGGTTCCGCCGCTTCGATTACCGCTGCGATCGATGATTACGTAAAGGAGCTGAAACTGCCGCCCGGCTATCAGACCGGCTACGTTGGTCAATCAAAGGAAATGCGTAAAGCGGGCTTTTACTTCCTTTTGGCTTTCGCTCTGTCTTTTGTGTTCATGTATATCGTGCTTGCGGCACAATTCGAATCGTTTATCCATCCCGTAACGATTCTTTTGACTCTTCCGCTTTCGGTTCCATTCGGAATCGTCAGCCTTTTCATAGCAGGACAGACAGTAAACATTTTTTCGGGACTCGGGCTGCTGTTGCTATTCGGTGTTGTCAAGAAAAATGCGATTTTGCAAATTGCACATACCAACGATCTGCGTTCGCACGGAATGAGCAGATATGATGCAATTATTCAGGCCAATCGTGACAGACTGCGTCCTATCCTGATGACCACTATCGCACTTGTGGCAGGCATGATACCGCTGGTCGTTTCCAGCGGCGCGGGCTCCGGGACCAATCGCTCTATCGGCGTACTCGTCGTGGGCGGACAGTCTCTATGCCTCCTGCTGACTCTGCTTGCCGTACCTGTTTTTTATTCAATTTTCGATGACCTGAGCGAGATGCGCCTTTTCAAATACGTCGGGCAGGCGTCCGATTGGCTCTTTGGGGGTATCCGGCGCCGTTTCGCATCGGCAACAGGAGCAATTTTAGGCAAAAACTGAGCGAAACCTTTCGCAGAAGTAGAATTTTTATGAAGTGGCAAGCATTTTTAGTTATAAATCTTTTTGCTGCAACCGCATCAATCGCGGCATTTGCTCAGGTACCGACGCCGACTCCGGCACAACAGCCTGCTCCCACCGTCGCTCCGGAGAAACTCCAGGGAGTTCCTTCAATCGCGCCCGATTACAAATCCGATAACCGAAACTTACCGGATCTGGGCCGCGTCGGTGTCAATATGCTCGATCAGCGAACATTGACGCTCGAGGAAGCAATCTCTATGGCTCTAGAAAACAACAACGACATAGAGGTAACCCGTAAGAATGTCAAAATCGCAGAGTTTGACCTCCGGGCAGCCCGCGGCGTGTTCCAGCCAAGGCTGACAGGCCAGACATCTTTTGAACGCTCGACGACGCCAAATATAAGCATCTTCAGCACCAACAGCGAAACAACGCAAACAACGCTTGTCGGCAACCTCGGGGTAACCGGATTCATTCCGTCTTTTGGAACCGTGCTCCGCGCCGATGTAACCAACCAGCGTTTGACTACAACAAATCCGATTTCCATTCTTAGCCCGCAAAACAATGCATCGTTGGGCTTTACAATTACTCAACCGCTTTTTCGCGGCCGCGCATTTGACCAAAACCGCAGGACGATCGAAATTGCAAAACGGAATCTGGCATTGACCGATGCGCAATTCCGTCAAAAGACAATCGACACGATTGTCAACGTTCAGCGAGCTTACTGGGATCTTGTTTTCGCATTAAAAAATTTACAGGTTCAGCGGGACAGCGTCCGCGACGCAAAAGAGCAGTACGAACACAACAAGCGTCTCGTTGACGAAGGACAGCTTGCACCGATAGATATTGTTGCGGCGGAAACGCAGGTCGCCAATTTCGAACAAGCTGTTTACGACGCTCTTAATATCGTAAATCAGGCAGAAAATATTCTTAAAAGTCTGATTGCTGCCAACAAAAATGACGGTATCTGGAATCAGGCACTGACGCCGGTGGATACGGTGGACTTACGCCCGCCTGACACTACGCTTGCGGAAGCCGTCAATTCCGCAATGGCAAACCGCCCTGAACTTGAACTAAATCAGGTGCAGAAGGATATCAACGATATTGATCGCCGTTATTTTTCCGAACAGAAAAAACCGCAGATTGATTTGGTGCTGGGTTACAATTCAGCCGGCGTAGGTGGAACGCAAAATCCGAATTTTCGTTCCCCTTTTCCACTTCCCTGCCAACAGGATCCGAATTCTCCTGCCTGCCGCCAGCAGCTGGAGAATCTTGCACTGCTGACAGGTAATGCCTATTCCGGAGTTTTCGATAATCGCTACCCGACCTATCGTGCCGGTCTGCAAATCAATCTGCCGCTTTTTGGTGACAAAACGGCAGGAGCACAGTATGGCCGTACACTCGTCGAAGGTGAAAGGCTCGAACTTCAGCGGGCACAAATCGAACAGCTTATTCAGGTAGATGTAAGAAATGCCCTACAGGCAGTACGAACGGCTGAGGCCAGGCTCCGCGCTGCTGCAATCGCCAGAGAGAATTCGGCAAAGCAATACGAATCGGAACGCCGCAAACTCGACGTCGGCCAATCGGATATCTACAAAGTACTCGATCGCCAGACAGCCTATGCCGCCGCGAGGAGTGCAGAACTTCGTGCACAAACAGAGCTCAATAAAGCAATCGCTGATTTGCAAAGAGCAACGGGCAATTCCCTTAAGGCAAATAATATCGAAGCAAGACTGCGACGATGAAAGCATTGGTAATCACAAATTTCGGCGGCCCGGAAGTCCTTGCGGTTAAAGAAGTTCCGGACCCGCAGGACACGGGCGGCATACTGGTACGCGTTCGCGCGGCAGGTATAAACCGGGCTGATATTTTGCAACGCCGCGGATTTTATCCGCCTCCGGAGGGAATAAACCCTTATATTCCGGGACTTGAATTTGCCGGTGATGTTGTTCAAAGTGATACGCTTCGATTCCGTACAGGCGATCGCGTTTTTGGAATCGCTGCCGGCGAAGCACAGGCGGAATTGATTCGAATTGATCCGCGGCTCGCGGTTAAAATCCCTGAAAATCTATCGTATGTGGAAGCCGCAGCCGTACCGGAAGCTTTCATAACGGCAAATGACGCAATTTTTACAATTGGCCGCCTCTCGCCGCCGGAAACCATTTTGATTCACGCGATCGGGTCGGGAGTCGGACTTGCGGCCGCACAATTAGCCAAAACGGCCGGTGCGAAGGTTATCGGTACATCACGCACAATGGAAAAGGCAGAAAAAGCATGCGGATTCGGCGCCGATTATGCCGTCTCGACTATGGAGCATCCGGATTTTTCTGCCGAAGTCGAAAAAATTACCCGCGGCCGCGGAGTAAATCTGATAATTGATCTGGTTGGGGCTGCATTTTTTGTCGAGAATCTTTCGGCACTTGGCGAAAAAGGCAGGCTTGTTCTGGTTGGTTTGACCGGCGGCGCAATTACGCAATTCGATCTCAGAATCGCATTGCACAAACGACTGCAAATAACTGGAACCGTTCTACGAACCCGCAGCAATGACGAAAAAGCCGATGCCGTAGGCCTGTTTGAACAAAACGTAGTGCCTCTGCTTGCCGCCGGAAAGGTCCGGCCCGTCATTGATAAAGTTTTCAAATTTACCGACGCTTCTGAAGCTCATAAATACATAGAATCCAATTCTAACTTTGGCAAGGTTGTCCTCGAATGGTAATGCGGGCGGAGATGGCAAACATTTTTCAGATTTCAGCACAAAGATTTTCCACAAGTGTAAAACTTTTTTCCACAGATGTGGAAAATAGGAATTTATTTACCCCTGTAATTTTGCGGTTTATAATTATCCACAGCGATGAATGCTCATAGAAGTTTTTTTATTACCGGCTTCCCTGGTTTTATTGCCACGCGGCTTGTGCAAAAACTTGCCGGGCAGGGCGGCGAATTTCATCTTCTTGTTGAACCGCGTTTAGCAGCCAATGCACAGGCAATCGCCCGCAAACTTTCATCTCATTATCCGGATGCAAAATTCTCCGTAGTCACAGGTGATATAACGAAGCCGGGGCTTGCGATCGAAACAAAATCCGCTGACAAAATACGCGCTGAGGTCCGAAGTGTTTACCATCTTGCAGCCATTTACGACCTGGATGTAAAGCGTGAGCCGGCAATGCTTGTAAATGTTACGGGCACAAAAAACGTTAATGATTTCGTTGCCACTCTTGAAAATCCGGAACGTTATAACTATATCTCGACATGTTATGTAGCCGGCCTGCGACGCGGCAGAATCCTTGAATCCGAATTGGAACATAATGCCGGATTCAGAAATTTTTACGAAGAAAGCAAATACCTTGCCGAGCTTTCTGTAGAACAACTAAAGCCTGATTTGCCCATAACTATTTTTCGTCCTTCCGTCGTAGTAGGCGACTCAGTATCAGGTGAGACTGCAAAGTATGACGGTATTTACTATCTCATACGATACCTTGCACGTTCACCTCAGTTTCTACGGCTCGTCAATGTAGGAAACAACCGCGTCAGATTGAACCTGGTTCCGGTCGATTTTGTCGTAGATTCAATGGCAGCGCTTGATGGCGATTCATCCGTAATCTCCAAAACTCTGGCACTCGCGGATCCACATCCACTGACAACCGCCGAATTATTTGATGTCATTGCAGAAAATCTTTCAGGCAAGCGCGCTCTGCTTATGCCGCCTCCTTCGCTTGTAAAATTCGCGCTCTCCCTGCCGCTTTCTCCCATGATTACAGGCTTGCCGCATTCGGGTGTTCCATATTTTTTTATTGAACAGGAATACGACACTTCCATTGCAAACGCCCTGCTTTCAAAATATGGAATTAAATGTCCGCCTTTCAACTCCTATGCGGGCGCAATTATAGATTTCGTCCGCCGTAATCCAAAACTTTAGCTTTCGGTAATGCAAATTTTTGATATTTAACGGCATCGAACATTTTATGAACACAAAGCGAATTTCATCATTAGGAACCGGCTTTTCATTGATGATGGTCCTGCTTGTCGTCGTCAGTATAGCTCAGGGGCAAAGCGGAAGAACAAGACCGACTCCTACCCCGACGCCGGGTGATGATGAATCGGTAAAGATAATCACCGAAGAAGTAAAGCTAAATGTAGTAGCATTGGACGATAACGGCAAATTCTTTCCCGGCGTTGGGGTAAACGATCTGGTAATTACCGATAATGACATACTTCATCAGCCAAGCAGCGTTCGTCGTGTTCCTGCAAATGTCCTTATTGTGATGGACACGGGCGGGGAAATGCGTGTGGCTAAATCACTGGATCAGACGAAACGCACCGCAAAAGCTCTTATTGAACGACTCCGCGATGATGACCAGATCGCAGTAATGCAATATTCCGACAAACCGGAAATTCTTACCGAATGGACGTCAAATAAAAATATTGCTTTATCGGCTGTAAACTCTGCCAAATTTGGCCGCCGCTCAATGCTTCTGGATGCTTTGCGTTTCGCAACTGCTTTTTTGCGAAAAAGTTCTCCGGATAACAAACATCTGATCCTGATAACCGACGGAACCGATAGTGCCGGACGCAACTTGGAGGTCGAAGCAGCCTTTCGTTCAATTCTGAGCACAGATATTTCGGTTCATGTTATTAGCTACACCAAACTCGAACTTAACGACATCACACCGCGGGCCAAAGGTATCTCCAAAACCCCGCCGCCGCCCGCTATGCCGCCCGAGGTTGCGGCGACGCTGCCAAACGGCGTTCGTGATCAGGCACAATCTGCCAAAATCGGCACTGTCATTAATGTTGACAGGAAATATCTTCGTATAATGCAGCAACGGAAAAAAGACCTCGAGAATGCGGAAAAATCACTGCAGAAAATTGCCGATGATACCGGCGGCGAAATGTTGAATCCCGAAACCGCCGAAGAGATGATCGAGCGGACAGCCATAATTGCAGGGATGATTGACTCTTCCTATGTTGTTACCTACACGCCAAAAATATCAGTTGCCGCATCCAAAAATGTAAGGTCCATTTCGGTTACATCAAAACGTGAGGGACTTGTCGTACTGGCTAATCGCCGCCTGATAGCAGGAAACAGCTCAAATTGATTTCACTTTTAGCAAATTCATATTTGGACTTGACAAATATTATAATTAGAATTATTCTAAGTATTGCTGAATTTGCTTAAATTGAATAAAAGTGAAAGTAACAGGCACACGCAATCTCGGGCTAACGCGGCAACGTCAGGTTGTCCTGGAGGTAATTAAATCCTCGACAGACCACCTGACCGCAAACGAAGTGTTTGCTGCCGCAAAACGTTTATTGCCGAGCATTAGTTTCGCTACTGTTTACAACAGTTTGCGATACCTTAAAGAAGCCGGCCAGATTGCAGAAATAAGCTTCGGAAATGGAGCCAGCAGATTTGACCGGATCACTCACAGACATGACCATGCAATCTGTTCCAAATGTGGGAAACTGGTGGATATAGAAATCGAAATGCCGGCAAATCTGCTTGAAACTGCTGCAGCAAAATCACAATTTAAACCCGAGTCTATCGAATTCACGCTACGGGGCGTTTGTCCGGATTGCGGCCAAATAGATTAGTTTTTTTAAGCTTCGGTAGCGGGCTGGACCAGGTTCTATTCAATAGCTGTCTGCCCGCCCAATCGAGGTATATGGCAAAAATAATTTGATTACAAAATAAAGGAGATAATACATCAAATGGCTACTGCAACTGCACCAGCACTTGAAAACACGGTAACTTTTGCAAAAGTCGGCAAGCCGGCACCGGATTTCGATCTGCCGTCAACCAAAAACCTTGAAACGCTTGCCGAAAACGTCAAACTTTCAGACTACAAAGGCAAATGGCTGATTTTGCTTTTTTATCCACTTGATTTTACATTTGTCTGCCCGACGGAGCTCACCGCATTTTCTGACCGGATCGAAGAGATCAACGGAGTCGGGGCGGAAATCCTCGGTATTTCGACCGATTCGGTTTATTCGCATCGCGCATGGCTCAAGACGCCGCGTGATCAGAATGGCATCGAGGGTCTGAAATATCCTTTGGCATCCGATGTCGGCGGCCGTCTCGCAGCCAAGTACAATATCCTCGTAGAAGAGTCCAATATTGCTCTTCGTGGTCTGTTCATCATCAATCCTGAAGGAATTCTGCAGTATTCGGTCATCCACGATCTGAATATCGGCAGGTCAGTTGATGAAACACTTCGTGTTTTGCACGGACTTCAGACCGGTGGACTTTGCGCCGCTGACTGGAAGCCGGGTCAGGAAACATTGAAAGTATAGGATTATTTTGAGTTTGCGGGTAATGGAGAGAGTCTTTGCATTGAGACCAAATCCATTACCCTGCAATTTCAGGGGGAATTGTTATGCCAATGAGAATAGGTGATCCTTTACCGGCATTGGATGGAGCTACAGCCTGGTTCAATGGATCGCTCGAAGATACGATGCAGCAAATCAAAGGACAGCCTACGCTTATACACTTTTGGGCTGTTTCCTGTGGTATCTGCAAGGACAAAATGCCGCAGCTTAGGGATTTGATTTCAAAATATGAGCCTGCGGGTTTGAAAACAATAGCGGTTCATATGCCAAGATACGAGGCAGATACGGATCTCGACACCGTAAATGAGGCTATTCAAAGGTTTATGATTTCCGAGCCGACAGCAGTCGATGGACTTCATAAACTTCGGGATGTTTTCCAGAATGAGCAGGGCTGGGTTCCGGTTTACTATCTATTCGATGCTGAGGGGAAATTGAAAACCCGTGCGGCGGGTGAATTCGGCATCAGCGTATTACAAACCGCACTGGACAAAATGTTCTCCGCACACACGGCCGCAGCATGATTTTACAGCGTTTATCTTTCCTCTTTTACTCTGTCTGAATAAAAAGCCGAAAGTCATATTTTCGGCTTTTTATATTATTCCATTTCGTATTTCCGAAATAATTGAGGCAATTACATAAACACTTACCAGGATAGATCCGATCAATATCAAAACCAGAACGCCAATGATTCCGAATACGAAAAGATAATCGCTCGTTCGCCCTTTACCGTGTCCGGTCGCACGCGAGCGGATCAATTCTATATTTTGCTGATTAGCTTTCCAAAAAAAATCGAACCCGTCTCCGATTACGGGAATCATCCCGACCAAATAATCCAGGCCGATATTGAACGCCATTCTAAGAAGGGTTATTTTCGGCACCCCGTAGCGGACGCCGGCAATCAGTATGTAAAATGAAGCCAGCGATGTAAGCGTATCGCCGAAATTTGGAATCAAGCCTATAAGAGCATCAAGTCCAAACCGCCATTCCGTTCCCGGAATACGAAAAAGTCCATCCAGGTAACGGGCAAGGTCATCAAGTCCTTTTTCAATTTCGGCGTTTTTATTTTTACGTAAATCATTCATAAACCGGAGGCCGGCTATTTTTTCAAACGCCAGGATGCAAATTTCTCGTGAATAATTATTTTCAGAATTTTGTCACCGCGTACAATGCTATCCACTATTTTCATCCCCGCTTCGTCAATACGGCCAAAAACAGTGTATCCGCCATCCAGATGCGGTTGCGGGCTGTGAGTAACAAACCATTGGGAACCGCCGGTGTCTTTCCCCGAAAGAGCCATCCCTACAATTCCGCGTTCGTAGGGCAAAGTATTTATCTCACAACGAATAGACCAGCCGGGGCCGCCATTTCCATCACCGCGTGGATCGCCATCCTGCATGACAAAATTCGGGACAACACGGTGAATCTCAACACCGTTGAAATATCCGCGACGCGCTAATTTGATGAAATTTTCGACCGTCAGCGGAGCTTCTTCGGGGAAAAAATCGATAAAAAAAGTTCCTTTTTCTGTTAAAACTTCCGCTCTTACCGTGCCGTTTTTTCGGCGTGCCGCACGATAATAATCTGCCTGTGAATTGAGAATCTGTCCCTGTTTTGTTTTGTTGCCGGGCTTGTATTTGAAGACGCCGAGCTTGCCTGACAATTTTGACACCTCAAGCATTTCGGAATTACCTGAGCTTGGTTTCGGACTGTTCAAACAGGATTCTTTGTTCCCTGAATCAGACAGAATCTCAATCGCTTTTTTTCGAACCAGATAATCCACGGAATTACTTGCGGCACAAAAAACGTCAAATGAGCCATTGGGGTCGGTTTTATGCAGGGCATCGAGGAGTGCAAGCTGCGCATCATTGTAATCATAATCGGATTTGAGCGCCCGGCTGACAGCATCTCTCAGCGCTGATGCAGTTTCCTGCGAAGTCGGTAAATCAGCAAGCAGATCCGCAGCTGTCGCTCTGACAAATATATCTTTGTTCTTCAAACATAGACGTAAAATCTCCGGTAAATCGGTTGTATTAAACCGGGCAAATGCACGCAGTATTTCCGGGCCGGCCTTTATGCTGTCAACGTCTTTTTGTGGATCTGATTCTGCCACGGCACGTGCAAGATTTCTCAATTGGTCTGATGCTAATGCTTTTCTCTTTGCATCTTCTTCATCTACCGGTTCAATGGTTGAGAATTCGCCGATCAATGTCACCATTGACGCAACCTGTCGCCAGTTTTTCGGTTCCGGATAGCCAGTTCCCCGGCCGCGAATAATGCGGATTCTTGCAACCAAGGGCTCTGGATTTTCGAAGTTGTCAAGCCTTGCAAATTCTTCCAGCAGTACCGCGGCCCTTTCATTTTTGGAGTTGTAAAACAATTTCCCGAGAACGGGGAAAATTTCCAACAGCTCATTACGTTCGGCCGGGAGCCGCTCTTTTGATTCTTTCATTGAAACAAGCAGTTTTTCCGCATGTTCCAGCAATCTTTGAGCCGCTGCGGAAGAATTCAGTAAACCGAGCGAACGTATCGCTGAGACCCTGACCCGCAGATCAGTATCATTAGTAGCCGCCTCCAAAAGATACATTTCGGCCGCTTTTTCGCCAGCTGCTCCGAGAGCGCGTGCGGCATTTGCCCTCACAATTGCCTCTGTATCAGTTTCAAGCAGTTTGATCAGTTCCGTTATGCCTTTTTTCGAACGCAGCCGTGCCAGAACGTTAGCCGCATCGGCACGTACGCGAGGCTCCGGATGTGCCAGAAAAGCGGACGCGATATTTTCTGCCTCAGGCGGTTTTGAACGCAGCAGTGCGGTCAGTGTCAGGAGAATCAAATCACGATCCGCCGCTTTGCTTGCGATTACGGCATTTCCAAATTCAGCAACTGAATTTGCCAAATCAGCCGCATTCTTTTCTTTTGGGTTGGCCGCGGCAATTTTTCCTGCTGCTTCTACAATGCGTCCGCAAAGGCTTGGCTGTGTAATTCCCTCCGCCATTTGCCGGCGCAAAAGGTCCATCAGGATTTCCGCGCTTTTGATGGATTCAATTTCGCCGATTGCAAAGGCTGCCATTTCACGTACAGATTCATCTTTATCAACCCGAAGCATCTGCTCCAAAACGTTTAAGGCAGCAACGTCGCCAATTCTCCCGGCAGCAAGCACTGCCCGTTTCCTGATCGAAGGGTCATTATTTTTAAGCAGCAAAGCAAGCTTCGGGCTAAAGTAGCGCTCATCTTCGGCTTGCAATATATCTACCGAAACGGCTAAAGGCAGTTGTCCCGAAACCGGGATACATTCGATACAAAACAAAAGACAGAAAAAAACCGGAATTTTGAGGAGAATGTTTTTGGTAATGAAATGTTTATTGATCATGAGCAGCCTCAATAATTTCAAAACTCGTCTCGATTGTAGCCGTCGGCCGGACAGTTGCAGCTACCGAGCAATATTTGGTTTCAGAGAGTTCAATTGAGTCAGCAACGGCCTTTTCGGAGATACTGTGGCCGGTAACGATATGTTTTACAAAGAATTTCAGGAACTTACGAGGATGTTCCGCCGCTCGTTCGCCGCTTATTTCCACACGGTATTCGCGGACATCCTGTCTTTTCTTTCGCAGAATTGAAACGACGTCCGCTGCAGTACAGCCCGCGACGGCAAGCATAAGCATTTCTACGGGTGTTGGGGCTGAATGACGATCGCCTTTGGTATCAATGGCAACGGCATGTCCGCCCGGAGTGATTCCGATGAAAAATTCATCGCCTGCGTAATGTATAACAGCTTTTTTTTGATTGTCCATCATTGTAAATCCTAATGGTGCCTGTATTTAGACACTATAGCATATTGCAGCCGGAAACCTGCCGGCCGGAAATTTTGAAAACAACCTTTTCTGTTTAAACGGCTTCTTACGGCATGGAGCGGCCCGAAGTCCGCAATTTTGGCTTTCCGGAGACAATAAATGAAAAGGTTTCAGATAATTGCGATTCTTTTGTCGTTGATTCCATTTGCGTCAATAAACCTGTCGGCACAGCGTACAACCGACAGGCAGACCCGTGATCTTATCCGTACACTGGACTCACAGGTTGACGACATTCGTTTTGCCATAGAATATGACGCCGAATATAACTCCGCCAATATTGATCGGGCAAATCTGGTACGAAGTCTCGACAATCTACGTCAAAAAATCGCTTCATTCAGCGATAATTTTCTGGCTCGCCGTGAAAACCGTGATGACATTCAGGCAATTGTAACCGCCGCAAAAGATGTCGAGGCAGCTCTGAAAACAGGAAATACCAACCGTAAAATCGATACCGATTGGGCTGATACAAAGCGGACTATTGATGCCCTTGCAGGCAAATACGGCGTTGTTGTTAACTGGAATGCCAGGATATCCAATGCGTCCGCATCAATGGCTTCAAATAGTTTGACCGGAACTTACCGTCTCGACACTGTCCGAAGTGAAAAGATAGCGGATATCATTGCTTCAACCAATACTACTGGTGATAACCGTCGGGATCTCGAGACTAAATTGCAGGCCCCCGAGCTAATCTCGATTGACATTAACGGCAGTAATGTTACGCTTGCTTCTTCCATTGCAGCACCTGTTACATTCGTCGCAGATGGACGCGAACAGATAGATCGCAGCGGCGGGCGTACCATAAGGCTTAAGGCAACCCTCAGAACCGGTACGGAACTCACCGTCTCAAGTCTCGGAGGTGAGACCGATTACACAATAACATTTGCATTGATTGACGGTGGCCGCAGCCTTAGGGTCACCAGACGGATTACTACCGATTATCTCCCCGAAACTATCTTTGCTGACAGCATTTACACGCGAATCGATACCGTTGCTGACCTTTCCGTCGCTCCGGATGCAAACGATTCTACTGTTTACTCGAGTTCAGATCCTTCCGACAGGCCGGGATCCAATGCTCCCCTCGGTGCAAATCCGACGTTGGGCCAGGCAAGAAGCGGTAAATTTCTAATCCCCAACGGAGTTATATTAACCGCATTGCTGGAATCTACAATAGATACCGGGGTTTCACAAAATAATGATCGTTTCAGAATGACGGTTCAGTCGCCTCTTGAATACCGCGGTGCCGTAATCGAAGGCTTCCTTTCGGGTATCGGCCGTTCAGGACGCGTTTCCGGTAGTGCCAATGTTACATTCAACTTTGAAACAATTACGCTCCGTAACGGCGAAAGATATGATTTCGCCGGAATCCTTCAGTCGGTCAAGGATCAAAATGGCAAACTTGTAAAAGTAGACACCGAAGGCACCGCAAAAAGCGACAGCCAAACAAAAGAAACGGTTAAGCGCGGCGGCATCGGTGCCGGAATTGGCGGTGCTATCGGAGCAATCGCAGGCGGCGTAAAAGGCGCCATAATCGGTGCCGTTATTGGTGGAGGAGCCGGAGCCGGATCTGTGGTAGCAACCGGAAGAGACGACCTTAAACTCCTGCCCGGTGCCATGTTCACCATTCAGGCCTCCGCACCAGAACAAACGCAAAGAGAAAACTGATTACTACTCAGTCTAATCATTTGGACGGCTGCCTTTCCATTGGGGCCGTCTTTGTTTTGCCATTACATTCGTGATGTAATTATCGGCAATGTTTCCGGAGGAAATCGAACAATACCGCGACCGGCTGTGGCGTCGTGAGGAAGCTTTGAGAATCAAAACCGTTGAAGATCTCGAAGCCATGGTAGAAGAACTCGGGTTTTGTCTGGCAATGACAGACATAAGAAAACGAATGCCCTCGGTTTACATTGCTGTTTGCGGGCGGCGCGATGCGCACATGCCTCGAAATGTACAAAAAGACGAAGAGGCAAGCGCCGCCTGGGTATTAAAGGATCAAGCAATAGCACGCGGCCGTATCTATTATGCAAAACTATTCAAAGGCCATTCGATGTTTATTTCACGGGATCTGGTCCCGGTTTTCAATTCTATTTGGGGATGCTCCCGCCGGGGCGAGAAAGGCATTCTCTCGGGTAATGCGTCTTCCGTGCTTGCTCTTTTACGTAAAGAATGGGAAATGGCTACGGCAGACATAAAAAAATTCGCAGGTGTAGAAAATAAGACAATGCTGTCAAAAGCTTTGGACGAACTGCAGCAGAGAATGAAGGTTATCCCTTCGGAAGTTGTTTATATTCCAAAGTTTACATATATCTGGACACCTTCTGAAACGCGTTTTTCAGAGCAGCTTCGCACAAAAATCCCGCGGGAAGAGGCCGTTTATAAACTGGCCCGCGCATATCTTAAAACATTCGGGCTAACACTTCGCGGGGAATTTTCAGGCAAATTCGGGCTTTCACGCGCAGAAGCCGGCCGTGCGTTTCACCGGCTGGTGGACGAGGGTTTTGCGATTCGAATAGATACCGGAATTTACCGCCTCAACAACGTTTGATTGAATCTTAATTCCTCGCTTTCGCGAAAGCTGCAAAAATAACCTTGCCGCCAATCATGGTCGTTCCAAAAACTTCTAATATCGGGCAAGTTCGATAATTGCCGCTTCGACATCTTCCGACTGCGGCAGTATGTAATCTTCCAATTGCGGTGCATAGCCGACGAATGTGTCCGTAGCGGCAACTCTTCGCACGGGTGCATCCAGGTATTCGAAAAGTTCATCAGAGATTCGCGCTGCAATCTCGGCACCGACGCCAAAAGACCTTGGGTCTTCATGGGCGACAATTACACGCGATGTTTTTCTTACGGATTCGGCTATTGCCTCCCAATCATAGGGCACGATAGTCCTCAGATCGATAATTTCAACCGAAATCCCTTGCTGTTCAAGACGTTTTGCTGCCTGATTAGACCGCTCAACCAGTGCGCCAAAAGTAATTACGGTAACGTCCGTGCCCGGGCGGATTGTTTTGGCCTTACCGAAAGGAATCATAAAATCGTTCGAGGGATATTGCGATTTATTGTAAACCTGCCGGTAAAGGTGTTTGTGTTCAAGAAATAACACAGGATCATCGCAGCGAATAGCCGTCCTGAGCAGACCATTTGCATCCAGTGCGGTTGATGGATAGACAATACGGAGTCCGGGAGTATGTGCAAAAAGCGTGGTTCCAGACTGCGAATGGTAAACTGCTCCACCCTTTAGGTAACCGCCAACCGGTACGCGTATCACCATCGGGCATTTCCAATCGCCATCAGAGCGCCAACGCATTACGGCAACTTCATTTCGTATTTGATGAAAAGCGGGGAAAATATAATCAAAAAACTGAATTTCAACAACCGGCTTTAAGCCGCGCAGGGCCATTCCAACCGCGCGACCGATAATATTTGCTTCGGCAAGCGGTGAATTGAAAACGCGTGCAGAGCCAAACCGTCTTTGCAGATTTGCCGTTACCTTGAAAACTCCGCCTTTGCCTTTTACACGATCCAGGTACTCCTCGCGTGAGCAATCGGCTACGTCTTCCCCAAAAACCACAATCCTTTCATCACGCTCCATTTCTTCATGGAGGCAACGATTGATGAGGTCAACCATTGTCCCCGGATTTCCCGATAATTCGGCGCCATCCTCCGTATCGAACAATTTTCGGTCCGTTGGGTCAACATCAGGCGAAAAGACATTTCTTAAAGCGGTCGGGCCTGCCGGCTGAGGCGTTGCGACTGCAAGGTCTGCGGCCTCGTTAACCTCGTTGTCAATGGCTTTGCGTAATTCTTCCAATTCTTCGGAGGTTGCAATACCTTCCGTCATCAGAAATTCAGCAAATGTTTTTATCGGATCGCGTGCAGCTTCAGCCTCGCGTTCCTCGTCCGGACGATAGAGTTTTTCGTCATCAGAAAGTGAATGCGAATAGGGTCGGATTACTTTTGCGTGGACAAAAGCCGGCCCGCGCCGTTCGCGGCAATATGAAACAGCGGCTTTGAATGCCGCATAGGAAGCCAATGGATCTGTACCGTCAACTTTCTGAATAAACAGGTTAGGGAATCCCGATACCAGTTTCGAGATGTCGCCGCCGGCAGTATTTACTTCCACCGGGACAGAAATCGCGTAACCGTTATCTTCAACCACGAAAATAACGGGCAATTTCAGATTACAGGCAGTATTGAGCGCTTCCCACCATTCGCCTTCACTTGTAGTACCGTCACCGACGGACATATAGACAACTTCATCGCCCTTGAAACCTGCTACTTTGGTTTGCAACTGCTTGACCAGCGACGCTCTGTAACCGGCCTCAGCGGCTCCCACGGCGTGCAGCGCCTGCGTACCTGTACAGGAAGATTGCGAAGGAACGTTGAGTTTTACACTGCCCCAATGCGAAGGCATTTGCCGTCCATGTGAATTTGGATCTTTTTCTGCTCCGACTGAAGACCAAAGCATTTCCTGAGCAGACATTCCGAGCCCGAGCATTAGTGCACGGTCACGGTAATAAGGGAAAAACCAATCGTAACCCGGTTTTAACGCCAAAGCTGCGCCAACAAGCACGGCTTCGTGGCCGGCACCGCTGATTTGGAAAAATATCTTGTTTTGTCCCTTGAGCTGGATCTCTTTATCATCGATGCGTCGGGATAAATACATTGTGCGGTAAATCCCGACCAGAGTCTCCGGCGAAAGCCCATGGTATTTCTCCACGGTCGGTGTTGCCACTGACGATACATTTTCGCGGCTGGAGGAATTACTTGCTCTTTTATTGTTCTTATTATCAGTCTTTTTTGCGGAAACAGACATCGAAAAATAATCCTTGTAATAAAATTTTCTGATAGTTACGTAACTAAAAAGAATATCAAATGGCCGAATACGAGGCAATTCCGTGATACAAACCGCGTATCGGCAAATTAACACCCCACGCCGAAAGTTTTAAAACCCGCCGATTGTTTTAAGCATTACAAAAATAAATCTCAATTATTACCGTTTTGTTCCTACCGTACCGAAAAGTGCATTATTTACAACGCTTTAGCAGTTCAATAGCATTTGTCTTACAGACATTTTGCCAATAAACAGGTCAGAATTGGTTTCTCAGTCTGCAAATATTTTTGGGTTTTACGGAGGATTAAATTCACTATGCAGCCAGCAAAAATCGAAGGATATACTTTAGGAACGGCGGATGTTTCCCGCTCACCCGTATCACTGGACGAATTTGAAAAAATGAAAGCAAGCGTCCTGTTTGGAGATGAAGACATCAAATACCTGAAAATGTCTTACGAAATTCTCAAAGACAGGACAGAAGCCATTCTTGATGTCTGGTACGGCTTTGTCGGTTCGCAGCCTCATCTGCTCGAATCATTTACATCTCAAACGGATGGCTCGCCAATAGTCAGCTACCTGACTGCGGTCCGCAAAAGATTCGGGCAATGGATTCTCGATACAGCAAGAGCTGAATATGACCGGCAATGGCTAGATTATCAGTATGAGATCGGCCTGCGACACCATCGCTCCAAAAAAAATCTGACCGATTCAGCCGCATCAACTGATATAGTTCCGTTCAGATATTTATTTCTGTTGGTTTTCCCGGTGACCTATACGCTGAAGCCTTTTCTTGCCGAGAAAGGTCACTCAACCGAGGATGTAGAAAAAATGTATCTGGCGTGGGTAAAATCCTGCCTGCTGCAACTGACACTTTGGAGCTTTCCTTATGTCAAAGACGGCGATTTTTAGCAGTTTCAGATATTTTTAAAGGGACACACGGTGCTTTGTGTGTCCCTGTTTTTCATCTCCTGAGAATCAATGGGATATTACTGCATACTGTTTTTCGGTTCGCCAATATACAGTGAGCCGCCGGCAGCCTTGAATTCCCGCGCTTTTTCGGCCAATCCATCGGTCAGTGCTTTTTCTCCCGATACGCCGTGTTTTGCGGCATATTCGCGGACGTCCTGAGTGATTTTCATCGAGCAGAAGTGCGGACCGCACATCGAACAAAAGTGTGCAAGCTTGGCGCCTTCGGCCGGCAGCGTCTCGTCATGATATTCACGTGCGACTGCGGGATCAAGTGCGAGGTTGAATTGATCTTCCCATCGAAACTCAAATCTTGCTTTGCTCAGGGCGTTATCGCGGTATTGAGCCGTCGGGTGCCCTTTGGCCAAATCAGCCGCGTGCGCGGCAAGTTTGTAGGTTATTACTCCCTCCTTGACGTCTTTTTTATTCGGCAATCCAAGGTGTTCCTTTGGAGTAACGTAACAAAGCATCGCTGTGCCGTACCAGCCAATCATCGCAGCCCCAATAGCACTCGTTATATGATCATAGCCGGGGGCAATATCCGTCGTTAATGGCCCAAGCGTATAAAAAGGCGCCTCGCCGCAGATCTCCAGTTGTTTGTCAACATTTTCCTTGATCAAATGCATCGGGACATGGCCCGGTCCTTCTATCATTACCTGACAATCCATTTCCCAGGCAATTTTTGTCAATTCGCCAAGCGTTTCCAATTCAGCAAATTGCGCATCGTCATTTGCGTCTGCAATAGAGCCCGGACGAAGCCCATCGCCCAGACTGAACGAGACATCGTATGCCCGCATAATCTCGCAAATTTCGCGAAAATGCGTGTAAAGAAAACTTTCCCGATGATGCGCAAGGCACCATTTGGCCATTATCGAACCGCCGCGGCTGACGATGCCGGTGGTCCGTCGCGCGGTCAGAGGAATGTAAGCAAGCCGGACGCCGGCATGGATTGTGAAATAATCCACTCCTTGCTCTGCCTGTTCGATCAATGTATCACGGTAAATTTCCCACGTCAGTTCTTCGGCCTTGCCACCGACTTTTTCCAACGCCTGGTAAATTGGCACGGTTCCGATCGGAACGGGAGAATTTCTAAGTATCCATTCGCGGGTTTCGTGAATGTTTTTACCTGTTGAAAGGTCCATCACCGTGTCCGCACCCCAAAGTGTGGCCCAACGCATTTTTTCAACCTCTTCTTCGATCGAAGAAGCTACCGCCGAATTGCCGATGTTTGCATTAATCTTCACAAGAAAATTTCGGCCTATTATCATCGGTTCGGATTCGGGATGATTTATATTTGCGGGAATTATCGCGCGGCCGCGCGCCACTTCGTCACGCACAAATTCCGGAGTAATATATTCCGGTATTGAGGCACCAAAAGATTCTCCTTTATGCCTGTGAAAGAGAGATGACCTGTCACTTTGTGCGGCTGATTGTTCCTTTCGATCAGCCGCCATTTTACGCCCAAGATTTTCCCTTATGGCAACATATTCCATCTCAGGCGTAATGATGCCGCGGCGTGCATAGTGCATTTGAGTAACACAATGACCTTTTTTGGCCCGAAGCGGCCGCCTTCTTAGGCCGGGAAAGAGGCCTGTCGAGCTTTTATCATCACTGACGGCATTTGCGGTTTTCCTGTAAAAACCTTCGTATTCTTCTACATCGCCGCGTTCAATAATCCATTTGCGCCGGAGCTCGGGCAATCCATTGCGCACGTCGCACTTTTGCTCCGGATCGGTCCATGGCCCGCTCGTATCATACACACGAATCGGCTCATTGGTTTCCAGCGTTCCGTCGGGCGTACGCGACGGTGAAAGTTCGATTTCACGAAAAGGAACTTTAAGCTTAGTCCTTTCGCCTTCTCTGCCGGTTATTTCTGCTTCGACATAAACTTTTCGTGAAGCAGGAAACCGTATTTCGTCACTGCTTATGGAATTAATATCCTGATTGATGGACTCCGGTGCGGCTGTTCCATTATTTTTTCGCGTTTGAGAACCTGATTTCATAGTTTTTCTCCCTTCGTCGGTATTATCCGCATCAGGTTTTTAGGGTCTTGCCGGCTTTTTGGTAAAAAGCAGACAACTCTCAGCCCGAAAGGCTCCCCTGAAAACTCTTATTGCAATAACAATCCTACTCTTCGTATGAACAAAGTTCAATCTTATTTGGTTTGCATCGGACCAGAGCGCGCTTGATGCATGTTTTTCAATTGGAAATCTCAATGCCTGCCATTACTGCCAGCGGTGACAATGTGGAATTATTTGAATGATCGAAAATTTCATCGAGTGCCTTTTCTACACTCCCATGCCCGGGCGGGATCCGCTTTACAAGCGGCTCGAAACTGCGGAAATCGTAAAGTTCGTTGTCCAGAAGATGAGAGGCGGTAACATTTGATAACGCGGTTAATATCGTACTTCTGACAAAAGGAATCTCTTTTTCAAGTTGATCGACAAGTTCTTTGACGCGGGCGCGTTTCAGATTTGGCTGAGAGCCGCAAAGATTACATGGAATTATCGGGAATTGACGCTCTTCGGCGTATTTTGCTATCTCTTTCTCCTGACAATAGGCAAGCGGCCGGATGATGGTATTTCGTCCATCATCACTGCGCAGGACAGGCGGCATCGCTTTCAGTTGGCCTACATATAAAATATTGAGTAAAAAAGTTGCGATTATGTCATCCGAATGATGCCCAAGCGCGATCTTGGTACATTTCTCCTCGACTGCCACGCTGTAGAGAATGCCCCGGCGAAGCCGGGAACAAAGGGAGCAATAAGTTTTCCCTTCAGGAATGTGCTGTTTGACTATAGAATATGTATCTTCTTCTATAATCCGGTACTTAACGCCGATGCTTTGCAGATAATTTGGCAAGACATCTGCGGGAAAACCGGGCTGTTTCTGATCAAGATTTACCGCTAATATATCAAAATCGACCGGAGCCCGCCGACGCACCTCCAAAAGCAGGTCCAGCAATGTGTAGCTATCCTTTCCACCCGAAAGACAGACCATTATCCGGTCGCCGTCCTCAATCATAGAAAAATCGTGAATAGCCCTGCCGATTTTCTTCAGCAGTTTTGTTTTGGTTTTGGTCTCAGCGAACATCAGGTAAAATTCCGTCCTAAAAGTGAAGCATGACTCAATCGCAAAATTGAATCGGGCGTCAAATATATGATTTTGGCATTTACCGCGTTTCTTTACAACCTGCAAAAATTTGCTGGACAGCGTGCGGTCCTGTCCGTTATCATTGCCATCGATGCACTATTCGACCGATGCATTTTCTGATTATCGGTATCGCAGCTGGTTTTTCGCACTTCTGCGAAACCCTTACACTCGGTAAGTATAAGAAGTAAAAGGAGATATCATCTTATGATCAGGATGGGAAGAAATGCCAAACCCGAACAGTCCGATTCCCCCGAATATCAAACTACTGCACCCGTAAGCGCGTCATCACTCGGTTACGGGCTTGAAAGCACCAACACAGTCTCGCGGCCCGCCACTGACAGCGAGAACATCGCACGTGATATCAAGGAGGGAAAACTCAGCGGCTTCGTCGGCCACGGCACTTCGCTCACCGGCGATACCACGTTTCAAATGATGCTTCGGGTTGACGGTCACCTGACCGGAACCGTTTCATCGGATGGCGGCACATTAATCGTCGGCAATAACGGACGTCTCGATGCAAATGTATCCGTCGGCGTGGCAAATGTTAACGGCACAATTAACGGCGACATAACCGCAACCGAAAAAATACATCTCGGTCGTACTGCCAGGGTTGTCGGAAATATTTCGACTCCGAAGCTCGTAATTGAAGAAGGTGCCATTTTCGAAGGGGGTTGCACTATGTTGAAAGAGCGTGAGTCGCAGGAAAAACAATCAGCCGCTCAAACACAATCAAGTTATTCCTCGTCTTCCTACTCCTCAGCCTCTTCCTATTCATCAACTGCATCTGCTACATCCTCGCTTTCGGCTGATGATGATGATGACAAAGAGGACGAACAAAAGACAGATTCGGCAACCGTCTAAGTTTTTGTTGAACACAAATTGTCTCATATGCACTAAAAATGCGGCTCATCAAGCCGCTTTTTTTTCGTTTGTATTCAACTATTTTTTGAGACTATACTTTTCGCCGGTTCTCCTGAAAGGGTTCGTGGACTCGGATTAAATCTCCCGGAGGTATTATCAATTTCATGTGGAATGATTTCAGACAGTTTATAGCTCGCGGCAACGTAATTGACCTGGCTATCGCAGTAATAATGGGCGGCGCTTTCGGCACGGTTGTTAAGACGCTGACGGACGGGATAATTATGCCGATTGTCGGATATTTAACCGGCGGAGTAGATTTCAAGGCGAAATTTATAGACCTGAGCGGTACGATGCCGGCAAACGCTTCACCTGAACAGATTGCCGAAGCCTTGAAAAGCGGTAAACCACTTATTCTCTACGGGCAATTTATCAATGACATAATAAGCTTTCTGCTTGTGGCAGTCGTCATGTTCTTTTTAGCCCGTTATGCCGTTCGGTTGTTTAGTGCGCTGGAAAAAACTGCCGGCCCATCGGAGGACGTTTTATTGCTGGCGGAAATCAGAGACATACTGAAAGCAGAAAAAACTAATTGAAAAAATAAGTCTTTTCCGGAGTAAAACAAATATCCAACCGGATGTCGCCGGGATGAATATCAGATATGGACTCTACAGGCGGGAAAAAACTCAAGCCTGCTTTGATACAGTCTTTTCGGCATCGGCTCAGGAAGCGGTCATAAAACCCTTTTCCATAACCGACGCGATTGCCGGACTTATCAAAACAGACAAGCGGAACTAAGACCAAATCAAAGATTTCCGGTTCAGCGGTTTTTCCATTTAACGGCTCAGGTATTCCCCAACGATTTTTTGTAAGCTTAGTCTTGCTGTCCAAAAGAATAGATTCGATCTCATCGGACCTGAAATCTACGCGCGGGACATAAACAGCAATCTGAGCAAAATCCTGCCGGATACGTTCAATAATAAGTCCCGTTTCCGGTTCGTTATTATTTTCCATTGGTAAATAACAATGAACGGAAGAAAGGCTTTTGAAATTCAATGAATCGAAGAGATTTTCCGTTATTCGTTCGGAAAGTGCCATCCGTTGTGATGAGTCAAGTTCCGAGCGTTTTTTAATAAATAATTTCCTTAGCCCGGCTTTGGTCATTGCAAAGTGTTACAATCCGGATTTATCAATAGTTAAACTTCCCGATCCGACTCGATCCAACCGCCCCCAAGCACTTCATCATCACGATAGAAGATAGCTGCCTGTCCGGGCGTAATTGCGCGCTGCGGTTCATCAAATTCAATGCGTGCGCGCCCGCCCTCCAGAGGATAAATTACAGCCGCCGCAGGATCATGACGGTATCTGATTTTTACTTCTGCCCTGATTGGTTCGACAGGATTCCTGAATGCGATCCAGTTAACTCCTCTTGCCAAAGAGTTCCTGGCAGACAGGTCTTCAGATTCGCCCACAATTATCTGATTTTTTGCCCGCTCAATTTTAACAACGTAGAGCGGCTTTTCATTTGCAATCCCAAGCCCGCGCCGCTGGCCAATGGTATAACGATGGATTCCGGAATGTCGCCCGACCACTTCTCCCTTCGTAGTAACAATATCACCGCTCTGCGGAATTTCCATACCGCGTCCTTCATGTTGGAGATACCTGTCAATGAATTCCGCGTATTTACCGTCGGGAACGAAGCAGATCTCCTGTGATTCGGCCTTTTCCGCGATGGCAAGCCCTGCAGAACGCGCAAGTTCGCGTACCTCATCTTTGTTCATTTCCCCGAGCGGAAACATTGCTCTTGAAAGCTGTTCCTGTGAAAGTTCCCAAAGAAAATAGCTCTGATCCTTCCAATGATTCCTGCCACGAAAAAGACGCCAGATTTCTGCATCAGCATCATATTTCACGCGAGCATAATGGCCTGTAGCGACTTTTTCGCAACCCAGGCTCTGTGCCATTCGATCCAATGCGGCAAACTTAAGACGCGAATTGCATGCCACGCATGGAATCGGCGTTTCTCCTGAGAGATAAGAGGCGATAAATGGCTCTACAACGTCTTTCTCAAAGTCTTTTTCGAGGTTTAAAACATAAAATGGAATGCCGAGCCCGGCAGCAACCCGTCTGGCGTCATAAACATCGTCCAGCGAGCAGCACCTGGACGGCAACGGGTCGCCATTTTCGTCCACATTTATATTACGGCGCGGATCCCATAGCTGCATCGTAAATCCAACCAGGTCGTGCCCTTGCTCTTTCAGTAATGCGGCTGCTGCCGAACTGTCAACGCCGCCGCTCATGGCTACAGCGATCTTCATAAGACTGCTCTCAAATAGATTATACTGTAATTTAGAGAAAATGGCTTTATCTTATGGTTTTAAAGCTATGGGCCTCGAGTTGCGGACGCTGCATCTGGTGATTTGTGCGGTTATTTTTTGTGCAAATGCATTGGCACAGTTATCCGCAACGGATAACTGCTTCAGGGTCGGACTCGGCAAAGATCTGGAGAAACGACTCGCAAATCACAGTACCGAAACGGATTTATCGGCAAAGAAAAATACTGCAGATCTTTCCGGGCACATTATTCGGCTGGCTGCAGATTTTTCAACTAACTCCCGAAATATCTTACAAAATGAAGAAAAAAACAAAGAATCGAAAATTGCGGAAACAGAAACGCAATCGCGGCAAATGATCTGCCGTATTCTTGAAACTTCAGGAATCCCGACCGATGACGCCTATGGCCCTGACGCTGTTGATGCTTTTCTCTATCTTGTGTCGCGGACACTAAAACCTTCGGAATTAGCAGAATTATATCCCGCTATAATTCAGGCCTACCGGCTAAAATTTATTCGACCAAACGTCCATCTGGCGGTTCTGGTGGATAAAACACGTCTTGCTTTCGGCAGGAAACAATTATTTGGAACACAGGCAATTATCCGGGGAGATCTTTTGCTGCTGGCTCCGCTGGATGACCCTGAAAATGTTGATTCGAGACGGCAGCGGTTCGGTCTTTCACCACTCAGGGAATATGAAAGGTCCCTGCAGAATCAATACCGAAAGCCCGTCATCCGTTCCTTTCAATTACCGGAACGCTCTCCAAACATCCTTCCACCTGCCGCCACGCCTTCCGAACCGGCAAATTTGTGGGATGCAAGCTCCGGTGAACCGGAAATCAGAATTGCCACGGCATTGGTCAAGGTTGACGTCCTTGTGCGCGATACTGATGCCAAAAACCCTGCATCAATGGCGTCGTTGGCTTTGAAAAAGGAGGATTTCCGCATTTTTGATAATGGCAGGCCGGCTGTAATAGATTTTTTCAACCAGACAGATGCGCCTTTCGATATCGTTCTGTTGCTTGACCTTTCCGGTTCCACATCGGGGAAAACCGGCCTTATTAAAAAAAGTACGCGGCGGTTTATTCAGGCCAAGCGTCCCGAAGACCGGCTGGCAATTGTTACCTTTACCGATAAGCCGACTCTTGTCTCAGATTTCGAAAAAGATCCGGAGATTCTGTTGAAACGCGTAAAGGATATCGGCGGGTTTGGCGGATCATATGTTTGGGATGCCTTTGCTTTTGCAATGGATTTGCTCGACAAAAGTGAAAAGCAGCGGCGTAAAGCTATTGTATCGATGACCGACGGAGTAGATAATGCTCTTTGGTTTTCAGGTTCCGGTTCCGGCTCACGCACAAGTTTTGCCGACCTGGCCGAAAGGGTAAGCCGTGAAAGCGTAATTATTTTTCCGGTTTATCTGGATACCGAAAAAGAATATCCTCGATTGGCTGATTCATATAAAGCCGCGCGGGCATCACTGCATTACCTTGCGGAAGCAAGCGGCGGCAATTATTTTACGGCAAATAAGCTCGAAGAACTCGAGCATTTGTATGATCAGGTCCTGAGTGATGTCGGTGCGGTTTATACGCTTGGTTTCAGTCCCGAAATCCGCGAAGGGGAATCGGCCTGGCACACGATAAAAATCGATGTTCCTTCACGGCCGGAGCTTCGGCTGAAATACCGCCCGGGCTATTTTGTGCAATGACTTTTCTGAATCCGCTGACAGATCCGATTCCAGAATGGCATCTGGTTGATGGTTATTATTATTTTACCAATGATATTGTCAGCCTTGGCGATCCCCTTACTACAGAAAATCTGCTGGAAGCGTATGGAAAAGGGATTTTCCCCTGGTATATCGAAGGAATGCCGCTGCCCTGGTATTGTCCCGAAAAAAGAGCCGTTCTGGATTTCGAAGACTTGCATATACCACGCAGCCTGAGAAAAGAACAGAATAGACAAAATTTGACTTTCACGATTGATAAAGATTTTCAGACAGTCATTAGACACTGCGCGGCGGCCCGCAGGCCGGGACAGAATGGAACCTGGATAACCGATGATTTTATACGCGCATATACCGAACTGCACCTTGCCGGTGCGGCTCACAGTATCGAAGCATGGGATAAAGAAGGTGCTTTGGCAGGCGGCCTTTACGGCGTAGATGCAGGTGGAGTATTCTGTGGCGAATCAATGTTTTACATACGGCCGCATGCCTCCAGGCTCGCACTTTTATTTTTGGTTGAATATTTGAAAAAACGCGGATCGTTTTGGCTCGATATCCAGGTTTTGACGCCTCATATGAAAAGCCTCGGTGCAAAGGAAATTTCAAGAAGTGAGTTTCTGGTCAGATTGCATGAAACCCGGCAATTGGGACTGAAATTATTTGATTCCTCCGGTAATGAAAAAATGACCGGTTAAAATCCCGATATATGAATCTATTGATTTATGGAGCAAATGGTTATACGGGCGAGTTGATAACCCGCCTGGCAGCAGGACGTGGATTACGACCCGTCATCGCCGGGCGTAACAGGGAAGAAATAAAGCGTTTGGCCGATAAATACGACCTTGAATATCTGGTTTTCCCTCTCGATGATCATAAGGCTTTGAATTCAGCTTTGCAGAAAGTTGAGGCAGTGCTTCATTGTGCCGGGCCATTTTCACTGACGGCACGTCCGATGATCGAGGCCTGCTTGTACAATCAGCGTCATTACCTTGATATCACCGGCGAGATTTCTGTTTTCGAATACTGCGCCTCACTGGATGAAAAAGCCCGCGAGGCTGGAATTATGATTATGCCCGGCGTGGGATTCGATGTCGTCCCAAGCGATTGCCTTGCCGTACATTTAAAGAACAAACTTCCGGACGCCACGCATCTTACCCTTGCATTTTTCGGAACCGGAGGTCTTTCGCACGGCACACAATCAACAATGTTAATGAATATTGGCCGCGGTGGTGCCATTAGAAAAAACGGCAGGATAGTAACTGTCCCTCCGGCATTTCACATAAGAGAAATTGATTTTGGCCTGGTCCGCAAACGTGCGGTTACGATACCCTGGGGCGATGTATCAACCGCTTTTTATTCAACCGGAATTCCTAATATCGAAGTTTATACCGTTGTACCTGAAACGGTTTTACGATTTATGAAAATCAGCAGATATCTGGGCCCGGTCCTTGCCCGCCGGCCGGTTCAAAGGTTTCTCCAGAGCCGGATTCCCCGCGGCGGCCCCTCGGACGAAGAAAGAGCCCGAGGCAAATCCCTTCTCTGGGGCGAGGTGCGCAACACATCTGACCAACGATTTGAATCGCGAATGTCCGCTCCGGAAGGCTACTCTTTAACGGCTCTGACTGCGCTCAACATCTCTGAAAAAGTCCTTTCCGGAAAATATGCAGCGGGTTTTCAGACACCTGCAAAAGCTTTCGGACCGGATTTGATTTTGGAGATTGAGGGTGTTTCAAGAGAGGATATTTAAATCCCGGATTGTCTTAATTCAATAAAAGGGCGGCCAATTTTGCCGCCCCGGGTTGACCGATAAACAAGCTGAAACTGAAAACTAAACATCGAGGTTTCTGACGTCCAGTGCGTTGTCCTCGATGAATTTACGTCGCGGTTCAACATCATCACCCATCAGAATGGTAAACAACTCATCGGTTTCTATGGCATCCTCTATCCGAACCTGTAAAAGTGTACGTTTTTCCGGATCCATGGTAGTCTCCCAAAGCTGTTCGGGGTTCATTTCACCCAGTCCTTTATAGCGTTGAATGGACAGGTCTTTTTTAGCAATGGAAGTTACCTTTTCAAGCAAGCCTGAGCGCGAGGAAATCTCTTCGCTCGTTCCATTTTCTCCGACCACAAACGGGCCCGGATAATTTTTCTCAAGTTCCTGATAGAGCTCAACGCTCTTTTGGAATTCGACGAAGCTTGCCATATTCCAGTCAAGCACAAACTTACCGCCGCCCGGAGGATAAATCTCAATTTCAGACAAGCCGTGTTCAAGGTCGGGAATCAATTCCGTAGCAAAACCTGCTGCGGCAATTGTCCCCTCGATCTCGGCAAGCAATTCTTCTTGCTCGAAAATCTTTTTGATCTTGATTTTGTTTTTTTCAAGTACGCCGTTCGGACCGGCAAAGGCATTAAGAATCGCATTCAGAAGGTTTCTGTCATTACCGATACGTCGCAGAAAATGTGATGAATAATTGTTGAATTCAATAATCTGTTCCAACAGACGGGAAAGTTCGCGTCCTTCTAAAGACTTTTCACCCATAGTGATACGAACGTTGTCTGTACCCATCCGCATCAGATAACGGAACATTTCCTTTTCATCTCTGAGATATTCCTCCCTTTTACCACGCTTCACCTTGTAGAGTGGCGGCTGTGCTATAAAAATATGGCCGTTTTCTATTAATTGGGGCATTTGCCTGTAGAAAAATGTCAAAAGCAGCGTTCGGATATGGCTGCCGTCAACGTCGGCGTCTGTCATCAGGCAAATTTTGTGATAACGAAGGTTTTCGATTTTAAAATCATCTTTGCCGATACCGGTTCCGAGTGCGGTAATCAAAGTCCTGATTTCGCCGTGACCGAGCATTTTATCAAAGCGGGCTTTTTCGACATTGAGAATTTTACCCTTCAGCGGAAGAACTGCCTGATTTCGGCGGTCTCGTCCCTGTTTTGCTGAGCCGCCTGCGGAATCACCCTCAACAATGTAAAGCTCCGAACGTGCCGGATCTTTTTCCTGGCAATCGGCTAGTTTCCCCGGCAGGCCGGCACCGGCCATAGCACTTTTACGGACGATTTCGCGTGCCTTTCGCGAAGCCTCGCGAGCGCGGGCAGCATCGATCGCCTTGCCGACAATTCTTTTTGCGACGGCAGGATATTGTTCGAAATATTCACGCAGTTTTTCATTTAAGAACCGCTCGACGTCTCCGCTGATGGCTGAATTCAGTTTCCCTTTTGTTTGGCCTTCAAACTGCGGTTGGGGCAACTTTACGCTGATTACGGCAACCAGACCCTCCCTCGTGTCGTCACCTGTAAGTGTAACCTTGGAATTTTTCAGCAACCCGCTTGATTCGGCATAGGCTTTAACCGAACCCGTCAGGGCCGAACGAAAGCCTGTGATGTGAGTTCCGCCGTCAATGGTATTGATGTTGTTGGCGTAGCTGAAAACGCGCTCGTCGTAGCCTTCGTTGTATTGAATAGCGATTTCGATCCCCAATGAATCATCCTCACCTGTTGCCTTTTTTTCAAAGTAAATCGGCTCTTCGTGAAGAGGATTTTTTTCACGGTTAAGATGTCTGACGAATTCTGAAATGCCGCCCTGATAGAAAAACTCGTTTTTCTTTTCAGGTTCTTCGCGTTCATCTACGATTGAAATTCTGATACCTTTATTTAAAAAAGCCTTTTCGCGAAGCCGCTCTGAAAGTTTGGCAAAACTGAATTCGGTCGTGGTAAATATCTTTGAATCCGGTTTAAAGGTTATTTTTGTTCCGCGTCGGGAAGTAGTACCGGTTTGCTTGAGCGGTGCAACGGGTATGCCTTCGCGGAATTCTATTTCAAAAGTCTTTCCATCCCGCCAGATTTCCAGTTTCAGCCATTCTGAGAGGAAATTTACACAAGAGACGCCTACACCGTGCAGTCCGCCGGCAACCTTATAGGCATTGTTATCGAATTTACCGCCGGCATGAAGGACAGTCATAACCACCTCAGCAGCAGAACGTCCTTCTTCTTTATGGATATCCGTCGGGATTCCGCGGCCGTTATCAACGACCGTTATGGAATTATCCATATGGATAGTAACTTCAATTGTGTCACAATAACCGGCCAAGGCCTCATCTACGGAATTATCAACTACTTCTGAAACTAAATGATGTAATCCCAGTTCACCGTCAGAGCCGATGTACATAGCCGGCCGTTTTCGGACGGCTTCGCGGCCGTCAAGCACTTTAATTGCTTCGGCGTTATATTCACTTTGCGCTTTTGCGCCGTTTTTCGCTTGCGTCTTAACTTCAGATTCTGAACCTGTCCGGATGTCGATTTCGGATTTTGCTTTAGCCAATTTAAACAACCTCTTTATTTACAATAGCTTATGTTTTTATGCTGCGGCCCGGGTTGCAAGTCCTGTCATTTGGATTCCTGCCGGAAATTATGGGATCAAAATGTCCTGCTTCCGATATTAAGCTGCCGGGCGCAACCTATCTGCTTCCTGTAAAATTATACCATTTTGCCCACGTCATTGATAGCCGCGCGCATCATATTTTCAGCCTGTAAATACGGCCTTTGCGACAGGTCAGAAGGGCCAGAAAACCGGCACGAGAAGCATCGAAACAATGAAGACTATAACCGTTAGAATACTCCCGATTTTAACGAAATCCATAAAACGGTATCGTCCGGGTGTATAGACAAGGACACAGGCTGGCTCCAGTGGTGTAATAAACGAAAAAGAGGCTGCGTAAGTTACTGCAACAATGAAGGTTCGGGGATTCAGGCCAAGGCTTATCGCCGTTTTAACGGCAACGGGCAAAACTACCAGAGCCGCAGCCTGATTCGACATTGGCTGTGTAAGAAACACTGTCAGAGCGAAAAACCCTGCCAGTATTCCCATAGGCCCAAAATGCCCCAGTTTGTCGGTTATCAAACCTGCCAGAAATGCATCGGCACCGGTTTTTTCCATCGCGACGCCAAAACTCATCATACTTGCGATTAGAACCAATAAGCGAAAATCTATCAGCGGATACATTTCCGAGTAACGAATCGTCTTCGTTGCCAGCAGTACAAAAACTCCAAGTAAAACTGCTACTGCCAGAGGTATTTCGTAACCGGTAAATATTTTGGCAAGCGAGAGGCCGAGAAAAGTCGCAAATGCGGCTATAGCCCATTTTCGTTTCTCAATACGAAAATTTCCCTGCGAAAGATCTTCAAGAAGCAACAGCTCACGATCCGAAACCAGAGATTCGACGTCGGCACGGCGGCCCTGCACAAGCAAAACATCACCGAAACGCAGCATTACACTACTGAGTTTGTTTATAAACGTATCTCCGTGCCGATTTATTGCCAGAACAGTCAGATTATATCGCTGCCGAAATCGAAGTGATTTAAGCGTCTGCCCCACGAATTGGGAATCACGCATAATCATAACCTCAAAAAGCTCAACATTTCCGCCTTCGAGGACAACGTCGTTGAGCATAAAATCCGCTTTTATTTCAATACCGGCCTGCTCCTTGACGCGCATGATGTCCGCAATGGTTCCCTCGACAATAAGCGAATCGCGTCTTTGAATTCGTTCTGTCGGTGCCGGACCGATAATGCGCTCTCCCATTCTTATTATTCCGAGCACATTCAGGTCCATTTCTGTCCCGATATTTGCCTCATCCAAGGTCTTGCCCACAAGCGGTGAATCCGGCAAAACGAGCAGCTCCGACACGTACTCCCGCATCTGATATTGCTCCGTCAAGGATTCGCCGCCGCCGCGAGTTGGCAGCAGATGCCGGCCAATAAGCAGCATATATGCCATCCCGCAGGCGAATGTAATTACCCCGACGCTTGTTAGTTCAAACATCGAAAACGGCGGTTGGCCATATCGTACTATCGCGCCGCTGACGGCCAGGTTTGTCGAAGTTCCGATCAAAGTTGTACTTCCGCCCAGAATGGCCCCAAATGCCAATGGCATCAATAATTTAGATGGAGCAATCTTTGCCTTGGCCGCGAGGCCGATGATGACCGGCAGAAACATTGCCGTGGTGGTAGTATTCTTTAAAACTGACGCCGAAATCGCCGCCGTTGTCATAATCAGTGCGGTAAGCACAAAAACGTTATCTCCCGCAATCCGGTGCAGACGTCGCCCTATCAAATCAACTATACCCGTACGTATCAGGCCACCGACCAGCAGGAAAAGGCCTGCTATGGTAATTACTACATCGTTCCCAAAACCCGAAACGGCCTCTTGAATAGTTAAAACGTTGGTAAGCACCAATGCAATAACAAGGATAAGGCCGATTACATCTACCGGCAGTTTTTCGGTAGCAAATAAAATGATTGCGACCAAAAGAAGAACTAATGTAATTACAATTGGCGTCATTGTTTTGAAAGAATAGCCGAATTCCGGTTGCTTCTCAATAATTATTCATTTCATTCACCGACCCGGAGGGCTTAGCTAGTTTGATAAACGCAAAAACTTGTCTAAACTGTTCGAAACATCTTTTGTTATCGTTAAAACCTTTCCGGAGCGTAAAACTATGAAAAAACTTGTTTTTACTCTGACGCTTTTGTTATTTTCATCCGGCGTCTTTCAAAAGGGCGTTTTTGCTCAGAGCATTGAGGACAAGGTCCGTGCTGCCGATGCCTATGCACAAGAGGTTATAAAACGCTTCGGCGGGCCAGGCATGGCAATCGCAATCGTAAAAGACGACAAGGTTGTACTTGCAAAAGGTTACGGCACTCGTGAACTCGGGAAAGATGCTCCGGTAGATGAAAATACCGTGTTCGCAATTGCCTCAAACTCTAAGGCTTTTACGACTGCAAGCCTTGCCATTCTGGTCGATGAAGGGAAAATCAGTTGGGATGATAAGGTTTCCAAGTATTTGACAGATTTCCGCCTTTACGATCCTTGGGTAACCAGCGAGCTGACTATCCGTGATCTGGTTACACATCGCGTAGGGCTGGATACTTTTAGCGGCGACCTTCTTTGGTACGAAACGACTTACAGCCCGGATGAAATTCTCCGGCGTGTCCGATATTTAAAGCCTGTTTCGGGATTCAGGACAACCTTCGGATATCAAAATCTGATGTTTATCGCCGCAGGCAAAGTTATAGAAAAAGTCTCCGGCCGTAATTGGTGTGATTTCGTTACGGAAAGAATACTTAAACCGCTCGATATGCGGCATACTGTCTGTTCAGTAAGTAATTTGCCTGAAAATGCGGCATTTCCACATAATGAATCCGGAGGCAAACTGCGTGTTTTACACCGCGGAAATGTTGACGGAGCATATTCCGCCGCCGCGCTTAATTCATCGGTCTCAGATCTGGCAAAATGGATCCGCTTGCAACTTGGCGGCGGTCTTTTTGAAGGCAAGCGGATATTCAGCGTCGCTCGCGGCTGGGAGATGCATCAGCCCTACCTTGCACAGCAGATAAGCGAACCTGCCTTTCGCGCGAACCCTACAAGACACTTTTCCGGGGTCGGGCTCGGCTGGTTCGTTTATGACTACTACGGCCGAAAAATCATCAATCATAGCGGCGGTCTTGATGGAATGCTTTCCTACACCGTCCTGATTCCTGAAGAAAATGCGGGATTTGTTGTCCTGACTAACAGCGAATCGCCGGCATTTGCAGTCATGATGAGTAAAATTCGCGATTTGCTTGTAAATGCCCCCGAACGCGACCTGATTGGAGAGGCGGCAGACAGACTGGCACGGCAAAAAGCTGCTGCTGAAGACGAAATCAGGAAACAAGACGCCGCCAGGAAGACAAATACAAAGACAAGCCTGCCGCTAAACGACTATGCAGGTACATATCGCGATACAATGTACGGCGACATTACAATTTCCCAGGAAAACGGACGACTGGTCATGAGGTTTCTGCCGGCGCCGAATTTCATTGCCGATCTGGAACACTGGCAATATGACACTTTTGTCATTAAATGGCGGCCGAGCGTTGCATATAACTTCCCGAGAGGTTTCGTCACATTTACGATCGATAGAAATGGCAGGCCCGAAGAACTTAAAATAGATCAGCCAAATAATGATTTTTGGTTTTACGAACTCTCGCCGCGAAGGGTACAATAGAAAGTTTGGCCGGCACATGCAATTCAGTAGTGAAATTTTTCGGCCATTCGATGTATAATTTTCATACCCAACCGAAAGGAGTTTTATTGATGTCAGAAGAAGCAGTGAAAGCAGCCGAAGCCCCGGCGGAAACGCCCGCGGATTCGGCCGAAGAT
Source organism: Acidobacteriota bacterium (assembly GCA_040756215.1). Taxonomy (GTDB): domain Bacteria; phylum Acidobacteriota; class Blastocatellia; order Pyrinomonadales; family Pyrinomonadaceae; genus OLB17. The sequence continues at coordinate 44,308 of JBFLZQ010000010.1, forward strand.
ATTCATTATCAAGCCGTAGAAAAGGACGGAACCGTAACGGCCATCTGGGAAATGCAAGGGCAGAAACATTTGCGTACGATTGATCCTCGTTCCAATGAAGGCAAGCAAATTCTCGCCCTTTTCGAAACTGCCGGATAAGCCGCAATCATCCAGTCCAACTACCGGGCACCCGACACATGTATCGGAACCGAGCCGTTCCGAAAAATGGTTGCGCCTGCGGGAATTATTGTATTTTCCCAGCTGAATTAGCCAGATGATCAGACGTTATATGCATAAACGGGAGCGCTATTTTGCGCTCCTTAATGACAATCGAAGGATTATGCCATTCGATTGGGGCATCGGGCATTTGGTGAAAAATAGTAATGGCGGAGATCCGCGTCGAATTTTGGCAGAATTCGCAAGAGATACCGTAGAAAATAGTGAGGAGTTTTTTGCAACACCCGATGATATCGAATATTCCATCGAACGCAGACTGTTTCCGGCTTCAAGTGCCATAAACCCTTCTGATACGAAGCCGACCGTCAGACAAACAGAGGTTACTGCCGTTACCTGGCAAAGCGTTATCTCTACGCAGTCAACGGAAAACAATACCGCCGTTGCGACTTTTTTCCCTTTGAATGGTGATAAAGATGCGGCTGTAATCATACTGCCGCACTGGAATGCCAGAGCAGGTACGTATTTCGATCTCTGCAGGGTTTTTAACCGTGTCGGGATATCTGCGCTGAGACTTACGCTGCCATACCATGAAGAGCGGATGCCGCCCGATCTGGAAAGGGCTGACCATCTTGTCTCGCCAAATATCGGCCGTACGCTGGAAAGCGTCCGGCAAGCGGTGGCCGATACCCGCGCGGCTGTTTCTTTCCTTAAAAAGGAAGGATACCGTCGAATCGGAATTGTGGGGACCAGTATCGGTTCCTGCGTAGCCTTTCTTTCTTTTGTTCATGACCCGCGGATTGATGCTGCCGTATTTAACCATGTATCAGGATATATGGCGGATGTGGTCTGGCACGGATTATCAACTTACCATGTCAAAAAAGGAATCGAAGGCCATTTGACTCTAGATGAACTGAGAGAGTACTGGATGCCTGTTTCGCCGATGGCATACATGAAAAAGCTTTCATATTTAAAGCCAAGACCGCAGCGATATATTTACACAAAATATGATCTTAGTTTTCCAATATCCCTAACTCTGGACACAATGCGGATACTGCGGGAAAACGACATCAAGCACAGCTCGGTTTCGCTCCCGTGCGGACATTACACGCTCGGAGAAAAGCCCTGGGTTTACCTCGATGGATTTGCCATAGTGTCTTATCTGAGAAAACATCTGAAAAACAAAAAAGCCCGCATCTAAACCGGCTAATTTTTAATCAGACTTTGCGTTTGTGTAAAACAAAGCGCGCTACAATAGGCAAAACTGCGGATGAAACTCGATCTGGAAAAGTTGCGGCCGGTCATTGATGAGGCTTTGTTACGCAGTTTTTCCGCCGCCGCCGGGCAGTTTTCTCTGCCGATAGATTCTGTGCGGGAAGAAATCTATCGGGCAGTCGATAAACACTTTTCCAAAATTCAAAATAACCCTTCTGCAGCCGAAATTCGGCAATTCATTGAAACTCTCAATGCCGGTGATCTTTGCCTGGTACTTGCCTGCCGGGCCGGCAAAGAGTCCGCCTGGGAAGAATTATTTCAAAGGTTTCAACCCGTTGTTAAAGCTGCCGCCGCCCGGCTTGCTTACAATCAGGATATGGCGGAAGAAATTACCAGTTCTATCTGGAGCGAACTTTACGGACTGAAGGCTGACGCTATGGGACGAAAGCCCGGAAAATTAGCCTACTATTCCGGTCGCGGAAGTCTCGCAAGCTGGCTGCGTGCAGTAATTGCGCAGATGGCAGTTGACAAATTCAGGGAAAATTCAAGATTTGTTCAATTCAGCGATGAAAGCCAAAACGATTCTCACGAAGAAACAAATAGCGCTGATATTGTTTCAACAACTCCGAATCCCGAACAGGAATTTGCAGAAAAACATTCAGCGGATCAGGTTTTGTCGGCTGTGGTTTCGGCTCTCGAAAAATTAAGCGATGAAGACAGGCTTTTTTTGAAAATGTATTATTTCGACAACCTTAAACTAAAGGAAATAGGGCGTATTCTGGGCTTTCATGAAGCCACCGCAAGCCGGAGGCTGATTCGTATACAAACAGAGATACGGCGAAGTGCCGAGAGAATACTGCAGAGTGATTTCGGATGGAATGAAAACGAAATAAGGACTCAATTGGCTGAAACTGCGGCACGGATCAGCCCAAACCTTGAAAAAATCATCGTCGGTGCGATCTTGCTTGTTATGTTGCAAGGTTTTTATTGGTAAATCGTTCAAATAGTGGGTGGTTAGATGGATAATTCATTCTACAGGGAAATTGACGCAATACTTCGGCAGATTGGCAGTACCGGTGCCGCGCAAGCGTCCGTTATGTCCGAAACCCATCCAACGGCCGACGATTTTGCGGCATTCTCTGAACAGCGGCTACCGGAATCCGCCCGAACTGAATTTATCTCGCATCTTTCCAATTGCTCCCGATGTCGTCACATTCTGTCGATTCAATCACTGGCGGAACCGGATGAAGACCAGACGCAAGAAGCTTTGATTGCACCGGCGACGCCGTGGTACAGGAGATTTCAACTTATACCCAAATTTGCTTATGCTTTGGCGGCAATGTTTTTGCTTTTTGCCGGTTTGCTTGTTTTTGTAATGTTAAAACCGCCGGTCGAAACCGAAATATCCGGAATTAAGGATTTACCTGCAGCTGAACCTGACGTTGCGGCGAACGTGCTTTCGGCAGCCGCTCCTGAGTCTTCCTCCATTCAAACATCAAGCCCGCAAAAGCCTCAAAAAGACGGGAATGCTAAGGTAAATAATCTGCAAACAACCGAAAACCTGAATCGAACGCCGGTGGATTCATCCACAGCAAACAGAAATTCCCAGGGTTTTGCCACTTCTTTACCGCCGCCCGCAGCAAATGCAGTTCGAAGCGTCGGACTGCCCGAAACTACAGCAGCAGACAAGCAAACAGCCGAAGCTGCAAAAATGCCCTCAGCAGAGGATGCGGAAAAAGATAAAAATAAAGTTGCGGACGAAGAGACTGTCAACAGATCAAGGGATTTGGAGGCAAAGGCAGTTGCCTTGGCAAAAAAGAAATCCGTTTCGCCGCCGGCTCCTGTCAACATGCGTCAAAAATCCGAAAGCCGAGATATCAAACGTTTTGACGGAAAGACGTTTGAACTCCTGAACGGCGTCTGGATAGATACGGCCTATCGTGGGGAGCCGGTTACGATTGTCAAACGCCGTTCTGACAGTTTCAGGAGTCTGGATAAAGAAATTCAATCTGCCGTAGAGGCAATCGGCACTCCGATTATCATTAAGTGGGGAAACAGGGCATTGCGTATTGATTGATTCTCCGATTTAGTTGACTCTATTTTTAATTTTTCGATAAACAATTGTATTATCGGGCTATGAAACGTCCTGTCTTTTCCCTCACAATCGCAATTTTTCTTCTTTTCCAAGCATTGTTTTCGCAGGCGCCTGCTGTCCGACAGAATCGGGAAATAATTTCGATGCTTCGCTCTGTATCTGCGAATAGAATCGAATCCGACATAAGAAAATTGGTCTCTTTCGGGACGCGAAATACGCTTTCCACGCAAGATAACCCAAATCGCGGTATTGGCGCCGCAAGAGATTGGATTTTTAATGAATTCGAGAAAATAAGCCGCGACTGCGGTGGTTGTCTGATCGTTGAAAAGCAAAGTTTTACACAACCAAAGGCTCCGCGTGTTCCCGAACCGACTCTCCTGACCAACGTCATCGCAACGCTCAAGGGCAGCACCGATCCGGATCGCATATATGTCGTAAGCGGACATTACGACTCCATGTGTTCATCACCGACCGATGCTGCTTGTGATGCGCCGGGTGCAAATGACGACGCTTCAGGTACCGCCGCGGTAATCGAATTAGCCAGGGTAATGTCAAAACACAAATTCGATGCGACGATTATTTTTATGGCGGTTGCGGGAGAAGAACAGGGATTGCTTGGCGCAACCTATTTTGCTGAACAGGCAAAGCAAAAGGGATTGCGGATAGAGGCAATGTTTACAAATGACATCATCGGCGGTGTAACAACCCAAAAAAATTCACCTAATCGTAACCGGGTCCGGGTTTTCAGCGAAGGGGTGCCATCGAACGAGACTCCTCAGGAGGCCAATACACGCCGGAGTGTTGGCGGCGAGAATGATTCGTCTTCACGCCAACTTGCAAGATTTATTAAAGAACAAGCTGACCGCTACATAAAAGATTTCAAGGTCTGGATGATATACCGCCGCGACCGCTACCTTCGGGGCGGAGATCACATCCCTTTTCTCGAACGCGGTTTCGCTGCCGTTAGAATTACCGAAGCAGATGAAGACTATAACCACCAGCATCAGAATGTCCGGACAGAGAATGGTGTTTTTTACGGAGATACGCCGGAATTTGTAGATTTCGGTTATGTCGCAAATGTTACGAGAGTAAATCTGGTTGCCCTTGCTTCGCTTGCTTTAGCTCCCGCAGCGCCGAAAAATGTCGGAATTGTAACCAGCCGGCTGACAAATGACACCGATTTGAAATGGGATCCGAACCTGGACAGCGACCTGGCCGGATATGAAATCGTCTGGCGCGATACTTCTTCACCAGAATGGACAAACTCGCTATTTGTAGGCAACGTAACAACTTACACAATTAAACAAAAGTCTAAGGACAATTTTTTCTTTGGCGTCAGGGCTGTTGATAAAGATGGGAACCGCAGTCTGATAACTTTTCCGCGCCCAATTCGCTAAAAGGTGCTACAATACCCGGAATGCGGGTAAATGACAGCGACGGCTGGATAGGCAGATACCGCTTGATCCGAAACATTGGTAAAGGCGGAATGGGTGAAGTTTATCTCGCCGCCGACTCAAAGCTCGAAAGAAATATAGCCATAAAGGTTCTTTCAACAGACTTCGCATCGGATGCCGATCGGATGGCGCGTTTTATCCGCGAAGCAATTACTACCTCATCGCTGAATCACCCGAACATCGTTACGATTTACGAAATCAACGATGATGGTCCGATTCCTTTCATTGCGATGGAATACGTCGAAGGTATAACGCTTGGCTCCAGACTTAAATCATCTTCATTAACCCCGGAAGAAACGCTCGATATTGCCGTACAGATCGCAACGGCTCTCTCTGCGGCGCATGATGCAAAGGTCGTCCATCGCGACATCAAACCGGATAATGTGATTCTCCGTCCGGACGGCTTGGTCAAAGTGTTGGACTTTGGTCTGGCAAAACAGGTCGAAACCCATACCTCCGCAGATTTCGAAGCGCAAACGATCCAAAATGTTCAAACGCACCCGGGCCTTGTAATGGGAACAGTTGCATATATGTCACCGGAACAGGCTCGCGGAAAAAACGTCGATGCGCGCTCTGATATTTTTTCCTTTGGTTCACTGCTTTATCAAATGGCAACCGGACGGATGCCTTTTATCGGTGAGAATGATCTCGATGTCGTCGGTTCAATTCTTCATAAAGAGCCGCGGCCGCTTAGTCAATTCGCGCGCCCGATCCCTCATGGCCTGGACATTGTAGTTAAAAGAGCTCTGAGAAAAGATCGGGACGAGAGATATCAGACAATGCGCGAATTACTCGCTGACCTCAAGGATATCCGCGAGACGCTGATACTTACCAATCGGTCGGAAAGCAACGGAAATGCTTTTTCGGGTCAGCGTAGTTCTCCTGACAGAGGTTTGCCAACCGAACAGCTCAATGCGGCGGCATTTGCCGAAACCGATGAAATAGCAGGCAACCCCCGGACGATCAGTTCAGTGCTCCTCACCGAAATCAAAACGCATCCTATAATTGCGGGCGGAGCTGCTGCGGCACTAATCGTCATAGCAATAACCGCAGGACTATTTACACGTCAAATTGCGGCTGTTTTTCGCGGGCCTGAACGGTTTGAAAAGATGCGGTTGGACAAACTGACTTTTACCGGAAATATTCTGCAGGAACAGGCCGCTCTTTCGCCCGATGGCAAATATTTCGCTTACACAATTGCAGACGGTGGCCGATACAGCCTATGGGTTCGCCAGGTTAAAGGCGAGACAAGCGTTAATATTCTCCAACCGGGTCAGCATCGAATCCGGGATCTGACATTTTCACCTGACGGTACACGTATTTACTACACTTCAAGCGATGGCGAGGGCCCGCCTGCAATTTTCCAGATCCCTGCCTTGGGCGGACAATCGCGTAAAGTTATAAATGACGCGCAAGGACCATTGTCGTTTACCCGTGATGGTAATTCCATTACATTTATCCGCAACGACATCGAAATACACCAGGCTGCCATTGATGGTAAAGATGAGGGTAAAGAAGGGTCCATAATGACAAGAGCCCCCGAAGGTCAGATATTCCTTCGGACAGCTGTTTCGCCTGATGGACAACTCATTGCAGCTCAGACTTTTGCCTCCAAGGACGGTTTTGACCACCAATGGGTAATCAATTTGAAAACAGGCGATTGGCGGGAGCTGAATCCGCAATCCTGGATTAAGCTTAATGGACTGGCATGGATGCCGGATAATCGCTTGCTGATAGCCGGACGAGATACCGAAACCCAGAATTCGCAAATATGGCTCATAGATCCTGAAACCGACGAACGGCGTCGGGTAACAAACGATTTGAGCCTTTATGCGGGTCTAAGTCTTTCAGCCGATGGCCGGACAATTATCAGTACACAATTTGATACTATGTCATCGGTTTCGGTATCCGGCATTGGAGATGGTGCAAAGCCGGTAGAAGTTACGGAAAAAGCAGGTAATTACATTGGCCGCTCAGGGATAGCGCTGATGCCTGATGGCAGTGTTATCTATACCGTTAGAAATAAAGGCGCATTTGATATCTGGATTGTTTCGCCCGATCGCTCGGTAAACAGGCAATTGACTTTTGGTTCTGCCGAAAACAGCAATTTTTCTCCGGCTGCAACTCCCGACGGACAGTTTATCGTCTTTGTTTCAACCCGCGGCGGTCCTCCGGGCATTTGGCGAATGCGTCCTGATGGATCGGATGTCGTGGAATTGACCGGAGAACCGGGTGCAAAAGGCGACCCGATTGTAACACCCGATGGACAATGGGTAATTTACTATACGGCTTACGAAAATGGAGGAACCGGCACGCTTCGTAAAGTTTCAATAAACGGCGGCCCCTCCATTCAATTGACTCAAGAGCCCTCGGATTCTCCTGCCATTTCGCCGGACGGCCGCTTCATAGCCTTTGACTACGGCCCGACTAAAGAAGATTCGAATATCCGCGTCGCAATCATCACTGCAGACGGTGGCCGGCGCATCCGGATGCTGGATTCGGTTCCCTTGGTGCGATCGCGTAACATTCGCTGGACTGCAGATGGGCGAGGTCTTTACTACATCAATACCGAATCCGGCGTCGGTAATATCTGGATGCAGCCGATTGACGGCAGCCCGCCAAGGCAAATTACCAATTTCTCTTCTGACCGCATTTTCCGCTTCGATTACTCACCGTCGGCCGGAAAAATGGCATTTACACGAGGTATCGAATCATCAGATGTGGTACTGATCTCAGATTTCAATTAACGCCCGAATCGGGCATTGCCTCCCTCGCTTTTAACTGTTTGAGGTGAAGAAAGTAATGGAAAATAATGTAATTGGTTGCGTGGGAAAAATGTGCGGATTTTCTGCATTTACCAAGGAAGTGGCTTGTTCCGGCGGTAATGGCAGCTGTTGGTCTGCCGTGATGCTGGAAGCAGATGAATCGCCATTTCATGACAAATCCCTGCAGGAAGCGACAGCAATAATCAGAAAGGCTCTCAATTCGATTCCCGCAGATCCGGACGGACGCAAACTTTCGTTTGTTCATACACCAAATGGAACACTTCTCGCATGGGTTACGCATTCCGAAGATGCTCCCTCGGGCGGGCTGGGATACTATGATGACCAAAATGAGCTTGCGAAAGTGCTCAGAATTAGAAAGTCATTCGAGACAGCCGCAGATGCGGCACGGTAACCGCCCGGTTTTTTGTTCTTAACATTTATTAAAAATCACTTAAACTTTGCCCTTTTCCTTAGCGAAAAGGGCTTTTCTTTCTTTTCTGTAAGCAATGTTGTTGCTAGACTTTTAATACTGTTGCGTTTCAGGGTCTCATATCGTTTTCCCGCGGGCGCAAGATTTATAATTTCGGTAGAATTTCAATAATGAGAAAACTGATTTTTTTCCTCACTCCTCTTTTATCCTTTGCGGCATTGTTTGCAGCATTCAATTCGATCGAATCAGCAAAACCTGCAAGTTCGACTTCTCCAAATCTGGTAATCAGCCAGTTTCAGGCCGGAGGCACATCTAACGCCAACGATGAATTTATCGAAATCCACAATATCGGCCCAAGTCCCGTGGATCTCAACGGCTATCGTGTCGTTTACAGATCGTCTTCGGGAACCAGCGACGTCGGCCCGATGGCGGCCTGGAACTCTACAACGATTCTACAACCGGGACAGTTTTATCTGATTGCTTCAACGTCCTACACCGGTTCGGCTGCTCCGGATCTTACTTATGATCCGACAACCTGTACCTGCTCGCTCTCTGCTTCGGCTGGCGGACTTGCAATCAGACAAGGCAATCAGAATACAGGCACGATCATAGATGCGGTCGGTTGGGGAAATGCAACCAATATCTTTTTCGAGGGCACCAGAACAACAGCACCTCCAAACAGTTCGTCAAAAGCACGCGATGAAAACGGTTGTAAAGATACCGACAATAATTCTGCCGATTTTCTGACCCTGACGCCTTCGGCTCCGCGCAACTCTTCGTCGCCTTCAGTACAATGTGGAAGTGCCGGTACAACTCTCTTTGCGGCATTTGCGGCTAATCCATCATCTTTGCCTCCCGGAGCACAGACTTTATTGACAGTTACCGTCGTTCCCGCTACGACGCCGCCAAGTACAGGAATTGCTGTCGCAGGCAATCTTACCTCAATTGGCGGATCAGCCAGTCAAACTTTCTATGATGACGGGACAAACGGGGACGTAACTGCAGGAGACAATGTTTTTTCATTCTTAGCAACCATTCCGGCTAATAGCTCAGGAGGAAACCGGACTCTTACCGCAACCGCTTCAGATGCTCAGGGCCGCACGGTCAACCTTAACCAGACGATAACCGTAAACGCTCCGCTTCCTAATGAAGATCCGCTGATATTCGGTAATCCTTCCGGAGCAACGCCTGATGTTGCAAACGAAAATAATTACCTGATGCCAAAACCGCAGTACACACTCTCCTACAATCGAATGAAAGGCACTGCGAACTGGGTAGGCTGGAGACTGGCAAGCAACTGGATAGGCAGCACTCCACGTCAGGACAATTTCCGCCCCGATACGTCATTGCCGAATGGTTGGTATCAGGTAACGAGCCAGGATTATTCCGGCTCCGGCTATGACCGCGGACATATGTGTCCGTCAGGTGATCGGACGAACTCCGTTGAAAATAATTCGGCTACTTTCCTGATGACGAATATGGTGCCGCAACTTGCGGCTAACAATCAGGGACCGTGGGAGGATTTTGAATCCTACTGCCGCACTCTGGCCTCACAGGGAAATGAACTTTATATTTTTTCAGGACCTGTAGGATCGCTGGGTACGATTGCACAGGGACGCGTTACGATTCCTGAATACACCTGGAAAGTCGTTCTTGTCCTGCCAAATGGCGACAATGACGTTTCCAGAGTTACCAAGGCGACCAGAACAATCGGTATTATCGTACCAAACTTCGGCCCGCTGGATATTAACGCACCGTGGAGAAATTTTCGGGTTTCCGTCGATCAGGTGGAACGCCTGACAGGCTATGATTTCTTCAACGTTCTGCCAAAACTTACCCAGGAAACCATCGAGAGGAGAAAAGACCGCCAGTGATGTCAGTGAAACTTCAAAAGCCGTTTCTAAAGGCTCTTTCTTTGCTTATTGCGGGAGTTATTGTTTATGGATGTGCCTCTGCACAAAGGGATATGCCTATTTCCGCTGTTCAGGGCACTACCAATATCTCGCCCGTCGTCGGACAGTCAGTCCGTGTAAGCGGCATTGTTACGGGGCGAACCCGCAATGGTTTTTTTATCCAGACGCCGGACGGCAAAACCGATAATAATCCTTTAACAAGCGAAGGCATTTTTGTCTTTACACGGGAAGAACCTATGGCGGAAGCGGCAATCGGGAACGAAGTTCTCGTATCAGGCCGCGTCGATGAGTTTCGCCCGCGGAGTGATCTTTACGGGTTAACCATAACCGAGATAGCATTTACGCGCGGCCGTGACACTTTCAGCGTTGTATCGAAAAACAATCCTCTTCCAAAACCCGTAGCTTTGAATCTAGATGATTTCAAACCTAACACGGTGGATCAACTCGAAAAGTATGAGGGCATGCGTGTCACCGCAGATTCAATCGTAACTGTCGCGCCGACAGGCGGTCGTGTCGATCCTAAAACAGAAAATGTCGGATCCGATGGTGTTTTTTTCGGAGTTTTGAAAGGAATTCCGCGTCCTTTTCGTGAACCCGGTTTGGATATTTTAACTTATCTGGCTTCCGACCAACGCGAGAAATGGAAAAAGGAATTCCCGAATCTGCCAATATTCGACGATAACCCCGAGATTATCCGTATCGACTCGGATGCAATGACGGGCGGTCGGGCATTAAACGTTCCTGCAAAAGCAGAAATCCGCGGCATCTCCGGAATTATGCATTACGGTTTTAGCCGTTACACAATCCTCCTTGATCCTGATACAAAACCGGTCATTACAAATACTATCCGTCCGCTCACGCTTCCGCCGCCCGGAGAGGATCAGTTCTCGATAGCCGCATCCAATATCGAATCTTTTATGGACGACGTAGATGATCCGGATACAAAGGATGATGTCGCTACTCCCGAGGCTTTCGAAAAGCGGCTTGCCAAGGTATCACTTGCCGTTCGTGACTATCTGCATTTTCCGGTAATAATAGCCGTCGAGGAAGCGGAAAATCTGCATGTCCTGAAACGTCTAGCGGAAAGAATAAATCGCGATGCCATCCAAACCGGCAAACCTGATCCCAAATATGAAGCATATCTGATTGAAGGAAATGATCCTCGCGGTATTGATTCGGGTTTTCTCGTAAAATCAGCATCGGTGAAAGTTGTTGGCGTTCAGCAAATAGGAAAAGATGAAAGATTCCTGAATCCTGTTACAAAAAATAATGATATCCTGAATGACCGTCCTCCATTGGTTTTGGAAGCTGAAATCCTTTCCGGTCCTGCCAACTCTTCTCTTTCTGTAACAGTGGTAGTAAATCACCTGAAATCAATGCGCGGGATCGATGACCCTAAAGATGGACCGGCAGTACGTTTGAAACGCAAACTACAGGCTGAATATCTGGCAAATTGGGTCAATCGCCGACAGAAAGAAAAACCTGATGAGCGTTTATTGCTGGTTGGAGATTTTAATGCTTTTCAATTCAATGATGGCATTGTGGATGTAATCGGAACCATAAAAGGCACTCCCGCACCTGCCGGTTCGGTTCTGCTTCCTACTCCGGATCTTGTAAATCCTGACTTGATTGATTTGGTGGACTACATTAAAGCCGACCAGCAATATTCTTATGTTTTTGACGGCAGTGCACAGGTTCTCGACCATTTTTTGGTTAACCGGATAATGAAACGTCATCTTGCGGGCTTTGGTTATCTAAGGGTCAATGCAGACTTTCCACAGGTTTTGCGTGCAAATGGAGAGCGGGTCGAACGTTTCTCGGACCATGATGTCGCAGTCGGGTATTTTTCATATAGCGAGCCTAAGCAATGATATTCGTTCTGTCATCTATCTTCTGATTCCAGTATTACCTGTGCAATAGCGAATTGTTGTGTATGTGAGATGGAAAGATGAATGCGTGAAGCCCCAAGTTCACGCATTTTTTTCTCTGCGGCTCCGTGTACTTCCAATCGCGGCGCACCCTTTTCATCAGTGACTATCTCGACATCTTGCCATTTGAGATTGCCACGCCAGCCTTCTCCCAATGCTTTGAAGAATGCTTCCTTTGCTGCAAATCTGCCTGCAAAACTTTGAGCGGATCCAGTACCGCGTGCTTCGCAATAGGCTCGCTCTGCAACCGTAAAAACCCTTACGGCAAAACGCGGCGTTCTGGAAATGATCCCGGCAATGCGATAGACTTCGATTATGTCGATGCCTGTTGAAACAATCATAGATGAACCAGATGAAAAGACTTTAGCAGATTTGGGCTTCTATTGGCGAGAGCAAGCGGGGACGCGTATTTTGATTTGTGCCCCGCTGGAAAACGCCGGTTTTGTCAACGCTTTTTCGACGCGTCTGGGCGGCGTCTCGCCTTTTCCGGGTAATTCCCTCAATCTCGCCGGTTACGACGAAGACACAGCCGAAAATATCCGTGAAAACCGCAATAGATTCCTATCCGCTCTCGGTACCTCGCCTGATCAAATGCTGCTTGCTACCGTATGGCAGATACATGGCGACGGCATAAAAATAATCCGGAGTAAAAAAGATGCGGATTCCGGCAGCGAAAAATATGATGCGTTGGCATCCGAGATGAAAGGCATTCTGGCAGCCGTCAAAACAGCTGATTGCGTCCCGATTCTGATTGGAGAGCCAGATTCCAAAGCGTTTGCTGCGGTCCATGCCGGTTGGCGCGGCACCTCTCTTTCTATTGTTCAAAAAACAGTCTCCCTGCTATCCAGTGAATTCAATGCTGCTCCGAAGTCTATGATTGCTGCAATCGGTCCCGCAGCAGGTCCCGATAATTACGAAGTCGGGGCTGAGGTTCTCGACGCGCTGGTAGCCGCAAATCCGAATAACGCATCATTTTTTTACCCCACGCGGCCGGGCCATTCGCGCATAGACCTTCCAAAAATTAACCGGAATCAACTTATTTCGGCCGGCGTTTCTCCGGAAAATATATTTATAGCTCCCTATTGCACAATGTCGCGAAGCGATTTGTTTTTTTCTTACCGCATCGACCGTGAAAAATTCGGCCGCACCGGCCGTCTTCTTTCGGTCATCGGACGTCTCCGGTGATTGTCGTCCTCTCAATATCAACGGACTCGGGCTGTTATAGTTATCTCGGCGGTACGCGGCGGATAGCAAACTTCGTCTGTACAGGCCTGATATCGCACGACGGCACGTACACTGATTGAATTACCCCGAAAATTGGCCGGCACGGTTACCGTAAATGGAAGCCGTACAGTTCCCTCATAAACGTTTATTGCGTCTTTAGAAAATTCAAATCTCCTCGATTTTCCTTTCGGGAAAAAAGGCCCGGAGATTTTTAGTCCGCGGCCTGACAATCTGGCGGTTGTAGGAATGGCGTATGGACTGTTTGGCCGGTTAGTATTTACATGAAGTCCATCGGGAATATTTAGAATGAGCACGCCGCGTGATGCCTTTCCGCGCTCTACCGTTCCCCCGCCAATGGAGCCGCTTAGCGACTGCGCTTTTGCGGATACGGCAGAAAGAAATACAAATGACAGAATTATTAATGCATGGTGTATTTTAATTTGTGACATATCAAATCTGATGTAAACACGATAATTCTGGTTTACACTTTCATTGTAAATCCTTCTATAATCTGTTCAACTTTCGCTGAAAAGTCTTCCGCCCGATCTTCCAGTACCGCAACACGCAGCTCAATAAGCCTTCCGTCGCGCGTGATGATTTTGCGTGTTTCTGCATATTCTGCATTATCAATTTTTCTGCGATTACGGACAATCGCCGACCTCTCGCCGCCATCCAAATAATTTGATACGCTTATTTCCTGAGAAAACGCACGAATTTCCGAAATACGTTCTTCGAGGGTTTTTCTATCGAATATCTCAACTTCAATGGTTGCAGTGCGATAATCCAGTCTCCCGATAGTTTCCAATTCGCGTGAATAAGCACGAAAATCCAACCCGCTTTCGTCATTTAAAATATGCAAGAAACCGTCGGGTTTTTGAATCGAATAAAGCGGCATTTCAATCACTTCAGGTTCAAAGGCGGCAGCCGAAATCCGCTTTATTTTCGTCGATGCCCAGACCATTAGAGCAACTATAATCAATCCCGGAATCAATAATTCCATAGCAATAAACTTTAATTTACTGACATGACTGCCGGTTCCATTGCTGCCAATTGGCCACAGGCGGCATAGATATCACGTCCTCGTGGGCGTCGTACATAGGCTGCAAATCCAAAGGATTCAAGGGTTTCTTTGAATTTTAGCACGTCTGCAGGGTCACTTGGATGATACGGCAACTGCTCGGCGGGATTGTGTGGAATCAGATTGACCTTCACCTTATGCAGGTTGTATTTACGCAAAAGCCCGGCCAGTTCGCAGGCCTGTTGGTATGAATCATTTACTCCACCGAGCAGAACATATTCGAATGTAAACTTTTCGCCGCGCCGCAGAGTCGTTTCAAATTCTTTTGCGGCAGACATTAATTCAGCTAATGGCCAACGTCGATTTATTGGCATCAGTTTATTTCTGAGTGCATCGTTGGCAGCTGAAAGTGAAATAGCCAGATTAGGCCTTTTCTTCAATAAAGCAAATTCCCTGATTTTCGGAACAATTCCGGCTGTCGAGACTGTAATTCTGTTTGGAACAATAAAATGTCCCGATTCATCGCCAAGTATCCGGATTGCTTTCAGCAAATTCTCAAAATTCAGAAATGGCTCGCCTTCGCCCATCGCAACCAGATTTGTACCATGCGGAGTCGGTTCGCCCGGTCCATAAACATCGTTGAGCACAATCGCAATTTGCTCAACGATTTCCGCAGCCGACAAATTGCGCATCAAACCAAGCTTTGCGGTAAGACAAAAATCACATTTCAATGGACAGCCGGATTGTGAAGAAAAACAAATTGTATCGCGTCGTGGCGTCGGAATAAATACGGTCTCGACAGGATAATTATCCGCAGTATGCATCAGATATCTGCGCGTTCCGTCTTTTGAAATGAATTTCGCCTCAACCTTCAGGGAAGCGGCGCTTACCGCCGTAGATAGTTTTTTACGTAACTGAGACGGCAGGTCGGACATTTCTGAAAAATCGAATATCCGCCGTCTGTGCAGTGACCTGAATAGCTGCTCGCCGCGATATCCCGCCTCACCCATTTCTTCGAACAGATGGACTAGTTCTTCGCGTGTAAATCCCAAAATCTGCGGCAGATTTGCCATATCTGAGATTTTATCGCATTTGAGCCCGGTGGTCATTCGCCGGCGGTTAGAACGTCAATAGACCCAATGCGATTTCAACCGCCGATGAAACGCATGGAACGTGCCGGCTGAACAAAATCGGGCTCGTTGATACGATGGCCGGCCTCTTTTTTATTCACGGCATTAACAATAAACTCTTTGATTACGTCATCCTTCGCATCAGAGCGCAGAATCGAGAGCAGGTCATACTCGGTTTGAGAAAACAAACAGGTTCGTATTTGTCCGTCCGCAGTAATTCTTATCCTTGAGCATTGTCCGCAAAAGCTTTGCGAAACAGGCGCTATGATACCAATTTCTCCCGGCGAGCCGTCTGTAAAACGATATCGGCGTGCAGTGTCGCCGGCGTGCAGCATTTCCTCAGGTGAAATTTCATATCGCTCTGCAATGCGTTCAAGAATCTCCTTGCCGGTTACGACAGATTCCCGCTTCCACTTATGTGTGGAATCAAGCGGCATAAACTCAATAAAGCGTACGGACACGCCATTCTTGCGTGCGAAATCAGCAAAAGCGATTATCTCGTCGTCATTACGGCCGCGGACAATAACGGCGTTTATTTTTGTGTTTGAGAAACCAAGCGCAACGGCGATTTGTATGGATTCCAGCACAGCGTCCAGCGAGTCCGAACCGGTTATCGCTAAAAATTTCTTCCGGTCTAGACTATCGAGGCTGAAAGTAACCCGATCAAGCCCTGCTGACTGCAGATTCTCAGCATATTCTGAAAATCTCGCGCCGTTTGTGGTCAATGCAATGTCTTTTAATCCCGGTCGTAGTTTGTTGAGTGACCTGACCAGAGTCGGGATCTCGCGGCGAACAAGCGGTTCTCCGCCGGTTAATCGGATTTTTTCTATCCCGAGTTCGACAAATATTTCTGCTATGTGTGCGATTTCTTCAAAGGTTAGCAGTTCATCCCGCGGCAATACCTTTGTACGATGCTCCGGCATACAATAGAAGCAGCGAAAATTGCACTTATCGGTCAACGATATACGCAGATCGCGGATAGTCCGGCCGAAGGAGTCGCACAGCACCATATGATTGAATGATACACTTTTGCAAACCCTGAGAATAGAAAATTATCTGTTTTTTTCGTTCAATAGCGCGGTGGCGTTTCGCCGCAGCCCCGAGAGTTTTGCGCGTTTGACTGCGGATTGGCGAAAGCGTTCAGCATATTGCTCATTGTTCATTTCCAATACTTGATTAAGTGAAATTTCCGTTTCGCCCATGCGCGGCCAAAATGCAGTTTCTTTAGTGGGTTTTTCGAATTTATTCCATGGACAAACATCCTGGCAAACGTCGCATCCGTAAAGCCATCCGTCCTGATTGGCGGTAATCTCTGACGGTAAATTTTCGCCGCGCAGCTCAATAGTGGCGTAGGAAATACACCTACGTGAATCAATTACATATGGACTGCTTATTGCCTGCGTTGGGCAGGCATCAATACATCGGCGGCATTTGCCGCAATGATCATCCTCAAATTGTTCGTCAGCCGCAATCTCCAAATCCGTCAGGATAACGCCTAAAAAGACCCATGATCCAAACTCACGGGTAATAAGATTTGCATTTTTCCCGATCCACCCGAGGCCGGCACGTACTGCAAGCGCCTTTTCCAATAATGGTGCAGTATCAACAAATGCACGGGCTTTCATCTCGGGAAAGCCATCTTTCAGCCATTTAATCAGGCTCTCCAGCTTATCTTTAACTACTATGTGATAATCATCGCCCCAGGCATAACGGGAAATCTTGCCTTTTTCCGGCTCAGCCGAATGCCTGAAAGGTGCAAAATAATTGACGGCGGCAACGATAACGGACTTTGCTCCGGGAAAAACATTTCCGGGATCGGCACGTTTTTCCGTATCGCGTGCAAGCCAGGCCATCTCGCCATGAAAACCTGCCGAAAGCCACTGCAGGAAGCGGTCGTATTCGGCCTCCAGACGTCCGGGAAGGGTAATTCCTATTTTGTCAATGCCAAATTCGGCTGCCTTTCTTTTGATGGCGGCATTCAGCTCGATTTGTTCAGACCGAAACATCATTTGAGATGCTATCACAAAAAATACCGCGTCCGGCATGATTACCGGACGCGGGCAGAGAACATAATTGACCTTGAGGGTCTAGAAGTTGATTTTCAGACCAAGCTGAAATTGCCGTTGATCGAAAGCAGCCGTTGATCTGCCGGCGAATTTGGAACCCCGACGTCGGCCGATTTGGTTGATAGACCCAAAGAAAGGTGAATCCGATGCTTCATTGAAACGATTGAAGAGATTGAAACCCTCCGCAATCAGGTCTATGCGTATCCTCTCACCGAAATGGAATGCACGAGTAATACGCAGATCTACGGATGCATACGGCCCGGTCAGACCCATATTGCGTCCGAGGCTTCCGTAGCCGAAGATCAGATTACCATTTTTGTCAAAGTCGAAAAGTGAACACGGAGCACCGGCCGGGACTTGCGGCACGGGAATAATCGGCAGGCAAAGAGTTCCGTTTGCTGCCACATCGGGACGATCAGTCTGTGTAGTCTGGTCGTTGTTTGTGTCAACGTTGGTCAGAATGTTGAATGGCCGCCCCGATGAAATTTCGATAATCGGTGCGATTGTGAAATCGGCAAAGAAACGTTTGCCAAATGCCGGTGCATTTCTCCAGCCCTGTGGAGATGCGAGCAGACCGCTGAAAACAAAGCGATGCCGCTGATCAAATAGCGAATCGGCTTTTTCCAGATCAAACCGACGGACATCCTGCGGCAACAGCAGAGTTTGCAGATCGGATGAATCGTCGATCGAATGCGACCACGTATAGGATGCCAGGAACGTGAAATTATTGGCAAACCGCCGTTTCAGTTCCACGTTCATCGCATTATAGCTGGAATTTCCGTCAGAGATCTGAGCATTGACAGAGCCGAAAGGCGACAGCACACCCGGCGTCCTAAGGCTTCCAGCCAATTGAGAATCCAGTACGGCTTTGGTTACCGCACCGCCGGAGAGAGCGGCTGCCAGGAAATAATTCGGGCCGCTCGGACGGAAGACATTGGCAATAAACGGATTGACGACACGCCCATTCGGACATTGTGCGATCATTCCGCCAATGACGACAACACAGGTCTGGCCGTAGGCATTGGTAAATGTTGAGCCGGGGGCAGTGGTGGCAATCGAAATACCTGCAAGTGCTTCGGTGGTGCTGCGTGGAAGCAGTCCGCCGGAAAATCGCTGGAAATTCTGTATCTGAAGCGTCGTGTTCGGTACGTTCAAATCTGTCGGATGCGGCAGATGATGTGCACCGACAAAAATGTAACCTACCGAAAGCGACATATTCTTGGTCAGCCGCTGCTCAACGGCGAAATTAGCCTGTGTAGCGGAAGCGTATTGGAAATCCTTGGCAACCGGCAGTGTAAATGGCAGGATTGTGCCAAATCCGGGAAATGTCTGGTCATTGAACCGCTGGCGCCCGAATTGATATTGCGCCGAGGCGGCGGCACCGGGAGTAAATACACCAGTCGGACAGATGGGATTTCCACCGGCAGCGGTGCAGACTGTTCCCTGAAATACTTGTGTCGCATTAAGGAGCGCCGTAGGCGTTGGACTGCCGGGAGTAAGAACCGCCTGTTGCTGCTGTGCGGCATCCGCGATATCCGAGTTAAAGGCTACTGTCAGCAGTGGATGGTCATAATAAAGCCCGATGGCTCCACGCAATACAGTTCGCCCGTTTCCGAAAAGATCCCATGCGGCACCAAGCCTTGGAGCCCAGTTATTTGTATCCCGCGGAAATCCCTGCTGAACTCCGACCGCATCCTGCGCAGCCACCAAATCGGCGCTTGACAAATTGATGCCGGTCAATGGATCGCGAAATGCCACCGGAGCAATGGTTTCCGTCAATTCAACGTCATAACGGACTCCGTAATTAAGCGTAAATCTAGGGTGTATTTTCCACGAATCCTGGGCAAAAAAGGCGATTGGTTTATTTTTAATCTTACTAATCGGATTGCCAAACCCCTGCACGTAAATCGAGGGTAAACCGAGCCCGTAAGCCTGTACCGGTGTAAACGGCGGCGGAGCCAGCGAACCGATTGTAGGAAACGGGGCAAGATTGGTGGAAGCAAATTCGCCGAAGTTGAATAGCCCGGCGAAGTTTAGTTCAAACCGTGCACGGGGTATGTTTACCCAGTTGAAATCGCCCCCGAATTTGAATGTATGCGTGCCGGCAACTATGTTCACGTTATCGGCTATCTGATAACGGGTCTCCGTCCGGTCAACGGGCGAGAAGAGTTCCCGCCCAATAAAGGCTGTGTCAGAGATGTTGAAGGCAACGGCTTCGTTAACCTGCGAGCGGAAACTGGTTTTGCGCCGGCCGTAGCTAAACCTAAACTCATTCAGCACCGTGGGGCTTAAATTCGTGTTCAGCCCCGCGCTGAAAGAAGTGTCCTTGGTATCCGAAATACCCGTGCGGGAGAAATCATTTTGTCCCAGCGATTGATTTTGCGATTCAACCTGAATGCCGGATACTTTGCTCGTGTTGTATCCAAATCTGAGCGTAAGCTGATTATCGGCATTAAATGCATGATCTCCGCGCAGAGAGAAGAAATGTGTCTTGTCTTTTATCGGAAATACTTTTTGAAGGTTGAAAAGCGGCCGGAATGCTATCGGATCGCCATTGGAATTAACCGTATTCAGCGGTACGGGTGTGCCTGCAAGGAGAAAACGCGGCCCGATAACCTGACCGGCCGGGACGCCGAATCCTCCGGGACTGATCAGCGGATTATTTCCCGTCAGCCCTGTATAACCGCCGCTTGAGGCCAGTGTCAGATAAGCAACCGCATTTGCCGGGCTGACGCCGAGCAAAGCATTGGCGTATGCAACCTGTGCAGGTGTCAGATAGTTATATGTCTGACCGCCGAGAGACGGCGGCAGCGTTATGGAACCTGTAAGCCCTTGTGCGACGTTCGTTGTGAAAAATCCCGATTCACGACGTTGTCGGCCTTCAAATGCGGTAAAGAAAAACGTCCTGTCTTTTACAATCGGCCCGCCAAGTGTCGCGCCGTACTGGCCACGCGTAAAATTGGGCTTTGGTCCCGGCGGGGCGAAGGCATTGCGGGCCTGAATTTCCTTATCGCGCAAAAATCCGAAAAAATTGCCGCGAAAATCGTTTGTACCGCGTTTTGTTACAACGTTTACGATACCGCCTGTTGCCCGGCCAAATTCCGGCATGTAGGAATTAGTAGAGACCTGATATTCCTGTACTGCTTCCTGGCCGACGGTTGAGCGGGCCGCATTGATTGAATTATCCGTAAAATCCACGCCGTCAACATTTACCTGAGTCGAGCGGCCGCGTTGTCCACCGATGTTAAGGCCGGACGTCGGAGCCGGTCCGATAGGACGGCCGTTGTCGCGTCCGACGGTTGAAAGCGTGAGCGCAAATCCCGTGGCGCTGCGCTCATTGATCGGGAGATTTTGTATGCGCTCGGAATCTATTGTATTGGCAACGGTTGTCCGGCCTGTCTCAATTAGTTCGACTGAGTCGCCCGAAACGTCTATAACTACATCGGGAGTTCCGATTTCCAATCGAATTTTCAAATCGGCACTTTGACCTACCGTAAGTCTGATCGGGGAAATTGCAACCTTTTTGAAACCCGATGCCTCGGCCGTCATCTCATAATTTCCCGGCGGAAGCCCGATTAAGGAATAAGTTCCATCGGCCGAAGACGTTACACTTCGTGTGAAACCGGTTGACACATTCCGGACGGTAATGGTTACGCCGGGAATTGCTGCATCATTGGGATCGACAACCGTTCCGGTCAAATCGGCAGTACTGACCTGCGCCTGACCAAAAACCGCAATCGAAAACGCCAATGTAGCGATCAACAGTGAAATGCACTGCAATCGGTTGCCAATGTAAGAGGTAACTGCTTGCATTATTTATTCTCCTTGCTTTGCGAGACTTTTTACGGCAAACAAAGGGCAATTCCAAATATTTCAACCGACCTTTCGGGGAATGCTTTTGCCGGCTGAATGCCCTGAACATTTTGTGTTTTTATCGTTTGCCGGTGTTAAGACACGATTTGCTTTGATGTTTTTAGCGTAAAAATTGAATTTAGGCAAGCAAAATCTAACCTTTTCATTAAATTTTTTTATAAACGCCGGGCAGAATGCTTTTGCCTGGTCAGTCCGGCCATATTTCGGCCGAGCCATCTTGATTTGCCGGCGAATGTGATCGCCGCCGAAGATAATATTTTTGAAAATGCAGCCCGGCGAAGCAGGGCCGCTGAAATCAATCGGGAGCCGAGATTCAACTTTCTTGCCGAATAAAAGGATTTCAGTGCGGCATCGGCCTCAAACCCTGTATTTTCAATGCTTTGGGCAGCCAATCCGGCACTTTCCAGAGCCATCAGGATACCGCTTCCCGTAAATGGGTCAATAAAAGCACCGGCATCGCCAATCTCAAGCAGATTCGAGGCCGTCAGGTGTTTCGAAAATCCATAGTGCCAAACGGGTACGCCAATCCATTCGCGGACGGATTCTGCTTGCGCCAATGTTTCGCGGGCGCGGGGGTTATCTGCCAGAATAACCTTGGAAATGATTTGTTCGGGATCTTTTACCAGACCGGGATGATTTCTGACAATAAAACAAAAATTGAATAGATCTCCCTCGACGCGGTTGACACCGCCGTAACCGCCTGAAAAAAAATACATTTCACAGGTTTTTTCCTCTGCCTTGACATTTTTGAAATGATTTTTGAAGGCGATATATTTGGGACTTTTTCCCGGTTTCCGCCGGCCGGGTTTGTCCGCGAGGTTTGAAAAGGCTCCTGTCCGGCCACCCGCATCAACATAGAGGTCGGCCCGCAGCTCGCATTTTGAGCCGTCCTGCGATTTTACTATTGCATGGCTGATTGCATTTCCGCTCATGCGAACATTAACCAGACGGGTTTCGCAAATCACGCGAACGCCGGCGTTTTTTGCGGCTTCCAGTAAAATATTATCGAGTGCATAACGGCTAAGTCCGATTGCGCCCCGGCCGGCAAACCATCTTGAAGGAATAACTACGGATTTACCGGATGCGGAATAAAACAAACTTTGTGAAATCTCGCTGCCTCCAATCTGTTCTATTTCCGCGGTAACACCTATTTCATCGAAATAATCGAAACATTCCGGTGAAATGAATTCTCCGCAAAGCTTATGCCG
This sequence comes from Acidobacteriota bacterium, assembly GCA_040756215.1. Lineage (GTDB taxonomy): Bacteria > Acidobacteriota > Blastocatellia > Pyrinomonadales > Pyrinomonadaceae > OLB17. The sequence goes on from JBFLZQ010000010.1 coordinate 66,780, forward strand.
CGGAAACCTCGCGCGATCAATCAAAGTAACGTCAATGCCAAGCCTTGCAAGCCGGATAGCAAGCGTAGTTCCGGCCGGGCCGGCACCGACGATTAAAACTTTTCGAATCATTGCAGTAGTTCCTTATACTTTTCATTATGCCTTTGTCTGTTATTATAGTCCTGTCTTTCACATCAGGACGCGGAAAGCATGAAAATTTCCGATTCTCCATTTCCATATGAAAATCATCCCGCTTTCAATCCCAACGCCCTTTTACGTCGGTGACGTCAATGTCTATCTGATTCGCGAAGATCCGGTTACGTTGATCGACGTCGGGCCAAAAACTCCCGAGGCTGCGGCCACGCTCCGAACAAAACTTGGTGAAAATGGCGTCCGCTTTTCGGATATCCGCAGAATCATCCTCACACATGCTCATGAAGACCACTGCGGCCTTGCTGTCCGGGTTCGCGATGAGGCGATAAATGCCGAAATCTATATTCACGATTGGGAAAGCGGCCATCTTTTCGGACGTCTGGCCCGTGAAGCACATCGCCGGCTGCTGCTTAGATCAGGCGTGCCGCCGGCCGTCTTCGACCAAATGAAGTCAATCTACGACGAGATAAGCCTGCTTACCGATGCAATCGAGGCCGATTCCCACATTCCGCTTCGCGATGAGATGGAAATCGAATTCGAATCGGGGTCACTGCGTGTCCTCCATACACCGGGACATACGCCCGGCTCATGTTCTTTTGCACGCGAAGCCAACCGGACTTTGATCTGCGGGGACTGTGTGCTCAAGCGTATTACTCCAAACCCGATCGTCTCGCCCGATCCGATTGATCCCGGGCGCCGCTTCCCCTCTTTGGCTGAATATCTGGTCAGCCTTGCCCGATTGCGCAACTTCAAACCGACAATGGCATATGGCGGACACGGCGAGCCCGTAACGGATTTCGAAGAAATTTTCAATAGATATGTGCGGGCTATTGACCAGCGCCAGCGAGCCGTTGTTTCCCTTGTCAGCCGCGATGGAATTACAGCCTTTGAACTTGCAAGGCTTCTCTTTCCGCAATCTTTCGGGCGGGATGTTCATACCTTTCTTGCTGTTTCGGAAGCAATCGCGCACCTCGACCTTGCCGCATCTGAGGGCAAAATCGGCGTAAGAGATGAGGAAGGAATCGAGGTTTACTTCCGTTAAATCCTACAGTGAAACTTTTTCAGAAATACAAAAATGCAGTTGCGGCGATGCCGGCAGCAGAGCGTGTTGCTGCTGCCTTCCGGCAGATATCCCTTATCCGTGTCGTTACTTTGCTCAAGCCTTCGAATCCGGGCATTTGACTGCATCTGTGTGTTACCGTCCGGTCCAGTTGCTCGATACCGCCCGGCTCGGAAAACAGAGTTGCTATCGTATATTCAGCCCGCTCTTTTGCGAGAGAACCTTGCCCGACGGGTTTCCAGAAAGCATCGACGACCTTACGGGCAATCTTTCTGGCAGTGGAACTCTTTTTCAACTCGATACGTGCAACATTAAAATAAAACTGCGTATGAGCAGCTTCCTCACGGATAATTCCCTGTAGAATCATTGACAAAACGGGATGATTGGCAAGCATTTCCATACGCCTGTAACCTTGTGCGGTTGACATTTCGTGTATTGCGCCGAAGGACATATGCGCAGCCGTGAATGTGCTGCCTAGTAAATTAGTCAAGCTTGTCAGCAGATATGTCGAAACCGTGTAACCAATCGGAACATTTCGCCGCACCTGCCGCTGCCAGTCCTCGGGTGTTTGAAAACCTGCTTCGTTTAGAAAGCGATTAAGCACCTCGCCATGCGTAATCTCTTCAACGCCCCAACGCTCCATGAATTTTGCAATTACCGGATCTCGTCCCGTCGGCGTGCGGCGCAGTTCCTCATGATACATTTCCGTCAGTGTTTCGACGTCACGCATATACAGCAAAACAGGCACGAATTTTGGGTCAAGAGGTGTTTCCTTTACCTTTTCCCAGGGAATCGAGGAAATAAAAGAAGGCGTCAGGGTTCTTTCCTGGCGTTCATACCAATCAAGCACTTCTTCTGCGGTTTCAAATGGCATAATTCCAACTGATTAAACACATCATTTTAGATAAATAGAATCGTTAAAAAGCAATTCTTGTCAATAACATTCGAAAAACTAATGCTTTCGGATTCTGATTGAGAACATTTCACGTTAGAATAAGTCTATTATGAAACTCTCGTTCATTGTCATCGCTTTTATTATAGCCTTGGTTGTCAATTGTGCCGGACAGGACGGTAATCTCTTGTTTCCGGGTGAAAAACATCTGAAAAATATCCGCCAGCTGACGTTTACCGGCGAAAATGCCGAAGCATATTTTTCATCGGATGGAAAGAAACTTACTTTTCAGTCCAAGCACGGAGATCTCAAATGCGATCAGATTTTTACAATGAATATTGACGGCTCGGATATGCGGATGGTCTCAAACGGCAAAGGCCGTACTACCTGCTCATACTTCTTCGACCGTGACCGTAAGATTCTTTTTGCATCTACGCATCTGGGCTCGCCCGATTGCCCGCCGAATCCGGATTTTTCCAAAGGATATGTGTGGCCGGTTTTCCCTTCATATGATATCTTCACCGCCAATGCTGACGGTTCGCGGCTTCGCCAATTGACGAAAACACCCGGCTATGATGCCGAGGCAACAGTCTCTCCCGATGGCAGGAAAATCGTTTTTACCTCCATGCGCGACGGTGATCTGGATATCTACACAATGGACATCAACGGCCGCAATGTAAAACGGCTCACCACCGAACTTGGTTACGATGGCGGAGCATTTTTCTCTCCTGACGGCAAACAGATCGTTTATCGCTCATATCACCCGAAAACGCCTGAAGAAATTGCACGTTATCGCGAGCGCCTTGCCAATAATCTGATAGAACCAAACAATTTTGAAATCTGGGTAATGAATGCGGACGGAACGAATAAAAGGCAGGTAACAAAACTCGGTGCTGCGAGTTTTGCACCTTTTTTTACGCCGGATGGAAAACGGATTATATTTTGCACAAATTACTTTGCAACCGATCGCTCAAAACGTAATTTCGATCTGGCGCTGATCAATCTGGACGGCACGGGCCTCGAACGCGTAACCTACAACGAAACATTCGATGGATTTCCGATGTTCTCGCCCGACGGCAAAAAACTCGTATTCGCTTCAAACCGAAATGCGGCTAAACCCGGTGATACAAACGTTTTTATTGCAGACTGGGTTGAATAAAGCCTTTGATTTCGCATAAACTTGAAAGGGCGGCTGTTCCAAACGGTCGAAATGCAGCCGCTTTTCTTTTATTTTTGCTTATCCGTCATTGCCTCCCCGATTTTTGCCGCGAGGGTAAATTTTAAGTGAAAATACCATTCTGCAAATTCCACGGTTTCGGTAACGATTATATTATTGTCGAACGGCGGATACTCCCTCCGGACGTCCCGCAGACTGATCTCGGGCTGGAAATCTGCGAACGCCATACCGGCGTCGGCGGTGACGGACTTGCCATAATCGAACCGGATGAAACCGGCGAGGGCGATTTCAAATGTGAGATTATCAACCCTGACGGTAGTATTGCCGGTTTTTCGGGCAATGGTACGCGATGTGCGGCTGCATACATATTTTACAAGAAACTCTGGCCGGTGCCGCGCGTTCGTCTCAATACACGCAGCGGCGTTAAAAACATCAGGATGCTCGAGGAAATGGCGCCCGGTCATTATCGGTTCGAATCCGAGATCGGTATTCCTCGTTTTTCAAGTGCCGAGATTCCGATACTGACAGACGTCCCGATGGACCGCGTTATTGACTATCGGGTAGTCGCTTACGGAAAACCTTTCGAAATTTCGGCCGTAAATGTCGGTAATCCCGTCGCCTGCGTATTTGTTGATGAATTTGCTCCTGCCTGGCGTGCATATGGACGCGCACTCGAATTGCACCCCGTGTTTCCCGAACGTGCCAACATTGTATTTGTAAAAGTTCACGACCCTGACAACATAGAATTAAAAATCTGGGAGCGCGGCGCCGGCGAAACGGCTTCCTCCGGCACCTGCGTCAGCGCTGCGGCTGTCATGTGCTGCATTACGGGGAAAACCGGCCGTAATGTAATGGTAGAGACCGAAGGCGGCACAACCAGATTTATCTGGCGTGATAACGGGGAAATGGTAATAGTTGGCCGCGCCGACCTGGTTTTCTGCGGAGAATACTGATGGTTTTGCAAAGATTCAGCCAAGCAGCTCCGCAACTTTTTTCTGTCTGTAGTCAAATATATAATCCAGTTGCCGCCGGATAAGCGGCAAGCCCAAAAGACTTAAAGGCTCAAGAGGAAGACGAAATATTACTTCGTCATCGATTTGCGTCTGCCTGCCTTCGATTTCCGTAAAAGTATGCCGGTGAACCCACTTTTGATAAGGACCTTTAAGTTGTGTATCTACAAATACCTCGGGCGGCTGCCAGAGCGTGATTTCGGTCCTCCATTTCATAGGAAATCCGTACAGGCGCAACTGATAGTCGATCAGTGTACCGGTCCGCATTTCTATCGGCAGCGTGGTGAGAATGTGAAAGTTTAGTTCCGGCGGCGTTATTTGCTCCAGATTCGAAGCATCGGCGAAAAATTCAAATACTTCTTCGCGCGGACGTTTGATAACTATTGTTCGGGTAAGAAGATGGTCTGTCATTCCGGTCTTAAATTCGCCCGAAATAACTCTTTGGTTTCAAGCCTGCCGTCTTCCCATCATATCCAGCCCTACGGCAGCTACCAGTATGGAACCCTTGATAATGTCCTGCATATAATCACGAACGTTCAGTAGAGACATTCCGTTATCAAGGCTCGCCATAATCAATGCGCCGAGGCAGGCGCCAAAAACCGTGCCGCGGCCGCCCAAAAGGGAAGCCCCGCCGATCACGCAGGCCGCTATGGCATCAAGTTCCTTCAAGACTCCTGCGTCCGGCGCCGCGCTGCCGACGCGTGCGGTGAAAATCAATGCCGCAACTCCGGTAAAAACTCCAAGCAAGGCGTAAACTTTAACAACATTACGTTTAACGTCAATGCCCGAGAGCCTGGCGGCTTCCGGATTGCCTCCGATTGCGTAAAGCCGGCGGCCGAATACCGTCGAATTGGTCAGAAAACCACCAAAAAGAGCCGCCGCCAGCAATATCATCACAGGCACGGGAATGCCGCGGTGTGAATTCATCACCCATGTAAAAGCCGCAATGCCGAGAATCGGGACAATGGCCTTCAGCGCCGCCGAAGTATAATTTGCCTCGCCAAGCCCGTAAGTTTTCAAAGACTTTTCACCGCGAATCACAAGGAAAATTACGAAAATAATTGCAATTGCAGCAATAATCCACCCGACGGTCGGCTGTATGTAACTGTTTCCGATAGCGATGAACGTCTGATCAGAAACAGGCACCGTGTATCCGCCCAGAAGCCATTTTACGGCACCGCGCCAGGCCAGCAGGCCGCCAAGCGTTACGATGAACGCCGGAATGCTCAAATACGCGGTCAGAGCACCCTGAAAAAGCCCTATGAGGACGGCAACAAGCACCGCCAGGATAATCGCAACGCCTGTGCTTTGGTTATAGGTTGTCAGCGCAATTCCGGCTATTCCGCCTGCAAAACCAAGTACGGAACCGACCGAAAGGTCAATGTTGCCCGAAACAATGACCATCAGCATCCCGACAGCCAGTATCGCCGTTACCGACATCTGAGTTGCCAGATTGGACAGATTGAGCGGAGTCAGAAATATCGAACCGGTCGCCCAGTGAAAATATGCCCAGATGATGGCCAATACGCCGATCATGACGTAGGCGCGCAGCGCCGCACGTGAAAATAGTGGTTCCCGCGATTCTTTCATTTTTACAAATTCACAAATGTCCGGTTGCCGCGGCCATTACCTTTTCGGGTGTTGCTTCTTTTCCGAAAAATTCGCCCGTGATTCTGCCTTCATGAAGCACCAGAACGCGATCCGATAGCCCGAGAACCTCGGGAAGTTCCGAAGAAACCATCACAATGGCCAATCCCTCTGCGGCAAGACGGTCAATTTCGTTATAAAGTTCCTGCTTGGCTCCGACGTCGATGCCGCGAGTCGGCTCATCGAGAAAGAGCACCTTTGGCCTTGTCAGAAGCCATTTACCCAAAACTACTTTCTGCTGGTTGCCGCCCGAAAGATTACCGGCCGTAGCAAGCGGCGTATTTGCCTTTATTTTGAGTTTTTCTATTGGTTCACGTACTGCAGCCGCCTCGCGGGCTCTGTGCGTGATAAAACGCCCGGAAATGCGTTCCAGCCCGGCCAGAGTCATATTGTTTAAAATCGTCTGTTCCAAAATCAGACCGTAACGCTTTCGGTCTTCCGTAACAAAGCCTATGCCGGCTTTAATGGCATCCTGCGGGGACGTGATTTCGACTTTTTGTCCCTCAACATATATCTCGCGGGTTGACGAACCGGGCCAGGCTCCGAATACCGTCATCAGCAATTCCGTCCGGCCGGCTCCCATCAGACCCGCAATGCCAAGCACTTCGCCCTTTTTTACGGAAAATGAAATATTGTCGAGTATTTTATGTCCGTTTAAATGCGCCGTCAGGTTTTTCACTTCAAATGCCGTTTCGCCGTATCTACGCTCGCGTTTGGGAAACAGGTCGCCGACCTCGCGGCCTACCATTGCTTCGATTACGGATTGTTTGGTCATTTCGGATGCGGGGCGTGTCAAAATTGTTTTTCCATCGCGCAACACGGTTATCCGATCGCTCATACGAAATACTTCGTCGAGTTTATGCGAAATGTAGATCATCCCTACTCCGCGGCGGCGCAAATCATTCAGGATTGTAAAAAGTGTTTCAACCTCCGTATCCGTCAATGCGGCTGTCGGTTCGTCCAGGACGAGTATTCTGGCGTCTTTTGATAAGGCTTTGGCTATTTCGACAAGCTGCTGCTGGCCGATACCCAGTTCGCCGGCGGGAGTTCCCGGATTGATTGAAAGCCCCAGTTCTTCGAGCAAAGCCTTCGTTTTACCGTACAACCTTGGCCAATCTACCAGGCCGTAATGAGACGGCTCGCGTCCAAGAAAAATATTCTCGGCAACCGTCAGATTCTTAACCAGCGACAGTTCCTGGAAAATTATTGCAATTCCGGAATTTTCCGAATCTCTTACGCTGCGAAACTGTACCTGCCGGCCGTCTATCAAAATCTCACCCGTAAAACTTCCCGACGGGTAAACGCCGGAAAGCACTTTCATAAGAGTGGATTTCCCGGCACCATTTTCACCTACAAGCGAATGAAACTCACCTGCTTCAAGCGCAAAAGTAACACCGTCCAGAGCCCTGACGCCCGGAAACTCCTTGACGATGTTTCGCATTTCCAAAAGCGGCATAAAATCGAGACCGGAAGCAAATTCAAATCCGGCCAGAGTAATTTAACACAAAATCATCAATAGAGCTGAACTGCGGCCATTGCACGCCTGACCGGCTCATTTTGCATAAACCAATACCAGACCTTGCCCGATAGCAGGTTCTCCGCGCTTAGAAGCGTAATACCGACATCTATGCCGATAACATCGCGATTAACCCAGCCGGTATGCGGGTTGAAAGCGTCCGCGAAACCATACCGCCCGTAAACGCTCCCGCCAAAGCGGGATTTCATTTCCCTTAATGCGGCCAGAGATTCTTTTGGGGTAAACATCAGCGAACCAGCAGCGGCACAAGGAACTACTGTGCCGTCAATCCTGCCGTCGCGCGGCGGCGCTCCCCAGTCAACGTAACCATTTTGGCTGTCCGATGATGTCAGACCCCAGACATTGACAGAATATTCGGGAAATTCGCGGCTCAGAACCTCGGCAAAATATTTCCTCTGTGCGAGTGTGGCTTTTACTGAATTTTCGTAGTAATCGACAAAGGGCGGCCTGCTTTCCCGGCGTCCGCGAAAATCAACCCAGGCATGCGAAAACTGATGAATAAACAGTGGCGAAACGGCTCCGAGATAACGATAACCGCCGTATTCACGCCATTTGCGCTCCCATGCATACCAGCTTTCCGGCGGAATCGGGTGCTTTGGCGAACCAATCGCCAAAAGATAAAGCATTGTTTGCTCGCTGTAATCGTCCCAACGGTTCGGTATCCAGCCATTTTCGGGACGCCAGCCGTGCGACAACAGATAAGGATGGCCGTTAAGCATCCATTCAAAATCGACGCGTGAATAAATTTCATCCGCTAAACTCTGTATTTCCTTATCCGCGAAACAGTTTCTTGCGGTCAAAATGCCGCCGAGAAGGAGTGCCGTATCAATTGAAGACAATTCGCTTTGCCAGCGCCTTTCGCCCGTTTTCTGGTCAACAAAATGATAAAACCAGCCGTTTTTATGTTCCGCACGTCGTGCGAAAAAGCGCAATGCATTTCGTGTGCGGTTGATTATTTCATTACGCGGCTGCCATCCGCGGTCTGCCGCTATGCAATTCGCCGTTATCGCAAATCCGGTAGCCGCGATGCTTGCAATCCGGTAATGATCTTCTCCCTTTGCCGGCGGCTCTCCGCTTGTCCTTGCACGGTCGAGTGTCAGCCCCGTCTCCGGGTCGCTATGTTCCCAAAAATAACGAAACGCACGCCGGCTCAGGTCTTCGAGAAACTCTTCGTCCTCCCGGCTGACCGGAGCCGCAGGAACCGGCGATTTCGGAGCTTCGCCAAAATACTGCCCGGTTTTTGCGGAGGTTAGTGCCTGATCGGGACTGACTACGTGAAATACCGATCCAAGCCCTCCTACACTGCTGTTTCCGACAAAAATCTCAAATTCGCCCGGCTCGATGACCGGCTTCATGTCACGGCCCGGAAATTCGAGATCTTTGCCCGTAAGGTTAAATTCCAGCTCGGTTTTTTCTCCCGGCTTCAAGTGAATTCGCCGAAAGCCTCTCAACTCCCTCACGGGCCGCGTAACGCTGGCCGCAACGTCGTGGATGTATAGTTGCACAACCTCATCGCCGGCAATATCTCCCGTATTTTCAACGGTTACATTGACGCGAAGAGTCTCGCCCGGCCGTATTTTCAGTTTATCAAGCCTTAGGTTGCTGAGTTTGAATGTAGTGTAGCTGAGGCCGAATCCAAACGGGAAAAGCGGAGTATTCGGCAAGTCAAGATACTTAGAAGTGTATTTTTCACTGTCTTTATATGGCCGGCCGGTGTTTTTGTGGTTGTAATAAACCGGTATCTGCCCCGTTGAACGCGGAAAAGTAACGGGAAGTTTTCCGCCCGGGACGGCGTCCCCGAAGAGCGTGTCGGCAATTGCCGGCCCTGCCATCGTTCCGGCAAACCACGTCTCCAGTATCGCAAGCGAATTATCGGCAACCCAGTTTATCGTCAGCGGACGGCCGTTCATCAATACGACGGCATAACGCCTGCCGGTATTGTGAATCTGTTTGATCAAATCCGTCTGAAGGCCCGGCAAATCCAGATTTGAACGAGAAGCCGCCTCGCCGCTCATATCGGCCGTCTCGCCGGCTGCGACAATTGTAACGTCTGCTTGCATCGCGGCATCAACGGCGGCCTTGAAGCCTTCATCCGATTCGCAGCGGGCATCACAGCCCGGAACGTAAATAACCTCTTTATCGGGAAATTTTCGTCTCAATGCTTCAACTAACGTTATGACATCTTCCGGTCGTCCGTCGCCTGCCCAACTGCCAAGCATATCCGCCTTACTGTCAGCCAGATATCCGATAACGGCAATTTTTTTTACGGTCTTTGGAAACGGCAACGTGCGATTATCATTTCTGAGGAGAACAAATGACCGCTCGGCCGCACGTTTTGCCGCTTCCAAATTGGATTTTTTGAACACCTCGCGTTGTTCAGCTTCCGAATCGGCAAAAGGACGCTCAAAAAGCCCGAGACGAAACTTGACCCGCAAAACACGACGGACAGCTTCATCCAGGACCGCCCGGGAAATTTTCCCCTCACGAAGCAGCTCCGCACCATAGCGATTGTAAAGCCGTGAGACCATCTCCATATCGGTTCCGGCATTCAGGGCATATTCGGCAGCGGATTTTTCGTCTTTGGCAAGTCCGTGAAAGATCAATTCCATGACGGCCGTATAATCGCTGACCACCAATCCGTCAAATTTCCATTCGTCCCGAAGCACTTTTTTCAAAATAAACGGATTTGCGGTTGACGGAATACCGTCCAAATCATTGAATGCGGTCATAAATGACCCGACACCTGCATCCAGTGCGGCCTTAAAAGGCGGAAAGTAAATTTCCCTTAAAGTGCGTTCGGAAAGGTCGGTTGTATTGTAATCGCGGCCGCCTTCCGCGGCGCCGTAGGCTGCCCAGTGCTTGGCGGTTGCCATCAGGCGGTCTGCGGCAGAGTAATCATTTCCCTGAAAGCCGCGGACCCTTGCAAATGCGAAACGTGACCCAAGGAACGTATCTTCTCCGGAGCCTTCGACAATGCGTCCCCAGCGCGGATCGCGGGCTATATCCACCATTGGAGCAAATGTCCAATGAACGCCGGCCGCCCGTGCCTCCGCTGCGGCTATTGAGGCCGTTTCTTCGGCTAGGGCAGTGTCCCAGCTTGCCGCTTCGCCAAGCGGAACAGGAAAAATGGTCCGGTAGCCGTGGATTACATCGAAACCGAACAGAATCGGTATTTTCAGACGGCATCGCATCGCGGCACGCTGCAGTTCATTGACCTGTTCGGCTCCGCGCACATTAAGCGTAGAACCAAGCATGCAATTCTCTGCCATTTTCAGATGTTCGGGGCGATAGCGGCCATTGGCTTCTCCGTCCAGCTGCTGAAGCTGGCCAAGCTTTTCGGCAACGGTCATTTTCGCCAGCAGAGCGTCAATACGGCGTTCTATTTCGGCATTTTTAGTCTGTCCGGAGGCCGATATGGCAAGAAAGGCAAAAATAACTAAAACGGCAATTGCATGTCTGGGCTTGGATAAATTCATTTTCAGGAAATTAAAGTTCGCGTCTTTGGTAAATGTAATTACATGGTAATTACCAATGCCCGGCGGTCAGCGTTTCAGCAGTATTTGATCTAACAGGATTGCACCGACCTTTGGCCGGGTAACGGTATCCTCAAAAACAATCGTAAATTCTGAAATTCGCTCGCCAATGTTTGCCAGCGGCTCCAGCATAATATCAAAAGTTTGCCATTCGCCTTTGATACCATGGATATAAAGGGAAAGAGCCTTGCCGCCGGTGGTCTTGATTTCTATTTTCACCGATTCCGGAAAACCTGATTCGCCGTCGCCTTTAATGCTGAATGACAATGTCCGGAAATCGGCTGCCTTGCGGCCTCCAAGCTTCAGCCAGAAGCCGTTGAAGGCCGGATGCGGCGAATCTACGTCATATTCCAGCCGCAGCGAATGCCCCTTTGGATCAAGGGACGAATCATCGCGGACGAATTTCATCCGGCAGCCCTGAGTCGGGTCCGCAGGATCTTTGTCCCAGGTGCCGAAATCCGTGCCGATATTGCTGATTGAATTCGTCTTGTTGAAATCAGCGACCAATACGGATTGCCCTGCTTGAGAAAATACCGTAAACGGAGCGGCGCACAACACCGCAAAAACAATAGCGGTACGCATCATCGCAGATTGCTCCCCCGTCTTAATCCGACAGGCACGGAGGCGGAAAACAAACCGCCTCCTTTGCCCCGGTAGGATTCAAGCCCTGCCGTGTCTGTTAAAAGCTGAAACGCACCTGAAATTCGCCTACGCGTCCCGCAAGTCCATTGGTTGCAATTCCAAAGGTCTGCAACTGGACCCGCGTCGGGTCGGAGTTGGAATTGAAAGGTGCAAGGTTCAGATTATTGAAAACATTGAAGAAATTGAACCTTACGTCGAGCGATGCATTTTCATTAAGTATTCCAACCTGCGGAAGCCCGAATTTCTTTGAGATAGACACATCAGCCGAAAAATACTTCGGGCCGAAAAGCGAATTTCTACCTATTGCGGGGCGATTGGCAAACGGATTGCTGCTGTTAAAGGCAGTTCCGAAAACGCTTGTTCCCGGCACGCCGAAAATACCATTCGGACGCAGGAAATTTGCGTTTGAATTGCCGGCCGGCCGGGTTCCGTTGTAGGAGGTAGGCCGCGGATCGCAAAATGCCCCGGGAGTGTTTGCCTGCTGGAGGCAGCCGAAAATCTTCGGAGTCCAGGGAAAGCCCGTATGTTGCGTAATGATTGAGCTTATTTGCCATCCTCCGAGCAGTTTTCCGGTCAGCTTAGATTTGTCCGTGAAAAAAGGGATGTCCCAGATGAAGCTTGCCGTTGTTGCGTGGCGCACGTCAAAATCCGATGGTCCGTGCTCTTCTTTCTGGTCAACCGGAAAACTCTGGTCTGTACAACCGCATGGAGCTTCCCATGAAACTGTGTCAAGGCTTTTGCTGAACCGGTAGTTCAGATTGAAGGAAAGTCCGTAGTTCAGCCGTCCCCGGAGGCTCGCCAGCAGCGCATTAAAACTGCTATTGACATCCGGGCGGGCAAAATAACCGGCAAAGATGTTCGGATTTGAAGACGGCACGGTGATATGCACCCTGTCTATCCGCACGAATCGCCGGCCGAGACTGCCCTGATATCCGAGCGATGCCACCATCCGCCATGGAAGTTCATACTGACCTTCAAGCGAATATCTGTAAACATAAGCGTTTGGAAGTTTACGCGGAGCCCCGTAAATCTCGACCGAGCCGTTTACCGGCAGACCGTTTGCCGGATTTGTCCCGCCGCCGATAAGCGGATGAACCGGGAAGCCGAATATCGTCCCGTCGCTGCTGTTTGCATAAACAATCTGTCCGCCTGCGAATGGACTGCCGAATTCGCCGGGCGCCGTACCGCAGCAAATCCCGTAAATGGCACCGTTTGGCGGATTGCGGCGTGCATTGGCCAGCAAAGCATTTGCAAGCCTGTCGTAGCCGATTCCGCCGCCGCCGCGGATGACCAGTTTGTCGTTGAACCGCTTCGGGCTCCATGCAAAGCCGAGCTGCGGGCCGAAATTGTTCAGATCACGGTCGGTAAGCTGTTTTGCCGTTGAAATTACTGCACCGCCGAGTCCGCCGTTTGGCCCTAGAATGAGATTCCCGATAACGCCTTTGCGTGCGGTAATCGGCGAAAAATACTCCCAGCGAAGGCCAAGATTCAATGTCAGATTCGGACGGAATTTCCAGTTATCCTGAATGAAAAAAGCAAGATCGCCGGTCTGAAAAGATGTATTGTTGGCGGTTGGCTTGCCTTGGTTATTCGCCGTCAGCAGTTCAAAAATCGGCGTCCCGTTTGCAAAGTTCCACATTCGGTGGAATGAATAGAGCGGACGCGCGCCGCCGATCTCGAAGTTGCTGTTGATATCCAGACGATATTCCGCACCAAACTTCAATGAGTGGTTGCCCTTGACCCAGGTCAGCACATCGCGAAAGTCCAGCTGCCTCTCCAGAATGTCTGCCGGCGTGTTCAATCCCCAGGGCGGCCCGAACCTCAGACGGTCGCTGAATATTCCCTCGATTTCGACTCTTGGCAGGTCAAATCTTGCATCGGGATTGGCATCCAGTTCCTGTATGCCCCAGCGCGTCATGTTGAAACGCACTTCATTTACCATCCGCGATGAAATGGTGCGATTGTAAATTACGCCGACAAGGTAATTCAGCCGTTTGGAGGTTATATCGGCCATCGGACGGCTCTGTGCACTGGAGTCAGAACCCTTGAATGTAACCGGTGTTATGTAGGTAGTTACCGCGAAATTATCTTTGGCGGTGGCATTGAAGTCTATTCGGGTGAAATACTGATTGCCGCGGAAACTCGTCGGAAGAGAAATCTGTACCCATTGGAGGTCAGCAATGCCGTCCAGGCCGCCGCCGTTCGGATTTGTTGAAAACGTAGGTACATAGTTACCGTATGTGCCCGTTATGGAACCGACGTCAATGCCGTTGCCGACAATTGCACAACCCGAAAAAATTCCGGCACAGGTCGGCGCCAGCACCTGCACGATGCGCGGCTCGATACCCGTAGCCGACAGCAGCCGCTGCGTTACGGTATTTGGACGCGCCGCAATTACTGCCTGCCTGAACTGTGCCGTCTCGACGAAGGTATTGCGGGTGTTGCTGGTTTTGTTATTCAAACCCTCATACGAGAAAAAGAAAAACAGTTTGTCGCGGATTATTCGCCCGCCAAAGCTGCCGCCATAACTTTTGTATTTTTGTTCTACGCGTTGCGGCCCCTGCGTGGAAACGCTCCCGACCTGGATCGGCATTGTGTTAAAAGCATTCAATACCGGATCGTTAAGCTTGAAAAATGCGCTGCCGTGCCATTGATTAGTGCCGTTTTGCGAAACAACTTTTAATTGTATGCCGCTGTTTCGCCCGTCTTCGGCGGAATATGTGGAGGTGAGCACCTGCACTTCCTTGACACTCTCCTGGCTTGGTGTAATTACCGCCGCGCCGCCCCATGTCTGGCTGTTGACGCTGGTCCCGTCAATCTGGAAATTATTTGAGCTTAGCCTCTGGCCATTTGCGGTGATCGGAACCTGATTCTCCGTCTGGAAAATCGAACTGTTCGAACCGCCGGGACCGCTCGTATTAGGAAAAGAAACCGAGCCGCCGCTTGCATTTCTGGCACCCGCACCAAACACACCCGGTGCCAGACGTGCCAATTCATAAGGATCACGCCCTACTTGCGGTAAACGTAAAACTTCTTCGGTTGAAATGACTTTTCTGATATTCGGGTCTTCTGTTGCAAGCCCTTCATTTTCAGCCTGGACAGTAACAGTTTCGGAAATGCCGCCGGGTTCGAGCGTTATATTTACACCCTCCGTAGTCTCGGCACGTACCTGAATTTTTTCGACTACTGCCTTTTTAAAGGAATCTCCGGCTGTTACGGTGATTGTATAAGTACCGGGCGAAAGCATTGTGAAACTGTAAAAGCCCGCATCGGTTGTTACCGTTTGCAGCGTTCTTCCTGTTTCATTGCTTTTCAATGATACACGCGCACCAGGTACTACGGCACCGTTTGTATCCGTGACCGTGCCCTGTATTCCGGCACGAAACTGCCCGTAAGCCGTTACGGCGAAAATGATTGCCGTAAACATAGCTGCCGTCGTCAATCTGATGCAAGGGATGAGTTTTCGCATACGTCCTCCAAGGTTTCTCGCGGGCATTTTACCCGAATTGTAAATTATCAATGATTGCGGCAATAACCGGCGATAATCCTGCGGTAAAACCCGGCCAAATCGAAAAATTACGAGATTTTCGTGTGATAGTAAAACGTTTTAGTAAAACGATTAAGCCGAAACAATTTACAACACCTTTTTTCAAACTGTCAAGCCAATTTGTTAATTTCAGGCAGACATTTTTTTCCTGCCCCCGATTCTTGAAATTTAAGGGCTACGTATGCAAAACTTCCTCAAACTATGAAAAAAGGGAGCAAATCATCCGGAGAAAATCCCGTTGCCGGCAACATTAGCTTGAAGCAGCTGGCCAAACATCTCGGGCTGTCACCGACTACGCTCTCAATAGTACTGAATGAATCACCGAAAGCCGACGCAATTCCGGAAGAGACAAAGGCGCGTATTTTTGAGGCTGCACGTCGCCTGAATTACCGGCCGAACTATCTGGCGAGGTCTTTTCGTGTACAAAAAACCAATACAATCGGCGTCATCGTGCCTGAATTAAGCGACGGTTATTCAGCAATGGTGTTAAATGGCGTTGAGGCCGCCCTTTCCGGTGCCGGTTATTTTTATCTTACTGCAAGCCATCTACACCGCAGCGATCTGCTGGAGACCCTTCCGGTAATGCTGATCGAAAGACAGGTCGAGGGAATAATAGCCGTAGATACGCCGATTCGATTCCAACCTTTGATTCCGGTTGTCAATGTCTCCGGACACGAGGAAATCAAAGGGGTTACAAACGTGGTTTTGAATCATTCGCACGCGGCAGAATTGGGAATCGGTCATCTGTACAACCTCGGGCATCGGCGAATCGCCGTAATCAAGGGACAGGAATTCAGCTCAGACACGGCAGAACGTTGGGAAACCATACAGGAGGCTGCACGCAAGCGCGACATCCCGATTGATCCGCGTCTGACCGTACAGCTCGAGGGCGATTCGCCTTCGCCGGAGGTAGGATATGCCGCAATGAAATCACTCCTCGCCAGGGGCGAAAATTTCACGGCAGTATTTGCATTCAATGATATTTCGGCAATAGGAGCAATCAGGGCACTGGAAGAGATGGGGCTTCGCGTGCCGGCAGATGTTTCCGTGCTTGGTTTTGATGACATTTATGCCGCCGCATTTCATAATCCCGCGCTGACCACAATCCGTCAACCGCTTTTCGAAATGGGAAAACTTGCCGCAGAAACGCTTTTAAGACAATTGGCGAACGGAAGAGACACCGAAAGTTCCGATGTAGTCGGGGTTGAGCCGACTCTTGTCGTCCGGCAATCAACCGCCAGGGTTTGACTACACCATCGGGCTTTTGTTTGCGGACGATTAACGCAAAACAATTTTTGAGGCTATAATTTTGCAGACTATAATTGAAGCCGTTCTTTACGGAAGTTTACGGTGCAAAATCCCCGAATTATGTCCAATATTGAAATAGAATCCGTCCTCAATGAGTCCCGTTTGTTTCCTCCGCCGGCGGAATTCGCATCCGCGGCACATATCAGCAGCTTTGAAGAATACGAACGCCTTTACCGCGAGGCAGCGGCCGATCCGCCGGCATTTTGGGCACGGCAGGCGGAAGCTCTGGATTGGTTTGAACATTGGGAAAAGATTCTGGAGTGGGAGGAACCTTTCGCCAAGTGGTTTACCGGCGGGAAAATCAACGCTTCGTATAATTGCGTTGACCGCCATCTGAACGGCTGGCGACGCAACAAAGCGGCTATAGTATGGGAAGGCGAGCCGGGCGAACAGAGGACGATCACCTACCTTCAACTGCACCGTGCGGTTTCACGTTTTGCCAATGTTTTGAAGTCTTTAGGCGTTCGTTCGGGTGATCGTGTCGCACTTTATATGCCACTTGTGCCCGAGCTTGCCGTTGCAATGCTGGCCTGCGCGCGAATCGGAGCGACGCATACGGTTATTTTCGGCGGATTTTCCGCAGAGGCGATTCGTGACCGCGTCAATGATTGCGGCTGCAAGGCAATCATTACGGCAGATGGCGGCTATCGTCGCGGGTCGGAACTACGTCTCAAGGACACGGTTGACGAAGCTCTGTCCGGCGGCGCATGCCCCAGCATCGAGAATGTTGTCGTTCTGCGGCGTACCGGCAGCAAGGTTTCATTTTCTCCGGGAAGAGATCATTGGTGGCACGAGCTCGAGCAATCGGTCAATTCCGAATGTCCGCCGGAGCCTCTCGATTCCGAACATCCGTTGTTTATTCTTTATACCTCCGGCACAACCGGAAAGCCGAAAGGAATCCTGCATACTACCGGCGGTTATCTCACGCAGGTTGCATATACTTCGAAATATGTTTTTGACCTGAAAGAAGAAGATGTCTATTGGTGCACGGCCGATATTGGCTGGGTAACGGGACATAGTTACGTTGTTTACGGACCGCTGGCAAACGGAACGACGGTTTTTATGTACGAGGGCGCTCCCAACTACCCGGATTTTGACCGGTTCTGGGAAATGATTGCCCGGCATCGCATCAACATTCTCTATACGGCACCGACGGCAATACGTGCTTTCATCAAATGGGGCGAGCAATATCCGCTCCGCCACGACCTGAGCAGTCTGCGATTGCTAGGGACAGTCGGCGAGCCGATCAATCCCGAAGCCTGGATGTGGTATTACCGCGTTATCGGTAAAAGCAGATGCCCGATCGTCGATACATGGTGGCAGACGGAAACCGGCGCAATCATGATCTCGCCATTGCCGGGTGCGACTACGCTGGTGCCGGGAACGGCAACGCGGCCGCTGCCCGGAATCATCGCCGACATCGTAACCAAATCCGGTAAATCCGTCGGGCCGGGCGAGGGCGGCTATCTCGTTATTAAACACCCCTGGCCATCGATGCTTCGCACGATTTGGGGCGACCCCGAACGTTACAAAAAAACCTACTGGTCGGAAATTCCCCATTGCTACTTTGCCGGCGACGGAGCCAGACGCGACGAACACGGCTATTTCTGGATCATGGGACGCGTTGACGACGTCATCAACGTCAGCGGTCACCGGCTAGGGACAGCGGAAATCGAATCCGCACTCGTTTCACACGAAGCAGTTGCCGAAGCCGCAGTCGTCGGGCGGCCCGACGAAATAAAAGGACAGGCAATCGTCGCCTTCGTCACACTTGAAAGCGGCCGCAACGGAAACGAACAACTGAAAGAAGAACTCCGCGCACACGTCGCTAAGGAAATCGGCTCGCTGGCCAAACCGGACGATATCCGCTTCACGGACGCTCTGCCAAAAACACGCTCGGGTAAAATCATGCGCCGACTGCTCCGCGAACTGGCCGCCGGAAGTACCATCGCCGGCGATACCACAACACTCGAAGATTTCTCCGTCCTCGAACGCCTCCGGGAAGAAGAGGAGGAGTAATTGTATAGGCCGGCTAAATGAAGATACCTCTTAGCAGCAATGTGTCAGCTGACTGATTTTTCCAGTAATTTACATACGTAGGTATTATGTTGATCTTGAAATAGAACATTTCGCTTTTCAAAATCTTCTTTTTTCATCCCCCACCCTTTGATATTTTCAAAGGATGTGCTTGAAATTATAAAAGAATTTAAAATGACATCTTGATCTTTTAGCCTGCTTTGAAGTTGTTTAATGGTGCTGTGGAATTCAATTTTTGGATCTTCGGGGCCATCAAGATTTCGCAGGCCTTTCGGATCAATGAAATTTACGTATTGCTTGCCATTGATTAGCAGCCAGAGGATAAAGTCGGGATAGAAGTTACCCGCCTCGAAAAATCCGATGCCGCGTCCACGACTCAGGTTGCGGAGGAGGTAAAGCTCTTTTCCCTTGAGAAAGTCCTTGCCCTTACTCGATTCGCAGAACTTCTGAAGATCCAGAACAAAATCGCGCTCGCCCTCGTTCTCCAGCACCACGGGCTTGACCTCGATGAGGTCGTTGCCGACGTAGATGAGTGGCTCGTAGAGGTGGCGGCCGAACGCGATAGCGTGGAGGGACTGGAACTCCACGTTTCGGAGCTTGCCCGCGCTGATCAGCCCCTTGATCTCCTCCAGCTTCTGGAGGATGTCCTCGCGAGACTCTTCGATGAGCAGCCGGTACTCGTTAATGAAGTTGGGATCGTCCTCGGAGAGCTCGCGGTACTCCAGATGGTCTGCCTCGAATTCCTGCTTTTTGTATTTGTAGTAGCGATCCAAATACTTCTTGAACAGCGTCGTCGCAATTTCCTGCCAGCGGAGAACCCGCTGGAATGAAAGGAACTGCATTTCCTCTCTGGGGATGTGCAGCACGTACCAGTTCGTCTGCCTAAGGAGCGCAGCGAGGCCCGCACGAGACAGATTGAGGTTATGCCAGGCGCGTTCGTTCTTGAACTGCTGAAGCTCGAAGTAGATGGTGTCAAAATCCAGCAACGCCAGATGCTGCTCCTCAAAACAGCACTGTTCCCGCTCCACTCCCTGCCCATTCGTAGGACCGGCGCTGCTGGCCATGGCCTGTAGCTTCGGATACCAGTCGAGAACGACCTGGTGCTTTTTCAAAAACTCCGGTGGTTCGCCGTCGAGCACCGGCTTTTGACCTTTTGTTTTGAAATTGACGCCTTCCTTGAGCCGCACGATCTTCAGCTTCTTGCTCCCAAGGTTCTTGATCACGGGGAGCACGAACTCGATCCGGTCCTCGTTTGCCGGCAGGCCCTCATTATCGAGGTACTCCTTGAATTGGCGCATGTAATCCGCGCGGATGCCGAATATGTTTAGCGTCTCCAGGGTTTCGATGTTCTTGGGCGGTTTTACGTCCTCCAGCCGCCGGCTGCGCTTGAGCGAAAAGTCCTTCCCCTTCAGCCGGATGCCGCGACCGAAGAGCTGGATTATCTGCGGGCCTTCACTCCGCCCGATGTTCATCAGGCCCATGGTGCTGACCCGCCAGCTCGACCAGCCTTCGGTAAACTTCTTTGATCCGATCAGGATGTTGATCGTGGAAGTCTCGTCGTTGATGGTGCGGAAGAGCGTGCCCGAGAATGCCTTCTCCGTGACGACTAGTTCTCTATGCTCTTCGCAGAGCTTACAGAGCGTGGATGTGTCGCCGACGTTGATCACACCAAAAGGCTCATTCTCGCCAAGCCTGAGGGCAACCTCGCCATCCGTTCCCTTTAGATTCTCAATGTGCATGGTAGCTTTGGCGTCGGCATTGAAGAGCACGCGCAGGATGTCGTCGAAGACCTGCTCAGGCTCGAGGCCCAGCGTGTTCAGATACTGAAACGCCCCGGCGAAGATGTCCCGGTTTTGGCGATCAAGCAGGCCCGATTGTCCTTTGAGCAGCTGTTCAATCGCCTTGACGCTTTCGTCGCGCTTCCGCACGAAAGTCGCCAGGAACAGTAGGATGTCCACCACGTCGGAAACTTTGCGTTTGTTTTCGGATCGGACCGCGTTGACGCTGCCGCCCACGAAGACCCAGAGCGGACGCTCAATCAGAAAAGGCCGGAACTCCACCGGCTTATCCCGATAGAGTTTGAGCTGCTGGTAAAAGGTGAGCAGGCATGCCGTGAGATACCGTCGGCGAATGGCTTCGTCCGAGTCTTCAGCCAGGTTCAGGATTCGGTAGTCCTTGCCGTAGCCGTCTCCGTAAAAATACTTGTACGAATAGTCAAAGAGGATGCACTTGGCGTAGGTCCGCTCCAGATAGGTGTTGCCGCTGGCTTTCATCGCCTGGCCGAAGGTGGCCGAGTACTCGAACGAAAAACCGTTCTCGCAAAGCTGGTTTCGCTTCTGCATCCAGACGCCGGTGTCTTTGCCGCTGGTACCCCTGTGTCCTTCATCCACCAAAACGAGGTTATTGTCTTCAAAGGCATCCACTGCTACGGTCTTTTCGCCCGTCTCGTCGCGCAGTTTGTGAATGTCGAGGATCTCCACAGCGTGGCCCGTGAAGAGGCCGCGGCCCTCTTTGGAGAACAGCTCGGCGTCGATCCCCGAAAGCCGAAACTCCTCCAGATGCTGATGCGAGAGGCCCTCATTGGGCGTGAGCAGGATGATCCGGTTGAGCTCATGCTTACGGTTATGAGCTTGCAGGTAGTGCCGGTACTGGAGGATGTTGATGTGCATGAGCAGTGTTTTCCCGCTTCCCGTGGCCATCCAGAATGCCAGCTTGTTGAGGTCATCTCTGGTGTATGGATCGACGCGGCTTGGCTCCGGCGCAGAGGCGTTGAAGGCCTGCGCGTGGGCGTTGAGTTCGGCGAGCAACCCCTTCGGGTCGCGGAAGTACCGGTCGAGATAGACTTCCGCGAAAAGCAATGCCAGATACTGGAAGTACTTGGGGTAGAGAAAGTGCCCGGCGTGGTTTCTCCTCTTCGTGATCCGCCGCCAGTGGCGCACGATGTTCTGGTCGTAGGCCAGCAGCTTATCCGGCAGATGCGGGCGCTTGTCCGTCGGTGTGTGGAGACAGAGCTCGTGATAGAAGGGGCTGACGTTGTTCTCGTCAAAGCCCTCCAACTCCGGCGCCTTCAGGTTGGCGGCCAGGCGCTCGAAGCTCGACACACCGAACAGGCCGAGCAGCCACTGGTGGAGCACCAGTCGCTGTTCGAAGCG
>JBFLZQ010000011.1:0-72218 GCA_040756215.1 Acidobacteriota bacterium
AACCGGTCCGGTAAACCCGCCGGTACTCAACGACAAATCACGCGGTAATAAGCCGCCGGCGCCGACGCCTACTCCGCCGGTCATGGATAACGAAGAAGAAATACGCGTCGAGACTAATCTTGTAACAATGCCCGTCTCTGTCCTTGACCGCAACGGCCGGTTTGTCAGCGGTTTGCGGCAATCTGATTTTCAAATTTTCGAAAATGGCATTCCGCAAAAAATAGAGTATTTCCAAACCGTTGAGCAGCCATTTACGGTCGTTTTGCTGATAGACGTCAGCCCTTCAACTCAATTTCGCATCGATGAGATACAGGATGCGGCAATTGCATTTGTCAATCAGTTGCGTCCAAATGACCGTGTGATGGTAATTGCTTTTGATGAGGCAGTCCGCACATTGAGCGAACCGACCAGTAACCGTGCCCGCCTGCGGGACGCCATCCGCCAGGCTCGTTTTGGTGACGGGACGAGCCTCTATGAAGCCGTGGATTACTCTCTGAATCGCGTTTTGCGATCTATCGAGGGCAGAAAAGCAGTAGTGATCTTTACCGACGGTGTGGATACCACATCGCGAAGGGCAAGCTACGAAAGCTCGCTCAGTGACGCAGAGGAATCTGAGGCACTGATTTATCCGATACGTTTCAATACACAGCGTGACGGCTGGGCCGGCGGCGGCGGTTATCCACCGCGACAGAGCGGCGGCGTGCTCGGCGGCATAATTGGCATTATTCTTGGCGGACAATTTCCTCCCGTGGCAGGAGGAAGAGGTTCGGCAGGCTCAAGCCCGCAGGAATATGCCCGCGGCAAACGCTATCTGGAAGAATTAGCGGCAAAAAGCGGCGGCAGAAGCTTCGAAGCCGATACAATAAGTGACCTTAACTCCGCTTTTTCCGGCATCGCAGAGGAACTTCGCCGTCAATATACAATCGGATATTATCCTGATAATCCGGGCAAACCGGGTGAGCGGAGGTCGATCCGTGTCCGCGTGCTGCAGCCGGGCCTTGTCGTAAAGGCCAAATCCAATTACGTTTACGGATCCGGCGACAGTCGTTTTGCCGGCAAGTAGTAACGGTTTTAAAAGCGAAATCTGAATTTATAAAAGAATCCGTAACCCGCGGCTGTATAGAAATTTTTCCAAATCAGATTCATCGGGCGGAGGATGCATCTTTTCTTTAGCTACGATGCATCGTAGGATAGTCCGGATGAGTAAACTTTCCTGCAAAACTCTCAGAACATGCTTTACGGCCTGCGCTCTTTGCCTGTTAATGCTATCTGCGTCTCATCTTTTTGCGCAATCCGGGTCAAAGCCTCCCACGACCCGGGAAGAAAAAGCCAATAAACGTCCCGAGGCTCCTAAGCCCACGCCAACGCCTTTAGAAGATTCCGCGTCGGAAACGACGGCATATGACGGACCGGAAATAGTTGTCGAAACACGGCTGGTTACCGTTCCGGTTCGTGCTATGGATAAAAGCGGGAGGTTTATAGCCGGACTGCAAAAATCCGATTTCAAGGTTTTTGAAGACGGAACGGAGCAGGAAATCGCTCTTTTTTCTAACGAATCGCAGCCGTTTACCGTAGCACTCGTGCTGGACATGAGCTACTCGGCAAAATTTAAGGCGGCCGAGATTCAGCAAGCCGCATTGCGGTTCATTGACCAACTCCGGCCCTCGGACCGCATAGCCGTTATTGCATTCGATGAAGAAGTTCAAGTCCTTTGCGGTGTTACTGCTGACCGGGAAGTTATAAAACGCGCCATTCGTTCTACGCAGATTAGAACGGGCACAAGCCTTTATGAGGCTGTGGATGCCGCCGTAAATCAGGTTTTGCGACCGGTAGAAGGTCGAAAGGCTTTGGTGCTTTTTACCGACGGTGTTGATACAACCAGCAGGCGAAAAACCGAACTCGATAATCTTCGTGACGTTGCCGAGCTGGACACTTTGATTTATCCGATAAGATACGATACCTACGAGGACGTCCAACGCATTAAGAATTCGCCGCAGCAGGCTCCGCCCATAGGATTACCGCCAACCGGCGGGCCGCCGCCGGGATCCACACCTCCGACAATGCCTCAGAAAGGCATTGGTCTGCCAATACCCGTAACCGCTATCGGCCGACCCGACGATAAAGGAACTACGCGGGCAGAATACGACCGCGCCGAGCAATACCTCATTGCCCTGGCCGACAGGACGGGCGGACGGGTCTTTGTTGCGGATTCACTTGCAAATCTCTCGAATGCATTTGCACGTATCGCCTCCGAACTCCGCGAGTACTACAGTTTGGGTTATTACCCGAAAGCCGATGAGCGGCAGGGACGCGTAAGGAAAATAAAGGTCCGGACAGAGCGCCCCGGTATTTCGCTTAAATATCGTGACAGCTACATTGTCGGAAACTCACGAAAGAAATCCTAGATTATCGTGCCGTCTTCGATGATTCCGTTTTTGGGGATGATGATGATCCCATCGCGGATGTAATAAGAACCGCCCGGACCGTCGAAGTTATCCAATTTGTTTTCATTCAATAGCCTGACGTCACGGCCGATACGGACATTCTTATCAATTATTGCTTTTCTGATAATTGAATTACGTCCGATGCCGATGTTGATTTTTCCTGAATCCAGATTACCCCGGAGCTCATCTATCGTTTCGTAGAAGTCAGAACCCATGATTATGGAATCCTCGATTCTGACGCCCGGGTCGAGCCTGCTTCGTAGTCCGATAATGGAATTTCTGGCAAAGACGCCGTTCAGGATACAACCTTCGCTGATCATCGTATTGTCAATATCGCAATCATGAACTTTTGACGGCGGCAGGTAACGGCTTCGGGAGTAGATCGGGGCTTCCGCATTGAAGAAATTGAATTTCGGCAATGGAGACGCAAGGTCGAGATTGGCCTCATAAAAAGCTTTTATCGTTCCGATGTCTTCCCAATAATCGTTGAAAATGAATGCCTGAACATGGCGGCTTCTGATGGCTGCCGGGATTATTTCGGCTCCGAAATCCACCGCAGCCGGGTCTTCATTGAGTAATTCGACAAGCGTTTTGTAATCGAAAACATAGATGCCCATCGAAGCCAGAAACGGCCGGCTTTCAGCTTCTTCAGGTGAAAGGCCGAAAATCGAAGTATCCAGTCGCATTGCTTCGAGTGCTTCACCCTGAGGTTTTTCCCTGAATTCCGTTATCCTGCCGCCCGGATCCGTTTTCAGAATGCCAAAACCTTCTGCCTCGTCGCGGCGGGCCGGAATTACCGACACTGTTACGTCCGCACCGGATTCATCGTGGCGTGAAAGAAATTTGCGGTAATCCATCCGGTAAAGATGGTCGCCGGAAAGAATCAGAAGTTTTTCCAGACGCCAATCGCGCAAATGCGGCAGGATTTGCCTAACGGCGTCTGCCGTTCCCTGAAACCAGCCCGGGCTGTCGCGGCGCTGTTCGGCTGCGAGGATTTCAACAAAACCCGTAGAGAAACTCGAAAAGCGATAGGTCTGGGAAATATGCCGGTTGAGCGAAGCCGAATTGTATTGCGTCAGGACAAAAATCTGCGAAACGCCCGAATTTATACAATTCGAAACCGGCACGTCTATCAAACGATATTTGCCTCCGAGCGGAACGGCCGGCTTTGAGCGGTCGCGCGTAAGCGGGAAAAGCCTCGAGCCGGCTCCTCCGCCAAGTATAACTGCTATAACATTTTGTGCATCCGGCATAGTTTCCCTTTCAGCCCATTATCCGGGCAACGACAGGATAGCCGCAAACACTCCTTTTATTCAAGATAACAACTGAAGGCAACGCCAAAGACATGTTGAAGGATTGACACGGCAAATGATTTTTCCCCTATCGGATTCATTTATTATTTGAACGCCGTATATCGTAAAATGTGATAACCTTTGCCGTCAGGCGGGCCGGAAACTTTGGATGATGTGGTACTGGACAAAACTGCTGGTTCTGATTTTTATTGGTGCGCTCGGTGTTTGGCTGATTTTCGAGATTGCAACATTTCCGAATATCTCGCGGCTGAGGACGGAAAATCCGACGACCACATCGCTAATCGAATATAGAATGGCCGAGGCACGCGCGGAAGGTCGCGAGCCTAAAAAATTTATGATCTGGGTTCCGATCGAACAGATTTCGCCAAATCTTGTAAGAGCGGTCCTGGCCGGTGAAGATTCAAGATTTTTCGAGCATAACGGATTTGACTGGGAGGCGATAGAAAAAGCCTGGGACGAAGCGGTAAAGGAAGGTGAAAGGGAAGCAAAGGCCGAAGGCGATTATGACCCTAATGACTGGATACCGCCGATGCCGAGTTTCAAACGCGGCGCTTCAACCATTTCGCAGCAACTGGTCAAGAATCTTTATCTTTCCGAAGAGCGCAGTTTTATCAGAAAAGGCCGTGAAGCGGTTTACACATACTTTCTCGAACGCCAGCTTTCAAAAAAGCGGATTCTGGAAATTTACCTCAATGTAATCGAATGGGGCGACGGGATTTATGGTGCCGAAGCCGCCGCACGCACCTATTTCAAAAAATCCGCTTCCGATCTGACACGCGAAGAGGCCGCATTTCTCGCCGCCATGATTCCGAGTCCGCTCAATGTCTTCAATCCGGCAAAAAACAGAAAACGCGTTATCCGAAGACAACGCGTAATCCTGAAGTATATGAATTCAATCAAGCTGGCTTACTGAGAAGCAGCCGCAGAGCGTTTTTTGGCGCCGCCAGAGATTGTCATTTCATTAATTATCCAGCCCGCATTGCCGAATTTTTCGGTAACGAAAAGTACGAAACGAATATCTACCGCAATCGTTCTATTTTTATCCGGATCGTAGTAGAAATCGTTGCCGAGACCTTCGTAATTACCATCAAATACAAGCCCGACCTGTTCGCCATAGCCATTCAGGACAGGGCTGCCGCTGTTACCTCCGATAATGTCGGCTGTTGCCAGGAAGTTAACAACCACCGAATCTCCCTCACCATATCGGCCGAAATCGCGTGCTGCCTGTAAATCCTTAAGTTTCTGAGGCATATCGAAAGGTTCGATGCCGGTATCTTTTTCCAGCATTCCTTTCATAGTTGTAAAAGGAGAGCGGTATTCGGCCTCGCGCGGACTATAGCCTTTGACGTTGCCGAAAGAGAATCGCAATGTAGAATTTGCGTCGGGATAAGGCGTAATGCCGCGCATTTCCGACATGCCTTTCAAATAAAGAAGTCGCAGATGGTCTATTTTGGATGCAAATTCGGAAGCACGTTTATTGGCCAGGTCCTTTGCGGATTTCAAAGCGGCGGCAAATGCCCGGACATTGTCGCGTTCCGGCCTGAATTCCAACGTTTGTGGACCATAGAGAGCGGCAATTGTATCAGCATTCCAGTAATTTCCCATTGCGATATTGCGGGCAAATTCGTCTTCCGCATCGCGCCTTGCCTTACCTTTCAGCTTACCGAAAAGATTTTCGGCTCCGTCAAATTTCTGATCAGCCGGCAACTTGTCGAATTCCCGCAGAAAAAACCGAATCATCTCGTATTCATAAACGGGTTCGCGATTGGCCAAAGCCGCACGGATTTCTTCGGCTTTCGCCTTCCGGGCCGCATCGTCAAGCATTTTTGATTCAGCTACGGCCTGATAGATGGCACGAAAGACCGGCATGGTCGCATCCGGCATCCTGCGAACAAGGATATCCAGTTTCGGTGATTTGAAAGTTTCCGCATAAAGGGCACTCAAATCTGAAAGCAATGTGCCGTATTTTTGCTTACGGGTTGCATCGGCATTTACCCATGCCGCAAATCTGGCTTCTTCAGCCTCGCGCTGTTCGACTACTTTTGACTTACGCAACCGCAATGCTCCGCCGTCATAGACCTTGAATGCATTGTCAAAACTTGCAATGTCTGACTGGAATTTGATGCGTTTTTCCTCATCTTCCGCGCCAATCTGCTTTAGAGCATCGCTGCGTGCCCGAAGCCAGGCGGCAAGAAAAGGGAAATTATCATCGCGGGCATATTTAATTGACTGTGATTCGCGATATCGGGTTGTGTTTCCGGGATAGCCGAGTACGAAAATAAAATCGTTTTCTTTCAAACCGCCAATATTTATCGTCAGATATTTCTTCGGTTTGTAAGGGACGTTTTGCGGTGAATATTCCGCTGATGAGCCATCCGGCGCAACGTAAGCACGAAGGAACGTGAAATCACCGGTGTGGCGTGTCCATTCGAAATTATCCGGATCTCCGCCAAATATGCCGATGTTTCGCGGCGGAGCGTAAACAACCCGGATATCACTGATCTGGCGCGTCTGAAAAAGATAATAGTAATAGCCGTTGTTCAGGGCCTGAATCCGGACTAAAGAACCTTTCGGAGCCTTTGCCTGCTCCTCTTTGGTCAGGTTTTCGATATTTTGCCTGATTGCGGCTGTAAGCGCTTCACCGGTAAGATTCTGCGTGCCGTTGAGTATTTTGGGGGTAACGTCCTCTTCGCGTTCAGTGATAAAGACCGAATAACCCTTTGCCGGAATTTCTCCTGCCCGGCTGTCGGTACGGAATCCATTTTCAACAAGGTCATTTGAAGGTGTAGAAGCAGAAACCAGGGCGTCAAAACCGCAATGATGATTTGTCAAAATAAGCCCTTCAGGAGATACAAACTCCGCGGTGCAGCCGATGCTCAGGCGGATAACGGCGTCCGTCAGGCCAACTCCATTCGGATTGTAGATTTGAGATGGCTCTATTTTCAGGCCACGTTGTTTCAAGGGTAGAGATGAGAGCTTGTCCGGCATAAACATTCCCTCATCAAAGCGGCCGGATACCATCACGGCGGATGAAATGAAAATGCTCAAAACCAAAAAGCAGGATGTTGCAGTAATTTTCAGGGATTTCATATTGGCAAATTTTCCAACCTCAGATTATTCAACGGCTTACCGTACCGCGATTATAGCCGCTCGGTGAGCCAAACGCCAAAATGGCAAACATTTGATGAAAAAAAACGAGCCCTCGGAAGACTCGTTTTTTACGATATTTATTTTTCAGATTCTATTTCCTTTGGTTCGGGTGGCAGCAGGACCCTGGGATTTATCGGACGGTCATTGATACGAAGTTCATAGTGGAGATGTGGACCGGTTGAGCGACCGGTTGAGCCTACGAGCCCTATTATCTGGCCGCGTGTTACTATATCGCCTACTTCGACCTCGATTTTTGAGAGGTGTCCGTAACGTGTGGTTACACCGTTGCCGTGGTCGATTTCAATCATGTTCCCATAACCGCCTTTCCAACCGGCCTCGATTACCCGTCCGGCTCCGGGAGCGATTACGGGGTCGCCACGGTCGCCTCCGATATCCATACCGGCATGGAATTCATAAGTGCGGCCGCCGAAAGGGTTACGGCGAAAACCGAATTCGTTGTTAATCTTTCCCTCGCGTGCCCAGATATTTGGCAAAGAGTCGGGTGCCAGGGAATTGAGAATGCTTTGTTGAAGTTTCTCTTCTTCAGCCGTGATTGTAACCGATTGATCGTTATAAACCGGCCCGCCCGAGTTGACGGCAGCATCGGAAGGGGCAATTTTCGGCTGCATTGCGGCAATTGTTTGATTGCCCGTGTGGATTTCGGAATCATCCAATGAATAAGCGGCAGTCACAATTCCGTAGATGCCGCCCCCAAGCAGCGAGGTAAGGAATAAGAAGGTAACGGTCAACAGTGCGTTTTGAACCACACCGCGACCGATACAAATCCGCCGAATAAAGATCCGGTCTTCTGATGATTTTCTGATGAGGAAAACAAACGGCTTGCCGTTGTTCGTCATTATGCTTTAAAGCTCCTTCGAGTATGATTTCGTACGGAGAATCCATCGTCCCCGCACACGGAATCACGCTAAGGATAGCCGCGAGCGACTAACGCGAAACCGGACCCTGACCTTTGAAAAACTTTTAACCGCTAAAGTGGGCAAAGACCCGCGGTTAGGGCCAATTCAAAACAACAATTTGTTATACTATCGAAAAGCAAAAAGAATGGCAAATGCACAAAATGATAATTTTCCGCCGAAACTTCGCGCGGCGGTAAAAAACTGCCTTACTTTTCAGCTTTCGCCGCGTCTTCGGTTATTGGTGTAATTCTTCAGGACAAGATAGCCGACAAATATTATCAGAGCCACAAATGCCAGAATAATCAGCAGCTTAATGGCACCCGTAATGAATCCGACAAAGGCAATCAGCTGCTTGACTAATGTAATCAGCAGGGCAATCAGCACAAGAATACTGCCCCATTTTCCGGCTGCATAAAGCATTGACATACAATTATTTTCCCCTTTTGAGTTTATCGGCCGTAACCGCTTCCGTATCGGGAATGCCGCGAGCTTTCGGAGTTGCTGCCTTTGTGTTCTCCGGTTGAGAAAAACGGCATCGGCCTTGCACTATCGAAATCTTCCCATTTATCGTCATTTTTACGTGGCCGGAAAATATAATCACGAAGAATATAAATCCCAAGCCCAATAAGCATTGCCGGCATCAAGCCACGCATCAGCCCGCGAAGATTGAACAGATTCTGCAGCAGAAACGCAATTCCGAGGACTGCCAGGACAATGCCCCAAAGTTTGGGATTACCTGAAAAACGTTTGACAAGAATATCTTCCGCAACGTCCGGCGTAACGCCTGCACGAATCATTTGGGCTGTCCGCCAGGCATCCAGGGCCGAAAAAAGCCACATACCGAAAAATGCCAGGACGAAAAGCATTGTTCCACCGGTAAGGATTGCCATCTGAAACAATCCGATAAAAACGGCGAAATAGACCAAAGCCTTAACGGTTTGGCCATTATAGGCGGCGCCGAGTCCCGGACAAATCAGGGAAAGCAGCATCGCGATAAAAGGCGAAGTCCTTTTTCTTACGAATGGTTCGTAACTTGAGCGATTCTGCTGGCGGAGCAGGTCAATTCCGGCAACGATGCAATCCTGACAATAGGGAAAGCCTTTGATCCGATGATCGCACGCCGGACAGAGCGGCTTACCGCAGCCGTTGCATTGGACTACCGCCGGATTATGTGTGTGAAACGCGCAATTCATCGTTTTTTACTTTTCGTCTGTTTCCGCCGCCGGAGGCGTTGTTTTTCCACGACCGGTTGCTTCACCTAAAACCTCGGCACCTTGACGATAGGATTCTTCCGCAAGCCTGAAGCTCTTGGAATAAACGTCGGTCAGAGAGCCGTCTGCCGATACTGCCTGACTAAATACCAGAAATGCAATCATTATCATCAAGGCGACGGGAGCAAGCTGCGGCACTGAAACGGGAAAACGAAAACCGCGTACCAATTCGGCAAGACGTGCGGCGAGCGACGGACGAATATCGCCGGCTATCGCGGTTCCTATTGTGCTTGCAAGAATTCTGGAATGCAGCGATTCGGGAACCGGAAGTTCATCAGTTTTGTAATTTACCAAAGCGGCAAGCGAACGCACGACCAGTCCCGGTAAATCCGAGCATTCAGGACATACGGCAGCATGCCTTTCCCAACGGTGAAAGACCGGGGCCGGAAGAAAACCATCCAGATAATCGGTCAGATATTCCTCAAATTCAGCGCAGCGAATCGTAGAATCCGGGACAGTCTTTGCCAGAATTCGTGCCTCCAGCATTGTGAGGCCGGCTTCGGCTTCATTCATTTGGCGGCAAACGCTAAGCGTGGATTTAACGTCGTTTAACAATTCATGGCAAATCGGACATTGCAGTGCATGCGCGGCCATTGCCGTATGCGTCGGGCCATCAAGGGTGCGCTCCAGATAATCGGAAAGCAAATCCTCAAAACCCGTGCAATCAATAATTTTTCCGTTAGCCGTGTCCATAAAAGATACCCAACCCCTTGATCGCTTGAAAATCGGCTCTAACGGGAGCCGGCCGGTAAATATATGACGGCATTGAATTTACACTTTGCCAAAACCATCAAAAGGAGACCACTCTCATTCTCCGCAAAATCTTTGCTAATTCGATACGCCCGCGATTTATCCGTGATTTAACCGTTCCTTCGGGAATCTTTAGAAGGTCAACTATCTCCTGATAGCTGAGTTCCTCAATGTCCCTGAGAATCACACAGGTTTTCAAATCGGGCGGCAATTTTTCTATGCCTTCCTGAATCCTTGCGGCCAATTCACGCCGTTCAAGTTCTTTTTGTACCGAGCCGCCGACGGCTTTCAAGTGAAATTGATGATCTTCAACGGCTTCGGCTGCGGAATTTTGCGGATTCCTTTGCCGGTGGCGATAATCATCAATTATCAAATTCCGGGCCAAACGCATCAGCCAGTTTGGCAGATCACCCTGTTTCGGGTCGTATTGATCCAGGGTTCGATAGATCCGGATAAAAACTTCCTGTGTAAGATCTTCAGCTGCCTCGACGTTGGCCGTAAACCTGTAAGCAAGGTTAAAAACACGCCTTGAAAAGAGCGTAACAATCTCTTCCCAGGCCAGGCCATCGCCGAGCCGTGCCCGCCGGACCAATTCCTGTCCGTCAATATCCGCAGTCGTCGCCTTAAATGCTTCCAAGCTGCCAGTCTCCAGAAAATCGATCTGCCCGAAAAGCCCGCCTCATCGGCGACAAAGCAAAACGGCTGCCTTGTCAAACACAGTTTACGACATTCGGACGGGAAATGTTCCTGTAAATATTGTTAGTCCCCATGGGTCTGTTCCGCAAATGGCGAAATATAAAAAAATAAAGTATCTTCAAATATTTGCGGGTGCAATAAATTGGCGGCCTGCCGTTTTGGCCAATTGGCCGCATAATCCGATATTTCAATATTTCAAGGAATCCAAAGAAATTGCGAAAGCACGTTAAGTTCATTATTCTGCTTTTATTTGCGTTATTTTTACTGTGGTTTTTCGGCCGCAATCTGGATTGGAAACTGGTCAGGGAAAGCCTCTCGCGAGCCGATGCTTTTTATATAACCCTTTCGGTTGTAATAATTTGCATCGGGTATTTTCTTCGGGCGGTTCGCTGGCAGGTTTTGCTTGCTCCAATCACGGCTTCAGACCTCAGAGAGCTTTTTGCCACCACAACGGTAGGTTTTGCTGCGATTTTTCTTGTCGGACGTGCCGGCGAAATCGTCCGTCCGATGTGGCTGCCGATGCGCGACAATCGCGTCCGCCCCTCGGCCGCTCTCGTTACGCTTGGGCTTGAGCGGATTTTCGATCTTGCCGCGCTGGTCTGTTTTTTCGCATTGAATTTAATCTGGTTCAAACCACCTGCCGGACGTGAACGCGAATTCGAATTTGTAGAATTTGCCGGTTTTGCAATGCTGGCAGGTGTGGTTGCCGCTTTTGTGGCTTTGGCGTTGTATCAAAGGCGTCAGCAGCGTGTAATTGACTGGCTGCGGAGGTTTACGGCCAAAGAGTGGTTTCCCCGAAGGCTTCGAAGGGTAATCATCAGTGTAATGGAAAAACTCGCCGGCGCTCTCTCGATAATGAAAGACGGCCGCGAATTGTTTATGGTGTCTTTTTGGACATTTTTGCTTTGGGCTGCGATAGCCCTGCCGACCTGGCTTGTTCTTTTGGCTTTTGATCTTCAAATTACATTTGGAGATTCACTTTTTATTATGGGTTTCGCAGCCGTCAGTTCCGTCGTGCCTACTCCGGGCGGAGCCGCCGGAGCTTTTCATACGGCTACTGCCGCAAGTCTTTTATTCCTAAAACCGGAGATTCGCGTCGAGGATGCCGCCGCGGTTTCGATTGCAATGCATCTGGTTTATTTTGCACCTGCTTTGATTTTTGGCGTCTATTATTTCGTCCATGGTGATATAAGCATAGAGCGTTTCAGAAGTCTGCTTTCGAGTGAAAATGCGGTCGAGGAAATCGAAAGTGAATCACCCGACCCAAATGGACAAGCGGCGGCATAATGATGGAAAATTACGCGGAAAGCCAATTTACTTCGAGTTTAAAGCCCAAATGGCTGACTGCTTTCGGTTTAACCCGGAAATGATTTTCGAGAGTATCAGGAGCAAGGAGACTTTATGCGCTGCCCTTTTTGCGGTCATTCGGAAGATAAGGTCGTAGATTCACGCGAGGCGCGAGACGGAAATGCAATCCGCCGCCGCCGTGAATGTCTCGATTGCGGACGACGCTTCACATCTTACGAGCGAATAGACGAAATTCCTTACATGGTTGTGAAAAAAGACGGCCGAAGGGAGCCTTTCGATCGGGGGAAGATCCTGTCCGGACTTTTGAGGGCATGCGAAAAACGACCTATTTCAACATCCCAGCTCGAACGAATCGCGGATGAGGTTGAAAAAGAAGTCCAGGAATCTCTTGACCGCGAACTGCCTACCAGCGAAATCGGACGGCTGATCATGCGCCGCCTGAAATCCCTGGATAAGGTGGCATATGTCCGTTTTGCCTCCGTATATCTGCAATTTGAGGATGTCAGCGCTTTTATGAACGAGCTCAAAGCGCTCGTCAAATCCCGGACGACAAATCCTGCTCCGGCAGGCAAAAAGAGAAAAAAGAAATAAAACAGATTGTCATACCCTTTTTTCTGCCGCCCGAAAGCCGCTGTTGCCGATCACAGTTAAAAAACCTAAAATAAAGGTTTATGGCTGATATCGATGATTTCTCTGTCAGTTTGTCGGATACTGAATCGGTCGAACCGATGATGCAGATTCCGGCTGAACTGCCGCTTTTACCATTGCGGGATATTGTTATTTATCCTTTTATGATTGTCCCGCTTTTTGTCTCGCGCGATAAATCAATAAAGGCCGTCGAAGAAGCTCTCAAAGAAAACAGAATGATCGTCCTTGTTTCTCAGAAAGATCTGAACAAGGAAGATCCGAAGCAGGAAGACCTCTTTGAGGTAGGAACGGTGGCAATTATCATGCGGATGCTCAAACTGCCTGACGGGCGCATACGCATTTTAATTCAAGGTCTTTCACGCTGTTTAATCGAGCAGGTAAAAAGCGGCGGAGACCACATACGTGCCAAAATCAAGCCTGTCTCAGAGCCGCTGGCACCCGAGAATTCCCTGGAGGTCGAGGCTCTCATAAGAAATGTCCGCGGTTTGATGGAAAGAGCTGCCGGACTCGGTAAAAATATCTCCCCGGAGGTATTGGCCATTGTTGCCAATCTCGACGACGCGGGAAGACTTGCAGACCTTGCGGCGTCGAATCTGGACCTTAAAGTTGAAGACGCGCAAAGCGTTTTGGACATTTTCGACCCCGTGCCGAGACTTCGTCGGGTAAATGAACTTCTGAATAAGGAAATTGAGGTCCTGACTGTCCAGCAGGAAATCAATTCACAGGCAAGAGCCGACATTGACCGTTCGCAAAGGGAATTTTTCCTCCGTCAGCAATTGAAGGCTATTCAGGCCGAACTCGGCGAGGGAAATGAACTTTTCGAGGAGATCGAGCAATATCGGGAGAAGATACTCAAAGTCGGCATGCCGGAGGCGGCCGAGGAAGAAGCTCTCCGACAACTGAAAAAACTCGAGCGGATGCATCCGGATACTGCAGAAACCGCAACGCTCAGAAACTGGCTTGACATAATGACCGATTTGCCATGGTCTAATTCATCTGAAGACAACCTGAACCTGAAAAAGGCTCAAAAGATTCTTGATGAAGACCATTTTGGCCTCGAACGTGTAAAAGAGAGGATAATCGAGACACTGGCTGTAAGAAAACTGGCCGTAAAGCCAAAAGGCTCGATACTTTGCCTCGTTGGCCCTCCGGGTGTTGGTAAAACTTCACTGGGACGGTCAATTGCGCGTGCTCTCAACCGCAAATTTGTCCGGCTCTCGCTTGGCGGACTCCACGACGAAGCCGAAATCCGTGGCCATCGCCGCACCTATGTGGGAGCTATGCCCGGACGAATCATACAGGCAATCCAGCAGGCGGGAACTAATAATCCGCTGATCATGCTGGACGAAATAGACAAAGTCGGTGCCGACTTTCGCGGAGACCCAAGCTCGGCATTGCTCGAAGTGCTCGATCCGGAGCAAAACTCGGCTTTTCGTGATAATTACCTTGGAGTCACATTCGATCTCTCGAATGTGATGTTTATGACTACGGCGAATATACTCCACACGATCCAGCCCGCTCTGCTCGATCGTATGGAAATCATAGAGCTTTCCGGATATACGGAAGAGGAAAAAGTGGAAATTGCCCGACGCCATTTGATTCCCAAGCAGATTGCCGAGACCGGCCTCGAACCCGGAGACGTTAAGATTGATAACCGTGCACTTTCGGTAATTATCAGCGAATATACTCAGGAAGCGGGACTCCGTCAGCTTGAGCGAGAGATAGGACAAATCTGCAGAAAAGTAGCCCGAAAGAAGGCCGAGGCGGAGCACCGGTTCAAACCGGTCCGTGTGACTAATGAAAATCTCCGCGAATTTTTACGCGCTCCAAAGATTTTTATTGAAGGAGCGCTTAAAAAAGATCAAATCGGCATAGTTACCGGCTTGGCCTGGACAGCCGTAGGCGGCGATATTCTGCTAATCGAAGCGATAAAAATCAAAGGCACCGGCAAATTGATACTTACAGGCCAGCTCGGCGAAGTAATGCAGGAATCCGCGCAGGCGGCTTTTTCTTACGCAAAAGCACGTGCCGCGGAATTAGGGATCAACGAGGAAGTCATCTCCAACTACGATATTCACATACATTTACCTGAAGGCGCCATACCAAAAGACGGGCCGAGTGCCGGTATCTCCATGGCGACAGCAATGATCTCCGTGCTCTCGGGACGTCCGGCAAGGAAAGATGTTGCAATGACGGGCGAAATCACCCTGCGCGGCAATGTTTTACCAATCGGCGGAGTAAAGGAAAAATTGCTTGCCGCCCGCAGGGCCAAAATAAAGTCGGTAATTTTGCCGGCAAAAAACCGCCGGAACCTTGAAGATCTGCCGAAGGAATTAGTACGGAGTTTGAACTTTATTTTTGTAGAGCATATAAGCGAGGTGTTGGAAGCGGCACTTCGCCCGACCGCCGGAAGGCGCAAGGCGGCAGCAGCACGCTCCGGGCGTTAAAATTACGGCGTTGACCATAAAAGACAGTCTGTGTTAGCCTTTTAATTGGTTTGCCCTGCCCGTCAGCGGAGTGTTTATGCAACAAAGCGCTTCGCCTGGGCGTATTATTCTTTGTTGTTTTGATGCAAGCGATGCTTGCGGTCGTAACCCTGCGGAGGCGGGAATATTGCCTTTGAAGGTGAATTATAGATGAAATTATCGATTTGCAAAGCATTTTTTCTTGTATCCATAATCAGTGTTTTTATATATTCGGCAACTGCGCAGACAGAAGAAGTAGCCGGTGCACAGGCACGCGTTAACCGGGTACTCGAAGATTCCGGCAGATACTTTCGCGAAGGGCTGACGTCATTAAAAGATAATAAACGGCAGGAATCCGGTGAAAAATTTGACAAGTCCGTAGAGGCTTTTCTTATTTCTGCAATAAACGTTCAACGCGACGAGCGGCTGCAGCGTTGTTACAGCCAACTGATAGAAACCATTTATCGCCTGGAATATCCAATGGAATCGCAGGCCCCGCGATTCAGCGATCTGGCCGCTACCTGCGGTTGGAACTGGACATCCTCCGATTTTGAACTTGCAAATAAGGTCGCTGCATCTCTGAAGCAATCAGATAAAGCAAAAAACGGCGTCAATCAGACATTAGCCGCAGCAGTTTCCAATGGAGACAATTCCACCGCTGCACAAACCGTAGGCTTCAACTGGCAAGGTTTCGAGCCGTCACCGTTGGATGAACTTTCAAAACTCGAGCTGACGCCCGAGGAAATGCAGATTGATGATCCGGTTGCGCAAAAGCAATATCAGTACATTCAATATGCAGTTGCCAACCGCTCGCTGGGCTTTACCTTTCAGGTTCACCCGATGATCCAGCAATTTATCAATTATTACCGCGGACGCGGGCGTTCAACAATGGAAGTCGGTCTCTACCGCTCCGGCATGTTTATGTCTCTGGCACGCCGAATCTTTCGTGAAGAAGGCGTACCGGAAAATGTCGCCTGGCTGGGACAGGTGGAGAGTGCCTGGAAACCGACAGCAATGTCCTGGGCCGCAGCCTCCGGATTGTGGCAATTCATTCCCGGAACAGGCTCGCGTTTCGGACTAAAGCGAACAGCTCACGTGGACGAACGTAACAGTTTCGATGAGGCAACCCGGGCATCTGCACGTTACCTCAAGTTTCTCTACAATAGATACGGAAACTGGGAACTCGCAATGGCTGCATATAATTGCGGCGAGGGTAATGTGGACCGGGCAATCAAACGGGCCGGTGTTGCCAATTTCTGGGCTGCCTATCCGTATTTGCCGCAGGAAACAAGAAATTACGTGCCAAATATTCTCGCTACTATTTTGATTGCCAATAACCCGCAACAATACGGTTTTGGCCATATCAGACCCGCACCGCCGCTGCGTTACGACAGAATCCGTGTTCCGGCTTCAACAAACCTTACAATAATCGCACAGGCGGCAGATACTACCGTACAGTACATCCGTTATCTGAATCCGCATTTGCGAAGTAATATTACCCCGCCCGAGCCATACATTATCAATGTGCCGGCCGGGAAAGCCAACGAAGTCGTAGCTGTTTTTAAGCGTTTGCCGGCTTCGAAAATCAACAATTCCACGCTTGCCAACTCTGTCCAAGGGGAAACGTGGCAGACGATTTCAAACCGTACGGGAGTTAGTGTAGAAGACCTGATGGCAGCCAATCCCGGAATGAAAGAGCCGCGCGGTAAGGTAATAGTCCCGATAACCGTCGGAAACCGCGTTACCGCAACTTCGCTTTCCCGTCCTGTAAAGGCTAACGTAAATCCCACGGCATCCGGTGTGAAAATAGTCAAGGCCCTTGCAGGTGACACTGTCGCCAAATTGGCCGCACGGCACAACGCAGATCCTGTTGAAGTTGCAAAGTTTAACGGTTTGTTACCAAATTCTGTTCTCGGGGCCGGCCGGGAAATCAAAATACCTGTGAAATAGGTTCTCATCACAGATTACAAGTGAATGAAACCGGGTTTTGTGCCCGGTTTTTTGTTTTCACAATTCAATTGACAATGCAAATAAATGTAACTATAATAGTTACAAAATGTCGACAAACACCCAATTTTCAATGGCGGTACATATTCTGGCAGTCTTGGCAAAGTCAGGTGACGAATTTGTCAATTCTGAACGGATTGCCGCCAGCGTAAACACAAATCCTGTCGTAATTCGCCGTCTTTTGGGCCAGTTGCGACGGGCAAACTTTGTGATTTCGCAGACAGGGGCAAACGGCGGCGCCAGATTATCAAGATTGCCCGGTGAAATACTTCTCTCTGAGGTTTACAGAGCCGTAAATTGCGGACAGGTATTTGCATTACACACGCGGGAACCCAACAAGGATTGTCCGGTCGGCAAAAATATCGAAGCTGTCCTGTGCTGTTTGCAGAAGGCGATCGACCGGGGAATTGATGAAAAGCTGGGACAATACACCCTCGCGGATGTGTTTCAAATGGTCGAGCAAGGTGTCGGCTAAAAATTTTGATCCTAACTGTATCCGTAACAGTTACAATCCTGTAAGCGGGAGATTTTCGTTATGTTTGCTTTTAATTGTGCACAATCACCATGCGGAACCCGCGAATATTTACTCGCAGCCGCAAATAAACTTTTGAGTTTCTATCCGGTTTTTTTGAAAATCAGCATCTTTGTAAATAGATTCCTACAATAAGGAAAATTAGCTAAGCACAATAAAATGAAATATTTACAAGGCTTTTCATTACCTTTTACGTTAATATTTTTCAAGGTTTTTCAAGAGTTTGCATCGGCGGCGGGTCGTGCTAAAGTTAGACTTGAGAAGCATCGAAGGCTTTTTGGTCTTCCCGCGTCGTCGGCAGCCGCTTGTGTTAGGATCCTCCTGTCTTTACTTTCGCGAGCAGAGCCACGACGCGGGATTTTCTTTTTTTCCAATCGGGATAATTTAAAAAACAGGTCCGGTGTATTCAGATGAAAGCATACGAAATAAGCAAATTCGGTATCGATAATCTTACGAAAACCGAAATACCTGAACCGAAAGCGGGAAAAGGTGAAGTTTTAATTAAAATCAAGGCGGTCTCCTTGAATTATCGCGATCTAATGGTCGTTTCCGGAACATATAATCCACGAATGAAACTACCGGCGATTCCGTTTTCCGATGCTGCCGGAGAAATTGTTGAAATTGGCGAAGGTGTCAAAAAGTGGAAAGTCGGCGACCGCGTAATGCCGATTTTTGTGCAGCATTGGTATGACGGACGATTGAATGATGAGATTCGGCGGACAGCTCTCGGTGCCGGATCCGACTGGAATGGAGTTTTAAGGGAATATGCGGCATTTTCAGAAGAATCAATTGTCAGGTCACCGGAATATTTGTCTTTTGAAGCTGCCGCCACACTTCCGTGTGCGGCTTTGACTGCCTGGAATGCTCTAGTGGAATCAGGGAAACTTCGTGCGGGAGAAACTGTCCTGACGCTAGGTAGCGGGGGCGTTTCCACTTTTGCCATCCGGATAGCGAAAATGTTCGGCGCACGGGTAATTGCAACTACCGGAACCGGCGAGAAAGCGGAACGTCTGCGACTTCTGGGGGCTGATGAGGTCATAAATTACCGCGAAAACCCCGATTGGGACGAATTAGTGCTCAAATTGACCGGTAAGCG
This sequence comes from Acidobacteriota bacterium, assembly GCA_040756215.1. Classification (GTDB taxonomy): domain Bacteria; phylum Acidobacteriota; class Blastocatellia; order Pyrinomonadales; family Pyrinomonadaceae; genus OLB17. Next base: position 18,598 of record JBFLZQ010000011.1, read on the forward strand.
CGGCGTTGACCATGTTGTGGAAGTCGGCGGAGCGGGAACCTTGCCGCGTTCCGCACGCTCGGTTACGGTCGGAGGTCATATTGCGCTGATAGGCGCATTATCAGGCGGTGAAGGATTGAATCCGGTCGGTGTTTTTATGAAAGCCGCACGACTTCAGGGGATTTTTGTCGGATCGCGGCGAATGCTCGAGGATATGAATCGGGCTTTTGAGTTTCATCGAATTCAACCTGTAATTGATCGCGTTTTTTCATTTGATGAGGCAAAGGAAGCACTTCAATACCTGGAATCTGGCAAGCATTTCGGGAAAATCGTGATAAGGGTTGATTGACGATAGATTATTCAGGCAACAGGGTTGCGAAAGGGTATTAATAATGGAAAAAGATAAGGTTTGGTTGATAACAGGCAGTTCGAGAGGGCTTGGAAGAGCAATTTCGGAGGTTGCCCTGAAGAAAGGTTACAAGGTGGTAGCTACGGCGAGAAGGCTGGAGTCCATCGGCGATTTAGTCGAGCAAAACCCGGAAAACTCTTGTGCGGTCAGACTGGACGTTACCAATCAGGCAGAAATCAAGGCTGCGGTTGATGCGGCTATAGCCAGGTTCGGGCGGATAGATGTTCTTGTAAACAATGCCGGTTACGGGTTGCTTGGAGCGGTCGAGGAGCCGTCCGAAGAACAGATACGCAGTCAATTCGAAACTAATCTTTTCGGAGCGGTAAAAATGATGCGCGCCGTATTGCCTAAAATGAGAATCCGGCGCAGCGGTCACATTGTTAACATATCTTCCGTTCTTGGTTTTGTTTCCAGAGCTTCAGCAGGATATTATTCGGCAACGAAATTCGCTCTCGAAGCGCTTTCAGAATCTCTGGCTGAGGAAACGGCCGGACTCGGTATTCGTGTTACTATCGTGGAGCCCGGACCTTTTCGAACGGATTTTGCCGGCAGATCCTTACAACTGCCCGCAGGTTTATTACCGGAAGTTTATCCGACAACCCGGGCAATTATCAATTATATGAGTGAAGTCAACGGTCGTCAGGAGGGAGATCCCTATAAAGCTGCTGATGTCATTATCCGCGCGGTTGAGTCCGATTCGCCGCCTTTACGGCTTCCTTTGGGAGCGACGGCCTTTGCGAGAATAGAAGAAAAATTAAGCAGCGTTCGCTCCGGAATTGAGCCTTGGCGTGAGGCTGCCGTGAAAACGGATTTCGACGAAGAAAAATCTACATCCATAGGAGTAAGACAATAAATAAATGACTCAGATAATCAGAGCATTTGCGGCAAATGAGCCGCGTGGGAAATTTTTGCCATTTGAATACGAGGCAGGGGAACTCAGCCCCGAGGAAATAGAAGTAAAAGTAGAATATTGCGGAATTTGCCATTCAGATCTTTCTATGCGGGATAATGAATGGGCAATGACCAGTTATCCGTTCGTAGGTGGTCACGAAGCAATCGGGACAGTAACGGCTGTCGGAGAAATGGCAAAAGGCGTAAATATCGGCGACCGCGTCGGGATTGGCTGGAATGCCGAATCGTGCATGCAGTGTGAGCAATGCCTTTCCGGTTACCAGATAAATTGCCCGAATATTCAGGGTGTTATTGTCGGCCGGCATGGAGGATTTGCCGAGCGCGTAAGGATTCACTGGGCTTGGGCAGTCAAATTACCTTCGGGGCTGAATATCGAAAAGGCCGGGCCGCTTTTCTGTGGCGGTATAACGGTGTTTAATCCTTTTGTTCAATTGGATATCAAACCTACTGACCGCGTCGGCGTTGTCGGCATTGGCGGTCTGGGTCACCTTGCATTGCAGTTTGCCGATAAATGGGGATGCGAGGTTACGGCTTTCACTTCGGATCTTACAAAAGCGGATGAACTTAGAGCTCTCGGGGCAGACCATGTTGTCAACTCAAGGGATTCGGAGGCGATCACGGCATTGGCAGGGAAATTTGATATGATTCTGGTAACTGTCAATGTACCGCTTGACTGGAAAGCGTATTTTGCGGCTCTGCGACCAAAGGGTAAACTGCATATCGTCGGAGCAATTCTAAAACCAATACCGGTAGGCGCTTTCGATTTGATTATGAATCAGAAAGCGGTAACCGGAACCGCGACCGGCAGCCCGAGCGTAGTTGCCCGGATGCTTGAATTCTGCGAGCGGCACAAGATAGAGCCTGTAATAGAAAAGTTTCCGATGTCTGCGATAAATGATGCATTTGATCATCTGGAAACAGGCAAACCGAGGTATCGCATTGTCCTTGAAGCGGATTTTGATTAATAGTCAAGGGCCTTTGACAATTGTAACTAATCTAGTTACAATTACGATGTAGTATGGAGCCTTGGAACAAAAATCTAAGGCTCCGAAATTTAAAGACAAGTAAAAAATTAACTTTTTTAATTCAATCAGGAGAGCAAAATGGGAGCATTTGCAAAAGAGACAACAGACGCAAACTTTGAGAGGGACGTATTGAAAGCCGAAAAACCCGTACTGGTCGATTTCTGGGCCGAATGGTGTGGTCCCTGCCGGACGATCGCCCCTTGGGTAGAGAATGTGGCAGAGAAATTTGACGGCAAAGCAGCGGTTTATAAAGTTAATGTTGACGAAAATCAGGACGTACCCCAACGATATGGAATACGCGGGATTCCGACTTTGATTGTATTCAAGGGCGGACAGGAACAGGAACGTATTGTTGGAGCGGTCTCGCAGGATTCGCTTGAACGGCTCGTGGGAAAATACATTTAATCTCAACAAATAATTGACGCTGTATGCCAAGAGCGGACAGCGTCAAATTTAGACTTGACAATATAACTAAAAAAGCATATAGTTATATTCGTATGGAGAAAACACTGACAAATGAAGCAATAGAAGCGATTGCCGAGAGGTTCAAACTTCTTTCCGAACCGATTCGGCTGAAGATCCTGCATCTGCTTCGTGACGGCGAGATGACCGTAAGCGAGCTGACTTCACGGCTAGGGATAACGCAGCCGAACGCCAGTAAACATTTACGAACATTGCAGGAAGCAGGCGTGCTTAGTCGCAAGCAGCGGGGAAATCTTGTCTATTACTCAATTCGGGATGAAAGTATTTTTCAGCTTTGCGAGGTCGTTTGCGATTCGCTCGGGGAGCGTTTCCGGCAACAGGCAGCAATATTTTCTATGAATTATCAGGAGAACTAGGAGAACTAGGAGAAAATAGGAGAAAAAGGAATGAGTGAGTGCACAGTTTTAGGACTAAAAGAAAAATTAATGAGCGGAGATATTCACCTCATTGACGTACGTGAACCGGCAGAATTTGCCGGAGGTCGTGTGCCGGGGGCGAAGTTAATTCCGCTCGGAGAGATTGAAAAACGACATAAGGAATTAGATCACAACAAACCGATCTATGTGATGTGCCGCTCCGGCGTTCGCGGAGCAAAGGCACAGGCCAAACTTCGCGAACTCGGTTTTCAGAACGTTGTGAACGTGCAGGGTGGATTCGAGGCATGGAAAAAGGCCGATCTGCCATATGATGCGGATGAAAATGCTCCTTGGTCTATCGAACGGCAGGTGCGGTTTACGGCCGGCTTGCTGGTATTTTCGGGCGTACTGCTGAGTCTGTTTGTCCATCCTTATTTTATGGCAATTCCGGCATTTATCGGTTTTGGGCTTGCATTTACGGCAGTCATTGATTGGTGTGGAATGGGTCTTTTGCTTGCACGAATGCCGTGGAACAGGAGGTCTGTATGATTTTCAAACAATATTATCTCGGATGTTTATCTCACGCGTCGTATTACATCGGTTCCGGTGAAGAAGCAGCGGTCATTGACCCGCAACGTGACGTTCAGCAATATCTTGACGAAGCGGAGGCTAACGGCCAACGTATCAAATACGTTATAGAAACGCATTCGCATGCGGATTTTGTCAGCGGGCATCTTGAACTCGCCAAAAAAACCGGAGCTCAGATCATTTTTGGTCAAAGGGCAAATACCAAATTTCCGGCTTTGAAAGTAAAAGACGGCGATACGCTAAAGGTAGGCAACGTAGAGTTGCGTTTTCTGGAAACACCGGGCCATACGCCGGAGGGTATTACCATTCTTGCAAAAGATTTAGATGATCCGTCAACCCCTTTGAAGATGTTTACCGGGGATACATTGTTTATCGGAGATGTCGGGCGTCCGGATCTGGTTGGATCCAAAGGATTTACAGCCGAAGAAATGGCCGGAATGCTTTATGACTCTTTGTATGGGAAAATTCTCCCGCTTCCGGATGAAACGGAAGTCTATCCGGCGCATGGCGCGGGTTCGCTTTGCGGGAAATCCTTATCAAAAGATAAATGGTCAACATTAGGCGAGCAGAAGCGTACCAATTATGCGTTAAGGCCAATGAGTAAAGAGGAATTTATAAAGATCGTCAGCGCGGACCAGCCTGAGGTCCCGGCCTATTTTCCAATCAGTGCTTCGCAAAATCTGGAAGGAGCTCCGGAGTTGGATAATCTTCCACAGCCGGAACGCCTTGACAGTACTGCCATTCAAAATTTTGATGGCGTGGTATTGGATGTTCGAAGCTCCGACAAATATGGCGCCGGGCACATTCCGAACTCAATCAATATCGGGCTCGGCGGCCAGTTTGCCTCGTGGGCAGGGACAATGATTCCCGTTGGTACGCCCGTGGCGATAGTTGCCGAGACGAAGGAACAGGTTGACGAAGCCTTCATGCGTCTTGCCCGTGTGGGAATCGAAACCGTTCGCGGATATCTGCTGATAGGCGATTATAACGGTCAATTGAAGACGATCAGACAGGTAACAGTCGATGAAGCGGCAAAGGAAATTAATCCGGATGTCCAATTTGTTGACGTACGTCGTCCTGCTGAATATGCAAACGGTCACGCGGCCGGTACCGTAAATATTCCGCTTGACCGTCTGCCGAGAGAATTCGACAGCCTTAATCCGGAAAAACCGACTTATGTCATCTGCGAAGGCGGTTACCGTTCCACCCTTGGAACAAGCATCCTTGAAAATGCAGGTTTCAGGCATATCATCAACGTTACGGGCGGTACAAAGAAATGGCTTGAAAACGGGCTTCCGTCCGAAGTTTCGGCGACATCTTGTACTGCTGCCTGAGATGATAAATGACGACGGGCGGCTGTGAGCTAAGAAAACAGCCGCCCGCCGCTTTCAATAATTACAAGCTTTTGCATTCATAAAGAATTCATATGGAAATTTTGGCATACATTTTTGCTGCCGCGATTGGTATTTCGCTTGGGTTAATAGGAGCCGGCGGCAGTATTTTAACGGTTCCGGTTCTGGTTTACATGGCCCACGTAGAACCCGTTTTAGCTACGGCATATTCACTTTTTGTTGTTGGCTCTACGGCTCTCGTCGGGGCAATCCAGAACTCTTTTCGTAAACTGGTTGATTTCAAGACGGCGATTATTTTTGGTCTGCCATCAATCCTGGCAGTTTACGCAACGCGTGCATGGATTATGCCGGCAATCCCTAATTCCTTTGGAATTGGGCATTTTCAGGTAACAAAGGGCACTGCTTTGCTGGTTTTATTTGCCGGTTTGATGATTGCCACATCAATTTCAATGATCCGGGGAAACGGGATACGTCCCGAAATTGACACCTCGGGCGCGGAAGAGTCGTCTCACCACATAGGACTTGTATTACTAGAAGGACTCGGAGTCGGCACTTTAACCGGCCTTGTCGGTGCGGGCGGCGGATTTTTGATTATTCCGGCGCTTGTATTGCTTGCGGGGCTTGATATGAAAATGGCGGTTGGAACATCCCTGCTGATAATTGCCATGAAATCGCTGCTGGGGTTTACGGGTGATGTTCATATCGGCACTGCAATTGATTGGCCATTTTTGCTAATATTTACCGCATCTTCGGTAATAGGTATCTTTATCGGATCATATCTGGTGAAATTCATACACGGTGCAAAATTGAAAAAGGCTTTTGGCTGGTTTGTACTGATTATGGGGATTTACATGATCCTGCGTGAAACAATTTTCGCATGAAAGGAGCAAATTATGGATGGGGTTTTGATAATTCTGATAACTATTGCCCTATGGCTTTTATTGCAGCTCGTAATTTTGCCCCGGCTTGGTTATGACACCTGACTTCGTGGTGCCTGCGACGTCGGGAAACGCCGCGAGAATAGCGATAAAACAAATATCGAGTCGGAGAGGGAAGAAAATCCATGAACGATCTGAAGTCGCATTGGGAGGTAATATACGGTTCAAAGTCCGAATCCGATTTGAGCTGGCACAGGGAACATCTCGAAACATCTTTGGAAATGATCCGTATAGCGGCCGGGGGAGATAAGTCCGCAAAAGTCATTGATGTAGGCGGAGGCACTTCGCGTTTGATAGATGATTTGCTCGGTGAAAACTTCACGAATTTGACTCTGCTTGATATTTCGGGCAAAGCACTAAGTAAGGTACGTGAGAGAATCGGCGAAAAAGCTAATCGGGTAAAGTTTATCGAATCAGATATTCTAAATGTAAGACTTCCCGCGGAATACTTTGATATATGGCATGACCGTGCGGTTTTTCATTTTTTGACTGACTCAGACGAGCAAAAGAAATACGTGGAGGCTGTCAGGCATTCGTTAAAGCCCGGCGGTAAGGTAATAATCGCAACATTTGGCCCCGACGGACCTCAAAAATGCAGTGGGCGTGAAGTCTGTCGTTATGACGCAAACGGCCTGAGGGCAGTTTTCGGCAAAGATTTTGATTTAGTAGATAGCACCAGGGAAATTCATTTGACCCCATGGGGTGCGCAGCAGGAGTTCACTTATTGTATGTGCGGGTTTTATCCTTTGGCTGATTTCCGACGTGCGGCTTAGCATTGCCAGATAGCCATAATTCTTATTTTTTATTTTTGGAGGTAAAGAATGCAAGAATCACATGAAGTCGTAATTGTCGGAGGCGGTACGGCGGGTATCAGCGTTGCAGCCAGACTAAGACGTAAAGGACTCGGGGTCGCGATTATTGAACCCTCTGATGTCCATTATTACCAACCGCTTTGGACTCTTGTAGGAGGCGGTATCGTTCCAAAGGAAGACACGCGTCGGCCTGAAGCCGATTACATACCAAACGGTTCAACCTGGATTAAAGATCGTGTAACGGAATTTGATCCGGACGCAAACCAAGTAGTTACGGAATCAGGAAAAAGGATCGGTTATGACTTTCTTGTTGTATGTCCGGGAATTCAAATTGACTGGGACAAGATCAAAGGGCTTCCCGAATCGATAGGAAAAGACGGAGTCTGCTCTAACTATTCTTATGAATACGTTGACAAGACCTGGGAATTCATCCGGAAAACGAAACAGGGAAATGCCATATTTACCCAGCCAAACACGCCAATCAAATGCGGCGGAGCTCCGCAAAAAATATGTTATCTGGCCGAAGATTACTTCAGAATCAATGGATTACGTGACAAAATAGAAGTTAAGTTCATTACGGCCAGCCCTACGATTTTCGGCTCGCCATACTATGCTCCAACGCTTGCAAAACATTGTGAAGACACCGGAATAATTACAAAATTCAAAATGAATCTAACAGAGATAAGGCCGAACTCGAAAGAGGCGGTTTTCCAGAATCTCGATACCGGTGATGAGGTTATTGAGCATTACGATCTGCTGCATGTTACGCCGCCTATGTCATCTCCGGATTTTATCAAGAGAAGTCCGTTGGCGAATTCTGCCGGTTGGGTAGATGTTGATAAAGAAACACTACGCCATACTAAATTTGAAAATATTTTCGGTCTCGGTGATGCGAGCAGCCTGCCTACCTCCAAAACAGGTGCCGCAATAAGAAAGCAGGTACCCGTAGTTGTTGAAAACCTGCTCAACCAGCGAAGTGGAAAGCCACTAACGGCAAAGTATAACGGATATACCTCATGCCCATTGGTAACAGGATATGATTCGCTTATCATGGCAGAATTCGGATATGATCTGCAGCCGATGGAGACATTTCCAATTGATCAAAACAAGGAAAGATATTCCATGTTTTTAGTCAAAAGGTATTTGCTTCCGCAGCTTTATTGGCATGGCATGTTACGGGGCATAGCCTGAAATATCAATCTTTGGGAGGGCATTGATTATGAAAGCAAATATGGGCACAATTGATCGCACGATCAGGATTCTTTTAGCTTTGGCAGTCGGCTTACTGTATTACTTTGGATATATTTCCGGTACGGTTGCCATTGTGCTCGGAGTAATCGCGGTAATCTTTTTGCTTACCGGAATAGTGAGTTTTTGTCCACTTTACGTCCCTCTGGGCATTTCTACCCGTAAGCAGTAGAATTTCTGCCCGGACAGAGACAACCAAGGCGGCGGTCTGCTATTATTTTCCTAATCAGGAGTTGAAATCCACAATGGGAAGTAAAGCAATAGCCGCCGTTTTTGTTTCTTGTCTGATGACGGCATTTTGCTTTATCGCCAAAGCGCAGACAACGGCGGATGAAGAAATAAGAATCGATACCGATCTTGTCGAAGTTCCGGTTTTTGTATCCGATGCTGCCGGGCGTCCGATTTCGGGTCTCAAGGTTACCGATTTCGAAGTATTCGAAGATGGTAAACCTCAGAAAATAGTTTCCTTTACCACAACGTCAGATCCGATTGAAGTAGTGCTTATTTTGGACACTTCGGGTTCTGCACAGTCAGAGTTAATGCTGATTAGAAAGGCAGCAGAATCTTTTTTCGCAAATTTGAGAAGCGGTGACAGGGCGTCTATCATTGGCTTTCGGCCAGTTTCGGGTAACGGTGAAGCAAATGCCCAAGCCACCGTTATTTCAGGAATAACGGCTGACCGGACATTTCTCATATCTTCGCTTGCTAACCTGGAATCGAGTTTCGGAACTCCTTTCTATGATGCCATCATTCTGGCGGCCAAAAAGGTTTTTTCAGCTCCCGCAAACTCGGAATTTCGCGGGCGCAGGGCAATCGTGATTTTGTCGGATGGAGTAGATTCTGTCAGTCAAAACAGTTTTGAGGATGCGCGCAAGGCAGTTCAAGAAACGGGGTCAGCTGTTTACTTCGTAAGGTTGGATACAAGAGATTTTTTTGAATCCGGACTTCTTGGCGATTGCTCGGCAGCAACGCGGTTCTCCTCCTCGCAATTACTTCGTTATTATGCTTCGATTGATTCCGAAAAAGCGGAACGAGTAAAGAATTTTTGTCAGTTGGGGGAATTCGAGCGTCTTGCAATCAGTAAGCGGCTTTATGAAATCGCCGATGCGGAAATGTTCTTGTTAACACGTGAGACCGGCGGCCGTGTCTTTCCTGCCGTGAGCCTTTCAGCCGCAAGGTCCGCATTGATGGCTGCTGCGTCCGAAGCAGGCTTCAGGTATAGTCTCGGGTATTATCCTGCGTCGGAGCGTCTTGACGGAACATATAGACGAATTACCGTAAAGGTTCGATCGCTTCCATCCGGAGCAAAAATAACCGCACGTGAAGGTTATTTTGCTGATGTTGCAAAACAGCGGAAATAAGATGGCGTTATTTTCCCTTGTCGCGAAGTGATTCGCCTAAAAGGTCTCCGGCGTGGCAAAATTATAGATAATTCAAGATTATGAGTTTTTCCCGTATTTGTTTGATTGTGCTTGATTCTGTCGGAATCGGCGAAATGCCCGATGCATCAGATTGGGGCGATGCAGGAGCGGATACTCTCGGCCATACGCTCGAACGTTACCCGACTGAGTTACCCAATCTACGGCGTCTCGGGTTAGGAAATATCCGTACATTAACTGCCGTACCGCAGATTGACAGTCCCGACGGGGCATACGGTAAATGCGCCCTGTTTTCAAATGGCAAGGATACAACGACAGGTCATTGGGAAATGGCAGGTATCGTACTTGAAAAGGCATTTCCTACGTATCCGGGAGGTTTCCCGCCGCATATAATTGAGCGCTTTATCGCCGAAACTGGTGTTCCGGGAGTTTTGGGAAATATTCCGGCAAGCGGAACAGAGATTATCAAAGATTTAGGCGAAGAACATATGCAAACCGGAAAACCGATTGTCTATACATCGGCTGATTCGGTATTTCAAATCGCTGCTCATGAAGAAGTTATCCCGCTTGAAAGACTTTATGAAATTTGCGAAATCGCAAGGAAAATTCTTGATGGTAAAGATCGTGTCGGGCGCGTAATTGCCCGGCCTTTTACAGGCACCAATTCACAAAACTTCAAAAGAACTGAAAACAGGCATGATTACGCAGTTCCGCCGCCGTCTGATAATTTATTACCAAAGCTTTCGGACGCAGGTCTGGACGTCGTATGTGTCGGCAAGATTGCATCGATATACGACAACGTTGGTGTTACGCAGGATCTTGCCGCAAAAAATAATGATGCCGCAATTGATCAAACAATCAGAGCATTGCGAAACGATTCGAAGGGCTTGATTTTCAGTAATCTGGTGGATTTCGATATGCTTTACGGGCACCGGCGCGATCCGGCCGGTTACTCCGCCGCACTCAAACATTTTGACCAACGATTGCCTGAAATTCTGGACGTAATGAAAGATGATGACCTGCTTATAATTACGGCCGATCATGGAAATGACCCGACTTTTCGCGGTACAGACCATACCCGCGAATACGTGCCTTTATTGGTTTTCGGACGTCGTGCACAAAATGGAGTAAATCTCGGAACCAGAAAATCGCTCGCCGACATTGGACGGACAATTGCGGAGAATTTCGATATCCCGCTGAACGCAGGCGAAAGTTTTCTGCGTTTTCTCATCCGGTAAATATTTGCCTTTATCTTAAGTGTAACCAGATAGATTATGAAAATTTCTGTTTGCCGCTTAACAGCTATCTGCTTTATTGCATGCCTGGCCGTTTTTACATTACCTGCCCAAACAAAGTCGTTAGAAGCTTTTGACCAGTCAAATTCACGTCTGCGGTCGATGATCGAGGGATTTCGTGAAGACTACGGGCTGATTGACAGATTCTACACCGCCCGTTTGTCAGCCGTGCGGTCGGAACGCCTCAGACGGCTTTATGCCGACTATTTGTCACGTCTGGATGCGATAGATTTCAATTCGCTGGAACGCGATGAGAAAATTGATTATGTTCTGCTGAAAAACTATCTGGATCACGAAATTAAAGAGCAGATTCGCGCGGATGCATTGATAGAAGAAATGCGTCCGCTGATTCCTTTTTTAGACACGATCAATAACCTCGAAGAAGCCCGACGCCGCGGTGAGAAAATCGATTCGGCCAGAACTGCTGAAACTCTGGACAGATTGGCACTGGAAATAAATGATTTGCGTCGCAAACTGGAAAGTAATCCATCTATCCGGCCAAAGCGGACGGTAGCAAACCGGGCAGTCGGAGCGCTTTCATCTTTGCGTTTTACCCTTAAAAATTGGAATGGTTATTACAATGGTTACGACCCGCTGTTTACCTGGTGGTGCGAGGTTCCATATAAAGCCGTAGATGAGGCGCTGCAGAAATATACAACGTTTATAGCCGAAAAACTCGTCGGGATTCGGCCGGATGACAAAGTAACAATCATCGGCGACCCAATCGGGCGGGAAGCGCTTTTGCAGGAATTACGCTACGAAATGATTCCTTACAGCCCGGAGGAATTGCTTAAGATTGCCGAAAAAGAACTCGAATGGTGCCAGGGGGAACTCAAGCGGGCCTCGCATGAAATGGGATTTGGCGATGATTATCTCAAAGCCATAGAAGCAGTAAAACAGCGTTATGTCGAACCCGGAAAACAGCCCGAATTGATTCGAAAGTTTGCGCTGGAGGCAATCGAATATGTAAAGAAAAATCGTCTGGTAACTGTTCCCGAAATAGCCGAAGACTACTGGCGAATGGAGATGATGACCCCTGAGCGACAGCTGGTAGCTCCTTTTTTTCTTGGTGGAGAGACAATTCTGGTTGCGTATCCGACCGATGGGATGACGCATGAACAAAAACTTATGTCTCTGCGCGGCAATAATCCGCATTTTGCCCGCGCCGTTACCCATCACGAACTTATACCCGGTCATCACCTGCAGGGATATATGAATCGCCGGTTTCGACCTTACAGGAATCTATTCCGGACGCCATTTTCAGTGGAAGGTTGGGCGCTTTATTGGGAATTTCTTTTATGGGACAGAGAATTTTCTAAAACACCGGAGGACAGAATCGGAGCGCTTTTCTGGCGATCGCACCGCGCCGCAAGAATTATTTTTAGTCTGAATTTTCATTTAGGTAACTGGACTCCAGAACAGTGTGTAGAATTGCTTGTCAATAAGGTCGGGCACGAACGCGAGAATGCGCTTGCGGAGGTGAGAAGATCCTTTTCCGGCGAATACGGACCGCTTTATCAGGCGGCATATATGCTTGGCGGGCTACAGTTTTATGCTCTTCATAATGAATTTGTAAAAAGCGGTAAAATGACAGATCTGGAATTCCACGATCTGATTCTCAGGGAAGGCCCGATTCCTGTTTCAATGGTTCGTTACATACTGATGAAACAAGGACCGCCGAAAGATTTCCGTCCGGATTGGAGATTTTACCGTGAAGGTGTTTAAGGTATTTAATCCCGAAAATGATTTTTTGCAAATCAGTTTTTGTTTTTGTTATTGCATTCCTTTTTGCAGTTTGCGAACGGCCGCCCGCGCCGCGCAATGCCGGCCCGGACAGGCCGGCTAATTCTTTATCTATCAACAAAAAAGCAAAAACCGTTATTATACCGACGCCAAATGCTGCTTCCGCACCCGCGGATCTTCGGTTTTTGGACACCGAAGCCGCGCTTTTCCGGCAGGTAATCGAAACTTCCATGTTGGCCGAAACCCGGACTCAGAAATCGGCGATAAAATCCTTAGCACGGCAAATGGCTGAAGAGTCTCGTACCTTACTCGATAAGATATCGAATACCAGATCCGCGATTTATCCGGGTCAGCCGGTTGCAATCAATGGTGAAATCCCTGAAGTTGAAAAGTTAATCCAGCTTATTGAAAATTCAAATATCGAAGGATTAAAGGCTTCAGAATTCGACATCGCTTTCACTGAATTCAGCAAGTCAGCCTTAGCGGCCATAAACGCTGCGGCCGGTGTTACGGTTAGTTCAGAAGTAAGAATAGACGAAATCGCCGCGGATATTCGAAGCTGGCATTCCAGGGTGTCGAAAAAAATAGCTGAAAACACCACAAGGGAGTAAAAGGATTTACTTCATAGGCCTTCGAACCCATTAATCTGATAAAATTTAGTTGTGATTATTCTGGGAATCGAAAGTTCCTGCGATGAAACGGCAGCAGCAGTTATTGAGGGCCCTGACAGAATTTTGTCATCCGTAATTTCATCGCAAATCGAATTGCACAGGCCATTTGGCGGTGTGGTACCGGAGGCTGCTTCACGGGAACATCTTGCAAAAATTGATATCATTGTCAGCGAAGCCTTGAAAAAGGCCGAAATCGATCAAACCGCAATAGATGCTATTGCAGTAACGCGCGGTCCCGGTCTGATCGGCTCATTATTGGTTGGTGTTTGTTATGCTAAGGCGCTGGCTCTCGGCCTGCGGCGGCCATTGATAGGCGTAAATCACATAGAAGGACACTTCTATTCCGTAGTTTTCGATAATCCGCCTATCCGATATCCTGCGTTGGCTTTAATTGTATCCGGCGGCCATACGAACATTTTTTATGCTCCGGAGGAAGGAGTTTATTCTCTTGTTTCACAGACCCGTGACGATGCCGCAGGTGAGGCATTTGACAAGGTCGCGAAATTGCTCGGGCTGGGTTATCCGGGTGGACCCGCTATAGAAAGGCTTGCCATTTCCGGCAATCCCGATGCAGTTAGATTTACACGGCCGAAAATCACCGACGGCTTACCTGATTTTAGTTTCAGCGGGCTTAAAACTGCAGTAACCAGGTATGTCAGGGAAAATAACATACCTACCGAATTCAATGGAGAAAGCGTCCCGCAGCCTGTGGCGGATCTTGCCGCATCATTTCAAAAAGCTGTTGTTTCCGTACTGGTTGACACCCTGAAGGAACGTGCGGAAATTCTCAAACCCGCAACATTGATAATCGCCGGCGGCGTTGCATGCAATCAGGCTCTAAGATCCGCTGCAGAATCGGTTGCCAGAATGCTGAATATTCCTGTCTATTTTCCATCAAAGCATCTTACAACGGACAATGCGGCCATGATTGCCGCTGCCGGGTATGCACGATTACGGCGTGGAGAAAGTCACAATGCAGAAATGACTGCCGATCCGTCAATAAGGCTTGCCCGACGAAATGGTATCGGGAAAACACGATACAAAAATTGATTGCCACGCAGCCATACCGCAGGTTACAATCGTTTAGTTGAATCCCCCTGAGTAGTTTCCGTCCGGCCGCTAATTAATCATGATAAAGTTATTTCGGCCGTAAAACGCTCTTTAACGTCAAAATTGCAGTAAAAGTCCCGATTTTCAGCCCAAACAATGTAAAATCAATATTCAATATGAAAAACATAGCCGTAGCAGCCCTTCTTGTTCTTTTTTTCTTTCATCTGGCGAATGCACAATTGCCCTTCCGACTGCGTCAGAATGTCTTTTCGGGTCTGAGCCTTCCCGTCTTTCTGACAAATGCAGGCGACGGGACACGGCGAATTTTCATTGTTCAGCAAAGAGGAATTATCAAGGTTGCCCAACCGGGTTCTTCTGTCTTGACCGATTACCTGAACATTTCCGGCATTGTAAGCAATTCGGGAAACGAACGCGGATTGCTTGGGCTTGCCTTTCATCCTCAATTTGCCGCTAACCGACGTTTTTTTGTGTATTACACTCGTCAAAGCGACGGCGCAATTGAAATTGCCGAGTATGAACAGAGCCCTTCAAATCCTAATGTTGCAAATCCGAATGCTGTCCGGACAATTATCACAATTCCACATCCAAACTTTACCAATCACAATGGCGGGACGATTGCATTCGGGCCGGACGGATATCTATATGCCGGTACGGGAGATGGTGGTTCTGCCAACGATCCGCCGGCCAATGCACAGAATATCAATGTTCTTCTGGGTAAAATGATAAGGATAGACATAGATACTCCGCCCGGTCAGATTCCCGCCTATAACATACCACCAACGAATCCATACGCCGGCTCTACTCCTGGAGCAGATGAGATTTATGCCATCGGATTGCGTAATCCGTATAGATTTTCATTCGACCGCGGCGGCTCAAGGCAACTCTGGGTCGGAGACGTCGGACAAAATACTATCGAAGAGGTTGATATAATTACGCTTGGTGGTAACTACGGCTGGCGGGTTTACGAGGGAAGTTTGTGTACCGGTCTCGACCCAAACCTCTGCGCCGGCGGTACAAATCCGATTCAGGCAATACCGCCGGTTTTTGAATACAACCGCGTAGGTACGCCGCGTTGCTCCGTAACGGGCGGCTACGTTTACCGCGGGCGGCAAAATGCGCTTTTGCCCGGAACTTATGTTTATGGAGATTACTGCAGCGGTGAAATTATAGCTTGGAACGGCAGCCAGCAGGTGGTCCAACTAGACACGACGCGCAATATCTCATCTTTCGGAGAAGACGAAGACGGTGAAATTTACGTCGTCGGTCTTGGGGGTACGGTTGATAAAATTGTAGGCAAGCGTACAAATTCAGATTTCGACGGCGACGGCGGATCTGATTATGCAGTCTTCAGACCGTCAACCGGCGTCTGGTATGCCGGAAATCCGATTACTGGTAATGTTCAAATTGCGGGATTCGGCACAACCGGTGATATTCCCACCGCTGACGACTTTGACGGTGACGGAAAGACCGATTTTGCGGTATTCCGTCCTTCGAATGGCTTCTGGTACTTTATCCGGAGCAGCGACGCAACTGTAGGAATTATAAAATGGGGAATTGACGGCGACGTACCTTCGCCCGGAGATTTCGACGGTGATAGAAAGGCAGATCTGACCGTTTTTCGACCATCGACCGGAGTCTGGTACTCGATTTTGTCCTCAAATGGCGCTGCTTCTATTTTCCAGTTCGGCGTATCGGGTGATATTCCTGTGAATACTGATTACGATGGTGATGGCCGCGATGACGTTGCAGTATGGCGGCCTTCAACGGGTGTCTGGTGGCGTATTAACAGCAGCAACGGAGCATTATCGGTCGTACAGTTTGGCCTTCCGGACGACATCCCCACGCCGGGCGATTACGATGGCGACGGCCGCGTTGACGAGGCAGTCTTTCGACAATCGAGCGGACTTTGGTTTATTCGTAAAAGTTCCGATACGAGTCTGGCAGTTATTCCTTGGGGAACGGCCGGAGATATACCTGTTTTTGGTGATTATGACAGGGACTATCGCGACGATGTAGCAATTTTCCGCCCATCAACCGGCGTTTGGTGGGTACTACGCAGCTCCGATGGAAGTGTTCAACTTGCACAGTTCGGTTTGTCAGGCGATATTCCCGTGCCGTCCGGCGACCGGCCGTGAAGTTCAGACTGCGCGTGAAAATGTAAAAACATCGACGCGCGCGGCACCTGCTTTTTTCAGAGTGGCAGCACAATACGAGGCCGAAACGCCGGTAGTTAAGACATCATCAATAAGCAGAATTCGCCTGTTTTCAATCAGCTTCGGCCGCAAAACCTTAAATGCGTCTTTCACGCTGGCCTCGCGTGCAATGCGGTCCATTCCGGCACGATGCAATGGTGAATGCACTATGCGGCAAAGGCTTTGCGTGTCCAAAGGGACGCCAATTTCGGTAGCCAGAAATTTTGCAAGTATTTCCGCCTGGTTAAAACCGCGTTCGAATTGTCTTTTTCGCGAAAGAGGAACCGGAATAATAAGATCCGGTTTCAGTATTTGCGAACGATTAAACCCGAATAAAAATAAACGCTTAGCCGCCGCCGGAAAATGCGGTTCTTTTTTCATCGCAAGCACGGTTGCCGAAACGGCGGCTTCGTAAAAGGCAGCGGCCCGGGCAGTGTCAAAATGCATTTCGCTGCAATCGTTGCAATTGCGTGCCGATCGGATGCCGGACAGCGAGAGCAGTTTACCGCACTTTTCACAGATTGTTTCACCATTGCCGAATTTGCGAACCTTATCCCAGCATTCAGAGCAGCTATTGCCAAGTCGGGTACGTTCTACAAAGTTATTGCAACCTACGCATTTAAGTGGGAATGCGTTGAAAATAAAAGATTCGAGGAGGTCCCGAAACATTGGTTTGACAGGCTGTGAAAAGACTGAGGCTATCTGATTTGGAATCAGGAAGAAATAAAATTAAAACCGACGAGCCGGCCAAAGAAATGTCTATTCTTCTTCCAGCAAGCCCTGTTCCAGCAATTCCTGACAGTCCAGGCAATACCTGGCCCATGGTATGGCTGCCAGTCTCTTTGGGTTTATCTGCTTTCCGCAGTTCTGACACGTACCGTATTCGTCGTCTTCAATTCGGAGCAGCGCTTCGTCAATTTCCGCAAGTTGCCGGCTCTCGTTTTCTGAGACGGCAAGCAGGACGTTTTTAGAATAATTTCGGACGGCAAGGTCAACAGGATCCGGAGTTTCCGAATCGTCAATCGACAAATCATTGCCGTTTAGTTTTTCAATCAAGAACTCTCTCTCGGCCAGCAGCCTTTTTTTGAGTTCCTTTAAATTCAATTTACTCATTTCTGATACGGAAACCCCTTTAATATCGAATATCCGCGGTAAATCTGTTCTAACAAAATCACGCGTGCCATCTCATGCGTAAAAGTTAGAAACGACAATGATAGCATATAATCCGCACGATTGCGAACCTCAGCGGATATTCCGTCTGCACCTCCGATTATGAAACATAATTCCCTAATCGAACGGCTTTGCCAATCGCCTATCATCTCTGATAATTTCACGGAAGTAACCTGCGTTCCTGCCGTATCAAGGGCGATGACAAAGGAATTTGGATTCAGAATTTCCAGAATTCGTTTGCCTTCGATTTCTTTGTCCGGTGGTTTTGAATCGCGAATTTCCACAACCTCGCATTTGGCGAAATGCTCTAATCGGCGGAGATAGTCCTCCTGTAGCGAACGCCAATTAATGTTTCGCGTCTTGCCGATCCAGATAAAGCGGAGTTTCATCTTTAGGGAATATACAAAAAAGCGCCGGCGTGGGTTCGTTTATTTAGAGGTCTTCAGGCAGTTCTACTTTTGCCGCATCACGCCAGAGACGCTCCAGATCGAAAAAATCACGTGCTTCCCGATCGAAAACGTGGAAGATAAAGTCTCCAAAATCCAAAAGAATCCATTCCGCTGAAGAGTATCCTTCAATGCGTATCGGACTCCGGCCAAACTGCTTTTTCAACTGTTCGGTAATTTCGTCAGCAATTGCCTGAACCTGTCTTGGATTTGCACCCGATACGATTGCAAAGTAATCCGTAAAACTGACTATACTTTTCAGATCAAGCGCAACGATTCTTTCTGCTTTCTTCTCGGCAGCACACCGGATAGCCAGTTGCAGTTCACTGTCAATCTGTGAAAACGGAGTAGGTTCGGCCGGCGTTACGGATCGTGTCTGATTATGCGTCAAAGATATGTTCTGCAATTCTTCCATTACTTATAAAGGTCGTATTTTTCAATGTATTTTGCAACCTTTGACGGGAGAAGACCGCGGCCATCAAGCCGGCCGTCGCTTTTAATATCTTCGCGGACGGCAGTTGCCGCAGCTTTAACTCTAACAGAATCAGTAAAATAAATCTGCGGGTGACCTGTATTACCCGAAAGAATTTTTTCCTTGATTTCGCCTTCTCCGAGCCGCCGTAGATCAATGACACGTTCGGGTAGTTTTCCCGTCAAATGATCGGTTGTAATTGTAAAACCCGGCCTTGAAACAATTATGAAGTTTACAAGCGTAAGGAGCTCCTCCCATCTGTACCAGGTTGTAATTTCTTCCCATGAGTCAGCCCCCATGACAAAAAATATTTCAGAGTCTGTATTTTTTTGCTTGTAATCGGTCAGCGTGTCGAAGGTATATCTACGCTCTCCTGTCTGAAGCTCAAGATCTGAAACAAAGATTTGCGGCAGGTTCTGCGTTGCAAGACAAAGCATCGCAAAACGATGAAATGGTCCGGCCGCGGACGAGGCAGATTTATGCGGAGCATGAAAGGCCGGCAGAAAGATGAAACGGTCCAGCCCGAACAGTCGGGTAATGCGGCGGGCTATTTGCAAATGTCCGCGATGCGGCGGATCAAAAGTCCCGCCATAAAGTCCAATTCTCTTTTTTCGATGATCTGGCATGAAGTAAACAGGTAACTCAGATAATTGGTTCCGGCCGTCCGTTTGAAAGTAACGGATTGGCTTTCCCGGCTTCGCGAATTTCATCGAGGAGCTTTGCAATGGCCGCAATCAAATTATCTACTCCCGCACCTGTGGCGGCAGAAATGGCAAAAAATTGCTTGTTTTCTTTTTCAGCCTCTTTCTGCAAGAGTTCAAGCCGCGCTTTATCGTCCAGAGCATCGATTTTCGTTGCCACGACGATTTGCGGCCGCTCGGCAAGTTTCTTGTCATAAAGAGCAAGTTCGCGATTAATAATGCGGTAATCTTCGACCGGTTCCCGCCGGGAAAAAGACGACACGTCAACCAAATGAAGGATGACCTTCGTGCGTTCAATATGACGGAGAAAACGGTCGCCAAGCCCTGCACCACCGGAGGCACCCTCAATAAGTCCGGGAATATCAGCAATCACAAAAGTCCTGAAATCGCCTAAATCTACTACACCAAGATTAGGTTCGAGCGTTGTAAAAGGATAATCGGCGATTTTTGGCCTGGCTGCCGATACTACACTGATAAATGTTGATTTGCCGGCATTCGGGAAACCGACGAGCCCGACATCGGCAATTAGTTTAAGCTCGAGCCGAAGTTCACGCTCCTCACCGGGACGACCCTGATAGTGAAATTTCGGAGCACGACGTGTCGGGGTTGCGAAATGAGCATTACCCCAGCCGCCTTTTCCTCCTTTTGCCGCTAAAAATTTCTGCCCCGGTTCGGTAAAATCAAAAAGCAATTCACCTGTCCGCTCGTCATAAACCTGTGTACCGACCGGTACTTTTACAATCGCATCAGCTCCGTGACGGCCGTAACGTCGCGATCCTTCCCCGTGACGACCGCGTTCAGCGCGGTGTTCAGGGTTGTAACGCAGATGTAGAAGTGTATTGAGTCCCTCGTCAGCTTCCAGCCAAACATCACCCCCGTGACCACCATCGCCGCCGGATGGCCCGCCGCGCGGGACGAATTTTTCACGACGGAAAGCAGTAACGCCGTTTCCACCGTCGCCGGCCTTCACTTTTATCTTTGCACGGTCAATAAACATCGCTATTTCATAATTTTACGGTCTGGAATACGGCAAATCAATGCCTCAGGGATTTTGAATTGTTCAAAAATGACAAAAGCGTCGCTGCGGATTATCGCAACGACGCTTTTGAATCCTTCGATAACGCCAAGGCGTTTCGAAAAGGAGGTGCGATTCTTACATGTACACGCTCGAATCGCGATTTTGTATCCCGAAGACGCTCTGCGGGGAGCCGTCTCCGGTCAGCACCCAAATTGTTATCTTACGATTAGCCTGGCCTTGTGATCGAACATAGTCCGAATCAGTAAAGGACCGGCTTGTCTCAGGTTTTCAATTTGGTGCGTTTCCTCGGAAACGCAGTGCCGTTAGGTTTTTGTTTTGGTGGCTTTTCCTCCACCGCCGGTTACGTTCCCGGCAACGAGGCTCGAAGCCTTTCGGCTTCCGAGCGGCTTTTGCACCCGATTGGTTGATCAATTCCACCGGGCGTTACTTGTTTTTATCCAAGCAACTCGGCATGGTCTTTCAACCTTGCCTTAGCAAGCCTTTCGGCTTCAGCTTCGGGCGTTACGGACAGCGGCTTTCCGCTCCATTCTGTCCACGAGCGACGCGTCACCGCGTCTGCCCCATTTCCCGATGCTGGTCAAAATGCCCGTAAGCAATTTCGACTATGTGTGCATCATACACCCGAAAAAACCAATGTCAAGTAGAAAATACTTTAAGTTTTGAGAAAAAGCAGGCCCCTTTTCAGGTCAGTTATGTGGAAAAACCTGTGCATAAATTTGTGGAAATCCTGTGGAGCTTTTGTGAAAAATTCTGTAAGTCCAACTCCGTGAATAACAACACGGCAGCACACTCAGACAATGGTTTTACGAAGATGCTGTGGAAAACAACCAGAAATAAAATTTAGCGGTCGCGAAAAAAAATATTTATTTTTCAATACGGATAAAAATTGAAGTGGAAAAAAGGAACGGCCGACGCAAAATGATCGGCCGTAAATTATTGGATTTGGAAAATGGAGTCTGTTATTGTGCGGCCTTTCCGCTTATTTCCGGAGCACCGGCTGGATATACGCTGATAAATTTCCCTTTACGCCCCTTGTCCTCAAATTTGACAAAGCCTTCGATCAAAGCGAAAAGGGTATCATCCTTACCACGACCGACATTTTTACCCGGTTTCCATTTCGTGCCGCGTTGACGTGCCAGAATGTTGCCTCCGAGGACGTGTTCACCGCCGAACTTTTTCAGGCCGAGCCTTTGGGCCGCTGAATCACGACCGTTTCTCGATGATCCTACTCCTTTCTTATGTGCCATAAATTAAAAACTATCGGTTATTTTCAGATGTGGCCATTTGCCGGCATCTGTCGGTTCCCGAATACCTCCTAGATCTTTTCTATTTTAATTTCGGTAAAGCCTTGGCGATGGCCCTGTTTGCGTTTATATTGTTTGCGGCGTTTTTTCTTGAAAACAATTATTTTTTCGCCGCGGCCATGGCCTATGACAGAAGCGCTGATCGTTCCGCCAAGTTTTGCAGTTTTACCTTCGCCAAGCACCAGTGCCTCAATTTCTACTTTGCTGCCCGGTTCAGCCTCGAGCGACGGCACGCGAAGATTCTGCCCTTCTTCAACTGCAAATTGCTTGCCGCCCGTACGAATTATTGCGTAACTCATCGTTTAATTTGCTCCCCAACGTTTTACCTTATCCGGTTGCGTTGTTGCGGCCCGATACTTTGGCCGAAAAGATGAAATTATACGCGAGAGACCGGCAAACGTCAACCATGGATACTGCAAGCCATCATTAATTTCAAGTAATGAAAAAAGCAGGGAATCTTAATCAGAAAACATGATATTATTTATACAAAGAAATTATTTAATCCAAATGAAAACTACGGAGGCTGGAAATGCAACTTGCTGAAAAAATTCACGGACCGGCTGAAGAGGCCGGAAAAATACGCGATATGCAGCTCGGGGCTAATTGGTTTCTATGGGTTTCGATTTTGGCCGTGGCCGACATCCTTTTAGCCTTTTTTACCGGATGGGCCGGGACATTTATCGGGCTTGGCATTACGCGTTATGTTGACGTTCATATGCTTACCGGCAGTTCAGAAGCCGACCGACTCGCCGGACTGGCGATCAACCTTGGAATTGCAGGTATCCTTGCCGCATTTGGTTTTCTGGCTCGGCGCGGAAGCGATTTCGCTTTTATTCTGGGGATGTTCCTGTATTTTGCCGATGCAGTTGTTTTGCTTGGATACAGGGATATTTTCGGGTTTTCAGTGCATATTCTGGCTCTTTTCTTTATTTTCAAGGGACTGCTTGCCAGTCGCCGCCGGTACGATCCATCGGTTGAATAAGTGCTACGCTTTTTCAGGATCACGTACCACGGCAATAAAAGGCAGATTTCTGTATCGACCGGCTGCGTCCAGCCCGTAACCTACAACAAACTTGTTTGGCACGACAAAACCGGTGTAATCGATTTTTATCTCGGTTTTTACCCTCGGTTCCGGTTTGTCGAGGAAGCTGGCCAGCCGGATTGACCGCGCTCCGCGTGAACCTAAAATTTCCAGAAGCCTTGAAAGCGTCAGACCGGTGTCAATTATATCCTCGACGACTATGACGTCCTTATCCCGGATAGGATTGCTGAGATCCTTGAGGATTTCCACATCTCCGGTTGAAACAGTTCCGTCCTTGTAACTTGAAACTGACATGAAATCTATTGTCATCGGCAAATCAATCTTACGCATCAGGTCAGCCATAAAAACACACGAGCCTTTCAGTACACCGACCAACACAAGGTCTTTATCGCTGTAATCATTCGTGATTTCGGCTCCAAGCTCGGCAATCCGTGCGGCGATTTGCTCTTCGGAAAAAAGTATTTCCAGATTCGGATTTGTAAATTCAGTAAAAGACTCTTTGTTCAAAGGAGCGGACATAATCTGAGAATTTGAAAGAAAAGATTTTTAGCAATACTATTCAATCAAGGCATTTTTTACAAACAGAGCCTTAGCTGAAAAGGGAAAAATGAGTAACACAGCCAGAAGGGAACAAATAAGGGGACTTGTCCGTGATGCCCTGCGCGAGAGCTCAGCTCAAATGCAGGCTCCCGAACATTTTGTTGTAAATTCCCTTCGCGAACGCTCTGAGCGTGAGTGGGACAGGGACGAATCGTCCAAATCGCTGATTACGGAGGATGACATACGCGGACTGGAGCCTGAATCGCGCCTTAGAATTGCCGAAAATGCCAAATTTACACCATTGGCAAGGGATCTTATTGCCGAACGCCGCATTCAGTTAATACGAAAAAAGCCCAGAGTATTGGGGCTTTCGGTAAAATCAGTTGCTATCGGTGCGGATCACGGTGGTTTCGAGGTCAAAAAACGATTGATAGAACACCTTGAATCGCTTGGTTTGGCCGTTACCGATTTCGGTACGCATTCTCCGGATCCGGTTGATTATCCTGATATTGCCCTGGATGTCGGCCGGGCCGTTGTCGCCGGCCGCGCCGATGCAGGAATTCTGATAGACGGAGCCGGAATTGGCAGCGCAATGGCTGCAAATAAGGTTCCCGGAATACGGGCAGCCGCATGTTATAACGAGCAACTGGCGATTAATGCCCGCGAACATAACGGAGCCAACATTCTTACGCTCGGCGCGGGGCAATCGGATTTCGAGCAGATAGCAGCCATAGCCGAAGCTTTCTTAACACACAGAATTACTGAAGAGCGCCATTTGCGCCGTGTAGGTAAAATAGATTCCATTGACCGTGAATTTCGCCGATAGTCTCCGGCATAAAGAATCGCGGCTTGTTTTATGTCTAACTTAGA
Organism: Acidobacteriota bacterium; assembly: GCA_040756215.1. GTDB lineage: Bacteria > Acidobacteriota > Blastocatellia > Pyrinomonadales > Pyrinomonadaceae > OLB17. The sequence goes on from JBFLZQ010000011.1 coordinate 42,635, forward strand.
TCGAAATTACGAACAATTAATTGACCGGATTACTGACCTTGTGCTTGCCCGTCTGCAAGACGAGGACGCCTGCGGGACATTTTGTCGCGCCGATGTCGAAAGAATGGTGGACGCAGGTGCAGAGCGCATTGGCGTTGTGCTTGGTAATTCCGCGACGGCTCGCGATTGGGCCGGTCTAATAGACCATACTTTGCTCAAACCTGACGCCAGCGAAGCCGATATCCGGCGTTTATGTGAAGAAGCCGCACGTTTTGGTTTTGCCTCGGTTTGCGTAAATCCTGTCTGGGTACGGCGTGCCGCCGGTTTTTTGAAGGGAAGTGGAGTTCCTGTTTGCACGGTGATAGGCTTTCCTCTCGGTGCTACTCTCCCGGATGTAAAAGCCTATGAAACACGCAGGGCTATTTATGACGGAGCAAGGGAAGTCGATATGGTAATAAATATCGGCGCCCTTAAATCCGGCGACGATTGCGGCGTTGAAGAAGATATACGCGCCGTCGCAAGTGCCGCCCATGAAAACGCGGTACTTTGCAAGGTAATTATCGAGACGGCGCTTTTAACCGATGAGGAAAAAGTGCGGGCATGCCTTGCGGCAAAAAATGCCGGCGCGGATTTTGTAAAAACCTCTACCGGCTTTTCAAAGGGTGGAGCCACAGTTCACGACGTTGCTCTGATGCGGCGCACTGTCGGAAAAGCTCTCGGAGTAAAAGCCTCAGGAGGAGTCAGGGGAATCGAAGATGCTAAAGCAATGGTTGAAGCCGGCGCTACACGAATCGGAGCAAGCGTAGGCGTCAAAATTGCCCAGGAAGCTGCCGGAATCAAGACGGAATCGGCCCGGAGCGGCTCAAATTATTGAATTGCCAAAGAATTTCATCAAAAAAACAGCCGGCGGAAAAATTCCGGCCGGCTTTTAATATTCGCCTCTATCAGGAGAATCACAGTTTGAAGCTGTAACTTATTACACCCTTTGCTTTTATTGGCTCGCCATTGAACATTGCCGGCTTGAATTTCGACCTCCGTGCGGCATCTTCGGCTGCCTGTCTCAGCATTGTCGGCCCTGAAACGGCATTTGCTGAAACGACGTCGCCATCGGTGTTGATTTCGACCTCGACGGTTACTACGCCTTCCACGCGGGCCTGTCTGGCGATAGTGTTATAAACAGGTGAAACAAGTTTGACTGCGTTTGACGCGCTCAGCGAACCAAGATTAATAAACTCCGGCCGGACGACTTCGACAGGTTTTGGCGGCGGTGCATTTTTCGCGGCTTCTTTGGCGATTTCAGCCTCGATTCTGCTGACTTCTGCCTTTGCAACGTCGTTTGCGGCGTCAAGTTCAAGTGCTTTTTTGTAATCGGCCAGCGCTTTTTGCCGGTCGCCGAGTTTTTCATAGGAGCGGCCGCGGTCTATGAATGCGATAGCGGTTTTCGGACTTAGTTCGATCGCTTTGTCGAAATCCTTGACCGACAGTTCATAGGATTTCATGTTGAAGTATGCTCTGCCGCGGCTCACGTAGAGATCCGGATTGTCGGCCTTCATTTCGACAGCTTTATTATAATCAGCCAAAGCTGCTTCCAGATCACCCTTGCTCAGGTTTGCTTCGGCCCGTTTTTGGTAGAAAGTGTAGTCGGGCGGCGGAGGAGTAGGTTGCGGCGTAGCGGCCGGCTTTGGCTCCGGCGTCGGTTTTGGCGGTGGCAGGCTTTTCATTCTAATGGCTGCTATAAGGTCAGCGTCGGCGCCGGTTGCGGCCAGTTCTTTTTCTATCTCCGGCGTGAATTCAAAGGTAATTCCACGCTCTTTGACCGCACCGGTTAGAATCTGGTTGCGTTCAGCCAAAGTAACTTTTTTCGACCGCAGGGCAATCAGGATATCCGCCAGGGACAATGGCGGGGCCTGTGCTCTGATGCCAATGGCCGAAATTGCAATCATAAGGCCGGCAAAAGCAAATAGGAGGTGACGTAGCGGGCGGGACGTCTTCAGCGGTAGGGTATTCATAATCATTTCCTGTCGTTTGAGAATTCTAATGACCGGGAAAATACCGGTTTTAGTTGTCATTGATCAAATCATCAACCGTAACTTTCTTTTTCTGCTCCGGTTTTTGGGCTTCCGGTGTCGGTTTTGTCGGTTTGGCCGTTGCCGGAGTCGGTTTTGCTACAGCACGCGATTCATTTTCAGCTTTGCGTATATCCGTTGCCGTGTCTGTGGAGGCATCGGGCTGCGACTGGTTTTCAGGTAAGAAAGCATTTTGTTGTGCCGGTTGGGCAGGTTCAACAGACTCTGTTGCCGTTTTAGGTTGGGCAGGTTGCTGTGATGTTTCCTTCTGCTGGGATGAGCCGAGGAACATCCATGCTCCGATTACGATAACCAGCAAAGCGGCTGCGGCTCCTGCAATCATCGGAATCGGCAGTTTTGAACCGCTTGCGGGGTCGGATTCCGGCACACTGCCTTTTTCATCAACCTCAGACCGCATTTGCACGGCGGTTGGCATTGGCGCTTCGGCCTCGATTTCGGCAACCGCAACGGATTTTGCCTTCTCTTCCGCTTGCGGATGAACTTCGGAAGGCGGAATTACTGATTCCTTTTCCTGATCCCGGCTGCTTATCGGATTTTCCTGTATGGCTGCAACGTTTACAGGTTTCGGCTCAGTTTTTGAGTCCACCTTTTCCGCTTTCACGGGGGCGTTTTCAGGTACTGAAGCGGCCGCAGGCGCTGCGGAAATAATCCCCAGAAGATCATCATCCGCAAGCGACGCGGTTTTTGCTTTTGCTGCCGCTTCTGCAGCCAATCTCGCCTTTTCCGCCTCTTTTTCACGCAAAAGCCTTTCCATTTCGGCAGCGCGTTTTTCGGCCTGAATGCGTTGCTCTTCAGCCTCACGCAGCTTTCTTTCCAGCAATTCAGCCTGTCTGATTTTTTCCAGCGCTTCTTCATCAATCGGAAGTTCCGCACCGGCCGAAACTGAATTTGAATCCGGAGAAGACGGTTGCGGTTCAGGCTTTTCTGCCTGAGCTGCGGATGATTTTTCAACATTTTGCGGCATCGACAATTTACCGCTTTTTGCGGATTTGAGTACTTCCGCTGCTTCGGCGAGATCGTTTGCCTCTTCCTCTTCGCGTTCGCGTACGCGGACCATGGCAGTTTTGAGCACTTGCCGCATTATTGATGCCGAATCGTAGCGGTGTTCCCGTTTGATCTGAAGGCCGCGCATTATCACCTCGGCGACCTCCGGAGGAATTGCTGAATTGACGGCATCGGGAGATTTCAAAGGATCCGATTTGCCGTCGAGTATCTCGATAGACCTTTCCAGCGGATCGACCGGCATTTTTGCCGTTAGAAGATGATATAGAGTTGCCGAAACCGAATAAATATCGCTGCGGGCGTCCGGCGGCTGCTTCAGAAGCCGCTCCGAACGGTCATCGTAACCGCTCAGAATGACTTTCTGTGATGCGGCATCCAGGTTTTCCCAAATCAGCTCGAGCGGTGAATAATTCAGTACGGCGGATTCCGCACCTTCATCTGTCAGAGAAGTGGTTAAAGAAACGTCGTTTTCGTCGCTGAGTCCGTAAGCGGTGATTTTTATGTTTCCGTCGATTGCAAGCCGTATGTTTCGCGGCCTGATGTTTTTATGGATTATCTGCGGAGAAAAATTATGCAGGTAATTCAATGCATCCAGCATCTGATCAGCCCAACGCAAAACGTCGGCAAGGGCGAAAGGACGCTGATTTTTTTCCAGAAGAGTGACAAAATCATCTCCTTCAACCGATTCCAAAACCAAATACTGACGTCCCAGTTCACTGAAATAATCCAGGGCACGCAACAGTCGATCATGTTTCATCGAACAGAGCCGTTTTGCCTTTTCGGCATATGATTGGCGGATGCTCTCCTGTTGCGATAGTGTTGTAACTTTCCCTGTCCGGATAAAAATTTCTTTTACCAGGACGTTTGTTTCGCCAACAGTGTCGTAGGCTTCATAGACGGTGCCGTTGTTAGCGGATTGCGGTGCTATACGATAACGGCCTTCTTGCAAAAGTTCAGTATTAGCGGGCATAGGGTTAATAAAAGAAAAGATTTAACGGCGGGTGGGGCAAAACTGCTGCCAGGAAGGATTATACATAAACAAGTTTAAAAATGGAAGTACTTTGTTAAAAAATTTTGAAAAATTATCAAATTGAACGTTTTTCCTATCACTTTTGCTTTTATAATGGCTATAAAAACCAAAAGTTTCTCCTTTTGAATCTGGTTCAGTTTCAGCGGGCGAATTAGGAATTGTGAAGTATTTTTTAGTAAATGAGACGGGAAATTGATTAAAATTCAATACTAAAGTCAGTAATATCGCATCCAAACCTTTAGTTTGTCTTTAACGGACTGCGGGCCTTAAAAACAGTAATTCAACAATGAAGCAAAATCCAAAAATTCCGCCGGATGAAATAACCCCTGAGCATTTGTATCTGAATAGACGAAATTTTATTCGCGCGGGAATGCTCATCGGGACAGCGGCCGCGACCGCATCTGTTTATCGTTATTTCAATCCTGAGCCTTTATTACCCGCCGAGACGGATAATTCTCAAATTACTGCCAAAAATACCGTCAAAACCACGGATGAGCGTCTGAATACATTTGAAGAGATTACAAACTACAACAATTTTTATGAATTCTCAACGAATAAACAGGCAGTTGCCCGAAAAGCTAAAGATTTTGTTACACGGCCCTGGACTGTAGCTGTCGGCGGGCTTGTGCATAAGCCAAAGATTTATGACATCGATGAATTGCTTAGATTTGATCAGGAGGAAAGAATCTATCGTTTTCGATGTGTAGAGGCATGGTCGATGGTTATTCCATGGATCGGCTTTCCTTTGAAAAAATTACTGGATTTAGCCGAACCGATGAGTTCGGCCAGATATGTGGCATTTGAGACGTTTTACAAAGGCTCTTCGGCATACGACGGAGCGAACCTTCCGCCTCCACCCAATGCGATGCAATCATCATTGGCTGCCGGAATTGATTTTCCTTATGTGGAAGGGCTCCGGCTGGATGAGGCGATGCATCCGCTGACTATTCTTGCCACAGGGCTGTATGGAAAAATTCTGCCGAATCAAAATGGGGCACCGATTCGCCTTGTTGTTCCATGGAAATACGGCTTCAAGAGCATCAAGTCTGTTGTCAAAATCACCCTGACGGATTCCGAACCGCCGACAACCTGGAACCTTGCCGCTCCTGACGAATACGGATTTTATTCAAACGTCAATCCCGAAGTAAATCATCCGCGCTGGTCGCAGGCTACGGAGCGACGCATAGGGGAAAGCGAAATGAGGCCGACGCTGCTTTTTAACGGTTATGGCGAAGAAGTTGCCTCGCTTTATAACGGAATGGATTTGAAAAAATTTTTTTAGTGAACGACATACGTTTTTACAAATTTCTGCTTTCGCTGAACGCCCTGTTGCCGCTGGCGCTGATGTTGATTGATTGGAGCCGCGGCCGGCTTGGGGCCAATCCAATAGAGTTTTTCCTGCGTGCGACCGGTGTCATGACACTGATTTTTTTAACCGTTACGCTTTCAATTACGCCTTTGCGAAAGATATTTGGATTGAATCATTTGATTAAATACCGCAGAATGGCCGGTCTTTACGCATTTTTTTATGCCGGTGTTCATTTATTGACCTACAGCGTGTTTGACAAAGGGCTTGGGCTGCGGGCAATCGCGGAAGATATCGTACAGCGTCCGTTTATTGCGGTTGGGATGGCTGCCTTTGCAATGCTGATTCCTTTGGCGGTAACCTCGACCAACGGTTGGATTAAAAGACTGGGAGGCAAGCGATGGGCTCGACTGCATAAAATGACTTATGCGATAGCCATACTCGGGGTGATTCATTTCTGGATGATTGTCAAAAGCGATGTTTTTTATCCCGCGATGTTTGGTGTCCTGACAGGCATTCTGCTTTGTTACAGGGCATTGCCGAAAATAACTAAAATCGTCAAATCCGTCAATGCGATCAAGCCTTGATAGCTTTTGCGGAGCCTGTTTTTCTATAATCCGCTCCTGTAATAACCACAGTCCGGCACATTTCGTAGAGCCTTGACCGCAGGCGGACGCCGATTCTGTCTTCCAGCGTCTCGTCGCGTTCATTTATGCGTTCATCCAGATAGTTGGTAGTAAAAATTGTCAATTTCCTGTCATTGTAGCGGGTATTGATGATATGAGCCATCGTATCGCGTACCCAGTCGGTTGGTTTGGAAGCTCCGAGTTCATCGAGCACAAGAATTTCGGCATCTAATACCGGCGAAAGCACGCGAAGTTCCGACGTTCTTGTGTCGGAATTGTATGAATCCTGAATCTCCTTTAAAAGTGTGCCGAATTCATAAAAAAGGCAGCCAAACCCGCGTTCAGTCAGGGCCTTGAGAACTGAAACGGCGAGATGCGTTTTCCCGACGCCGACAGTACCTGAGAGCAAGAGTCCACGGTCAACGGCCGGATATTCCATTGCAAGCTGCATTGCAACGCGGAGTGCGATTTCCTGCGACCGGTTTCGAGGCTCGTAGTTATTGAAATGGCACTCAGAATACCTGCGCGGCAGACGTACGCGAGCCAGAAGCGTCGAATGCAGATCCCGCTTGCGGCAAGAGCAGGCTCTGGCGCCTTTGCCTTCGATTATCTCGATGCCTGTACCGAGACAGGCCGGGCAAAGATCATCTTCAGGCCGGCCGGGCGCGACTTCATCCGATGATTTTGGCACGGCGCGGAGCATAAACGCACTCTGGTGTTTTTCTTTGGGCATTCTGTTAAACAGGAAACGCTTTTAGCTGACGGAAAGGATAATTTTCAATCCTCAGACCGCATTATATCACTGCAGATATTTAACACAATTGCGGGTCCGAAAATCGCTTTTATTCTCTCTTCGGCATTCTGTCGGATTCGGGCATTCGGTTTCCGATTATGGTATAGTTTCTCTTAACAAACCCAATTTTTCGATGCAATTTCTTCGCAATTTATTAATCAAAATCGGCTTTGCCAAGCCCGTAGCCGAAAGAAATCCAATAGCCGTTTTTTTACTTGATGACGATGAGCGTCGTCATAAATGGTTCGAACGTCGTTTTGCCGGCGATACTCTGGAAATCGCAAAGACTGTGGAAGAAGCAAAGCGTAAACTTTCCGAACGTTCATTCGACGCAATTTTTCTCGACCATGACCTGCTGCCGCATCATTATGAAAGTAACGACCACAATGATTACGAAAATACAGGATATGCCATTGCCGAATGGCTGAGCGCCAATCCGGATCTGCAACGTGCGGCAACCGTCATTGTGCACACCAGAAATGCCGATGCAGCAATCCCGATGGTGATGAAACTCCGCGAAACCGGCCGAACCGTTGAATACTGCGCTTTCCCGATGCTCGATGTAAAAATCCGCAATTATTGGAAACGTTAGACATATCAGCCATTTCTCAAAGTCCCGCATTATCCCATTTTTTGACTATTTCCATGATCAGGTTCGCTACTTTGTCAGTAACTTTTTGGAAGTAAAGATCCGCTTTCGCCTGGTCAAATTTCGGATAGCCCTGTCCTTTCTGATAAAGTCCGATCGAAGACGGAAACGGGACGGCTGCCCAGGTTCCGGTTGCAGGGTAAGCAGTAGCGAGATTGTCATTGTATCTGTCCGGATGAACCAGTGTGGGGTCTATTGCCTGTATAAAGGCGGTTTCATTCCATCCGGCATGTCCGCCGTCTTCACCAAAAACCTCTTTCGTTTCATCTGATGCAAAAGACCACCAGTTGATTACAAGCGTCCTCACGCGCTTTTCGGATGAAACTTCAGCGGCCACTGACTGCAAAACCGCAGTTTGCCCTCCGCCGTGTCCATTGAGGATGATGATGTTACGAAAACCGTTTTTGGCAAGCCCCTCGAGAATCTGCTTAACAAATGGCCTGTATGCGGATTCCGTAATCTGAAAGGCACCCGGATAGGCTTCCATAGAGCCTGTAATTCCGTAGGGCAGCGTCGGAGCTATGAGTGCGTTTGTTCTCAAGGCAATCGAACGGGCAATTGCCGTCGGTGCGGTATTGTCTGCGCCGTTATTTATGACACCATGCGGTTCGAGCGTTCCCACCGGGAGCAGGACAGTCTTAATCTTCGACGGAACAACTTCGCGAAACTCCATCCAGTTTATTCTGTCCATTTCCCTTGTGGAAACTACATCGCGTGCCGTCTGTGCAAAAATGCCTGAAACCGTTGCCGCCGCAATTAACGATAGGTGCAAAAGACGTTTCATATTGTTATCTCCAGATTGTTTGATTATTTGCGGAATTAAATGCTCCGGCAGAGTAAAAATCAGCCGGAGAATTGAATCAAAAGGCTCCTTTTATCGGAAATACCGCCGCCCGCGAAGCTTAGCAGGCATCAGATCTTCGCCCGAGCCATCGTCATCTTTTCCATAACCAATATTTTTCAGGAATTCATTCGGTGCATTGCGTAAAATCATCGGCACGGGCAGATTACCGAATTTTCGTGCATCATCGAGAGCTTCGCCAATGGCGTCGGTTGTGCTGCGGTCTTTGGCGGCACGAGCCAGGAAAGCGGCACCGTGGGCAAGGTTATGAATACATTCCGGCAGCCCAACCGTCTCAACGGCACGAAATACGGCGTTGGCCACTACAAGGGCTGTCGGCTGTGCGAGTCCCACGTCTTCAGAGGCGAAAATAACCATTCGTCGTGCAATGAATTTCGGATCTTCGCCGGATTCAATCATCCGTGCCAGATAATAGATCGCCGCATCGGGCTTGCCTGCCCGCATTGATTTGATGAAAGCGCTGATTACGTTGTAGTGTTCTTCGCCTTGTTTGTCGTAACGCAAAAAAGCAGATTGCAGGGTTTCGCGCAGAGTTTCTACGGTAATGTCTTTGTATAGATTTGCGGCGTTTTCCAGCAATGTGAGGGCAAGACGCGCATCACCGTTTGCCGCACGCGCAATCCAATCGGAGGCCTCCTCCGTAATCTGCAGCCCGCTGCGGGCAACAATCTGCTTTATTTCTTCCGCAGTCAATTCCTTCAGTACAAAGACCCGCAGGCGGGACAGCAGGGCAGGAATTATTTCGAAGCTGGGGTTTTCCGTAGTGGCTCCGATAAGGTAAAGTTCACCGCTTTCCACAAAAGGCAGTAGAAAGTCCTGTTGCGCTTTATTGAATCTATGGATTTCGTCCAGAAAAAGAATTCTGGGGCGTTCTGTTGCCGCGGGCCGCACCAGTTTTCTGATGTCATCTTTTCCGGCAGAGACGGCCGAGAGCTCGAAGAAATCTGCTTCTACCGCTTTGGAATAAATCCTTGCAAGCGTGGTTTTACCGGTTCCGGGCGGCCCCCAAAGTACAAAGGAAAATAAGTGGCGGTTTTCGATAGCAAGACGCAGCGGCTTGCCCTTGCCGACAAGGTGTTCCTGTCCGATGAAACCGGAAAGGTCTGACGGCCGTATGCGGCTTGCTAATGGCTCCATATCAATTTCCCGATAATCCTGATTTTACAACGTCGCCGGATGTATTTGCGAGACGAAAGTTTGCCGCCGTCTTAAAAGCAAGCCGAAAATTAAATAAACTGAAAATGATTTGTGTAACAGGTGGAAATGTAATGGTGGCCAGGGACGGAATCGAACCGCCGACACGCGGATTTTCAGTCCGCTGCTCTACCAACTGAGCTACCTGGCCACGCCTGCAAAATGCGAAGCGAAGAGCAAACGAGAATTCTAAGTAAGTCGATTTCAAATGTCAAATATCGCAGCTGCTGATGCGATCTGCCGATAAGATAAAAAATGGCATTGGGATAGTTCAGGATGACCGGGTCTGAATTTTTTAGTTGACAAATATTCAATCGCGAATATAATTGCCATTTACCAGCCGTTGGTAAGACATCGGCTCGTCACACCTTCCGATATCGTTTGAGACCTGCCCGTGCCGGTTGGAACGCCGCCCCTGACCTCCGGGGACGCAACATTCGAACCGGCACAGCTATTTTAAAAAATTGTGTTTTATGAATTATATTCGTCAATTCGGTCTTTTCTCTCTGATATTGATTGCGGTATTTGCCGTCAACTGCGGCAGTGCGGGCGAATCCGCCAATACCAACACAGGTATAAACGTTTCCAATCACGCAAACAGCAACGGTTTCAGGCCTGTTGATAATGCAAATCTTCCCGAAGGGTTGAATCCCGTACCGATTCAGCAATCGGGGACTGCGACGCCGGGCATTCCCGATCCGGCCAATGCGGCCAACGCTGTTGTCAAAGGGGCAACGCCGACTCCAGGCATACCTGATCCTAAAAATGGCAACCGGCAATTAAAACCCGGAGCCACGCCGACGCCTGGCATTCCGGACGAGGAAACACTGCGTAAAATGCTCAAACAGCCGACGGGTAATGTTAATACTCCGCCTCCGCCGCCTTCGGGCGAATCAATGATGAAGAAAAGAAAGCTGCCGGGAAATCGTCAATAATGAACTGAGCAAAAAAAACAGCTCCCGACATTTAAACTTTTGATTACCGGATGATTATTTGGCTGCTGCGGCCTCAACCTCGACAGGAACCATACCAAGAGCTATTTTGACATCGCGTTCTATACGGTCGCGAAGTTCGGTATTTTCCTTGAGCAGGTTTTTGACGTTTTCGCGTCCCTGGCCAAGCCTTTCCCCTTTGTAGGAAAACCAGGCGCCGCTTTTTTCGACAACGCCGTTATTTGTCGCCAGATCTATCAGATCGCCTTCACGCGAAATACCTTCGCCATACATAATGTCGAATTCCGTTTCGCGAAATGGCGGAGCACATTTATTTTTGACAACCTTTACGCGTGTGCGGCTTCCGATTACGCGTTCGCCATCCTTGATAGCGCCGATACGGCGGATATCGAGCCTTACGCTGGAGTAAAACTTAAGTGCTTTGCCGCCGGTGGTTGTTTCGGGCGAGCCGAAAAATACGCCGATTTTTTCACGTAACTGATTGATAAAAATAAACGTTGTGCGTGAGCTGGAAACGATCGCCGTCAGTTTTCTGAGTGCCTGCGACATCAGCCGTGCCTGCAGCCCGGGCAGGGAATCACCCATTTCACCATCCAGTTCCGCTCTGGGGACCAGGGCGGCTACCGAATCCACGACTATAACGTCAACGCTGTTGGAACGAACAAGCGTTTCAGCTATTTCCAAGGCCTGTTCGCCGGAATCGGGTTGGGAAATAAGCATGTCATTGAGATTTACACCGAGTTTGGCGGCATATTCGGGATCCATTGCATGCTCCGCATCAATGTAGGCTGCTATACCGCCGCTACGCTGAGCCGATGCCACTACCTGAAGAGCCAGTGTAGTTTTTCCGGAGCTTTCCGGTCCGAAAATTTCGATAATGCGTCCCCGTGGCATTCCGCCGACACCGATTGCCGCATCCAGGCTGAGGCAATTGGTCGAAATAGCTCCGACGTCCTCATTCGGGCGTTCGCCGAGCCGCATGATCGAACCCTTGCCAAACTTTTTCTCGATTTGCGCCAATGCGGATTCGATGGCTTTGGTTTTGTCCACTCCCATTCCTCCCGATTTCTCCTGTTTGAATGTCTTTGTAAAATAACCCAAAACGGGTTGATTTCAAAGCTGAAACAAATGTATCACAGATGAAACAAAATGTCAAGCATAATTTTACGCTTTAACCTGCTAAGTCAATATTTACAATCAATTACGTAAATTTTTCAGATGTTGCATTCGCCGGGCGAACAATTCAACATCCAAAGCGTATAATAACTTCAAAACGTTTTTTGCCGCTGCTGCGGCCGGGCCGGAAATATGGAGTTATCAGATCCCATAGGGCAAATCATTGACGGAAAGTACCGGATCGAACGCGAACTCGGCCGCGGCGGTATGGGTGCGGTCTATCTTGCTACGCATCTTGGAACCGAACGTCCCGTAGCTGTGAAAATAATTGCGCCGGAATTTATGACCCGGCCTGAATTTGTTGAAAGATTTCGCCGTGAAGCACGTGCTGCCGGAAGGCTGCGGCATCCTAATGTCGTAGATGTTACGGATTTTGGCGTTGCAGAGATTTCACAGGGACGTGTTGCGTACCTTGTGATGGAATATCTGGACGGCTGCACGCTTGGCGAAATACTCGATGAAGAGAAAAACCTGCCATTAAACTGGACAATAGACATTCTGGAACAGGTTTGCTCTGCGGTACATGCCGCACATCAGCAGGGAATAATTCACAGAGACCTCAAGCCGGACAATATCTGGCTGGAACCAAACCAGCGCGGCGGCTATACGGTAAAAGTTCTTGATTTCGGTATCGCGAAACTGGAAGCCTCATCCGATGATGAGCGTCCGGACAGCTCTCTTTCCGAAAATCCGGACGGCAGCGGCGCGGCGCGCATGACAGGCGCTGGGGCTTCTGAGACTATTCACGACAGCGTCTCGCCCACGCTAGTCTTTGGCGGTCATACATTTGTCCCACCGGCAGACCGCCCTGTTGAAAACAGCGGTTTTTCGGAAGCTAAAACTGCCATTCTGCCATCCGACGAAATTGAAAAAACAGGAATTGAGCATTCCTCTGAAATCGATGGCGGGCAGAAAGACGGGAGCGGCAGAGCAACAGAAGCGGTTCTTACAGGCCATGCATCGGCTGACCTGACTCGCGTCGGAGCCGTGCTCGGGACGCCGCTTTACATGTCACCGGAACAATGCAGCGGCGGACGGCTCGATCCGCGTTCCGATGTTTACAGCCTTGGAGTTATCGCATATCAGATGCTGTCCGGCCGGACGCCATTCGTCGGTGATTTTACCGCCGTGATGAATGCCCACAAGACCCAGCCGCCGCCTCCGCTCAGGGGACGTAAAATCAGGCGAAAAATGCAGGCCGCAATTCTTTCCGCATTGGAAAAAGATCCGGAAAAGAGACCGCAATCGGCCGAAGCATTCGCAACCATTCTGCGGTCACGTTCGGAAGGGATTTTCGGGCTGCTTCGCCGCGCCGGAATGATTTATACCGAGCATATTTCAAAATTTGTCGGGCTTACCTTGTTTTTTCATATCCCGATGATAATCCTGACCGGTGTAATCATCACAAGCTCGATAATGCGCGGGATGGAGGTGATTACACCTGCCACGGCAGACTGGATACGTGGATTCACGAGTTTTGCTTTGCTGATCGTTACGACTTTTTCGACGTATTTGAACATTGCGGCTACCTCGTGGGTTGTAACTCATTCGCTGGCGATTCCTTTACGTCCGATTTCGCTCCGCGCGGCTTTGAGCGAAACGGCTAAAAACTGGCGAAGAATCATCTGGACGGGATTTGTTACTACGGCTCTCCAGTTTGGGCTTGTCATTGCGACCTGCGGAATCGGATTTCTGGTAACAAGCGTTCTTTGGGTGCTGGTCGGGCCTGTCGTAATGATGGAAAAACTAAGCGGCCGCGCGGCGCTCAGGCGCTCCTCGGAATTGGTTCGCAGATCGCTTCTGACGTCAATTGCCGCCGTGCTGATTATGTTTCTTGTCCCGAGCGTTGTGGCTTTTACAATTTCTGCGGCAATAAGTTTGTCATGGAAGGGAATTGAAAGTGAAGTTGCAAAAACCGGCGCAATCTCTACCGCATCATCGGAAAGGCCTCCGAATCTTCCGCCATTAAGCAGACCGCCCGATATCAATATATCTGTTGAGGGAAATCGCGGAATCCGGTTAATTACGATGGATCCGGATACGCAAAAGCGTCTTCGCGATTCCTTGCTTGATTCGCTTCTCCAGTTGATACTGTTACCTGTGCAGATTGCAATGAGTTCGTTGACGACTATCATTGTTTCGCTTCTGTATCTTAAGACACGGCAGGCGGGCGGTGAACCTTTAAGCGGACTTCTTGCCAGATTTGATGATGATGGAAAGCCTCTGAAGCGTTGGCAGGAGCGCGTCCGTCAGCGTCTAATTGATTCAGGGCGAATCAGCGGCAAATCTTCGAATTCTTCAAACAGCGATGAATAGAGCGAAAGCGGCAGTCGGCTGGCTTTTTCCGGCATTTCTGATATTTTTCCATACGGTTGGTGCCCAGCCGACTACTTTCGATTTTCCGATTGATAACGGAAAACTGGTTGAAATCAGAAATCCTCTCGGTCGAATAGAAATTTTAGCCTCCGAAGGCGGAGACGGTCAGGGTTCCATAGTCTCTTCCGGGACTCCGATAAACCTTTCAAAACTTGTTTCCGTAACTGCTTCGTCTATCAGAATAGAACCGCAAAATTCAGCTTCTGCCCGGGTTGACCTGTCTCTGCGATTGCCTGTGAGAACGCGTCTGTGGCTGGAAACAACTTCGGGCGAGATTCGAATTTCGGGTAATTTTTCATCGGTTGAGGCAAAAACCGAAACAGGTACGATCATTACCGAAATTCCGACCGATGACGTTGCTTACCGCCTGCAATGGAATCAATCACGTCCGAGAATCGTCAGCGACTTCGACCTCGAACCTGTAAAAGAACAATCTGCCGGCCGGTTTATTATCAAGGGCAGGTTTCGTAAAAATGCTACGGCTGACCTGCGGCGGAAAAATGGCCTTAAAAATCCCGAACAAGGCACTGATGAAACGGCCGTTACATTGAATTTCTCGACCGATCGCGGAATTATTTTGTTGAACGTTCCTCCGGCGGAGGTGATGAACAATCTCGGTGAAAAACCCTTGACCGAGGCAGCAAAGGCTATCATTCGCAGCGGCGACGGCCTGTTAATGGAATCTATCAGACGGGCAAGCCCGAAATACTTTGCTGAATATATGCGCACATTGCCGCCGCTGCGGCCGGAGCCATCGTTAATCTCTCAGCGGCGGAATGCTGCCTCCGAAACAGTCAAAGGCGAATTCAAAGCGATTGTCCGTGCGGTGGATTCCGCCAATCGCGCCGTTGCCGGACTCGGGCCCGACGATTTTCAGATTGAAACTTCCGGTCGGCCCGGCGAAATACTGGAAATTAAGCCCGCTACCGCACCGGTAAACCTGGTTCTTTTGCTCGACGTCTCCGGAAGCGTTGAAAACTATACGACTTTTATCAGAAAGGCAGCCCGCGCTTTTATTGAAACAGTAGATCCGCGCGATCGGGTTTCGATTATTATTTTCAATGAGGACGTGAAATCGCTTGTCAGCTTTACGTCCGATAAACGTGAGCTATCATCAAGCCTGGATACCTTCGATGCCGGCGGCGGAACCGCTTATTACGACGCAATCGCTTTCGTCTTAACCGAAACCCTGCGACCGTTGAAAGGCGAGCGAACCGCAATTGTCATATTAACCGACGGTGATGATAATCGCTCCTTTTTGCCGTTTGAAGCCTTAATCGGCAGTATAGAAGAAAGCGGAGCATTGATTTATCCGCTCTATGTTCCAACGGGTCTGATAGCGGCAGGAAGCGTTTCCGATTCCGGCCCCGATCCGCTTCGATCACGGTATCTCGGCCGCGGCCTGACCTCACAGGCAGAAATGGAAGGAAAACGTCTTGCAGCAGTCTCAGGAGGCATTTATTATCCGATATCTCGACTTTCCGAGATACAGGATGCTTATAACGACATCGCCGCCCAACTGCGAACTGCCTATGAAATCCGTTTTCTTGCTGAAATTTCTTCTGATGGCAGACGGCCGGATCCGAGATTCAGGATTCGCACAACCCGGCCAAACGTGTTTGTTCAAATCGGCAACGTAAGTCAATTGAATCAATAAGTCAATTGAATCAATAAGATCTCCCGGCCGATCATTTTATCGTGCTACAATTAAAATTCCGATGGACGCACCGCTTTTGGAGAGTTTGTTTACGGATACGGAGTCACGTCCCGCAACCGTTTCTGAACTGAATAATAACGTCAAGCAGATACTCGAGCGCAATTTTGCCTCCGTCTGGGTCGAAGGCGAGATCGCTAATTTTCATAACGCCTCCTCCAAACACTGGTATTTTTCGCTTACGGACGGCGAATCAATCATCAAAGCCGTTTGTTTCCGGGGTCAGAATCTGCGTATCAGATTCATGCCTTCAAACGGACTGCTGGTTCGTGTCCGCGGGCGAATTACTACATATGAAAAGCGTGGCGAATATCAGCTTTTGGTTGAATCTCTCGAGCCGGTCGGTGAAGGCGCTCTTGCGGTAGCATTTGAGCAGATAAAAGAACGTTTGCGGAAAGAAGGGCTTTTCGATTCGGCTCTGAAAAGGCCATTACCGGAATATCCGCAGCGAATCGGAATTGTTACATCGCCGAACGGAGCGGCCATCCACGATATTTTGACAGTTTTGGACCGTCGCGCACGCTCCATAAACATCGTCCTGATTCCATCTCTGGTGCAAGGAGAACTGGCCGGCGAGCAAATCGCATCCGGTATCGAATTGGCAAATGAATATAACAGAATCAATGCCGACGCTGAAAAAATAGAAGTGCTGATTGTTGGTCGCGGAGGCGGTTCTGCCGAAGATCTATGGGCTTTTAACGAGGAGCGTGTAGCCCGTGCCATACGCGCTTCGGAAATACCCGTCATTTCAGCCGTCGGTCACGAAACGGATTTTACAATCTCGGATCTCGCAGCTGATTTGCGGGCAGCAACACCATCCGCAGCCGCGGAAATAGTTGCAAAGGCGGAAGTTGAGGTTTTTGCACATCTTGGCCGTCTTGCGGCGGATCTTGTGCGTTCCATCAATCTGCGGCTTTTGGAAGCGTCGTCATCGCTTCAGTCTTTGGCAATGTCGTCCGTTTTTGGCGAAATTCCGGCAAGAATCCGTGAATCGGGGCACGAGGTCGAACTACTTTGCGGCCGGATGCGGGTTCTAATTAACGAACGTTACAGGGCTTCAAAGGAGCGTTTCAAGGACGCTCTGATAAGGCTCTCACCCGTCAGGCTTTCTGCGGATGTCGCAGCGGCAAGCCGACGTCTGGAGATTCTTGAACAAAGGCGTAATGCGGCGATTGGCGAACAAACCCGTTCCCTGCAGGGAAAATTGGAAAATGCGGCCGCACGTCTGGATTCGCTTTCGCCGCTTTCGGTGCTGGGCCGCGGTTATTCCATTACGGAAAAAACAGATGGCTCCATCGTTCGCGACTACCGTCAGGTCACCGAAGGCGAATGCGTAAACATAAAGCTCGGACGCGGACGTATTTCTGCTAATGTTACAGCCAATGCCGATGAGCCGCCGATCCGGGTCGAGTTTACCGGAAAAGAATAAATTATGACTTTGTTATCGACCACTGAGGTGCCGGCAAATGATTTACGCCGAAAACGGCGAAAAATCTACGCATTGGTATTCATATTGTTTGTTTCGGCGGCTGTGATCTCATTGTCGATTTTCTGGCACTTCAAACGCCAAAGCCCTGAATACTCGCTTGCCAGGCTCGTTAAGGTCGCAAATGGCAATGACGAACAGCTTTTTGATCAATTGGTTGACCTTGAAGCAGTAACGGCAGATTTTCTGCCGCAGTTGTCATCTGCGGCACGTGAACTCTACGGCCGTGGATATGATTCAAAAATCCTTTCAGAGGCCGAAATGTTGGTTAGTACCCTGACGCCTTTGATTGCGGACAGGATCAGGCCGATCGTTAGACGGCAAATTGCCGAACAGACGCGGCCGCTCGAGGGCGTTCCGCTGCCCATAATGGTTATCGCCGCTCAGGAATATCTGGAAATCGAAAAATCAGGCGATAGTGCAACGGTCCGTATTAATAATGCGCCGGACAGCATGATATTGATGCAGAGACGAGGAAATAATTGGGTAATAACAGGTTACAAAAACAAGACGCTTGCCCGCGAGATTGCCAGGCAATTAGGTGAGGAAGCGATGCGGATATCAGATTCCGGCAGAGCAAATAACGCTGACGGCCGGGCCGTAAAGAGCATTCTTGAAAAGTTGGAACCGATGTTGAGATGATAAAATTATGGCGAAATCTTTTGAAACATCATTGAATGAACTTGAAAAAATTGTCAAACAGCTTGAAAGCGGTGATCTGCCGCTGGAGGAAAGTCTGAAATTATTCGAAACGGGTGTCAAATTAGCCCGGGAATGCCGACAAAGGCTAGCCAATGCCGAAAGAAAAATCGAGGTCCTCTTAAAGGAAGCGGACGGAAGCCTTGTGCTGGAAGAAATAGCTGTAGAAGATGATTAAACTCTGAAAATGGATAACTTTCAAAACTTAATAATTACTCAAGGCATAAAAAAGCCGAATTCGACTTCTTGGCGTTTCCCGATGGCGATAATTCCGGGCGGATTGTCAAAATGACGTTCCGCACCGGATCTTTCAATTGAAGCATCAAAAAAACCTTGCCGACAGGAAAATACTTCTGACTAATTATCTTATCCGGATTTGGTTTCATAAACTAACCGGTTTACGGGTGCTGAAAATCCGGCCATGGCGGCACTTTTCATTCAGCTTGAGGGTTCAGGTTGGCATAGGATTCACCGTTTCCGATAATCTTCAAATCTTCCGCCAATGCATCCGTTTACAAACGAAGCCCTGACATTTGGCGGATTTCAAATTTCAAAGCAGGTAATTATTGATTGCTTTGCTGTTTCTTTTTTGTCAGTAAATCGCACGCCTGGTATGCACCGGTCGGGTCAATAGCCGTATTCCCGACTTCGATGTGTCTAATGATACCTTCCGTGTCAACTACAAAAGTCCCGCGGCGACCGTAACCGGTCTCTTCGTTATATAGCCCGTATTTCTTTGTTACATCGCGTTTCCAATCGCTCAGCAAAGGGAAAGTAACATTGATTTTTTCCGCAAATGCTTTGTTTGACGCGAAACTATCCATTGAAATACCAAGTACCTGCGTATTCGCCGCCTCGAATTTGGCCATATCAGCCTGATAGGCCTGCAATTCCTTAGTTCAGCCGCCGGTAAAGGCCAGCACGTAAAAAGCCAGTACGACTGTTTTCTTACCTTTGAAATCGCTTAATTTAACCGGTTTCCCTTCAGTATTTGTCAGAGTGAAATCCGGTGCAATATCGCCAACCTTCAATTGTGTCTGCGGAGGAGCGGGCGCAGATTGTGCAAAGGCTCCCGCAACAAAAAGAAGAAACGAGCAGAGAATTCCCGTATAACTGCGGAAAATGCTTTTTGCCGACATAAACTGAATACCTCCCGTAAATGGGAATACTAATTTCTGCGGTTCAGGATTGACAAAACATACCAGAATAGCAGTGCAACACTGGCAAAAAGGGTCAGGGCCGCTGCAACGTGTTGATTGGTATTGAATCTATGCAGGACGTTTGACGTTTCGTATAATATCGCCGAACCTGCGAAAGCAACCATGACGAAGGCGAAGAGCGTACCGAGCGAAAATCCAAAAATTGCACTGGCTGCGATAAAACCGAGAGCGACAAAGCCTCCAATGGCCAGTATCGGCCCCAAAAATGAAAAATCCGAACGCGTAATGAATACGGTTGCGGTAATTCCCAGAAACAGACCAAGTGTAACTATTCCGGCCTTGACCAGGACGGTAGGATCACCGGAAAAGTAAATTGAGATCATAATCAAAGGGACGAAGATTACGGCTTCGGCTATGACGAAAACGCCGAGACCCATATATTGAGTTAAGACAGAGGTCTCTGAAGTTGCCCACCGGTTGGCCAGAAACGAAACACCCATAAACAGACCAAGTACCAGCAACCAGCCGAGCGATCCGCCCGTAAAAATTGCCGATGCTATTAAATTTGCAGCTCCCGAGACGAACAGAAAAGCCTCGACCAGGATAAACGCCGCAATCGCAAAAGCGAGCAAAAGGTATGTACGGCGAATAAACAGTGCCCTGTTCACCGAAGAATCAGCAATGGCCGGAATGCCGAATGAGGAAGAAAAATCATTCATAATCACAAACCTCTTTCAATCTTGGATTAGTAGAGTTACAAATTGTTTGCCAGAAATCGTGGAAAAGCAAATTCAATCCGGCCAACTGTGTCAGGTGAAATATAGTTTTAAGGCGGTCTTTTTATCCGGACCGCCCTGTTTCTGAAAAAACTTACTATCCGGCAGCCGATGCTGACCCGACCGGTTCCGGCCGCGGAGAAGCAAGTCCAAGCTCCGGCGCCCGCCAGAGATTGGAAACCAGAAGTTCCCGTATGAAAGTCATCTCCTTCGGAAGACGGTCATAAAGTTTGAAAAAGAGATCATCATGCATGGCAATTTCCTTGAGCCAAACGTCACGGTCCAGGTTCATTACCTTTTCGAACTGTTCACGGCTGAAATCAAGCCCGCGCCAGTCCATATCTTCATACCGCGGCATCCAACCCAGCGGAGTTTCAACACCGATTGATTTTCCACGGGCACGTTCGACAATCCATTTCAGAACCCGCATATTATCGCCGTAACCCGGCCAGGCAAACTTGCCGTTTTCGTCTTTGCGGAACCAGTTTACGGAGAAAATTCTGGGTGGTTCCGGTATCTGACGTCCAAAATTCAACCAATGAGCGAAATAATCGCCCATATGATAGCCACAGAAAGGCAGCATCGCGAAAGGATCACGGCGGACTTCACCGATGTTCCCGAAGGCAGCAGCTGTCATTTCCGAGCCCATGGTAGCCGCCATATAAACCCCGAAAGCCCAATTGAAAGATTGTTGTATCAAGGGCACGACGCTGTTGCGACGTCCGCCAAAAATAAAGGCAGAAACAGGGACGCCGTTAGGGTCGTCAAATCTTTCATCAACTACCGGGCATTGGGTGATTGGAGCGGTAAACCTGGCATTCGGATGTGCAGCCGGTCGGCCCGAATCCGGAGTCCAATCGTTGCCTTGCCAATCAATGGCGTGAGCAGGCGGTTCGCCATCCATACCTTCCCACCAGACGTCGCCATCATCCGTCAAAGCAACGTTTGTGAAGATGGTATTGGACTTAATTGTCTCCATTGCATTCGGATTCGTCGCATAATTAGTTCCCGGAGCGACGCCGAAAAAGCCTGCTTCCGGGTTTATGGCGTGGAGTTTTCCGTCTTTATTTGGTTTGATCCAGGCTATATCGTCGCCTACCGTAGTAATTTCCCATCCTTCTTCGCGAAACGGTTTGGGCGGGATCAACATAGCGAAATTCGTCTTGCCGCAGGCAGAAGGAAATGCCGCGCAGACATAATCCTTTTGTCCGTCGGGAGATTTTACCCCGACAATCAGCATATGCTCGGCTAACCAGCCCTGCTCGCGACCCAAAACGGAAGCAATACGCAGAGCGAGGCATTTTTTCCCGAGCAGGGCATTGCCGCCATAACCGGAGCCATAGCTGACAATAGAGCGTTCTTCAGGGAAATGAACTATATATTTATCTTTCGGATCGGGAGAGCAGGGCCAGGGAACGTCATTCATTCCCGGTTCCAAAGGCATTCCGACAGAATGCAGGCAATGAACAAATTCGCCATCTCCGAGAGCATCCAGAGCCTTTTTCCCCATACGCGTCATAATTTTCATATTGACTACGACGTATGGTGAATCAGTCAGCTGAACGCCGAACTGCGAGATTGGAGAACCGATAGGTCCCATACAAAACGGGATAATATACATCGTGCGTCCACGCATTGAGCCGCGAAACTTTGGTGTCAGAATCGCTTTCATTTCTGCCGGAGCCATCCAGTTATTGGTTGGGCCGGCGTCTGATTTAGTGCGTGAACAAATGTAAGTCCTGTCTTCGACACGGGCCACGTCAGACGGATGAGATCTGGCCAGAAAGCTATTTGGGCGTTTTTCCGGATTTAATTTGATAAATGTGCCGGAAGCAACCATTTCCGAGCAAAGCCTGTCATACTCTTCATCTGAGCCATCGCAAAGATAAACGGCTTCAGGCTGGCAAAGTTCAGCCATATCGGCCACCCAGCGGCGTAATTCATGATTTCTAATTTCGTCAGGTATTGAATATTTCGGCATAGATTCTAAGGTCTTTTTATAAAAAATTTAGAAGTCAAAACTTTCGCTCAGGTCAAAGCATCTGTTATCGAAAGTATTCGTGAATCTTATCACAGGAATTAACCAAAAATTAAGCGCTAACAAAGCGAAATAAATTGGAATAGGGAAAGGCAGGATACCCGATTAGCCCGACAAGAGCATTGAAATTTTCTAATCAGTCGTCAATAAACGGCCGCGATATTGCCGTATTGTATGCAATGCAATTGCACTTACAATAATTGCACCGCCTGCAATTGCCCATTTTGAGGGCTCTTCACCGACAAAAATAAAGACCCAGACCGGATTAAGAAGCGGTTCAAGAAAACCGATAAGGCTTGCATCAAGCGGACGCGTTCCTCCACGGACTCCTTTTATGAAAAGGATGTAGGAAATACCAATCTGAATTACACCAAGAAACAATACCGCGGCAAAATCTTTCATTGTCAAAGCAGGTAAGGCCCTCAATCCCGCGGGCAAGGTTATGGCTGCCAAGAGAAAGTTTCCGTAAATTACTGCTACGGTGGGATTTAATCGTTCAGCACGCGGGTGTCTCAGCAAAAGTATATATAAACCGAGAAAAAGCCCTGAGAACAGGGCGGCAATATTTCCCTGATAATCATCCAGACGGAGCTGCCCGACAAAGAACAGGCTCATCCCGGCCAAAACTACCGCGACTGTTACCAAATCACGAATCCTGAATCGTTCGCCAATCAAAAAAGGCCCGAGAATGAGGATATAAATAGGTGCGGTATATTGCAGAAAAATCGCATTTGCGGCGGTTGTTTTCTTGGTTGCCCAGACAAACAGGAGCAACAAAGCGGCATAGACGGCCGAAGTTGCAATCCCAAAGGCGTCAATCCGAAAACCATCCTTTCGCGTCAGGATCGCGACGGTAACGGCCGCAAATAATGATCTGAAAAAGGTTACCTGAAAAGCATCCAATTCGGTCAGCTTGATAAACAGCCCGCCGGTACTCCAAAGCAGCACGGCGGCGAGTACCAGCACAACGGGCGGTAATTGCGATAATCTGGCGTTCACAAATAAATGATTAACTTATAATCCGCTATTCTATCTGCCAATTGACTAAAGCGGCATGAAGTTTCCGACAAAGATGTAAGGGGTTAATCATTTTCTGCAGCCATCGATGCAAGAGTTTCACGCAGCTTTTTGGCTGAAGTTGTCACCGGTTCCAATTCGACTTCTTCCACGTTTCCCCTGACTTTTTTACCGAAAACAGCATTCCAGGGTGGAATAATTATGGATACATTACCCGAAGCCTTTGCCTGGCAGGCAAGTCGGATAATCGGTTTCTGATCTTCAGTTTGTCCATATCCGAAGACTTTCATTTGTCTTCGTTCGCGACGGGTAGGTTCACAAAGTTTCTCAGAGCCTTCTATGACACCGATCCAGCAAGTCCCGCATGAGGCGGAAGTACATTCGATTGGTATCGGACCGTCCCAGCAGCGATTATCAAAGGATTGCCAATCCTTTGAATGATCTTTCTGCGATGCGGAAGCAATTTCTTCATTATTTATGATTTTGAACTTTCCGGCATATTTTACGGCATGGAATGAAACCGTAAACTGTTTATCTATGGTTTTTAGGAATCCCAGCAGGCCTTGCGAATCGTCCTTTTTTCTTTCGGCAACGATTTTGTCGGGCGATTCCAGCATCAGCCCCGAGGGTTTTTCGATTTTTCCCGGCGAAGCGGCAAGAGCATCGTAGCCTGCCTGGACAAGCGTCATGAGCCCGACGGCGGCAATTCCGAGCGTAAGATTTTGGTTTACGCCTTCGGTTTTTGCAATTTCATTTGCCAACTCGCGTATCTCTGTTTCCAGCCCGCGAAAGTTTTCCGGGTTTTCAGCCCTTGCCAAAACTGCGGATTTTGTTTTGGGCCAATAGCGATGTCCAAAGAGAAAACGGTGCGAAGTATCAATTTTGTCGAAAAGCCCGAAATCGCCCTGCAATGCAATGCCCTTCATTGCTTCGTCAAGGTTTTCTGAAGATTCCAGGTATCTGACGAGGTCCAAAGGGTGGATCCTAAACCAGATTTCAACAGCATTTCGATCTACTTCGTGGATGTCTGCCGTTATTGATTCCAAAGAAGCCAGCCAAGTACTTTCATCAACTGATTCCAGATGGTCTATCAACCTTTTATTCATAGTGGTATTCGTCAACTCTTCTTTTTTAGCTGCTCAAAGCCTATCTGTATCTGAGAAGTGTTAATTATTCTCGCGTTTTAAAACGCTGACTTTATAAGTATTTCAAAAACAACTAATTAAACAAAATTTTCTTTTTCAAGCAAGTTTTTGGCAGATAATCAAACCTTTTATGCCTTTTACTTTTTCCAGAATAGCATGAATCGCATTTGTTCTCAGGAAAATGGCAAATCAAAAGCTGTAAGGAAAAAAAATACTTGACAAAAAAATGGGGGGGGTAAAATGCTTTTCCGCAAGTTTAAGATAATCTTCTTATTTATTAAATTATATCAGTTAATAAGTGAGAAGTGATTATGATTGAAACCGAAAACTCAAAGTTTAATCGCATAAAAATCATTATTGATTTAGCGGCAGCCCTTGCCACAATTGCCCTTTCTGTTTTGTTAATTACATGGGTTGTTTTTAATTGGAATCGCCCGTAGGTCAATGAGTTGAAGGCCGATTTGAATCTCCTAGGAAATGGCCGACAACTCACAATTCCCGGAGTTAAATACAGTAAAGGAGTTAATTTTGTTATGTTAAACGCATGTTGGTGACAAAATTACTGTGCGACTAACTCACGGTTAATTAAAGACCTGTGACAATGAAAGTGAATATGCTCAAACAGTTAGTTTTCCTAACGGTAACTTTATCCATTGTCAACTCCCAATTATTCTCACAGGAAGTGCCGATCACTGTAGACACCCAACTTGTTACAGTTCCCGTGGTGGTCTATGACAGAAGTGGTCGAGTTGTGACCGGACTAGGGAAGGATGATTTCGAAATACTGGAAAATGGGGTAAAACAATCCATCGCAAATTATGTATCCGCGGAAGTTCCGATTACTGTAATGTTTCTTGTTGACAACAGCGGCTCAATGAGAAATGAATTAAACCTTCTTGTTGATGTCCTAAATGTAGGGCTAGCATCGTTACGTCCTGAAGATACTCTTATAGTTGCCTCTTTTGATGATAATAAGAAAATAAAAATTTTAGTTCCGCCGAAGAAAAAACAGGATTTCTCAAATATTGTAACTTTCTATCCCGGAACTGGTCTTGGTTATACGACCACATTTAATGCTGTCGATTCGGGATTGAAATACCTCCAACAGTTTGAAGGTAAAAAAGCATTAATACTATTTACGGACGGTGAATTGTATGGTCTTGGTGTCTCAATGCAAGACAACTTTCGCCTTGCAGAAGAGGAGACCAGCGTAATATACACGGTTCGATTTGGTGAATACCCGACCGTCCAACCAGGAATTACAGTTACTGACAAAATTCAAGCGGTTTTATTAGCTCGTCGCTACGGTAATGCATTGGGAATACCAAAAAAGGAACTGGAAAAATTTATTAAAAGGGTTAAATCATATTTAGAAGGGTTGTCTGAGCGTACCGGTGGACGCAGCTATGATGTCCTTACTCTAGAGGATGCTAAAAGGGCTTATAGAGAAATAGTGGCCGAACTAGGCTATCTGATAAATCTATCTTACTATCCAATCCCTGAAGCTAAGAAAGGGGAAAAGCGCTCAATTACTGTCAAAGTGAAAGTTCCGAATACAGCAGTCCGCCATCGCCCTTGGGTTGTTTATTAGAAGCGGTCGCTCCAAAATTAAATATGAATCTTCTACGAGAATTTGTTAAGGAATTTGTTAAGGCGGGGCATAGAAGTTAACGGTAAAAACCTCAGGGATTCTGACTAATTTTCTATTTAAAATAACTTATCTATTGGTGATGCCGAAACCATTTGGCTTGCTATTATCTGGTCTTGCTAACCCGAAAAATACAGTTTAGCCAACTTTGATATTTCTCCAACCATTCTGTCAAAACTACAAAAAACACCCTTTCCGCTTGACAAACGATCCGAATCTTACTAGTATTCTTAGTTTCGGACTTTGACGGTCTGGGCGCGTTATTGATATTTCGGCCGATTTAGGCCGCATTTTTTGAAAGCTGAAACATGAATTGTTGCGTAAAAGCGTATGCAAACAGCAGACGCCGGCAATAAATCAAAGCCATAGCCGTTTTTCGGCCGGCTCCGACCAAATCGCCACGCTACAGCAAAGTTGGGCTTTCTTTTCGCGCAATTTCGCATAATTAAATTCAATCAGCTGTTGCTGCTTGAGCTAACTGTCGGACAGGTTCCGGCAAGAGTCAGGTAAGAAATTAGTTTTGCCTTTTGGTAGAAAAAAGCGGATGGAAAATCCGCATTGCAGAGATTATGCCGACAATTAATCAATTGGTCAGAAAAGGGCGGCAAAAGGTCAAATATAAGACAGCCAGCCCGGCATTGCAGGGAAATCCCCAAAAACGCGGGGTTTGCACACGTGTTTACACGTCAACGCCGAAAAAGCCGAATTCGGCTCTCCGTAAGGTTGCTCGTGTAAGGCTGACGAACCAGATTGAGGTTACTACATATATACCGGGAATCGGGCACAATCTGCAGGAGCACTCGATTGTCCTTATCCGCGGAGGCCGCGTAAAGGACCTTCCAGGTGTCCGTTACCATATAATTCGCGGCACCCTGGATGCCTCAGGCGTTGCAAATCGCAATCAGGGCCGCTCCAAATATGGCGCGAAGCGTCCGAAAGGAGCCAAGTAGAACGACTTATACCGGGCAGGCGACGCATATCAATCGCTTAGCCCGGTCAATTTTGGATTGAAAGTTTATGGCACGAAGAAGAGTCGCAGAAAAACGGGAGGTTTTGCCGGATCCCATTTATAACAGCCAATTGGTAACCAAATTTATCAATGGAATGATGTGGGAAGGCAAGAAATCCGTCGCTGAAAATATTTTTTACGGGGCGATGAACAAAATTGCCGAAAAGACCGGGGATGAGCCTCTGAAGGTTTTTAAAAAAGCGATTGAGAATGTCGCACCGACCCTGGAGGTTAAATCACGGCGAATTGGCGGTGCGACATATCAGGTGCCGCTTGAGGTTGGCCGCGACCGGCGTTATGCGCTTGCAATCCGTTGGATAGTGTCCAATGCGCGAAGTCGGGGTGAAAAGACCATGCAGGACCGCCTTGTCGGTGAAATACTTGATGCGAATCAGGGCCGCGGCGGAGCAATCAAGAAAAAAGAAGACGTCCATCGTATGGCCGAAGCAAACAGGGCGTTTGCACATTATAGATTTTAATTTTTTATAGCGGGTCTTAGGCTTGCCGGAGAGTAATTTCCACTGTGTGGGCCGGGAACATTTAAAGACCGGGTGTTATGACTCAGATTAGTTTAGACAAATTTAGAAATATCGGTATTATGGCCCACATTGATGCGGGCAAGACGACTACTACCGAACGAATTCTATTCTATACCGGTGTATCGCATAAAATCGGTGAAGTTCACGAAGGTACCGCGACAATGGACTGGATGGAACAGGAACAAGAGCGCGGTATTACCATTACATCCGCGGCGACTACCTGTTTCTGGAAGAGGAACGGCGTCGATCACCGGATAAACATCATTGACACGCCGGGACACGTCGATTTCACAATGGAAGTCGAGCGTTCATTGCGCGTTCTGGATGGCGCGGTTGCCGTATTCGACGGCGTTGCGGGTGTTGAGCCGCAGTCGGAAACCGTCTGGCGTCAGGCCGATAAATACGGCGTTCCTCGTATTTGTTTTATCAATAAACTTGACCGTGCGGGAGCTTCTTTCGAACGCTCTTTCCAATCTATCCTGAATCGCCTCGGTGCCAATGCCGTTGCCCTTCAAATTCCGATAGGCGAAGAGGATCGCGTCAAGGGTGTAATAGACCTAATTGCGATGAAGGGCCTTATCTGGTACGACGAAACCAAGGGCGCCAAGTACGACGTCATCGATATTCCTGAAGATTTGAAAGAAAAAGCCGCAGAATGGCGCGAAAAATTAGTTGAAGCAGTCTCCGCGATTGATGACGATCTGATGGTCAAGTACCTCGAAGGCGAGGAGATTACCGAGGAAGAGCTCCGGGCAGCATTGCGACGAGGAACGATTGCGCTGAAAATAGTTCCGGTTGTTACCGGATCGGCTTTCAAGAACAAAGGTGTTCAAACACTTCTCGACGCTGTTGTTGATTACCTCCCAAGCCCGCTTGATATTCCGGCCGTAGAGGGCGTCAACCCGAAAACCGGTGAACCCGAAACACGTAAGGCTGACCCGAAAGAACCTTTTGCAGGCCTTGTTTTCAAATTGATGGCCGATAAACATCTTGGCCAACTTGCATTTGTCAGGATCTATTCAGGCACACTCTCCGCAGGTTCTTACGTTTACAATACAATTAAAAATTCAAAAGAGCGCGTCGGCCGTTTGATGCTGATGCACGCCAACAAACGCGAAGATCTGGAAAAAGCAAGTGCGGGTGAGATTGTCGCAATCGGCGGAATGAAAAACGTTACAACCGGCGACACGATTGCAGACGAAAACAAGCCGATCGTTCTCGAGTCAATGGAATTTCCTGATCCGGTCGTCCGCGTAGCCGTTGAGCCGAAAACGCGTGCTGACCAGGATAAAATGGGCGTTGCTCTAAGCCGTCTCGCACAGGAAGACCCGTCATTTCAGGTTTCGACAGATCATGAAACCGGACAAACCATCATTGCCGGTATGGGTGAGCTTCATCTGGAAATCATCGTTGACCGGATGAAGCGTGAATTCGGTGTTGAGGCAAATGTTGGTAAGCCGCAGGTTGCATACCGCGAAACAATTACTGTTCCGGCCGCAGGAAAAGAGATTTTCAAGAAGCAAACAGGCGGCCGAGGTCAATTTGCCCATGTTGAGCTGGAAATCGAACCGGCTCCGGGCGAAGGGTACGTGTTTGAAGACCACATTACCGGCGGTGTAATTCCGCGCCAGTTTATCAAACCCGTTTCCGAAGGAATTCGGGACGCGATGCGGCGAGGCTTTCTTGCCGGTTATGAAATCGTTGACGTCAAGGCCAAGCTGGTTTTTGGTTCGTATCATGAAGTTGACTCTGATGAGCGTTCATTCCACATAGCCGGCAGCCTTGCCTTTCAGGACGCTGTTAAAAAGGCAAAGCCTATACTGCTCGAACCTATTATGCGCGTGGAAGTCGTTACGCCTGAGGAGTATATGGGCGCCGTCAACGGCGACCTCAACCGACGTCGCGGTCAAATAGAAAAAATGGAGCCGCGGCCTGGCAATGTAGTGGTAGTTACTGCATTTGTGCCGCTATCCGAGATGTTCGGGTACACAACCGATCTTCGCTCTGCGACTCAGGGACGAGCCACCTCC
This sequence comes from Acidobacteriota bacterium, assembly GCA_040756215.1. Lineage (GTDB taxonomy): Bacteria > Acidobacteriota > Blastocatellia > Pyrinomonadales > Pyrinomonadaceae > OLB17. The sequence continues at coordinate 71,929 of JBFLZQ010000011.1, forward strand.
AGCATGCATTTCGAAAGATATGCTGAGGCGCCGAAGAATGTGGCAGACGAAATTATCGCAAAGGTTAAAGGAGCCAGCAGTTAGCTTTACACGGTTTTTTTGATTTGGATACGTAATAACTCTAAAAAAATAACGCTGAAACCATAAATATCTAGGAGCAACAATGAGCAAGGAAAAATTTGATCGGTCGAAGCCGCACGTTAATATAGGGACGATAGGGCACGTAGATCATGGCAAGACGACGTTGACGGCAGCGATAACGAAGGTATTGGCCAAGCACAATCCGAAGG
>JBFLZQ010000012.1:0-55161 GCA_040756215.1 Acidobacteriota bacterium
TGCTCCATTACATAGATCCAACCGCCCATGCCGGAATGGTTGAGGCCGCAATATTCGGCACAGTAGAGATGATATTTACCTGGCTTTGTAGCTTCGAACCACATATATGTATAACGGCCGGGCACAACATCCGCTTTGGTGCGAAAAGCGGGAATGTAAAAGCTATGGATTACGTCTTCGGTCGTCATCGTAAGTTTGATCCGACGGCCGACAGGTACATGGAGCTCATTGATTTCCCTTTGTCCGGTGCTGTGCTGTACTTTCCACATCCACTGCTTACCGACTACATAGACATCCATTCCGTCATCAGGAAGCCTGTACTGCTCGTAATAAACTATTGCCCCGCCGAGGAAGATCGTCATCGAAATAATGAATGGAATTATCGACCAGGTAGTCTCGAGCACAATCGAACCATGCATTTCCTCCGGTGTCGCAAATTTTTCCTTGGCCCGATACTTGATCATAAAATAGAAGATCGCAGCTACAATCGGGACAGTAAATGCAACACTGATCAGAATCAGATAAAAATAAAGCGCATCTACCTGCCATGAAAATGACGAGGCCGAATCTGGAAATAATGGTACCCAGGAACTGGTTTGCATAATTAATTATCTCGCCGGTCTAGACCGGAAACAAAAATTACCTTATTTATTCTACAGGCCTTTCTTCCTGCCCTGATTTACGCTTGTTCAGCCGCCAGAAGACAAAACCCATAGCCCCTAGTCCGAAAATGGTTGCAATAGCCGCGAGCCGCATCGCTCGCAGGATTGCAAACCCGTATTTACCGGTTGACGGGTCATAGTGATAACAGTAAAGCAACAATTGATCGGCGGCATTGCCAATTTTGTTTTGAGTCGCCTCGATCAGCCCGAACTTAATGTCTTTAGGCGAATAGTCGATACCATAGAAATAATGGGACAGCCGCCCGTCGGGGTTGACTATCATAATCGCGCTTGCGTGAGCAAATTGGTTCGACTTTTCGTCCCATTCATAGTTAAAGCCTGCGGCTTTTGTTACCGCATCTATAGAATCTTGTGTACCTGTTAAAAAGTGCCAGCCGTTTTCCGTCCCTGGCCGTGCATAACGTTCTATATAGGCTGCACGCTTGTTTGCGGCAAGGCCATTTTTTTCATTCTCTCGTGCATCGAAACTTATGGCTATAATGTCGAAATCTTTGCCCGCGTCAAGGTTCACGCCCTTTAAAGCTCCGACCATGCCGTTGAGCACCTGGTTGCAAAGCATCGGACATTCATAATAGACAAGAGCAAGTATTACCGGGCGTCCGGATTTGAAATATTCGCCGAGCTTAACTTCACGCCCGGACTCGTCTTTGAATATCGCTTCTAGCGGCAGCTGCTCACCGAGTCTTTGCTCGATACCGACTTTTTTAAGCGCCTCCGGGAGCCCGTTTGCCGAACCTTGTGACGGATCGTAATACTTCGGAGCATATAGCGGCGAATTGTAATGCTCGCTCTTTTGTGCCGTCACCGGCATTAGGAAAAAAGCGATAATCACAATTGCCAAAGCCGCCATAGGCCACATACTGCCTGGCCTGATTTGCCGCGACATCAATTTTTACCTCCTTCTCATCGTCATTTCTCGTCCCGAGCTTGCCGATGAGTATCTCAATTGCGATTCGATAAACAACTTTTCAGCATCCGGTGAAGAAACTGCGGCCGGTTTTTCCTCCAGCAGAATCTTTTTTGCCTCTTCAATCGGCAGCACTGTAACGGCTCCGGTCTTCGGATCTGTTGCGCCTTTCTCCAGAAGATTTTTCCATTCTTTTTCCAGCACCCAGTACTCCGATTGTGGCGGTGTCAATTCCAGATTAACACGGCCAGTTGGTGTATCTACGCCAAAGCCCGGCGCACCCTGAAGCCTCGGCTCCGGCGGCAGACGTTCTTTGTCGTTTAGAGCTAAAGGGTTGTCCGATGATTTCGTTTCTTTTGCAATCTCTTCTAAAACTCCATAAAGCGCCCACATCAGCCAAAAAGTAACGACAATCAAGAGGAAAAGACCAATGCCAAAAGCAACTATTCCGCGGACACCGACAACGTTCTCTTCGTATCCCTTTTCGATACTGGCTTTCGATAGATGCTGTTGCTTGTGCGAACTCATAAAATCACCTTCAATTCAAACAAACGGAAACTCAGTGCCCGTGCCCATGCTTAATCGCATTTTCAAGGAACGGATCCATTACGGGGACTAACGGACGTTTTGCCAGTTGTCCGAAGAAATACCAAAGCCAGATGCCGCCTATTGCAAGAGGGCCGGCTATATCCATCCAACTGAAGGATTCGGAAAGCGGCAGGCTTGCGCCGTGAGTCGAAATCCTCGGATTGGGGCTGATCAAAAAGAACATGTCAACCAGCCGCATCACAAGTACGAACAGTGCTATCGAGGCAAGCATCCGGGCATTTCGCTTCCAATCCTGTTTAAGTAAAACAAGAAACGGAAAAGCGAAATGGAACAATACCAAAATCATCCCGACATAGAACCAGCCCGGAGTCATACGGACAAGGTACCAGGTTGTCTCCTCCGGAATATTGCCGGAATAGATGATCAGAAGCTGAGAAAAATTGAAATAGGCCCAAACCATTACCAGGGCAAGAATAAGCTTTCCGATGTCATGAAAATGACGTTTACCCAAAACCCTTTCCATTGGCGACTTGCCGCCGAGAAAAGCCAGGATAATGATGGAAAAGCAGAAAGTGCTTAATGCCCACCCGGCTACGAACAGCAGGCCCCAAATAGTTGAGAACCAGTGCGGATCTAGCGACATCACCCAATCGACCGCTGCAAAGGTTATTGTAAGCACATAGATCACCATAGTCGGGCCGGAGAAGGCGGTCGCCTTCCCGAGCCAGCCGGCTGCCGTCTCGTAATCAGGTGATCTGTCCTGTTCCGCTGACCAGCTATTCAATAGATAAACCATCACGCCAAACAGAATGAAATAGATTACTCCGCGAATAATCCACCACATTGGCGTCATATATGCGCCGCGCTGAATAACAGTAAAATCATCAGGCGGAAGATGCGTCCACTCATAGATATGCGTAACACCCAGAGCTAGTGGAAGCCAGAAAATAAATACTAATGGTAAAGTCCTTGATGCAGCTTCTACAACACGTCTGATGACTACCCCCCAGGCGCCGCCTGTTAGATATTGCAGCATCACAATGCCGATACTGCCGATTGCAATCCCGCCCCAGAATATGAACCCGAGAAGCCATGATCTCAGCGCCTGTTCGAGATTGAAATAGGCTCCGGCCGCCCATATGACAAGAGCAATTCCACCGATGCCGAGCGCGATAGCTCTAAATTTATTCAATTCCGCCGGAGCTTGATAATTCAATGCCATTACTTCGCACCTCCATGAATTTCCGCGGCCGGAGGTGTTGCCGTTGACGATTTGGTCATTTTCATTGTTTGTGTCGGGTCTTGAGCTACCTGCAATGCACGGATATAGGCAACAATGGCCCAGCGGTCAGCGGTCGAGATCTGCGCTGCATAACCATTCATCCGGCCCCAACCATTAGTAATTACGTCGAAAAAGTGTCCTACCGGAGCGTTACGAAGGCGGTCATCATGATATGTTGGCGGTTTAACAAATCCGCGCCGCACAATCATACCGTCACCGTTACCAACCGGGCCGTGGCAAACTATACAGTAAATGTTATAGCGGCTTTCACCCCGATCGATTAGTTCCTTTGTAACGGGAACCGGGAATTCAGTGATGTCGTTAGGAAAACTAGTAACCAATGTATTGCCTGCGGCATCCGTTGTTGTCTGGACAGGCGCGTTTGGATTGGGATTATCTATTTTCCCTGTATAAAAGGCTTTGTTCGCATGAAGCATACCACGCGGTACGGTGCCTTCGGGGATATCGCGTGACGCGCGTTTATCCTTGAAAAAATCGCTTTCCTGATATGCTTTGTAGCTCGGCTGGATGTGCATATCAAGACGAACGCCACAGCCGGCATTAAACAAAACCGCTGTCGCCAATATAAAGCCAAAGCGAATGCCCGATGGCAACTGCAAAATTTTCTTCAGCGACAGGCTGGATCTATTCTTCGACATCAAACACCTCCTGCGGACCGAGTTCTTCGAGAAAACGCTTCGTTTCTTCGTAGTTATACTTAGGATCCGCGGATTCAATTAACAGAAAAAACTTTTCTCTCGTCGCCAGGGCAAATCGCGGCACATTGAAAACAGGATGATAGGGCCGCGGCAAGCCGTTAAGAAACAGCATGCCAAAAACGGCAGTAAACCCGGCAAGCAAAATAGTTAATTCATATGCAGGCGGGACAAATGCCGGCCAGCTTAGGTATGGCCGCCCGCCGATATTTAACGGATAATCGATATAATGCACAAAGACTTGCAATGCGATTCCAAGCAACAATCCCGTAAGCCCTCCGAAAAAGACAAGCACGGGCAGGATGCTTCGTTTGATACCAAGTGCTTCATCAATTTCGTGTATCGGAAACGGAGAGAACGCATCCGTCTTTGTAAACCCGGCGTCGCGGACTGCACGCGCTGCATCGACGAGTTCAGTCGCCGTATCAAATTCCGCCATTAATCCGTAAATATTTTTTTCCATTTCGCTTTTTTCTAATGGCTTTGTATCAGTAAATTGCCTCTTTAATCACTCAAAACAAGATTATTGGTTTGTTTGGGTTACGAGCCGCTTTTCAAACAAAGTAACTAGCGCGTAACCGGCAAACATCGCCATCCAGGGCTCGACATATGGCACTCTCATTCTTACAGTTGCAACCAGAGCAACGTGAACCGCAGTAATTGCAATAAGGTAAATAGCAAAAAATACTGCAATTTCCCGCTTTGCCAGCTGAAAATAAGCCAGCAAAAGCCCCAAAATGCCAAATATCAAAACCGGAATCTCAAATATCAGCGTAACTGTCGAAAACAGTCCAAAAACCTCGGAACTTGGCACCGGCTTCCAAAACCCAAGAAATTTCCATCCAAAGAGCTCTATTGTTTCCTTGGGATATTTCCAAAAGTTGGCAATCGCTTCCTTGCGCCAAAGAGCCTCACGTTCGCCGGGAGATTTTCTGCTATAGCCCTCGGTTGCCTCCCAGTTGGCGATCATCTCGGCCGAAAGGGTTTTGCCTATCCAATCGGAATACTCACCTATATCCTTCGCCGTTCGCAGCGAACCGTCATAAAACCTGAGATTCGCCGGATGATTGCCGACCCATAGAGAGTAGCCGCCAGCATCATTGACTAAAATTATTTCCCCGAACCGTGCGTAATTGCGAGCGGTCCAAGGAGTTATCGTCAAGGCCATACCGGCAAGGAGCAGGATTGACGGTAAAACATTGCGCTTTGTCCGGAACAAAAATACAAAGATCAAAAAACCGGTCAATGCTCCGATTCCAATAGCCGAAGGCCTGCAAAGTGCCGCAAGACCAAAGGCTATTCCGGCGATAATCGCGTAGATCGGTTTATTGTTTTCCTTCAATAAAATACCGACCGCTGAAAAATAAACAGCAGCTGCTATCAAAACCGTATGCAACGCTTCCGTCTGGATAGCGGCCGAAGAATAAAGCAACAAAGGATTGACGGCAGCGATAATCGCTCCGGCAAAAGCAGCATTCCTACTACCGAAAATACTCAATCCGCTACGATAGACAATTATCACCGTGATCGAATGCAGTATTGCCTGTACCACCTTTACGGCAATGACGCTTCCGGGTAATATCCACCAAACCGCAGCCAGCATCACGGGATAAAGCGGCGCCCGAAAAAACGGCAGTGTTCCCTGTTCAGGATAAAAACCGTCACGGAGGAGACACTGTGCAGCGTTTATATAATCGCCACTGTCCGAAAAATCCGTACGTTGTGGACCGATTACAATTATTGCTGCAGCCGCTGCGAACAAAGCGGCAAACGCCACTGTAATTTCAGCTTTGCGGCTGGAAATATCCGCTATTCGCATTTTCCGCCTCGGTAGCCGACGGCTACTTTTCCAAATTTACAAAGATCAATTCCAATTAATCGCAATTTTGTTAACCAAACCGAATTATCGGTTAGGTGGATCCGTCTTTTCATAGGTGTATTCCACCTCGACGACGTTTTCCTCGAAATCCTGCTGATGACCGTGTACGTTCGCTTCCGGCAATAAGGTCCGCACCTCGAAGATCGAGATGATGGGAAGGAACCTGACGAATAAATAGATCAACGTAAAGAAGAACCCAATCGTGCCGATAAACATTGACCAATCGAAGATTGTGGGACTGTACATCGCCCAGGATGACGGGAGAAAGTCACGGTTAAGGCTCGTTACGATAATGACAAAACGCTCCAGCCACATCCCGATTGATACGATCACGGAAATTACAAACAGCCAGAAGGGGCTTTCACGAAAACGTTTAAACCACAAAAGCTGGATAGAAAGCCCGTTACAAATTATGAGCAGCCAGTATGACCACCAATAGGGGCCTTCCCAGATGCGGTTTTTAATCATGAAGTACTCATATTGCGACGCACTGTACCATCCAAAAAACGCCTCCATCGCATAGCCGTACACAACAATCAGACCGGTTGCCAACATCACCTTTCCCATGTAAATCAAATGGGTATCGGTGATAAAGTCCTTCATGTTGTACCAGACGCGGAGCGGGATACAGAGGATAAGAACCATGGCAAATCCCGCAAAGATAGCTCCCGCAACGAAATAAGGCGGAAAGATTGTTGCGTGCCAGCCCGGAATCTGTGAGACAGAGAAGTCGAATGAAACTATTGAGTGGACTGACAAAACCAGCGGCGTGGATAGGCCGGCTAAAAGGAGATAGGCTATTTCGTAGCGATGCCAATGTCTGGCACTTCCCCGCCATCCCCAGGAAAGAATGCCGTAAACAAATTTGAAAAACTTATTCTTTGCCCGATCTCTTAATGTTGCAAGGTCAGGAATAAGACCGACATACCAGAAAAGAAGCGAGATCGTGGCATAGGTTGAAACAGCAAATACGTCCCAAATAAGCGGCGAACGGAATTGAGGCCAGATTCCCATAGTATTTGGATATGGGAAAAGCCAATATGCAGCCAACCAGGGACGACCTGTGTGCAAAAGCGGAAACATTGCGGCACAGGCCACGGCAAATAGAGTCATTGCCTCGGCAAACCGGTTAATCGAGGTACGCCACTTCTGATTCAACAGCAAAAGAATCGCGGAAATAAGCGTGCCGGCGTGCCCGATACCGATCCACCAGACAAAGTTGATGATATCGAAAGCCCATCCCACAGGCTGATTGTTACCCCAAATACCGATACCCTTTGCCAGCAGAACAACCACCGTGAACAGAAGCAGTTGAGCTACCATGAAGGAGATCGCAAACCCGATGTACCAGTGAAAGGGAGTGCGCTTTTTTAGCGTCACATCTCCGATCTTGTCCGAAACGGTACCCAGAGTGTGTTCTCCCTCAACCATGGGCGGGTAAATACGTTTTTGTATTTGTTCAAGGTTTTGCATTTAGTGTGCCTCGCCTCCCGCTGCCTTATGTTCTTCGGAGCCCTGTGCACCGTGAGATTTCGGCACGGGCAATGGCTTGTAGTCCGGCATTTCCTTATTCTGATTTTTCAGCCCGGCAAGATAGGTAGTCCGCGGCTGAGTATTTAATTCATTCAATAATTTGTAGTTTCGATGATCTTTTTTCGACGCTGCAATTTTACTTTCCGGATCATTCATATCGCCGAAAATAATTGCATTTGTCGGACAAACGGATTGACATGCGGTCAAAATCTCACCGTCTCTGATTTTTCGGCCATCTTTTTCAGCCTCGATTCGTGCGGCCGCTATTCTCTGAGTGCAATAGGTGCATTTCTCCATCACACCGCGGCTGCGAACCGTAACCTCCGGGTTACGCATCAGCTTATACTGCGGTGTATTCCAATCCTGATATAAAAGGAAGTTGAAACGTCGCACCTTATAAGGACAGTTATTGGAGCAATAGCGTGTTCCGACGCAACGGTTATAAACCATGTCATTAAGCCCTTCAGGACTATGTACCGTCGCGGTAACGGGACAGACAACCTCGCAGGGAGCCTGTTCGCATTGTTGACATAAAACAGGCTGGAAGTGCGCTCCGCCGGGTGAATTTATACTGTCTCCGGTGTAATAAGTATCAATTCGCAGCCAGTGCATTTCGCGGCTTCGTTCAACCTGTTCTTTACCAACCACGGGGATGTTGTTTTCTGATTGGCAAGCCACAACGCAAGCATTGCAACCGACACAGGAATTGAGGTCGATTGTCATAGCCCATTTATTGTGGGCTGCATACTGCTGCTGATAAAACTCCGCACCGCTTTGATAGATTGTTTTCGGGTATTCATTCGGCTGATGTCCGATTGTCGGGTCCGCAGCGAAAACATCCGCATCGAATACCCGCAAGAGATCGCGGCCCTCCATATTGAAGTGAATCTGAGTTGAAGCCACGGTGCCTTGTTCACCGGTTTTTGTAATATCACCAAAACCGAAATACATCGCATCGGAACGCTGAACGTCAAAAGCGCTATATCCGAGTCCGGTACCTACGCGGCCGGCGCGTGTTCGGCCATATCCCATCGTGATAGTGATAACATCGTCGGGTTGTCCCGGTGAGATCCAAACCGGAACCGGCTTGGAAATCTCGGCGCCCATAAATTTGAGCGTAACGAGATCCGAGGCCATATTGTTGCCTTTGGTGTTAATGAATGACGTGCCCCGTACGCCACCGGATATTTCTCTGGGATCATTTCCTCGATTAAGGCCAAGCCGCTCGGCTGTAGCGGGGCTAACCAGAGCTACGTTTTCCCAGGTTATTTTATTCAAAGGGTTGGGCAATTCCTGCAACCAGCCGTTATTTACAAACCGGCCATCATAGATCGAAGGATCAGGAACAATGGAAATTTCCAGGCTGCCGGTAGCCGATGTCGATGCGGGAGCGTTCGAGAGGAATGAAGTGCCCGGCGTAACGCTTCTTGCCGGGAATGCCGAATTGGCTACAAGCCCGTCATGCAGGGCACGGCGCCAATTATCTTCAAAGTTCGAAGAGCCTGTTTGCTCTGACGAGCCGAATCCTTGCCTCTGCCAATATTCACGGACAATATCGTAATCCCGCTTATCGTAGTTTTCCTTGAAGAAGAGCTGTACGACCTCGTGGATATTGTGGCCATCATAAATGGGATTGATCAACGGCTGGACGATAGACGCCGTCCCGTCGAAGGCCCTGGCGTCACTCCAAGATTCCAGATAATGTTTATCAGGAATATGCCAGTGGCAAAGTACTGCGGTTTCATCACGGTGTAGCCCGAGATGAATTCGCAAAGGTATTTTCTCCATTCGCTCTTTGCTGAGCTTAAGATCAACAGGAGTATTGTAAACCGGATTTCCACCAAGGATAACGAGCACTTTTACGCGTGAAGCGTCGATGTCCTCGATTAATTCCCGAAGTTGTTCGCGCTGGAGCTTTTCGTAAGGGGAAATTGTCTCGGAATAAAAAACAGTCTTCCCGTTAGCTTCGAGCACGGAATTCATTAAATGGGCAAGGGCATGGACATAGGCCGGTTGATTATCTCCCACGATGACAATGCTTCTACCTTTGTTGGCAAGCAGATCCTTTGCCATCGCATCTATCCATCGTGCGTTATCCGCGTATGAACTTTCAACGCCGGGCACGCCCAGGGCTTTGGCTATTGCTTTGGCAATTTCCGTCATCCGGCTTGGCTTTACCGCAAGCCGGTGATCAGCCTTTGCTCCAAACAAAGTCGTCGTGGTTTCTACCGCATAGAGGCGGCTCATTTGTTTGGTTTCTTCGTTAAAAGTCCGTTTTTTCGCTATATCAGAGATATATCTGACGTTAAATCCGGAGAAAGGATCTGCATCCAGAGATAGAATTCTATCCGCAGCGTCGAATTTATAAACCGTGTTCAACGGCGAGCCGAAGGCCATCTTCGCTCCCTCGACGGCATTGTCACGGTTAACCGGCTCATACTGAATCCATTTGGCGTTTGGAAGTTCAGCAAACAACCGTTTAAATTGGTCCTGCAGCGTGGGCGATGAAATCGTTTCGGTAAGGAAACGTACGCCCGCCCCGCCGTCTATCCGGTTTTGTTCGACAGTCGTACGAACAGCATTGATGAAATCCTGCCAGCTTCTGGAAGTCCCGCGGTAAAGCACTTCCTGCGACCTGTCGGGATCATACATATCAAGCAACGATGCCTGGGCGTAAATATCCGTTGCGCCGAGACTTCCGGGATGCAGAGGATTGCCTTCGATCTTTATCGGCCGACCATCATAAGATTTAACCAAAAGTCCCGTTGCCACTCCGCCCAGAGTCATGGAAGTAGCGACAAAAAGGGGCTGTCCGGGCAAAAGATCGGCTGGCTGCCTGACGTAGGGGACTATCTTCGCGGGCGGCATTATTACGCAACCGGACAGTCCCGCAAGGGCTAGCGACGCACCCATTACCTTGATAAAGTTACGGCGGCTCAGGGAGTTATCCCATGTATCGGCCTGTTCGGGAAATTCAGCCTTGACGAAATCCTCGAATTCCGGAGCATCGACATATTCTTCAATACTTCGCCAATAGTCTTTGCCATTTTTTGCGAGAATTTTTTCTTTCAAAGCCGCAAAATTCTTTTTACTATCTGCAGTTGGCATCGTGGTTAAATGCTTCCTCTATTATTTAAGAAAGTTACCGGTGGCAAACCGAGCAGCTCGTCATCATCTCTCTGCTTCGGATCTTATACTGAGCTTTCAATTCAAGCCTTTTTTCCGGTGAAAGATCCGAATCCTGCCATTTCATGTTGTAAATTTCGGATTTAGGTCTGATGAATTTCTCCGGTTCGCGGTGACACGCCAGGCACCATTCCATTTGAAGCGTGTTTTCCTGATAAACCGACGGCATATTGTCAATCTGTCCGTGACAGGTAGAACAGCCCACTCCCTTTGCAATGTGGATGCTGTGGTTGAAATAAACAAAGCCGGGCAGATTATGCACTCTTTCCCATTCGATAGGTTTGTTGTCGCGGTAACTCGCCCGGACAGGTTCCAGATACGGACTGTCGGCCCAGATCTGGCTGTGACAGTTCATACAAGTTTGTGTCGGAGGCATTCCGGCAGATGCCGTTGTTTCCACGGTTGTATGACAGTAACGACAATCTATGCCGTCATCACCGACGTGATGCTTATGCGAAAACTGAACCGGCTGCTGTTTTTCTACGTAACGGCCTGTAATGTAAGACGAGCGGGCAACCTGCGTATAGACGTAGAACGCAGTACCCGCAAGTACAACCGCGACAATCAGGCTGATCCTAGCAATGTTATTCGCACTTCGATGGAAAAATTGTGCCATCCCGGAACCTCGAATTTAATAACTAAACTGTGGTCCGAAATCCTGAAAACGCAGAAGCAAAAGCTTCAGTTCAGGACCGGAAACAGGTTTTCGTTCAAAATAATGAAGAGCTGCCGTAAATCAGTTACAGATTCTACTAAATCTTTAAGAATCCGCAAATTCCGCATCAACGCATTAGTATGCTACAGAGCTGCAACGTACGCAAAACCTGCAAAAATTAGTAAAACTTCTTGATTAGATTAATGATTCAAATCGCCCGCTGATGCCAACAGAGCAGCACCGGTAGCTGCGGCCTCGATGCCTAATTCACCAAGAACAATCTTTGTTGCAGAAAATGCCGGTTCAAAGGACAGTTCTGATGCCCGCTGCGTGATGGAATCCAAAATATGCCCTCCTGCATGCATTACTTTGCCGCCAAGGACAATTTTTTCAACATTTAACAGGTTAATAACCGATGCAATGGCGGTTCCGATGTAATTACCCGTGCGCGCGAGCATTAAAACTGCCAAATCATCTCCCTCGTTTGCCGCTGAAATGATTTCATCTATGCCTATTTCTTCTTCCTGCATTTTTCCCAGTGAAGAAGTGCTGTCGCGGTTAAAGCGTTCCCGTGTACGACGGACGATATTTTCGACAGAGGCAACATCTTCAAGCCTTAAGCCGTCCTCATTGATAGCTACATAGCCAAATTCGCCGGCAAAACCGGCGGAGCCACGCCAAATTTTGCCATCGAAAATAAAGGAGCCTCCGACACCGACATCTATGGTCGCATAGAACATACTGCCGGCTCCGCGGCCGGCGCCCAGCAGATATTCTCCAAATGCGGCTGCATTGGCATCGTTTTCCAGTCTGACATGAAGTCCGATTTGGCTAAACAATGACCGAAAATCAATGTCCATATTCTCGGGCATTCTTACTGAGTGGGCAACGCGGCTGGAAATCGGATCAATAAGACCCGGCACTGCGACCCCGATAGCCTTACATTCACCGAATTTTTCGACCGCTGATTGAACGAATTCCGCTATTTGACGCGCCGGATCAGCGGATTCAACGCGTTCAGCCTGAAAAAGCGAAACTTTATCTCCATTTTTCAGAGCTACTGCAATTAACCGGGAAGGAGTGATTTCTATCCCAATAGTCCTTGAATTGCCGGAAGTGTTCGTTGACATGAGTATTTCTCCCGATCGCAAGCCGATTGTAGTCGCCCGAATTGCGGGTGTCAATCTATACTAAAAACTAAAAATAGGGCTGATTTCAATACTATCACTGCCTTTCAGCGAAAATCGAACCAAACCTGCCATTCATAGTCCGTCATATGGCGCATTGACTCACAGATGTATGAAAAGATAATCTTTCTAAGGCCAAAAGTTTTTTAGCAGGAAGCCGTATGGATCAGCTTTCCCAGTTCATTGAACAGTATGGTATTTATGCTGTTTTCGCTCTGTGCACGGTAGAGGGTGACATTACTCTGCTGATCTCCGGCGCGATGGCCCACAGTGGATTCTTCGGTAAATACAGTTTTTTGAAAGTTTTTATTGCCGGTACTCTCGGCGGTATGGTCGGGGACAGCATCGGATATGCGATTGGCCGGATTTTTCACGAAAATGCAAAACATTATCGTTTTTACCAAATGGCACAGCCGCGTATTGAACGGCTGATTGATAAATTCGGCGGATTCGCGATTGTTATATCCAAATATATTTACGGCATCAGAGCTGCAATGTGTGTTTTCTACGGCATCGGCAAGATGCCTTTTTTTCGTTTTGTGGCACTTGATGCCTTGAGCTGCGGACTTTGGGTAACGCTGCTTGCAGGTACGGGTTACTTCTTCAGCGGTGCCATCACTTCGATAATTGGCGATTTCCAGCAAATTGGCATTGCCCTGTTCTTCGTCATACTCTTTGCTGTTATTATTCTTTATTCAGTTGAGCGTTTCTGGCTATCTGAGAAAGTCGAAGAAGCTGATCCGGAAACAATTCATAAAATAGAAGAGAAACTGCTCGCCGTGGAAGAGGTTGCACAGGAAAAACTTCATGACATTACTGAAAAACTACATTTGATTCGTGATCAGAAATCTTCCGAAAAAAATGATGGCCGAATCGAAACTGCCTCGCCGGAAAAGCCCAAAAAAGCCGCAAAAAAACATTCACTCTAACAACTTGATTTTCAGCCCTCCGCTTTGTCATTATAATCAATCGTTTAGCAGACGCTTTTTTTAATCTGAGCAATCTTAGAATGTCTGCTTCAACACATATTCCGGAGAATTAGCCAAAAGTGATTATTGAATCAAGTGCCCCGACGCGGGTAGATCTGGCGGGCGGAACAATAGATATACCGCCGCTTTTTTTGTTCCACGAAGGTGCTGCAACCATAAATTTCGCAATAAATCTTACTGCCTCATGCCGCATCTCCACGCGTTCGGATGATCGTATAATTATCCATTCCCGGGATCGCAATGTTACTCTCGAAACCTGTCTCGACGATCTGGACAGTTTAAAAAATGAGCCGCGCCTCGAATTACTGGCTAAATTAGTTTATTTCTTTCGGCCGGACGTCGGTTTTGAGATGACAACCGAATCGCTCGCTCCTGCCGGTGCAGGGCTTGCGGGTTCATCAACCCTGAACATCGCTTGCATTGGAGCTCTTAATGAACTCACAGGCCGAAAATACAGCGAAGACGATTACATCCGTATTGCCGCAAATATCGAATGTCAGGTAATTCGTGTCCCGACGGGCTTTCAGGACTACTATTCCGCTCAATATGGCGGGATCGCCTGTATACACTTTGGGCCTGCCGGAATTATTCGGGAACCGCTTGAAATAACTCCGGATATTCTGGAGAGCCGCATTGCTGTCTGCTATACCGGCGAGCCGCGTAATTCAGGAATCAATAATTGGGAAATCACAAAAAGACACATCGACGGGGATCCAGAAATATTCGGGATTTTTGAGTCGATTCGCGATACCTCGCTTTCCTTGCGTGAAGCTTTACTGCTTGGCAATTGGGATAAAGTCGGCGAAATCCTGGCAGCCGCACACCCGGAAAGGAAAAAACTGTCGCCGAATATTACCACGCCAAATATGGATGAATTGATAGATATAGCAATTCAAAGCGGCGCGATCGCACCGAAAGTTTGCGGAGCCGGCGGCGGCGGTTGCATAGCATTTTATTGCGAGGAAGGTAAAAGAAATGATGTTGAAAAAGCCATTTCCGAAATCGAGGGTGTCGAAGTCCTTAATTGGAATTTTTCTCCGCAAGGATTAATTGTCAAACGTCTTGATCAATAGCCTTGAAATCAATGTTATCATTCTTTGCGGGAGGAAATATGAAAAACGTCTTATGTCTTCTCGCCCTTATTTTGGCCGGGAATTTTTCGATAACCGCACAAACTTCATCTTCCGGCGGAAAGGCATTTTGGCGCGGAACGGTTGATGACCGTGTCCACCTGATTGTTCGAAAAGACCAAATCGAAACACGAACTGTTTCAGGACGTCAATATCCCGAGCCGGTTTTCAGTTTCACGAAACCGCTGCCGGAACAGCCCGTAATGGTAAAAGTAATCCGACAAAAAGGCCGCTCTAAAAAAATTACGGTAATTGAGCAGCCAACCGATAAAAACAATTACACTGCCGTTATCGAAATATATGATGACGCTGGCGGCGCTCGTGAATATGTGCTTGAAATCGTCTGGCAATAACCTGTGAGCGTATCCTTTTAACCGTTCATAATCGCTTTTGCCAAAGATTTGAAAATTCCAAGCCCATCTGTCGAGCCCAGAAGCTCCTCGCAAGCACGCTCCGGATGCGGCATCATACCCAAAACGTTTCTTTCAACGTTGCAAATCCCAGCAATATTAGCCCTTGCACCGTTCGGATTTGATTCTTCTGTCGCTTCTCCGGCTTCATTACAGTAGCGAAACACAATCTGGCCGTTTTCTTCCAGCTGTCTGTAGGTATCATCATCACAATAATAATTGCCGTCGGCGTGGGCTATAGGGATTGATAAGGTAGAGTTGGGTTCAATTTCCGATGTGTATGGCGTATTGTTATTCTCTACCCGTAGATTCACATGGCGGCAGATAAAATTCTGTCCGATGTTACGCAGCAAAACGCCGGGCAAGAGCCCGCTTTCACAAAGAATCTGGAACCCGTTGCAAATACCGAAAACATATCCGCCATTTTCCGCAAAAGTTCGAATTGCCTTCATTACGGGAGAAAATCTGGCAAGAGCGCCGGGGCGTAAATAGTCACCGTATGAAAAACCGCCGGGTATTATTACCGCATCGAAACCCGAAAGGTCTGTTTCGCGATGCCAGATAAAATCAACCGGCTGGCCGACATGTTTTGAAATTACGTGATAGGCATCATGATCACAATTCGAACCAGGAAATACAATTACTCCAAACTTCATTTTTTGAGCCTCTTCTGCCGCCTTACGGGGCTATTCGACAATTTCAATGCGATAATCTTCAATGACAGGGTTTGCAAGCATTTCGTCTGCCAATTTCCGGGCAGTTTTTCCCGCTTCTTCGGCCGTTACGTCATTTTTGAAATAAATTTCGAAAAACTTGCCTTGCCTGATATCTTCGATATTCAGATGGCCAAGCATTTCCGCTGAATGGTGTATTGCCTTGCCCTGTGGATCCAGGACGCCGGTTTTCAATGTTACGTAGATATTTGCTTTCATTAAACAGCTCCGCAATAAAGAAAAGATTCTGACGCAAAATCTTGTCTTTCGCAACGTCTTATGATAACGTTTCGCAGTCAGTTTCACTGATAAAGGACGTTCTAAGCCAATACCTCAATTCTTAAGGAGACGGTAGAGATAATATGCAAAACATGTCGGGTGGGAAAACCGCTCTTGGTCTGGATGCAAATGTCGGTGCATTGTTGTGCTATCTTCCGGTATGTCTGGTAAGTCTAATTTTCAGCATTATTGTCATTATTGCTGACAAGGAGAATCGCTTCGTCCGATTTCACGCTTTTCAATCATTGCTATTGAGTGCAATTTTCATTGTGCTGGTCATTGCTATCATCATCCTGGGTGGAATAATCGGTGCTCTAATCAGCGGCACTCTGGGGTCGCTTTTCAGCCTTCTGACATTGGTTGTCGTGGTCGGTTTTATTGCCGCTATGGTTTACGGCTGTATCAAAGGCTTTCAGGGACAGATGTTCAAGTTTCCGGTTATTGGTGATATGGCGGAAAAATGGTCTTAATTTCTCTTTGGTATTGTCATCAGATCGCCTGACACCTTTATTTAGTTCATTTACATGAAGACCCGCATTGTTTGGTGCGGGTCTTGTTTTTTGAACACCATTTCAAACAGAAAATACTCGCTCATAAACACGGCTTACATTACGTAAATAATGTCGCAAATCGAAAATACGTTCAATTTCTTCCTTTGTTAATACGGCCGTGATCTCAGCATCGGCAAGTACACGCGATTTATAGTCGCCACCTTGATCCCAGACCGCCATCGCATTACGTTGTGTCATGGAATATGCTTCTTCACGGGAAACACCCTTTTGCGTCAAAGCCAGCATAAGTTGCCCGCTGAACACAAGCCCGCCGGTAAGTTCTATATTTTTCAACATATTAGCGGGATAAACAACCAGCGTATCCAGCAAAGATGCAGTTTTGGCAAGCAGATAATCTGTTGCGGCAGTAGAATCCGGAAGTACAATCCTTTCAGCTGACGAATGCGAGATATCGCGTTCATGCCACAAAGCCATGTTCTCAAATCCAACCAAAGCATTTGCACGAATTGTCCTGGCTATTCCACAGATTCTTTCTGACAATATCGGATTACGCTTGTGCGGCATCGCCGAAGAGCCTTTTTGTCCGGTTTTGAATGCTTCCTGAGCTTCGCGAACTTCCGTCCGCTGCCAGTGACGCACTTGCAAAGCCATCTTTTCCAGCGTACCAGCAATCAAAGCCAAAACCGACAGAAATTCCGCATAGCGATCGCGTTGAATCACCTGTGTAGAAACTTCTGCAGCTTTTAATCCAAGCCTTTGGCAAACGCGTTCCTCAACATCGGGATTAAGATGAGCAAATGCACCGACTGCCCCACTGATTTTCCCGACGGCGACATTCTCCCGGGCTGATTCAAGCCGTTTCCGGTTCCGCCGCATCTCTGAGTACCAAAGAGCCCAAACAAGACCGAAAGACGTCGGTTCGGCATGCACTCCATGCGTTCGGCCTATTTGCGGCGTGTCCTTGAATTCAAAAGCGCGTCTTTTAAGAACCCCAAGCAAAGCATCGATTTTCCCGAGCAAAATATCGCAGGCATCCCGAAGCAAAAGTGCGTTAGCGGTATCAACAACATCGCTTGATGTCAATCCGTAATGGACAAACCGCGAGGCAGGGCCGATATTTTCAGCTAAATTGGTTGTAAAGGCAATAACATCATGGTCGGTTGTTTTTTCGATTTCAGCAATACGTTCAACTGAAAATCGCGCCTTTGCCTTTATTTCTTCCAAAGCGTCCAGCGGGATAATACCGTCTTCCGCGTGTACTTCACATACGGCGATTTCGACATCGAGCCATTTACTGAATTTGTTTTCGGCCGACCATAAAGCGGCCATTTCCGGCAATGTGTATCGTTCGATCATTCTTCCGTTGGGCTTTCAGCAGAAAACCGAAAATATTAAATAATTCCTCTCTCTATGAGCAACTCGGCATTCAAGATCGCCGAACCGGCGGCGCCGCGGACAGTATTATGACTCAAGGCAACAAACCGATAGTCAAAAACGTTGTCCGGGAAAATACGTCCGACCGTAATTGTCATACCACGCCCTCGATCCCGGTCTAATCTTGGTTGCGGGCGGGCAGGCTCATCTAAAACTTCAATAAAACGTTCCGGCGACGAATAGAGTTTGAGAGATTCAAAATTTCTCATTGCACCAATAACATCCTCGAGGGTAGCAGTGGTTTTGAGTTTTACCCTTACGGAAGCCGTATGACCATCGAGAACATTTACACGGAAACATTGTGCTGACAATGCAAAATCGGCTTTTCTGATTGAACCGCCGTCCAAATCACCTAGAATTTTTTGTGCTTCCGTTTCTACTTTCGGCTCTTCTCCGGCAATGTAAGGAATTACATTATCTGTTATATCCATTGCCGAAACGCCAGGATAACCGGCCCCGGAAATAGCCTGCAAGGTAGTTATGATAGCCGCCTCAATACCAAACTTGCGATGCAGTGCCGCAAGTGGCGGTGCAAAGCTGACAACGGCACAGTTAGGGTTAGTAACAATAAAGCCTTTTGAAAAGCCGCGTTTTTGACGTTGAGTTTCAATCAGGCCGACATGGCTGGCATTAATTTCCGGAATAAGCAACGGGACATCTTCGTCCATACGATAACTCGATGAATTGCTTATTACCGGATAGCCCGCACGGGCGAAAGCTTCTTCTGTTTCACGGGCCACAGTCGA
This sequence comes from Acidobacteriota bacterium, assembly GCA_040756215.1. Classification (GTDB taxonomy): domain Bacteria; phylum Acidobacteriota; class Blastocatellia; order Pyrinomonadales; family Pyrinomonadaceae; genus OLB17. The sequence goes on from JBFLZQ010000012.1 coordinate 18,791, forward strand.
AGGCAGGCTGGAAAAAACAATATCGCAATCCAGCGGAGGTTCAATAGGATCTACATTGACAGATCGTATTTTTTCCGGAATTTCTCCCGAGAGCTTCCACGCACAAGCTTCAGCAAACGGCTTACCGGCCGAGCGATCCGATGCAGCCAAGGCCGTTATTTCGAATTGAGGATGGTTTTCCAGCAGCTGGATAAATCTTTGTCCAACCGTTCCCGTTGCACCGACAATCCCAACACGATATTTTTTTGGCATAAAATAAGATTTTGACGGCACAAATAGCCAAGGTCAGGCAGTGCCATTATTCTTTTTACGGAAACAACATTATTGACTGCATTAAAGAAGGGCGGCTTTCATCCGTTTGACACCCTCTGCCATCTGATCTTCCGTATTGCAAAATGATAATCGCAGGAATCCCTCAGCCTCATTACCAAATGCACGTCCGGGAACCGTAATTACTTTATTCTGCAGGCATTTCTCTGCTACTTCGAGGTCATCGCCCAGAGGTCGGACATCCAGCATTGTATAAAATGCTCCCTCGGGGTTGGTGGCCTGAAGCCCAAGTTCATCCCTGAGCAAACGGACAAAAAACTCCCCGCGTGATTTGTAAACTGACCGAGCCGCAGCCTTGGCTTTTTCTGCCTCATCGCTCCAAGCCAATAAAGATGCCTTCTGTGTAATTGTTGAAGCACAAACCGTTAGAAATCCGTGCAGGACATGAATTGGTTTCATCACTGCTTTGCATTTACTGGCTGCCCATCCAAGTCTCCAGCCTGTCATACTCAAAGATTTGGAAAGGCCACTGACTATGATAGTCCGGTCATAGAATTCAGACGCCGAACGCGGCCGCTCGCCAAAGTAGAGATCGGCGTATATTTCGTCAGCAATCAGATAAATACCTGTATCCTTCAGAATATCGGCGATATCTTCCAGATTTTTCGTCGAGAGGACTCTCCCTGTCGGATTAGAAGGTGAAATTATTACTGCGGCCTTGGTACGCGGTGAAATAACCCTTCGGAATTCCTCAGGGTCAAACCCGAAACCAAGATCTTTCGGCAAACGATAGCCGATCGGGTGACCCTGTGCCAACCGAATACAGGCTTCATAAGCCGGGAAACAAGGATTTGGAATCGCAACCTCATCACCGGCATCAACGATCGAAAGCAATGCCGCTGTCATGGCTTCTTGTGAACCGCAGGTGACAACAACATCCCCGATTTCAAGGCCGAGATGTGGATATGCATTTGCAATTTTCTCACGAAGTGACGGCAAGCCCGGATGTGAGGTATAGCCGTTTTGTTCTTCTATGGCTACCCGGGCCGCTTCCCGCCTTAAAAAATCAGGCGTCGGCAGATCCGGTTCTCCGAGTCCGAAATTGATGCTGCCCGGTAATGCTCTTTCAAAAAACTGGCGTATCAAAGTCGGTTGCAGCCCGCGGAGCCTTTCGGGCAGAATAAATTCACGCATTTCTGATTTTTCACCGGTTGCTATCATTGCTCTTCACTGGCTTTTTCACAGTTATCGCGGTCAGGCGCCTCGCTCTTCTCCAGTTCCTCCGCAATGTCCTGTCTTAGATCACCTACTTCCAGATTAAACTCTCCTTCACCGGCTATATTCGGATCAGCCGACAAAATACCGCCAATCAATTCTGCTTCGCCAATGATTTTCTGTCCTAATCCGGCTATCTTTTCCTTAAGAGTCGTCTCTTCTGAAGGCTTGGATTCATTGCTTTCCATACTATAACTCCCCGAATTGATATTACCAGAGTTTCCTCCAGACGCTCCAATAAATAAACAACCTGAATACGGTTCACCGCAGGTAATCTTCAAGTTTTGTGGCGGAATCAGTCTTTTCGTCGCGATATTTAACAATAATCGGACAATAAATCGATAGCCCGTGCTTTTTGCCGAAATCATTTGTGACAGCTCTTGTTCCCTGAACCACCACGGCTCCGGCGGGTATTTCAAGCGGTTTATCGCCTTCCGCACGCAGAATCCGATCATTCGGCAAATCAAAAACGGGAGTTGACCGCGTCAGGATGACGCCGCTTGCAAGAACTGCCCTTCGACGAACGATTGTCCCTTCGTAAACACCCGTATTGCCGCCGATCATACAATCGTCTTCTATTATTACCGGTGTTGCATTCACCGGCTCCAGCACGCCGCCGATTTGTGCCGCGGCGGAGAGATGAACCCGCTTGCCGATTTGTGCACATGAGCCAACAAGTGCATGAGAATCCACCATTGTACCCTCGTCAACATAGGCTCCGACATTGATGTAAGCAGGGGGCATTACTACCACACCTGTGGCGACAAAAGCTGCATCACGAATAGCCGATCCACCCGGTACAATCCTTATTCCGTCTTCCAGCGAAGCCGGACGAAGAGGATAAGTATCTTTATCGAAAAACCGTAATGTCTCGGTCGGCTTCGACATTTCAATCATTCGGCCAAAACGAAAACCCAGTAAAATACCCTGTTTTACCCAGGCATTTGCGGACCAATTGCCATCAGAATCCATTTCCGCCGCTCTGATCTCACCCTGACGAAGCGCTTTCTTAAATTCCTCGAACAGAATGCGGTCTTCGTTACCGAATTCGGATTTCGTGGCCAGGTTTTCAATAAAACTCCGTAGTCTCATTTTGTGTTAATTTTCAGGTTTCTGATTATCTCGCGAAGAGCTCGTCGTGTTTGTTCCGAAACAGGCACAAGCGGCAGCCGTAAAGATTCTTCCAAAAGGCCCATTTCGCTCATAACAAACTTGCACGGTGCAGGTGATGATTCAAGAAAGTTCGCCTCCATCAATGGAAGCAAACGATAGTGTATTTTCCTCGCTGCCGTCCAGGCTCCGTCCAGAGCGCGATCCACCATCCTTGAAGTTTCAGCCGGTAATTCATTGGAACAAACCGATACCAGTCCGTCAGCACCCACTGAAATCATTGGCAGAGTTGTAGCATCATCTCCCGAAAACACCTTGAAGTTCTTTGGACGGCCGCTGATTATCTCCATAATCTGAGAAAAATTACCGGAGGCCTCTTTGGTTGCCACTATATTTTCAAAATTCTCTGCCAGCCGAAGTGTAGTCGAAGCCGAAATATTAGAAGATGTGCGAGAAGGAACATTGTAAAGCATCAACGGAAAGCCTTTAACCGAACGTGCAATTTCCGAAAAGTGCGAAAACATTCCTTCCTGAGTAGGTTTATTGTAATATGGTGCGACTATCAGCGCCGCGTCAGCCCCGAGTTCGCGAACACGTCTGGTAAAATCTATCGTCGCAGCAGTGTTGTTACTTCCTGTGCCGGCAATCACCTTTGCTCCCCGCCTATGCGCAGCCTCGACAGTTAGTTTAATAATCAGAAGCCGCTCGTCCTGAGTCATCGTGACGCTTTCGCCCGTCGTTCCGCATGGAACCAGTAATTTAATACCACCTTTTATCTGCCGTTCGACTAATGCCACAAAACGGTCCTGGTCTATTGAGCCATCTTTTCGAAATGGCGTTACCAGTGCCGTAGCGCATCCCCTCATCCAGTCAGTTTTCATCGTCATATTCTTAGTCCTTCAACTTCCGGGCATCTATAATTTCATCCAGCAATTCGCTGAATTCATAAAATCCGCTCTTATCATGAATCCATTCCGCGGCAAGAATTGCTCCCTTTGCGAACCCGTCGCGTGATCTGGCCATATGTTCCAAAACAATCTGTTCCGCATCCCCATCGAACCCTACCCGATGTGTCCCGGGAATAAAACCGGCACGTGTCGAGGCAATTGAAACTGAAGTTTTGTTATTTCCATCCTTGTAATTCGAGGTGCGTTCGATTATGTCCTGAAGTTTAAGTGCCGTACCGCTGGGCGCATCCTTTTTACGCGAATGATGCTGCTCTTCTATAAATGGCTCATATTCAGGAAATGAAGAAAAGAGCCCCGCGGCGTATTCAACTATCCTAAAATACAAATTTACGCCCAGTGAAAAATTTGCGCCAAAGACAACCGCGCCCATGCTGTCGCGGACCAGCCGCTCGATGTGGGCCCTTTCTGCAAGCCATCCGGTTGTCCCTTCGACTAAGGGAATTCCGGCTTGAATACATGCTTCGACATTTCTGCGAACTGCTTCAGCCACGCTGAAATCAATTGCAACTTCGGCATTACGCAGCCGTGCGGCAAGCTCTTTTGCGTTGGCACCGGCGCAATCACTTCCGCAGATTACCGTTGGCTCATGACCTTGCTTCCTTGCAAGCTTTTCAACGAGCTGTCCCATAGCCCCATATCCAATTAGTGCAATTCTCATTCTATTGTCTCCGCGGCTGCGTCATTTGTATTCAGCAATCGGCTCGCCAAATCGAAATAAAGATTCGTTGCTTCCTCCAAATCGCGTTTATAGACGAATTCATGCTTTGTATGTGCATTCAGAATTGAGCCGGGTCCAAGCAATAAAGGTTTTCCCCAATTTGTCAGATACGGAATGTCCGTCGTAAAGCGGACAACTTTTTGCCGAAAACCTTCGACTGCAGTCAGCCTGACAGGCTCACTGCAGGATAAAACTTCTATCCGCGCGCGATCGCGGACAACCGCCGCCAGAGCCTCTTCGATTATTCTTCGCGGTGTAGTAAGTCTGATGGCAAGGCCGGCTTCTGCTTCGGGAGCAATAACATTAAGAGCCACGCCACCTTCGATAGTCCCTATATTTACCGTAGTTTCGCCAAAAAATGAATCTGAGGGAAATTTAGTGTGTCTGATGTCATCAAGAATATCCAGTAATTTCTCAATCGCAGATTCACCTTCTTCAGGATATGCTGAATGGGCCGACTTTCCCGTGCTTTTGATTTTCAGGCGAAAAGTGCCCTTTGAACCAATTGCCAGTTCGTTATCGGTTGGTTCACCGTTAATCAGGTATTCACATTTAGAAGCAAGCGGGTGCAGATTTGCCGCCTTCGCCCCTTCCGATGTTCTCTCCTCTTCAATAGTGAACAGAAGACCGATGTCTTCGATTCCTGATTGCCGAAGCCTTTCGGCGGCAATAATTTGCGAAGCTATAATGCCCTTTGCATCACAGGCTCCGCGACCGTAAATCTTCTCTGAATCTTCTGACGGAGGGATAAATGGAGGAACAGTATCCATATGCGTGGAAAACCACACACGCGGCGTATCATTAAGCGTCGCAAGCAGATTGCCGCGGCTGCCTGAGACAGGTTGTATTTCTGTCTTCCAACCGTAGGATCTGAGGACGGCTTCCAGATAATTTGCCAGCTCTTGCTCTTCGCCGGAAACAGATGCAATAGCCATCAAAGATTTTGTGAGTTCGATTAGATCCATTGCAAAACAAAGATTTCAATCACATAAAATCAGAAAAATGCGTTGTGCAGTCGCGAAATTACTTTTGCGGCATCATTCTCTTTCACAACGAAAGTAAGGTTGACTGCGGACGCTCCATGCGATACGAGAGCAATGTTGACGTCGGCTACCGTAGAAAAAATCTTAGCTGCCAAGCCCGTAGAGGCCCGCAAGCCCTCACCCACCACGCAAATGACTGCATATCCGGACTCCACCTCAACATCACCCAGACGTCTTAAATCTTCGACCACACGATCCAGTGATTCCGTATTGTCCAGTGTTAATGCCACAGAAACTTCAGAAGTAGAAATTACGTCAATTACAGTCCGGTGACGATCAAAAACCTGAAACACGGCGCTCATAAAGCCATATGCACCGAGCATTCGAGCCGATGTGATCCGAAGTATCGTAATATTCTTTTTATGCGCGATTGACTTTATCTTATTGGGTGCCTCACCTGATTTACCGACAATCATTGTGCCGGTTTCTTCCGGGTAAAACGTATTGCAAACACGGACAGGTATGGAGCTGTCAACTGCGGGTTTGATTGTTTTCGGATGAAGGACTTTGGCCCCGAAATAGGCTAGCTCCGCTGCCTCTTCATATGACAGAACGGGGATTGTTCTTGCTTCCGGACAAATACGCGGATCGCACGTCATTACGCCTGTTACGTCAGTCCAAATCTGCAGTTCATCTGCCTCAATCGCCGATGCAATCAAAGCGGCGGAATAATCCGAACCGCCGCGTCCTAAAGTAGTTGTTTCACCGGCACGATTTGCGGCAATAAAACCACCCATTACAACGACATTTTTATAGGCAAGGGCATTACGGACCGCTGAACATGCAAGCGGTTTTGTCTCATCCCAGATTGGCTGCGCCGCACCGAATTCGTCATCCGTAACAATTATTCTGCGCGCATCCAAATGCTCATTTTCGATGCCTTTTGATTCAAGCACGTCACACAACAAGCGTGACGAAAGTTGTTCACCGTATGAGACAATTGCATCACGAAGCATCGGGAGCGGGAGAGAGCGGCGTAAGGTTCGCATCAAAAGATCTGATAACTCCGCGCGTGCAAATTGCAGTTCTGTCAAGAATCCGCCGATTTTACCGGCGCCGCAAAAATGCTCCTTTACCTCCAGATGACGTTGAAAATGCGGCTCGAGAGATTCTATTGCATCGTCGTATTTACCGTTTTTTGCAAGATCGAAAGCAGCCAGCAGCGTATCCGTAACCTTTGTCATTGCCGAAACGACTACAACAACCGGACTACGTTCGCTTTGCGATACGACAATGCCGGCAACGCGGTCGAATGCTGCGACATCACCGACCGAAGTGCCGCCAAATTTCATTACTATTGGAGTTGAACCGGACGTCACAATAACCAAACAATGATAAATTAGAAGTTCAAACGTTTCTTATGGGAATGTCAAGTTTTGCTGATGGCTGCATGCAGATCTATCTGCTGTTTGCTTTCATGAAATTAACCGCAAAGTACCGCTCCGCCATTGATATTCAGGATTTCACCGGTTATGTGGCGTGCCCATGGCGAAAGCAGGAAACATATGGCGAGGGCAACGTCGTCTGTAGATGCCATTCTTTTAAGAGGAATTGATTCTATTACACGGCGCTTGTATTCTTCATCTTCAAATACCGGTCTCACCATAGCCGTTTCTATCCAGCCCGGGGCAACGCAATTGACACGGATTTTCGGGCAAAGCTCGCTTGCCAATGCCTTGGTAAATGAAATTTGCCCGCCTTTAGAGGCCGCGTAATTGGAGAAATTAGCCTCGCCACGTTGCCCTGCTGTAGATGAAACTAATACGATTGCACCGCTTTCGCGTCTTTTAAGTGCCGGGACACAAGCCTTTGCCATAGCCCAGGCAGACTTTAAATTGGTATTCAACACACGCGTCCAGGTTTCTTCGGACATTTCTTCAATCGGAGCGCCTTCCCAAATCCCGGCGTTGAGGACCAGGAGATCAATCCCGCCAAATTCCTCTACGGCGCGGTCTGCAATAGCCTTGGCATTTACAAATTCAGACGTATCTCCCTGAATCGCAATCGCTCCGGCGCCTTTTTGACGGCAGAGATTTACAGTTTCCTCTGCTGCGGCTGAATTTGTTAAATAATTGACCACCACATTCGCGCCGCCTTCGGCAAGACGTAAAGATGTGGAACGTCCCACACCGCGGGAAGCACCTGTTACAATGGCAGTCTTTCCTGCAAATAGATCTTTCGGAAGTGCTATATTGACGAGATTTTCTGACATAACGGATTATTTAGCCATGATTGAGTCAAAATTCAAAAACCGGAGTTAAAAATTTTTCCATCCCGCGAGCACAAGTCTATTGAATTGCCGGTCTCACGGCCTCGTTAGAATATGTTAATCTAATGAGAAAACATTGGATATGGACGCGCCGGATTCATTAGAAAATCAACCAATTGTTTGGCAACCCACAGCCGAAGTTATTGAACGCTCTCGACTTATGTCATTTATGCGTCAGGTCGGCGTCAGCACCTGGCCCGAACTTTATCGTTTTTCGGTAGATAATATCGAAAAATTTACCGAAGAGGTAATACGTTTTCTTGATCTCCGTTTCGACCCGCCTTTCAGTAAACTTCTCGATATGCCAGATGGCCCGGAGTTTCCTGTCTGGCTCAAAGGCGCCGGTTTCAACGTTACTGAATCGTGCCTCGACCGTTGGCAAAAACCAGAAGATGCCGTACTTCCGGCAATAATTTGGGAATCGGAAACAGGCGAGACCAGGACTTTGACCTACGGAGATTTGTTTGACATTGTTGCTAAACTTGCCGGCGGGTTAAAAAAAGCCGGATTTGTCCGCGGAGATGCGATCGGGATCTACTTACCGATGATTCCCGAAACGGTCATCTCACTGCTTGCCATAAATCGCATTGGAGCCATTGCCGTCCCGGTTTTTTCCGGTTATGGAGTAGAAGCAATCGCCAGCCGTCTAAATGCCGTAGGCGCAAAAGGATTGTTCGCTGCAAGCATTTTTTTTCGTCGGGGCAAAATTGTTGATTCTTTAACAACGGCCTTGGCTGCCGCACAACGTTGCACAACAGTCAATAAGCTGATAGTCATTTCACACGGTAACGAATTGAATCCCGGATCTAATGACGAACAGCCGGAAATTATTGACTATAATACACTTATAGCAGAAGGCATCCTCGCCGATGCAGAAAAAACCGGCGCCGAAGATCCACTCATCATACTTTACACCTCAGGCACAACCGGCAAGCCTAAAGGGATTGCTCATACTCACGCAAGTTTTCCCATAAAGGCAGCGCAGGATATGGCTTTCGGTACGGACGTAGGCAAAGGCACGAGAATCTGCTGGTACACTGACATCGGATGGATGATGGGGCCTTGGCTGATCTACGGAGCCTTGATAAACGGTGCAACCGTGTGTCTATACGACGGCGCACCGGATTATCCAAATCCGGACCGCATCTGGGAATTTTCTGCACGTCACTCCATAGAAATTCTTGGTATTTCCCCTACTTTGGTTAGAGCCATGGCTGCATACGGCGATGACTTGCCAAAACGGCATGATCTTTCAGCTCTGAGGTTTTTTGCATCTACCGGCGAGCCATGGAATCCTTCTCCATGGCGTTGGTTATTCGAAGTCGTCGGTAATTCCCGCGTTCCTATAATTAATTACAGCGGAGGAACCGAAATATCAGGCGGAATTCTGATGGGAAACCCCTTGCTTCCAATGAAACCCTGTTCTTTTCCGGCCCCGTGCCCCGGTATTGATGCCGACATTTTCGATGAAAACGGCCATTCGGTTCCGGCCGGTACGGTTGGTGAATTGGTTATCAAACAACCATGGATTGGAATGGCACGCGGTTTCTGGAAAGAAAAAGAACGTTATCTGGAAACTTACTGGAGGCGTTTCCCCGGCGTTTGGGTTCACGGCGACTTTGCAATGCGTGATAATGACGGGCATTGGTTCATACTGGGCCGCTCGGATGATACATTGAAAGTCGCCGGAAAACGGGTAGGACCCGCGGAAGTGGAAAGTGTCCTGGTATCACATCCCGAAGTAGTCGAAGCGGCCGTAATCGGCATACCGGATGAGATCAAAGGAACAACGATGATTGCATTTTGCGTCTTGCGCAATTTTGACACAATCCAAGAGGGTCAAAATGCTACACTTGTATCTCAGTTAAAAGACCTGGTCAGCAAACAAATGGGTAAACCCCTTGCGCCATCGCAAATTCATTTCGTTTCCGCTCTTCCTAAAACAAGAAATGCCAAGGTTATGCGTCGCGTCATTCGTTCTGCCTATCTTGGCGAGGATCCGGGTGACCTTTCGGCCTTGGAAAATCCGGCGGCGGTTAATGAAATAATTGCTGCCGGAGAGCGGTAATTTCAAAAAATGTCAACGCTCTACACAATCGGGCACGGACGCCATTCATTTGATTACTTTCTTGGCTTGTTGCAATCTTGCGGGATTGGTTTTGTTTGCGATGTTCGGAGCGTCGCACGTTCACGTTGGCCTCATTTCAATGGCCTTGTGTTACGGGAACTATTGAAAGAACAAGGTTTAGGTTACGAGCATCTTCCCGAATGCGGAGGAAGACGGCGTCCCAAACCTGAGGAACTGGCTGCCGGGTTAGCCAGAATAATGGAAATTGCCGCAGAGTTGCCGACTGTTTTGATGTGTTCGGAATCACAGCCGCTGACTCAACATAAAATTCCGCGGGCAAATTGCCATCGTGTCGGCATGCTGGCCGTTCCGCTGCGGGCTCGCGGTATCAGGCGCATCATTCATATATTGCCAAATGGCCGCACAATGGAATTTGACGAATCAAAAGTACCGTCAATCTGGTAAAGGGTATAAATGGATAGCGTTAAAAATCATACAGGAACTCCTTTTCTTGTTTCGGAAGCTAATCTGGAAAGGCTTGCAGTTTCGCTGGCCAATAAAGACATTCATTTGAAACGGATACTTGAAGAATTTGGACCGCCGCCGCTTTGGAATCGGGAGCCCGGATTTGCAACTTTGCTCCAAATTATTCTGGAGCAACAGGTATCGCTGGCTTCAGCAAAAGCCTGTTTTGATAAGCTCAAGAAGCGGATTCGGAACCTTACCCCGCAGAATTTCGTTAAACTTTCAGATTCTGAACTCAAAAGTATAGGATTCAGCCGACAAAAAACCGCCTATTGCAGGCATCTGGCAGGGGAACTTATCGAGAATCGTCTGGATCTAACCGCGCTTGAAGCTTTAGCAGACAACGAAGTCAAGTCTTGTTTGATGACTGTCAAGGGCATCGGCAATTGGACAAGCGATATTTACCTCCTGATGGCATTACGGCGGCCGGATGTTATGCCTGGCGGAGATCTTGCCCTCCATACTGCCTGGCACCGGCTTACGGGTGAAAAAATGCCCGAAGCCGGGGAATTCATCGAAATTGCCAATCGCTGGCGGCCATATCGCTCGGTTGCTGCACGTATGCTCTGGCACTTTTATCTCTCAAGAAAAAAGAACAATTCCGCGCGCGCTTGCTAATAAAGATTGGTCTCGTATAACTTTTTCTCTAATGAAGATTCTCGATGTCGGCTGCGGAATAAATAAATACGAAGGCGCAATCGGACTGGACAGTAATCCAAACACCTCTGCTGACGTAATTCACGATCTTGGCGAATTTCCGTATCCATTTCCCGATAATGAATTTGACCTTATAGTCGCTCGCCATGTTGTTGAACACGTACCCGATGTAATGTCTTTTATTTCAGAACTTTACAGGATCACAAAGCCGCACGGCAGAATTCATATACTGACGCCGCATTATACAAATCCGGATTGGCCTAATGATCCGACGCACAAAAATCATATCAATTCCTATACTTTTAATACATTTATCGCCGGTCGCAAGGTTTTCGAATTCTACTCAAAAGTAGAACTGAAGCCAATCCGCACTTATGTTTCACTTTTATCTCTTTGGCGTTATCTGGGAATTGAATTTCTGGTAAACCTGGACAATTCATTACCCTTTTTTCGTTTTCTTAGAAAGTTTTGGGAGCACTATCTGTCTGCGATTGTAAGAGGAAAGGAATTATCTTTCGATTTCGAAGTCATAAAGTCAGGCGAACCTAAATCAGGCGAAAGCCATCTATAAACTTGTCCCGTTCGGCACATTTTTTCTGAGGTAAACATCAATGAAACGTTCAATGTCAGTGATATCGATTGTTTTTGCCACAATATTGATTTTCAATTTGCAGACTACGGCCCAAAATACGGCTCAGCGGCCCAAAACAAACAATCCTGCACCGGCATTTGAACAACTTATCTCAAAATTGCCTGCTTCCGATGCCGTAATCGGATTCGACCTCGAAAGGCTGCGGAACTCAGCCATCCCTACAGTCCTTGGCGGTGAAACTTCATTACTGAATACCGCAAATTCATTGATTGCAGAACTTAAAAGCAATTATGGCATTGATTTGGGTTCTTTTGAGTCTGCCGCGGCTGGTATTGCTATCAAACAAATAAAGGATAATGAATTCGATTTCGAACCGGCGGTTATTGTTCGCGGTTCTGAAGATTCACAACGAGTAATATCTGATGCTCTTGGCAGGGAACAGTTAAATGTAACTACTGAAACAGTTGCAGACAAAACAATGTACATCGTACGCCTGAAAACAGAAAAGACTTCATCCGAAAATCAGGAATCCGTACCCGTGAGTAAGAAAAACAATTACTTTGCCGGTCTGCAACGTGAATTTGCTCTGGCGATGCTGGATGACCGGACGATTGCAATTGGTACTACAGAGAGAGTCCGGCAAACCCTGAAACTTCCCGGACGGATTGATCAGCAGCTTATTGCTCTCGTACGGAAAGCTCCGGGTAATGTACTACGGTTTGCGGCTCGCAGCCCTCGCGGTATTTCTAAATTGCTCCCGCTCGACAGCGATGATCTTGGACAAAGCATTGAATCAATCAGGTTTATTTATGGCGGCCTGACAGTCGAACAGCAAACTACAAAAATCGAGGCTTCCGGCATCACGGCCACAGCTAACGCCGCCCTGTCGCTAAAAGAAACACTCGAAGGGGTACAGACACTTGGCAAAGCCCTTCTGGGCAATTCAAAGGGTGCTGATAAGGCTCTCTACCGTCGCTTGCTCGAAAGCGCGGTTTTTAGTGCAAAGGATAACGAAGTAAAATTTCAGATAGGCATACCGCATAGTGATGTTCGCGGGCTCATCGGGATGCTCAGTAAGTAGTACATTTTGACTTTGGCAAAGTTATCAGGCATCTAGCGGCGTCTGTTTTCCTGTTTTCCCAGCTTTATGGACTGTTCGATTTCGCGGTTGAAATTGCCCGTTTCATCGTATAACGGTATTAATTCCAGGTCGGGCGACAACCAGGCTGCTCTAAGTTCTACAGGGCGTGTGCCTCCGCGGTCAATAACCCGGACCCTTGTTCCACGAACTTCGCCGATCCATTTTGCAAATTCCTCTGCCCGGCCGACTGTTGCCGAAAGCAGAAGTAATCGGATTCTGGGCGGAGTCAGGATTATTGCTTCTTCCCAGACGTGTCCGCGGTCATCATCTCCCAGATAATGAGCCTCATCAAGGATTACGAAATCTGTCGGCACCTGCTCGCCGTTTCTTAGCGCATCAAATAATTGATTGCGGTAAATCTCTGTAGTGCCAACAATTAGCGGTGCCGAAGTGTTTTCCTTACGGTCACCTGTAAGAATGCCGACTTTTTCTGAACCAAACTCCGCGCAAAATTCCGTGTATTTGGAATTAGTCAAAGCCTTGAGCGGTGTTGTGTACCAGGCACGTTTGCCTGAAAAAAGCAGACGTCTGATTTCCTCACGAGCTATCCAGGTTTTACCGCTTCCGGTTGGAGCCGTAACCAGAACATCTTCATTTTCAATAGCTTCCAGCGCTTCCAACTGGAAAGGGTCTGGTCTGAATGGAGCGGGCTCGGGGACGCCGATACCGGATAATAATCGTTCTGCCGACAGTCCAAGAGCCGGAGCTGTGTAATTGAAACCATCCGTCTGTTTTGTTCGTTTCTTTTTTCGGAAATCGGACCTGTCCGCAGGGCTTTTTCCGTGCTGTTCCCGGGAGCGCCTGCGTCTTTTGGATGACCTTTTTTTTATACTGTTTTGCATTTTGGAAATGATGTTAAAACCTTTGATGAGTTAAGTCTAGTTCTTTCTTTCGTATTCAGAAACTGTTAAAATTGTGAATTTACATCGCAACTTGTTGTGCGATATTGGCGTCTAAATGATTGTTTTGTTTCTGGTACGCTACTTTGGGCAATATTGGTGAATATGTTTGATCAGGCAATATTTAATTCCTCAGAGAAGGCGGAGCCGCTGCATGAAGGCGATCTGTTCTACAATTATGAAATTCGCGGCTGGGAACCTTCACGGCGTATCTATTCTATCATTGGCGTCTCGATTATTTTAAACCTTCTGTTCATCGCAGTCATTGGCCAGACTAATGTCCTGACCGCTCGAGGATGTGACAGCCCTTTTGTGGGCCGCGTGTGTCAGGTTCTGGATATGGCATATGTCGGTTCTGTTCTTTTCGGAACTGACCGCGAATATATAGATGCCGCATACAACAAGATGGATTTGAAAGATGCTGAGGTCGTCTGGATAGACCAAACCGGCGTCGAATCACTCTTCAAATATCCTGACGGTTACTTTCAGCTAGCCAATCCGGAATCAAAAAACGGCAACGAGCCTTATCCCAATGCAGATACAATGAATCCCGGCTATCTGGCTCCGGGAATACCGTCAAATCCGATAATCGCCGGGCGCAGTTTGATAGACACACCGCCTGTTATTCCAAAATCGAAAAAGAACCCCGTAAAAGGAAAGCTGCCGGATTCGCCTTTTTCCCTTCCCGGTGATGAAACTGCGTCCAATAACGCGAACAATAATAGTAATGCTGCAGCTTCCAATAATCCAAAACCGGATGCTAACGTTACAGGAAACTCCAATGCCGATACCCCGGTGGCAAATCCAAGTGCGCCGCTAAACGCCGTTGAAATAAACAAACGGCCGATTATTGACCTGGGCAACATGGTCAATGAAATGCTTGCCCGAAACGAAGTTGACCTCCAAAGCGAATTCATTGGAAATGCCAAAGGCAAATTGACCAAAGACGGACGCATAGACCCCAAAACACTTAAATTACAAATCGAAAGTCCGGATGCGGATATGCAGCGAATCATTCAGGAAGGCATTCTTGCGATTGATGCCGCCGGATATCTGCAGTACCTGAATCTTTTGAGCGGACACGATTTCGACCTTGTCCTTAAGCAGGATGCGGAAACAATTTCGGCCGTGATTCAAAGCGAAATGGAGAGCGAACGGCGGGCAGATTCTACACGGCGATCGCTTGACCTTGCACTTGCTGCCGCAAAAGTAGCAAAATCAGGTTCGAACGCAGACCAAAACGATAAAGATGATTTGATCCTTCTTGAAAACGCCAAAGTAGAAAGCAACGGTAAAAAAGTTATAATAAGGTTTGTAGTTCCGAAAAGCGTAGTGCATCCTATGATTCAGAGGAAATTAGCTGAGCAGGCGGCTGAAATGAAGAAACCAAGTGGGAGCACGGCAGCACCTAAACTTGACGGAACTGCAGTGAAATAGAAATAAGCAATGACGCGGAGAAATCAAAATTCGATCGTTCTGTTGACGACATTAGGAGTTTATCTCGGCCTTTTAGTCGTCGGCGGCGCCGCTCCGCAAATTTTTGCACATTCGGCAACTTCGCGATTCTTTGATATTTCGGAAGAACAGGAGATGCGGGAAGATCTGGATGACAACCCGGCTGACCTTGCCTGTTTAACCAGAGCGGACTGTTCGCTTCAACAGTATAAATCTATCACCGCTGCCGTCCGCGCTTATTTTGCAGTTTTTGCAGCAGACTTCCAGGACATCTCAACTGACATCTCTCAAGATGGACAGATTTTCCCAACCCCCTGCAGAATCAACCATAAACTGACGAACAATCAGGACTTTTCAGCTTCTGACGTCAGATCACAAAAGTTGATTTCCGGTCTTAATCTCGCCCGGGCCTCAATCTAGAATCCGGTTCATAATTTAATCTTCGGGAGTGCGCGATTACTCCGAAGCAAGGATATTCATAATTAATTATATGAGCCTTAACGTGAAAATTTTTGATTCACGATCAATGAAAATCATATTCACGGAAGAGGCAGCAAATGAACCGAGGCCAAAGACGGCCTGACGAGGAAATAAATATGCCTGTTAACAGTTTTGCAGATAAATTAGTTAAAAAGATTTTTGGATCGAGCAGCGATATTTTTTTGAAGCAAGCCAGGCCTATCGTTGCCCGGATAAATGAATGGGAGCCTAAAATTCAAAAGCTGAGCGATGATGAATTGAAGGCGCAGACCTCCAAATTCAAGGAAATAATCGCCCGCCACCTGGAAGGAATAAGCGATAAGACCGAACGTCGTCGTGCCGAACAGGAAATTCTCCATGAATTGCTGCCCGAAGCTTTTGCTACCGTTCGCGAGGCTTCGCGCCGCGTGACGGGAATGCGACATTTCGATGTTCAGATGATCGGCGGCATCGCATTGCATCAGGGCAGAATCGCTGAAATGCGAACCGGCGAAGGCAAAACACTGGTCGCCACATTGCCTTCTTACCTGAATGCACTTCTTGGCCGCGGTGTTCACGTAGTTACCGTCAATGATTACCTTGCTTCGCGTGATGCTGAATGGATGGGGAAAATTCATCAGTTCCTCGGGCTCTCAGTCGGCTGTATCCAAAACGATATGGACGATATAGAGCGAAAAGCAGCATACGCATGTGACATTACCTACGGAACAAACAATGAGTTCGGATTCGATTATCTAAGGGATAACATGAAGTTCGACGTCGAATCGCTTGTCCAGCGAGATCATTACTTCGCGATTGTTGACGAAGTTGACTCCATATTGATTGACGAAGCAAGGACGCCACTGATCATCTCCGGGGCAACCGACGAGGCAACCGATAAATACTATCTTGCAAACGACATTATTCCGAGATTGGAAAAGGGTTTCAAAGATGAAGAGACAAAAGTAACTACAGGAGATTACCTTGTAGATGAAAAGAATCATTCAGCTGTTTTGACAGAGCAAGGCGTCGCTAAAGCGGAAAAACTTTTAGGTGTTTCGAATCTATATGATCCGGCAAATATGGAGTTGCTCCACTGCGTCGAACAGGCACTGAAAGCACACACTCTTTACAAACGGGATCACCACTACGTCGTGCAGGACGGCGAAGTCATCATTGTAGATGATTTTACCGGACGTCTGATGCATGGCCGCCGGTGGTCGGATGGACTGCACCAGGCGGTAGAAGCAAAAGAAGGCGTAAAAATCGAACGGGAGAATCAAACCCTCGCAACCATAACACTGCAAAACTACTTCCGGATGTACGAAAAACTCGCGGGTATGACCGGAACTGCAGAGACAGAAGCCGAGGAGTTTGCGACAACTTACAATATTGATGTCGTTGTAATTCCCACACATCGCCCGATGATTCGTAAAGATCATCCGGATGTCATCTACCGCACATTGCCTGAAAAATGGGATGCCGTAATCGAAGAAATCCGGCAACTTCATGAAAAAGGGCAGCCGGTTTTAGTGGGTACGGTATCGGTGGAAAATTCAGAACTTCTTTCGGAAAGGCTGCGTAAGCTCGGGATACCGCATAACGTCCTGAATGCAAAATATCACGAACGTGAGGCTGAAATAATAGCCCAGGCAGGCCGTAAAGGAGCAGTAACAATCGCGACGAATATGGCAGGCCGCGGTACCGATATTCTGCTTGGCGGCAATCCCGAATTCCTTGCCCGTGAATATCTCAAACGCGAAGAAATAAATCCCGATGAAGCCACCCCGGAGCAATACGAAGAAGCTCTTCGCCGGGCAAAGGCCGTCGTTGAAAAAGAACACGAAGAAGTAACAGCACTCGGCGGGCTTCACATTCTCGGCACGGAAAGACACGAATCCCGAAGAATCGACAATCAATTGCGCGGCCGCGCGGGACGACAGGGTGACCCAGGCTCATCGCGTTTTATTCTTTCACTCGAAGATGATCTGATGCGGATTTTTGCCGGTGATAAAGTTCGCTCGATGATGGAATGGCTGGGTATGGAAAAAGGCGTAGCCATCGAATCAAGAACAGTATCTAAACAAATCGAGCGCGCTCAAAAAGCAGTTGAGGCACGAAATTTCGAAACGCGTAAACACGTCCTCAAATACGATGACGTCATGAATAAACAGCGCGAAACCATTTACGGACTTCGACGCCAATTGATGTTTGAGGAAAATCATCGTGAGTATCTTCTCGGAGAAAACGGAGTTGCCCGCGACCTTTTACATGACCTTACATCCAGTTACCTGAGCCGGGAAGTGTCTCCCGATAAATGGGACATAGATACATATGCGGCTGAAATAGAAAGTATTTATGCGGTTGATCCCGCCCGGGACTGCGGGGTTGATTTTCACAAGATGACTCCGGAAGAAATCGAAGAAGCCATTTGGCGAAAGGCGATTTCAAACTATGAGGAAAAAGAAAAACTCGCCGGTGCCGAGTCGTTGCGTGCATATGAGCGGTACATAATGCTCAATATAATTGATTCACAATGGAAAGATCACCTGCTTTCCATTGATCAGGTAAAACAAGGGATCGGCCTTGTAGGTTATGGTCAAAAGGACCCGCTCGTAGAATATAAAAAGCAATCGTTCGAGATGTTTCAGGATATGTTGGACAGGATTGATACCAACACCTGCAAAGCTCTTTTCCACCTTCAGATTGTAACAAGAGACGAACAGGAAGAAATTGAAAGACTCGAACGCCTGGCGGAACAGCGTGCACGCAGACAAGCAGCCGGAATGGCGTTTACGGGAGCAATGGCTACAGCGGAATCTGCCGGAGCGGAAGCCGCCCGTCATACTCCATTTGTTCGCGACACTCCGAAGATGAAACCGAACGAGCCCTGCTACTGCGGGTCAGGAAAAAAATTCAAGAAATGTCATGGTGCGGGAGGTTGATTTGGAATAAACGAATCAGGAAAATTCCCCTATCACCAAATCCCCGACATGAAAAAGTCGGGGATTTTTACATGTTTAGAGATTCTTTAACTGCATTTTCGAGTTTTTGTGCGCCCGTTTCTAAGAATTTTTGAGTTGAGCGAAACCATTCCCGTACTTCGTCGTTGCGTTGAAACTCTACGGATAAAGCACGCTGCGTTTCAACCGGGGCCGGCCCGCCGAAAATTTTTCTTACGTTAACAAAATTATCAGGCGAAATTGCTTCCTCGATTTCAGCATCCGTGAGCCTAAGCGGCCGGTTAAGGACAGACTCAGCCTCACGGCGCAGTATTTCAGGTGTAATGTTACTGCCGGCAGCAATGGCAGACTTTACTGCATTTCCGACTAAACGATGCGCTATCTGAAATGACAATCCTTCTTTTCTGACGATAGTATCTGCTAATTCCGTAACGGTTATAAAATCCTCACCTGCCTTTTTTCGTAGTTTTTCAATATCGAACTCAGCGGAGCGAAGCGTATTTGAAAAAAGACTAACAGCCCGATTTGCATCACGGACAGCCCGGTAAATCAATGGCTGCAGATCATCTTCGACATCATTGATATCTCCAAAGGGTGTATTATGAACGGCGGTAAATACCGAAAGCGCCTGCCCGAGAGCCTTGCTGCCAATTGCCCTTATATGCTCCAACGCAACCGGATTCCTTTTTTGAGGCATTATAGAAGATCCCTGCACATAACCATCCGGCAGGCGAATAACTCCAAACTCAACCATTGCCATCAGCAGAAATTCCTGAGCAAATTTCCCGACGTTTACCAAAAGCGCCGCGACTGCTCCAAGTGCCTCTGTAAAATAATCAACAGACGCAATAGAGCCGTAGGAATTAACCGTCGGGCCTGTAAAGCCAAGCAGTTCCGCAAGACGATGCCGGCTTATTGCAAAACCGGAGGTTGTAATCGCGCCGGAACCAAGCGGGCAGAAATTCATATTTTCAAATGCCCTCTGCAATCGCCGGATATCACGGCCAATGTTTTCAGCCATCGCCAAAAGAAAATGCGCAAGAGTTGTAGGCTGGGCCGGCTGTGTATGCGTATATGCAGGCATCAGGGTTTCAATGTGTCTGCCCGCAAGGTCCAGGAGTACTGACTTTAAATCAATGGCGGAATCAATCAATGGAAGGATTTCTTTTCTTAACCGCAACCTGTAGATTGTAACGTCAATATCATTTCGACTTCTCCCGGTGTGCAGCTTGCCGGCTATGTCCGGATCACAATTTGCCAATATTTCGCGTTGACGAAGATAAAAGAAATCTTCGAACGTACCATCATAGTCCGCAGCCTTTAATGCTTCAAAATCAAGAGTTGTCAGTGCACGAAGTATTGCTGCTCTCTCATCAGTTGTGATAATTCCCTGCTCGCCCAGCATTACCGCATATGCCAGATCAACCTGCTGATATTCATCAAAGAAATATTCTTTTGCATCAGCAAAGCATTCAGCGAGCACATTTTTTTTATAGGCTTCTGCAGGGAACTTTTCGTCTTTTTTACTCATTTACTTTCTCAGGTCGATTTGATGCCTTTGGCAAACTCAGGATATTTGCAAAGATTCGATATGCTCCCGGATTACCGGCCGGAAGTTGCCGAAACCAGGAGTAGGAGGTATAAAGATACTGTCCTTTTCCAAATTCGGCATATACCATTCCGCCAATTCTTTCCGGCTCGCCCTCATCATGTGATTCAAGCAACGGTGTGTATTTCGAACGATCGAAGTCCGTGAAGCCGTAAAGATTTCTTTCCTGTACCCAACCTTGCCAGTCATCATCCGATATTTTGTTTGGAAAATTGAAAACAGGATGTGAGGGCACGAGAATTTTTACCGGAGCATTTTCATCTACGACACGGAAATTGCCATCCATCTTGGCCGGGTAAGGCGGCAAATTGAGCCGAATATATTCCTGCTGCTGATATTGCACAATCAATGTGCCGCCGTTATTCATATATTCAAGAAGCCGTCCGTTATTGGCGACAAAATCCGGACGAACCTGTGATGCCCTGATACCGACTACTATTACATCAAAACGATTCAGATTACCTGTAGATAAATCCTTTTCGTCCAGTAAAGTTACGTCAAGACCCATACGTCTTATAGCATCGGGCACCTTATCGCCGCTTCCCATAATATAACCGACCTTTACCGGAGCAACTTTCAAATCAAGAACTTGAACTTTAACATTAGCCTTCTTGTAGATTCGGTGCGTTTGAATGTGTGGATAGGAGATTTCAGATATTTCATTGTCGAATTGTTTGCCGCTCATACTTGCGAAAGCCCGAAGTGAATAGGAACCGGTTTTCTCACCTGGCGGGATTGTAAGTTCAAATGTCAGAGCAGTCTTGTCTCCCTTACGAAGCAGTTCAAAGTTTGCGTTATCAGGTACGATTTTCCATCCTTTCGGAACTTCAATACCTGCAATTCCTTTTGAAACCGAACTGCTATTGTTTTTTACGGACATCACTAATTTATAAGTTTTTGTCCCGGCCGATGTCGGCGCTATCAATAAATCTGATTCCAGATTAAGAGTTAAAGCCGGAACGACGTTAACGTACCGTCGGATTTCGCCACGAATATCATCGGCAAAACGGTATTCTACGGGCTGCGCAACCTCAATCTCTTCTCCGCCGATTTTTATCTTTACTCTGGCGGACAGAATTGGCTTTGCAAACGGATAATTTTTTGCATTGCCTGCCTGTGACCAATCGAAGGTGAAATTATGTCTGGGTAAGTCCAACCAATAAGGCTGCGTCGGACTTGTCTCTGGTGATGATCGGACTTTGAAAAACCGGGCTGCCAACGGTTCTTCTCGACGCGGCCGAAATCCGGACATCGGCTCCTGCTGCGGCTCGTCGCCGGGCTCTACCTGCCAGCCGTTTGGCGTGTCAATTTTAGTTTCGGTCAATGTAATATCCGTTTGGCCGGGAGCAAAAACCCTTACCGCAACATTAAGCGATTCCCCCGCAACAATGGTTTCAGAATCGGCTAAGGCATCAACGACTACGCCTGCGGCAACTTGCAGTGCTCTGGCAAATTCTGCTTGCTTTTGTCTGCAATACCATTTCGACGTTGGATTTCTGGTTGACCATTCAGCATCTACTGCTTCACGATAACCTTTCGCGAGTATCGGAATAAGCTTCCCCGGATGATAAACGTCATAAGAACTTAGTGCCTCCTCAGCAGTTGATTGCAACTTTGCGAGCTTTTCCGCAAAGGGCTGCGAGGAATCTCCCGCAAGCCTTGCAATTCCTTTAATCGAGGTATCAATCCCCGTAAAAACGTCATTGTCATTAACTGCCGATGATACACTTGATTCAAGCAGCCGGATGCCGGAAGTCTGTTTTCCGCGTAGTTCTAGCATTCCCATTTCCTGTGACTTGTGCTGGCTTCTGCCTTCCATTGCAATTTCGAAATAGGACCTTCCGATAAGGGGATCATATTCGCCCGTATCAATGAATAATGTTGGTTGATTTGCAGGATTATTTACAAAACTCTGTGAGACATAAAGTTTCAAAGGTTGCCAGGGCTCCAGTCCTTCTGCAATTTGTTCGGGAAATTCTTTCGGATCTCCCGCGAGCCTGAATGCAATAGGCGTCAAATAGCCGGCTAATTGATGCTGTCCGTGTCCATCGGCCGGAGTGCCCGTAAATCGGGCAATAAGAACCAGCGGGCGAAAGAGGCGGATTGCACGTACCATATCAGCCAAAACTTCCCTTTCACCCCATATGCGCGCCGCCTCCTCGCGTTTCTTGGAGAAACCATAGTCCATTACACGTGTGAAAAATTGTTCTCCGCCATCGAGCCTTCTTGCTTGTAGAAGCTCTTCTGTCCGAATTACTCCCAGCGGTTCGAATAGTTCCGGTCCAATGACATTCTGGCCTCCTTCTCCGCGGTTTAATGCCAGATATGCCGTTCGCGCCTGTCGCTGACGAGCGAGATATGCCAGCAATCCGGAGTCTTCATCGTCGGGATGAGCACCCGTGTGAAGTACGCTTGCCGTTGTTTGAAGACGTTTAAGCAGCTGGCCGAGTCCGAGTGCACCGTAATCATAAACGGGGCGAACCTGGCTCTGTATAGCAGGTGGCGTGATTCCCAAAAGGAAAACTGAAACCAGCGTAACAATGATAAATGATGCGGCAAGTCGCCGAGCGAGTGAAATATTGTCTTTCATAGGGTATTAACCACGCCAAAAAATTATTGCTCTTCTGAGGTTTGAAGAGATTTTTCAGTCAGAGATATCAGGTAACCTGCAATAACCGTTACCAAACATCCAACAACGTTGAACCAGAGAAACTCGATGTCTGTGTATCGGCTTGCTATCCACACAGATATAATCCCAAACATCAAGCCAAAGAAGGCTCCGCGTGCACGGGCACGCTTTACGCCGATTGCCAGGACAAAAACGCCAAGTAAAGAACCATAGAAAAAGGATCCGAACTTATTGACTACTTCAATAAGTGAACCAAGATTAGTAGCATAGGTAGCAACAACGCACGCAAATAGTCCCCAAACAAACGTGGCGATCCGGCCAAAGCGAACATAATGCCTGTCATCGGCATCGGTTTGAAAGTGCCGGCGGTAAAAGTCTATTGTCGTAGCAGTGGCAAGCGCATTTAGTTCTGCAGAAATTGAAGACATCGCAGCGGCAAAAATAGCCGCTATTATCAAGCCGACTATTCCCAAAGGCATATTTGACACAACGAACGACGGAAAAACGTAGTTGACATCGTTAAAACTGGAGTTGCTGGTCGAGTTTTTAACGAATTCAACCGCGTTTTTCCGTGCGTCGTTGAATCGCGCATCTGCTTCGATATAAGCGGCGCGGTTTTCGGCATTACGATTTTCAATAAAGGCAAGTGCAGCGGACTCCCTGCTTGAGTGCGCCATTTCGAAATCCTTCTGCAATTGCTGATACTGAGGAGCGTTTTTAATCTTTTGAGCTTCGACGGGATTGAAAATCATCGGCGGCGTTGCAAATTGATAAAATACAAACACCAGAACACCGACGAGCAGGATCATAAACTGCATCGGAATTTTCAGGAAGGCGCTCATCAATAATGAAGTCCTTCCTTCGCCGATAGACTTAGAAGTCAAAAAACGTTGCACCTGGCTCTGATCACATCCGAAATATGACAGGAAAAGAAAGAGCCCGGCGATTGTACCCGACCAGAAGGTATATTTTTCCTTGAGGTTAAAATTGAAATCAACGGTCTGCAATTTACCGGCCGCTCCGGCAAGGTAGAGGCCGTCAGTCAAACCTACATGTTCGGGGAACTGTGAAACAATTACGAAAATACAGACAAAAAGACCAAAAAAAATGATCGTCATCTGTTTGACGTCAGTCCAGGTTACGGCCTGGACGCCACCAACCATTGTGTAAATAGTCGTTGACATTCCGATGACGAAAATTGTTATGACCTCGCTCCAACCAAGTACGATCGAGAGTATGACAGCAGGAGCCGCAATAATTACCCCAACTCCCAAACCGCGCGATATCAAAAAGAAAAAACTCGTGAGGCTTCGTGTCTTGGCATCGAAACGGCGTTCGAGATATTCATATGCAGTGTAAACTTTCGCACGGTAAAAGAACGGAACGACAGTTATGCATAAAATCACCATTGCTAATGGCAATCCGTAGTAGAACTGGACAAACCGCATTCCATCTGCATAAGCCTGTCCTGTGGTGCCAACCAGAGTAATTGCCGACAACTGCGTTGCCATTACAGAAAGGCCAACAGCCCACCATGGTAAACTGCGATTAGCGAGAAAATAGCCCTCTACATTGCCGGAGTGCTTCGTCATCCGGATGCCGTCCCAGATAACGTACGCCAGATAAGCAACAACTACTGCCCAATCGAGAAATCTCATTTAATGTAAGTGGTTTACTCCGAAAAGTATCGGGAAAAAGCCCAAAGCAGGTAAATAACCAGCACATTTATGACCAAAACGGCTGCATAAACCTTGTACCACCATTCTTCCGGATATTCTTCCACATTCGGAACTTCAGGCTTATTTTCATCTCGCATATTTGATTTGACTGTGTTCCTGAGGCATTGGATGCCCGGAGCGTATAAAATCCGGGCATCCATCTGTTTTGTGACAACCGGTGCCTAGAAGATAAACTTCAATCCGATCTGTGCCTGTCGGCTGTCTAACGATGTTACCGGTCTGTTTTTATGCGTAGGCAAAGCCTGTGTCGGGTTTCCCTGCGCATCGGTCGTAACTGTCAGACTGTTTATCTGAAAGACACTGTTGATGTTAAAGACATTAAGAAACTCGACGAATGCTTCCAATTTATACCTCTCGGTAAAATTGAAAAATCGCGAATATCTCATATCAACGTTGAACTGCTTTGGTGTTGTTCCGGAATTGCGGCCGATTCCTACCGGATTATCGGAACCTGTAAATCCGTCAACATTGATGTCCGTAGCGGCAATAATATTATATCTTTCGCCGCTATTTGCAGTAGCGATAAAGCTGACCTGATTGTTATTGACTATATAACGCAAAGCTTTGCTGGAGAAATTGAAATTCGGGCGTCCGACAAACGTCATATTAAATGTGTGTCTCTGGTCGGCCAAAGACGGACCGAAATCACGCTTGCGGTTTGTCGGATCCTGAACTACCAGATTTCCCACTTGTGTTGCGACAAGATTCTGTTCCGGCGCATCATCAGTAGATTTCGACAGCGTATAATTTGCCGAAAACTGATAACCTTGCGAGAACCGCTTATTGAACTGTAAGGTTAGAGCATTATAGTTGGAGTTGCCCGCCGCTTCAGCCATCAAGATATTGTTGAAACGCGGATCAAGCCGGGTTAATGCATTAATCGAGTTACTGAAGATAGGCCGTCCGTCTGCCAATGTTCCGATTGGATTGATGCGGTTTATCTGTCGGTAAAGCGGAATGTGACGCCCGCTCGAATGAATATATCCGATAGTAAAGGACATATCATTTGAAATGGCCTGCTCATATTGAGCATTTGCATGCATTGCATACATATTCTCGAAGTCAGGAGCTATTGTTTCGATACTTTGTGTCGGAAGAGTGGTTCCGGGAGGAAGAGACCCGAGAGTGCTTGGGAAATTCGGTGACCCGGGTGACGACGGAGCAAACGTAAAGTTAAAAAACTTTGCTGATCCGTTATTCAGCAGTGCGCGTTGGTAGAAATCCAGGTAAACGGTATCAAAATAAATACCGGCGCTTGCACGAAAAACTCCGGGCAATCTCCCTTCACGAACTCCATAGACCAGTCCGAGCCGTGGCGCAAAGTTGTTTTTGTCGACATTAAATTTCTGCGAAGCCGGAAAAGGCGATGACGGGTCTGCATCTGGGACATCGTAAAGATCATAGCGAAGTCCGTAATTCAATTTCAGCCTGCGCGTTATCTTCCAGTCATCCTGAACGAAAAAGTTGTAGAAAACAGAGTTGTATTTTATGTCAGGATTACCGAAGGCCTCGACGTAATTGGTGTACCCCTTCGGAGCAGTGCCGTTTTTGGCAGCAACATAGGCGGCAATGCTTGGAAATACATATCGGGCAAAGACAGCTGACCGCCTGGTGTCGTCAATTTTATTGAAACCGAATCCGAACTTGACTACATGATTTCCCTTTGTCCAGGTTACGTTGTCCTGAATCTGATTGGTAACCTGAAGCGGGGCAATCGTGTCGTCATTTTCAGGTGCACCGAAGTTTGCTACTCCGGTAATTACAATACTTGGTCCGGTTCCTGAATTAGAATTCGCTACGTTCCTTGAATCGCGTTTTGCAAACTGATAACGGAGCTCATTGAGAAAATTATTAGGGAGTATAGAAACCAGCTGCAGTCCTACCGAATACGATTTGTCCAGAAAGTCGATACTTCTTTCAAGCGTATTGAGACCGCCTGCGATATTATTGGGCGAATTATTTTTAAAGTAATTGAAGCGACCGGTCAGACGATTTGACGCATTGAGCTGAGCGTCTGTGCGAATAATGAAGAAATTGACTTTTTGTGCAGCAGGTATTGATGTCGGAAAGGCATTGGGCGAGACTCCGGCAGCGATTAGTGCCTGCTTGTTTGCGTCGGAAATTGTAATAACACGTTGCGGCTCGCCGGCAAGATCGCGATTGACCCATTCATAACCGCCGTAAAAATGCCAGCGATCCCGTATTATCGGGCCACCGACTGCAACAGTAACATCATCAACCTTTGTTTCCGGCTTTTGTGAGGTAGGCGATGTATTGAAAGGACGCGATGACATCCAGGTACGGCGAAAACGATAACCTGCCGAACCGTGAAAATCATTTGTTCCCGATGGAGTAATGGCATTCATTATCAGTCCTGGCGTATTCCCGAACTCGGCAGCAAAACCATTGGTTACAAGCTGGACTTCACTGATGAATGTGTCGGAAATCGGCATCAGGCGGATACCGCCACGATCAGCCTGTGTATTGTTGTTGCCATCAAGCTGATAATTGGTTCGCCTTGTGTAACCATTGGCGTTGATACGCGGCACCCCGAATTCTACATTTGGTCTGCCGGTAACATTTGCCTGCAAAAGTGCATAGTTATAAGGGTTGCGTGAAACCAGCGGCAGATTTTCGAGTTCGCGGGCGGTAATAACCCTGCCGAGGTCGATTTTTCCCGGGTCAGCTATCGGAGCATCGGAAGTTATTGTAACTGTTTCCGAAACAGCCCCAGGCTCCAAAACACCATTGACCGTTGCTATTTGCCCGGTAGAAAGCGTAATTCCTTCGCGTTGAAGACGCTTAAAATTCTGTGCTTCAAAGATCACCCTGTAAGTTCCCAGAGGAAGAAGAGGCACACGATAGAAACCATTGCTGTCGGAAACTACAGACCGCTCAGTCCCGGTCTCGATATTGATAACTTTAATGGTAACGGATGGAATCGCTCCTCCATTGATATCTGTTACCGAGCCTTCGATTTGGCCATTCATTGCTTGAGATTGGGCATCTGCGGCTAAAACTGCCGAAAAGACCAATATCGCTACGATTGCCAGCCGACTCATTTTCTCCAAAATTTTTGATTTAATCATAAGCGGAATCTCCAATGATAGTTTTTATTGCCGTTAGGGTCACATGAAAACCGGCAAATCGTCCTGATACAGAAAGGGAGATGGCCAATGTGAGAGACCGGCCGATTTATAAAAATTTAGGTGACCGCAAGGTTTGTCGGTTTTACCAACAAAGTTTTATTACACAGATTGCCGGTTGTCAAGTTAACATTTCTGACACATTACCCTGCTGAGCTGAATTTTCTGGCAAGAACCAGACCGATTGCTCCTATCAAGGTCGGCGAATCACCAAGCGAGGACGGCATCAATACAGTCTGCGGCAATCCGGCCAATACATTTCGTTCAGCAACGCGGTGCAGCTCTTCTTTGTAAAGATTCCAGGCACGTGTGATTTTCCCGCTTACGACAACCACTTGCGGGCTCAGGCCGACGATGAGATTTGAAATGCCATTTCCCAGGTAATGAACTGTCTCGCGAAGAGCTTCGGTTGCATGTTTTTCACCGTTCAAAGCAAGTTCGATAATGTCATTTATGTCAATATGTCCCTGTTTTAGCTCATCCTTTTGAAGCAGGTTTCTGTATCGGGCAAGCAACGCTTTCTCGGACGCATAAGCCTCCCAGCACTCCCTGCTGCCGCATGAGCAATCCACCGGCGCGTCAGAACCCGCTATCATATGCCCGAATTCTCCGCCGGCTCCTTTTTCACCACGATAAACCTGGCCGTCAAAAATGATTCCTGTTCCTATTCCCTCGCCAACCAGCACCATCAGAAAAGTATCCGGCCGGTGCAGACGTTCCTGTCCAAACCATAATTCTGCAAGAGCTGTTGCATTTGCGTCATTTTCAACCGTAACCCGAAGCCCCGTTGCGGTCTCCAGACGCGGACAAATATCCCAGTTTCGCCAGTCAAAATAAGGAATATGAAAAATTTTCCCGGCTGTCTGGTCCACCAGACCCGGAACACTCATCCCGATCTCCAGATCATTTTGCGTTTGTCCGGAAATTAACCTTTTTGTCCGTTCGATGATTTGTTCAGACATAAAGGACATATCCGGCGAGGTTGAAAATGATTCCTTGTCAAGTATGTTTCCTGCTAGATCTGCGACTGCAATTGTTGTGATTCTTGGAGTAAGGTCAATTCCAATAGCAGCCGGAACGCCTGTTCTCAGTTGATAAAGAGTTGGCCGCCGGCCGCCCGTTGAGTCGCCTTCACCAATTTCAACTACAAGTCCTTCATCAATCAATTCTCCAACTATTACGGAAACGGTAGAACGATGCAGATCCGTCTGCCGGGCGATTTCTGCCCTCGATATAGGCGACCGATCCCTGATGTAATTCAGGACAATTTGTTTATTGATATCGCGGATAGTATTTAATCGCGCTATTTGGTTCTTCGCCCTTTGCAGGTTAATTCGTTTCATAACAAAGACGGACCGGCTTGAAATTCATAGAACCGCAGAGTTTTTTTCAAAATATATTTAAGTTTGTCGCTTACTTTGTTGCGACTCACGATTAACTATAAATAAAACGAAAATGGAAATTTTGCAATCGTTGAAAGCCTTTTTTAAAAAATATTCGACAAGCCTAAATTCTTTCAAAGGCCTTTTCGATTCCGTGCAGCGAAAGTCTCAAAATAACAGGACGACCATGAGGGCAGGTGGTTGGAGATGATGTAAGCAAAAGACGTGAAATAATCCAATCCATTTCTTCGGTTGTCAATGGATTGTTAACCTTAATTGCCGCTTTGCAGGCCATAGAAGCAGCTATCGAATCACGTATTATCGCCGTACCTCTGCCGCGTCTTTCGCGATCTACGTTATCAAGTATTTCGGACAAAAGCATTTTTGCCTCACTGGCCGGAATATCCGGCGGAACAGCTTTGACGGCTATTGTCCTACCCGATAAACGCATTGTCCGAAATCCGGCGAGTTCCAGTTCCTCGCATGAGATATCATATGCTTCTGCCTGCGCCGGAGTCAGGTCTAATGTTTCCGGCAAAAGCAAATTTTGTGAAGGAAGATTTCCGGATTTATTGCGAAACTTATCAAAAAGAATTCTTTCATGCGCGACATGCTGATCAATTAAAAGCAGCCCGTCATTGTCTGCTGCAAGTATGTAGCTATTGTTAAGCTGACCCAGAACCCTTATCAGAGAAGCCCGGCCGGATTCCGGTTCAGTTGGTTTGAGAAAATGCTCGGCATTGACAATTGGAGGTAGAGTAGGGTACGGACCGGTAAATTCTGTTTGACTGAGAGCAGAAGCCGGAGATTCATTCTTCTCCTCTAAGTTTACTCTATCTTGCTTTGTTATCTGAGAGGCACGGTCGTCCGGCTCACCGGTTAGCAGCCTGCTGTCGGCTTCAAAAAGCGTCTTGGCAATAGTATTTAATCCGGGAAGAGTCTCAACAAATGCCTGTCGGCTTTCCTGTAAATCATTGTATTCGGATTGTATTTCCCTTTCCTGCTCCCTAACCAGACTACTTTGCGACGTTACACTGTCCGAAACCGGAACAGCAGGTGCCGCATCGTCTGCCGCGGCACGGATTCCGGCTGCAGCTAGTGCTTCCCGGACCGCTTCCGTTACGACATCTTTCACCGCATCGGGACGGCGAAACCGAACCTCTGTCTTTGCCGGATGGACGTTTACATCAATCTCTTCAACCGGTACTTCGATAAAAAGAAATGCAACAGGAAAATATCCGTGAGGTAATATGGAACGATAACCGTCCCTAAGTGCATCGGCTATCGTCCGATCGCGGACAAATCGACGATTTACGAAGAAATATTGTGAATCGCGGTTTGTTCTTCGCTCACGCGGAGCCGAAACATAGCCGCTAACCTTGGCAACAAATTCGCGCCCGCCGTTTACTGGTATCAGACTCTCCAGAATTTGCGCGCCGAAGATCTGGAATGCTCTTTCCCTGATTGAAATCGATGTAGGGGTCTCGAGCACACTTCTGCCGTTATTTGTCAGCCGGAAATCAATTTCCGGATTTACCAAAGCGTAGTGTGTTACGATGCCCGTAATGTGATAATTTTCGGTAGCTTCTGAACGAAGAAATTTCCTGCGTGCCGGAGTATTGAAAAAAAGATCCCGCACGGCGATCGTCGTGCCGCGGTCACGGGCAGCATCGGATACATCCAGCAGCGTTCCTCCCTCTATGCGTACACGCGTAGCAGCCAGATCCAAATCAGTTTTTGTTATCATTTCCACACGGGCAACTGAGGAAATGGACGCCAGAGCTTCTCCCCGGAAACCAAGAGTCGAAATTGCTGCCAGATCTTCCTGCCGGCTGATTTTCGATGTTGCATGTCTTTGAAAAGAGAGGACAGCATCGTCTCTAGTCATACCTTCACCATCATCAGCTATTCTTATCAGCCTTCGGCCACCCGATTCTATGTCGATTTCTATTCTGGCAGCTCCTGCGTCGATTGCATTTTCTATAAGTTCCTTAACGACCGAAGCCGGCCGCTCTACAACTTCGCCTGCTGCTATCTGGTTCGCCAGATTTTCTGGTAAGACACGAATCTTTGCCATCTTAAAAATTAGAGATAAACTACCCGATGGTCTTTATCGTCGAGGTCTATGCTTTCATAGACCCAATCAATAAAATGCCGGCCGTAACGGTTGTAAAAAGTAATAATGCTAAGGACCCGCTCCTGCAACACTCCATTTGGCAATAAAGTAGAAAACATTGTTTCTATTTGATTGCGAATCGTCTCGTCCCGACGTATTTGCGAACGATGGAACTTATGCCGAAGAGCTGCGATATGATAGAGGATTTTCCTCCGACGTTTTGCAAGATTTTCGGCAAGTGTCGGGTCAATTGTTGCCAGCCGCTCATCGAGTCGACGTAATTCTGTATTGATTTTCTCTTCAACATCAGCAAAAAGCCGGCCCGTCTCGCGATCAAGATGCTTTTCAACAATTTCAGGCAAAAGCGCATCCAGACCTCGGAACAGATCAATAAAATCCAGACCATAGCGCCGCATAGTACGGGAATGTCTGGGCTCGATGAAAGTAAAACTCTGTCTATGAAATATGGGAGTTACCGGCCGCTCCAACACACGATAGACTTCGGAGCTTTGCGCAAAGTATGCAATTTCAGCCGCACCGCCAAAATATACCAGCGTCGGCAAAATGTAATCCTGCACAACGGATCGCAGGACAACACTTGGCGAAAATCGCTGCGGCTCACTTGCGGCAAGGTTTGCCAGTTCCTGCAGTGTAAATTCCTTTAGGCCGTCCTTTGTCCTGAAAGTGCCGTCACTGCTTCTTTTCAAAGCATTTCGGGTATCGTCGTTCGCTTGCCAGAACAGAGGAAAATAATCCTCGGTTATATGAACCTGAGCCGGGAAACCTTCGGCTGTCAATTGGCTGCTTCTTTTGACAAGTGCTTCCACTATCTCAGATGATTTCTCGATTGCCTTGACGTAAATCGGTGCTGCAAGCCTCTTTAGCTCAGAATTCATCGGACAAAGAAGGATAAGCCCATAATTACCTAACAGCCGGGTAAGCATTTCACCAAATGCGTCGCCAAAATATCTACCGGAATACCAGGTGCTGTTAAGCAAGTCTTTTAGTGAAACGGTAAATTCCGTCGCTGGCAATTGTCTGAAAAGTTCATCCAGCGTCTGTCCGATGCTTTCATCCAGCCGAATATGGCCTACGGGTAAATTTTCATGGCAATGTGCAGGTTCGGCTTTAACTGCAGAAAGTGAACCATATTTATCGATAAATGACGCCCGCGATACCTCTTCGAAATCATGATCTTCCGTCGCAACCCAGAAAACAGGCACGGCATTAACGCCGGATAATCTGAGGCATTCTGCCATCCTCACCGCCGATAGTGCTTTGTAAATCGTATAAAGCGGACCTGTAAAAAGTCCTGCCTGCTGTCCGGTAACAATGGCAATCGTATCCGGCTGCCGAAGTAAATCGATATTTTCAAACGTTTTGGGAAAAGCTCCAAAGTTGCGATTAGTTGCAGCAAGAGCATCGCACAATGCATCACGATCTGCCGAATAATTTTCCAGTACGTCACGAATGCGATCTGATATATCAATCCGCGAGTTAATAGCGTTGGGATAATACCGTTTCAGGCTTTCCGGATTCTTCAGATATTGCAGAAAAAGGTTCGATTGCCCGGGCAATCTTTCAAATGGCAGGCTGTCAGCTTTTACGGTAACGGTTCCCTGTGGGCCGCGACAGGCAATTTCGTGCATATCTGGAATTTCTCTCCTGAACTCTTGATTATAGAACGGCAGACTAATTGTTCAAACCGGAAACAAAATTGCCCCGAAACCACAGGATTGCGGGGCTATTTAATTTATTAATTCCTGTATTTGCTTCAATTGGAATTATCAGGTTTAGAATTGGCCGACGTATTTTCTCCGGCTCGTTCGATCCGATAAATGCCGGAGGAATGGGTTGCGGCATACATTCTTCGGGGATTGGAAGGATCAAAGATAAGCGACCAGATTCGCCGCGTCGGTAAGTTGAACTCTTTTGAATCGAAACGACGCCACTTCATTCCTGCATCCTCAGAGATAAAAATCCCTCCATCGGTCTCCAGTGCGCTTGAAATAATGATTGTATCCGTGTCGTTCGGATCAATCAGAATCGAGGTAAAATTCCCAAGTGGCAGGTTGCCTCCGCGTCTCATCCAGGTTTTACCGCCATCACGGCTTAGGTAAAAGGCCTGAATAGTACCGACATATATATAATCCGGCCGTTTCGGATCGCTGGTAATTGAACTGACCGGTACATTGTCAGGAGCAGCGGCTGTCTTTTGCCAGGTATTCCCGTTATCGTGAGAAACAATAACACCCGAACGAGCTGTACCGACCCATATCGTCCCGGGAGAAGATTGGTTTACATGTATAGCGAAAACGTTTTGGTCAAGTCCGTTGCCAAAATTGATCGGTTCCCATCCTTTAGATACATCATATGACCGAAACAAACCCTTATCCGTACCCGCAAGTATCCCGGATTTGTTATCCGCAGTAAAGGCCAGCACTTTGACTGTATCTGTCAATGTCGGTATCAGTTTCGGGGCAGCCGAAACCGGCTCAACCGAAACGGTTTTTTTAACAGGGGTTTTGCCGCGGACCGGCGGGCGCTTGACCGGGGCAGATCTACGAACCGGTCCTTTTGCTCCGACTATCTGAGAAAAACTCGCACCACGATCCAGCGAACGAAACAGCCCGCGATTTGTTCCAAGATATATCAGATTCGGATTGATTGGATCTTGCAGAATCGCATAAGGTGTATCGCGGTTAACATCTATACCACGAGCCTGTAACCAGTTTTTACCGCCGTCCGAGCTGTAAAAGAAGAATCCACCGCTGGAAGAGGTGTTCAGGGTAGTTGCGTATAAGCGATCCGGCAATTCTACATCAGCTACGACCGAATATGTTAAACGGCTGGTGAAACTGTTATTTGTCGGTGCGAATGTCTTTCCTCCGTCATTCGAAACCCAGATGCCGTAATTATTAGTACCGACAAATACACGGTCAGGAGCATCCGGATGAACCGCCACCGAATTTATTTCAAATGTTTTTGGCAGAGTCAAAGCCCAGCTCGCACCGCCGTTTGTTGTCATCCAGAAACCTTCAGTTGTTGCCGCATATATCGTTCCGGGACGTGTCGGATGCTGTAAAATATCACGTGTACGTCGGGAAGTTGATGGAATTCCCTGTATTTTTTTCCAGTTTTCACCGGCATTGAATGATTCATAGATACCGCTGCAGGCCGAAGCGATAATATGAGAATTGTCACGTGAATCTATCGTTATTGCAAAAATATCCGAATCGTCGATCATCCCGTTTTTTATGAGCCGCCAACTTTTGCCGTTATCCGTGGATTTGTATGGTCTCCAGCTGGTTCCGGCATAAATTGTGGATATATCTTTTGGATCGACGGCGAGTGAATTCAGATTGATAGGAGATTCCGGCGATTCAATCTTTGACCATGATTCGCCACGGTCACGTGAGATAAAAATACCTGTCTTTGTGCCTACAAAGAGTGTTTTAGGATCTGCGGCGGCCTGCGTCATTGCATGAATCGCTTCATTCTTCAGATCTTTGGCTTCTTTCCAAGTTGCCCCTCCATCGGTCGAACGGAAAAATCCGCCGGGTAAATTACCCCGGTGACCTGATGCGTAGATGAACCTCGAGTCAACGGCATCAACCATTAATTGATCCAAAATCAATTGTGGCCGGTCAAACCTTACAAGCATTCGCCAGTTTTTCCCGCCGTCAACCGAAACATGGATCTGGCCGTCCATTGTACTGATATAGATCTTGTCCTTGTCTCTCGGATCAATGGCTACGGAACGTACATCACCGCCGATTGGGCCTATAACTGACCAGATGCCTCTGTTGGCGGGATCAATAAAAACATTTCCTGTGGCATTTGAGATATTATCGGCCTGCACAAACGAGCCGTAAAATAAAAGAAAACCCAGTGCCGCAAGCAAACCAATACCGGTGATTAAAGACAATCGGACTTTTTTGATCATAATACTCACCTGTCTAAACAATTTCGGATGATGGATGGCAAATTGGTAAAACGGTTTGCGGAGAATAGATTCCGCATTGTTGACTTAGATGAAATAATCAGCCCATCTTTTGCCAGAGAAAAAGAGATTTAACCGCCGTCACACTTCAAATAATAACAAATTCGAAAAAGTTAAGGCAAAACATTAAGTCCATAAAAAGTTACATTTGAATGAACCTGAGCAAATATGGAAAAAGGCCGCTCTATTGAACGGCCTTTTTCCGATTGATGTCCCCCTTTTGAACAGGGGAGCTAAGCCTACCGGCTGGGCGTATCCGCGCCCGGCGGGATACGATAGAGCTTGGTACGTACCGTGCCGTCAGGTGAAGCACCACCATTTACGATAGTGATTCGGCTGCGGTCAAACTTACGGAAATTGATGTGGTTCGTGATCAGTTTTTCACGAGCAGCAATTTCCTTAGGCGTACCATAATTGATTATGTAGCCCTGGTTGCCGGGGTTGTTCGAAAGTTCGGCAAAGAAGATGTCGAGACGTCCGCGGATATCGTCATTCGGCATCTTACCGAATTCATCGATCATTACTGCATCCGGTTTTGGTGCAACACCTGCGGTTTCGGAAGCCGTCCGCGGGCAATTGCAGGCAGGATCCAAGCCGCCGATTTCTACGGTAGCAGTGACGCTGCTGCCGGCCATATCGCGGGTCGTTCGAACCGTGATGCTCGGCGTACCTTGTCCGGATTCGATTGTACCGGCAGATACTGACCAGTTGTAAGTAATGTTTGCCTGCGTACCACCGGCAGCCGTAGCCGTGAAGGTCATGGTTTCACCGGGTGAAGTGATTCCTGCAGGGCCGCTGACCGAAAGCGTCGGGCAAGAGCAACGTACAACGCAATCGCAAGCCTCGACTGTTACAGTCTTGGTCTGTGTCTTACCGCAAAGTCCGCATCCGTCATCTACTCCGGCAGTAATTGTGTAAGTGCCGGGTTGCAGGCCGCTAAGATCCCAGGTAACGTTTGAGCCGCTGCCTACGATTCGGCCACCGGAAACCGTGTAATTATAAGTAAGAACATCGTTTTCAGGATCAACCGCCGTGGTGTTAACCTGAACCGATGTGCTTTCATTGCAGGACTGCCCTTCACGCGGAACCTGTCCGGCCGGGCAGCCAAGTTTAATGACTTCATCGCTAAGTGTAAGCGCCGTTACGTCAGCAGGTTTATTTTCAATTTCGTTCTGACGTTTATTACGACGTCCGATGAACGCCTGGAAAAGAAATCCATGCGGATCGCTCGAGGGAGCAAATCCATTCGGAATGCCATCAACCGTGCTTCGTGAAACGAAGAAGCCACTTTGCGGACAGGTGCCGCCGCCTTGAGTCGGACCGCCGGGTGTGCAA
>JBFLZQ010000012.1:55261-63257 GCA_040756215.1 Acidobacteriota bacterium
AAGAAATCCATGCGGATCGCTCGAGGGAGCAAATCCATTCGGAATGCCATCAACCGTGCTTCGTGAAACGAAGAAGCCACTTTGCGGACAGGTGCCGCCGCCTTGAGTCGGACCGCCGGGTGTGCAAGGCACAAGTGCCGTGGCCGTAAATTTGTCGCCGTCAAAGCTGTCACGATCCTGCTGATTGAAATGGTAGCGATAGCCGAAGCTAAATCCGAACCAGCGAGCCGGAAAGATGCGGGCGCCGATCAAACCTTCATAAGGATTGTTTTCGAAGGCGTTGGGCGTCCGTCCGCCGACATAGCGAATGTGACGAAATTCTCCGATAGGCTGGAAGTATTTGTTAACAGGAAAATCGGTACCGACGGAAAGCAGCAACTCATCGGGACGATCAAGCAGTGTGAATGTTCCACCCGGAAAATCGCCTTTGACGCTGCTGTTCCAGTGGTAACCAACGTTAGCTGCAATATTCCACCATTTGCGTACGCGACCGTCGAAAGCTCCGGTGATCAAAATATCACCGCGGTTTCCGCCCGGGCTTGCACCGCGCTGGAGTTGGTTGAAGCCGCCAAAGTCACTCGCACTATCGCCGTAGAACCGGTAAGCTGCCACCAAAGCGACTCCCCACCAATCATTTACGTTGTTGAAACGAATCTTTCCGCCTGCCGTAAAGGTGCTAAAAGATGATTCGCCATAAGTGCGGTTGATAAACGGGGCATCGGGCAGATAACTCGGGGCCGCAGTGAAAACCGTCGGATAAACAGTTCCACCGGCACAGTTTGAACCCGTACCGCCAAAACAGGCTGTTTGGAATACTATACCCGGCAGAATGCTGCCGTAGATAGACCCCAGACCCGGGAAATTGGCCGCTCCGTTGCTATTGGCAATCGGTGTAGAAATCAGCGGGAACGTCCCTGCCGGATATCCGAAAAGCGGTCCGGAGAAAAATCCCGGAGGAAATCCAAAGTTACCGGCGCTGCCGTTAACATAGGGAAATTGGACAAAAGGTGCCGTGCCTGCCGGCCGAAATACAGAGGCTAGTTCAAGCGGGCCGTTTCCGGGACCTGACGGGCCAAGTATTATGGCTGGGCCGCTGGTCAAAACACCGTTAAACCTAACCCGGGAATTTGGCAGATAAAAGGCCGAAAGATTGCTCGGCGAATTGACTTTTACCGCTCTGTAACCGTCAGTATTAAAAAACAATTCAATATTATTGGTGACGCCGACCTGGAAGCTTAACGGTACTTCGGTAAAATCAGCATTTCCGGGGTCTCTGTCAAAGTTGCTGTAAGCGGCGCTGAAAGTATATTCGCCCCTGCGCAGCGTCTGGCCGTCATAGACCGTGAATAGCCCGGTCGGGCCTCCCATTGCTCCACCGGTACCGATCGTCGGTGCCGTATTCCTATCATCTTTCCCAGAACGCTTGGAAGGATCAGCCGTCGCAGTTGACTGTGCAAATGCAACAGCAGCAAGAGCCAAGCAGAAAAGGGAAGAAATAAATACTCTGTAAGCGAGTTTCATCATATTCCTCCGCCGAAAATCAAAAGATTAAGTTCAGTCTCTGTTAGCAAATAGCCAAAGGCCGAATTTCAGTTTATTAGAACCTGAAGTCAGTATCGCATACCAGGCCAATGATTCCAAATTGAACCAGCAGAATAAATTAACCTTGCAGGCCCGGCACGAAAATACCTTTTTCAGGCTTAAATTTGAGCATTTACGGTCTGATTTTAAATGTCTGCAGCCCGTAAAGCCATATACTTCAAAGAAATTACCCTAACTTTAACCGAAAATCAAGCATTTTTAACAAATTAGCGAAAGTACTAAGCATAAATGCCGCGCATCCGAGTATCATAAGCAACGCGGTCAATGGCAAGCATATATGCGGCAGTTCGCGAATCTACATTATGCTTTTCGGCATAATGCACGAGTTCGTTGAAACTGGCTATCATTTTTTCTGCTAACCGTTCATTTACTTGAGCTTCGGTCCAAAAATAACCCATTCTGTCCTGTACCCATTCAAAATAAGATACTGTAACGCCGCCGGCATTGCACAAAATATCCGGAATAACGAACACTCCCTTTTCAAAAAGAATCTTATCCGCTTTCGGAGTCGTCGGGCCGTTTGCTCCTTCGGCAAGAATTTTGCACTTGATCCTGTCAGCATTTTCTGAGGTTATCTGATTCTCGGTTGCACATGGTGCAAGCACATCACATTCAATTTCCAGAAGTTCTTTATTATCAACATGTTCTGCCTCTGGATATCCTTCGAATGATTTGTGTTTCTTTAGATATTCCAACGCATGTGGGATATTAAGACCTTCTTTTCTATAAATCCCTCCGCCGACATCGGAGATTGCAACGACTTTGTATCCGGCCTCATACATCAATTGCGCTCCGATACCTCCGACATTTCCGGCTCCCTGAACAACGACGGTGGTTTTCTCCGGCGTCAGCCCAAATCGTTTAATTGCTTCATTTACAGTGATGAGTACACCGCGGCCGGTAGCTTCGCGTCGCCCAAGAGAACCACCAAGAGCAACCGGTTTGCCGGTAACCACGGCCGTAACTGTGTGCCTGGCATGCATTGAATATGTGTCCATTATCCAAGCCATAGTTTGCTCATTGGTGTTCATATCCGGCGCCGGGACATCACGTTCCGGCCCTATAAAGTCAATCAATTCAGCAGTATAGCGTCGCGTCAGGCGTTCCAGTTCGCCTTCTGACATCTGTAATGGGTTACAGATTATTCCGCCTTTGCCACCACCGAATGGAACGTTGACTACAGCGCATTTCCATGTCATCCAGGCCGCAAGCGCTTTTACCTCATCCAGAGTAACGTCGGGAGCGTACCGGATGCCGCCTTTTGCAGGTCCGCGTGCAAAATTGTGTTGAACCCTGAAGCCTTCAAACACTTGTATATGCCCTGTGTCCATCCGCACGGGTATATACACTTTGATTTCCCTGCTCGGAACCCGCATTACCGCATAAAGATCCGGATCCAGACCCAGCAGTTGGGCAGCACGGTCAAATCTTTCGCTCATGGCTTCAAAGGGATTTTTTTCATCGCTCCCTTTGAATCGCCGCATTTCGTCAGCCATTGGATTAGCCATTTCTATTCAAAATCTCCAGAAAATGTAATTTTAGATTACTTTTAATTATATTGTGTCTTTACACAACCGACCGGCACTGACAGAAAAAATGAATTTCCAAGCCGGTACGGTCAAATAACTTTATTACAATCAACCGATTGCAGAATTGAGCGAGCCTGAACGGAAACCGTCCAATGCCAGCCGCACACTACTGAAACCGTGCTTCATAAGCCGCCTTTTAATTTCGCCATTGATCCTATGGTCAATAGCCCGGCAAAGCTCTGTTTTTGCAATTTCGACACGGGCATATCCATCGTAATGACGGACACGAAATTCCTTGAAGCCAAGATTTCGGATCTCTTCTTCTGCTTTTTCTATTCGTGAGAGCCGCTCGGCTGATACAGACAACCCGTAAGGGATTCTTGAAGCAAGGCAAGGGCTCGCAGGCAATTCTGCACTGGGCAAATCCAGAGCACGGCTTCGGGAGCGGATTTCGTCTTTTGTAAAACCTATCTCTGCCAGAGGACTGCGTATCCGGTATTCTGCTGCCGCAACCCGGCCGGGTCTGTAATCACTCAGGTCATCAGCATTTGTTCCATCCATGATTACAACGATTCCCTTTTCCTGCGCTATCACTGCAATCCTGGAATAGAGTTCGCTTTTACAATGAAAACACCTGTCCGGAGCATTACGCAAATATTCCGGCTTTTCGGCCTCGAGTGTACGGATTTTTAATAGATTTAATCCTAATAATTTGGCCGAGTTTTCGGCTAGCGTTTTTTGATAAAGAGAAACGCTCGGTGAATCAGCAAAAACCGATATGGCAAACTTCCCTAACTCAGCCGTGGCAATTGCGGCCAAATAAGTACTGTCAACTCCGCCGGAATATGCAACCAACACAGCACAAGACTCTTGCATCAAACGGCGCAGTCGATTCTCTTTTTCGGCTGCGTTGTCCGCTGCAATGAGCTGCATTTCGGCGTGTGGTGCTTTCTGCATGTTATGTTTACCGGCTAAATCTTGTGAATACCGGCAAAATGGAAATTTTAGCCTAGCCTTACCGCATAAGCAACCAGACCGGATAAATTACAGACTATTAGCCGGGAAAAGAATATCGGCATTTAACAACAAACCAAAACCGAAAAAATGTTAGTATCTTTTTA
The DNA here is from genome assembly GCA_040756215.1 of Acidobacteriota bacterium. Lineage (GTDB taxonomy): Bacteria > Acidobacteriota > Blastocatellia > Pyrinomonadales > Pyrinomonadaceae > OLB17. The sequence continues at coordinate 59,514 of JBFLZQ010000012.1, forward strand.
TCGGGTTTTTTGAGATGATCGCCGTTAATCCCAGTCATTTTTTGAATTCCGGTCTTAAAAAGGCCTTAGCTGTTTCATTTCTTTTGTTTTCTGCGTTTTGCAGTTTTCACGTTCCGGCGGCCGGCCAGAATGACGAGGAGACGCAAAAAGCCGTTACATATTTCCAACAGGGACAAGATGCACACGAAAAAGGTGATTTAAGCAAGGCAATCGAACTTTACAAAAAAGCTTTGGAAATCATACCTGAATTCCCGGAAGCCGAATTTCAGTTAGGTAATGCCTACCTGTCTTTGAACAAAACTGAGGAGGCCGAAGGTGCATTTCGTCGGGCAATCGAGCTCCGTGAAGACTGGACGCCTCCGATTGCTGCTCTTGGTTCATTGCTGGTCGGTAAGTCGCAATATGATGAGGCACGCCGGCTTCTTTCCAAAGCCCTCCTCGATGAGCCACGCAATCCTGTTGCCCTTGCTGCTTTAACCGAGTTATTTTTAAAAACTAACGTTGATGAAACCACTCTCCGCGGATTGCTTGATCGCTTAACTCAAGCAACAACTTCGGTTAGGCCGACCGCAATTTTACTCAGCGCGAAAGCTTCCGTTCAATTACGCCTCGACGATCCGCGCGGTGCTTTGCAAAGTGCCGAGCGCGCTTTATCTATTGATCCGCAATTGCTTTCTGCTGCCCTGACTGCTGCAAACGCTTCACTTGCGGTAAATGACCCCGAAAAAGCAGAAAATTATCTAAGAGCAATCCGAGCCTCCGGCCGCTCTTTGCTCGAATCAGATTTAATTGCAGGCAAAATCGCTCTTGCTCAAGGCCGCAAAGATGCTGCCATAGTAATTTTGGAAAAGCTTGCGGACAAGTTGCCCGAAGCCGCTAAACTTCTGAATACAATCAGGATAGCAGGTTCTGATGATCTTCCGGCCATTGAAAAAACACTGGAAAGCGATCCAAAAAATATCGAGGCTCTCGGGCGACTTTGCGAGGCATACAGAACACGTGATCCGTCAAAGGCTTTGGAGTACTGCCGCCGTGCTAACCAGGAAAACCCGCGTGAGATCCGATTTGCCGCAGGATTTGCCGCCGCTCTCGTTCAGGCCAGGCGTTATGAAGAGGCAATAAATCTTTTGCGCAGATTACTGGCCGTTGATCCGGAAAATATGACTATGCGGTCAAACCTTGCGACCGCTCTCTTTCAGGCAAATCGTTTGCCGGAGGCAAAAGTAGAATTTAACCTATTGTCAGAGCGGCCAAATCCGGCACCGGCAATCTACTACTTTCTGGCAATCATCCACGACCGTTTGGGTGAATACCTGGACGCAATGGCTAACTATCAAAAATTTCTCGCCAAAGCTGATGCAAAAGAGTTTTCTCTTGAAATTGAAAAGGTTCAACTAAGGATGCCCGCTTTGGAAAAAGCGATTAAAAACACCAGGCGAAAGTAAAAAAATAGTGTCGCGCAAAGAACGATGATATAATTTTTGTTCCGATGCCACGGCGATTTGTCCCTTCCGATTTTTACAATCCCGTCACTTTTCATTGGACTGTGACACGAATTCTCTTCGCATTATGTACGGCATTTGTAGCTTTTTTTCTGTCTGTTTCAGTAGTTTTAGCTCAAGATGAACCTTTTGATCCGGACGCTGCTCCGCCGCCGATCAAACGGATGTCCAAAGATGAGCAAAAACGACTTAATGACGCAGACGGCCCGAAAAGCCGGGTCAACACAGCGGTTGATTTAATGGAATTAAGGTTGCGCTACGCAGAAAATGAAGCCGCCGCAGCTCAATATGATGTGATGTTTAATCACCTCGGCGCATTCCAGGCAATAATGGATGACACAATAGATTACCTTTACCAAGCCCTGAATCGTCGCGAAAAAGTCTTTGATAGTTTCAAACGTTTTGAAATAAAATTGCGCGGCTTTGCCACGCGTCTTGCCTTGATCCGCCGCGAAGTTCCACCGGCTTATGATCCATACGTCCGTGATCTCTTGAAACACCTCCGCGAAGCCAGAAGCAAAGCCGTTGACCCGCTGTTTGGCGAACTTCCGTCTGCTTATTTTCCGCGTCGTAGATAAACGTGCGGCCTTGCGGGTCGGCGGTTGTGTTGCCGGCGGCGGTTGTGTTGCCGGCGGCGTCGTATTGCCAGCCAGTTGAAGACAGGCGGTTGTTGGCGGTCGAGATCGTCGGGTTGCAGATCGCTTCGGGGCAGTTCGGGTCCGAGAACGTCGTGTTCCCGTTAGCAAAATCAAACCGCCTGTTGCCGTGTCTATCAAAAGTAAAGGTGTGTTTCCACGACTGACTCTGTGAACCTTCGTTCGGAGTGACCATCTCGGTTGCGTCCTTTAGCCGATTCAGCGAATGGTAAGCGCTGTTTTCTAGCCCCACTTGGAATACGCTGCTGGTGCGTCCGCATATCATGACTCTCAGTATGGTATTAGCTTGCGGAATCAATTTGTCCGGCAACTGCAATTTCCTAAGGTAGATAAGGTTCCTTTTGGGGGAACCGGAGAAATGACAGCCAAATCACTGCTTGTCCAGTTAGATACCATAATACCGTAAAAATGCAGTATAAATTATTGACTCGCATTACCATGGCTAACCTGCCGCTATCGCCACTTGCTAAATACAAAAAAGCTAGAATAAAACTGACCATGAGATGTATTGTCATGGTTATTTCGAAGACCCAGCGGGAGCGCCGCGCCTTAATCCATGGCAAAACAAATACGGCAATTAGAACAAGAGGCCATGTGAGAATTGGGATTAAGAAGAAAACTGTGCCGTGACCAGCGCCTATCAAATCAAATGACAGAACGAGGTATCCCACGGTGTAAATAGCAAGAAAAACAAATCTTCTATAATCATACATAGGTATTTCACTTCTGGTTTTATGGGGCTTACTCTTCCTCGTCAAGAATCCGAACCGAAGTTTTTGTCTTTTTCCTCCTTGGATTCTTACGTCCTGTGCCCTCGGCAGCATCATAGTAGCGAGTTACATAGTTCATAATTTGGAAAAGTATGACCCGTTTATCATCTCGGGTAGGCGCAAGCGCCCATTCACGTAATTTGTCATTAATGAACTTATCATTTTCATACGGTACCGGTTTGCGAAACGAACCAAACCTGCCGCTCGCTGCCAACAGATTTCGTGCTTGTAAGAGCCGGCCTAGTGTATCGCGCGACATTCGAACTGCTTTATCTACTGCCTCCGGGCTCCAGTTAGTCTTATCGTATTTCGCCATTCCCTCATATATGCTGTCAATAGGATGTTGAGGATCAAACCCTTCCCCGATTGCCCAACCTTGGCCCGTACCGGGCCCGAAACCCTCATGTGAGAAAGAATCCTGCTGAGCGTGTAGGTATGTTCCGAGCGCTGATAACGGATCGTTCCCATAGAAATTAATCTGACCTTCGAAAGCACTCCATAACTGGTTGCGTCGCTCTTCCGTCGTAAAATAATACAGGAGTCGATTGTCATAGCCTTTGCGCCCCGCCATCATGGCACTAGCGCCTGAACCTTCTTCATCGAGCCACTGATCTGCGTTTGCGATTTGATTGCCTTGTTGCTCACTAAACCCAACTACATAAGCGAGAGCCGCGGTTAAGTCGCGATGAACCTCTTCATCATATCCCCCACTGCTATCTACAAAACGGCCGGGGTTATTCAAGCAGTATTGGTATCGATTCAAACTGGGCGGGGTAAAAATATCCGGAGCGATCGGATCGACGCTTAAGAATCGCC
>JBFLZQ010000013.1:0-57740 GCA_040756215.1 Acidobacteriota bacterium
CAGCATGTCGTTGTCCAGCTCCCGGGTGTTGCGCCAGAGGATCAGCACCCTTTCGCCTTGTCCCCTTGTCTCTCCGTCTCCCTGTCCCAAAAAGCCCGTAACGACGCGCACGCCGCCGATTTGGTCGGTGGTTTTAACGTGAAGGCCGATCAGGTAGTTGAAGGTTTCGACGAGGTCCACGACCGTGGGCTTCGTCTCCCCGGCGGTGCCGGTGGCAATGTCGAGCGTGTAGCTGAACGGGTCCTCGACGCGGTCGAGGTTCAGGAGCGAGGCGCTGCCGCGGCTTTCCAATTCCAGCATGTAGCGGAGCATGTAATCTTCGCGAAAGTCGCGGTGCTGCTCCAGAAGTGACTGCCGGACTTCGGTCTGTTTGAGTTCCAGATTGTTGAGCGTGTCCTCATAGGATTCGAGGCGGATGTATTTGAACATATGGCTGATGCCCTCGCGAGAGACGGGCTTGCCGTCCTTCCAGTCCTTGGAATAGACCACCTTCTTGATGCGCGGCACGAGGACCGTGTCGAAGTACTCGCCCATCTCCACCAGGATGTACTTGCGCCGCCCGCCGTCCTCGCGGTTCAGGTTGATTACCGCGTGGGCTGTCGTGCCGGAGCCGGCGAAGAAGTCGAGGACGATAGACTCACGTTGAGAGATTGCGGCTCCTAAAAGGCCCACATATAGCGAGACAGGGTGGGAATACGGGAACACCAGCCCGAGATCGATCATGTCTTTCTTGCCTCGGCCTGTGTCGGCAATGACTGATGGAACTTGGCGTCGAGATTCTTCAGTCAAAAACAGCTTGAGCTGTGGAAGTGTGCTGTGATCCCGTCCAAAAACTATCAATCCCTCCTTTATAAGATTCTCGAATGTCTCTGGAGGGCGGGACCACCCCGTCGGGGGAACCGGACATGGCTGTTTCGTAATGGGATGAATCAGGGGCTGGAAATACCTTGCGTCAGTGGAAGGCGTCCCCGCGCTTAAGCTTACTGGACGGAACACTCGGCCATCATCGTCTAGAAATCGGTACGCTCTCTCCCCGCCCGACAAGCCGGGGCAAGTGGCTATCCAGCTTGCGAACTCCTGCCGTGCTTGCTCGGTGACACAGCCATGCCGCGCAACGATCTCCCGTGCTTTTTCGAGGATCATCCTCTGATTCACGTTCCTGAGATAAACCGATCCATCAGCTCGCGTCCGCCACAGGATGTACTCGTGCTGAGTGGCAATGCCCTTGCGCCCTAGCATCGGGTTCTTCTTGTCCCAGATGATCGTACCGGCGCTTGGAAACTGGAGGTCGTTGCAGAGCAAGTGGAGCCTTTCCTGCTCGTTCTCGTCGATATGAATGAGCAAGTGACCGTCGGAGGTGAGCGTCTCCCAGGCAAGAAGGAGTCGTTCCGCCATCATCGCCAGCCAGCTCGAATGCTGATAATCGTTCTTATAAACGAACCCGCTGGTCTGCGTGTTGTACGGCGGATCGATATGAACGCATTCCACCTTTCCCCTGTACCGGTCCATGAGCAGGTTCAGCGCCTGGAAGTTCTCGCTGTGGAGGAGTAGCCCGTCGCACTGCTCGTCGAGGTCGTCGAAGGACGCCAGCAGCCGCCGCTTGAAGTCCTCGCCGAAGTGGCGGGTATCGAGCACCAGGTAGGGGTTAGCCTTGAGGAAGTCCACCGTGAGCGGATTGGAGTATCCCGGCGTCGTCAGGTCGCCCTTGATGTCGTCAATGGCGAAGAGCCGGACCCACTCCTCGCGCTGGGCGTCATTGGCGGCAATCTCGGGGTAGAGCGCTTCCGGCACGCGGTCGAGCGTCACGCAGTACTGCGTCTCCACCACGAACTTCTTCTTGAGCCAGAGCTTCTTCTGGAAGTTCTCCAGTTGCACCAGAAAATCAATGATCTTGTGGGCGATGCGGCGGATGGCCCTGATCTTGGCCAGGTACTGCTCGACGCGCGGGGCCGATTCGCTCTCGATGTCGTCGAGATGCATCACCTCGTTCTTGATATAGAAGTCGAGTTCCCGCCGCAGGAAGCCGCCGAGGTCTTTGTGGATGAAATAATCGAAGGTATTCCGCGCGGTGTAGTCCGTAAGGTGCTTCTCCAGCAGCGTGCGGTTTGGGTTTTTCTCCGTAGGCCGCTTATCAAGAAGGGGAGACCAGGCGGCGCGGAGACCCGGTGAACTAGTTATCAGGGAGACGATTCGCTCGACGGCTTCGGCGTTCAGCTCAGCCTGTTTGCGGTTTTCCGGGTCGGAGCAGTAGCGGAAGTAGAACACCAGCGCGCCATCCACTTCATCCCATATCTCGCCACGTCCCCAAGTCTCTTTTTCCCCTTGTCCCGCTGTCCTGTTTTCTCCCCGTCCCAAAATAAACCGGCGTTCCTTACCGCTCTGCGGGCGGTTGTTGTCCTTCACGGTGTCCGCCTCGACCAGTTTGAAATGAACCGGCTTTCCATCATCGAGCCGGAAAACATAATTTCGGAATGCCTCGCTTGTCTTTACATAATACTGATCATGATTTGCCCAGTATAGCTTTACCTCCTCGCCTTCGTATGGGATTGCGTAAACGCCTTCCTTGTATCGGCGGAGCGAGATAAAATCGCCTTCGTTGTAATAACGGCGAAAGAAGTTGTAGAGATGAGAGAAGACATCGTTTTCCACCGTCTCCCTGTCAAACTCGGCGTTGTACCGTGCCTGAAGTTCCTTGACCCTTGGCGCCTGAGCGGGATCCTCGAAGCCGAGAGCCTTGGCTTGTTCCTTTGCCTTTTCCAGCTCCGCAAGGAGTCCGGAGCGGCTTTCGCTTTCATAATCGCTCAAGACCTCGCGAACCTGCGGCAGCAGATCATTTTCCAGAAAACCGTTGATCTCGTCCCGCCTGGCATTCATGATGCGGTAGATTCCAAAATCGAGATCAGCCCGATCAAACTGAAACATCTCCGCCAGTAATTCCTTCAATCTCTCAAAGTTTTTCGACATAAATTATTTATTTCTACACGACACTCCAGCGAATTGTAAACAGCGGCTCAATCCGCGTCTCCTGTACCATCTGTTTTTCGAGTTTTTCGATCAGCCTGTCCCTTCGTTCCATTATCTCGTCTTCGTATTCGAAGATACGCTGTCGTTGCCGGCGCTTCTGCTTTTCCAGTTTTCTAATTTGATTTTGCAGGGCATGCTGTTCCTCGGTGGTCGTGGCCAGGCGCGCCTGGCGCGTCAGCGCCTTGATCCGCTCCTTGGTATCCCTGAGTTCTTTTTCGGCCGCCAGCACCATATCATCTGCCCACTTCTCGAGCTTTTCGCGCTCTTCCCGGAAATGGAGGCTGTTGGTTTCCATTGAGCGTGCAATGGTGGCATTTGCGTGCCGTCCGGCCTCTGCCGCGAGCCTTTCCTCTACTGCCGCCGGAATGGAATCGACCGGTTCTGCAACAGCATCACAATTAAACATCTTTTCAATTGTTTCCTGATCCAGCGATCTGCCATTATCATCAATACCTGAAAAAAGCAGAAATTCCTCACGCTCGAAGGTATTGATAACCAATCGCTGCAGACAAAGCCATCCGGAGCTCCCCTTAAGCGCTTCGACAAGAGCAAGGCGGGTTGGACGGTTAGTGATGTCGAATTTAACATGTGCCAAAGGAACAACGGTATTTTTCCCCGCTTCGATAACATATTCTCCGAGCGGATGAGATAAACGGTAGAGAAAACTGCCGGGCTGCACCTGCTGATCCTTGGAAATCATCCGATAGTGTCCCGGCCGGACACCCTCACAGGGCGGAGTTTCAAGATCAAAGCTGAAATTAGCGTTGTCAAACTCAGCCTTGCCCTGTAAAATGAAATGCGTCAACCGCCAAAACAAAATCCCAACATAATCAAGCCGCTCACGCGCTCCGTCAAGATTGACCCGAAGACGAGAATGGACATCTTCATCAAAATTCTCAAGTATCTGCTGCCGGGTTTCCTTCATCCGCGCGTCAATCTTTTCTTCCAGCTCTTTTCGAAGAGCAAGGAAAGCTTTCTCTATCTCTTGCGGAGTACGGCACTGCCGGTAAATTTCATTGACACGTTTTTCAAAATCAACGCCAGATTCGATTGTACCCAGAACCTCGTCCGATGCTCCGAAAACACCGCTGAACAAGGTGAATTTTTCTTCAAGAAGCTCGTAAACGCGCCGATCGGCAGCATTGCGCTCATTGAGGAAATTGATAACTACTACATCGTGCCTTTGCCCGTATCTATGACAGCGGCCAATCCTTTGCTCGATGCGTTGAGGATTCCATGGAAGATCATAATTTATCACAAGAGAACAAAACTGCAGATTAAGCCCCTCGGCTCCGGCTTCGGTTGCAATCATAATTTCGCCATGATCACGGAAATGCTCGATCAGCGCGGTTCTTATATCTACGGCACGTGACCCCGTAACACGTCCTGAGTTAAGATTTGCTTCGACCCAACGCTCATAAATTCTTACGGTATCGGGATCGTTGTTGGAACCATTGAAATTTAGGACCCGGCCCTGATAGTTATTTGCCTCCAGAAATTCTTTCAAATACTCCTGAGTACGACGCGATTCGGTAAAAATAACGGCCCTTCGCAATGCACCCATTTCAGCCATCCTCTGAAATCCGATTTCAAGGGCACTAATAAGTGCGCGGCTTTTTGTATCAATTCCGATTGCTTGGGCTCTATTGACAAAAAGATTCAACAGATCGATTTCCTGATTGATTTTTTCAATATCAATTTCGGGCTTATTACTTACATTATTGCCCGTCTGCAGCATCAATTCATGGTCTTCAGAATCTTCAGATAAAGCTGCGGTTTCTACCAGTTCATCTAAAAGATCGTCTTCGAGCTCAGCGGCTTCGATCAACATCTCTGCAAAATTATTGCCTTCGACGGCATCTTGACCGTTTGCATTGACGCGAATAGCTTCCAATGTGCTGCACATCGACTTGAGAGTAGCCGCTACGGCACGTGGTGAAGAAGCAAGCAGTTTTCTTAAAATTATTGTAATCAAATGACGCTGACGGTAAGGAATGCTGTAAGTATCCTGACGCTGGAGAAATCCTGAAACATCTTCGTAAAATGTCTGTTCCTGATCTGTTGGAATAAAAGATTGGGTAATCAACCGGCGATTGGTGTATTGAATATATTCGACAACCTGTCTCCGCAATGTACGGTGACAAAAATTGCGGAGACGGTTCTGAAGTTCCTCTAAATTTCCATTATTGATTGCGAACTGGTTACGGAAGGAAGTTACGTCGCCGAAAATATTTTCATCGATCAAAGTCGAGAGTCCGAATAATTCGAGAAGGGAATTTTGCAGTGGGGTTGCCGTTAACAGTATTTTTTTGCGGCCCTCAATCGCAAAGCGAATATTTTGTCCCATTCGATTAGATTGCCTGTAAGCATTGCGCAGTTTATGAGCCTCATCGATTACGACCAGATCCCAAGGCACAGAACGGATTTCGGCGGCTTTTTGACTGGCATAATGCAGCGATGTAATCACAATTTCATTGCATTGAAAGGGGTTTTCGTAACCATTGACTTGTCGTGACCGATACTCCCTGGCATCCAGTATTACTGTCGGGAGACTGAATTTCTCAAAGAGCTCAATTGCCCATTGCTTACGTATCGAAGCAGGACAAATGACCAGAAGACGCCGCCGCCTTTCGGCCCAGAACTGGCATAAAACCAGACCGGCTTCAATAGTTTTTCCAAGCCCTACTTCATCGGCGAGCAAAACGCCTTTTGAAAGCGGAGATCTGAATGCGAAAAGCGCCGCATCGATCTGATGGGGGTTTAGATCTACACACGCATCAAAAAGAGAACGGCTCAGTCTATCTATCCCGGATCCGCCCAATCTGGTCAGCTCGTTTGCGAAATACTTTGCATGATACACAGTGCTCATAAGACATAAACTCCTGCAGATTGACGTTTCATGTGCCTCTGAAATCTGTACATGGCTGTGATTGAAATCGATGTGCGAAGCGGCCTATTTGTCATACGCGGATGAACTCGACGGACTGAGCAAACATGCCGGCCGAGCCGCGCAGGGCGTCGGCGGTGCGCCAGAGTTCTGCTTCGAAGTCGAGTGGCGCGGTTGATTGCCGGGGAGCGTTTGTTTTCTTTTTTGCCATTGGTATTAACGATTGCTGTCTGATTCAAGATAGCGCGATACGGTTTTAGCGACTGCTTTATATTTTGCCATTGGTAATAACGATTGTGGCAGATGCCCGGGTTTACCGGCGGGCGCATGCCTGTAGGTTTTGAACCGGAGAGCCGGTCCAAGGCCGTTGCCGCGTGAAATTTTAGCATTAAAACGGTAGTCCGAACAATCATATTAATTTTCCAAAGAGCATTTGTTTATCGGGCTTTTCTTCAGATCTCCGCGGATATTTTTCGGCAAAGGCGGCGGGAGCCGAAAAAAATTTTTATATGCTTTCTGAGGGACACTGCCTGTCACCTATGGTGTGCTAGTATCTGTTTCGCTATGAGGATTGAGCAACACAATGGCTATACGGAATGGCGGGAGGACAACTGAACAAAAATGAAACGCAGCGGTTTAGCTTTCGGCATCAGACCCAAATCAATGCTTGTAAAAACAAGCTCGTATGCCTATCGCATTGACGACGAACCCGGATCGGGTGTCAGCGGGCATTTATGGGTATCCGAGAAATGGCTGGAAAAGCGTCGGCAGATAATTGCACGCGACGGCTCACGATGCCGTAACTGCGGAGATTCGGCAAAGCTTGAAGTGCATCAATCAAGGCGATATTTTTCGCGCCGTGCCGGCGGCTTTGCCCCGGGCTGGATTTGTCCTGACGGTGAATTGATAACGCTTTGCGGCAAATGTCATAAAAAAATCCACTCCGACACGGATATTCCCGTTTTTGCAATTGACTAATAACCGGAAAAGGAGAGGACAAAAAGGAGAAAATGAAATTCATGGATAGTCTTTTCGGAAATAAATACTCGTTTCCATCAATCATCGAAAGCCAGGATTCAAATGGCAATGGAGGATTGAATAACGGTTCGAATTCCAAGAGCGGTATGGAAAATTTCGCGACAGGTTCCGCGGCATCCGGAAAAAGTAACGACGGCGCGCAACTACCGATGATTGCGGACTTTACACCGCCACGGCAAAAACAATACGGGCTTTCGGCAGTAGAGGATTTCATGTCGAGAGATTTTGAGCAAATAGCCTTCGAAGATGCTTTGCGCATCGATGAGCACGGATATCGCAATGATAGGATCTATGCGCTTATCGAGGAATACAAAAGACTTGTATCAAACGCAATAGCTTATTACGAAGATCACCTTTGCGAACTCAAAGGCGAATTCGTAATTCGGAAAAATCAGGGCGCTATCGAGTTGATTGACAGGCTGAACTCACGCATTGAACTATGCAACCGAAGAATCATGATGGCAAAGCAACTTTCCGACAATGCTGAGCAGAAAACCGGAGATGTGCTTCTGATAGAAAATAAATACCGGAGCGGTTTTTCCCGCGGCATTGCGGCTCTGACAGAAGCAAACTATTTACAGCCGCCGCTCCCATAGCCGGACCCCGTGAAGGCAAACATTGAGGAGGTAATCGATGTACACGAATAAAGCGGAGATTAATCAATTGATTGAAGAAGAAAACAAAGTACAGAAAAAAAGAATGATGTCGCGGCCGGTGCTGATGCTGCAATGTCTGCTGACGGGCTTCAGCGTGCGGATACTCTCCAAGTCAAGCGAAAAATCCATGGCAAAGATGCGCCGTTATGTTTGGGCAATTTTGATCATTTCATCCATTTGGGCAATCGTCGCTTATGCTTCTACGGAGCGATACTTCAAATGGCCCTGGTGGGCATCGCTGCTGGCGGCGGTCTTTGCCGTAATACTGGTTGTCAATATCGAGAAATTGATTATTCATGCACACAGCCGGTTAACGGCCTTTGCTTTTCGGTTCGTTATCGGTATCGTGATGGCTCTCATCGGTTCGATTCTGATAGATCAGATACTTTTTGCCGATGACATAGACCTTGCCAAGGTCGGACTTGTAAATGAACGTGTCAACAATCTGCTGCCGCAGAAAACGGCAGAGCTTAATGAATCAATAAACAGAGTAAAGCAGGATCTTGAAAACCTGCGGCTGGAATGGGAAAAAGTAACCGCCGAGCTGCGGAAAAGACCTACGATAATGATTGTTGAATATGCCAATAATGCGGTGAAAAGAACAAGGGTAGCAAATCCTTTATTCGAGACGGAAAATTCATTGCGTGAGCAAATGAATATCCTCGACAATGACTTACGGCAGAAAAGCAATCTTCTTTTGAACGTGAAGTTTGTATTGGAAAACGAGCTGCGGGGAAAGGTCGGCTTTTTTGATGATCTGGAGGTAATGAAGGGGATTATCCTGCGAAGCTGGGTAAGTCTCGGCGCATGGCTGATTTTCTTTATATTTCTGCTGGCGCTCGAGCTGCTGGTTGTCTTTAACAAACTTGGCGACGAAGCAACGGATTATGAAAATCGAATAGAATACGAGGACAGCGTCAGAAACCGGCGGCTGGCTTTTCTGAAACAAAGCGTCGAAACCGCATAGCCGTCACAAAGTCCATATTGCCGGCTAATCCTCGAAAATAACCGGCATCCGCAATGCTTCCACGGATTCGCCCGTTACGTTGATTTGATGCGGCGGGCGAATTTTTTAATTTTCCCTGCGGCCGGCATCTATTCAAAATAAAGGTGATAATGCCGTGCGCAGCCGGGATTGAACCGGCGACCACACGCGGGACAGATCGAGCCGCAATCCAGATATTCATCTATCGAAAGCTTATGTCCGCAGCCGCCGCAAAGTACCGCACGCACATGACGTTCGGTTTGCGGCCACGGTGCCGCTTCGTGGTCTGCCGCCTCGCGATGGCAGTCATAGCATGGATACCATTGACCGCAACAGGAAAATTTTATCGCAATAATATCCAGCGGGCTGTTCCAGTGTATGCAGCGCGTCTCATCATCTATGACGCCGCCGTAAATCATTTCACCGAAGATCTGACGCATCGCATTTTTTTTCACAAAAGCCTAGAATAACAGAAACGCTGATATATTATCCGTCAGGCATTATTTCAAGTCATCAGGTTTTACGGAATTTATTTTTAATTATGAACAACGATAACTTTGAAACAGCAACGCTTGCAGCCGGTTGCTTCTGGTGTGTCGAAGCGGTTTTTGATGATCTCGAGGGCGTTACAGACGTAGTTTCGGGCTATTCCGGCGGACACAAGGAAAACCCTACATACGCCGAGGTCTGCACCGGCGAAACAGGACATGCGGAAGTAGTGCAAATCACCTTCGACCCAAAGATTATTTCCTACGCCGATATTTTGCGTGTCTTTTTCACCGTTCATGACCCGACAACCCTAAATCGTCAGGGCAATGATGTCGGGACGCAATATCGCTCCGCCATCTTTTATCATAACCCCGAACAGAAAAGAACCGCGGAGGAAATCAGGGATGAAATTGCCGCGGCGGGAATTTACGATCACCCAATTGTTACGGAAATTACTCCCTTTGACCGGTTTTGGCCGGCTGAAGATTATCATCAGGAATATTTCGCAAATAACCCGAACCAACCTTATTGCGCGGCGGTTGTTGCGCCTAAGGTTGCCAAGTTTCGCCGGAAGTATGCGGCGCGGCTAAAGAAATCCGCCTGACAGGAAAGAAAATCAAAGCTTTCCAAACAGCATCAGGACGCCAATTATTATAAAAGCAACGGCTACAATACGTTGCAGCCATTCTGCGGGAACATATTGGCTCAAAATGCCGCCGACCAGAACACCAAGCAGGGAAACCAGGACAAGCGCCAGGCTTGCGCCTAGAAAAACCGCAAGTTTGGAATCCGTTTTGGCGGTCATTGTAATTACGGCAAGCTGTGTTTTATCACCCAGTTCGGCAAGAAACAGTGTCAGAAATGCAGTTCCGAAAATCTTCCAATCCATAATTGCAAGATTCTAAACCATCAGGGAGGACGAAGCGAAAAACCCTATTAAATAAGGTTAAATCAGGCTGAAGTTAAGTCTGCGATGACGCAGCATCCGCAAAGCTGACTGGCAGTTTCCATTCGGATATTACGACAGGCAGGAAATTATATAGCCCGAAGCCGCATCCGTTATGCGGTCGTCAATAAAGGGCTTGCGGGCGTATTTTGCAATCTCCGCAGCGGTCAGACCCGCGATGCTGATGCGGCCGATTTTTTCACGGCTTCGGCGAAGAATCCGGATCAGCGCGGCGTTTCCCTGCGCGATTCTTCCGACCAATTTGTCATATTCGCGGCCATAGATTCTGCCGTCACCGGGAAACAGAATTTCAGCCTGATAGCTGCTCAATTCGACAAAAACTATGCCGGAAAATTGCAAATCGCGGAGGTGCCGGACAAGCGAAGGCAGGTCAACGAACGCAGTGCTCAGATTTTGATGAATCGGTTTTCCGTTCATAATTTATAACTCTATCGTTTGCAATAAATATCGCCCCTATCCGCACATTGCGACATGAGATCGGCGGCTTTGCCTTAATTATGGTTTAGCCAATTAAATACGCAATAGACCCGCTATTCCATTGCATATTTCAAAAATTTCGTTCAAAATTCGCAAATAACTTTTCCGCCGGCCTCTGCCGGTTGGTGTCTCTCCATTTTTATTAGTGCTAAAACCGTTTCTATGGATCAATTAAGCAAGTCTCTTTTTCGTAAAAAATCAATCGCGCAGATTCAGGCCGATGCCGCCGCCGGCCTAGCGGATGGCGAGATGACAGGCCATGTCGGCCTGCGTCGGAGTCTCGGCACCTTTGACCTTACGATGCTTGGCATAGCGGCGATTGTCGGCGCAGGTATTTTCGCAATGGTCGGCAATGCCGCAAATCGCGGCGGGCCGGCCGTGATCTTACTGTTTATCTTTGCTGCCGTTGCCTGCGGATTCGCCGCTCTATGCTATGCGGAATTTGCTTCCAAGGTTCCGATCGCCGGTTCGGCCTACACATATGCATATGCAAGCTTTGGTGAACTGCTTGCCTGGATTATCGGTTGGGATTTGCTTGTTGAATATGCCATCGGCAATATCGCGGTCGCCATTTCGTGGAGCGATTATTTTACGGGGCTGTTAGCTACCAACGGAATTCACGTACCGCTTCATTTCACAATGGATTTCCGCACGGCACATCTCGGATACGATGCTGTCCGGCAGGCGATTGCCGGCGGCACCACGCTCGACGCATTGCGTGCTGGTTGCGACGCCGCCGACGCAGCCATAACCTGTGGGCAAATAGAGGCCTATTCGGCGTGGGCAAATGCTCCGCATTTTTACGGCATTCCGATCATCGCTGATTTGCCCGCACTCGGCATAGTCGTTCTTATCACCGCGCTGGTATATGTCGGCATTCGCGAGTCCAAAATAGCCTCAAACATTATGGTCGCAATCAAACTTGCGATTATTCTTCTGGTTATTATTGTCGGCGCATTTTATGTTGATACGAAAAACTGGAGCCCGTTTATGCCAAATGGCTTTAGCGGGGTAATGAGCGGCGTCGCGGCGGTATTTTTTGCATATATCGGATTCGACGCTTTATCAACCACTGCCGAGGAAACCAAAGATCCTTACAAAATGCTCCCGCGCGGGATGATCTATTCGCTGTTGATTTGTACGGTTCTCTATGTTCTTTTGGCTCTTGTACTTACGGGAATGGTCCCATATACCAAGCTGGCCGTTGGCGACCCACTCGCCTTTGTCTTCGGTCCCGAAGGCGTCAATATACCATGGATTTCAGGCATCATAGCCGTTAGTGCAATTGTTGCAATCGCAACAGTTCTGCTGGTTTTCCAGCTTGGCCAGCCGCGACTCTGGATGGCAATGAGCCGCGACGGGCTGCTTCCAAAAATATTTTCCTCGATTCATCCGCGTTTTCGTACTCCATGGTTCTCGACTCTTCTAACGGGCGTAATGGTTGCTGTTCCCGCACTTTTCATGAACCTGACGGAGGTAACCGATTTATCCGTTATCGGAACTCTTTTTGCCTTTACCATCGTTTGCGCGGGCGTTTTGGTAAAAGATAAGGAGTTTGCCGGCCGGAAGCGTTTCGTCCCGTATATAAGTTCCAGATTTATCGGACCGGCTATTTTTGCCGCGATCGTATTTTCTCTGTTTTATTTCAATTACGACGGGATGATAGCCTTTTTCACCGATTTCACATCCACGGAACAGGCTGCTTTCTATCACAAATTTCCGTATTTCGTCTTTATGGGATTTTCGGCTCTGATGGCAGTTCTATGCTTTGTAAAGCGGCTGTCGCTGATACCCGTTCTCGGCGTGATGTGTTGCACTTATTTGATGACGGAGCTCGGTATAACCAACTGGATCCGCTTTGGAATCTGGCTTCTTGTCGGGCTTGGCGTTTACTTCCTGTATAGTTACCGGCACAGTAACCTGCACCGCCGGAGCGGCCCGGAAAGTGGTATTATCGATAATCAGGAGACGCCGGCGGCCTGATGTTTACAATTCTTTACAATGCAGTCAAAACCTTGTCCGCCGCCGCCGCGTCTAATTGCGCGGTATATATTATTTTTGCAACTGGAAGGTACCGAAATGAAAAAATTTGCTTTTTTGTTTGTCTTTTTCGCGGCTGCGGCAATTGTCGCCAGCGCACAGAATAAACCTGATTTTTCCGGCACATGGACGCTGGACGCTGCCAATTCGAAACTCGATCAGCGTATGCGGATTGAATCAATGACCCTCAAGGTTTCACAAACCGACAAGGAAATTTCCGTAACTACCTCTACAAAACGTCTCCCGCCGAATGACGGCATGGGCGGCGGTATGGGACGCGGAATGGGTGGAGGAATGGGCGGCGACGGCACGATGGTTTACTCGCTCGAAGGTAAAGAAACCAAAGTCGAGATGGAAGGCCCGATGGGCAAAATGCCTGTTTCCCTGAAAGCGTCATTGGAAACAAACGGCACACTAAAACTTTCCTCGACACGCACCTTCAGCGGTCCGATGGGCGAGATAACGATGACAACGAAAGAAACCTGGAAACTTTCAGCCGACGGCAAAACGCTTACCATCGAACGCGAAACTTCAAGCCCGCGCGGTGCAATGACGACAACTCTTGTATTCACAAAGGGTTAGACGTTATTGACCGCATTTTATGCATCTTCTCCGCATAGAAAACACTGTGCGGAGATTTTTTTCTTTAGTCGTCAAATTGCAGTTCCGAGATGATTTCCCGCATAATCTCACGGCCTTTTTCCACCTCATCCGGTCTGAGCGAGACGGCGCCGACAACGGCATGTCCGCCGCCGCCGTATCTTTCACAAATTTTTGCGATATTGTGCCGGCGTGGCCGCGGAGCCCATGGATTTGAACCCACGGATATCTTTACGCGGAAATCGCTTTGCGTAAGGCTTACGACGTATGTAGCCTCAGGATGATAGTAATATGGAATAAACTTGTTATAGCCTTCTATTCCGGTTCCGACAAGATCGAAACTTACAACGCCGCGTTCACAGCGGGCAGCGGCTTTTATTATCTCAGCCGTTCGGCGGTGATTTGAAATAATTGGCTCCAGCCGTTCGGCAATCTCAGGCAATTGGATTATTTCACTGAGGCTTTTCTCTGTCAGTAACCCGATGATTTTTTCCACAAACAGCGGATCTTTTTCCCCCTCGATAACCTGCATCAGTTTCAAGGCAGGCGAACGAAGTTCCACGCACTGCGCGGGAGATTCGTATAAAGCGCCGTCAATGATATGCGCCCATTCTATTAACTCGGCCAATGATTCGTCACGGAAACCGAATCGTTCTTCAGCTATCCGCGCAATAAATTCCGCACAGGATTTGCTCGTGATATCCAGGAACTTTTTACCGGATTTATCTGCACGGAAATGTGCTTCGTCCTCCGGCGAGAGAAAGGCCGATTCGTGATGATCAAACCACCAGGTAAGGCGTTCGTCAGGACAGTATTTGAAGTCCACAATCGCATTTTCGTCGCCATCCAGTAAATTGCGGTCAAATTCGTTGCCGGCGCGATGCATCGCGGGCGAATAGGCAACTTCAGCCTGAGGAGCGATTTTTGAGCGGTAAAATTTTGAGAAAATTGCGGCTGACGACACGCCGTCAAAGCAGTTTCCGTGATAAATTATTTTCAACCTCATATTTAAGGCAAGGCCGCAGCAGGACAATCTGATTTTTTTTCCCGTCAGTCTTGCGGCGGCAAAACATTTCAGATTAGACGCCGGAGGTGCCATAGTCAAGACACACAGGGAAAATGCCGATGATAATACGAAAAGCAAAAATCGAAGATATTGCAACCATTGCCGGTTTCAATCAGGCGATGGCTCGTGAAACCGAAGGGCGCGAACTTTCATTGGAAAAGCTGCAAAACGGCGTCGCGGCCGTATTCAGCGATCCGTCAAAAGGGTTTTATCTGGTCGCCGAGAGTGAAAACGGAATTGTCGCCTGCCTTCTTGTTACAAGCGAATGGAGCGATTGGCGAAACGGATGGTTCTGGTGGATTCAGAGCGTTTACGTCCGGCCCGAATCCCGCGGGCGGGGTGTCTATTCCTCAATGTATCGGTTCGTTAAATCTCTGGCCGAAAAGGAATCAGACGTTTGCGGCTTCAGGCTTTATGTAGAAATGGAAAACGTAACCGCACAGAAAGTGTACGAACGGCTCGGGATGCAAAAAACCCATTATTTTATGTATGAAGAGGAGCTGGCAAAATAGTTTGGCCGGTGCCGTAACTCATCGGGAAACGGCCCGGCCGGTTTGATCCTGAAAATCGACGCCTGAAAGCAAAAGAAGGAAAGTGAGATTGGAATTAAAGTTCACCCATTATATGTTCACCCATAAGAAAGAAGCGTTTCAAACGTCGATTTTCAAGGAACTTCAGGAAATTATAACTAAACTTTTTGAATGGGGAAGCGATTAAAGCCTTGTCTTCGTGCCCACACTCGAAGATTTCCCCCAAGCGGCTTTAAGAACGCTTCCCCAAGCTGTTTATCGCCGATAAAGACCAATGAATGCCATTTCGGCTTCAGGTCTTTCAGTTGTCCTTACTTTTGGCGATGATTTCATACCTTCCGAACGTTAATTTACTTTGCAACAGGCGTGCCAGATTGCAAATCGGGAAGTTTTCACGAAAAATCTATGACTTAGCGTCAAAAGACTTCGGTCGTAATCTTTTACTGCGTATGGAATTGATACACTCGTTAGTTCCGGATGTTCGAAAACAGTCCACAGGACTCTTTGCTGCCTGATTTGAATGTAATTATGACTGAAAAAAAGACTTTGATTACAGAAAGCGAATTCGGGCGTATTTGTAAAGGTATCAGAGAGGATAGGGAAACGATTATACGCCACAATCCGCTTGGCACAGACGATGAGATATTGCTCTGGATGCTTCTCGGCTGTCTGACATCGTATCTGAGCCTTTCTGATATGGAGACGCCTTGTTTTCCGGGCAAGCCCGATGCGAATGCCTACCGTGCCGCAATCAGTGCCATCGTTTCCCGGAGAATGGCAGAGCCATTCGACGTCAGACCTTATCTTGATAGTATGATAGAGAAATGATTGTCGAAACTTTTGTCCAGACGCCATTTGCACAGAATACGCGTATCGTAGTCTGCGAGGAGACGGGCGAAGCGCTCTGTATAGATCCGGGCGAAGAATCACCCGAAACGGCTGATTTTATCCTTAAAAACGGGTACAATCTGCGAGCGATTTGTCTGACGCACGGCCATCTTGATCATATCGGGGGCGCCGCTTTTATAAAATCGAAATTCCCTGCGGCCGAATTGCTTCTCCACGAATCCGATGCGCCGCTTTACCGCATGCTGCCGCAACAGCCTTTGATGCTTGGCTTTGCTCCTCATCAATTAAAAGCGCTCGGTTTTGATTATTCACAGCCGCCGGAAATAACCCGATATGTGGTTGATGGCGATATTCTTACCATCGGCAATCTGAGCTTCCGCGTCTCACATTGTCCCGGTCATACGCCGGGACATATTACCCTGACAGAAGATAACGAAAGGGTTACTTTTACCGGCGATTGCCTCTTCCTCGGCTCTATCGGACGTACGGATTTGCCGGGCGGCAGTTACCCGCAACTGCTTGCCTCGATTCGTGAAAAGATCCTGTCACTGGATGACGATTTCGTTGTCAAATGCGGCCACGGACCAGATACAACCATCGGGCGCGAACGCAAGGCTAACCCTTTCCTGTCTTAAGTTAGATTGTTGGGGATTTTCAATTGTCCGGGTAAATACCGGAGAAAATAAATGCTAGGTGCCCTCGATCGAAAGGCCGTCGTATGCGAATTCGACATTGTCGGGCAGAAGCCGCGAATCGCGCGAATGCAAAATGTCGTGATTAAGATGCGTCAGATAAGCACGCTTCGGCTTAAGTTGTTCAATAATCGAAAGGGCTTCCTCGAGATGCAGATGCGTAGAATGCGGCTTGATCCTGACGCAATCCAGCACCAGAACCTCCAGATTGCGAAGTCCATCCATGGAATCCTCCGGAATCGTTTTCAGGTCGGTGGCATAGGCAAAATCATTGAATCTATAGGCTATCACGGGTAATTTGCCGTGGATTACCTCCAGCGGCGTTATCTCAATTCCGCCGATACAAAAAGGTGCTTTATGAACTACAGTGTGTGGAATCAATTGGGGCAGGCCGCCGCCGAAATGCGTAGGTTCAAAAATGTATTTGAATATCCGGCGAAGGTCTTTCCAGGCGGTTTCATTTGCAAAAACCGGCATTGCTCCGTATCGGAAATTCAGCGGCCTAATGTCATCCAGCCCGAAAACATGGTCAACATGGCAATGAGTAATGAGTACCGCATCGAGATATCGGATATTTGCCCGCAGTGCCTGCTGACGAAAATCAGATGACGTATCAACCAGTATCGTCTTCCCCGAATGTTCGATCAGGACGGAAACACGAAGCCTTTTGTCCCGCGGATCGTCTGAACTACAGGTCTCGCAGTCACAGGCAATCGACGGCACGCCCGTAGAAGTTCCGGTGCCTAAAAAGGTCAGTTTCATCCCGAATCATTGGAAAACGCCATCACGATCCGCTTTTACCACAGCAGGCGCAACAAATATTGCTAAAGGAGGATCGGCGTCATTTGCTACTTTTTACCGAGAATGTCGGCACCGGAAAACTTCTTTGCCGCCTGTGCCTTCAGTTTCTCCTCGGTGGCACGTACCATCGTAACGTACTGCATCCGCAGGTCGGCAAGCAGGCCATCCAGCAATCTGGCCTCTTTATCGAGCAGATTGCCTTTTGTCTTTTCACGAAGCATAGCCAGGACATCGATCCAGAATTTGCCTGAATCGAGGTCAAGTGTCCGCTGTCCCGTAACCGGATGCGGCACGGCTCCCAGTGCGGCTGCGGCATTTGTCGCCAAAGTAGATAGGAAATTTACAAAACTCGCAGGATCGTCCGCTCCCGGCAGGTCAGATTCTTCCGTGGCTGCGGAATTTGCAGCGGACGACTCCTCCAAACGCCGCTCGTTGCCTTTTTGGGTTTTTTCCGAGGCTGTAGCGGCCTTGGCCGTCTCGGACGGTTTTTTCTCCGGCTCAATGACCACACCCTCTTTTACTGTACCGTCAGGGTTGAACTTACGCCGATCGGTAACCGTAAATGTAACTTTTTCTTCGTTTTCTTCTTGTTCAAACATAGCGACAAAATTTATTTACAAACCTGAATCTCTTTTAATTCTAACACCGCAAAATAAATCATGAAAGAGCCTTTCGCCGTAAAGCATCTCACATTTGATAATCGTATTCTTCAGGTTAGAATCTAACTGCAAATGGGAAAGAAATTTGATGAATTAGTAGCGGTAATGCGGCGGCTCAGGGCACCCGGCGGATGCCCCTGGGACAGGGAGCAGACACATCTTTCGCTTGCGCAATACCTTTTGGAAGAAGCCTATGAGACATTTGACGCTATCCATTCATCCGTCGAAAGCGGCAAATATGATTCACTGAAGGAAGAGCTGGGCGATTTGCTGCTTCAGATTGTGTTTCACGCTGAAATTGCAGAGGAAAGAGGCGATTTTACAGTCGAAGAAATCGCTGGAGACGCAGCGGAAAAACTTATCCGCCGCCATCCGCACGTATTTGGCGAAGCAAAACTGGAAAGCGCCCGCGATGTGCTTGAGAATTGGGACACATTGAAGGCAAACGAAAGACTTGCATCCGGGCGTCCGCAGCGCCGGACAGAGTCCATGCTGGACGAAGTCCCGGTGCATTTCCCCGCTCTTTTGGAAGCATTGAAATTAAGTAAAAAGGCCGCAAAAACAGGCTTTGACTGGAAACGTGCAGAAGATGTTCTGGAAAAAATAGAGGAAGAAACAGGCGAAATTCGTCAAGCGCTTGGCCGAAACAGCCGCTCCGCAATAGAAGAGGAAATCGGCGATCTTCTCTTTGCAATCGTTAATCTGGCACGCCATTTGGAGGTAGAACCGGAAACCGCTTTGAAACGTGCAAACAGAAAGTTTCGTCAGCGATTCAGGCATATAGAACGAAAACTTCAGGAAAATGGCCAAAGTACGGAAGATGCCTCGCTTGAGGAAATGGAGAGGTTGTGGCAGTCGGCGAAAAACGCAAGTGATTGAAAAATAAGAAGTTTGCAGATGCAAGCCATCATTCGGCAAACATTTCATTCAGGATTTGAATAATCCTGCCGGCGGTCTTTTTATCAATTTCTCCGATTTTTTTGACCAAACGGGTTTTTTCGACCGATCGCAACCGGTCAAGAAGCACAAAACGCTCCGAATTGAGAAATTCGGTCGGAATACGCGTCGGGAACCGTGCCGTTGTAGATGAGATCGGGGCTACGACAACGTGTCCTAAATGGCGATTCATTTCGTCCGGAGAAATAATCACGGCAGGACGTGTATTTTTGGGGTCGGCCGAAACTTTTGCATCAAGATTGATCAGATATACTTCGAAACGATTCACCATTGCCATTGCTTTTGAACGAATTCATCTTGCGGTACAAAATCGTCGGCCGTGTCGTCATCCGTTTCAGCAATAAGCCGAAACTGAGCTTCCCAATCTTCACGCGGTTTCCGGAGACGACGTATCAGAATTCCCTCCGGAACGGTCAAAATTTCAACCTCGCCGGTAATGCCTGATTCTTCGAGCATCATTTTGGGGATTCGAATGCCTTGCGAATTTCCAATCTGGATTATCTGGGCTTTCATAATTACATTGTAATTACATTTCTGACATTTTGAAACCTAAGTTTCATTTCAGGGCAAGACTAACCGATTCTTTCTATCCCGCCCATGTATGGTCTCAGGGCTTTCGGGATAATCACGGAGCCGTCTTCCTGCTGGTAATTCTCTAAAATCGCAATCCAGGTACGCCCAACCGCAAGTCCGCTGCCATTGAGCGTATGAATAAATTCAGGTTTGGAACCACCGGAACGCCTGAATCTGGTATTCATCCGCCTTGCCTGAAAATCTCCGCAGTTTGAACAGCTTGAAATCTCGCGATAAGTACCCTGTGACGGAAGCCAAACCTCTATGTCATAGGTTTTGCGGGCACCGAAACCCATATCGCCCGTGCAAAGAAGCACCGTCCTGTAAGGCAATTCCAGTAATTGCAAAATCTTTTCGGCATCTCCGGTGAGTTTTTCGTGCTCTCTTTCGGATTCTTCCGGTAAAGTGAGTTTTACCAGCTCTACTTTTTCAAACTGATGTTGGCGAATCAGTCCGCGTGTGTCGCGTCCGTAACTGCCTGCTTCGGATCTGAAACAGGGTGTATAGGCAACGAAACGTTTCGGCAAATCCTTTGCATCCAATATTTCGCCCGCATAATAGTTTGTTACGGGGACTTCGGCGGTTGGAATCAGTGCAAGACCGCGCTCGTCCCTGACGTGGAAAAGGTCTTCTTCAAACTTCGGTAGTTGATTCGTACCAAAAAGAGCGTCGCGGTTTACCAGAAACGGCGGCAGCGTTTCATGATATCCATGTTCACGAATATGAACATCGAGCATAAAATTAACCAAAGCACGCTCTAATCGGGCTCCCGGTCCATTTAGGATAGCAAACCGCGCGCCGGCGATTTTGGCCGCGCGTTCAAGATCCAGTATCCCGAGCCTTTCGCCGATATCCACATGGTCCTTTGGCTCAAAATCGAAATTGCGCGGTGTTCCCCACCGGCGGATTTCGACATTTGCGGATTCATCTCCGCCTACGGGAACCTCCGGAGCGGGCAGATTTGGAAGCGATGAGAGAATTTCACGTATTGCGGCCTCGGCTGTCTCGCGTTTTTGCTCCAATTCTGCCTGTTTTTCACGAAGAGCGGCTACCTCGCGGCGTTTCGCCTCGGCTTCTTCTTTTTTACCTGCTTTTATCAGCTCGCCGATCTCACGGCTGGCGGCGTTTCGCAATTGATTGAGAGCATCTGATTCGGCAATCGCGGCTCTGCGTGCGGAATCCAGTTCGGAAAATCTATCCAAAACATCATCCGGAAAGTTACGTGCGGCGAGGGCTGAGCGAACAGCCTCGAGGTTTTCTCTGACAAAATTCAAATCCAACATAAAAGTTGTGCCTCTCGGGCAGCCACGGCGGTTGTTTCCCGCCGAATAATGCCATAAACTTTTTGGTTTGCCCCGCAGCAATTTGCGGCAAGGCCGTTCGCTGCGGTGAAAAAACTAATTTAACAATCTTTTTATGAATCGAACAATCCGAAAAGCCGTTTTCCCGGCTGCTGGTCTTGGCACAAGGTTTCTACCTGCGACAAAGGCATCGCCCAAGGAGATGCTTCCGCTTGTTGACAAACCGCTCATTCAATATTCCGTCGAGGAAGCGGTTGCGGCAGGAATTGAATCAATTCTGATTATCACGGGACGCGATAAAAGCGCAATTGAGAATCATTTCGATATTTCCTTTGAACTTGAGCAATTGCTGAAGGAAAAAGGGAAAATAGAACTTTTCGAGCAGATTCGGGCAATTTCAGACATCGCTCAGATAAGTTATACACGGCAAAAACAGGCTCTCGGGCTCGGCCACGCAATTTATCAGTCCAAAGCTTTTGTAGGCGATGAGCCATTTGCCGCGCTTCTCGCGGATGACGTCGTAGATTCGAAGCGGCCGGCTCTGGCGCAAATGATGGATGTATATGAAAAATTCGGCGCGCCCGTAATTGCAACCATGCAGGTGGCCGGCGAGGCAATCTCACGCTTTGGCGTAATCGATGCCGAAGAAGTAGAGCCGGGCATCTACCGCATTCGCGATCTGGTAGAAAAGCCGCGTTTTGAGGACGCTCCTTCAGATCTTGCGATTATCGGTCGTTATATTTTCACTCCCGAAATTTTCTCCGCAATCGAAAGCACCAAGCCGGGAGCCGGAGGCGAAATTCAGATTACGGACGCGATGCGGATTTTGTTACAAAAACAGCCTATCTATGCTTTGAAGCTGGATGGCGTACGGCACGACGCGGGCGACAAACTGGGCTTTCTGATTGCAACCGTCGAATACGCGCTCAAACGCGATGACCTTAGCGAGCCATTCAGGGAATATCTCCGGTCTCTGAAATTGTAGATTCCGCGCCGGATGCGTTGCGCTTTGAAAGACTTACAATCAAAGCCTGTAACAGCATCAGGACGCTGACGGACGCCGCAAGAAGAAAGAGCCCGATTCGAAGACTTCCGGACAAGTCCGAGACGAGGCCGATTGACCAGGTGATTGAAGCGGCGCCGAGCGTTCCGCAAATAAATAACGGCGTCGCCCGTCGCAGCGATCCGGGCCCGAAAATCCTCGAAAACCGGGAAATGTTGGAAGGAAAGATAGAAGACGTGCCGAAACCGGTTATTCCGGCTCCGACAGAAAGCGTCAAATTATTACCCGATGTCAAAATAACCGTCAGACCGAACATAACTACAAAAAGACCTGCAACCAGCATTCGGTCTTCGTCAAGATAACGAAATATCGCCGGGGCAACGCCGCGGCCTATTACAAACAAAAGGAAAAAAATAACCGTCGGCGAAAAAATCAGGCGATTACCGCTCGGGTCAAGACGTTCTGAAAACGTCGTCAGCCAGCCGCCCATCCCGCTTTCGAATCCTACGTGAATAAAGTTAAAGACCGCAATCGCCCAGGCGGCAGGATTTTTCCAGATTCGGGGAGCGTTTTCGGAGTTTTCCCGCGTGGCTGCGTGAGATTGTTCTTTTTCCGGACCGGCAATCGAGAGCATAGCCGCTGAAAATAACAGAAATGCCGCCAAAATTGCACAACTGTAAAACGTATCCGAGGCAGAAGCAGTCAGATCAACAAATGGTTTTGAAACTATCGCACCAAGTCCCCAGAAAAAATTAAGAAAACTAAGCTTGGCGGCGGCACGTTCGGGATTTGATTCAAGCACAAGGATATTTATTGACGGCAGAGTAAGGCCAATACCTGTACCATTTAGAAAAAATCCCGCGGCGACGGCAAAATGAATCGGTGAAGCTGTCAAAAGCACGCCCGCAGCCATCAGAATGGCACCGGCAGCAGCCGCCGTGCGGAGCTTTCCCTTACGGCCAAGATGCCCCGAAATCAGTGTTCCCGTAATCGAACCGGCAAACTGAGCGGGAAAGAAATTGCCGGATTCGAGATCGCTTAGAGCAAAGCGCCGCGCCAGAATCGGCAGTACCTGACCAATCAGGACCGTCGCAATACCGGAAAGAAAGAAAATCCCGTGTAATGACAACAAATATAGGCGTCCGGACTGAGATTGCGGCTTCATGATTTGTTCAGAGAATCTTCAAATCTATATCGGATTAAAGAATATAGAAAGCGGCGGACAGCGAAAATCCGCCCGATTTGAAGAAATTGGCAATAAAGCAGGCTTTTGGCTAGAATCTAGTTTAAAAGGGAATGTGCGCCACCAGCGGCAGATCCCGCGCGCCCGGATAACACAAATGGCACTTGCTGGCATTGAAGAAGCCGCCGAAGACATTCGCAACGGCCGTATGATCATTATCGTTGACGACGAGGATCGTGAAAATGAAGGCGATCTCGTCTGTGCGGCTGAGAAAGTTACGCCGGAGATTATCAATTTCATGGCCGTACATGGGCGCGGATTGATCTGCCTGCCGATGACGGAAGAACGCTGCGACGAGCTCAATTTATACCCGCAAACCGCTGAAAACACATCCAGTATGGGAACGGCCTTCACGATTTCAATCGAGGCAAAGGAAGGCGTTACTACGGGAATTTCGGCAGCCGATCGTGCCAGAACGATCCTGACTGCCGTTAATCCCGCAACAAAACCTTCGGACCTTGCCAGGCCGGGGCACGTCTTCCCGCTGCGTGCCAAAAAGGGCGGCGTGCTGGTTCGCGTCGGGCAAACGGAAGCCAGCGTGGATATTGCACGTATTGCTGGCCTTACGCCCGCGGCGGTAATTTGCGAGATAATGAACGATGACGGGACGATGGCACGCATGCCCGAACTGGAGGTTTTTGCCAAACGTCACGGCCTAAAGATAATTTCCGTTGCAGACCTTGTCCGTTATCGAATCGAAAAGGAAACTCTTGTCCGCCGTATCCTTGAAACGGATCTGCCGACAGAATATGGCGATTTCAAGGTTGTAGTATATGAGAATATCATCAATGGCGAGACGCATTTAGCCTTTGCGATGGGCGATTTTTCGGATGCAACTAAACCTGTGCTGGTACGCGTCCAAACCGAGAATGTAACTCCGGCGATGTTTGGCTGCACGCTTGGCGAAGCATCGCGGGCGATCCGAAGCTCGCTGGAGCGTATTTCGGCTGAAAAGCGCGGGCTTGTTCTTTATCTCCGCCAAAGGGAAAATAATCTTGATTTGGTAAATCAGCTCAAAACGTATGCCCTGATGCAGAAGGAAGGTATTGATTTTCAGGCGGCGAAACAGAAGACCGGCTACGGAAAACAGCATGACTACGGTATAGGTGCCCAGATACTTAAAGACCTTGGTGTTCGAAAGATTCGTCTTTTGACCAATCACCCCCCAAAGATCAATGCGATAGAAGCTTTCGGCCTCGAAATAGAGGAAACCGTAAGTTTGTAAAAATCAACGGGTTGTAACGAAAATGCCGGACGAGCTCGCTCAAAACGAAAACGGCTCTGCCAATCCTCATCGTCGGCCAAATCGGCGTATTATCCGGATTGCGCTTGCCGTAATCGGGTTAATTCTGCTCTTAGCCGCTTCCGGAATAGTTATTTTCAAAAGCGGCGCGGTATCTTCGCTGATTGAATCGCAATTTCGGGCAAAACTTCAGCGTATGGGTCTTTCCTTTAAGGCCGAAGTATTCGAATTAGAGACCGATCCGCTGCGGCTTGTCCTGAAAAATGCAGAGTTTAACGATCTTAAAACAGGGGAAAAGATTTTTTTCATCCGCGATGCCCGAATAGCACTTTCTATTGACAACCTTTTCGCCTGGCAAATCAGCCGCGACGTAAGCGTCCGAAATACGGAAATCGACGGTGCTGATTTATGGATAAAATTTGACGAAAATGGCCGCTCAAACTTTGCCAATCTGGTCGAAGACACGACCGAATCAAACATCAACCTCAAATACGATTCAACTAATTTCAATCTTCGCGGCGCAACACTTCACTTCGGAGACATTTCCCGTCGGCTGGATGCAGAGGCACGAAACGTTTCCTTTACCGCAAAGCCTGCTAATGGCGAAAGCGGGCAAGGCATGCAAAGATTTTCAATAGAGGCCGAAGCTGCAGATTCGATCTTCAACTACGACGGACATGCGGTACGCGATATTTCAATACTATTGCGGGGCGTTACGGATTCAGGCGGAGCGGAAATTTCGCTGCTGCGGCTTCAATCACCCGTAACTAATGCGGAATTACACGGTCGAATCAACTCGTGGTCTCCTTTTCGCTATGATCTGGCTGTTCAATCTACTGCCGACCTTACGGCACTTTCTTCCATTTTTCCGCTGGGAACTGCTTTGAAAGGTTCGGCGGGATTTCAGGGCAGCATTTCCGGTGAGGGCGAAAAATATACTATCAGCGGCAAAGCGGATTCCGGCGAATTGTCCGCAGAGGGCGTTTACCTTAAAGGTCTTAACATATCTGCCACCGCCTCGGGAGTAAATTCCGCATACGAAGCCCACGGTACGGCAATAGCTGAATTGCTGACGGCCGGAGATTTCAGAGTCGAGTTTCCACGCCTGACAGGTAATGTCCGCGGAACCGGATATGACTTTCGCTGGCTTGGCGAATTGCAGGCAATTGCCGTTCAGAGCAAAGCCGGTACGATCATGGGTCTCTATCTGAAAGACGCACTGGCAGAACTCAAAGACCGTGAACTCAACGCAAAAGCAGGCAGTGGCTTTGCACGCGAATTTGATATTGCGCGTTCATCGTTTCGTAATCTGCGTGCTGATGAACTTTCGCTGGCAATGAAATCCGGAGGTTTCCTTTTGTCCTCGCCGTATGCGGCAGCCGATGCTTTCAGGACAAAAGATTATGAACTTCGTAAATTAGCCGGACGGAAATTAACCGTTGAAAATCGTAACGGAAAAACCACGGTTTTTGCGGCAGATCTGACATCCGATACTGCCCTTTTCGGTGATACGCGCCTGACCGGAGTCTCCGCAGACAGGTTTGATTTTACGGATTTGCCTGCCGAGACAAGGGCAATACTCAGAAACGTCCGTGCAACATCAGTCAATAGCGGGAAAACCCGTCTGAACGATTTATACGCCGAAGAAATATCGATTTTAGACAATCCGGCTGCAACACGAATAGAATCCGACAATGTAAGGTTTTCCGGCTTAAACTCGGAAGCGGCTTCGCTTGGCAGCGTAAATGTCGCGGGCGTCCGTCTGACGATACGGCAAGGTCGAATTGAAGGCCGTACCGCGGATATAGATGCCGGAGACGTGGAACTAACTAAAAGCCCGACATTGCGGGACGGCGGAAAACTGGAGGCACTGAAGCTTGCAAGTCCTTATTTTGTTTTAGAACCTTCCGGCCGTTATCGGGCCAGCGCGGATATGAGCATCGGCGGCGGAATTCTGGGCTCGGTTTCGCTTGGCGCGGTTTCCGCTTCGGTTACCGCAACAAATAACGGCATTGCTCTCGAAGGCCTCCGCGGTAAAGTAATGGACGGCGAAGTCAATGGATCGGCTTACCTTGCCTTGAATGATAAGGAAACATCCGTTATCAATGCCGCGTTTGAAAATCTGGATCTTGCCAAACTGGTCGCGGTCGGGCTCAGTAATGCCACTCCGCTCTCCGGTACCGCAACAGGGAACCTCGAAATTACTTTTCCCGGTAAAGATTACAATGCCGCCTCCGGGATACTAAATGCCGACCTTAACGCACAGGCAGACACATCCGCAAGCGGCACAATACCACTTAACGGCAAAATAAGACTCAAAGGTAATTCAGGCTTGTTTGAAATTGAAAACGCCAATCTTCAAAGCCAAAATACAAAGGCCGAAGCATCCGGCCGATTTGATCTGAAAAGCAATAATTCGAATTTGAATATCCGGATAGCTTCTTCAAATGCAGCTGAGGTTGACCGACTGGCACGGACCCTTTACCAATCTCCGGAATTGGAATCCGGACTGGAAAAATTACAGGCAGGTTTTGGCGGACGTCTGGACCTGGACGCAAAATTATCGGGCAACATTGCCGACCCGGAAATAACCGCCGGAGTCTCGCTGGAGCATCTTTATCTACGTCAACGCGATTTGGGCTCGGTCTCTGCGGATATTTCGGTCAGCCGTGAAGTTGTGCGGTTTTCAAACGGGAGGCTTGCGGATAGCCGCGGCACTGCTGAATTTGCCGTCACAATTCCGCGCTCGGGAGAAAATAACATTACGGTCAAAGCAACACTTTCAGGTTTGGATTCAGCCAATCTGATAGCTGCTCTTCCCGTCGAGTTGCCGGAGTCGCTTCGTGACCTGAAAGGAAAGGTTTCGGGCGACATTGAAGTGAGCGGTCTCCCCGATAATTCGTCCGGAAGTTTGAATCTGGCTTTCGGCAGCGGATCATTATCCGGGCGTAATTTCGACGATCTGAGGGCAGGCATACGCTTTTCAGGGACTTCCGTGATCATAGATTCCGCACAGATTTCTGCCTCAGGTGGCAATTTGAAGGGCTCGGGTAAATACGACAGGGCAAGCGAGGAATTTGATTTCACGCTTGCCGGCCGCGATGTCCCTCTTGCGCTAGCACTTGTTTTTATACCAAACGGCGAAGGCTTTCCGACATTCGATGGACGAACTGACATCGATGCGACCATTCGCGGCAACTGGAAAGAAACCGAAAAATGGAATGTGCAGTTTAACGGCACTGCCCGCGAGGTTCGCATAAATGATAATCCATTTGGCGATGTTAGATTTTCCGGCGTAACGGAAAACTCGGTACTGAATGCAAATCTAACGGCAATTTTCGACGCCCGGCCACAGATAATTTCCGCAACCCTGAATTTTGCGGATAGACAGCTTCCGGTAAATGTAGAAACAGCTTTTGACCGCAGTCCGCTCGAGCCTTATTTCTCAATCATCCCGCAGCTTAAAGGCTTTTCAATAGGCGGAACCGGGACAGGAAGCGTTCGGCTTAGCGGTAACCTTGCCCGTTTCAATGACAAAGGCGAACGTGAAATCACTACAGACGCCCTTGCCGGAATTGCACGATTCTCATTGCTGGAGCTTCGGCTTCAGGATACCAGGCTTGCCGCCACCGGCCCCGTGGAAATAGATTTCAGTGCTTCGGCAATAGATTTTGTCAATGCAAATTTTGCCGGCAGCGGCTCGAATCTGTCTATCATTGGCCGCAAGGCATTGAGCCCGAATGCGGTTAACAATCTACAGATAAACGGCCGCATCAACCTTGCGATTCTAAATGCTTTTCCGCAGATTTCAGTTACTGATACCTTTTTCGGCGGCTTTTCTGACATCGGTATTCGTGTTACCGGCCCTAACAATTCCGCCCGGCTGTCCGGAACCGCCGTACTGCAAAATGCCGCTGTGGCGACCTTTGTCGGTACGGGACGCGTTTCATTTGACCGGCTGCAAGGGCGGATTCTTTTCACATCCAATCAAGCGCAGCTTGAGGAAGTTTCCGGCTATCTCGGCGGTGGAAAGTTTACGGCTGAAGGCGGCGCCGTTTTCGGAGACACGCTTCGTATAGAAGCTCTCAGACTAGGTCTGGAAGGGACTAATGTAACAGTCCCTTTGCCGGCTGATTTTATTACGACAGGTGACGCAAATATCGAAGTTTCCGGGCGAAGGAATAACGGCCTCCTTGCACTTCAGATCAGCGGCCGCATCAGAGCACGCCGCAGCAACTATATACGAAATATCGAACTCGCGAATATTGTCGGCTCAAGGCGTGATAATTCGCTGTCCGGCGGGAGATCTTCTGGTATTCAGGCGCGTTTCGATTTAACGATTGAAGGCCGCGATGCTTTGATTGTAAAAAATAATATTGCGGATCTTACGGCATCGGCTGTCCTGCGTTTAACCGGGACTACGGACAATCCACAGATTTCCGGACGCATCACCGCAACCGGCGGCACGCTTTTCTTCCGAAACGACCGCTACGTTGTACAAAGAGGCGTACTTGAATTTCCTCCCGACAGCGACATTGACCCGAACCTGTTTCTGCAAGCCGAAACTGAAATCAAGGGATATCAGATTTTCGTTAATCTCTCGGGCCGGCTCTCGGATACCGAAACATTGAATGCAGCCGTACGGTCAGTACCTGCATTGCCGACACAGGATGTATTGTCTTTGATTACTACGGGTTCGTTATCCAATACCGAATCGGGATTGCCGTCGATAGCCCAGACAGGCTTGAATACTGCGGCAGAAGTATTGACCGATTCGATCATCAATAACCCTGTCCGCAAAGCCACCGACAGGCTGTTTGGGTTGAATGTTTTCGAAATTGATCCAATCATCTCCGGCGAACGGCTTAATCCATCGGCCAGATTGACGGTTGGCCGCCAGATTAATAACAACCTGCGGGTTACTTATGCTACAAATCTGTCGCAGGATCAGAATCAGGTGATCGCTCTGGAATACAGGCTGTCAAACAAACTTTCGGTCATTGCGCAATATGAACAGCGTGCATTAAGCAACGTTACCCGAAACAGGGATAATTTCAGTATTGAAGTCCGCTTCAGAAAGAGATTTTGAACTTATCGTTGATGTATTCCGTTTGTAATTTTCACATCATCGCCGCTTTACGCGATAAGGTACTCTTTACTCCGGCAATGGCGGGGCGGCTTGTATTTGCGCTTTTAGTGTTTTCTTTTTTTTCGGCTGTATTTGCACAGACACAATTTGAAGGGCGGGAAATTACTGATGTCCGCGTTATGTTCTACGGGACAGAAAATGATCCCGCGGCAAACGACGAATTTCTACTTATCGCCAAAAATGCAGTAGGTCGAAAATATTCGACGGTAAATATCCGTCGGGCAATAGAATTACTTTACGCGACCGGACAGATAGCTTCCATCTCGGTTGAAGCCATGCCGAATTCCGCCGGTAATATAAACCTGCAATTTATAGTAAAACGAAAAGCAAGAGCATCACGCGTCTCCGTAAAAATCGAAGATTCGAAAGGCTCAAACGTTACCGAACAGCAGATCCTGCTTAGATTGAATTTGCTGGATCCGGGCACTTCGGTCAGCGATCAGACACTGGAAACAAATGCCGACCTTATACTGGAATATTTGCGGGATCGTGGTTACTTTCAATCACGGGTCCGCTATTCTGTCCAGCCGCTGGGCAGCGATTCGGAAGTAAACGTAACTTTTACGGTTGATCCCGGCGAGCAGGCCCGTGTCGAATCATTCTCGATAAACATTGCCGGTGCAAAAAACGAGGAATTAATATCAGCCGTAAAATTAATCAAGGGAGATGCCTATAACCGCGAAGCTCTCGCGGCAGATATCATGCGTATTCGCGAAGGGCTGCGTAAACAAAACTTCGTTGCTCCTCAAATAGATGAACCCCGCGTGGTGTATGAACGCGACTCCAATTCCATAAACATAAGCGTTTCTGGAAAAGCCGGGCCGCGTATTACGGTTGAGGTTGAATCCGACAAAATCGAGGTTGGTGAGAGAACGCGTGAAAAACTTTTGCCGGTAATTCGCGAAGGCACGCTGGATTATGCTGCCATAATCGAAGGAGAACGCCGTCTGGAAAACTATTTTCAGGAACAAGGATTTTTCTTTGCCAACGTTCAATCCCTGTGCTCCGTAAATCCACCGCTTTCGGCAGAAAACGAACCTGAATACCTGAACGGCACCCAGTTTTTATGTTCGGCATTAAGCAGCGCGGATCTCTCCGGCAGAGAGGTAACGGTAACCTACAAAGTAGATCCGGATCGGAGGCTGAAACTTTCCGAGATTCGGCTGCGCGGTACAAATTTGTTTACGATTGACGAAATCCGTTCGGTTCTGGAATCCAAACAGGCAAATTTACTGGGGATTATACCTGTCTTCGGTTACGGCCGCGGTTATACAAACGGTATTTTGCTGGAAGAAGATGCCGAAACAATACGTTCTCTTCTCCGCGAACTGGGTTACCGTGATGCGGACGTGCGAGTAAATCAGGGCGTCTCGCCTGACGGCGAAAATCTGATTATTACTTTCGTTGTCGAAGAAGGGCCGCCGACCGTTATCTCCGAAGTTCAGATTAAGGGAAACTCCGTGGTTTCCGAATCAGAACTGCGTAGCCGGTTTACTCCGCTGGTAGGCAGAAATTATTCACGGGCTCTGGTCCGCAATGCCCGGCGTAAAATCATAGAATATTATTCAAATCAAGGTTACTACGATGCCGTCGTCAGCATTAACGTTGATGAGCTGCCGCCAACTGATGCGTCATCTGCCCGGCCTGTAAAGGTCATCTTTCAAATTGAAAATGAAGGTAAAAAAGTTTATGTAAATCGCGTGCTTGTTGCCGGCGCGGAAATGACAAAAGAAAAGGCAATACGGAAAGCTCTTACGCTTGAGCCAGGTGAGCCTCTGCGCGCAGCCGATATTTACGCAAGCGAACAGAATTTGTATTCCTCTGACGCTTTTTCGCGTGTCGAAACCAAGATTCGTCCCGCCGGCGAACGTCCTGACGGCAGTCAGCTTCGCGATGTGATTATCAGTGTTGAGGAGCAGGCTCCACGCATCATTTCCTATGGCGGAGGTTTTTCAACTGACCTTGGTTTTAGCGGTTTTGTCGATTTACGCCATCTGAATCTTTTCGGCCGGCTATGGCAGGGCGGAGCCAGGCTCCGTTATTCGCAGCGTCAACAGCTCTTTCAGCTTGATTTCGTCAATCCGAGATTTCTCCGCGACGGTCGAAAATCCTTTGCACCTCTGACGGTCTCGGCTTCATATCAACGCGATGAAACCGTTACACGTTTCTTCCGCTCTGCCTTTGACCGCGGAACTTTTGGTATCGTACAGCGGCGCGATGCCAACGGTGTACCGGTGGATCAATTCGGCATGGCCGCAGGAAATCCCACATTAAATAGATTGACTCTTTCCGCAGAGACTAACCGGACGCTTAGCTTAAAGAACCGGAGCCTGATTTTTTTTCGCTATAGATTCGAGGATGTAAGGTTATTCAAAATAGACAGTCTTTTGATAAAAGATTTGCTTTTGCCGGATTCAAAAATCAGAATCTCCGGATTTGGTTTTACCTTCGTCCGCGACACGCGGCGGCAATGTCTCAAACGTTACACAATTCTAGAGATAATTAATCGAGGCGAGGCAGAAGAACCTTGTAAATACAATGCCGGGGACCCGACAAACGGAAGTTACATTACTGCCGAATACAACTTCTCTCTTCCGGCTTTCGGAGCAAATGTCGGTTTCAATAAATTTCAGGCTTCATTTAATAAATACTATACCTTGTCGAGACTTAATAAAACGACACTGGCGGCCCGGGCCGTTCTCGGGCTGGCCAATGTATTTGCGGGCGGAAATCGTTTTGCCTCGTCGTCTTTTCCTACTCTCGGCGATCCTCTGCCAATCAGTGAACGCTTTTTCGCAGGCGGTTCGAACACATTACGTGGTTTCGATTTTGAAACCGCCGGCCCGCGTGTGGTCATTGTTCCGCAGGGAAATTTCTTCAATTCAGCCGGGCAGCAGGTTTATCTGGAGCCGTTTACTGTTCCGTTCGGCGGAAACGGATTGGCAGTAGTCAATCTCGAAGCGCGGATTCCGGCAGGTGAAAACTTGCGCGTCGTGCCGTTTTATGACGGAGGTAATGTATTCCGAAGTATCAAGGATATATTCAATCCACCGAACGTAGCTCCCGGAGATATTACCGGAAGAAATTTGCGTGCTTTATGGAGCCACACGATCGGGCTTGGTTTGCGTGTCAAAACGCCGATCGGAGGAGAAATTGGTTTAGATTACGGATATTTGCTGAATCCGCCGCGTTTCATAATTCCCCAGCCCGTACCGCCCGATGCAACTTACCGTTTGCACCAGGGTCAGATACATTTCCGCTTCTCGCAGGCATTTTAAAAGGTTCCGGGCCGGAGAAGTTGCAGCCGCACTACCGCAAAAAACCCGAACCCGGAACATAAGGAGCGGGCCCACCACGTCCGCTCCAAACTTACAAAATTCAAGTCAAGGAGCCAAATGCCATAATTTGGCGTTCATTTACTGCTGAAGCCTCTATTGGTTCATCAGCCACATCTGCTGTTTCTGAAAGCCCGTAATCAGCTCCTCCGGACGTACCGGAATCCGGCGGCGAGCCACTCCGACTGCGGTTTCTGCGATGCAGTGCCTTTGTAACATACATTGCCTTATCGGCGGAGATTACCAGCTGATCAAAAGTTTCGCCATGAATTGGATAGGATGCGGCTCCTATGCTTACACCGACGCCGGCTACAACACCGGTGTCAACTTCGATTCCGAAAGAATTCACGGCAGCCTCGATACGGCGGCACAGATCAGTGATGGATTCGCTGTCTGCACCGGGAATTATGGCAACAAATTCATCGCCCGCGTATCTGGCAAGAAAATCGTATTCGCGCAATTCGCCGCGTATTACCTGCCCGATAGCAGTCAAAAGATTATCCCCGACCTTATGCCCAAAGTTGTCATTAACTTCCTTGAAACCATCTAGATCAAGCATAAGTAATTGAAACTCCGTACCATTGCGAATCGCCCGCTGCACTTCTTTTTCAAATTGGATATGCAGGCTTCTTGCATTCGGCAATCCGGTTATCGGATCCGTCAGGGCATGCGATGCCGCAACTGCATGAATCTGGGATTTAGCGATTGCATCGGCGGCAATCCGGCAAACCGTATCAAGTAAGCGAATATGCTCATCCTGATAATTCGTAATCTTTGAAGTATAAAGCGTTACCGCTCCAATAAGTTTGTTATCGGCTATCAATGGACGGGATGCAAGAGTGCGCAGATTTTCATATCCATCAGGCCGCATAAACCCGAAATCAAGGGTCGGATCAACGTTTTCGACCGGTTTTTGCTTCTTCAGAACATATCCCGTTGCACCCTCACCGATTCTTATTCGGCGGCCCATCAATGAATCTGCATCACGTCCGGCTACATAAACTGCCTTGGCAAATTCTCCGGAATCTTCAAGCAGGTAAATTGCACAGATGTCATAGGGCACGAAATCAGATATTTTTGACGCAAAAAGCGACAGCGTTTCCTCCAGATTGAGCGCCGCGCTGAATTCACGCGCAAGAGAATACAGCGTAAACACCTCACGATTAGCGCGTTTTATTTGCTCCACAAAATTCGGATTTGAAATGTTTGCCGAATCCGTTACGCCCAACGATTCATATGCCAGTCCTTCCGATTCGATTTCCGCTTCGAAATATGGAAGATTGCGGAGAAATAAATCTACCAGTCTGGGGTCAAAGCGTGTCCCGGAACAAGCCCTTAGCACGCCGCATGCATCTTCACGACTAATCGCAGAACGATATGGCCGATCGCCGCGCAGCGAATCATATGAATCTGCGATGGAAAGAATCCGTGCTGTCAGCGGAATGTGAGAGCCGCGCAAGCCTTCCGGATACCCGCTTCCGTCCCAATATTCATGGTGATACTTAACTGTCGGTACGACGGGGCTTTGGAATCCGACCTTTTCGAGAATGGAAGCTCCGACAGATGAATGGATTTTTACTTTCTCCATTTCGGCAGATGTCAATCGGCCCGGTTTATTCAGGATATGATCGGGAACTGCCAGTTTACCGATGTCGTGCAGCAGTGCCCCCATTCGCAATGCATCGATTTCTTCGGGTGGCAAATTCAATAACCGACCCATCCCGACAGCATAGATTTGCGTACGGCGGACATGGCCGGTGCCGATCTGGTCCCGGGCATCAATTGCAGTGGCAATTGCCTCGACCGTAGCAAGATGCAGCCGGCTTGCCTCCATTAACTCCCGAGTCTTCCCGGCCAGGCTTCTGAGATGAATCTTATATGCGGCGTTTGCTCCGATGGCCAGCGGAATAAGGACCAGCCCGAACTCAATTCCAAAGTGTCTGAAAACTATAAACAGCGAAATCGCCAGTCCAAGACAAAGAACGTAGCTGATAATCGGTTTCCTAAAAATTTGTTCAAAAGCATTTAGATCCAGTTTTCTGCCGCTCGAACGTATCTCGATAAAATTTATCGCCGCTGCAGTTATGTAGTGAACAGCCGCCATCACGCAAAAGGCTACCATCAGGCTGTTTGGAATTGACAACCGCACGGCTGCGACCGTTAATTCGGGCGTGTTCAACAAGATACTTACAGTAAAGTATCCCAATGCGCCGCAAAAGCCCGCAATAACCTGCCCGGAAACATCTGCAGCCCAACGCTCCGGCTCTTTGCGAAAATCCTTCGCAGCAGCCACCGCCGAAACCAGCGGCAACAAGACACCGCCGGCAACTCCCATCATTGCCGTTCCACAGAAAGAAACCAGAATTGCCGGACTGAATTCAGAGTCGGAACCCGGAATCCTGAATGAAAACGGAGCTATCATCCAGGCTATAAAACCTGCCGCTACCAAAACAGCGACTTCATTTCCGGAATACCTGAAGGCATCAACTAACGCAACTAAGGTCGCGATAGAAGCAAGCACACCGGTTGTCCAGACAACGAATAGTCTTGTGCGTGATCTTTGTTTTGGTACTAAGTCATTCATTGTGCGGAGGCGGCCGTCTTAGTCCGGCTCGCCTTTCGCATTAAGATCAAACTGCGTGCCATTTAGAAAAGGCCGATTATTAGGCACTTTTTTGCCATGCGGCTCAAACGTTTACCCGACCGGCGATTCAAAATGGCTATTCAAATTGCCCGAAATCAGTCAAAATGACATTATGCGGCAGATTATCCGGCGAACATTTGTTTTTAGTGTTTTCGTTGCGGTTTTTGGCTTTCAGGTGGCCGTTATCTACAGCCAGGAAATCAAAATAGATACTGATTTGGCGATATTTGAAATAACGGTCGTTGATAAAAACGGCGCTCCCGTACCCGGATTATCTGCTTCTGACTTTCGTCTCTACGAAAACGAAACGGAACGGGAGATTGCTTTTTTTCAGCCCGTAAAAGGCAGCCGGCGTCCATTGTCGATCGTATTGGCTCTGGACGTCTCCGGGAGTATGACCGAAGACGAAATCAGACGGTTAAAAGAAGCTGTTAATTCATTTTTAGATCAATTAAGTGATTATAATACTTATATTTCCGTCGTTTCTTTTGCAATGGAGGTAAAACTTGAGCAATCTTTCACAAATCGGAGAGAAAAGCTTGAAAAGTCTCTCGACCGCCTTGCGCGAAATCGAAACGGCCTGTCCACGCACGCCTACGACGCTATCGATTACTCAATCCGCCTGATCGAGAAAAAATCGCCGCGTGCCATTGCCGGCGCCGTTCCCCGGAGAGCTGTGATAGTCATTACGGATGGATTTCCGGTTGGAGATACTTCCACACCGGGAGTTGTCATTGAACGCGCAAATGCTGCAAATGTAACTATATACAATATTATTCTGCCGTCATTTGCCCGAATGCGTTCGGGAACGACACGTGTGCCGACTCCGTTGGAAATCAGCGGAGTAACTAACGCAACCGGCGGAAAATCATACGTTGCAGGCGATAAAAGCCCGGCCGGACTCCTGGCCGATATCGCTGAAGAAATAACCGGGTCCTACGCCGTAGCTTACTACCCGGAAAATGTAACCGCACCGGAAGCTCCGCGTATTGTCCGCATAGAAAGCATTTCGGGGTATAAAGTACGGCAAAACCGCGAAACTTATGTTCCGGGAAAATAGTTGATCTGTGGTTTCCTAAAAGCGATCCGGGTCGTCGAGATCATAACCGTCTAAATCATCCAGATCGTCATAATCTTCTTCCAAATCTCCTTCGTCCACATCCAGTTCCACTGGGTCGAGTCCCACAACGATCAGGCTAACCCCGCATTCATCAC
Organism: Acidobacteriota bacterium; assembly: GCA_040756215.1. Lineage (GTDB taxonomy): Bacteria > Acidobacteriota > Blastocatellia > Pyrinomonadales > Pyrinomonadaceae > OLB17. The sequence goes on from JBFLZQ010000013.1 coordinate 36,424, forward strand.
AAGTGACAATGTCGCCTTGTTCGCTGTCGGGATCTACATAAACTTCTTCATCACATTCTGGGCAAATCGCTGTCGGCATTTTCTTTTATCTCCGGAAATCTAATATTTTGATTTGTATGAATTCGCTGCTTTGTCAAAATCGCGTATGATATCAAATCTAACTTGGAAATGACATATTCTGCAAGCAAAGCAGTCACATTATTTATCTGATATCGAATTGACGTATTATGAAACTTCCATTTGCATTTGCACGCAATCGCCGGTTCGACGTTTTAGGATTTGGAACCAATGCGGTAGATTACTTGATCGAGGTGCCTCAATATCCCGACTTCGATTCGAAAGTAGAACTTACGGATTACACTCAGGCAGCCGGCGGCGAAATTGCCACGGCAATGGTAGGACTTTCGCGTCTCGGGCTGCGAACGGCTTATGTCGGAAGCTTTGGAGATGATCCGGCAGGTCAATACGGGCTTGAAACACTTCGTCAGGAAGGCATAGATGTCTCTTTTAGCCGCATTGTCAATGGAGCTAAAACACAGATTGCCTTTATTATTATTGACCGGCGAAATGGCGAAAGAACGGTTATTTGGAAACGCGATCCCCGACTAACGATTTCGCCGGAAGACGCACCCGTTTCATTGGTTGAGGAATCCTCCGTCCTTCATCTTTCACCCCACGACACGCCGGCTTGTATAGAACTCGCGGCTCGAGCACGCCAATGCGGGACTGTGGTATCCATTGATATCGATAAAATTTTTCCGGATATTGATCGTTTGCTGGCTTCGGTTGATATTTTAATAGCATCACAGAATTTCCCGCGTGAGATTACCGGTAAAAACGATTTACGTTCGGCAATTGTCGAATTAGCCTCGAAATATAACAACGCGCTTATTGGTGTAACGCTTGGCGAATCCGGCTCTTTACTTTATTCCGCAGGTTATTTTATTGAAACTAAGGGTTTTGCCGTTCCGGGAGGCTGTCGGGACACTACGGGCGCCGGCGACAGCTTTCGTGCCGGGCTGATTTTCGGATTGTTCTCGGGCGAAAGCATTGAAGAAAGTGCACGAATAGCAAATGCGGTAGCGGCATTAAAGTGCCGGTCGGTCGGTGCCCGCACGTCCTTACCCACTTTGGATGAGCTCCGTACGCTTTTAAAAAATACATAGACAATTTATTGCTATTTCATATAGACTTAAAGTCGGGCACCACTCCCGCACATCGCCCATCCACTCAGTTTTTACGGCCTCCTCATCCGTATTCCTTCTGGCAGTTTTTACCAATGGATTCCGGGATCAATTTAATTCTTCAGTTGAATGGCGTAATAATAATCGCCGTTCTATGTCTTTTGCTGGGTAAATCTCTTCGGCAGACAGCATTAAAATACTGGACTATAGCCTGGCTAAGCCTGTCATTTTCACTCATTTGTCTGCGTTTGGCGATTTCCTTCGAGGTTTTCGCGCCTCTTTTAACGACCTATTTTTACCTCGGACAATACATTTTCGGCTTTTTAGTGGTAGCAGGCTGCATTGGACTGGACACCGGCTGGGAATTACGTCCGAGAACGGAGATCTGGTTCGCTCCGTTTCTGATTGCAGCTATTTTACTGCCTTTGGTTTCGACTGATGTAAATGAACTTTACCCTTTTCATTGTCTGATACTTGCCGGTTTTTTTACGGCGGCATTTGTAATATCTGCGCGGTCAGATAGAAATACCTTTGGCAGGAAACTCATGCATATCGCCCTTGGTGCACTGCTGCTGGATATGCTCCTTTATTCCGCAGCCATTATCGCCTGCCGCGAACAGGCAATTGATTCGACAATTCTGGCTTACAACTCAATCATCGAACTCGTTTTGCAGACCTCTCTCGGTATGGGAATGGTTCTGGTTTTACTGGAGAAAGTTTTGACTGAGGCTGAATCTGCTCACGAAAGGCTGCAAGATGCCAATCGTAAACTCGAACAACTTGTCCATACCGATCCGCTTACCGCCGCATTCAATCGTCACGCATTTTACGGGTTCATAAAAAAACAAGGCGATGAAAACAGCGAAACCTCCGGATGTGTCGGCTTCTTTGACATTGATGACTTGAAAGGAATTAACGACCGCTACGGACACACCGTCGGAGATATGGCGATTCGCTGTGTTGTAAAAGGTATCCGTGAAATCGTACGCGCGGAAGATCTGATATTCCGCTGGGGCGGCGACGAATTTTTTGTAGTAATGATCAGTATGGATGCCGAAATGGCTATGATGAGAATGACAAGGCTCGAGGCAATGCTTTCGAATGTTTCGGTTGAAGGCGTCGAACATCCCATCGAAATCAGCGTCTCCTGGGGATTCACTGATTTTGCGGATATTTCGGGTCTCGAGGCAGCTATAAATGAAGCGGATGCCGCAATGTATTTGAGAAAACAGGAGCGAAAACGACTTAAAAACGAAGTGCTTCGGCTCCGTACGGATTTTGGCAAAGCCGACAATGCGATAGCTACCTAATCAAGGGAAATGGCCGGCCCGTTTGCCTTTTTCAATATTGTAGAATAAACCCGCAATATCTCTGCAACGCTCCACGCCTGAGCAGGACATCCGCGCGGAGTATGCGGCGGATCGCCATCAAAAATTTCCGAGATTTGCCCGAGACAGGCAGTTTTCAGATGGTCTTCAAATGCGGCAAGCAGCCCGAGACTTTCGCTTTCGACATCTTTTTCTTCAGCATAAGCCCGTCTGAATGCATCGATAAACGGCCCCATCAGCCAAGCCCAGACAGTTCCCTGATGATAGGCAGCATCGCGGCTCGCCGGCGGGCCTTCGTAACGCCCGACATAATTCGGATCGGCAGGTGAAAGAGTACGTAAACCGAATGGTGTCAAAAGATCGGACCGCACGCGATCGACTACTGTCCGCCAATGCCTTCGTTCTAAAACAGGATGCGGCAGCGCAATGGCAAACAATTGATTTGGTCTGACCGAAGCATCTCGTCTGCCGTTTTCGACTACGTCATAGAGGCAGCCGGCATCCGCATTCCAGAAAACGGCATTAAAACTGAACCGAGTCAAATTTGCCAGAGAATCAAATCTCACACGGTCATCGTCATAGCCCAAAACCTCAGCAAAATCAGCCATTGACCGCAAGGCGTTGTACCACAGAGCCTGAAGCTCTACCGGTTTGCCGTTTCTTGGTGTAAAAACGCGCTCTCCGCTTTTGGCATCCATCCATGTAAGCTGCGTTTGCGGTGTTCCCGCTTGGAGCAATCCATCGGTATCTACACGGATTTGATAGCGGGTTCCGTTCAGGTGCCATCTGATGATTTCGGCAAGAGTTTTGTATAAATGTGTTTCTACTAATTCTATATCTCCGGTTTTTTCTACGTATGCACGGACAGCCTCAAAATACCAAAGTGTAGCGTCTGCCGTATTGTAATCCGGCGATTCGCCCTTGTCCGGAAACCGGTTCGGGATCATTCCTTCGGATACGTATTTTGCGTATTCAATCAGAATGGATCGGGCTGTTTCATTCCGATTGGTAACCAGCGCAAGGCCGCTGAGCGATATCATGGTGTCGCGTCCCCAATCAGAAAACCATGGATATCCGGCAATGATCGTATTACCATTTCCGCGTGCAACAATAAACTGATCGGCGGCCAATACCAGGGATTTCTCGAATTCAGTCTGAAGTCCGGATCTTTGCAGTATTTTTTTTCTGCGATTTATCTCTGATTTTTCCAGTTCCGCTGCAGCCGCCGCTTCGATACTGCGCCCGGTTGAAATTATAACCGAAACGTCGCGGCGAAAATCAAACTCCATTTCAAATGGCTGATAGAGATCTTCAGAATAATCAAATCCTCGTTCGGCTTCTATCAAATACTGAAAATTTTTGTACCAATATCCCGTAGGGATTACGGATGCAGCATTGTGTGAAAAAAAGATTACGGCATCTATGGAAGGATCAGGCTGCATTTCAATTACACCGTCTTGAATCTTGTAACCCGTTGCAGGCAAATCGCCCCGTCGTATTATTGTGTGATAATCCTTGCAGGAAATCAGCGGACGCACTTTTAGCCTGATTTTTTGCTTTGTTTTGAAAGCATGTTTGGACGTTGAGTATCGGACAACAGTCGCATTACGTCCCTTAGGCATAAAAAGACGCTTTTCAAGCAGAATATCGCCGCATCTAAAAGTCCATATTGGAAATGGATCGAGCCTGAAGGATGTCAGAAATTCGTACCCTTTCGGATATACCGTGCCGGGATAATTATTTGACGAGAGCTCGAAGAATTCGCCATTGATTTCCAGCGTTTCCTCAAACTTTGCAACAAGCGCATACCTGCCGACAGGCGGGTTCAACGCGGCCGTGAGGTAGGAATGATAGCGGCGTGTCGCGGCTCCGGAAACCGTTCCAAAAGCAAAACCGCCCTGCCCGTTCGTTTCAAGCCATTCAAGGGATGTTGCCGTCTGAAAATCCCTGCACCGGCTTTCATCAATTTCGATCATCTGTTAATCAACAATTCAAATTTCAATCTTTAAGTATCTTCTCATAAAGAGCGGCAGTATCATTGACCATTTTATTCAGCGAAAACCTTTCAACTGCAAATTCACGGTTCTTTTCTGCGGTTACCTGTCTCAAATCCTTATCGGAAGCGTATTTTGCCATCTCCCGTCCCAGGGCGACGGGTTCGCCCGGCGGTATAAGTCCGGCATCTTTTCCGAGCAGCTCACGTGAGCCGTCGGTCGCCGTCGCGACTACGGGTTTACCGTAAGCAATTGCATCGAGCATCGCAAGCCCGAAACTTTCCATATGCGAAGGTGATACAAAAATATCGATTGCTGAATAAAAAGGCCGCGTATCCGCAAGCCAGTCAAGCCACACTATTCGCTCAGAAACGCCGAGAACTTTTGCCAGTCTTCTTAATTCACGCCGAAAGCTCCGTCCGGGAGAGTTATCTTTCCCGACAATTACAAAACGAGCCGATGGAAACATTTTGATCACTTCTGCCGCGGCAATCACAAAATCCCTTTGGCCTTTGAGTTCTTTCAGTTCGCCGAGCGTACCTATCAGCAATTCATCCGCTTTGATGTTATGAAACGCCCGGAATTCCTCTGCCAGACGGCTTTGTTCAATAATGGACGGTATTGCTCCAAATTCTATTCCGTTCTTTATGATATGGACTTTTGATGGGGGAAAAATCTTTTTAAGCCCTTCGCCAACCGCATCTGAAACGGCAATGGCTGCCGACAGCGTGTTCAATGCAAAACGATTGAAAGGTTTCAGAGGAAACAAAACATGGCGCGTCAGGACAAAACGGGCCGGTCTTGCCGCTAGGCATGCAATATTCGTCGGTATGTAATCACGCGCAAGGTGTGAGTGAACTATTTCAATACCGTTTTGCCTGATAAAATCGGCAATTCGCATCGAACTCAACACGCCGAAGGAATTTCTGATGGAAACATGGAGAATATTCTCTGTTTTTATAAAATCCAGTTTCTCCTGCCATTCATTTGTCGGCCGCAATGCTACGAATATCTCGTGGCCTAGCCGGCTCAGACCACGACAAAGATCTACGAGGTGACGCTCACCGCCGCCAAAGGTCTTTGCCGATGAAATATGTAGTATCCTCATTGGAATCGTTCACAATCTTTACCCTGAATACATAAGATTGCCCGTATCGCAGAGTATTTCAAAAAAAAGGCACGTATGCAAAAGAGCATACGTGCCGTAATAAAACCGCAGAAACGGTTTAGAAAGAGAAGCGTGCGCCGAATTGGACCTGAAATACCTGGCTGCGCGGGTTATTTGCCAGCAGGATTTGGCCAAAGAGCGGGTTCGACGGATCTTGCTGGCGAACCTGCAGGAAGTTCACGTTGGTCGGGCCGAAAAGACCGCAATTCGCCGCTGTATTGTTGCAGAAGTTCGACGAAGTCGTGCTTGACAATTCGATATTCGAGTTGTTGAAGACATTGAAGAATTCGCTCGAAAAGATCAGCCGACGGCGTTCGCCGAACTTGAATCCTTTCTGCAAGCGGAGGTCAACCTGATAGAACGGACGTCCCTCGAAGGCGTTACGGTGGATTTCGAAGCCCGGAACGAGGAACGGACGTTCATTGGTGTTACCGTCTCCATTGATATCCGATCCGACACGGGCATTGACCGGAATGCCGGAGTACATACGGATGGCGCTGGAGACCTCAAATCCATAAGGCAGGAAGAAAATCGGATTGGCAACGAACTGGTGCCGGCGGTCGAATCTTGCCGGACCGTATTCCGTTGTCAGATCATACGGATTGTCATAAAGGACGCCGCCCGCATCGCGTTCGTTATCATCATCGGACGTGGTTTTGGCAAGAGTGTAGAAGGCGTTTACACGTCCCCATTTACGTGCCATGTTCATCCGGAACGTCAGACCGCGATAAAGCGATCGGGCCGAAGAATCGCGTATCTGGATCGTCCCGATTTGTGTCAATGGCCGTGAAGAGCGGTTAACAAGAACACGCAGCGTCTGCGGCTCGATGCCGGTCGGGTTGGGAAGATTGATATCGCGGTTACGCTGCAGATAAACAGTATTTACCTGCGAGTAGTCAACGCCGATTTTTATGCCTTTCCACATCTCATGTTCGAAGCCGCCGCCGAACTGGAATGATTGTGGGTTTCTGAAATTTGACGTCATTCCGACGAAATTCGCATTTTGATATACGCCGAGGCTGGCCGGCGGATTGGTCGTTGCATTGCGAATCGCCGTCGAAATCTGACCAAGCTGAGTCGGCGTCAGCACGGGCAGATTTGTAAGCGGTGAAGCATTCAGGTTAATACCCAGAATAGCAAATTGCCGGAAAACTGTATTTGGAGTTACACAAGCTCCGACAGTAGCCACATACTGTGGATTCTGTGAGCAGAAGGTTGTGAGATTGAATCCCGTGGAGCTGAAAGCAGGCGAGCCGAGCGTTACGGAGAGGTCGCCGGCCGGGTCACGGAAATTGTTGAATGGAGCGGCCAGAACAAGAAGCGGCGTTCTTGCATAGTACATTCCGGCAAATCCACGAATTACCGTCTTTCCTTTCTTGAGTGGATCCCAGGCAAAACCAACACGCGGTCCCCATTCATTCTGGCTGTCGGGAATGACCGTCGGGTCGATTGCCTTGCCAAAAAGCGGATAGGTAACGCTTTTTACAAGATTGATAACCGTTGTATTGTTGGCTTGCGCCGACGGGTTGTATTGTTTTTCAAATCTGAGGCCAACGTTGAACGTCAGGTTTGGCAATACACGCCACGAGTCTTGCCCGAAAAAGGCAAGTTCGCGAACCGTGAAAGCAGCCTGAAGATTTCCAATCTGCTTGTTGTAACGGGCAGTAGTCGTATCAAAGCGGCCAAAATAACCACCATTCGGTGCCGATGGATTGGGCGTAGATGTAATGGCATCGAGAATACCCGATGTAGAGGTCAGGCCCGAGAATGTGAATACACCAAATTGGTTAAAGCCGAATTTCTGGTCGGCGTGGATATTGCTAAATTCGCCGCCGAATTTGAAAGTATGGTTTCCGCGCAAAACAGTGAAACTGTCGGCGAATTGAAGCCGTTTATCAAACTGCGTAGTCGGGAGGAAGTTGCGTGTGCCGTAAACGCCGATTGCCGTGCTTACGCTTGCAACTTCAGCATTTGGGATACGCGGACGGTCTTCGCGTGCCCATTGAAACTTGAATTCGTTGATAATTGATGCGGAAATAGTGCTGACGAGCTGGGCAACAACAATGTTGTTACGGTTTTTCTCTGTACCATTGGTGGATAAAGAGTTTGTTGTTGTCGGGTCAAGAGCCGTTTCGCCGGTCGACACTGCATTTTTTGCATTGTTTCGGCTGTAATTGTATCGGATATTGAACCGGTTCGCATCATTGACGTTCCAGTCGATCTTACCGAGTGCGGCGTAGGCGTCGTTGGTCTGAGTGTATTGCGATTCCTGACCGCGATAGAAATTGAAGCCCTCGGTCTGCGAAGCGGTCGGGGTAAAGCCGACAAGCGTACCATAGAGCACTTGCCGGGGAGCACGGAAACGCTGCTGTTCGTAAGATGCGAAATAAAAGAGTTTATCCTTTTTGATCGGACCGCCGACCGAACCGCCGAACTGATGTTGGGTAGGTGCAAGCGTAGCATCAAGCCCAAGCGAGCTCAATCGCTGATCCTTCAGTGCCTTGGCATATTCATTTGCGCGGGCAAGCTGCTGCGGACGCCAGAGATAGAAGAGCGTTCCGCGGAGATTGTTCGTACCTGATTTGGTTACCGCATTGACGATACCGCCGGAAGAACGGCCGAATTCTGCCGAGTAGCCGGCAGCTACAACCTGAAACTCGCGGATGGCTTCCTGTGGAATCGTAAATGCCTGATTGGCACGTTCACCGCCGCGAATACCGCCAAAGAACGGCTGGTTGTAGTCAACGCCGTCAACGTTGATGTTACCGTTGATACCGCGCTGGCCTGAAAGTGAAATTTGGCCGCGTGAGGGTTCTACCTGTGCCGAAGGCGTCAAGGTAACGAAATCCTGGAAGCGCCGTCCGTTGATGGGTAGATTCTGAATAGCCGTCGCATCCTGTACGGCGTCAAAATTGCTCGTCGTAGTCTGAACTCCCTCTGCGGTTACTTCAACCACGGCCGAAACGTCTCCGGCGCCGAGTGTGAAATTAGCATCGGTCGAGCGGCCGACCTGGACTTCGACTTCCAGGGTCTGCTCGGCGAAATTCTGAGCTGAGGTTTTTACCGTATATTTTCCGGGCTGCAGGAGCACGAAACGATAAAGCCCTTCACTGCTGGTAGTAGTAGTAAGCGTCTGATTGGTTGCCTGACTTTTAAGTGTAACCGTAGCGTTTGGAATAGCCGCTCCGGTCGAATCGGTCACAATACCGGTAATCTGTCCGGTGCTGCTCTGCGTCTGTGAAAAAGCAGCCGTACAGAACAGGACCGCTAATACAAACATTAACGTAATCCTATGAGAAATTTTGAACATTGTGTTTTTCCAACCTCTTATTGAAATTCTAAAAAATGCCGTTAAAAACAGGGGAAAATTCCGGCAAATTCCGATTTTTGGATTTTTATACCGGATTTTGGATATTGTGCCGGGCTGTTTTTTATAATCAAAAACCTTTCGCACAAAACCACGTCACGGCCCGGTAAAGCTAAATCTAATAAAATAAACGACTTACCACTTTACCAATGCCGCTGCGGACAAGATCCGGCATTTTACAAAAACCGCAAATTTGCGGACGTCGAGAAATTAAGGCAAATCGGATTCCCAAAATCCCGCGAAATTCCTGTTTTACAGGGATCAAATTCCAATCTAACCGCCGGTTATTACGTAAAAGTTAATTTTCACGAAGTTTTCATTAAATTAACCAAATTGCCGCTTTGCCCGGAAAACCTTTAGCCGAAAGCGGTCATCTGAACGATTTTATGGTCGCTGCTGCCGCCAAAGTACGATTTTTACGGCATTTTCTTCGGAACGAACAAAAAGTCGTTTCGAATACTTGACTTTTTTGTAAAATTGGTTTATAGTTTTCGTTCTTTGTCTCCGCGGCGGGAGACTATATATAACGAGCAAGGGGAATAGGGTAAGAAAAAGGGGGCATTTATATTATATGGCACATATAGATTACGCAACATCATCCTACAAAACGCCGCTGCACCACAGGATTTTGGCAAATATGCCGGTGCAGGCAAGCTGGGTCGATGAACAGACCGGCCGAAGAATTAAGGTTGACGGTGTAACAGAAAACCTCGGCGAAAACAGCGCTCTGGTTAATCTGGAAATCCTTCCACCGGTCGGTTCTGAGGTCAAGCTCAAAATCCTCGGCGAGGAAAAGCCGATTATTGAAGTATCGGCTGAAGTTATCCGCGTCGAACGTGATCCGAGCAAGCCGCTTGCCGCACTGTCAATACTCCAGAATCTTAAAAAATGGAAGACAACGGCAATGGAAGCCGCGCAGGCATGGGTCACGCGGCACTGGCAATTGAACTACGAAGAGGAATGGGTTAACTAAACCGTTATTATCTGTCGTAGCCGCGGAATCAGCGGAGATTCGGCTTTTCCGGCCGCTTCTCCGCTTTCCCATTTCAGGCATTCGTAATCGGAAGATAACATTCTAACTTCTATATTTTGCAACATTTATCTGAAACCGGGCATCTTAGGATTTAAATGATTCGTACGCTTTTCATCGCATTGATTCTCACAGCTGTTTCCCTGGCGGTTTCTGCGCAGGAAAAGCCTCTCTCACAGGCCGAATATGTAAAAATGCTTTATGCGGCACAGAATGATCCCGCAGCCCGTACGACTCTTATTGACGCTTTGCGTAGGCGTGGCATAGATTTTCCGGTAACAGACGGTCTGAGAAGCCTGACGCGCTCAAAATCCGGCAATGACGACGAGCTTCGCAGGACATTGGATCAGGCCGATAGGCGGAGGGTAAATCCGACTGCTACAAAGCTGCCCGGAGAAATTGAAACCGCAGCTCTCCTGGAAAAAACACGGCGGAATACACTTGAAGCTATTTCGGAAATGCCTGATTTTGTTGTCAAACAACAGATTCAGCGTTCGGCAGCATTTGCCGGAACCGGTAACTTCAGAAATCTGGATAAACTTATTGTGGCCGTCAGTTACAGATCCAGCGGCGCAGAGGAGTACAAGCTGCTGGCGATAAATGGCGTCCCGCAACAGCAATCAGAATCACGCTCCAGTTATGAACAGGCGGGAGGAACGAGTTCTACCGGGGAATTTGTAACTGTTTTATCCACAATATTTAAACCTGAAAGCGAGACCGAATTCAATTTGGTGGATACTGACATCCTGCGAAACCGTCCTACGGTAGTTTTCGATTTTACCGTTGACCGCGACCGCGCCAGACAGCAAATTACAATTGGTGATACCATTACGCAATCGACTGTTACGGGAATCAAAGGCAGAATCTGGATAGACCGTGAAAAATCCCGTGTCTTGCGAATCGAAAGCGAGGCTACAGGGATACCGGAAGATTTTCCGGCAAAAAGTGCCCGACGGACAATTGATTATGATTGGGCAGAGATAGCGGGCGAAAAATATCTTTTGCCTCTGGCGGCTGATGTGCGTTTGACTGTAAGGGAGAGAAAGGACGTCTATGAATTGCGCAACCTGATCCGATTTACAAATTACCAGAAATTCGGATCGGATGTTATCATAGGGCCCGAGGATTCGGAACCGGTTCGTGAAGAAAAGCCCTGAGGCGTATCAGACTAACTTATTGAAAAATAAGCAATTAATCCGGGAATAATAAGCCACAAAAGACCTTTGATCAGAAAAAAAAGAAATCCGGCTACACCAATGCGCTTGACCCAACCAACGGCAGGACATTTTCTCTTTCCAGGTTCTTCTCGCATCTTGAACAGATTAGCATTTAATGAAACCTGATTTCAACTGTCAAAAGATTGTTTCAACAAACGGTTATTTATTCCGCAGGGCAAACTGTTTTTTGCGGCAGGCAGTCGTAGGTATTATCCTGTTTCTGGCTCTGGCCCTAAGCGTCAGGCCACAAACGATTGCCGCCGGTCCGCCGGTAGAAAATAATAAACGCGAGGCTGATTTGATCGAACTCATTTCTCTTGATCCGACCATAAAACTGGACATCCGCTACGCCACATCAAATAATTTTGTAGGAAAGCCCGTTTATCCCGAAGCACGTGCATTTCTTCAGCGGCCTGCAGCCAAGGCTCTTCTCAAAGTACATAGAAAACTCAAAGCGAAAGGCCTTGGATTGGTTATCTTCGATGGATACCGCCCCTGGTCAATCACAAATCTTTTCTGGCAGGTGACCACGCCGGAACAGCGTAAATTTGTAGCCGATCCGGCAAAAGGCTCCAAACATAATCGCGGCTGCGCGGTTGACCTCAGCATTTATGACCTGAAAACCGGTAAATTGCTTCCGATGCCTTCAGAATATGATGAATTTACCGAGCGTGCCTCCCCGAATTATGCCGGTGGCACTGATCAGGAAAGAGCCAATCGGGATCTTTTACGTAGTTTGATGGAGTCAGTAGGTTTTAAGGTCAACCCTAATGAATGGTGGCACTTCGACTACAAAGATTGGGAAAAGTACGCAATCTACGATATTTCGTTTTCAGAAGCGGCCGCTCTTGCTGCAAAAAAAGACGGCCGTTAAACGGCCGCATCGGGTAAAAATCATCACCGGATTTTGTTAAAGTTACTTTGCCGGAGCCTTTGCCTTTGCGGCTTCTATCTGCAGCGTTACTTTTACCTCATCCGATAAAGCCGGCACTCCATTCGGCAAATTGCCGCCGTAATTTATACCAAAATCGCGGCGATTGATGACCGTTTCGCCGGCAATGCCCATTTTAGCGGGACTGCGTTCTCCCGCCGGCAGCCATCCTGTAATCTCAAAAGGAATCGAAACGCTTTTGGTAATACCCTTCATTGTGAGGTCACCCGTAAGCACCAACGATTTCCCGCGTTTTTCGACCTTTGTACTCTTGAAAGTCATTTCGGGATACTTTTCAGCGTCAAAGAAATCAGCCGTCCGTAAATGGTTGTCCCGTGCCGCAACTCCCGTGTCAACACTCTGTATTTTCGCGGTAAATTCCACTGTGGATTTAGTGATATCCGCGGCATCAAATTGCACCGTTCCCTTGAAGTCTCTGAAAAATCCCGGCACTTCTATCAAGCCCATGTGCTTGATCCTGAAACCAATGAAACTATGCGCTTTGTCGAATTCATACGTTCCCGCTTCGACCGATTTCAATGCTTTTTCATCCAGCGGAGTGACTCTTGCCTCAGACGTCGCCGCATACTTCAAAAGCACGAAAGCCGCAAAAAATAAAATTAGCGTAATTGCAAACTTTTTCATTTCTCTGCCTCCGTATTATCAAACAATTCTAACCGAAGACCCGATAAAACACTAACCGTACAAATAATACTCAGCAAACAGGTTGGTTGAACGAAATCATAGATTTATTCTAAAGATATCTGAGAATACTCGTCGGGTGGCTCTCGCGAAAATGCCGGTAATAGTAGCTTAGGGGGACAAGAATTATCATGCCGCCTATGAATTCCATTGCTGCCAGCTCCCATGTATGCGAAACAAAATGAAAATCTGCAATTCGGTTGACCAGCATTCCGTAAACGATTAAGTGTGCGACATAGAAAAATAGCGGCGTCTTCCCGATAATTTCCAAGAAACGTAAGAGTTGTATTTTTGGCAGTACTTTCCTGGCTGCATACAAACCATAAAGAGCAAAAACTCCGATTGAAAAATTGAATAATACAAATACCGGGCTCGGTGGCTGTTTGCTCTCTATAAAAAATGTAATAAACCGCGTCCCCGGAGAATAAGGAGTAAAATTCCCGTAAGAGCCGATTATCCGCAACATCGCCGCTCCAAGGAGCCCTAAAAATCCAATCCGGAGTAGATGTTTGAACGCTGCTTCGGAATGCGAGCGGATCATCCGACCAAATAGATACCCAATCAGAACAAGATTCAATCTGGCCAGGATCGGGAACTCTACATGTAAGTCACCTGTATGAATATATTGAAACAGCACATTGAAAAGTAAACAAAGCGGCGTGCCGGAACACTCCCGAATCGCTGTAACAATAAACGGATAGACAAAAGTCAACACAGCCGCTAATGTCCCGATTTGATAAACATTCAATCTCCGGAGAAAAACAAGCAAAATAATGTTGCACCCGAGCGCTGAAAGAGTGTCCACTGTTGGTTGCGGCTCATTCCAAAGAAACGGTTGAATAATCAAATCTAACCCTATCAGTAAGCAACCTTTAATTAATAGAAAACGCGAGATGTCTTTATCGGACCAACCTTTATTTCTACGTTGCAATTCAAATAATGCAATGCTGGTACCGGCCAGAGTAAAGAAAATGACAGAAGCGGGATTAGTAACGAGGCCAATGATTACGAGAATATCCGGACCAAGTTGTGGCATCTTAAAACCATATGATTCTGCAACCAAAGGAGCACCTGCAAAGTACATACAATGGTCAAGTGCCATTAAAAAAAGCGCAATTCCACGAAGATAGTCTATTACAATAATTCGACCGGCCTTATTATCCGACCCGGCGTTGTCCATAATGGAATATCCTCACAAGCCAATGCTTAGAGTTAATAAGAACAGTGCTAAAAAGATAAACCTTGGTTTTTTTGATAACAAAATCATCTGTTCCGCAATCTTCAGGCTTGAGTTTATTTACGGGCCTCATAGTCACCGCCTTGTATTTTGTAGATTGTCCAATGCGAATTTTGATACACAATCTCAAAGGGATATTGAGATCTTGTTAAAATATAAGACACTCCATATTTTCGTTTCAGTCCGATCACCATATCCGGTGAAAGTTTTGAATATGCATTGTCAACTTCTTCAATAGCATTCTCTGCTTTTTGTATTCGCACGCCGCCGGTGACCTCATCAATTCTTTTTCTCCATTCTGTTAGATTGCTATACACGGGGTAACGGAATGAGACTATAGTTGCGCGTTGACTGCGATACCACACATCTTTTCGTGTTGGCGGCGTAAGGGTTACAGCATCTGCAGGTACGTTTTCTCTAACCCAATCGAAAGCTTTTGCAAGATCATCTTCTTCTGCAGTCCATGAATCAAAATTTTGAATTATCTGCTCAATGCCGGGCCCAGAGCGATATGCGGGAACGTAGCCGACCAAGGCAATGAGAAACAGAGGTACAGTCCATAACCCGGGTTTGCCCCGGCCAATCAGACTAAAAAAAGAAAAGAGAAAAAATAATGGTGTAAAAAGTGGAAACAATCGCATTGGCATAAACCGAAGTAACGTGAATTGATCAGTTGCACGGAGTATAAAAGCTGCGATATAAAAAATTGCGAGTACAGATAAAAAAACTGTCAGGAAAGTCAGTTCTTTACGTTTCTGCGATAACATATAAGCCACCGCAAAAAAGAACATTATGAACAAGCAGCCGAATTCGCTGCGGGAATAAGCATATGGATCAAGGTGATGAGCAATCGCCTGCGTTACTAGAAATTTCCAGTTTTCATTATTGTTTGCATCGGCCGACAGTTGATTCCCAAGTAAAGGAAGTATTCCGGGCAGCATCCCAACCAGTATCAGAATATAGAAACGAATGAGACTAGTTAACCCGGGCCGTATCGCAAAAACTGCTACGGATGCCGCAGCAATAGACCAGATTCCGACCGCAGGGTGAAAAGCGAATGTTAATCCCAAAAAGACACCACCAATAGAAAGCTTTCCGGCCGCCGTCATCCACAAGGCCAAAAGTAAAAAGGAGTATGCGATTGTCTTTGCCTCAAAGCCGCCGAAAATCCATTCCCCGTTTACTACAGACTGTCCGATAAGAATCCAAAAGAAAAAAGAAATTCCGGTACTTAAAGGTGTGAGATTCCAATAGCGTGCGAGCAGGATTATACCGAACCCGCAGAAAACCCAGGAAAACAGGCGTCCCAGCCAACCTACCAGTTCAATAGGTAAAACTGCTGCCGGTAGAGAGAAGATATAATTAAATATTGCGTGTTCATTAGCTGAAGAAGAGAATGTCCAATCATTGGGCAGGAAACCGTCCAGAAGACGAAGTAAATAAACATATTCATTATTAAAAGGAACCGGTCTGCCAAGAAACGCAAAGACAATACCAACCACTGCAATAAGAAGAAAGACCTCTCCGGCAGAGAGTTTGGCTGACATAGAAAAGTCAGTTGTAGGCAATATATTTCTCATCTGTGTTATGTGACGGGCTTGCTAGCAATTAATAAGAGCGGTAATTCACCGTAAAGCCGAATTGTCAATTTTATAAAAATCAAAAATTAAAAACTTAATATTGGATAACTGTCAAAGCATTATCTGTGACAGCGAGTTTAATATTTGCTCTTTGTAAATTATTATTATCGAAACTCCAAGCCAAAGAGCGAGATTTAGTTTCGATGGGAAATCCTCATAAAGTAAACGGACGGGTTCTCCACCTTTTTGACAATTCTGTACCAGCATTATGTAACGCAAAATGCCGTAAATAACGAATGGTATGGTGAGCATCAACAAACGGGATCCGATTCTGGACACTGTGGACTCTGCAGTCGTGTAAAGTAAATAAGTAACAATCGCCGCAGCACTGGTGATATTCATTACCGAATCGAGAAATCCGATGGAATAATGAGCAAGCGCAGAACGGTGAGCGGCGGCGGATTCCCCAAGCAATCCCATTTCATGCCTGCGTTTCCCGAATGAAATGAACAGTGCAACGAGAGAGGTGCATAAAACAAGCCATTCAGATGCGGCAACTCCAATCAGAATTGCACCACTGACAGCCCGAATCACAAAGCCGGAGGCAATTAAGATCGCATCAAGAATGACAATCGTCTTTAATTTCAGGGAATAAAAAATGAAAATTATTTCGTACAGGAGAATCATTCCGGCAAACCCTGCGTGTATAAAAAAACTACCTAAAAGCGACGCCGCTAAAAGTAAGGCAGCAACAATCCCTGCAACCACCGGACTCAGCAGGCCGGATGGTATCGGACGTTGTTTTTTCACCGGATGAAGGCGATCATCTGCAAGATCACAAAGGTCATTGACGAGATAAACTCCGCTGCTCGCTGCTGAAAATAAAACAAAGCCTAACAATGAAAGTGTGATTTTCTGCGGATCATTAGCCAGACCTGAAAAAATCAATGATGTAAAAACAAGGGAATTTTTGATCCATTCTTTTGGACGCAGAGCGATCCCTAATCCTATTAGATTTCTGCTGAGGCGGGAAAACACTCTTCCCTCATCATTGATTGTGATCTTCGATATAGTCACCGGTGCTATTGCCTTCTTTAATTTGCGACACAGTAGAACAGTGCTCTGCAAGGGTTGTAATTCTGAATTTCTGGCACAGGTCATCAATGAATTCATCTAATAATTCAATTTTCTTTCCGGCAGAAAGTTGCATGCCGGGAAAGAAAGCAAGATCACCATCATCATCGCACCCCAAAAAATCCAGCGAATGGAGTAATAATGATGGCTGCACACCGAGATAAAAACAAGCATTAAGCGCCGCCCTCCAATATAATCGGGCAAGCTTAGGCGAAATAGTCGCAAGATATAACAAATAACTAAAGTGAATAGGCGTTCTGATTATTGGGAAAGTAGTTACAGGAATAGAAACAATTTCACCGCTTTGTCCACGAATCAAAGTTGGCCGGAGACGTTGAAAGCCGTCAGAGAAGCGGCCGAAGAGTTCCCGTCGTTCATTTAGTTCATCAGCTGTCAATGTCGGGCCATTCATAAAGTAAAAAGCACGTGCAAGCGGCCCTATAAAGGTCGGAAGCGCGGAGCAATCATACAAAAAATTGTTTTGGATAAGAATTTCTGTCAATTTTTTTGACCGGCTAAAGCCCGGGCCACGAAAACCGAGTGGCGTTTTACCTGTAACTTTTTCGATTGCATCCGAAGCGCGTCTTATCTCGTCATGTAAATCACTTTCTGAATAAAGATGAAGCCAGGGCTCGTGTCTGAAACTATGATTACCGATTTCATTGGCTGTTGCTGCTATAGCCGACATTGATTCTGCATTCTTATCTGAAGCAGCATCATACCCCACTATGAATATCGTAATGCGCAGATTGCGCCGAGAAAGAAAATCAAGAAACCGCGGGACAACAACTCCCAGATAGGAGGGATATGACATCCATTTTCTATCACCTCTGGTCTTGAGATACGACCATTTGTTGTCCAGGTCAAGCGAGAGGCTTGCTATCGGCTTCATTTTTAAATCCTGTAATTCTCAAAAAAAGATTCAGCCAGTTGAATAGTTTCATTGACATTCAGTGTTCCGTTCACAATCTGCGAAGAATTAACTAAAAAGACATTTTTAACCGTGGTCTCGGGTGAAATTACTGACTCTGAGTAACCTATAGTAGGCAATGGAAAAACATATTTGACACGTGAAACTTTGAACGCCAGAACATCATTCTGATCAAAGGCAGGAAACATTCTCTCCAAAGCTGCGAGAAACTCGATGCGTAAGGTTTCATCGTCAGCACGGAAAATAGGATCGTCCCATTGTGCGTACTTGGGTAAATATATTAAACCGTTCCCACTAAAAGTTTTGGGATCAACCAAAGCCGTCATTTCGATAACACCTGTGAACGGCATAGGTTCAAGCAAATTGATTACGTAAAATGGCGATAAAGGACGCCGTGTTAATACCGATGCACAGACAATGCCCTGATATTTGACGGATAAAAGTTTTTGCCGTTCTGTTTCTGTAAGCTCAGGAACTAGATTAGCCGCCACCGGAGCGGGACAGGTTAAAATTACGGCGTCGAAGGACTCCTCAAAATCATTCTGAGAGTTATATAACAACGGGCGATTTGTTGAGCCTATACCGTAATTTGCCGCGGATGCATTGAAAACATGAAACGCACTTTTGCTTATTGAAGAATATTTTACCGTAACTTTGGCAGCTCGATTACGGGTCACCTCACTAACTTGAGAATCCAAACGCACTTCGGCTCCTAAGTCTGCTAACAATTCTGACAATCTCTGCAAGACGGTTGAGTATCCGCCCTCGACATAGCCAAATTGTTCTTTTTTTAAGCCAGCCGAACGAGCGGCATACATTCGCTTTATGGTTGCCCAAATAAATGCGGCAGACGTTTCACGATATGAATCGCCAAGTTTAGAAATCAATAATGGTTTCCATATTTTTTCAAATACCTCGCGGCCTGAAATGCGGTTCAACCATTGCTCGACGCTGATTTTTTCCAGTTTCTTCCAATTTTGTATTCGCGAAGTTAACAATATTGTTAATGCCAGTCTGATTTTGGACATTAAACCAATTGGCGAAAAAGAAAGAAACTCAGAAGCATCAGACAAAGATTCGATTCTGTCGCCATAATAAAACCCTGTCTTTGTCTGTTTCCATTGCAATTGCTCAGACAGACCAATCTCTGAAATTAGCTTTCTTGTAAATTTATCCGAAGCGAGCGTTACATGATAATGCTTGTCCCAACAATAATCCCCAAGTTGCCAGGTCCCCGCCAAACCGCCAATTGCAGATCCGGACTCGAAGATTGTAACTGAATGTCCTTGTTGTGAATATCTCAGCGCCAATGTCAGCCCAAGGATGCCGGCCCCAACGATTGCAATATTCTTAGACATTGACTTTAATTGTAATAGCCTTTTGGAGCGGTTAGTTTCAATCTTCGAATTCCTCTGATACGTGAAAATTGCGAATACGATAGCGTAATCCGCATTCACATATAAAAATACCGTCCTTAAAACTTTCGGAGAATTTAGCGATTCGATTCCCGCATTTACAGACCGCTCCTACCGATCGTGCAGGGTTTCCAATACAAAGATGGAAATCCGGCACTGATTTTGTTACTACTGATCCCATACCAATCATTGACCAACGGCCAATCGTCAGATCCGGACCGATTACACATCCGGCCCCAATAGTTGCACCTTCGCAAACCTTAGTCGGCAGCGTATGCTCATCCGGCTCACTTGACCTCAAATGTAGAAGGTCGGGTGTGGTTGCTCTTGGAAATTTATCATTTGTAAAGGTGGTGGAAGCAGAAATCATCACCCCATCCTCAATTGTAACTGCCGTACAGATATAAACCATTGCATTGATTTTTACCCGATTGCCGATTCTGACGTCATATGCAATATAGGATTTCTCGCCAACGATACATTGGTCACCGATTATTGCACCATGGCGAATGTGCACCGAATCCCATATGGATGTTTCCCGGCCAATAATTACTCCATCTTCAATTATGGCTGTTGGGTGAATACGCATATTTGGAAAGCAAAATTAAAATACTATTACAGACAGCTACCGAACAGCGCTTAAAGCACTTGTACTATACTCATTCACATCAGTAATTGCCGAAACCTCAAGCTGTCTTACCGGTTGCCATTGCCGGGTTTCCAGTGAGCGATATGCCGCATCTATTGCGACGACAGATGCCAATGCATCATCGATATTTGTAAGGAGAGATTCTTTACCTGCTACCGCATTTGCGAAATTACATAACTTAGCAGTAAATGCTTCTATCTTGTCATAGCCATCACCGAAAATTATCCAGTCCTGCGATTTATGTAACTTATATTTTGATTCTCGCCAACCGATATGGAGAGTACCATCAGTCCCATATACACTGACGAAATAAGGTTTTGATTTATCAATACCCCAGGAAAGGTCAATCGTGGCAACTGTTTCCGAAACAGTTTTTGCCAAAACAATAACATTTTCTTCAACATCCAACCAGCTTGTGTTTCCGCCATCGATGGCAAAAACTTCAATGATCGGACCTATAAGAAACCGTACAATGTCAACGGAGTGTGTCCCATTGTCGATTAAAACTCCGCCTCCGGCAATCTCACGGTTCGAATTCCATCTATTACTCATATCAACAGTGGAGTTAAAAGAATTCTCCACTTGCAGAATCTTGCCCAGCGTACCTGATCCAATGATATCTCTTGCAGTATTTAAATCCCTGCAATATCGGAATTTAGACGCCATAGCAAAAACTGCGGAACTTTTCAAAGCCGCGCTGGCAATCTGAACAGCTCCAAACAAATTTGTACAAAGCGGTTTTTCACACAAAACAGAGATTCCTTTGTTTAGAAAAAAACAACTGATTTCTTCGTGGAGATTTGGTGGCGTCGAAACGATAACAGCGTTTAGAAAAGGTTCACACTCGTATAGTTCTTTGTAAGTCCTGTAAATTCGCGCATTCGTCCCGGCTGCAATTTTTGATGAGTTTTCGGCATTAATATCCGCAATGGCAATAAGTTCAAGTGCCGGGCATTGCTTAAAGGCGGCAGCATATGCGGCTGCAATGTTACCGGCTCCTATAATTGCAAATCTGGTTTTGTTCATATATCTTCATCCACCATTGTTGCCTTAAATTCTGGCATAATACCCTGCAGGAGACTTGCAGATATCCTCGACTGCTTTCCTTAGGTGATGCGCGATGTAACGCACGTGATTCTCTGTGTATCGTTCATTCCAGGGAAGCACAAGCACGTCGCGTAATGCCTTGGTAGTTTGTGGAAAGTTTTCAGCTTTATAATCAGGATTAGAAATCGAATAATAAAGTATCACAAGAACCACAATTGCCGTAGTATCGTTATCTCCAGTGCTACTGCCGGTGAAGGAAAGTCAGTCACTGCCCTAAATTTAGCCTTAATGTTGGCAGGGGCAGAGAATTTAAGGGTTCTGATTATTGATTCTGATATGCGTAATGGACGCATTGCCTCTTACCTGGGAATTGAAGAGGCTTGTCCGGGACTCTCTGATTTTT
>JBFLZQ010000014.1:0-56078 GCA_040756215.1 Acidobacteriota bacterium
TTCAAACGCAGAGGCTGTCCTGACCCCCAAAGAAAATGTAAAGGATTATTCCAGAGCATCACTGCGTGCTAACAGGCGCATAGACATTTACTTTCGCAATGATGGTTCAACGGAGAAAATGATTACCGAGGGCCGGACAACCCTGCAAATGGATGCACCATCGGGAAGACCCGACGGTGCGAATAAGAAAGTAACCGCAAATATCCTGAGAACCTTTTTTTCTTCCGACGGAAAGAATCTTTCGCGTGCGGAAGCCGAAGGAGATGCGGAATTAGTTGTAGAGCCCGTGCAGAAAACGCCGGAAAACTATAAAACAACAGTTTCCGCACCGCGATTCGAATGTTCATTCTATCTAAGCGGAAACAATGCCAGGCAATGTGATGCATCTGCTCCGACAAAGACCGTGCGGATACCCCTGATACCAACCGAGGGTCGCGGCCAGCAGGTTCTCACGGCCGAAACCTTGTCCGCTACTTTTGTAGAATCAACCCGTGACCTTGACGTGATAGAGGCTGCCGGAGGTACAAAATTTTCCGAACTGGATCGAAACGGGACAGCAAATAGAATTTCCTTTACAAATTCTGACGGCATTGTTCGTCTAAGGGATGGCGAGCCTACGATTTGGGATAGCCGGGCCAGAACAAAGGCTCGGGAAATCGATTGGGACACACGGTCTCAGCGTTCATATCTACGCACAAATGTAAGCGCCACGTATTACAGCCCTGAAAGAGCGTCCGGCTCGGTCCCTTTTGCAGCAACCGGGAAGCCTGTTTTTGTCACATCAGACAAAGCCGAGATCGACCATCGCGCTGAAATTGCCGTCTTTTCAGGCAATGCACGCGGCTGGCAGGAAAATAACTATGTGCGTGCCCATAGTTTGACGATTAATCAGAAAGAAGGGCGTTTTGATGCAGAAGGAGACGTGCAGAGCCTGCTGTATGACGTAAAGCGAACGGAAAACCGCAAAACTACATCCGTACCCGTTTCGGCGGCTGCAGCAGGGATGACCTATTATCGTGAAAAACGGCTTTTGCATTATGAAGGCAACGTCGATGTCCGGCAGGGAAGTGACAGAATCACTTCGCAAACTGCTGACATATATCTTACCGACCGAAATGAAATTGAGCGTTCCGAATTCAATGGTGCGGTCTCCATAACACAACCCGGACGAAAAGCATCCGCTGACTATGCACTATATAATGCAGAAAAGGAATTTGTTATCCTGCGTGGACGGCCTGCAAGAGTTTCCGATGCTGTTCAGGGTTCATCCGAAGGAGGGGAAATCCAAATGGACTTACGTTCAAACAGGGTCGTAAATGAAGGCCGCAGCAAGGATAATTCAAGCGGCCGTACGCGGTCAGTTTATAAAATGAAGGTCAATTAATTAATCTTTTTTAATGGATACGATAACCGCTCAATCCGAAAAAGTGCCAGTTGAAAAAACAAGTAAGCATCTTTGTGCCATTGGTTTACGCAAAAGCTACGGAGGCCGAACAGTCGTAGATAATGTATCACTCGAGGTTTCGGAGGGTGAGATTGTAGGTTTGCTGGGTGCGAATGGAGCAGGAAAGACTACGACATTTTACATGATAGTCGGGCTCGAAACACCCGAGAGCGGAAGTATAGAACTTGCGGGTCAAAACATAACCCAATTACCGATGTATTTGCGTGCCCGGCTTGGCATTGGCTATCTCCCGCAGGAACCATCAATTTTCAGAAAACTAACGGCAGAGCAAAATATTCTGGCCATTTTAGAAACACGGAAAATCGACCGTCCGGAGAGGATTGAGCGTCTTGAACGCCTTCTTGAGGAATTCGGTATCTCACATGTGCGAAATGTCCGTGGCGATGCTTTATCCGGCGGCGAACGCAGGCGTGTCGAAATTGCCCGTTGCCTTGCAAGCAATCCTCATTTTATTCTGCTGGACGAACCTTTTGCCGGAATTGATCCTATTGCAATCGAAGAATTACGCGAAATGATCTTATATTTGAAAAAACAGGGAATCGGTATTTTGATAACAGACCATAATGTACGTGAAACCCTCGGAATTACGGATCGTACCTACATCATGTCAGAGGGTAAAATTTTGCGTTCCGGGGCACCGGACGAACTTGTTTCCGACCCGGAAGTCAGACGGCATTACCTTGGCGAACGCTTCAGCCTTTGATTCTTTTGGCCGTTCACAATATTCACAAAAAGGCTTATAATTTCTACGGGTGATCGGATAATTTATCGGCTAACGCTGCAAAGTCTTTCCGGGTACAGTTTTTATGTCATCTTTAAGGCTGACAACATCATTGCAACAGAAAATGGTTCTGACGCCGCAGCTGCGTCAGCGCATAGAAATGTTGCAAATGACCGCGCTCGAATTACAGGACTTGATCGAGCAGGAGCTTGTAGCCAATCCGGTTTTGGAAGAAGTGTTGCCCGGAGATGAAGTAAGTGAAATTTCGGAAAGTATCCTTGATCAAAACGCGGACGGACACAGTGAAGATCCGGACAATCGGAATAATTTCCTGGAATCGGATTCCTTTAATGCTGATATTTCTTCATTAAACGGTTTGTCAGGCGAGGCCGATTCGGACGGTGATTTTGCACAGGAATCAAATCCGGAGAATTCCGATGCATTTGAAGAAGTTGACTTTGGACGGGAGTTTCAGGAGTATCTCGACCCGGGCTACAAAACGCAGGAAATCGAATACAAAGACGATACGCCGAATTTTGACCAATTCCTTTCGCGCAAGGAATCATTGGCCGAGCATCTGGAATGGCAGCTCAACGTTACGGAAGCGACCGGCTCAGTAAAACTCGCCGCCCTGGCAGTAATCGGTAATCTCAATGAAGAAGGGCGTTTGACTGCAACGGTCGAAGACATAGCCCGCCTGGCAGGCGTCGATCCCGAAATAGCAGAACAGGCAAGGCAGATAGTTATGTCGCTTGATCCTGTCGGCTGCGGTGCTTTGACGGTGAATGAATGCCTGCTGGCACAGTTACAAGCTGAAGGCCTCGGCGATTCACTTGCGGCAACACTGGTTCGTGATCATCTCGAGGATCTCCAACCACACCGGTTGCCGCATTTATCGAAAGCAACCGGTCTGGATGTGCATACGCTTAACGCAGAACTGCAGAAAATAAGAAATCTGGATCCCTATCCCGGCCGAAGATTTTCTTCCGATGATGCGGTTTTTGTCGCTCCGGAAGTTTACATTGAAAAAGTCGAGGACGATTATGTCATCTATTTTGCCGATGACGGCAGCCCGAGACTAAGAATCAATCAAACTTATAACCGGATGCTTGATCAGAACGATACGCCGAAAGAAACCCGCGATTTTATCAAGGACAAGATGCGTTCGGCAATCGATCTTTTACGTAATATTGAGCATCGCCGCCAGACAATTTATCGTGTTGTGGAATGCATCGTACGACGTCAACGTGAGTTTTTGGATAAAGGGGTAGAATATATAAAACCAATGATGCTAAAAGATGTTGCCGAGGATATCGGTATGCATCTTTCCACTATTTCCCGCGTCGTAAATCGGAAATATGCACATACTCCGCAGGGTGTCATAGAACTGCGTAGATTTTTCACTGAGGGAATGATGAACGAGGACGGTGAGGAGGTTTCTACCCGTATCCTGAAACTCAAAATCAAAAAAATGATTGAAGAAGAAGATTCCCGTAAACCTTTGACTGACGATCAGATTGCAAAGATTTTAAGCAAAGAAGGCGTCAAACTTTCGCGGCGAACGGTCGCCAAATATCGCGACCAGATGAATATACCCGGTTCTCGTGAAAGAAAAACAGTTGTTTGACATTTTCATTTAATTTTGAAGGAGTACAGAATGAAATTCGAATACACCGGTAGGCATATCGAAGTTACACCCGCACTAAAATCACACGTTGAACAACATTTTAAACGAATACAACATCTTTTTGACGGCAAGCCGGCAAAAGCTCACGTGATAATCGAAGTATCACGCGGCCGTCATCGTTCCGAAATCGTGCTTACCACAAAAAACGAGGTTTTTACGGCCACTACTACCAACTCGGATATGTATAAATCTTTATCCGAAACAATTGCGAAAATTGAAAAGCAGGCACTCAAAAGCAAAAACAAAATAATCGATTCGCATCATAAGGCAAAACGTAAAGCAACAATCGCTGCCGGAAACGCCGCAGTTAAACCAGAACCGAAAAAGCCGCGTATCATCTCTGCGCGTCGATATGAAATTAAGCCGATGACACCTGAAGAAGCGGCACTTCTTCTAGATGACCAGCCAAATGGTTTTCTGGTCTTTCGCCGTGCCGAGAACCAGAAAGTTGCGGTTATTTATCGCCGAAAAGACGGCAACTACGGATTGATTGAACCTTAAAAGGCAAGAATGCCGCGAAATAACCTAAAAGAACCGCGTATCAGCGTCGCAGAGTTTATCATTCGCTCAAACGAGGCGTTAAATCTGCAGGTCGTTGCCGGGGAAAAGGATTGCGATACGCACTTTTTGGATTCGCCCCGGGTTCAGAAACTTGGGCTCGCCTTATCAGGCTTCGTTGACCGAATTCATTCAGGGCGAATTCAGATATTCGGCAACAGCGAGTCTTATTATCTTTCACGGCTTGGTGAATCACAGGTTGCGGATGCTTTCAAAAGGCTGTCTCCCGATAGAATTGCCTGTATCCTCATAACGGCCGGTCTGAACCCGCCCGCTTCACTTCAGGATTTTGCTGCTTCTAACCTTATCCCTCTATTACGTACACAAATGGCAAGTTCGGAGGCAATCAGCACAATTGCTTCCGTACTTGAAATAGCACTTGCTCCAAGCATAACGACACACGGGGTCTTGCTTGATGTACTTGGTGTCGGTGTTTTGCTAATCGGCGAATCGGGTATTGGAAAATCCGAATGTGCATTGGATTTAATTGGACGCGGACATCGTTTGATTGCCGATGACTCGGTCCTGCTGCGGCGAATCGGTAAACGCGTTTTTGGCGAAGCGCCGCCGCTCACCCGCGATCATTTGGAAATACGCGGGCTCGGTATCATCAATGCACGGGAGCTATTCGGGGTTTCGGCATTGGCAGCCAGCACGGAAATCCGACTTTGTATTGAATTTACCGCAGTCCCAACGGATGCCGGACGGCTAGCCTTCGAGCCTGAGACCTATTCTGTATTTGG
Source organism: Acidobacteriota bacterium (assembly GCA_040756215.1). Lineage (GTDB taxonomy): Bacteria > Acidobacteriota > Blastocatellia > Pyrinomonadales > Pyrinomonadaceae > OLB17. Next base: position 5,175 of record JBFLZQ010000014.1, read on the forward strand.
AACAGATGTACCAAAATACGTAATTCCGGTTTCACCCGGCAGAAATCTGGCGACATTGACAGAAACGGCCGTCCGCGTGTTTGTTTCAAGATTATCGGGCGATAATACTTTGGACGATTTGCTGGATCGTCACAGCCGTGAAATCGGATAAAATAACAGCAGCGTTTCAAATAACAGGAATTGAGTCTATTTTCTGAATTTCTAAATGAAGAAAAAGAAAACTTCAACAGCCAGGCAGCCAAACTTTGTTATTATCACCGGTCTAAGCGGGTCCGGGATGAGCTCGGCAACCAACGCCTTTGAAGATGTCGGCTATTTCTGCGTGGACAACCTGCCGCTTACGATGCTTTCAACATTTGCCCGTTTGCTTGTACCGAATGCCGAGGGCGCGGCCGCTATCGAAAAAGCAGCTCTGGTCATAAATATCCGTGAGAGGCATTTTCTTGCACAGTTTCCTGACGAAATCAAAAAATTGTCACGAAAACGTCTGAAGCCTTTTGTCATTTTTTTCGAAGCGTCGGATGAAGTTTTGCAACGTCGATTTTCCGAGACGCGGAGACCTCATCCGACAGGTACTAAAAAATCACTAATCGCATCCATACGTGCGGAACGCAAAGCAATGCAGCCAATCCGTCAAATAGCGGATTTAATCATCGATACATCAGAACACACCGTACACACATTACGCAGGATGCTTGTTGAGCGGTTTAATGTAAACCCGGGAGGTCCGCCGCTTAGGGTACAGTTGGTTAGTTACGGGCACAAATATGGCAATCCAAGAGATCTTGATTTACTATTTGACGTCCGCCATTTGCCCAATCCGTACTTTCAGCCAAATTTACGTGATTTAACGGGTGAAGACCCGAAAATAATTGAATATCTGGAAAAATTTCCTGAAGTAATGGAGACAATAGACCGCTTTCGAGATCTGCTCGAGTATCTTTTACCATTCTACAAACAGGAAGGAAAATCTTATCTTTCAATAGGAATTGCTTGTACAGGGGGAAAACATCGTTCGGTCATGGTAGCAAACCGGCTCAAAAATGAACTGAAAAAAGCCGGATTCGATGTTTCGGTTAACCATCGCGATATGAGAAAATAATTTTCGGTAAATATGGGTAAAGTAGGCGGAGTAATAGTTTCGCATGGACAGCTTGCCAATGAATTGCTGGCTGCTGCCGCAACCGTAATTGGTGACATTAGTCATGTTACGGCCGTATCAATAGGCTGGCACGACGATGTTGAAATGGCAAGAGATCAAGTCGAGCGGGCGATAAAATCCGTTTCCGACGGAAGCGGTGTCCTTGTTATGACTGATATGTTTGGCGGGACTCCGACCAATATCGCCGCGATGTTTTTAAGTGATGGTGAGGTAGAGATAGTAACAGGCGTGAATCTGCCAATGGTTATTAAATTAGCTTCTAACACAAAGCAGATTACACTTTCGGAACTGGCAAAAGAAGTAGAGGAACAGGGCAAAAACTCGATCTACAGGACATCGGCCTTGCTGGAGCCGCAAAAGGCAAAAAAAGATGCGTGAAGGTATGGTTACGGTTACCAATTCGCTCGGACTTCACGCACGTGCCGCTGCACAACTCGTAAAAGCCGCAGGCCGATTTGAAAGCCGCATTATGCTTTTGCGTGAGGACAAAAACATAGAGGCAAATGCAAAATCAATTCTGAGCGTATTGACGCTTGCGGCGGCTGCAGGCACAAGGCTGCGTCTTACAACTGACGGAAAGGATGAAGACACTGCCTATGAAGCAGTTTCCAAACTCTTTGAAAACGGCTTCGGCGAGCGATAGCAATCTATATGTCGTTTACAATCAATGTTTTAAATGGCAAGCGGGTCGGTTTGCTTGGAGTTCCGCTTGGTTTCGGGGCCGGTAAAATCGGCAGCGAGCTGGGAACCGAGGCGATCCGGCTTTCAAAAGTACGAGGTGATTCGCTCGCTGAACATGTACGTAACTTGGGCGGCGTGGCAATCGATTACGGCAATGCTGAAATAATCAAACCTACCGGTCCCGATACCGGCAATCCAAAATATCTGCGGGAAATGACGGCTTCCTGCCAAAATATTGCGAATGCGGTAAAAAAAGTGTTGGCTGGCGGCGCTTTCCCTGTAATATTGGGCGGTGACCACTCAATTGCAATAGGCACATTTTCGGCCATCAGTTCATTTTATCGTGAAAGTGGCCGGGAAATAGGCTTAATTTGGTTTGACGCCCACGCCGACATCAATACACCGGAAACTACAATGACGGGGAATATTCACGGAATGCCTCTTGCTGTCCTCCTCGGTGAAGGTGCAAGCGAATTGGTCAATCTGGAAGGCTTTTCCCCAAAGCTGAACAAGAAATATTTCGCTCATGTCGGCGCCCGTGATATTGACCCAGGAGAACGTTCTAGAATTGAGGCTCTCGGGCTCCGGGACCACTTTTTTACAATGAGTGATATCGACAAGCGGGGAATGACAGCCTGTGTGGAAGATGCAATCAAAATTGCCTCATCCGCTCCCGGAGGCTTTGCCGTAACATTTGACGTCGATATGATTGACCCGAGATTCGCACCCGGTTCAGGTACATTGGTTCGCGGCGGGGCTACTTATCGCGAGGCACATCTTGCATTGGAAATAATTGCTGAAAGTGGTTATTTGAGATCTTTTGAAATTGTCGAGGTAAATCCGCTTTTGGACCAAAGCAATATCACCGTTGAACTTGCGGTGGAATTGATACTTTCCGCTCTTGGCAAAACAATACTTTGAAAAACATTCCCGCATTCCGGCTGGTACTGTAAATATGAAAACTAGAGTTGGCGTGATATTCGGCGGCCGCTCGGGCGAGCATGAAGTTTCGATCCGCTCAGCGAAATCTGTTATAGAACAAATTGACAGGGAAAAATATTCCGTAATTCCTATTGCGATTGATCGGGCCGGTATGTGGCTCGATCCCACAACCTCTGCTACTCTTTTACCTCCGGAAACCGCAGGTTTACTGGAAAAAGATATTGCTGATATCAATTGCCGTTCGGTTGCACTGATAGCCGATCCTAAATATCGGGGACTCAAGGACTTATCCGCATCTACACCGACTGAGGCAGTATATCGGCTTGACGTCGTTTTTCCTGTTCTGCACGGCACTTTTGGCGAAGACGGGACAATTCAGGGACTTCTCGATATGGCGGACATACCATATGTCGGTTGCGGAGTTCTTGCATCAGCCTGCGGTATGGACAAGGTTACAATGAAATCATTATTCCGTGATGCGGGTTTACCAATCTGTCGTCATGTATGGCTTTTACGAAGAGATTATGAGAATGATCCTGCATCTGCGGTTGCCCGTATTGCCGAAACTGTTGGTTTCCCCGCATTTGTTAAACCGGCCAACCTCGGATCCTCTGTAGGAGTTTCCAGGGCAGAAGATGTAGAAAGTCTCAGAAATGCAATTTCTTTAGCGGCACAATATGACAGGAAAATCATTGTTGAAGAAGCTTTGAAAATGCGCGAAATTGAATGCGCCGTACTGGGCAATGATCAACCGGCCGCAAGTTTGCCGGGAGAATATCTTATTCGCAACAAGGAAAAAACTTTTCTTGACTACACGGAAAAATACTCCGGTACGGGTAACAATGAGTTTGTTGTGCCTGCTCCGGTTTCCGCCGAACTCTCGGATAAAATCCGTGAAATGGCAATTGAAGCATTCAAAGCGATTGACGGTTCAGGGCTGGCCCGCGTCGATTTCTTTCTGCGTACCGATAATGGAGCGCTTCTGGTAAATGAAATCAACACAATGCCCGGTCTTACTGATCTTTCGGGTTTCCCGAAAATGTGGGCCGGATCAGGTAAGACTTTTGCTCAGGTAATTGATGAATTGATAGATCTGGCAATAGAGAGACATCGGGACCGTTCGCGGAATAAGACAACTATCGAACATTGAGCATATGCCGGATTTATTGTTTTTCCGCAAAGTAACCCGGGCGGGTTCGGATACGAAGGTTTGGGCGGGCAATTCTTACTTCAATTGTCCTCCACTTACCATTTTTAACTGAATTTGTAGGGGAATAGGTAATTGTGTATTGAACTCCAAGGTCTTCTGCGATCTTGCGAAATGCATCCCGAAGCGCTGCGCCTCCCGGAGTAGAGATAAAGGTTCCTCCGCTTTTTTCCGCAAAATATTTTAGCGGCGCCTGGTTTTGTGCTCGTCTGGCGTCGCCAATCGGAGACATATCAACCGTGTAAATTAAAGCTTCGGCGTCCAATGCGGCTTTTAGAGCTTTTTCGGCTGAACGCCCGCTCATTGTGTCCTGTCCGTCGGAAAGCACAATAATCGCACGACGTTTTTCAGGTCGCCGTGACAGATCTGCGGCGGCTTTATAAATTGCATCATTCAACCGGGTCATTCCCTTTGATTTCAATTCATAAATGGATTCAACGGCATCGCGTGCATTGGAAAAAGACTGCACCTCTTGAATTACGGAATCGAAGCGGTAAATCGCTGCAACATCCGAACTCCTGAGTTTGTCAATAAACTGCAAGGCGGCCGCACGTGCGAGCGAGACGCGCTCTTCCATACTTCCTGAAGTATCAAGCAAAATAACGGCAGCAAATGGAGTCTCGGACGCAGAAAAATAGTCGATTTTTTGAGCGACTCCGTCCTCAAAAACAGTGAAAAGCGATTTCGGCAGGTCGGTTACAGGTTTACCGGTGGAATCCTGTACAGAAACATTCAGAATTACGACAGAAGAATCAATTACTATTTCAGCATCATCGGATTGCGAAAAACTGACGGCAGTAAGTATCAGAAAAAATAAAACAGTGTAAAAAGTATGTTTAAACATTGAAAGGTGCTTAATTCTTCAAACGCAAAAACCTGAATAATCTGAGAGCCGCATTGGCGCTTTCTATTGCCGCAACGGAAATGCTGTATCGCGTGGATTTTTTGACCTCAGATACGATTGCTTCAATGTTTTCAGCTATTTTGTGGAAGGCATCAATTTCATTTTTCGGCTCGCTGGATGCGTTGTCGGGATCTTCTTCATCTGAATCACCGCCACCGAGGCTGTCGCGTATTTTCAAAATCAATCTGCGTACTTCTGCCAGTTTTTCACGATCGCCGGAAGTTACTGAACCGTTATTGCTTATGGATTTTTCTACTTCGGAGGTCAGTTTTTCGGCAAGTGTCGCCCGCTCCACGAGTTGGGCATATTCCTTTTTCTCGCGCTCGGATTGCTGTTTTGCCATAAGCTCGCGGATGATTCTGTCATCTTCACGCTGGCGTCTTCCCGAAGGTGTTGGAAAAGGATCCCAGGGATCATTGTTTTGCGGCCTCACCGATTCAACGCCGACTATGAGAAAAAGCACTAAAAATAGCGTAAAGTACTGCATGATAATCACTTACGGCTTATCAACCGGCTTTTCTACATCCTGCACGGGATCAAGCGAAGTACCGGTTACTTTTTCCACCAGTTGCTTCAGAAATTCATCTTCCGCAAGGCCGGAACTTTGCAGTGTGGTCCATTCAGCAACCAAACCAGCTCCGGAACGGCCTTCTATTTTAGCGTTAACCGAAATATTGTTCTGGACTCCATCGATTGATTGAATTTCAATTATCAGAGTGTAACGTCCCCTTGCCCAGGCGTTATCACCAAATGGCAGTACGGCGTATCGCGAAAGCTCACTTTGTGCCAAAACAGGTCCTTTGGCAAAAGTGTAGGGCTGCGTAACGATAAAACCGTCGGAAAGCCTGGACGAAGCCTCGTCAATCATCAGTTTTCTTTCAGCCAGTATCTCGCGCACCGCATTTACCAATACATCGCGGCGTCCCGCAAGACGGTATGGATTTGGCAGCCTCTCGCGGACTTTTGTTTTTCCTTTACCCCAATCAAATGAACGGGTTGCCTCGTTTTCTCTTTGTGTCGAGCGGGTTGCGTCATCCTTGATTTTTTGAGTTTGAGTATCGATGCCTTTTTGAGCAGACGAATCTACCGTCAAAAAAGCGGCAATCATTATTAAAACCGGAATTGAAAGGAAATTTTTCATATTTTGACAAAGCCTAAAGAAAACTATAACGGATTGAGCCGCGGAACCAAAATTTTAGATGTCTGCCGGACCATAATGGTTGTTATTTACGATCTTGAACATCCCGAATTCTGTCCTTATCGAGCAAGTCCATTAAAATCAGATGTTTAAGCAGAGTATTGTGGGCTGCAAAATAAGCAATCCGGAAACCGGGAAATCCGTCCAGAAAACCTGCTTGCAATATGTAGCTCCTGAAAAATGCTGCAATTCCACTTAGAACAGCTCTCAAAGGGCCTGTAGTTTTGCCTTCGCGATACATTTGCTCGGCCCCAAGCGGTGCATAACGGCTTGCTATCATCTCGCCATGTTCACGTGTGCTGCGAACGCTGTAATGCAGGAGATTGGCCTTTAATGTGCCGATAGAGGCATCTTTGGCCGGCTGGAAAGATTCATGTATTATACGGTCGTTCCACTTTCCCCGTGTGCGGTTAAAAAGTCTTATCTGAAAATCGGGATACCATCCGCCATGTCGGATTTCACGACCAAGGTAAATTGATAGGCGCGGAATCCTGTAGGCGTCCGCCAGGTTTCCGGACTGTATAATTGCTTTTATTTCACTGCGTAATTGCGGAGTTACACGTTCGTCAGCATCGAGACTTAAAATCAAGTCATTGCTTGCAAGATTCATCGCAAAGTTTTTCTGTTCCGCAAAGCCTTTCCATTCCTTGTAGACAACCTTGGCACCAAGTTTAGAAGCTATTTCAACCGTCCGATCCGTGCTGCCTGAATCAACAACTATTATTTCATCCGCCCAATCGACGCTTTCGATTGCATCGGCTATGTTTGCTTCTTCATTGAATGAAATTATTACGGCAGAAAGTTTCACGTCTGGCATTTTCTCAGAGAAATTTCCAATATAAAAGCGTTGCCTGTATTAAGGCAACGCCATTTTTGATAACTCATTGATTTTTCAGTTACTTATCGATGGGGGAAACTATCTGGATTCTGTTTTGTACAAATGTTGTAGATGTTGCCTTCTGCAGATTTGCAACAGCCTTGTTGTAATCGGTTTCAGCCCGGATTTCAGCATTTCTTGCATTTGTCAGGGCATTTTCACGCTGAAAGAGCAGGAATTGGGTAGAACGTCCCGACTCAAAAAGCTTTCGCTCGCCATCCAACTGAATTTCTGCATTTTCACGGGCGGTTCGGGCAGCGATAACTCTCTGCCGCGCGGTCTCTACTGCCTGAACTGCGTTTCGGACTTCGACCAGGATCGCCTGTTCCTGCTGTCGGGTCTGTGTTTCAAGTTGATGCTGAGTAATCCTTGCACCTGCAAGGTTGGCTTCCGCGGTGCGGTTACGGAATGGAAATGAAATTGTAACGCCTACTGAAAAATTTGGTGCGTCGGACCTGAACATATTGTTCAATGACCGATTGAAACCGCCGGCAAGGAAAGCCGGGCTTCCCGGAATTGTTACCAAAGGCACATTGATAACTGCGGAAGGATGTAACCGCCGCAACTCTGACAGCAAAAATGCGTTTCCATTTGTTGCGATTGAGATCGGGTCGCTTGGAATAAGCGGAAAGGTGGTTGGAGATGTGGTTATATTTCCACGAGCCAGCCCATCTAAGGAAACCGTAGTGTTTAGGTCTATTTGTGGCCGCGTCTGATTTTTGAAATAGTCTATGTCTATTTTGTTAATATCTGCCGCCAGTTTAAGCCGCTGAAGTTCATAGCGATTATCCAAAGCGTCTTTAATGGCAGCATCCAGGTTTACGGGCTCCTGTCCGACCACAGGGCGGTCTGTCGGCACAAGCGGCCGCAGCCAGTCGGAAGATGTGGCTTCCTTTATTAAAAGCTGTTTAAGAGCATTTTCGGCAACGGAAACCTGTTGGGAGGCCAGCAGCAGGTCCGCTTCGCGATTTGCAAGTTCCGTGATTACTTCAGCCTTTGCTAAAGGCGCGGCAGCGCCGGCAGCAATCTTTGCTTCTATTTGCCGTAGATTCTCCTTCGAAAGTTCCAGATTTGCCATCCGGTTTTGTTGGTCGCGCAGAGCAAAAACCAGATCCCAGTATGCGTTTTGAACCCTTGCAATCGTTTCTATTGTTGTACGGCGAAAATCCGCGTCAGACTGTTCCAACCGTCTGCGGGCAATTTTCAGATTACGCCGTGTATTGTCAATCCGTGCATTACGAAAGAGCGGCTGTGTAAAACGGATACCAAGCGAAGAAGAGTAAATAGCACTGGATGTACCACTTATCGAACCATTGCTTACCTGTGCCTGTGAGAAAGCATTTTCTGTCCGGCGATTATTGAAAAACAGGTTGTAATTACCGCCGGTTGAGCGGATATTTTGAGTTATACCGGAATTTACATTGAAATCGTTAGTTGCTCTTTGGCCGGTAATCGAATTTCGGTCGTAAGTCGGGGTAACGGTAAAAACCGGGTCATAAGAACCCCGAAGAGAGAGAACCTGCATTTCCTGAAATCTGACGTCGTCACGGGAAATCTCAATATCATTGTTATTTTCCAGCGCTCGACGGATGGCATCTTCCAATGAAAGCGGAAGCGGGTCACCGGATTGGATACCGATTCGAGTCATCGAAGTCGAAGAGATTTCAGTATTTGGACTTAACCGGTTTGGTACTGTTTTTTTATCCTCAGCTTGCTTAGTTGCAATTGAATCTGCAGAAGCAGGCAGTATTATCTCTGCCACTTTTGAATCCTGCGGAGTCATACTCTTCTGGGCAAAAGCCGCGTTTGTACAAACGCCCATTGCAACCAGAGCTATACAGAAGGAAACATTACTTTTGATTATGGATTTCATCTGGATCATTACTTGCGAAATTTTCGTGGCTATTGGAACTAAGAAATACCAAGCCAAAAACTCAAACGCGTTTTACGATGACTAAAGCGTCTTAGTTTCAACAATTTGCTAATTACAAGGCGACGGTTTGCATCTTCGGGCCTGAGTGAATCGCTTTTTGAAGTTTTGGTAAATATGAATTATCCTCTCTCTTTTACAAAACTTTTCCGGGAGATGTTAAAAATATGGCTATAAAAGTCGGGATAAACGGATTTGGGCGTATTGGCAGAAACGTTATGAGGGCAAGCCTTGGTGATCCGGAGATTGATTTCGTTGCGGTAAATGACCTTACGGATACAAAGACGCTGGCGCATTTATTGAAATATGACTCAATAATGGGAAATCTGGAACACGACATAAGTGCCGAAGGCGACACTATTCGGGTTGATGGTGACAGTTTCAAGGTTTTTTCTGAAAAAGACCCGGGCGCGATTGATTGGGAATCTGTCGGCGCAGAGATTGTCATAGAATCAACCGGACGGTTTACAAAGGCTGAAGATGCTGCAAAACACCTTCGTGGATCCGTAAAGAAAGTCATCATTTCCGCTCCGGCCAAAGGTGAAGATGTAACTATCGTGCTTGGAGTAAATGAGCATATGTATGATCCGGCAAATCATCGCGTAATCTCCAATGCTTCCTGTACGACAAATTGCCTTGCACCCGTAGCAAAGGTAATCCACGAAAAATTCGGCATACGAAATGCCCTGATGAACACAATTCACAGCTATACCAACGATCAACAGCTTCTCGATCTTCCACACAAAGACCTTCGACGGGCACGTGCCGCCGCACTTTCTATGATTCCGACGTCAACCGGAGCCGCAAAAGCGGTTGCACTCGTTATTCCGGAATTGAAAGGCAAGTTTGACGGCATTTCGGTCCGGGTCCCGACGCCTAATGTTTCTCTGGTTGATGTGGTTATAAATGTCGAAAAAACCACGTCAACCGATGAAGTGAACAGAGTTTTGAAAGACGCTGCTAATGAGGAACTAAAGGGAATTCTTGCATTCAGCGAAGAACCGCTGGTTTCAATAGACTTTCGTGGAAATCCGCATTCTTCGATCGTCGATGCAGAAAATACAAAGGTGATAGATGGCACGGCGGTAAAAATCCTTGCCTGGTATGATAACGAATGGGGATATTCCTGCCGCGTTCGTGATCTGGTGAAATTTATTGCGGATAAAGGTCTCTAAAAATAGAAAGGGAAACTGTAACTCGATCAATGAAAAAATCAATAAAAGATATTGATCTCAGTGGAAAAACTGTTTTTATCCGTGTTGATTTCAATGTGCCTTTAAAGAATGGAGTAATCGAAGACGATACCCGTATTCGTTCTGCAATGCCGACTGTTCTTTACGCACTGAAATCAGGAGCTCGTGTCGTGCTGGCATCTCATCTTGGGAGACCAATAAAGGAACGAAAAAAGGCCGAAGAACGCGGAGAAACTTTTGATTCCGCTAAATTTTCTCTAAGGCCGGTTTTTGAATTCATTAAAGAATCTGCCGGAGAATTTGAACTCAGTGCCGATGCTGTTTTCTTTTCAGACGATTGTGTCGGGCCAAAAAGATCCGAAGCCGTTAAATCACTTCGCGGCGGACAGGTTCTTCTGCTCGAAAATTTACGGTTTCATCCTGAGGAAGAGAAAAATGATGCCGAATTTGCCAAGCGTCTCGCAGAAGGCATTGATATTTATGTAAACGATGCCTTTGGTACGGCACATCGTGCCCACGCTTCTACCGAAGGAATTACGCATTTTGTAAGCCCTTGTGTTGCGGGACTTCTCATGGAGCGTGAACTCGAATATCTTGGAAAAGCGCTTGAGAACCCTGAAAGACCATTCGTAGCCATTCTCGGAGGAGCCAAAGTCTCTGACAAGATTTCCGTTATCGAATCTCTGATTAATCGACGCGTTGATAAATTGCTCATCGGCGGTGCAATGGCATACACGTTTCTTAAAGCCGAAGGTTACACCGTCGGTAAATCATTGGTGGAAAATGATTTACTGGAAAAAGCATTGGAAATCGAGGAATTAGCACGAAATGCAGGCGTTGAATTGATACTGCCAACCGATCATCAGGTTGTTGATTCCTACGATCCTTTGCATTCAAGGCGGGCAATACCGATTGCATTTACAAACGCAGGTTTAGTTGGTTTAGATATAGGTCCGGAAACAATTGCAATTTTTCGACGTGCCCTTGAAGGCGCAAAAACAATTATATGGAATGGCCCCATGGGAATGTTTGAAGAAAAGCCATTCGATGAAGGAACTATAGCCGTTGCGGAAGCCGTGGCCGAAGCTACCGACAAAGGAGCAATTTCCATTGTCGGCGGAGGCGATTCAGTTTCTGCAGTAAAACGCGCGGGTGTTGATACTCGCATTTCACATATTTCAACCGGTGGCGGCGCCACGCTTGAATTCCTTGCCGGCAAAACATTGCCCGGTGTTGCTGCACTTGATGAAAAATAAGCGTAGCAAAAATACTAAAAGCTGATTAAATGGAATAAATGAGAAAGCCACTAATTGCAGGCAATTGGAAAATGTTCAAACTCCACAATGAGGCTGTCGAAACGGTGCGCGAACTTCGGCCGCTTGTTGCAAATGCCACGCATTGTGACATTGTCATTGCTCCGGTGTTTATTCATTTGAAAACAATAGCCGAACGTCTGGAGGGTACGAATATTGCCGTTGCAGCTCAAGATTGTGCTCCGGTTTTTGAACAATCTGCAAATACGGGTGAAGTTTCAGCGGAAATGTTGGACGATGTTGGCGTGCGTTATGTTATTATCGGCCATTCTGAACGCCGTCAACGTTATTGCGAAACTGATGAAAGCGTTCGCAATAAGTTGTCCGCTGCAATCAAAGCCGGCCTGAAACCGATAATTTGCGTTGGTGAGACTCTTGAAGAAAGGGAAAGCGGAAACGCCGAAAAAACAGTAGAGCGACAGGTCATTCTGGCGCTTGAGAATTTGACAGCAACCGAAGCGGAAAGTATCATAATCGCTTACGAGCCTGTTTGGGCGATTGGGACGGGTAAAACCGCAACGCCAAAACAGGCTCAAGAAATGCACGCTTTCATTCGCGGTATTTTACGCAGTAAACACTCGGATCGGGTGGCTGAAAGGATACGGATTCTCTACGGCGGTAGCGTAAAACCTGATAACATTGCGGAATTAATGGCGTGCGATGATATAGATGGTGCATTGGTCGGAGGCGCAAGCCTTGACGCCAAATCATTCGCATCTATAGTCAATTACATTTAACATTTATATTATTTACAGGTTTGTAAAACATTGATTTACTTACTTTATACATTGTTTTTTATCTCTTGCGTTCTGGTTGTAGTTTCAGTATTGCTGCAACCGGGAAAAACGGACGCCGGAGCACTTTTTACCAGCAATATTTCCAATGCTGCTTTTGCTCCGCGCGGCACGGCGACGGTTCTTGCAAAGATTACCATCGCTTCTGCCGCTGCTTTTATGATTCTGGCCTTGTTTATTTCAATGCCTGTTTTTCAGGGCGGTGTTTCAGTTCTGGATACTTCTACGGGAAACGTAGAAACCGAACAGCAGGCCGCGCCTGATAACAATTCAGCAACTTCTAACCCTACAACGCAAAACAATTCAAACGTTGCTGAAACAAATTCACAACCAGAATCCAAATAGACCGGGTTTCTTTGTCAATTTAAGTGCTGAGGTGGCGTAATTGGTAGCCGCGCACGTTTGAGGGGCGTGTGGAGCAATCCGTGCGGGTTCGAGTCCCGCCCTCAGCACCAAATCCTTCTAATTCATCATCTATCACAATAAATTTAATTATAAGATTGTTCATTAAAGTTAATCTTATAAAAATACTGTTGCGCATTTTTAATCAAAATGCTATGTTAAATTTGTTGTCGAACCCCGACAACAATTTTTTTAATCTATTGCGGTTTCCCACAAACACTTCCGCGGAAATCACTAAATAATTAAACAATCTCCCACGTAAGTTTTGATGTTTTGCATCTTTTGAGGAGATTTGTATGTTCGTTAGACTCACCCGCGGCATTCGCCGTATGTTCGTTTTTACCGCTCTGAGCGGAATGATCCTCACACCGATTTACCATATCCAATCCCAAAAAATTGAAGAATCGGCTTTTGAAAAACCGTCAGACGCCAAGTACCCAACGGAAAATAAGGTTATTGGCGTCGATGGAGACTACACGGTAACTGCTGCAAATACAATGCTTAATCGTTACACTGCACTTGCTGCCAACGTTTCGGCCGGCGCGACCAGTTTTCAAGTGGCGAACGTTTCTGCTCTGGACAGCCCGATTCCCCAACTTGGACCGCTGGCACCGGGTGATCTGTTGATGTTGATTCAAATGCAGGGCGCATCAATAAACTCAACGGACTCTGTAAATTACGGCTCCGTAACTGCTCTCAATAATGCGGGAAATTATGAATTGGTTACCGTCGGCTCCATCGATATTTTTACAAACACGATAACAATCAACGGAGAAGGCTGCATCACAGGCTTGAGAAAAAGCTACACAACAACTGGCCGGACACAGGTGATTCGCGTACCACAATTTCAAAATCTTACGATAAACTCCGGAGCTTCTGTAGTTGCACCTGCCTGGGACGGAACGCTTGGAGGCGTTATTGCCATTCAGGTTTCAAGATTTCTAACAATAAACGGATCTATTAGTGCAACTGGATTAGGTTTTCGCGGCGGGGCAGTCGATAATGCTTCGGTCTTGCCCGGAGTTGCCAAATATAGTAGTACAAATGCCGGAGATGGCGCAGAAAAGGGGGAGGGAATTGCAGGAAACCAGTCTTTATATCCCAACGGACGTTATGGGCGGGGAGCCCCTGCGAATGCCGGCGGCGGCGGAAACGCACATAATTCCGGGGGCGGCGGTGGAGCCAATGGAAACAACGGCAATACCTGGACCGGACAAGGTGTCATGCCAAATACACCTGCATCCGCATGGGCTCTTGACCCCGGATACATTGCTGCAGGCGGTTTTACGAATTCCTCAGGTGGCGGCCGTGGCGGCTACACATATTCTGCAAATAACGCGGATGCGAATTCTGCCGGCCCCGGAAATCCTGCATGGGGTGGAGATAATCGTCAGGAAAGAGGAGGATTAGGAGGCAGGCCGGTAAATAACGATCCCGCCGGAACCCTTTTTATGGGAGGCGGAGGTGGTGCCGGCGATGCAAATAACAGCGCCGGAGGTGCCGGCGGAAACGGCGGCGGAATAATCTGGCTGCAGGCAGGTACCATTTCCGGGACAGGCAGTATTACTTCGAATGGAAATAACGGCAGTGACACCACCGGGGGAGGAAATGACGCTCCCGGTGGTGGTGGTGCAGGTGGTACGATAGTAGTTTCATCATTTGCACTCGCAGGCGTTACAATAACAGCCAATGGCGGAATTGGTGGAAAACAGACAATTTCAGGTAACGAAGCCGAAGGACCGGGCGGAGGTGGCGGAGGGGGATATATTGCCATCAGAACCGGCAGTCCGTTCCGCAGTGCGAATGGTGGTGTCGGTGGAACTACTAACTCAACATCTTTAACGGAATTTCCTAGAAATGGCTCCACCAACGGCGCATCCGGAGTGGCAAATGCGACTGTTTCAACGCTGCCGATCTGTGTTTCGCCCAGTGCCGGCCCGACGACAGTAGTTGGTCAGGTTGTTGACGCCTATGGTCGTGCAATTGGTCGCGCCCGGCTGACGTTGATTGATGGAAATGGGAATATTCAGGTAGCAATCTCTAACGCCTTTGGTTACTTTAAGTTTGCACCGATTCCTTCAGGTTCTACGGCAACTTTGACGGTAAGTCACAAGGGTTATACTTTTGCTAGCCCGACGCAAATCATTGAAACGCGGGATAGCATTGCGGAAATACTCTTTATTGCCGATTAATTGACGGTTCAAACAGTTATTCGGCCGTAATCATTGTGCCGAGGCCTTCATCCGTGAAGACCTCGGCCAAAATGCCGTTTCGCTGTGTTCCACCGATAACGTGAGCGGAACGAACGCCTCTACGGAGAATTGCAACAAGATTTTCAAGTTTTGGCACCATTCCGCCGGTAGCCTTTCCCTCGAGTATCATTTTTTCGGCTTCTGTTGATGATAAACGGTCAATTTTTGTGGTTTTATCGTTTGGATCGAGAAAAATCCCGTTTACATCCGTCAAAAGTATCAATTTTTCCGCTCCCAGACTTACTGCAACTTCGGCTGCAATTGTATCGGCATTTATATTGTATATCCGACCTTCATCATCAGCTCCTAGGGAAGAGATTACGGGTAAATAATCATTTTCCAGAAGCAAGACTATAAGGCTTTTATCTACTTCAATAACGTCGCCGACGTGGCCAAAATCCACTGTCTGTTTTTCACCCGTAGAGCGGTTTAGAATATCTTTCGGCGGCCGTCTTTGCGCTCGAATCACCCCGCCGTCAATACCTGAAAGTCCGACAGCGTGAACGCCCCTGTTACGTAGAGCCGATAGGATTTCCGTGTTGATTTTTCCGCGAAAAATCATTTTTGCCAGTTCGAGAGTGTTGTCGTCCGTCACCCTGCGGCCTTCGATTACTGTCTGCACCACACCGAGTCGAGCGGCAAGTTCTGTTAGTTGCTTGCCGCCGCCGTGAATTACACAAACACGGATTCCCACACGGTGGAGCAAAGCAATTTCTTCGGCAAGCGATTTCAAAACAGACGGATCTTCCGTAACCTTTCCCGAAAATTTGATAACGAATGTCTTGCCTTTGAAACGCCGAATGTAAGGAAGCGCTTCGCGTAAAAGATCCAGCGAATCTATGTTCATTTCAAAATCTCCGCAAGGATGGCTTTTTGGATATGCAGCCGGTTTTCGGCTTCATCGATAACGATGGAATTTGGTGAATCTATTACAGTATCTGTAACAACTACGTTACGGCGAACCGGCAGACAATGCATAAAAACCGGATCGTTACCACGTGCCATTTTGCTTTCATTAACAATCCATTTGTCTTTGAGGGGGTTGCGTAATCGCGCTTCTTCTTCATAATTTCCATAGTACAAATTACTGCCCCAACTTTTTGCGTAAACTGCATCTATATCGTCAAACGCAGCGTCCGGATCATCAGTGAATTCAAACGTGCTATTGTTTTCTTTTGCAAATGCCTGTATTTCATCCATCAATTGTTTGTCGAGTTGATACCCGCCTGGATGAGCGATTCTAAGATCGAATCCCATTTGCGAGGCAGCCAGAGCAAAGCTGTTTGGAACCGCCATCGGCAAAGGTTTCGGGTGAAATGCCCAGGTCAGCAGTACTTTTGGACGCTTTTCGCCAAATCTTTCCTTTAACGTCATCATATCCGCCATTGCCTGAAAAGGATGGTGCATTGCTGATTCGAGATTGAATACAGGAACCTCGGCGTATCCGGCAATGGCATTCAGAACCGGATCTGTTTTTTCAATTTCCCAATTTTCAAGTGCCGCGAAACATCGCACACCGATTGCGGAAACATACCTGCTTAAAACTCGTACGAACTCTTTAATATGTTCTGTTTTGTTGCCATCCATCACGATATTTTCACGATATTCAAGTGACCATGATGTAGAGCCGGGCTCAAGTATTACCGGGTTGCCGCCCAGCTCGTAAATGGCAATCTGCATCGAAGCCCTTGTCCTTAGGCTTGGATTAAAAAATACAAGTGCGACGGATTTGCCCGCAAGCGGCTTTTCGTAAAAATTCCCATTTTTGAGCCGAACTGCAGAGTCTATAAAGGCTTGCAATTGTGTCTTTGAATAATCTTTAGTTGTCAGAAAGTGCTGCATCGAGTTTCTCTATGAATTCGTCCAATTGATCAGTGTTTACTATTAGCGGCGGAAGTAGCCGCAAAACATTCGGATCCGAAGAAGTTCCAGTAATCACTCCATTTTCCAATAGTTTTGAAAAAACAGGACCGCAGGGTTTATCAAATTCGATCCCCAAAAGGCAGCCTTTGCCGCGAATGGAGCGGATATGTTCTTTGTTTTCGAGTGCGTTGCGGAGATAGGATTCCGCTGCAGCGGCATTGGCAATCATTTCCTCTGATTCTATAGCGTTTAACGTGGCAACAATGGCTGCCATAGCGATCATTCCACCGCCAAATGTAGTGCCCAAATCATTTTCTTTTATTTTTTCCGCGATTTTCTGGTTGACAATACAGGCGCCGACGGGAATACCGCTGCCGAGCGATTTTGCCAAACTTATGATGTCCGCTTCTATGCCGCCCGAGAGATCGCTGCCGGAGAAAAACCATCGGCCTGTCCGGCCAATACCTGTTTGCACTTCGTCAAATATTAGAATTGCTCCGACGCGGTCGCATTCCTGCCGCAACCGAACAAAAAATTCCGGTTCCGCTTCACGAACGCCAGCCATTGACTGGATCGGCTCAAGAATTACGGCAGCGGTATCTGTGTCTAATGCATTAATCAGGCTTTCTATGTTTCCAAAATCCGCCATTGCGTGACCGGGTACATTTGGCCGGCCGAGATTCCGATAATTTCCAAGAAATGTTGCGGAAATAGAATCAGCAGTACGGCCATGAAAACTGCCGGTGAAGGATATGATTTTCTCGCGTCCCGTAGCCAGACGCGCCATTCGCATTGCATTTTCATTGGCTTCAGTGCCGGAGTTGCAGAAAAAAGCCTTGACAGCCGATGGCGGCGCCAATTCTACAAGCCTTGAAGCTGCCAAGGCCCGGATTTCAGAAAAAACGATATTTGAGTAAAAAATCAGGCGCGATGCCTGTTCGGATATGGCGGTTGCCACAGCCGGATGTGCGTGGCCGGTGGCACAAACGGCGTGGCCACCATAGAGATCCAGATATCGACGCCCTTCGCAGTCCCAGATAAAGCAGCCTTCACCGCATTCAGCCGCAATCGACATTTTTTTATAAGTAGCGAGCTGGTATTGCTCTTCTATCTCTTTGATAGCTTCGAAATTCATTTTTTTGATTGTTTTTTATGGATTTGTACCGAAGAATCGCAAGCCTGTAGTCTCGTCCAGCCCAAACATCAGATTCATATTCTGAACTGCCTGGCCGGCTGCACCCTTAACCAGATTGTCGATAGCAGAGAAAACAGCCACGTTATTCCCATCGGAATGTACGGAAATATCACAGAAGTTAGTGGTTTTTACCCAATTTACATCCGGGGATTCTTCGCGGATTCTTATAAAAAAAGAATCTGAATAAAAATGCATGTAAAGACTTCTCAGGTCGCTGTTTGTCAGTTTCGCAGTTGTCTGCAGATAGCATGATGCAAAAATTCCACGTGAAACTGGCATACTGTGGGTCATGAAAACTATCTTTCCGCCGGGGCTGCCGATGCCGCCAAGATGTTGTTCAATCTCGGGTAAATGCTGATGTACAAATGGTTTATAAGCATAAAATGAATTCATTCTTTGTGGATGATGTGTATTTGCTGCAGGCCGGGCACCCGAACCCGAAGAGCCGGTCTTTGCATCTACGATAATCCCCCCTTTTGCCAGGCCCGATGCGACAATTGGAGCAAGCGCGAGCAGAGTTGCAGTAGCAAAGCAGCCCGGATTGGCAACAAGTCTTGCAGAGCGAATTGCTTCGCGGTTGTTTTCGCTGAGACCGTAAATAAATTCTTTTTGCAAATCTCCGGGATGTGGAAAACCGTAGTAACGTTCAAACGTTTCTGCGTCTTCAATGCGGAAATCCCCTGACAGGTCGATTGCCTTTACAGATTGCGGGAGGTCAGGAATCAAACGTGCGGCATGACCGTGTGGCAACGCAAAAAATGCCAAATCCAAATCAGAGGGAAGCCCGTCGGACGGATAGTCTCTAAAAATTAAATCCGTCTGTCCCTCAAGGTTTCGATGGACGGCCGTAACGGGACGTCCGGAATGCTCGTTAGCCGTAATAAGAACTATTTCTGCAAAAGGATGCGCCAGCAGTATGCGGAGCAATTCGCTTCCGCCATAGCCTGAGCCGCCAATAATTGCAATTCGTATGCGTCTATTCATTTTTTATGCAATGGAAGATTCAATTATTTGCTTTCCGGCCAACCGATTGAATGCAAGTTCAAACAATTTGTCGGGATTTCGCCGGCCATTGGCTGCGGGTAATCCAATATTCTTCGTTATGAAATCTTCGCCCATTTTGGAATCCGTTACAGGACCGGAAATTACATCCGGTTTCAAACCATATCTTGCTAGAACGGCTTGGCCTCCGATGACCCCGACATAATCTGAAGCGCAAAAAACTATTGATGAAACCGCCGACATTATCTCGCCATCAGATAGAATTTGCTCTACGGAATACCCACCTACGATGCCGTCCCCCAGTTCAGCAACAATTATGTCAGGTCCAAACGATGCAACACGGTTGAGAACGGCCCGTGCTACATCAGCAAGGCCTTCGGCACCTGCGGTAGAGGGAACTCCGCAATCAAGAAAACTCGAAGTTGCAATTGCTCCGTGATCTTGCATATTCAATGTATCCCGTAAACAGGCGATTCCACTGAGTTTTGCGCCGCCCGGAGCAATACCACGCCGGGTTGCCGTCTTTATTAATTCGATAGCAGCTTCCGTCTTGCCGGAATTCATACAGGTGCCGGTAACCAGTATCACCGGAACAGACAAGTGCAATTTTTCCGCAGGCGGCATTGCAAAATTCGAGATATTTATTATTTTTCCGTTATTTGCTACGGCGGATCCAAGGACTTCCAATTCTATGGCGTCTGACAGCGATGAATGCTGGCCGAGAGCCCGGCCTAAAATTCCGCCCATGTTGAGCAGATGTATGTGATCACCGGCACCAATTTCGTCCGGCACATCGCCGACGAAGCCCTTCAAAGCTTGTCTGCGGCCCAGAACTCCAAGTATTACGTCGTCTTTTCTTATGCGGGCAAGTCGTCCGCCGGGAAGTTCCAGATTTCCATAAGTCGGATTTTCTGTTAAAGCTCGGGCGGCGATCACATCTCCGCTTCGTGCGGAAAAACGGTCTTTAGTAATAAAAATAGATTTGACGGTTACGGCCATTGCGGCCGCGGAACTGATTTTATCAATGCGAATTTCTATTGACATTTTATTGATATTCAAAGAGTTTACCTATCTGCGGCATAGCACGCCGTTGGTCATCCTCACTTTTGACAGCTATAAAGACAGTATCGTCGCCGGCTACGGTACCGACTATTTCGGTTATCCCTGCAGCGTCAATTCTGACGGCAGCGGCAGAGGCAAGACCTGCCACACATTTGGCTACAATTAAATTTGGCCCGGCGGTTTCAAGAGAAAGCAGGCCGAATTCCGGCGTACGGAATTCTTTTTGCGGGATTTTGTACACGCCATTTACTTTAACAATGCCGAGCTCATCCAGATCACGAGAAACACTTGCCTGTGTTACGGAAAAGCCTTTTTTCTGGAGAATACGCACGAGTTCTTCCTGCCTTGAGATGCGGGCCGAGCGTATGAGGTTAAGAATTACCTCCTGACGACGGATTTTTTGCATAAAGCCTCCACAAACGCAAAAAACAGCGTTTACACGCTGAATAGATGCATAATATGCAAACTAAGTTGCAAAGTCAAACTTAGAAGATACTGACTTTGATTCTGAGATACTTTTTGGGATTTTGTCGGAAATCGTAAATTAGTTTTGTTGATTCACTTGAGAATTGGTTGATATTCGAAGCGGTCTGGTTCAGGTTGTTATAAAGGGTTTCGTCGGTAACAAATTTCCCAAGAGTTCCTTTTCCGGCTCTGGCATCCTCGAGGATTAAATCCAGTTTTTCAGCAGTTGAGTTGAATCTGGCAAGTGTTTCAGTAGCTTTTTCATATAGTCTGTCGTCTTTGAATAGTTTTCCCGCGCTTCCTTCGCCGCCGATTATTCCACCGGTAATAGTCTTCAGATCATCTACGACAAGATTGAATTTAGCCGCCGAGGCACGAAGTTCGGAAATAGCGGCTCTGGTTTCGTTATAAAGGGCTTCGTCAGTAACGAATTTACCTGCAGTACCTTTTCCCGCCTGTATATCACCCGAAATGCTTTCAAGACGAGCAATGGTTTTATTCAAATTGTCATAAAGTTGCGGATCATTTATAAATTTACCGGCAGAACCCTGACCTTGATTAATTTTATCGAGCGAGGTCTGAAGTTTTACTACGGCAACTTTAGTTTCCGCTATTGCGGCATCAAGGTTGCGATACAGAGATTCATCGTTAACCAGGCTCCCGAGTGTGCCCTGTCCCTGGTTAGCCTTGGTCAGAATTTCATTGGCAGGGATAGCGAGTTTATTGATTTGCTGCAGGAGTTCGTTGCCGGTTTGTGTTAACTGATTGATTGAAATTGCCTCTTTAGATTCCAGAACGTGGCCTTCCGATACCGGCTCGCCTTTTGAAGAACCGGCAGTGATATTGATCAATTTGTCATTCGCAAGAACGGAAACGGCAATCAGTTGTGCGGTGGAATCTGTACGGATTCTCTCCGTTATTGGCCGACCGTTGAGCATGCTGTCTACTGCCATTACTGCTTCTACTTTTTCATCCTCCGGTGAATCGGGCGGCAGCAGGGAAACGCTTTCTACTTTGCCAATTTTAACGCCGGCAATTTGAACATCGGCACCTACACGCAGCCCGTCCGCAGAAGCGAAGCGTGCCTTGAGGCGAAGTTTTTTCTCGAATGGATTAAAATCACCTGTTGAATTAAGTATCAGAAAAGCCAGTATTGAAAGTCCGGTAAGCACGAAAATGCCTACGCGCAATTGGCTGAAAGTCAGTGTTGGTTTTGTTTGTACCATTGCCAGATGTTATTTTCCGAAAACGAAATTACGTATATAAGGATCCGTACTTGCACGAAGTTTTTCGTCGCTTCCACTGAAAATTATCTTGCCATCACGCAACATTAGCACTTCTGTGTTAATCAGACAAAGTCTTTCGCCTTCGGCTTCGAAGATTACTTCGCCTTTTTCATTAACCGTCGCATATTCGGAGGATAAGTATTCGACATTGTTCATCTCATGCGTTACAAATATCGAACTTACATCCTGCAAATCACGAAGTTTTATGGCAAGTTCGCAAATCGTTCTTGCGGTTGGAGGATCGAGCCCCGCAGTTGGTTCATCATAGAGTACGATTTCGGGGTCGCCGACCAATGCACGCGCAATTCCGACGCGGCGTCTCATTCCGCCGGATAGTTCGTTTGGCATTTTATCAATGGCATCTTCCAAATCCACGAACCGTAGCATACGGCGTACTTCGCGTTCTATTTCTTCTTCCGCAACATTCAATTCCCGGAGCCGGTAGGCGACATTTTCATAAACGGAAAGCGAATCGAAAAGGGCACCTTCCTGAAAAACCATACCGATTTTTCGCCTCACCGTCATCATTTCCTCTTCAGACAGTGCGGTAATATCTTCACCATCAATCAGAATCGAACCTGAATCCGGTTTTAAGAGGCCGAGAATGAGACGGATAATCGTGGATTTGCCACCGCCGCTTCTTCCGAGAATGATTTTTGTTTCGCCTCGTCTGACGTGAAAGCTGATACCGTCCAGAATCACCTTATCATCAAAGGCCAGATGAACATCACGAAATTCTATAACCGGCAATGCCCGATAAGGAGCATTTATGGCACCGTCAAATTCTGCGAGTTCATCTGCCGCAGATTCCGGATCAGCAATCGTGACGACTTCGTGCATATAAAATAAAGATTAGAACCTACCAATCCCCAGCAAATACTGTAACGCCTTGGAAAGAAAGAAGTCGAAAATAATTACCCAAATTGAAGATATAACAACGGAATCAGTGGTTGATTTACCAACCCCGACCGTTCCGCCGCTGGTACTTAACCCTTTGTGGCACGCAACGCTACCAATTACCAGACCGAAAAACAATGGTTTTATTATTCCGCCGAGAATATCTTCAAATTCAATGCCATTACGTGCTGAATTTACGAAAACCGAAATTTCCTGGTTATAAATGCCGGATGCGACAATAGCCCCGCCGATAAGTCCGAAAATATCCGCAGCAACCGTTAATAAAGGCAGCATTGAAATCAGAGCAATCAAACGCGGTAAAACAAGTTTTCTGACAGGGTTGGTGCCGAATGCCCGCATTGCGTCAATCTGTTGAGAGACTACCATTGAGCCGAGCTCTGCGGCTATTGCGGAGCCTATCCTGCCTGATACCATCAGAGCACTCAGTACCGGACCAAGTTCACGAATCAATGATGTTGCAACGGAACGCCCTGATTCACTTTGTACACCATAATATTCCAAAGTTGGAAAAGTCTGCAGGACCAGAACGCCGCCGGTGAAAAAACCTGTTAATAGTACGATTGGTGTAGAACCGACACCGATAAGATCCATTTGACGAATCCATTCAGATATGTATCTTGGTTGCGAGAAAAGAGCCTTTAGGGAACGCCACAACAAAAGGCTTATTTCCTGCAATTCGAAAATAAATTTTGTCAGTGGATTCATCTATCGTAGATGGTAAGTTACAGGATCGAGTTTTGTTTAGGTTACAAGAAACAGTTTAAAACAACAAATAAACGCATAGGGCCGCACGTTTTAACGTACGACCCGGACGCGTTGGAGGAAATCAGAATTTGATATTAAACCGGCGGTTTTTGTTTGCGGATCTGGCGGAGCCTTTGAAATGGACGTTGGACCGTCGGAGAATCATCCGCAGGCATGGGTTTGTTAGGCCTTTGCCCGGCCGGGGCGGAGGCGGCAAAACGCCTGCGGATTTCACGAAATCTGCCAAGTTGTTCTGCCGTAAGGATTTTTCTCAGATTCAACTCTGCTTCGAAACGCAGTTTTGCCAATTCTGCCTGGGCATTCTGCACTTCCAGAATTCTGGCTGCGATAAGGTTTTCGTCAAGCTGATCGGCGTAAATAGCTTCATCGAGCAAACGGTTGGCGTTTTTCAAGCGTTGGGCCGCCGCTTCCATCAAGGGCTTTCTTTCCTGATTCATGCGACGAATCGCCTGAACCTGTTCGGGAGAGAGTCCCAGTTCCATTAAAAGATTTGGCCGCTGTACAGGTGTTTGAGGCTGTGTTGCGGCAAATGGCCGCGCCGCCGGCTGTTCAACTTGGGAAAAGCTGTTGAAGGCCGTTCCAAAGGTTGTCAGTATAAAAAACAAGACGGCGATTCGGCCAATTTTTGATGTTTTTTCTCCGGTTATTTGAATCATTTCTGTTTTTAAATGTTAAACACCGCCAATATCTTCAAAAAGTTCCGATAAACGTAAAGATTCATCGTTTTGCTCATTGCGGCCGGAAAGAGGTAATTCCAGATCGGCGAGCGAGCCTCTGTTTTCGCGTTCGATTTTGCCCGTTTCCGTGCGGCCGGGGGAATTTACCCTATGATTGGATTCCCGTATATAAACATTCTTTGGCTTTTTCACAGCAACATTAAACGATAAATTTTGTTTACCAATGTCTGCCACTTTATCCATGTCAGCTACAAGTTTGTCTTTTGACCTTGAAAGGTCAGCAATCTCCTGTGGCTCAATCTGAGGAAATTCCTCAACAGGTGGTAAAGACACTGAAAGTTTGGAGGTTGGGTTCGTAATCACTCCGGAAAGCGGGGAAAATGCCCATAACGCAAAGGCTAAAGTTAAAACCGCAGCGGCAAAACCTATTTCCCGGAAGCCGAAAGCAGCTTTTAATCCGATCAAGTAAGAGCTCAAAATAGCCGCGAATGAGCGATTTACCGATGTTTTGTAATCGAAGACGAATTCAGGCGTTTGAATCGGGTCGAATTCCTTTTGTTTCCAATCAAACACTTCGTAACGAGGGAATGACAACCCGGCCAACTCATCCGTACAGACATAGCAATCTGCCAAATGCAGTTCAAATTGGTCGGTTTCAGCCGCATCGAGTTCACGATAAAGATAATCGAGAACTTGTCCACGAAAGCGGCAGTCAGAACCGGCTGTCTGTTTTGCAATGTTAATATTGGCTTTCATCTATCTGACCTCGACCGGTGTCCGCTCGAGCCTCTGTCTGAGCTGCTTCAATGCCGTGTACAAACGGCTTTTGACTGTACTAAGCGGAATTTCCAAAGTTTCCGAGATTTCCTGAAACGTCATTTCCTCAAATTCTTTCATTACAACAACTTGCCGGAGTTCAACCGGTAAAGTGTCAACTGCACGCCGGACAATCCGGGTTCTTTCCGCTCGTTCGACTTCATTGCCGGGCGACGCAGATTGCGCCGCAACGAAGATGCGTTCCTGATCAGAATTATCATCATCCAGATAATCTTCTGCTCTTGTACGGCCGCGTCGCTTAATTGTCAAACATTGATTTACGGCAATTCTATGCAACCAGGAGGAAACCTTCGCCTCACCACGGAAACCTGAAAGATTTCGATAGGCTGAAATGAAAGTTTCCTGGGCAGCATCGCGAGCTTCGTCTTCACGGCCAAGCATTCCGTAACAAAGTGCAAATATCTTTCTATCCCAGCGACGCACAATTTCACCAAATGCGTCCGGATCGTTCCGCACCGCGATTTCAACCAGTTTTTCGTCCGCAAGGTCTTTGTACATCGGCTGCACCGCTTGCCATTATAATAATCCGGTGCGGATTATACGTTCTTTAGACGCCGGATTTTACAAAAAAGTCTGAAAATCTTTGTTTTTCTCAATGAATATAATATCGCGTGTTAATCTTTAAATTGGAGACTATAAATGGACAGCGAAAGAGACCTGCTATGTCATTTTCTCGCCGCTTTGGCTTATCGGACACAGAAAGCCTTGCGTGGAATGGATTCCGGTTTTGCCAATTTTACTCCCGGTAATGAGGTTCGCACCCCGAAGGAGCTTCTGCGGCATATGACCAGCGTTTTGGGCTATGCCAGGACATTTATTTACGGCGGAACTTATCTACCTGAACCGCTGGAAAGTATCGATGCGGAAATTGAACGCTTTCATGACGTTTTGAAATCACTGGCAAGTGACTTCAGGTCAAATTTGCCGTTCCGCGAGAATCTTACTGCAAAAGAATTTCTACAAGGACCGCTGGCCGATGCCATGACACATGCCGGCCAACTTGCAATGCTTCGGCGTTTATACGGATCGCCGGTGCCTCCGGAAAACTTTATCCGGGCAAATATTTCCGCCGAAAATCTTGGAAAAAACCAGCCCGAACCTGCCTGTCCGGACAAGGAATGGCCCGAAGCTCCAAGGAAAATGCCCGGAAACTGATAAAGTTGCCGTAACCGAATCGATTAGCTTCAAAAAAGTCCTTTGAGGCTGATTTCTAATACGCACGGGCAAATAATACCCGCTTGGCTGACGGTCGTCCTGAAAAGACACATTTGCCAGCTTCTTCAACCGAATTAAGAGGAATGCAGCGTATAGTGGCTTTTGTCTCCTCTTTTATTTTTTCTTCGGTTTCGGCAGTCCCATCCCAGTGAGCCAGAATAAACCCTCCTTTTTCTATCCGCTCCGTGAACTCCTCCCAGGTGTCAATGATAAAAGTATTATCTTCTCGAAACTTCAATGCCCGATCAAAAAGCGACTTTTGTATATCATCCAGTAAAGAGACGATTTTTTCGGCTAAATTTTCCCTTGGCATAACTTCTTTTGTCAGTGTGTCACGGCGTGCGACTTCAATTGTTCCGTTTTCGAGGTCGCGCATGCCGATGCCGAGCCTGACAGGTACTCCACGCAACTCATATTCGGCAAATTTCCAGCCCGAGCGCTGCTTGTCATCATCGTCATATTTTACGGAAATCCCGGCTGACTTGAGAGAATTAATTATCGGATCAATGGCGGCAGAAATTTTAGCCAATTCCTCTTCAGACTTGAAAATCGGCACAATTACGACCTGAATCGGAGCCAGTTTTGGTGGAAGCACAAGGCCATTGTCGTCTGAATGTGCCATTATCAGGGCGCCGATCAGGCGCGTGGAAACGCCCCAACTCGTTGCCCAGGCATATTCCAGCTGGTTTTCCTTATTAACAAATTTAACATCAAATGACTTTGCAAAATTCTGTCCCAAAAAATGTGAGGTTCCGCATTGGAGTGCCTTTCCGTCCTGCATCAACCCTTCGATACAATATGTTTCAACTGCTCCGGCAAAACGTTCTGCGGGCGATTTGACGCCTTGTATAACGGGCAATGCCATCCAATTTTCAGCAAAATCGGAATAAACGCCGAGCATTCTTTCCGTTTCTTCGATTGCCTCGCGTTCCGTTGAATGTGCAGTATGACCTTCCTGCCAAAGGAATTCGGCAGTTCGGAGAAAAATACGGGTACGCATCTCCCAGCGGACAACATTTGCCCATTGATTTATCAGAATAGGCAGGTCACGCCAGGATTGAACCCAGTTTCTATATGTATTCCAGATAACCGCTTCGGAAGTAGGCCGCACTATTAGTTCTTCTTCCAGTTTGGCATTAGGGTCAACTATCAGGCCTTTACCTTCCGGATTTGCCTTTAATCGGTAGTGGGTAACGACAGCGCATTCTTTCGCAAAACCTTCCGCATGTTCCTCTTCTTTCTCTAGAAATGATTTTGGGACAAAAAGCGGAAAATAAGCATTTTGGTGGCCTGTCGCCTTGAACATGTCATCCAGTGCACGCTGCATTTTTTCCCATATGGCAAAACCATAAGGTTTAATTACCATACAGCCGCGAACTGACGAATTTTCGGCTAAATCAGCTCTACGGACTACTTCGTTGTACCACTCGGAATAATTCTCTTTTCTCTTCGGTAACGCCTTACTCATAAGATATTTAAAACCAAATCAATCGATAAAACGATGATAATAAAGGAAAATTCGTCGTTGCACAATTTTGCAAATAGCGTTGCGATGCAATAATCTGTCAGATTGTGCCGCCAAAAAGCGGCAATTTGAATTTATGAGCGACTTCAAGCTGGATTTCCGCGATACTGCAACTGCATTCGCAGATAAATCTGATGCCGAATTGCTTGAGCGATATCGGATTTTTCGTCTAATGAACTCGCCGTTGCTCAATTCAATCGGCACTACGGCTGCCTCATTTGCACTTTCACTGGGCCTGCCGGTCAAAGGTATCATAAAATCCACGGTTTTTCGTATTTTTTGCGGCGGGGAAACGATCGAGGAATGTCAATCGGCAGTTGATCGCCTGGCGGCTTCCGGAATCGGTTCAATACTCGATTATTCGGTCGAAGGGAAACATTCCGAAGCGGACTTCGACAATACCAAAAATGAGATAATCCGAACGATAGAAAGGGCAAAGGATGACCCAAATATTCCTTTTGCTGTATTTAAGGTCAGCGGCATCGCCCCTCTCGGTACGCTGGAAAGAATGAGCCAACGGAAAAAACTTGACGGTAAAGGACAGGCTAAATGTGAAAGGATAAATAACAGAATAAATGAAATCTGTGAATACGCTCATTCCATTGGCCAGCCTGTCTTGATTGATGCGGAGGAAAGCTGGATACAGGATGCAATCGATCGGCTCGCTACCGAAATGATGGAAAGATACAACCGTGAATTACCGATTGTTTACAACACCATACAACTTTACAGAAAAGACCGGCTCCAGTTTCTGAAAGAATCCCGACGACGTGCGAAAGCCGACGGCTATTTTCTAGGTGTAAAACTTGTTCGCGGTGCATACATGGAAAAAGAACGCGAACGGGCGGCAGAGATGGGGTACGAATCACCAATACACGAAACCAAAGAGGCAACCGATGCGGATTATAATGCCGCAATTGAATATTGCCTTAATCACCGCGATATGGTTTCATTCGTTGCCGGGACTCATAACGAAAAAAGCACACAGAAACTGGTGGGCTTAATGTTTGACCAAAGGGTTTTGCCGGCAGATCCACATGTTCATTTTTCCCAACTTTACGGAATGAGTGATAACCTCACATATGTTTTGGCAAAAAACGGATATAACGCTTCCAAATATGTGCCATATGGGCCAATAGAAGATACTATTCCTTATCTCATTCGCCGTGCTCAGGAAAATACCTCAGTTCATGGGCAGATGAGCAGGGAACTCGAGCTGCTTAGCCTTGAGATCAAGCGGCGTGGCTTAGCCTGACAGTTCATTATCCGGCCCTGTTGCCGATCACCTTACACCAAGCAGTAATCGAATTGAGCGGTCAGATATAACCGGATTAGCTTTCCACGATTCAAGAATCTCATTTTCCGCCTCTGTAATTGGTGAATTACCCAATCTGGAAACCTGCGTGCTTAAAAAAGCGCGGTTTGTAAGGGCAACATGCCTTATCTCAGGATTTATGGAACTAACATTCTCCAGGGCGTTCTCGGCTGATTCAATATCCGGAAAATAATCCCCAAATGCAGCTACATGCCAGACAATCTCGTCATTTTCTGAGTCAATACGTAATATCCGAATTAATCCGAAACCGCTCTCGATTTGAAATATGAGAAAATCGCCGGCTGAAAAATTTGTTTCATTGCTCATAAAAGTAATAAAAGTAGTTGAGGGATTTTAAAAAATAATATCCAGGCGTATAAGATAATTTATTATGGCGGATTATTTCCAGCATGCCCACGCGGTGCATTATATTCCTATTTTAACGACTCTGTTTTCCGGTTTTTTCTTTTTTTCAATTTTCGGTCGTTATCGCCTTAAAGGTTCACCCCATTTGCTTTGGTGGTCAATCGGAGTCTTTACTTACGGACTGGGTACCGCGCTTGAGAGCTTAATAACTTTACTGGGAAATTCGCCTGAATTGAATAAGGCCTGGTACGTCGCCGGTGCCATACTCGGCGGTTATCCGCTTGCTCAGGGATCGGTTTACCTGCATTTTCCAGTAAAGAAGGCTAACATAATGACAGCCTTAACACTTCCTTTTATCATATTCGCCTCTATTGCAGTAGTTCTGTCACCTACGGATATTTCGCAGCTGGAAGCGTTTCGCCCGGGCGGTGCAGCGATTGGATGGCAGTGGGTTAGGCTTTTAACGCCGTTTATAAATCTTTATGCCGCAATTTTTTTGATCGGAAGTGCTGCATACAGCGCGATTCGTTATAGAAAAATGGAGGATGGTGCCAGGGCTGCGGCAGGAAATTGGTTAATTGCGATTGGGGCATTACTACCAGGAATTGGCGGAAGTTTTGCAAAATTCGGACTTGTCGAGGCTCTTTATATAGGCGAATTTATAGGCATAATAATGATTTACGCGGGCTATAGGCTCTGCACCCGGCCCGCGCATTCATTTTTAGAGGACCCCGTGGTTACGTAAGTGTCCCCACATCCAATCTTTTGCACCGTCGTCTCCTATTTTCGGATCGGCGCCGGCAATTCCGCCATGTGAAGTATTGAAATTTTTGGGCACGAAATTTACGCCCGGCGCGGCGACCTTACCGCAGGTGGGAAAAAGCAGTTTGTCTGTCCAACTCTTACGAACTGCAATTGCATGATAAACGTTTGCTACGGATTTAGGTATGAAATTCAAATCACTGCTTGTCGAAAGATCCTGGTCCACCGCATCAAATAGAAACATTGCTTCGACAGCACGCCCGCCTCGGGCAAGATTATGGGCGACCTGAATGCATGCGGCAGCTCCACGACTCCAGCCAATTAAAAAAACAGGTCCGGAATGGCCAGAAATGTAGGCAACGGCTTTATTTGCCATCTCTCTGATATTCGTGCCGACTGCAATTGCGGCTACGGCCGCAGAAAGCGGGTTTCCTGTTGCTAAAAGTCCACCTGAGAGAACCCTTCCATTGACAGGCAAAGCCAATGCAGCCGGCCCTTCGACATAGAGTTTACCGCGTTGCTTGGTGTCCCGATATGCTTCCCAAACGTAGTATTTGTAATTGTTCTCCCCGCCTATTGTCGGCGAACTCCCTTCGAGAGCAATCAACATACCTCGATAAAGAACCTCCTAAAATTGTTTTTTGATAATCGGTAAAATGTATCAAGTTTGCATTCGCCCGTTGACAAATTTTATTGTTTTTTTAGTTTTCTTTTTTTAGACAAAAAATCGCTGATATTATTTTTTTCTGCTGCTTAGGCGAGCATAACTTTATGACGTTTGATAAAATTGTTTTTGCTGCATAGCATTTTATTTATTGAAGGGAAGATTTGAAAAATGTCATTGAATGAAGCAGTTATTATCAGTGCCGTCCGTACACCAACGGGCAAATTTCAAGGCTCTTTGAAGGATTTCCAGGCTCCTGAATTAGGGGCAATCGCAATTCGCGAGGCTGTAAAAAGGGCTCAGATTGAGCCGGCGGCTATTGACGAGGTAATAATGGGTTGTGTAGTTCAGGCCGGATTGGGCCAGGCCCCTGCAAGACAGGCTGCTCTGAAAGCCGGACTGCCGCCGGAGGTTTCGGCCCTGACGGTTAATATGGTTTGTGGCAGCGGATTGCGTGCTGTCGCACTCGCCGCACAATCCATAAGGCTGGGCGATGCGGCATTTGTAGTCGCCGGAGGTATGGAATCGATGTCAAATATACCCTATGCATTGCCAGGCGCACGCGATGGATATCGGATGGGAAATAAAACCGTTGTCGATTTGATGATTCATGATGGGCTATGGTGTCCATTCGAAAACTGGCATATGGGCAATACCGGCGAGGTTGTTGCCGAAAAACATCAGATTTCACGCGGTGAACAGGATGAATTTGCATATAATTCACATCGTAAAGCGGCAGAAGCCCAGGCTGCGGGCAAATTTAAAGATGAAATCATACCAATCGAAATACCACAGAAAAAAGGCGATCCGATTGTCTTGGACTATGATGAAACCGTTCGTCCGGACACTACTATCGAGGCACTTTCCAAATTAAAACCTGCTTTTAAGAAAGATGGAGGAACGGTAACTGCCGGAAATGCACCGGGCGTAAATGACGGAGCTTCCGCTCTTGTAATAACATCTGAAGCAAAAGCATCAGAATCAGGCTCCGAAGTGCTGGGGCGTATTGTTTCTTATGCTGTTTCAGGCATTGAACCCAAGTATATTATGCTTGCCCCGGTTGAAGGTGTAAGACGTGCCGTCGCAAAAGCCGGCTGGGAACTGAAGGACGTTGACCTCTTCGAATTGAACGAAGCATTTTCAGTGCAGGCTCTTGGTGTAATGAAGGAACTCGGCATCGATCCGGAAAAAGTCAATGTTAATGGCGGCGCCGTTGCTCTTGGACATGCAATTGGCAATTCCGGTGCCCGCGTCCTGACGACATTACTATACGAAATGCGTCGCCGGGGAGCACGTCGTGGTGTGGCGGGTCTTTGCCTCGGTGGTGGAAATTCAGTTGCCATGGCAGTAGAGCGTATTTAATTTTCGTAAATCATTTGATTAAACCAGATCGTTTTGCATATGGAAAAAATTATTGGTGTTGTAGGTGCGGGAACTATGGGCAATGGCATTGCTCAAACTGCCGCAAAGTCAGGGTTTGGCGTAGTGCTTTGCGATGTTTCCAGGGAATTCGTAGATCGCGGCATCGAGACAATTATTAAAAGTCTGGAGCGGTTCATTAAAAAAGAAATCATTACTGTTGAAGAAAAAGAAGTTATTTTAGGTCGAATAACGCCCTCAACGGATCTCGATGATCTGGCGAAATGTTCACTGGTGGTGGAGGCAGCCACAGAAAACTTTGAAATCAAGCGGCAAATTTTCGAGCGTCTGGACACAATCACCTCTGCAGATGCAATACTGGCATCAAATACTTCCTCAATTTCGATAACCAAAATAGCTGCGGTAACGAAAAGGCCTGATAAAGTAATCGGAATGCACTTTTTCAACCCGGTTCCTCTTATGAAGCTTGTAGAGGTGATTCGCGGCATTGCCACATCAGATGAAACATCTGAAACAGTAAGGAAAATTTCCGTTGACATGGGCAAAACACCCATAGAATGCAACGATTTTCCCGGTTTTGTCTCAAACCGGGTGCTGATGCCAATGATAAACGAGGCAATCTATGCACTTTATGAGGGTGTCGCAACCCGTGAAGCGATTGATGAAATAATGAAACTTGGAATGAATCACCCGATGGGGCCGCTTACTCTTGCTGATTTTATCGGATTGGATGTCTGCCTTGCGATCTTAAATGTTCTATACGAAGGACTTGGCGATCCAAAATATCGTCCTTGTCCACTGCTTAAAAAGTATGTGGATGCCGGATGGCTCGGGAGAAAATCAGGACGCGGTTTCTACGATTACTCCAACGCCTGAAATGTTTGGTTTCGACCTGACTTTTTACTTTATAAAAGGTCTGGGCTTTTCGCAGAAAAATATATGAAAAGTATTTTTGCCGCCGTAATAGGTCTGTTTTCGTGTGCTTTATTGGTTTTTGCTCAAGTCCGGCCTCCTGTACTTCCGATAAAGCAACGCACGCTCCAGAATGGTCTGCGCGTCGTTTCGGTTGAGGATCATACAAGCCCGACCGTTTCGGTACATGTCTGGTACAACGTCGGTGGTAAAAATGACCCGCCCGGACGTTCCGGTTTTGCCCATATGTTTGAGCACATGATGTTTAAGGCCACAAAGAATATGCCGGATGAAAAGATGGATCGGCTGACGGAAGACGTAGGCGGGTTCAACAACGCTTCTACATGGCCGGATTTTACAAATTATTATGAAGTTGTGCCATCAAATCATCTCGAACGCATACTTTGGGCAGAAGCCGATCGGATGGTAAACCTTAACGTTGATGAGAAAAACTTTGCTTCGGAACGCGACGTAGTCAAAGAGGAGTATAGACAAAGCGTTTTAGCTCCGCCCTACGGACGTTTATTTTGGCTTCTTGACAATCTGACATACCAGAAACATCCATATAAACGCGGTGTAATCGGTAATCTTGAGGAACTTAGCGCAGCTACTCGTGAAGACGCTGAAAAATTCTATAAAACTTATTATCGTCC
Organism: Acidobacteriota bacterium; assembly: GCA_040756215.1. Classification (GTDB taxonomy): domain Bacteria; phylum Acidobacteriota; class Blastocatellia; order Pyrinomonadales; family Pyrinomonadaceae; genus OLB17. Next base: position 38,892 of record JBFLZQ010000014.1, read on the forward strand.
GGATAATGCCGTTCTGATCGTGGTGGGCGATTTTGATCAAAGGCAATTAGACCAATGGGTTGATAAATATTTCGGCAGCATTCCGCGACCCGCCGGCACCATTCCCCGAGTTACTGAAGTCGAACCGGAATGGACTACCGAAAGGCGCTTTTCAGAGACAGGACCGCGCGTACCATTTCCCGCAACTGCAGTCGTTTATCGTGCTCCGCTTTCTAAGGATCCCGATGTTCCCGCCTTGCGTCTGGCTGCGGCGATACTTTCCGGCGGAGACAGTTCGCGGCTTTACAAATCCCTTGTTCGCGACCTTAAAATCGCTCAACAGGCCGAGTTGGATCTTGAGCTTAATACTGAAGGCGGACGGATTTCCTTTATTGGGATTGCCTCCGAAAAGGGAACTTCGGAAGCTCTCGAGCGCGCATGGCTCGATGAATTGCATAAAATTCAGCAAAAAGGCGTTACGCCGACAGAATTGTCCAAAGCGAAAAATCAATTAATCTCACGGACAATCCGATTGCTTGAAACAAATGACGGAAAAGCGATTGCAATAGAACGCGCGATAGCCTATCTCGGTGATCCACTTGCTGTAAACATGGAAATTTCTCGCCTTCAAAGAGTCACGGCGGCTGATATAAAGCGGGTTATGAATAAATATTTTCGCGATAACAACCGTGTTGTGATTTATTACAACCAGGCCGGGACGGAGGGGGCATCAAAATGAACAGAAATCAAATAGATTTGTTGCAGAATACAGGAGCTCACGGAATTTTACGTCGAGCTATAAAGATTACTTCATATTTCATTTATGTCCTCCTCCTAATCAACGGTTTATATGGTCAGGACAATCTGCCGCCCGTCGGACCTGCCAAAAAAGCTCAAATACCTGCAATCAGGGAATTCGCACTTGCAAACGGACTTCGCGTTGCAATTGTAGAAAAAAGTGGAGTGCCGCTTGTAACCGCTTATCTGCTAGTCAAAGCAGGTGCACGGGACGAGACTGAGAATCAAGCCGGACTTGCACGAATTACGGCGACAATGCTGACACGCGGTACAACAACCAGATCAGCAGAACAAATTGCCGATGACATAGAGTTTCTCGGCGGTTCTATAAATTCCGGAGCGGAAAGGCTTAACTCCTTCGTTACAGTTACTGTTACCTCAGACAAAATCGCATCGGCCATGCGAATAATGTCCGATGTTGTGTTAAATCCTGGTTTTGATGAAAAGGAGCTGGATTTATTGAAAGCGCAGACATTGGATGAGCTGAAATTCAATTTGACACAACCGGGATTTTTGGCAAATTACGTCGCATCTAAAGCGGTTTTTGGAGAGCACCCTGTCGGCGGCACACCCGAGAGTATTAATGCAATTTCCCGTGCAGATACCGAATCATTTTACCGCAGTGTATTTCGGCCCGATCGTGCGGTACTGATATTTGTCGGCGACATCTCTGTTGCACTTGGGAGGAAATTAGCCGAGATTAATTTCGGTCGTTGGAGAGGGGAATCAAAAGCAAAAAACAGAGATTTTCAAAATGGCTCAAATAATCATTCCGTTGACAACCTGAATGATGCGGTACTTGTCATTGACATGCCTGATTCAGGACAAGCCGCTGTGAATTATTTCAAACGAATTGACGGACTTAAACGCAATTCCGGTGATTATTACACCGCGTCTGTTTACAATTCCGTTCTTGGCGGCGGTTATTCTTCCCGCCTTAATCAGGAAATTCGTATCAAGCGAGGCTTAAGCTACGGTGCGGGTAGCGGTTTTGCCTGGCGGCAGGAATCAGCAAACTTCAGCGCAAGGGCACAGACAAAAAACGAATCTGCAGCCGAAGTTGCACGTCTGATGGCCGATGAAATCAACCGCCTTGCCGTTGACAAAGTTGCAAATACGGAACTCGTCCCGAGAAAATCGGTTCTGATAGGTTCATTTGCACGAAGTCTTGAAACGAATGCATCCCTGGCAGGTTTGTTGGGCGATTTATATGTATTCGATATTCCGGCGTCTTCGCTGGCTGAGTATATGTCCGGGATAGATGCCATAACCGATGCGGATATTCAAAAATTTGCGCACAAAATACCGTCGAAGGGAACTTTTATTATTGTCGGCGATTACGCCAAATTCCGCGATGCATTGCAATCTACTTTTCCTGATCGTACGATCAGGGTAATTCCTGCTGCAAAAGTGGATTTGTCATCTCCGGGGCTTTCCAGGTAATTGTTTAACAGCCCGTCGTTACGGTATGCACGTAAATCTTCGTTCTTTTATTGATTTGCTGCAAAAGGAAGGTGAGATCTGCACGATTTCGGCCGAAGTAGATCCATACCTTGAAATTGCGGAAATTCACCGCCGTGTTATTGCCGAAGGCGGCAAAGCGCTTTTGTTTACAAATGTTAAAGGCTCGAAGTTTCCTGTGATCACAAACCTTTTTGGTAACAGGAAAAGAATAGATCTTGCATTTGGCAAAAAGCCGGAACAATTTGTAAGACGTGCCGTCGAGTTTGTAGAAAATGCCATTCCTCCGAAGCCTTCTATTCTATGGAAAAATCGGGATCTTTTATTACAATCTCTAAGAATTGGAACACGTCAATCCCATTTTGGACCCGTTATAGAATCAAAGCAGTCTCCGGCGGATCTAACAAGTCTCCCGCTTCTACAACTTTGGCCCGATGACGGCGGCCATTTCATTACCTTGCCGCTTGTTTACACTAAAAGTCCAGTTGACGGTAAGCCTAATCTCGGAATGTATCGTATTCAGCGATATGACCGCAACACTGCCGGAATGCATTGGCAAATAGGCAAAGGCGGCGGCTTTCATTACTACGAAGCCGAAAGGTTGAAAAAGTCCCTGCCCGTCACTATTTTCCTGGGCGGGCCACCGGCATTGATTGTTTCTGCCATCGCACCGCTTCCAGAGGGTGTTCCGGAAGTACTGCTGGCCTCGCTTATTGCAGGAAACAAGATTGATACGGTAAACGACCCGGCGGATTCGCAACGGCAGCTCTTCGCCGAAGCTGAATTCGCAATTGTAGGTGAGGTGCCTCCTTTTGAACGTCGGCCTGAAGGACCTTTTGGAGATCATTACGGTTACTATTCGCTTGTTCACGACTATCCGGTATTTCACGCTAACCGAATTTACCATCGTTCTGATGCAATTTATCCCGCTACGGTCGTCGGCAAACCACGACAGGAAGATTTTTTTATCGGAGATTACCTGCAGGAATTGCTGTCACCACTTTTTCCGCTTGTTATGCCGACGGTAATCGATCTGTGGAGTTATGGCGAAACCGGTTTTCATTCACTTGCTGCTGCCGTGATCAGAAACCGTTATTCGCGCGAGGCAATCTCAGCCGGATTCAGAATTCTTGGCGAAGGGCAGCTAACGTTGACTAAATTCCTTTTACTTACCGATAGTGCCTGTGATCTACGGAATTTTCGCAATTTGTTTGAACACATCCTGGCACGTGTCGAGTGGACGAAAGATTTTCTTATATTCGGTGAAACTGCCTTTGATACACTCGATTACGCCAGCGGTAAGATCAATCATGGCAGCAAAGCTATTCTGGCTGGACTTGGTCCTGCTATTCGTGATCTGCCACGTCAATTTTCAGGCAATCTTCCTTCCGGAATCGCTAGAGCCGAAGTTTTCTGTGCCGGATGCCTGGCAATAGATGGAGTTGCTTACAGGGATGAGCCCGATTTAGGAAAACGAATTGCTGAGTCATCAACGTTGGACGGCTGGCAGATAATTGTAATCCTGGATGACGCTACAGCCGCAACTGATGCGAGCCGATTCCTTTGGAGCACCTGGACAAGATTCAACCCCGCCACAGATATTACGGCCCGAAGCATGGAAATCATCAATAATCATATTGTCTACCAGCCTCCGATTGTCATCGACGCACGAATGAAACCATGGTATCCCGCAGAAGTAACTGCAGATGACGCAACAATTGAACTGGTAAATTCACGTTGGAGCAAATACTTCAACCGGTGATGGCATTTTTCAGACATCGAAAATATTTGCTCTTGTCTGCTATAGGCATTTTTATCCTTGCATCGCTTTTTTATTCATTTGTAATTGAACCAGGACGTCTCGTCGTTACCGAGCACACCATTGAAATCGAAAAACTAGATCCTGCATTAGATGGATTGAAAATTGTAGCGATATCTGATTTGCATTGCGGCTCAAATGCGGTAAATGCAGAGAAACTTCGTGACCTTTTAGCTCTTGCAAACGGGCAAAATCCGGATATTGTTGTTTTACTTGGTGATTTTGTATCCGAATATGAAGGTGGCACTAAATTGCGTATGCCGCTCGACGAGATGACGCAAAACATTCGTGGTTTGAAAGCCCGCTACGGTGTTTTTGCAGTAATGGGAAACCATGATGATTGGTATGATAGCGAATTGGTTAAAAATGCCGTGCAGGCGGCTGGTTATCGTATTTTGGATGATGAAATAGCAACGCTTGATATTAACAATACTAAATTGAGATTGCTTGGATTAAGAGACCATTTAAGAATAAACTCCTGGAAAGCATTTTCAGAACAAACCAGACATCTGATAGATACCGACGGTGGCAGCGGGGATCTAATCGTTTTAGAACATAGTCCCGATGTGCTGCCAATGATTACGGGCGAACTAAGCATATCGCCTGATACCAGGTTAATGCTCGCAGGCCATACGCATGGCGGGCAGGTCTGGCTGCCGATACTCGGACGGCCGATAATCCCCTCTTCTTATGGCCAGAAATATGCCTATGGACACATTAGGGATCAAGGCTTAGATATGTTTGTAACCTCCGGGGTGGGTACTAGTATTCTTCCGTTTCGATTTCTGGTGCCACCGGAAATAGCCGTTATTACGCTAAAACGTAAAGCGAATTAACGCAAAATTTTTTTGACTTTTTCCAGATTACCGTCATTTGGAGCCGGACGTAAACCTAAAATCCGGCACATCAGATTATAAACCTCGACATTTTCGAAAGGTTCTGCAAGAAAGTTTTTCCTGAATGCCGGTCCCGCGGCGATGAAAATAGCCCTCATAGATTCATATGCATTATCATAGCCGTGTGCTCCACGTGGAGAATCGAAATCAGGTCTTTTCTGAAAAGCTGAAAATTCATCTCGCGTTAACATTATCCAGCCTTCATCCGCAGAACACACAATCGGAGCAATTCGCGGACTGGAACTGTAATGAAGTCTTACAGGAATTTCATTTTTAGCCCAGCATCTGGCATTGCGTATATCCTTAAGCCGGCTGATTATGACATCGAATTTTTCAGGTTTGGGAAAAATCTGCCAAATTTCGCCGGTTGTCAATACGGCTTCTGTATCTTCACGCAGGAAAAAGTCGTTCATTATCACGGCATTTCGCCGATAGACTGTTGCCATACCGTGATCGGATACAATAATCAGATTAACTTTTTTATCGATACCGCGATTTTTTAGCCCCGTAAGTAAACGGCCAATTGCAGCATCAACTCTTTTGATTGCCTCTTGAACTTCTTTTGATTCAGGTGAAAACCAGTGACCCGCATCATCTACATCGCTGAAATATAAAGTATAGATTTGCGGTCTTTCGTTTACCGGCAGGTCCAGCCATTGCAGGATTTGATCAACGCGGTCGAAATTGGGAACTTTTCCATCATACTCATGCCAGAAAGTAGGTCTGTGGCCTGCGATTTCAGTCTCAGTTCCCGGGAAAAAGAATGCTGCAGCCCTCACGCCTTGTTTTTCAGCGGTGGACCAGATGGGCTCACCTTTCCACCAACGTGGGTTCTGCACTTCTTCGCGATTGCTTAACCTGAAAATAGTGCCGAAATCACGGATATTGTTTTCGATAATTCCGTGATGCTCAGGATATAGGCCGGTGGCGATTGTGTAATGGTTAGGAAATGTTTTGGTAGGAAAAGACGGCGTCATCCATTTAGCCCGGACGCCGCGGCCTGCAATGTGAATCAGGTTTTCCGGCTTATATTTATCGATGTAATCATATCGCATTCCATCTATCGATACCAAAATTACCGTCGGGCGCAGGTCATGGATTTTAGTTTGCGCAATTGCGCAAATAAAACTTGCCGTCAGAATACAAACTATAAATAGAATGCGTTTCATAAATGACGTTTTTAGTAATCAAATGTTTGCTTGGCATTCTGTTACGGACGTAACCTGTAAAGCATTCGAGGAAAAGGAATTGTTTCACGTACATGCTCAATCCCTGCCATCCATGCCGTGCAACGCTCGATTCCCATACCAAAACCTGCATGAGGAACGGTTCCGTAGCGACGAAGGTCAAGATACCATTCAAAAGCTTCACGCGGCAGCCCATGTGCTTCGATTTGCTTTTCCAGAAATTCGAGTGAGGAGGCTCTTTCTCCGCCGCCTATTATTTCTCCATAGCCTTCCGGGGCAAGTAGATCGACCCCGAGAGCAAGTTCCGGCCGTTGCTTATCTACTTCAAAATAGAAACCTTTTATTGCGGCGGGGAAATGATGTACAAATACAGGCTGTCCGAATTGTTTTGAAAGATATGTTTCATCAGGGGAGCCAAAATCACCGCCCCATTCGAAACGATTTTCTAACTCTCCCTTTTCATAACCTTCCTGCAACATACTGACAGCTTCGTCATAATGCAGGCGTGGAAAAGGTCTTGCGATGGATTCCAGTTTTGAAATATCACGTTCCAGTGTTTTTAATTCTTCTTTTCGTTCGCTTAGGACTCTTTCTATGATTGCCATAATCAATCCCTCGCCCAGATCCATCATATCTTCATATGTTGCATAGGCTACTTCCGGCTCTACCATCCAGAATTCGGTCAGATGGCGTCTTGTTTTCGATTTTTCCGCACGGAAAGTAGGACCGAAAGCATATGAACGACCAAATGCCGCAGCCGTGGCTTCATTGTATAACTGCCCTGATTGTGTTAAATAGGCTTTTGCATCACCGAAGTAATCAACTTCAAAAAGTGTCGTTGTCCCCTCACAGGCCGAAGGAGTGAAGATAGGCGTATCGGCCAGCGTAAATCCATTGTTATCAAAATAATCGCGCGTTGCACGAATTACCGTGTGGCGTATCTTGAGAATTGCGTGTTGGCGACGAGAACGAATCCAAAGATGGCGATGATCCATCAAAAATTCTGTTCCGTGTTCTTTAGGCGTTATCGGATAATTATGAACGTTTTGAATTACTTCAAGGCCAGTAACGTCAATCTCGACACCAATTGGAGATCTGCTATCCTCTTTAACGGTACCTTTGACAATTATGGACGATTCCTGTCCAAGAGATTTTGCCGTTTCAAAGACTGTTTCATCATTTCCTTTGAAAACGACACATTGCACTATACCGGTTCCATCGCGTAATTGCAGAAAAACAAGCTTGCCGCTCGATCTGGAGTTGTAAAGCCAGCCTTTCAGGGTAACTTCCCGGCCGATGTGCTCTTTAAGACGATCTATGTAAACCTGATTCATTGTATAAACAAGTTGTTCCGGATTATAAAAAGTTAAATTCGGGCAAAACAAATAATAAGTTTACCATAACAATAACCGTTTTACGGAGAACGGGTGCGTACATGGAATTTACCGCCGAAGAAGTACTTTTTAGGTGGCAATTACCGGCATAAACCTTGTAAAACAGGCATATTTCGTCGTATAACATCCTACAGACTATGTCCAAACCACAATCTTACGAAAACCACACACGTTGGTTCCCGCTCCAGCATTTTGTCATTGCTCCACTTCTTTTGATATTGCTTTTCTACCGCATTGTGAGGTTTTATCACAATCCGGATTCGGACAACGGAGTATGGATTGGAGTTGTTATATTACTTGCACTCATCAGCATTTCAGCAAGGCTTCAGGCTTTGCGTGTGCAGGATCGTCTGATAAGGCTTGAGGAGCGGCTCAGATATAAAGAAATGCTAAATCCGGAGCTTCTGAAGCGGGCCGAAAATTTAACTCTTGATTAGGTAATCGCGCTAAGGTTTGCTTCTGATGAGGAACTTCCGGTTCTTCTTGAACGAGTCCTCAACGGTGAATTTTCAAATTCAAAGGAAATAAAAAAATCTGTCAGAAACTGGCGGGCGGACGATCTGAGAGCCTAGCTGATTCGCGGTCTAAGAAACCGACAAGCGCAGGGAAATGACCAAACGAACGGGCCGCATTGGCGGCCGTTTCAAGCATCGGTTCGATGTAGAGAAGATAACCCGACTTGCCGCGGACCGCTGCCTGGTATGAAAATGTGCCTACAGCCTTAAGACACCTCTGGATCGCCTGCAAACGAAATTGCTTATCGAATTCTTCCTGATCCAGATGCGGAAGTCCGAGCTTCAGGCGTTCAGAGAGTAATTCTGCTTGCTTTTCGATTATCCAGTCATAATCCGGTGGCTTCGCGACACGATCAAGCAACAATGAAACCAGATCGTATGTTGGCGACCCGAGGCGCGCATCCTGATGATCAATTATCCGCAGTTTACCTTTAGAATCTATCATCAGATTGTAAGAGTGAAAGTCCCGATGACACAAGACGGCAGCATTTTCGGCAAGTTTTCTGGCAATTACCTCAAACTCTCGATAAACGGCATTTTTAAGATCATCGGATAATGAAAGTTTATTTAAAGTGGATGTGTAGTGAGTAAAAAAGAATTCCAGTTCCCACATCAGCTTCTCGAAATCGAATTTTTGCCTGCCTGCAATCGAATCAATTGAGACCGCCAGTTTTGTCGCATTTTGAATTTTTGCAATTAGTGCAATTGCCTCACCAATCCGACATTCTTTTTCCTGGCTCGAGGCTGTTCTGATATGACTGTTGAGTGAAATGTCACCCAGATCCTCTTGAATTATTACTCCTGCATCAAGGTCGAAATCCAGAATTTCAGGCACGGGCAAATCCGATAGTTTAAATAAATGCGTCACATCTAAATAAGCGGAAGCAGCCGGATCATCAGCCTTTGGATAGACGCAGGCTACAACAGTGCCCGATTTATTTTTTATGCGGAAATACTCGCGGTTTGAGGCATCAGGGTTTATCGTAACGATGTCGTTTGCCGGATAACCGCGTTCTCGAAGAAATTTTGTAAGTCGTGGCAGTACGTCAGACATTGCTTAAAACAAAATCAGATCTCAGGCAAGAGCTAACGGTACAATATAGTTATCGCCCTCAAAATAGCCTTTTTGTGCCTTTTCCGGGATTTCAGCTGCTCTTTGTAACATATCTGCCCGGACTATAGCTGCATTTTCATAAATTGAATTTTCCGGAATAGTTACACCATCGGATATGACAACTTTCGAAAGCCGAGCACCGCTAAGCACCCTTATGTTGTCCCATAGAACCGCATTGGAAACATCCGTATCCTCAGATATATCGCAACCGGTGCCTGTAATCACCGTCTTTGGCGACATCATTGCAAGACTAATATCAAGATAACGTTCGATTGTAGAGAGTTCGTACCAACGGCCTTCCGCTACATATGCTGCAATAAATTTTCCATCCGCGATCGCGGGAAGGTAAAATGTCGGAACAATATCAGAATAAACGCCTCGCGGAATATAATCGAAAACTTCCGGCTCAAGTATTTGTATTCCGGTAAACATCAGGGGAGCATTTTCACCATGCTCATTTTTTTCCGGGAAACCTCCGAAGCCGACCACTCTTTCATTCTCGGTCTTAACTATCGTAAATCTTTCTCCGGCAACATTTGGCAATAAAACCATAGTTGCAACCGCACCATTTTCCCGATGAAATTTTATTGCTTTTATCAAATCAATATCAGTAATTATTTTCCCATTGATAACCAGAAAAGTTTCGTTAGCCAGTTGATCACGAACGTTATCAAGTGCTCCGGCGGTTCCAAGAATCGCCGGCTCTTCTCTGGAATAAGTAATTCTTACACCATACTCCGAACCGTCACCAAGAGCTGAAATTACCGAATCTGGCTGGTGATGCAGATTAACTATAATTTCATGAAAACCGAATTTTTTAAGATATTCGGCAACATAGCCAACCAGCGGCTTTCCAAGAAATGGTATGGCCGGCTTCGTACGATCTATAGTTAACGGAAAAAGCCGCGTGCCGAAGCCTGCGGCCAGGATCATAGCTTTCATCAATAGTGCGAATTTTACAAAAATGCGGCGTTTGAGACGCTCCTGGATACTTTAAACCTTGCGGTTTGAAATTACAAACCTCTTAAATTTGAATTGTTGCATTAAAAAAAATCCGCCCGAACCCATCCGGATCCGGGCGGTGTATTTGTTGCTGTCAACAAACTAAATTACTAGTGAACCTGCCAGTTGGCCACCGGATAATCTCCTGCGATTCCCCAGGGGAACAACTGTACTGCACCGCCGCCGGACGGAGCGATCCAGAAAGTGCCATTATTTCCTCCGGAGCCAGGGCGATAAGTAGCAATGTCAGTTTTTCCGTCTCCATCATAGTCACCCGGCACACTCTGATCGCCGGTAAGTCCAAACTGTATGTAGGAAGCCCCTGTTCCACCGCCGGTTCGTGTCAGGATATAGTACCGATGAGTGCCTGAAACGGTACGACGTACACAGAAATCGCTCTTTCCATCACCGTCATAGTCACCCGGAATAATGAAATCATTGTTCAACCCCCAGGGGATATATTCAGCACCTAAATCGGAAGAGCGAAGAAGAACGAACAAACCCTGTCCGGGGAAGTTTGGATGTGTTGTCTGGAAACAGAAATCATTTTTGCCATCGCCATCGTAATCACCCGGAGCAGCGAAAAGGTCAAAATTCGTGCCATATCCCCAAGGAACGTAAGTTACCACTCCACTAGGATTAGCTACGCGATCCAGATAGAAGAAATAGCACTGTCCGGCCGGTCCTGATCCCGGAGGGCAACGAAATACTGCCGGATCTGCTTTTCCATCACCGTCATAATCGCCAACAAGCGTCGGGTCATCTCCGGTCTGACCGAAATTAAATGTCTGTACAGTCAGATCCGAACTTCTAAGGACAATGTATTGAGCTGATCCAGGAGCACCAGGACGCCAAACTGCTACATCGGCTTTCAAGTCACCGTCGAAATCGCCGGGAGTCAGGAAATCAGTATCGGCATTTCCGAATCTCCAAACATTAACGTTAAACGTGGTCTGAGTGGCAATCCACCAGTCTATTACGTTTGCATTAGGTGACAGAAGATCTACGGGATGCTCCGTGTCATATTTCAGACGTTCCCTTACGGATTCGAATCGAAGGCGATTTTCGGATCCTGGAGCAAAAGGCACGGTAACAGCTCTACCGATTACAAAATCGCTCTTACCGTCACCGTTGAAATCAACATTTTTCGCTTTTGGTGCGACGCCGGGCGTTAATGTGAGCGATGCGGCACTAACGGTTCCGGTATCGCCATTACAATGATCCGTAAAACGTAGTGTCCAGGTTCCGTTCGAGGTCGGAATTGAAGCAAATGCCGGATTCAAATTTGTTACGGCACCTGTCGAGCCGGAACCGCCAAGCTGTGAAGTTCTGTAACTTCCGGCAGTTAAAGCCTCCGCACCAGTTCGGGCTTGAGCTTCAGCCCACCAGTTGCCCGTTGCAGCATCATTGAAACTGTATGGTCCCGCCAGATCAGATGAATCACCAAATCCTGTAGCTGTTGTTAATCCGGTTTGGCCGAAAATTACGAAATTCGTCCCATTCGGCGCAATCAAAACAGCACGGACGTCACCCGCCCAAGTGTGTGCCGGACTAAAAGTCATACTGACAGAAATATTGCTGGGAGGGCCCGAGATACCGGTTACGTTAAACGTTACATCCAAAGGGCTACCGGCAGTCGGACATGATGTGCTAGGACCGTCGGGTATCGGACCTACGCCGCTTCCGGGGAATGTAACCTGTGAAAAGCCAATGCCGGCCAAAAAGCAAAAACAGGCCAAGAGCAAAGACGAAATTCTAAGTGTACTCCTCAACATTTTATAAATACGGCCTCCTCTAAATCTCAGTTTTAGTACTTTCCCATGTATTAATGGGCCAGCACTTAAAAAATTCTCATTTACGAGCAAAATTACTCGGGTGGTGCTGAAAAAATAATATATTTTGGGCTGTAAAGTCAAGATTTATATAACTTTTCAATTTTGGGACGGCTATTATTACATAAAATAAACACATTTCCATCGGCGATTGGCAATTTCCGGTTTGGGCAGTTAACATAACTCCCTGAAGGCAATCAATTACATTGGATTTAGCGAACGCTAAAGCTGAAATAAAGCCTTTTTATCAAGCAAATGAGCGAATATTTTCCCAAAAATAACCGAAAAGAAATTTTCGGCTGGATGATGTATGACTGGGCGAATTCGGCTTTTTACACGACAGTTGTAAGCGTTTTGGTCGGACCTTATCTGACATCTCTCGCACAGGCTGATGTCGGTCGTGGCGGACGTATTTTATCGCTTGGCCCGTTAGGCTCGATTACGGCTGAAAACCTTTTTACCACGACACTGGGCATTTCGATTTTTCTTCAGGTATTTCTTCTACCTATTCTGGGTGCAATTGCGGATTATACCGACCTGAAGAAAAGAATGATGGCCTTTTTTTGTTATACAGGCGTCATAGCAAGTTCTATTTTGTTTTTTGTAAAAGGTGACTCCTATCTTTGGGGCTGCATGTTGCTTTTGATTGCAAACATTTGTTTTGCTGCCGCCAATGTTTTCTATAATGCGTTTTTAATTGACGTTACTACCGAAGATCTGAGGGATAAAATTTCAAGTTACGGTTTTGCCGTCGGTTACCTCGGCGGTGTTTTGATGCTGGTACTTAATTTTGCATTGATTTTTTATGCGGAAAAGCTTGGAATCTCGCAAAGCCTGGCCGTTCGTATCTCGATGCTTATGGCATCGCTTTGGTGGGGTGTTTTTTCCGTCATCACATTTTTACTTGTTAAATCACGCAGTCCCAAAAAGGGAAATATCAGAAAGCGCGAGCTGGTAAAAATAGGTTTCCGCGAGCTCTGGCTTACACTGCGTGAATTATACGGCCTGAAATATACATCAATGTTTCTACTGGCTTACCTTTTTTATAATGATGGAATTCAAACCGTTATTTTGAATTCATCCGTGTTTCTCTCTCAGGAACTTTTTGTTTCCCGCGGCATGGAAACAAGCCAGACTTTTCTGATTGGAATTTTTTTTGTTGCACAGATTGCCGCCTTTGTCGGAGCTATCTTTTTTGAGCGTGTTTCGCGTTTTTTAGGAGCAAAAAGAACTATCCTGCTGAGCCTTTTTATCTGGTGTGCAATCGTCTTTTACGCATACGAATTTTTGGAAACTCAATTTCAGGCTGTAATCATGGGTATTTTCATTGGCCTGGTTCTCGGCAGTTCGCAGGCCCTTTCCAGATCGTTATATTCTCAAATGATTCCAAAAGAAAGGGAATCGGCATTTTTTGGCCTTTATGAGATTTCGGAAAAGGGAACATCTTGGCTGGGCAATCTTGTTTTTGCAATTGTAATTGGTCTTACCGGCTCCTACCGGCAGGCAATTCTTGGGATTATAGTGTTTTTCGTGGTTGGCAGCCTGCTGTTACTGTTCACCGATACACGAAAGGCAATTCATCAGGCAGGTAACCTTACTCCTGAGGAAGCTATGGAAAGTGATGATTTGAGAATGGTTTCGGCTTAGATATAATAACTAAAGATTATTGGTAATATTTGCATTTCGAATAAATACTGGGGTTCAAAAAAGTGGCTGATTCAGCTTCGGGAAAAATTATTACAATTTTTGGCGGATCCAAGTGCACAAACGGTACTTTCGAATACCGGGAAGCAATGGAACTTGGTAACAGGCTGGCAAAAGCGGGCTTTACCATTTGCACAGGCGGTTATCTCGGCGTAATGGAAGCGGCCTCCCGCGGCGCACGTGAGGCAGGCGGGCGTGTGCTTGGAATAGTGATGAATCAGTTTAAATCAGAACCAAACCGTTTTCTCACTGATAAGGTAGCTACTGACCATTTTTACGACCGTCTTCAAAATCTAATAACCCGTTCGGTTGGCTTTGTAGCATTGCGCGGAGGAATGGGAACAGTAACTGAAATCTCGCTTGTCTGGAATAAACTTCAGACAGGAGTGCTTGATCGCCGGCCATTGGTTTTGATTGGCGAATGCTGGCAAAAAGTCGTTGCGGCATGGGAAGAAAACCTTGTTGTATCAAAATCGGACATTTCTCTGCTTGATTTCGCCAAGGATGCAAATGAAGCTTGCGATATTATTATTAAAAAAACCAGTGGAGTATCCGTATGAATTGCCCGCGTTGTAATGCTGTGGTCCAATCTGACTCGCGTTTTTGCGGATCCTGTGGGTTTACCCTGTCCGGGACGTCCGGTAGCGGCCCGAATACACCAATAATGCCGCCCGGCGCATTCCACTTTGACACAGACGGACGTGGAAAAGGCCGTGGCTATACTTGGGAGATTGAACATCAGGGTTCATTTGCACTTGCCGTAGTCAAGCTCGAAATGAATCAGTCCATCAATGCAGAAGCCGGCGCAATGGTCTCGATGTCAGCAAACATTGAACTAAAATCTGAGCTAAAAGGCGGTGTTTTAGGCGCTCTGAAACGAGCGGTCGGTGGCGAATCCGCATTTGTTTCAACATTTACGGCACTTGGTGGGCCGGGTGAAGTAACCTTTGCTCCCGGTATGCCGGGCGACATCGCCGGAATCGAAATGAACGGCCAGACCTTTTTGGTGCAATCGAGTTCTTATCTGGCAGGCGATACAAGCCTAAACGTTGAAACAAGGTTCGGCGGTGCCCGTTCATTTTTTGGCGGCGAAGGCCTTTTTCTTCTTGAAATTTCAGGAACCGGTCTTTTGCTTGTATCCTCGTTTGGTTCGATTCACAGAAAAGTATTACGCCCGGGAGATCGTTATGTGGTGGATACGGGGCATCTTGTTGCCTGGGAAGGCCACATGCAATACCACCTGAGAAAAGCCGCCAAAAGTGGTTTTTTCCGTTCGATGCTTAGCGGCGAAGGTCTCGTGGCCGAATTCAGCGGACCGGGCGAATTACTTATTCAAACGCGAAATCTTGCCGCTTTTGCCGGTCTTTTGAAACCATTTTTCCCGTCTCAAAGCGGCAGCGGTGGTTTCAGCTTTGGAAGCTGAATCAGATCTGTTTCATTTTTTCCTTTTTCTATCTCTGAAATGTCGTCGGACGCCGTCAACAACAATTCGCTATCTAACGGCCGCCGTGCGGCTTTTACATCAGAATTCACACTTCGCGGAAGGCCGGTCTCCCGTGGTTTGGGTATTGGAAAGATAATCTGCCTTTTTGGCGAAAATCGGCAATTTTACCGTAAGCGAATCGAGTCAGGAGACGTAGAACGCGAAATAAGGCGTTTTGGCGTCGCCCATAGGATTGCATGCCGGCGTTTGGAAAGAATCAGTTCAGCCGCAGGCCGCCGCGGCGACAATTTTTCAGCCATTTTCGATGTTCACCTGTCCATACTGGAAGACTCCTCTTTACGGGAATCAATCGAAAAGGCAATCAGGGATAATCTTTTCAATGCGGAATGGGCAGTCAAGGTCGTAACGGATTCATATATAGCGAAATATCGTGCCATTCCCGATGAGCATTTTCGTGATCGCTATATTGATGTCGAAGATATTGCCGAGCAATTACAGGCGGCTCTTGGCGGCGGAGGGCATCGTCTGCAACTGGAAAAAGGTTCGATTGTAGCCGCGCGCGAGCTGCGGCCATCGACTCTGGCCGAACTTGCCATCAACCCTCCCGCCGCAATAATTACCGAAACCGGCGGCTGGACTTCGCATACTTTTATTCTGGCCCGTGAATTGGAAATACCGGCAGTTACAGGGCTGAGAAAACTCATGCGCCGTATCAGCTCCGGCAATAGAGCAGTGGTTGATGCCTACACCGGAACCGTAATTATTAACCCGACAGAGCAAACTATCGATAAATATGCGAATACAACTAAACAGCCGCGATCTCCCGATACAGTTTCAGAAAAATTTCCCGCCGGTGAAATTTCTACACTCGACGGACGTAATATCGCCATACGACTTAATTTTGATGTTCCGGCCAGTTTTTACAAGGCAAAAAAACTAGGTGCACAAGGCATCGGCCTGTACCGATCCGAATATCTTTTTAACAGATTCAAGGGATTTCCAAGCGAATTGGTACAGGCAAGGGTATATCGTGAGATTGCCGAATTTGCCGGTGAATACCGTGCTCGTATTCGCACTTTCGACCTTACCGCAGGGCAGACTGTGGAATTTGCCACCAGACGTGAGAGTAACCCCGCTCTTGGTCTTCGTGCCATTCGCTTAAGCCTGACTGCAGACAAACATTTCAGGACGCAGATCAGGGCACTTTTGCAGGCAGCTTATGATACAAACATTGATATTATTCTCCCGATGGTAAGCGGAGTCGATGAAATATTGGCCGCTAAAGCTATTTTAAGGGAAGAAGCTGCCAAACTGGCTAAACGAGGTGTAGAATACGGATCTCCGCGTCTGGGGGCGATGATAGAAGTTCCTTCCGCAGTACTCTGCATCCGGCAGATTTTAGATGAAGTTGACACCATTCTTCTGGGAACGAATGATCTTGTCCAATATATTCTTGCCGTAGATCGCGATAATGAAGCCGTTTCCGGTTGGTTCAGGACACTGCATCCTGCCGTTCTCCTTGCACTTAAAACAGTAATCGAAGCGGCCAATAATACTTCAAAACCCGTAGTAGTTTGCGGTGAAATGGCCGGATCGCCTTTTTATGTTCCAATTCTGGTCGGGCTCGGCGCCGGCGAACTCAGCATGAATCTAAATTCAATTGCCAGGGTCCGAAGAGTTATTGAAGGCGTTGCGTTCGAAGAATGCCGGCGTCTCGCAAACACTCTATTGGCATCAAAAACCGCTGATGAGGCCGAATCCGTCGCCGAAGAATTTTTACGCAGTCATTGGTCACACCTTTTTCTTTCCGGACTGCCGGATCTTCTGAAAGCCTGATTTTTTACCGGCCGTTTTTTCTTTTTGCGCATTTTTTGAACTTTGCGTTTAAATGTTCAACATCTTTTGTTATAATTGACCTTGCCGTGCAGTGAAGCGCGCCGGGCAGTCGCTTTTCGCATTTTATGCGAAAAGAGGAAAGTCCGAACACCGTAGGGCAGCGGGCCGGATAACATCCGGGCATTTGCCTGTTTAGGCGGATGACG
>JBFLZQ010000015.1:0-54858 GCA_040756215.1 Acidobacteriota bacterium
ACATCTTCAAACTCGCCTAAAAACAGATCGCTATCAAAATCATCTTCGGCATTTTCAAATGACTGGCTTTCAGTAAAACTAAAGAGGTCTTCGGGATGTTGTTGAGAAACAAAATCTTTTTCGTCATCAGGAGCACCTATCCATTGTATTTCTTCTTTTAGAAGTACATTTTCGATGACAATAGATTGTTTTCCAAACGATAAATACAAACGTGGTTTGGCATTAGTTAAGAATTCACGCCACAATTGAATTTCCTGTAAATACTCCCAGTTGTACATCTTTGATTTTATTCTGGTGATTTTGCTTCCAATTGAAGAATGTGTATAAGGCTCGTATCCGTCTTTAGTCAAGTGACGTTCTGGGCGAATTGTAAAAACCCACTGACGTTCTTCTACTTGTTGAAATGATAAATTGGCGGCAAGGTGTATCCAATATGATTTTGGTAAACCTGTTAACTTGGTAATTGGATTGTGAACAATGGATTTAAGCGTACTTTTGCCCGCAAGACTTTTGTATGTAAACTTTCGCTCTACGGTTGATTTATCGGGCAAGAAGTAATGTCTAAAATGTTCTGCGTCGTAAGCAACTCCACGTCTTTTTAAATAACTGGTTAGTGACCTGTTAAGCAATGCAATATAAAGCCTATGAGAATCAGGCTTTTCCCATAACTCAGTAGCCTTCAATACTTCTACAGTAGTCTGGTCGTATGCTCCACGAAATGGGTTATTGGGTTCTCGTAAATCAAAAAATGTGTATAGGCGTTGGTCTTTTAATTCAAATGCGTAAAGTACCCCCTTATGTTCTTGAGTATTAAGAATGTCAAACAACTCAAGAATATTACTCTTTCTGTATGGTGTCACTGCTGAAAATACAAAAAGAGGCAAATGTGAAATCGGCAAAAAGGATGCGTACAAAAATTCGTTTTTTGGCTCTCGCTGAATCTGTCTTTCTTTCGGCGGAACAAAACGTGCTTCATGTAATCGTTTCATCTCTCGAAGCACTTGCGTATTGTATTGATATTCAAACTTGTCAACTATTGTATGGTGAGTTGGACAAAAGAGAATAAGATTAGCCGCTTTATTTCTTTCAGATATTGGAATGCTTGGGTCGGAGCGAGGACCCTTATCTTGATATGCAATGATATGAGCCATTTCTGCTAATGGCTTATCTTCATCCCCTTCATTAGCAATAATAGGGGTTTGGCATGAAGGAAAGGCACACAAATTACCCGATTTCGCAAAAAGGATTTTTATTTCTGTTTCAGGGATTTTAATTCTGCTTGACATTGATTTTTTGATTTCCCTTACTGATGTTTGCAACGTGCCGCCGAACGGTTTGCGTTAGCCGCTGGCGGGACGGGCGAAACTCCTTTGCCTAAAAACTAATTCTCTGGCGTGCGGCGCGTACCCTAAAGCGGCGAAGCCGCTGTCCGCTGCAAACGATGTTGGGTGCGTTACTGCTTTAACACAACTTGATAGCGGTTAAATTTCTTTATCAATCCGAGCAATGTAGTTGACGATTTAAGTTTTTTTAGCTTTCCATTATTCTCCCATTGCTCTGGAGGAACATTTTCAAATAATTCGCTATCATTTGCAATTGTATCAACACGAGCGTACAAATAGCCAACAATATCGGCATAAAGAATACCAACTGTATGAAATCCAGAACGCGAGATTACTATGTCTTCAAGCAGTGTATAGCCGCGTTTGCGAATGATTGGAATGGCAGCGTTATAAATCTCTCGCGATGTAATATCATCGCGTCGGTCGCAGTGCAACGAAAGAATATCTTTCCCTGTTCGCTTTTCTGCTTTGGGGAGAGCCTTTTCAAGTAAAACTGGTAGATATTTTAAATATGCGTCTTTCTGTCTTTGTTGCGGCGGCAGTTTCAAATATGTAAATTTCATTCGAGCGTTTTGTTTTGACGTATTGAGCGCAAGAATGTTTGACGCTATTTCGATTCGCTTTTCAATAGAGACTTGAGTATCACCACTCAAAGTTGAGAACAGATAAGACCCTTTGAATTCTACGTCTGGATTCCAGCCGCCATTAACTAGAATGCGTTGGAAATCTTCTTTTATTTGGCGATAAAAACTGCTATTTATCGTAGCACAGCAAAGCCCAAAATATTCTTTGAACTTGGAGTCGCTGGTTTCATCCACGAACACGAGAAGCATTTTTTATTTAACCCTTACGAACTTACTATGCTTTTGAGCGAAGCACCCAACGGTTTGCGTTAGCCGCTGGTGGGCGGGCGAAACTCCTTTGCCTAAAAACTAATTCTCTGGCTCGCGGCGCATACCCTAAAGCGGCGAAGCCGCCGTCCGCTGCAAGCAATGTTTGGTGGCTTTTGGTTGCGCCAGACTCCTAAACGAAGCAGATAAAGCGCGCTTGGATTGTTAAACTGCATCAGCCGATTTACAGGCTCTTTGCACAAAACAGCACTGTTTTCAACAATTTTGGTGCAAACACTGACTGGCATAAAGACTACTTTATGACATTAGCAATGCTTGCTATTCAAAGATACCGAGAATATCCCAACGTCCTAACCATTCATCCAGCCGTCTTTCATCAATCGCGTGATGAGTAGAGTTTTGATTACGGGCTCTCTGTCCGCCATGTTTTTGGAGATATGCTTGATGCGCCATGTAAATATCGTTCTTTATCCACCAATCTGGCACAATCCAAAAGCGAGGATGCTCGTCTATACTGCCCAAATCTACAAAAACCCAAAAATTTACTTCATCTGGCTTTGGCGAAGTAGGTTCACTCCCAATAATACTTGAATGCCATGTTTTGCCGCCCCGTTTTGTTTTGACCTGAATATAAACCGTGCGGCTTTCATCGCTATTGCAAGCGATAAGGCCAATCTTGGGCATATTCCCTGCAAAGGACACAGCAAACGCGCCGCGCTTATTTAGTTCAGCCACAACAAAATATTTTCCCGCTCGTCCTACCTGCTGATTACTGATACCGCGCGATTTTTGCTCTTTTGACATAAAAGCTTACTCTCCCTTCAGAGACAGCTGCCTAACGGTTTGAGCATTCCCTTCACCGCTAAGCGCAGCGGAGCAGAGTCGGCTGCAACTCCGGCATGGGGTAAATTTTAAAATAGGCTCTGGAGTTGTCAAGCTGCGGGGCAGGTTTTAGTGTTCGCTGACAGCGAGAGCGTGGAGATTATCTCGGGTGTTTTTAGGCGGCCGCTTGTAAAAGCCGGGGAAGAGCTGCCCTCGCCAATAACAAAAAATGGCCGTCTGCGGTATGATAAAAGTTTATGAAAGCGATAGTTACGGGCGGAGCGGGTTTTATCGGAAGTGCGGTTGTCTGGCGGTTAAATAGACTTGGCATTGAAGATATCCTGATAGTTGACCGCGGTGACGAAACTGAAAAATGGAAAAATCTTGTCCCGCTCCGATTTGCAGATTACATCGATGCAGATGATTTCATTGAAAATCCGGATGCTCACAATGAGACGGAAATCATCTTTCATCTTGGAGCCTGTTCTACTACGACCGAGCGTGATGCCCGGTATATGCTCGCCAATAATTTTGAATACACGAAACATCTTGCAAGCTGGGCCTGTGAAAACAACATCAGGTTTATTTATGCTTCTTCCGCTGCTACATACGGCGACGGCTCGGCCGGAATGGAGGACGGTTTTGATAACCTTGAAAGCCTGCGGCCGCTTAATGTTTACGGGTATTCCAAACATCTTTTCGATCAATGGGCCGCCAGAAAAGGAATGTTTGATCGTATCGTCGGGCTCAAATATTTCAATGTTTTCGGGCCGAACGAGTATCACAAAAAAGAGATGCGTTCATTAGTTAACAAGGCTGTTGAACAGATTCGCGAAACAGGCAATTTGCGTCTGTTCAAAAGTCATAATCCGGATTATGCAGACGGGGAGTTTGGCCGGGATTTCATTTATGTAAAGGATGCGGTTGATATGACGATCTATTTTATGGAATCGTCTGTTGGCGGATTATTCAATATCGGTTCGGGCCGAATGACTACGTGGAACGAGCTTGCCGGGGCGATATTTGCCGCGCTGGGGCAGCCGCCTTCCATAGAATACATTGAAATGCCGGAATCAATCCGCGGTCAATATCAATACTACACAAAAGCCAATCTTGCACGTTTGCGGAATACGGGATATGTCCGTGAGCCAATGCCGATAGCTGAAGCTGTTTCGGATTACGTTGTGAACTATTTGTTGGCAGATAAACGTCTCGGTGAATAAATCGCAACGCATCATTTCAGGGTTCCGATGGTGTGCGGAATACCGGCGATTTTTTCGGCATTTAGCAAAGCGCGGAATTACACATAGGGTAAATCGCAGCAATAGCCGGAAGTAAGTAAATTTTCTTCGCGGGAATTTATGAAAATTTTTCACAACATTGACAATGCAGACATTCAGCGACCGACGGTTGTAACGCTTGGCGTTTTTGACGGTCTGCATCTTGGTCATCAGCAAATAATGCGTACGGTAGTCGAGAGGGCACGCATTGTCGGTGCAATTCCGACGGCTATTACCTTTGATCCACATCCCAGAGCCGTACTTCATCCGGACTCCGCACCGCCACTTTTGCAGACTTTGGATCAACGTCTTGCAAACTTTGAAGTTCTTGGTATAGAACAGGCAATAGTTATTCGCTTCGATAAGGCTTTTGCCACTATTGATGCTGAATCATTCATACGCAAAATATTGTATGAGCGCCTTCATTGCAAAGAAGTTCACATTGGAAAAGACTTTGCATTTGGCCGCGGAAGACAGGGCAATATCGGTTTACTTCGCAAGGTTGGAGCAGAACTTGGGTTTGTTGCGGATGAAGTCCCGGAAGTGCAATTTCGTGGCCGCCGGATTAGTTCATCGGTGATTCGGGAACTGCTTGCCACAGGGAATGTAAATCTTGCCAGACGAATGCTGGGGCGTCCGTACGGTGTCGAAGGTGTAATCGAACGCGGCGCCCGTCGCGGCCATACCATCGGATTCCCGACTGCGAATTTACGACCGGTAAATCGCGTTATCCCCCGCTATGGCGTGTATGCGACAGCGACGCTTTGGGACGGCGTCTGGCGGCAAAGTATTACAAATATCGGCGTCCGGCCTACATTTGAACATACTGCGGAACCTTCGATAGAAACTTATATTTTTGACTTTGATGAGGATATATATGGCGATGTAATCCGCGTCCGTTTCATATACAGAATTCGTGATGAGCGCAAATTCAACGGGCCTGAGGAATTGAAACTTCAGATAAGCAAGGACGTACTGAGGGCCCTGAACTTTTTCGAGCGTCACGCCGTAAAAAATTTGCTGCAAAAATTATGAAAGCAAATTTTTGCGGACAAAGTTTTGAAGTGAAAATTTAATTTGAGAGAACGTATTTGTGTTTTTTTGCAGGTTCGGAGCAAAAAACCCGACCGGAAAGGAAGGGGCCCGGCACCAGATTGTTATGAAAAAAAGTATATCTTGAATTGTGCGGGGCCTCAGAATGTCAATGCAAAATAGAAAAAACCGGTTTTACCCGCTCGTTCCAGATCGTAGTTGATACGGTGGTTGTGTAAAAGATGAAGTTAGATGGCAAAGTAAAAATCTGTTACGGCATCGAATCTTTTTTCATGAGATAAGCGAATTCGCTGTTTCAGACAATTTTGGTTTTCTTCTCCGGTGTGGTTTTGCCGATATTGGGTATAGTTAAGTAATGGATTTAAGAGGTTATTGATGGCGATGGATAATCAAGGGGTTGAAACAATTACTAAGACCGGAGACCTGAATAACCATAAAAACTATGCAGGAGGCCAAAATCTGTCTTCACATAGGCCAACTTCTTCAAACATAGAACGAAAGTTTAACGAAGACAAGAAGATTCTCGGTAATCGTGAGAGTCAGATCGAACATCGTTACACGGGAATCCGCGGTTTCTTTCGCTTTCTCCGGATTACGGCGGTAATTGCCAAATTAGCTCTCTACCTTTATCTCGATCAATATGAAATACATCGCCGTGGAATGCTACGAAACGCGGAGCAAAGAATGAAAACTGCTTTACGCCTCACGCGTGCAGCGGTTTATGGCGAGAAGCTCTATAGAATTCGTTTATGGTCGTTTCATTATCTGGCACTGCTTCTCAGACGTTTATTTCTCGGCAGCGAATCTGATCGTAAAGAAAACCAAAAGAAGCAGGCTGAATGGCTTAAAAATAAGTTAATCGAACTTGGCCCGACATTTATAAAAATAGGCCAGGCAATGGGAACCAGAGCCGACCTGCTGCCGCTGCCTTTTGTAATTGCTCTCGGCGAACTGCAGGACAACGTCCCGCCATTTGAAAACGAAATTGCCTTTGCCACAATTGAAAGTGAACTGGGGAAAAGCATAGATCAGATATTCGGGGAGTTTGACACTTCACCGATTGCTGCAGCTTCGCTTGGACAAGTGTATCGTGCGCGTCTGCTTACCGGCGAAGAAGTTGCCGTCAAAGTCCAGCGGCCAAACCTTGAAGCAATTATTCGAGGTGATCTGAAAATACTGGAGAGTGTTGCCCGCTTTGCCGAAAAGTTTCCACAACTTAACGAAAATGCTGATTGGTCCGGAATGCTCCGCGAGTTTAACCAGACCGTTCACGAAGAAATGGATTATGCGGCGGAAGGCCGTAATGCCGAGCGTTTCAGGGCAAATTTTGCAAATTGGGATAACATCAAGGTGCCGAAAATCCATTGGGATGCGACAACTTCAAAAGTGCTCACAATGGAATTCATTCGCGGCACAAAGGTAACAGATCTTGATCAACTCCGGCAAAAAGGAATTTCACCGGAAAAAGTAAATCGGCTTTTGATCCGTACCTATCTAAAGCAATTGCTCGAAGACGGGTTTTTTCACGCTGACCCACACCCGGGGAATCTGCTTGTGATGGACGACGGACGCCTTGCGTTCTTTGATTTCGGCATGGTTGGTCGTATTTCGCCGCAACTTCAGTCCAAGATGATCGATGCATTTTTCCATGTTGTTGGAAAAGACCCCGGCGGCATAGCTCAGGATCTGATTGATCTTGATTTTCTCAAGCCGGGAGCAAATCCTGCGGTAGTACTTCCGGTTGTCGAAAAAATGTTTCAGTATCATCTGAATCTGAAACTCAAGGATGTGAATTTCAAGGAACTTACGTATGACCTCGCCGATGTAATGTACGATTATCCGTTTCGCTTGCCGTCAAACTTTACATACATTATGCGGGCATTAATGACATTGGAGGGAATCGGAATCATTACCGACCCGGAATTCAATTTCTTCGAAACGGCAAAGCCATATGCTAAGGAATTTATGCTACGACGCGAAGGTCGTGATTTTAGAAAGGCATTTGTTGACAAGCTGATGGGACGCGACAACAGCGGGCGAATAGATTGGGACCGGACGTGGAAACTTGCCAAGATGGCGTTTAAAACGGTTCTTAATTCCGGAAAGTGATTTCCTTGAGATTTCTTTACGATTATTTTCAGTGAACGTCAACAGAGCAGGGAAGCCGGACAAAGTTTCGGGAAAAATTACGCCTGAAGCAGAGCGGGCAAGAGATTTAGTGCTCCGCTACGGTTGGAACACGACGAGTTTCCAGATAGTAAATCCCGGCATCAGATACTGGTTTGCCCGCGATGCCGTAATCGGCTTTGTTTCGTCAGGCAAGGTGAGGGTTGTTGTCGGTGCTCCGGTTTGTGATCTGCAGGCTTTGCCGGAAATTGCAGCACAATTTGAATCAGAAGCCGCACAATCCGGCGAGAAGGTTTGCTTTTTCGGTGCCGAAGCACGACTTGAAAACCTCTATGGCCGTTCAAAAAATCATTCCAAAATCCTGCTCGGTGCGCAGGCGTTTTGGAGACCGGAGCGTCTCGTAGTTGCAATTGATTCTACCGCATCGCTTCGCGCACAGTGTAACCGAGCTCGCAATAAAGGTATTCGGATTCGGGAAATGGACTATCGGGAAGCCTCGGAAAATCCCGGCCTCCTCGATTGCTTACGCTCCTGGTTGAATATCAAGGGCCTGCCTCCTCTTCACTTCGTCGTAGAGCCGGAGACGCTGGGACGTCTTGAATATCGGCGCGTTTTCGTTGCCGAACGCTCAGGGCAAATTGAAGGTTTTCTTGTGCTTTCGCCGATTCCGGCACGTAATGGCTGGCTGACGGAGCAATTTCCACATCGCCCGGAAGCTCCGAATGGAACAGTAGAATCAATGATCGCGGCCGCCGGACGCGCCTTGGCGAGCGACGGAAGTGCTTACATAACTCTTGGGCTTTCTCCGCTTTCACGTCGCGGAAAGGTTCCGCCCTTTGATAACCCGCTGTTGATACGCTTTATCCTCGCATGGTTAAGAAAACACGGCCAGAGATTTTATAATTTCGATGGCCTTGATAGTTTCAAGGCAAAATTTCGTCCGGATGGATGGGAGCCGGTCTTCGCTATTGCGGGGGAGCCGGTTTTTTCCGGTAAAACTATGTGGGCAATTGCCAGAGCCTTTACTGCCAACAGGCCTTTCAGTGCTATCGCATCCGGTTTGGCAAAAGCCTTACGAACGGAGGCCTCTAATTTATATTCTGCTTGCGGTAGAATATTTTGATTCAAATAGGCCGCAAACTTCAGACTATCGGCCGGGGCGGTAACTCTACTACCACTCTTTCTTCGGAAGATATATTTGCGTGTGGCCGGCGGCATTGAAGTTTCTATGATTCGAATACCCAAAACCGAAAGAGATTTCCCGCTGTCGGATTTTGCTGCTTCCGAATGGAAAAAGGCAGCGATGGTTAATATTGCTACAAGCTGGGATGGCACCGCAGCGGCTCCGGGACGTAGATTCTCGGCTCGCCTGATTTACTCGGATGTCGGCCTTTATGTGCTCTTTACGGGAAAACAAAACGAAGATCTGGTAATTTCCATGCAGCCGGTGTTGAATAAAAAATCTATCGGGCTTTGGGAACGCGACGTTTTTGAAATTTTTCTCGCTCCGGAAGCAGAAGACCCGAAGCGTTACTTTGAATTCGAAGTCTCGCCCGTAGGGGAATGGCTCGATGTAGCCCTCGAAATACTGGATGGGAATAGAGTCTCTGACTGGGATTTCTGCTCGGGGATGCAGGTCGTATCGCGCATTGAAATAGGGCAGGTTGCAGCTGCAATGTTTATCCCTTTCCGTGCTTTCGGAATCGCTCCGGTTCCCGGAGATGTCTGGCGCGGGAATCTTTTCCGCTGTATCGGGCACGGACCTGACCGCGGCTTTCTTGCATGGCAGCCGACTCATACGCCGAAGCCCGATTTTCATGTACCTGCGGCTTTCGGAAGGTTGGAATTTACGGGAATCTGCTAGCGTATCCGTTTAGTTATGAAAAAATTTTTCGTTGATTAAAACTGCTCCGAGCCCGAGACTGAAAAGAGAGGCTGTCAACCGGAGTCCCTTGTGTAGAAAAGCAAAGCGGTTCGCAGTCAGATAGAGCGGCAAACCTATAAGAAAACTCATAGCCATCATTCCGCTGATAGAGCCAAGCCCAAAAACCAAAATATAAAACAAGGCAAGCAATGGAGAGGGAATTGCGGGCAGTATCAGAAGCATAAGGGCCGCGCTCCCTGCAAGACCGTGTATCATCCCGACAAGTATTGCCCGCAGACTGATATGGTGATGTTGTTCATTGGTTTCGCTGGTGTGAATATGCAGGTGGGCATGTTCGCGGGTTCCGTGTTTATGTCTATGTACATGTATTTTTTCGGCTTGAAAAAATTTTCGCATGGCATTAAACCCAAGCAGGACGAGCATAATGCCTACCGAGCCCTCCAAGTAGTTTTCTGCTGATTCGGGAATTTGCATCTTCAGAAGAATTACGGCACAACCTGCAAGGAAAAGTGAAACCGTGTGGCCAAGTCCCCAGAGGCCGCCTATAAGCGAAGCCGAGAGCAGTTTTTTCTTTTCGCTGACGATAGCAGAGACGGCCGCAAGATGATCGGCTTCTATTGCGTGTTGAAGTCCGAGTAAAAATCCAATGCCAAGTAGTGGGATTGCGGATAGACCTGGTGATAGTTCCATTTGATTATTGTGTTTTTATGCCGTTAAGCCACCATCAACAATGATTGTCTGGCCGGTTATATATGACGACGCATCGGAGGCGAGAAAAACCGCAACTCCTTTTAGTTCTCCCTCAAGGCCGATACGCGGGATCATATTATTTTCCCGGATAGAATTTTCATAGATATCAATTACCGGATCGGCCAAACGTGAATGGAAAAAGCCGGGTGCGATTGCGTTTACCCTAATACCGCGGCGGCCCCAACTTGCGGCAAGTTCACGCGTCAGTCCGATAAGGCCCGCTTTACTGGCGGCATAACCGGAGTAGAATGGGCCATTTGCGGAAGATGAAATTCCTGCAATGGAAGCAATATTGATGATCGACCCGGAATTATTGCGGAACATTTCCTTTGCAGCTTCACGCGCAAACAGAAAGGCACCGGTCAGATTTACCTGCAGGACGGCATTCCATTTTTCAATTGGCATTTCTTCAGGCATTGCGCCCCATGAAATACCGGCATTGTTTATTAAGATATCTAAGCGGCCAAACTGCCCGACAGCAGCAGCGACGGCATTCTTAACGGAGTTAACGTCAGAAACGTCGCATTGAACACCCGCAACATTGAAGCCACGCGATTTGAATTCTTCTACTGTCGGATGCAGCCATTCCGGCCTGCGGGCTACGATCACAATGCCGGCACCGGCTTCGGCCAGGCCTTCGGCCATTTCCTTTCCAAGTCCGCGCGAGCCACCCGTAACAATGGCTACCCGTCCGGTTAAATCAAACAAATCTCTGATGTGGCGGCTCATAATGCAAAATGAAATCGTAACACACATCACCCGATGAATTGGAATCCTGAACAATTGTCAGCCGTGCCCGCTGCAGATTGCGGGTCATTGATAATTGCTGTTAAATGATTACATGGACACACTTGCACGCGAACGAGCCTTTAAGCATGATTTGTTTCTTAACGAGATTTGGTCAGATCGTTATTTTGATCTGATAGTGAAAAATCTTTCGTTGCACGAAGCAGAAACAATACTTTATCTAAATGCCGGCACCGGCAGAAATTGTTTCAGACTTGCCGAAAGCCATAGCGCGGCGAAACAGATAGTTGGCGTATGCGATTCGCCGGAACATCTGGTCATTGCCCGCGACAAGGCAAAAGTTTCCGGCTCTGACATCTTGTTTGTTACAGAAACGGAAGTCGGCAATAAATATGATTTGGTGATTGCGGACGCTACTTTGTCAGATCCGGAATCAGTTACGGATTTGCTCTCAAGTGCGGCAGGGTTGCTAAATCGTGGAGGTCAATTTGCACTCATTGTGCCGATATTTGGGAGTTATGCCGAAGTTTTTTCTCTGCTATGGGAGGTGCTTGCATCGGCTGAAGGCGGCTCACCAGAGGCGGTAGAGCGATTGATTACAGCTCTCCCACGCCTTGATGCATTGGAAATTGCGGCTAGAGAGACGGGACTTCATGAAGTAAAATCCGAGGTTTCCACGGAAATCTTTGAATTCGAGAAGCCCGAAGATTTCACGGACAGCCCGTTATTTGCCGATTTTTTACTTCCCGGCTGGCTGGCAGATATTGACAAAACGGCGCTCGAAACAATCAGAAAAAAAATCGCCGAATTAATAGAACAAGAGCATGGAAATTTAGCATTTCGATTTCAGGTCAAGGCCGCCGTCATAACCGGTAAAAGCTGATGAAAACCTATCAACTTTCCTTGCTTTGTGCCCGGCGGCGAAGTTCTTCCATCAATTGCTCATCGCTGATTTCAGTTAATTTCGGCGCCGCGCCATTCTTGAGCTGTTTTTCCGCCCGCTCTTCTTCTTCGGCTTCACGCATTCCTTCACGAAAAGCTTTTCGTGATTGCCCGAGAGATCTGGCTAATTGAGGAAGGCGGGATGCTCCAAAAAGCAGAAAGAGGACCGCCACGATCAGTAATATTTCAGTTGTACCAAAATTCATATTTGCTTCCTGCCGAAACTTTATTCTGTAGCCGGCGATACAATCCGAACTAATTTCCAAAAACTTCAAAACTTACTTCGCGCAGCCCTGATTATTCGGCTGCCGAGCGATGAAGCTTCTTAAATCTGTCCATCGCATCAACTAATGCAGACGTAATACCGGGTTCTGATACGGAGTGTCCTGCATCCGGGATAACATAAAATTCCGCTTCAGGGAAAGCCCGGTGCAATTCCCAGGCCGAAGACATCGGACAAACGACATCGTAGCGACCCTGAACTATAACCGTCGGGATATGGCGAATTTTATCTACATTTTCAAGCAGGTAATTTTCGCTCGGGAAGAATGAATTGTTCATAAAATAATGACATTCAATCCGCGCAAGGCTAAGCGCTTCGTGCTCTCCTTCCCAATGCTCCATCAGATTTTTGTCCGGATAGAGTTTTGATGTTGCTCCTTCCCAGGTGCTCCAGGCCCGTGCAGCGGCGAGACGTACGGCTTCGTCATCAGATGTCAGACGCTTGTAATAAGCGGACATAAAATCATCACGCTCATTTTCAGGAATAGTATCGCGGTATCGTTCCCAGAAATCAGGAAAGATTTCGCTGGCTCCGTATTGATAAAACCACTCCAATTCCTTTCGACGGGTGAGAAAAATCCCACGCAGAATCAATCCCAGACAGCGGTTTGGATGATTTATCGCATAGGCAAGACTAAGAGTACTCCCCCAGGATCCGCCAAAAACGTACCATTGATCTATTTCAAATTTCTTTCGAAGTGTCTCGATATCCGCAATCAAATCCCAGGTAGTATTCTCACGCAATTCGGCGTGCGGCTGCGAACGTCCGGACCCTCTTTGATCGAAAAGCACGACATGGTATGCCTCAGGATCGAAAAACTGCCGGTACATAGGTATCAAACCGCCGCCCGGCCCTCCGTGAAGAAACACGACGGGAATTCCATTCGGATTACCCACTCGTTCCCAATAGATGGAATGAATTTCCGAAACGGGAAGCATTCCCGAATCAAACGGCTCGATCTCAGGGTACAAATCACTCATACTAGATAATTATCACACCATATCTGAAAAACAAGCAAAGACCACAACTCCTTATGATGCGAAGCAATACCGGATTGATGTTCGTAAATGAGTTTTGAAACAAATTCGGGCCTGAAAAAACCCTGTTTTCGCAATCGGTTTTCATCAAGCAGTTCTGCAACAAGTGGTTTCAGACGCCCATTGAGCCAACCGGCCACGGGAATGCCAAATCCTTTTTTCGGACGTTCCAGAATTTCGCGGGGCAAAAATGAGCGGACGGCTTCTTTAAGAATGATTTTGCCCTTGCTGCCGCGAATTTTAAATCGCGTGGGAATTGAAGCGGCGAAACGACCTATTCGTGGATCGAGAAATGGGGCGCGTGTTTCGAGACTAACGGACATTGCCGCCCGATCTACCTTGGTCAAAATATCTTCCGCCAAATAGAAATTGACGTCCACATACTGCATTTTTTCAACTACGCCGCCCGCCCGGCAGCGATCTGCCGTTTGGCGTGCCCGGCGATAGATGTCAACTTCACCGGCAGCCAGAATTTCCGGTGTAAAGAGTTTGGAATGCGTTTCGGGGGCAAATGATCCAAACCACGAATGGTGACGTGCTACCTCATCAAGGGCAGCCGCACGAATAAACCGCTTTGCCTTGAACTCAAAAGATAAATTGCCATGCGAGACGGGCAGCCGCCGGATTGCGGGCTCCAGTAGGTTTTCACGTAATAAAGCAGGAATTCTGTTGTAAATACCGGCCAGCCGGTGTGCATAATACATTGGATAACCGGCAAAAAGCTCATCACCGCCATCGCCTCCGAGTGCGACCGTTACACTTTGGCGGACAAATCGGGACAAAAGGAAGGTCGGTATCAGCGAAGGGTCAGCAAGCGGCTCATCAAGCCATTTTCCGATTTCGGGCAAGAGGTCGCCTGCCGTTTCGGCAGAGAGAACTTCTTCGTGATGTTCACTACCTATATGTCGGGCAACAATTCTTGCATATTTTGATTCATCGAAAGAATCTTCTTCAAAGCCAATGGAGAAAGTATTAACCTTTTTATCCGAATGTAGTGCGGCAAAAGCGGCAACTGAAGAGGAATCAATCCCTCCCGATAAAAGAATGCCGAGCGGTACGTCTGAAACCAGACGCATTTTTACGGCGTCCGACAGAAGTTCACGAAGTTCGCGCGATTTTTTCTCGAAATTTTGTGGATACTCTTTTCCATTGGAACCAACGTGGCCGTATTCTTCGCCTGGCTGACAGAGGTCCCAGTAACGGCGGATTTCAACATTGCCATTTTCAACCGTCAGATAGTGCGCAGCCGGAAGTTTGCGGATGCCTTTGTAGATAGACATCGGAGCAGGCACGTAATCAAATGAAACGTAGTGTCGAAGTGCCTCCGGATTGATTTCCCGCTGCACGTCAGGATGGGCTAGAATTGCCTTCGGCTCTGAACCCCAGATCAATCGTCGGCCGAAAGTACCGTAATAAAGCGGCTTTTCCCCAAAACGGTCACGGGCTATAACCAGCCGCCTTTTCCTGACGTCCCAGAGCGAGAAGGCAAACATTCCGTTGATATATTGCAGGAAATCGTCCGCATATTCTTCATAAAGATGCGGGAGGATTTCAGTGTCTGATTGCGTTCGGAATCTATGCCCCAGAGATTGCAGGCGCTCGCGCACTTCCCGATAGTTGTAGAGTTCGCCATTCATCATTACGATGACGGTTTTGTCCTCATTGAATACGGGCTGGTCTCCGGTTTGGAGATCTATAATGGAGAGCCGCCTCATACCTAGTGCGACGTCCCTGTCAATCCACACGCCCTCAGAATCCGGCCCGCGATGGACAATCCGGTCACACATTGACCTCAGCGTTGCCTCAGCATCGCCGACAGCGTTATTTGATTCCAGATCTATCCACCCTGTAATACCACACATACCGATTTCTGTAACTTTTTTAGTCGTAGCCGATTCTTTCGCGTACCGAATAAATAGCCTTGTTTTGTGATTCGTGATACGTCCTGACCAAAAGCTCGGCGAGCAGCCCCATTAAAAAGAACTGGATAGAAATCGCAAACATTACGATCGAAAGAACCGGAAGAGGCGTTTCAACAAAATCCGCATGATATTGCGGCATTCCGAAAACATGGGCAAACTTCAGAAAAACCGCGTAGAGTCCGGAAAGAGCCGATGCAGCCAATGCCAGAATTCCAAACGTACCGAAAACATATAAAGGCTTTGTTTGATATTCGGCCATAAATTTGATCGTAATGAGATCGAATATCACCTTGATCGTACGGGAAATGCCGTATTTTGAACGTCCGGCAGTCCTGGCGTGATGATCAACGGGTATCTCCGTTACGCGGGCACCGGCCCAGGCAGCATAAATTGGTATAAAACGGTGCATTTCACCATAGAGCCGAACATCTTGAAGGACCTCTCTGCGATAGGCCTTCAGCGAACAGCCGTAATCATGGAGCGGAACGCCTCCAATCCTGGAAATAATCTTGTTTGCAATCATCGAAGGCAGTTTTCTTGACAAAAATTTGTCCTGCCGGTTTTTTCTCCAACCTGAAACTACGTCGTAGCCTTCATCCAATTTTGACAAAAGCCGGGCAATGTCGGCGGGATCGTTTTGCAGATCGGCATCCATCGGAATCAAAATTCGCCCTCGCGCGGCATCAATTCCCGCACTCATAGCCGCAGTCTGTCCGTAGTTTCGTCTCAAAGCTATTACACGCACCCTTGGATCCCCGGAAGCAATTTCGCGGAGGATTTCAAGGCTTTTATCTGTCGAGCCGTCATCTACATAGATAACTTCGGCAGATTTACCGAGAGCATCCAGAGCAGAGGAGATTTTCTGATGCATCGGCAACAGATTTTCCTCTTCGTCAAAGACGGGAAGAAACAACGAAAGTTCAGGAGCGGAACGGTTAGTATCTTGGTTTTCCATCATTAAAAAATGGCAAACTTCTAAATTTATTGCTTTTTTGTTCAAAAATACAGTTGAAAGTTCCCTGCACATTAAAAATGGGGCTCGCAATCGTGAAAGCCGGTATATTCACACGGCCGGTTTCCGGGCAACTATTACAATTGAAACGCCAAACGGAAAATCAAAATGCCTCAGCCAAAAACGCTCAGCGGCAAAAACGCGGCCGAAAAGCCCATTTAAGGCAGAAACGTTGATGTTGTTTTCAGATGCTGGCTTGATTCCGCTTAGCCGCATCAGAAGCCGGCCAATGAACACGGGAAGGAAAAAAGTGAAATTAGCATATGTAGCACGCTCGATCTTAAACCCGGCTTGCCTTACCCGACCGGTGATTTGAGCCCGGGTATAACGTATCCGGTGATGGGATATTTCATCCTGAACGCCCCAGAGCCACATAAACGCCGGAACGAAAATCAACGAATAACCTCCGGGCCTGGTAACGCGGTACATCTCCTTCAATCCTGCTATATCATCGTCGAGATGTTCAATTACGTCCAAAGCCGTTGTAATGTCAAATGTCTCATCATCGAACGGAAGATTTTCGGCCAAACCTTTCCTGACATTCAGTCCCTTGCGGGAACAAAAAGCGAGGGCTTCATCCGAAACATCGACGCCGTAAGCGTTCCCAAACTTTTGAAGCATCTCAAGATTGGCGCCCGTGCCGCAGCCGACGTCAAGAATTTCCAATTTTTTGTTCCGGATTTTACCGGCATCCGGAATACTACTTAGAAAGGATTCGAGGATTGCACGACGACCTACAAACCACCAATGAGAATCCTCGACGCGGTCCATGATCGCGTATGTATGTGTTTGCATTTCCTGGGGCAATACGGGGCTCATATTTAATATTCTGCCACAAATCAACAGCAATTGACCTTTAGGGACGTTGCATTTCAGATGCTGAGGCCAAGTAATTTGCTTGCGGTTGGCCCTTCATTGATCCCGCGTTCCAATCCGTAGGATTCTCTCAAGCGGGATTCTATTCCTGCCGTATCAAGATAGCAGCCTTCCTGATTATGCCCCAGGATCATAAGACCTATACCTTCGTCCAGATAATCGGAGCGGCCAATATTCAACATATATTCCCCGGACGTCCTGTGAGCTTCCCATTCAAGCTCGAACAAAGTCGGATCGAAGACGCTCAGTGGGTTGACGGCAGCGTTAGAGTAGCTCTCTATTACCGTTGCGAAATCGTATGCGTGCCTTCCTTCATGGACAAACGTCCCCTCGCAGCCGCGCTGTCCTCCGGTGTCAATAGTTTCAAATGCGATTGCAATATAAACTTCGCCGAGTGCGTCCCGAAGGCTGATTGCACCTTCGGCGATTTTATCGCCGGTTGCTGCCGGATCAATCAATCCCGTGATTCCGGACGCATTCAATTCTTTAACAGGTCGGGCGCGAATCAAGATCTCCGATTCATTTATTAGAGCCACAATCATTTTTTGTTCATCCGTGCCAAATTTGTAGATTGTATCTAAGGCACGTTCTATACTTTCGCGGTATTTTCCGGGAATTTTGCCGTCAAATCTCATTTTACCTGTCCAAAGCCACACCAGCTGTTACGATTATGCCAGTTTATTTCTACATTTCCGGCACCTGTTTCTTTCCACCATGACGAGAATTCGTCCCGGCTGATATAAAAAGCAGTTGGTGCAACAAGGTGATCGAAGACGATATTATGCTGTTCCCGCCAGCCGAAATCTGCTATATGGTTCAAATAATCATTGTAGAAAAGATGTTTAGCAAAGCCCGGTGAGATAAGGTTTAACGGACGGTAGATAAATTTCGTCGCAATGTACAAAACTGCTGTCGGCAATTTGGATAAATGGTATAGAACCGGCGGGCTTATCCGCGAAGTGAATTTTTCCCGGATCGGATTAATGATCTTGACTATCCAACCGTTATTTTCCGCGCCGTAAACCCACGCAGAGATGTGGCCGCCTGCTTTTACTTTACTTGCCAGAGACAAAAATGCCTTTTGGGGATCCGGTGTGTGATGCAGAACGCCTACACTGAATGCGTAATCAAAGGCACGTTTGAGCGGAAGCTTGAAAATATCGCATTGTACGATATGAGCATTTGGCAAATTCCGGGTTAAAGCAAAAGCGGATTCGACACCGGCACCGAGGTCTATGCCGACTACGTCCGCTGCTCCCCATTCAGCTGCGAGTTTTGTATGCCGGCCCTTACCGCAGCCGCCCTCGAGAATTGTTTTGCCGGCAAAAAAATCTTTTTTTACAGGGGTCAGCCATCCCAGAAACTGGTCTGTATATTTTGGGTCTTCCTGTGTAAAGTGAGTCCATTGCCAGCCGAAATTTTCTGCAGTCTCTGCTTTTTCCTGTTCGACCTTGTTCAGATCGGCAAAACGCGGAACACCTCGTTGGATCTTATACTCCCGATCGCATTTCCTGCAGCTCAGGACTCCTTCCATAATCTCTTTTTCTTCGTATTTGCTTGCGTCCGCAAGCGCCAGGTCGCCGCCGCAAACGGGGCACGCAAGCAAGTCCAGTAGTCTTTCCTTCATGTTTGATAAATTTGCGTAAATTCGAAGCGAGGTCCGTACAGAAATCAAATACCGGCGTCCCGCATCAAACGCTTGAATTCCAGATATTCTTTTATCGGAAATGGACGCCGCCAATTGAATTCAAATTCGTCCGTCTCGCGATCTTCATACAGCCGGTCAAGCGTTTCAGCAAAGGCTGCCACTACTTCTCGGACAAGCCCGCGATGAACAAATACCAATTGGGCTGCGGTCTCGTCGCGTACCTCTGTCGGATACTGATAGATTTTTATTGTCAGATAGTCATTGTCCCGATGAAACCGGAAATCGAACGATTCAGGCTCACGGTTCCATTTCAAAGTCCAATCAGAGGTTTTAGAATTAACATCCAGCGCCTCGCCTAAAATGCGCATCAATTCCGGCAGGGCTTTTTCATAAGGCGTATGTGCCGTTGTGGTATGAAATTCATTGTCAGCGTCACGGAAACCGACCGACATCCAACCACATTGCGGGCTATTGAAACTTACTTCTAAATTTCTCTGCATAAAACAAAATATGGTAACTTTCCAATACGCTTTCGACAAATGGAAACGGCAATCAGGATAGTATCAGACCGATGAAACAATATCACGATATCTTGCGCCATATACTGGAAAACGGTGTTAAACACGATGATCGCACCGGTGTCGGCACCATTTCCACCTTTGGATATCAAACCCGATTCGATCTAAGCCAAGGTTTTCCTATAGTTACGACCAAACGCGTTCCTTTTCGCTGGGTTGCTGAGGAACTATTCTGGTTTTTAAGCGGATCCACGAACGAAGCGGAATTACGTGCCCGCGGCGTTGACATTTGGCAGGAATGGGCAACTGAAGAGCAAACTGCCCGTTTTGGTCGCAGTGAGGGCGATTTAGGGCCGATTTACGGCTATTTATGGCGATCATTCGGCGGTGATTACCCGTTGAAAAACGGCGTTGATCAAATAGCGCGTTTGATAAACGAAATTGAAACAAACCCAAACTCACGAAGGCTGATCGTAACCGGTTGGAATCCCGAGACCTGCGATCTGGTCGCATTGCCGCCCTGCCACACGCTCTTTCAATTCAAAGTAGAAAGCGGCCGAAAGCTTCATTGCCATTTATACCAACGGTCTGCAGATGCATTTCTTGGCGTGCCGTTTAATATCAGCAGTTATGCCTTACTAACGCATTTGATCGCTTATGTTTGCGGACTGGAGCCGGGTGAGTTTATACATTCATTTGGCGACCTGCATATTTACTCGAACCATTTGCAGCAGGTAGAAGAAGTGCTTTCGCGGCATCCATATGAATTGCCGCGGCTGGAAATAATAAATGCAGAAGGATATCGTGGACTTGAAGGTCTTTTGAGATTTAAATACGAAAATCTGAATCTTATCGGCTATCAATCCTACGGCAAGATCGCAGCACCGGTTGCGGTTTGACTCCCGGCAGAAAATTCCTGAAATTTAATTATTTCTTGATTACGGAATATTCGATGCGTCGGTTATAGAACTTGCCCAGTTCCGTATTGTTGTCTGCTTTTGGTTTATCGGGACCGTAACCGCGGGTTTGCAGGACATTCGGGTTAACACCGAATTTGACCAAAGCCTCTTTAACGGCGTTTGCGCGGTTTTGCGAAAGCGTAAGATTGGAGGCGGCACTGCCGACATTATCCGTGTGCCCGCCGATTTCGAGGATGATGCCTGGATCTCTTTCAGTCAGTTTTTTGATAAATCCCGCTCCTTTTTGCAGTGCCGCAAGCCGTTTCGGCGGTACATCGAATTTACCGCTTTCGAAATTGATGATGAGAATATTCAAGGCTTTGACGAGCTGCTCGGCTGTAAAAGGATCCGGGAGCCCGTCAAGCGCGGCGTTATAGCACCTTTCTGCCTTATCTTCTTCGCCCAGCTGGATATTTACGCAATCGTCCGTAGGTTTTACGGTTTGCGCCTTGCATCGTGCAATTGCCGGCGGAGGATTGACTCCGCGGCCGCCTTCGACGGTAATAGGCTGGCAGGTATAGGTCGGGTGAACAATTGTGATTGTTTTCTTGCCCGGACTCAGGTTGAGAATCCTCGAATCGCCATCTTCGTTTGAGACCGCAAGCAATTTGCCGTCTATCAGTATATCGCTGCCCGGCGGAGCTCCTTTTACCGTTACTTCAAAGCCGCTGTCGCGAAGTATGAAAAAGTAAACTATTCCAAGGACTATGACCGCGAAAAAGAACATTACCATCAGGCCGGCGCTTACCCAGACCCAGGATGGAATGCCACCCTTACGATCGGATTCTTCGGCTTCGGCCTGTTCCGAAGGCGTCGGCGGCAGATTCTCATATTTTGCGCGTTCGGCTTCCGGCAGCCGAAAATACGGCGTCGTTTTTGCCGGACCGCTCCAGTCATCACTGCCCGCCCCAAAGTCTGCACCGGATACGTTGACATTCGGAGCCGTCGCACCCCAATCTGCCGGCGGGGGAGAAGGCGAGCCCGGATACATCGTCTTGCCGAAATCCTGTTTATTTGTATCGATCGGCTTGATATTGGTTATCGTTTTGCCGAAATCATCCGGTGACGGTTGGGAGGGAATTTTGTAGTTTGTTTTAGCCCAATCCGGCTCGTTGTCGGACGAACCGGCCGCCTTGCGCCGATTCGGTACGGGAATGTTCGGCGTTGTCTTCGTAAAATCGTCAGGCGGCGGTCCCGGGTTGTTCTTATTGCTGGTCACGACAACATTAAAATCAGGAAGTAATGTAAAAACGGCGTCAATTTGTCCGCAAAATGCGGCACAAAATCATATAAATCACTTTATCACAATTTATCAAAGCAGAATAGAGTGACGAACCCGAGGCAATGGATTTGCAATCTGCAATTGCCTTTAACCGGTAGTCTAGTTGGATTTCAGGCCAGGCGGCTGTGCGGTTTTCGTCCGGACTTCGATGCCTTCATCGGCAAGCAGCAACAGTCTTCGGGAATCGTAAACGGATGTATTAACTGGTTGATAAGAAAGCAGATAGCGGTTTTTTCTAAGTTCCTCGCAGATAAATTTCGCTGCATTTTGCGCGTCTTCTATCGGAAAGGTTTTGCCTCCCGTTCCTTCTGTAATCTTGCTGACTACAGTCGCTGCTTTCGGTTGATTACGCCGGTAAACTCCGCCGGAGCGGTCGGGCATTGACAAAAAATATGTTGCTATGTCATTGGATTGAAGGTTGTCAAGCACTGTCTCAAACCTGCTTTTGCTGCCGCGGTCGAGGCCGTCGCTGATTATCACCAGTGCAGCCTTGCGGGTCCCGGGCATCAGCGGCAGAATAACTTCGCGGGTTGCGGCATCTATCGCATCAAAAAGATAGGGGCTTCCTTGTTTCCGAAAAGTTCCCAAAGCCGATTCGAGCTTTTTTGCGTCGTCAGTCCATTCCTGAATAATTTCCGGTTTTTCATCAAAGGCGATAACAAAAATTTCG
Organism: Acidobacteriota bacterium; assembly: GCA_040756215.1. Lineage (GTDB taxonomy): Bacteria > Acidobacteriota > Blastocatellia > Pyrinomonadales > Pyrinomonadaceae > OLB17. The sequence goes on from JBFLZQ010000015.1 coordinate 22,008, forward strand.
TCGCCATCGAATATTTCATAAGCGAATTCCATCACCGCCTGTTTCAGTTTTTCGATTTCGGCGGGTACGGATTGCGAGTTGTCAACGAGGATTACGATTTTTGAAGGAGACGGATCATAAACCAGATTTTGAATCTTTTGCTCCACTCCGTTTTCATACAAATGAAGATTTTCGGGCCTGATAGGTTCGTTTGTCGCTTCTGTCCTTTTGGCCGTGACGGCGATGACCAAACCTTCGGGCCCGATTAGTTTGGCATTACGGCGCGATTGTGAGGCGGCGGCTAAAGGCAATAAAACAGCGAGCATGGCCGCAGCCAGAAAGAGAGTGGTTTTTCGTTGGCTAATCATTAACTGAAGCGGCATTTTTTACCTTTGATGCCGTTTCGGCCGCTGTGGTTGAACCGGAATCTGCCGGTTTGTCGGATTTTTCTCCATTTTGTGCCGTTTTTGTACCGTTTTTTCCTGCGTAATCGGTTACGTACCAACCATCTCCCTTGAACGCAAAGCCGGAAAGGGAAATCAGCTTCTCCAGTTCACCACTGCATTTTTCACAATTGCGAAGCGGCGGATCATTAACGGATTGCCTCTTTTCGAAATACGAATCACATTCCTTGCATTTGTATTCATAAATCGGCATATTTGGTTAACCTCTGCAAAAATTAAAGTTAAATTGAATAAACACGGAACAAAATTCGACGGGAAACGAATCTGCTTCCCGTCATTGAAACGAATATAAATGCGGCTATGAAAATATTCGTCAAAGTGCCGCTGATTATCATTTTAACCGCGATTGCCATGTTTGCTCAATCGAAAACACCCTCTCTGCCCAAAACGGTTTCCAAAGTAGATCTGAACCGTTATGCAGGCGAATGGTTTGAAATAGCGAGATATCCAAACAAATTCCAGAAAAAGTGCAAAGGAAACACGACCGCGACGTATCAAATCAGGCCGGACAGGCGATTAAATGTCATAAACCGCTGTTTAACATCTGACGGCAGTGAGATTACCGCCAACGGAGAGGCGAAAATCGTTGATAGCGAAACAAATGCGAAGCTGAAAGTCCGGTTTGCTCCGGATTTCCTTTCATTTTTGCCTTTTGTCTGGGCAGATTACTGGATTATTTCGCTGGACTCCGAATACCGCTATGCAATCGTCGGGACGCCGCGGAGAGATTATCTTTGGATTCTCAGCCGAACACCGCAAATCGAAGAGGCTAAGTATCAGGAATTGCTTCACATCGTGGAAAATCAGGGCTTTGATCCAAAACGACTGGAAAAAACCCCTCAAAACGTTAAAGTTCTGAAAGGCTCCGTTATTACCGAATGACGGGATTGACAGGCGATATCAAACTGCCGCACCGGATCCTGTTTTTTCCGAATGTTCCTGCTCGGCCAGGAATCTTTCCGCATCAATTGCGGCCATACAGCCGGTGCCGGCGGCAGTAACTGCCTGCCGATAGTAGGAATCCTGCGCGTCGCCGCAAGCAAATACCCCGGGAACGTTTGTTTTCATCGTCCTGCCTTCGGTTATCAGATAACCTACGCTGTCCATATCCAGAATACCTTTAAAAAGGTCAGTATTCGGCTTATGCCCGATAGCAATAAATACGCCTTGAGTCGGGAAATCGTAGGTTTCGCCGGTTTTATTGTTGTAAAGCGTTATACTTTCGACTCCGGTTTCCTTGCTTCCCTTTATTTCCTTTACTTCGGTATTCCAGATCACGTCGATTTTTTCGTTTGAAAGGACGCGTTCTGCCATTATTTTCGAAGCACGGAATTCATCCCGCCGGTGGACGATGGTAACACGAGAGGCAAATTTGGTCAGAAATAGGGCTTCCTCCATAGCGGTGTCGCCGCCGCCAACAACGACTACGGGCTTTCCGCGAAAGAAAAACCCGTCGCAAGTAGCACAAGCCGAAACGCCGTTTCCACCTAATCCGAGAGGAACAGGTTCTTCGCCCGGGACGCCCAGCCATTTTGCTGAGGCTCCGGTTGCTATTATGAGCGTGTCGGCTTTGATTATGGTGGTTATTTCAACCGCATCCTGACTTTCTTTGCCATAAAGTGTAAAAGGCCTTTTGCTGAGATCGACGCTGTCAATCCAGACATTGACAATCTCAGCCCCGAAACGGAGAGCCTGTTCGCGGAATTCGTCCATCAGGACCGGTCCCATAATCCCATTCCTAAAGCCCGGATAATTTTCTACTTCGGTTGTAATTGTCAATTGACCGCCCGGCTGAGGACCATCAATGACCAGCGGAGCCAGCTGTGCACGTCCGGCATAAATTGCCGCCGTAAGGCCGGCCGGACCGGAACCAAGTATCACTACCTTGCGTTCGATTTCGATTTTGGTCATAAATTAAGAGATTCCCGGTAAATGCAGATAGAAATTCCTTAAAGAGATTATTATACCCGTGCAGCTTAATAATAGTCGAAATTCCACAACATAAAATCGTTATTATTGACAAAATCGGTTTATTATTCCATTTATTGCAAAGGCTTTGGCGGCTCAAAATATTCCCGGAGACATGCTAAATTGGAAGTTTTACAACACATCGTGGTAATATGTTTGAGCTCGGAGCCTTGTTCGAAGAAAGCAAAATGCCTACAAGTATGAAGCCCCAGTTTGAGGAAAAGCGCTTTGCCCTCAGAATGGCCCTGCGGTTGCCGATAGTTGTTTCCGGACGGTCTGAAGACGGAGCAGCCTGGAGCGAGCCTACCGAAACGGACGACATTTCCACACTTGGCGCACTGTTTCAGTTAAACCAGAAGATTGAGCCGGGAGATAATCTCTACATCAGATCGCACCGCCCGGACGGAGTTCCGGTGGAAGTAACCGCAAAGGTCGTCAGGGTTTCAGCCGGAAATTACGGCACAACGCGGGTCGGCGTCTCAATTCAGGAACCGAAAGAAAGCTGGCTGCGGCTGTTTGTCGCCTGGATTGCCGACGACAACGTGGACGATGGCTATAGCGAGTAAACCCTTTTATTTCATTGATTTGAACTAACTTCGAGTTCAAATACGGTTCAGGTGCGAAATGTTTTTTCTTTCCATGATTAATAATTCAGAGATGAAAGATTTTGAAACCATAACGGTGGAAAAGCGCGGCAGAGTCGCTTTGTTGACCATAAACAGGCCGGATAAACTCAATGCCCTCAACAGTAAAGTTCATCTCGAAGGTGTCCGTGCATTGGACCTGCTGCGCGGCGACGACGAAATACGCGTGCTGGTGATAACCGGCGCCGGCGGGAAGGCATTCATAGCCGGAGCCGATATTTCCGAATTCGCGGGGCAAACACCCGTCTCACAGCGAAACCTTTTTCATCAGCCAACACTTTTCAATACGATCGATTCTTTCCCCAAACCTGTTATTGCAATGATAAACGGGTTTTGCCTCGGCGGCGGCAATGAACTGGCGCTTGCCTGCGACATTCGCATTGCATCTGAAAATGCCAAATTTTCGCAGCCTGAAATCAATCTCGGAATCATGCCCGGCGGCGGCGGCACTCAGCGGCTGGCCCGATTGATAGGTGAAGGCCGTGCTATGGAATTATGCCTTACCGGAGAAATGATAGATGCCGGGACGGCTTTGAAATTCGGGCTTGTAAATTATGTCTATCCTGCGGAACAGCTCGAAGCCGAAACGATGAAGTTGGCGGAAAAAATCGCTGAAAAAGCCCCGATTGCGTTGCAGCTAACCAAAGAAGCCGTAAAGTTTGCCTCGCGGTCGAATCTGGACGAAGGGCTAAGGCGGGAAGTAGATCTTTTTGCGCTTTGCTTTTCAACCGAAGATAAGGAAGAAGGCGTACGGGCATTTCTGGAGAAACGAAAACCTGTATTCAAAGGCCGCTGAAAAACCGATCCGTACCCTTTATCTTGTGATTGAATCCGCAAGCCTTGACGGATGGCCGGTTTTTCGCTAGATTCAAGTTTTACCCGCCGGTAAATTCTTTGCCTGCGGTTTTTATTCCGGGGACGTAGCTCAGCTGGGAGAGCGCATGAATGGCATTCATGAGGTCAGGGGTTCGATCCCCCTCGTCTCCACCACTCATTCATTTACAACTATCTTTCCGCGAAGCATATTCATACCACAGGTAAAATCATATTCTCCGGCCGAATCGGGCGTAAATTCGACCGCCGTAGTTTTGAAAGCAGGCAGATCGGCAACTACACCAAAAGCCGGAATAATCACCTGTTCGCTGCAGGAATCCGTCTCGTCCCGATAAAATAGCAGCCGGACAGGAATGCCTTTTTTAACTTCAATCTTTCCGGGATCGTAGCCGCCTTTTACGGTTACTCTTATTTCCTGGACACCGCTATTCCCGGCGGTTGCGGCAAAGGTACGCTTTTCGCCAAAAAAATACCAGAGAACAAAGACGATAGCGGCAATGCCCGTTATCAGTACCATGATTTCAGAACTATCCATTTTCCCTCCTCTGTTCGGGCGAGGCGAACGACCGCAGCCGCAGGCTGTTTGTAACAACAGAAACACTGGACAGGCTCATAGCGGCGCTTGCGATTACCGGCGAAAGCAGAATACCGGTAAAGGGATACAGGACGCCGGCTGCGACGGGGACGCCGATGACGTTGTAAATAAATGCCCAGAACAGATTTTGTCTGATTGTCCTGAGCGTTGCCCTGGAAAGCAGAATCGCTTTGGCTACAAGGCGAAGGTCTCCCCGCATTAACGTAATATCGGCTGCCTCGATTGCAATGTCCGTCCCGGTTCCAACCGCAATGCCGACATCCGCCACGGCCAGAGCAGGTGCATCGTTAATGCCGTCGCCGATCATTGCTACGACGCGGCCCTGGCTCTGCAAACGCTTGATTTCATTCGCTTTGTCCTGTGGCAAAATCTCGGCCAGTACATTTTCGATCCCGAGTTTACGGGCGACGGCTTTTGCTGCCCTGGCGTTATCACCGGTTAGCAGAAACACCTCGAGGCCGAGCGATTTAAGCTGCCTGACGGCTTCAATTGCCTCAGTTTTGATAGTATCGGAAACGGCAAAGATCGCTGCGGGTCTGCTGTCAATTGCCATAAAGAAAGCCGTTTTCCCTTCATCAAAAAGGTTTTCCAGCGTTTGCCGATGTTCGGATAAATTTATTTTCTGCTCTTCAAGAAGACGTAGATTGCCGATAAATACTTTTTTACCGTCAACGACGGCCGAAAGCCCAAAGCCCTCTATTGCACGAAATTCTGCGGCCGCATTGGCCTTTATACCGCGGCTGTTTGCAGCGTCCAAAATGGCCGTGGCCAGAGGATGCTCGCTATTTTTTTCCGCACTTGCGGCAATTCGCAAGATTTCTTCTTCGTGAAAACCATTGAGTGAAATCAATTGGGTGAGTTCGGGGCGGCCTTTCGTAACAGTACCTGTTTTGTCTAAAACCGCCGTATTCAGGCGGTGAGCGGTTTCCAGGCTCTCGCCGCCCCGGATCAGAATCCCGAGTTCGGCTGCGGCGCCGATGCCGACCATAATAGCCGTCGGGGTAGCCAACCCCAATGCACAGGGACAGGCAATGACCAAAACCGAGACGAAGTTTACAAGGGCCAGCGTAAATCGTGTTTCCGGCGGAGCCGCAATAAACCAAACGATAAAAGTTGCGATCGCAATTGAAATAACAATTGGAACAAAGACCGCGCTGATTTTATCCGCCAGGCGTGCAATCGGAGGTTTTGCACTTTGTGCCTGACGGACCATTTTCACAATCTGTCGCAAGGTAGTTTCACTGCCGACTTTGACGGCACGAAAGGTAAAAGCTCCGGAAGTATTAATCGTACCGGCAAAGACACGATCGCCGGGAAGTTTTTCAACCGGCAGGCTTTCGCCTGTAAGAGCTGATTCATCTACTGCTGTTTTGCCATCTACAACTATGCCGTCAACGGGAATGCGCCCACCTGGTTTTACACGCAGAAGATCGTCCGGCATTACTTCGTCTGACGGAATTTCGAACTCTTCACCATTGCGGATAACTATCGCCGTATTTGGCTGAAGATTGATCAATTTTCTGATTGCATCGCCGGTTTTTCCTTTGGCACGATCTTCAAGCATTCGGCCAAGCAAAATCAAAGCGATGATCACGCCGGCAGCTTCAAAGTAAACCGGCGGCCGCATCCCATGTTGCGAAATGTTTTCGAAAGCTTGCGGAAATATAGTTACCGCAGCCGAGTATAAATAGGCCGAGCCTGTTCCGATAGCAATCAGAGTATTCATATCTGCCGAGCGGTATCGGAATCCCGCAAAAGCCCGCAGATAGATTTCACGGCCGGAATAAAATACAACCGGAGTAGTCAAAATCAACTGGATCCACTCGACGCCGGGAAAATCCAAAGCCTGAATGCGGCCATGCGACATTGCAATGACGAGGACCGGAAAAGACAAAATTGCGGCAATAATGAATCTGCGTTTTGATGTTTCGTAGGCCTGCTTTTCGGGCAGGCTGATTTCATCGCGTTCCGCGGCCTTGAGTTTGTATCCGAACCGGCTGCCGGCTTTTCGCAATGCGGCTAAATCCACAGAACCGGGCAGATATTTGACTATCAGGCCGTCCTCGGCCTGAATGGCTTCTACAACACCGGGCATTGCAGAGAATGCGCTTTTTGCCTCCGCCGATTTTTCTGTGTCGCCCGTAAAAAGCGCTTGCGCCGGTTCTGTCGTGTCGTACCCTATCGAGCGGAGCCGCTCGACGATGTCATTCGTGGAGATTTTGCATGGATCGTACCGGATGCCGGCGGTTTCGGACGCAAAGTTAACAGCTGCATCGCTGACGCCGGGCAATGCAGCCAGGCCTTTTTCGATTCGGGATGCACAGGCGGCGCAGGTCATTCCGCGTATTGGAAATTCCAAAGATTCTTCTTTTGCAGGTTTGTTTTGCATTTTATCTCCGGTTCTCTACTGTCAATACTGATTGAGTAGCCGCTTTACCTATTCGACTATGATATTTTGGTTGCGGTAAAACCGGCATTTTCAAGTGCTTGAGCAACTATTCCGGTGTCTAATTCGGGTTTATGTAAGACGCTGACCACTTTATCCGCGATATCCACGTTTATATTGCTGATAGAGTCAATTCTTGAAAGCGCACGCGTTATCGATCCTGCGCAGCCGGAACAGGTAATTTCCGGCACCGAAAAAACACTTTCAACCATAGAATTTTTGCTATTTGTTTCCATATTCTTTTTTCCTCTAATCAGGTTTATGACTTTCCGGGCGTCTTTTATCCGATCAATCTCTGCCAAACTTTCCGTCACCCGATATGATTCCGAATTCTGTCGTTACGGTTATTCCCGTGCCTTCAATCAGACCGCAAACATGACCGGGGACTTCACCAAGTTTTTCCCATCCGCTAAAGCAGCCGCCAACTCGTCGCGATAAGCAATCAACTGATCTATCTTTTTGCTTATCTCATGCAATCTGTTACGGACTATTGCCCTTACCTCGCTGCAAGGGTTTTCTCCATTGCGTTTGTGGTTGATCAGGCTTTGAATCTCTGCCAGCGAAAAACCAAGAGATTGAGCCTTTCGGATAAACTGCAGTCTTTCGATTGCTTCAGGTCCGAAAAGTCTGTAACCGCCGGCTGTTCTCCCCGCCGGATCGAGCAGGCCAAGCCTTTCGTAATATCGAAGCGTTTCAATACCTGTTCCGGTAAGGCGTGCCAACTCTCCTATTTTCAAATGTTTACCATTCATCTTAGGAATTTTCGGTTGTAACATAATTAGATTATAAACTCTATAGCCGACTACAGAGTCAAGTAAAAAAATCATTTTTGATTTCGATGATGAAAACCTGAATGGATTTCGATTTAGTCACTGAGGCGATTGCAGGGTAGAATCATTCGAAATGAATTACATGCGCGCATCGGGAATACTTCTGCATCCGACGTCTCTTCCAGGAGATTTTGGCATTGGTGATTTCGGGCCGGCCGCTTTCAAATGGGTTGATTTTCTGGCAGAGACCGGACAGACATACTGGCAGATATTACCGCTCGGGCCGACAGGATATGGCGATTCACCCTATCAATCTCTTTCTGCCTTTGCAGGCAATACGCTTCTGATCTCTCCGGAAATTCTGATGAAAGAGCAATTGCTCGAACCGCAGATGTTGAAGCAGTTGCCTGCAATGCCGTCTGACAGGGTTGATTTTGCTGCTGTTTATGAATTGAAGCGAAAAATCCTCTCTCATGCATTCAATAATTTCCAACGTGCAGGCGAATCACAATTGCAGGTCCTTTTTGAGACTTTCTGTCGCGAAAACGCCTGGTGGCTGGAGGATTACGCATTATTTCGTGCCTTGAAAGACGAGAATGGCGGCCGTCCGTGGTTCGAATGGGAAGAACCGCTGAGACTTCGGGACGAGACGGCAATCCTTTCAGCGCGTGAACGCCTTGCAAGTGTTGTTCTGGCTGAAAAGTTTTATCAATTTCTATTTTTCAGCCAATGGAAGGTTTTGAAATCTTATGCCGCAGACAAAAACATTCTGTTAATCGGTGACGTCCCGATTTTCGTTTCTACGGATTCGGCGGACGTCTGGTGCAATCGTGATAAATTCAAGCTGCTTCCGGACGGGCGGCCGAGAGTAGTAGCAGGGGTGCCGCCTGATTATTTTTCCAAGACCGGCCAGCGTTGGGGCAATCCGATATATGATTGGGACGCCATGAGTGCCGACGGCTTTTCCTGGTGGATTGCCCGTATGGAATTTGCCCTGCGGCTAGCCGACATTGTCCGAATAGATCATTTTCGTGGTTTTGTTGCAACCTGGGAAGTTCCTGCAAATGAAATGACGGCCGAAAACGGTAAATGGGTGGAAGTTCCGGGTAGGGAATTATTTTTGGCGTTACAGCGGGCTCTGGGTCATTTGCCGGTAATAGCCGAAGATCTCGGAGTAATTACTCCTGAAGTAGAGGAGCTCCGCGATTCATTCGGTTTCCCCGGAATGCGGATATTACAGTACGGTTTCGGCGGGGACGCCCGAAACAGGGATTTGCCGCATAATTATATTCGCAATACGGTCGCATACACCGGCACACATGACAATGAGACGGCCGTGGGCTGGTGGAAATCACGACAAAGCGATGAAAAGGCATTTTGTGCCAAATACCTGAACACGGACGGTAAGCAAATCAACTGGGATTTTATCAGGGCAGTTTGGAGTTCTGTGGCTGATACGGCGATTGCTCCTTTGCAGGACGTCTTTGGACTCGGCAATGAAGCGAGGATGAATCTGCCGGCATCAGTATCGGGAAACTGGGTCTGGAGGTTCAGCCGGGATAAGATTCAGAAGCAGATAATTGAAAGGCTTGCGGAAATGACGGAAATTTACGGAAGGAAAAGGGTCTAATAAAAAAAGGACAAAACTATCAAGGTCAGCAATATAATTCCCCCGGCGCCATGCCATTAACGACAAATTAAATCAACCATCATCATTTATGAAGATCCGATGTTTTTTATTTTTTTACCTGTTTATTTTGACAATGTCGGTATCGGCACAGGCAACAGGCGGACCCGGCGCCGACGCCGTATGGCTGACGGCGGCGAAAGAAGCGGTCGGAACATCGGCAACCTTGAAGTCGAAGGTATGGTTCACGCTCGCCCGTGGGGTGATGACGGAAGCATATTATCCCGATGTTACGACGGCGAATGTGCAGATGCTTCAGTTTTTCGTTTATGATTCTGCGACAGGAAAAATCGAAACCGAATTTGATGATGCAATATCTACAACGGAAAGCCTGCCCTTGCGTCCGGCTGTTTCCAGGCCGGTATCGCTGACGTTTCGACAAAAAACGACGTCACGCAGCGGAACCTGGATAATAGAAAAAATCTTTGTTACGGATCCGGGCTCGGATACGATTTTGATTTCCGTAAATTTCCGCCATCGTAATCCAAATGCTTCACTTTATGTTTATTTCGACCCTTCGATCGCCAACACGGGAATGCATGATTCGGCTGTCGTTTCAGGGAAAAATCTAATTGCATTTGAAGGCGGGATTGCCGCTGCTCTTTCCTGTGCAAAGTGCGAAATGGATTTGGCCACTGCGGGTTTTGCCGGAATTAATGACGGACTTTCGCAACTACGCAGTAAAGGTCAGATAACCGACCCTTTTGACAGGGCTGAGAATGGCAACGTTATTCTCACAGCCAGAATAAAGCCCTCAGGGCTGCGATCTAATAATCTGATGGAATTTGCCCTTTCATTCGGTAAAACACCTGACGATGCGGCAGAGACGGCCCTCCTCGCACTGAGAAAAGGATTTTTACGCTCGCGTTTTGATTACGAATATGAATGGAGCGAATATCTCGGTCGCTTGCCAAAGATCGCGCCGCGTTATCGGGCACAATTCCAAATGGCTGCAATGGTCTTGAAAACGTTTGAGGACAAGAGCGTACGCGGAGCGAATGTTGCAAGCCTTTCGATTCCCTGGGGCGGCGGACAAAACGCCAACGATGACGTCGGCGGCGGGTATCATTTGATTTGGTCACGCGATCTTTATCATGTGTTTACGGCTTACCTCGCTCTTGGCGATCGCGATGCGGCAAATCGTGCCCTTGATTTTTTGTTTAACATTCAGCAAAAGCCCGACGGCAGTTTTCCGCAGAATTCTTGGCTTGATGGAAAACGCGGCTGGGGTTCGCTGCAGATGGACGAAGTAAGTTACCCGCTGATAATGGCGTGGCAGCTTGGTCGTTTTGATAGTAAGACGTATTTGCGCAATGTGAAACCCGCGGCAGACTTTATAGTCAGAAAAGGGCCGGCTACACCGCAGGAACGCTGGGAAGAAGAATCCGGCTATTCACCATCTACGATAGCGGCGGAAATTGCGGGGCTGGTGTGCGCGGCAGATATCGCAAGGCGAAACGGAGATACAAAATCGGCGGAACTATACCTCAGTATCGCTGATGATTGGGAATCAAAAGTGGAAAAATGGACCGCGACTAAAACCGGAAAATACGGTGATGGAAATTATTATTTACGAATAACTCAAAATGGTCGGCCGGACGCCGGCGATCGAATAGAACTCAATAATGGAGCCGGCACATTCGATGAACGCGAAATCGTGGATGCAGGCTTTCTTGAATTGGTAAGGCTTGGGATTCGCAGGCCGGATGACGCTTTGATCATCAAATCCGTCAAAGTTATAGATCAAATGCTGAAAGCGGAAACGCCGAACGGACCGGGTTTTTATCGTTATCGCAATGACGGCTATGGCGAAACGGATGATGGATTAAGATGGAATTGGGATGGAACCTATCGTGGTAAAGGAAGGCTCTGGGTACTGCTCAGCGGAGAACGCGGCCAGTATGAACTGGCACTTGAGAATTCAAGCGGCATAGGACGCCGTCGCGGAGCCGCGCGGACAAGGCTGGAGCATATGCTCGGCTTTGGATCGAGGACATTTATGCTGCCCGAACAGGTTTGGGACAAACCATCCATACCTAAGCGGATAGACAGGCTTTTTTTGCCTGATTTGAAATGGGGTGAGGGCACAGGTTCGGCGACGCCGCTTGCCTGGTCCATGGCTCAGTTCATACGTCTTGCAACAAACATCTCTGCCGGCCGCAATCTTGATACGCCGGCCATTGTCTATGAACGGTATGCCGGAAAAAAATCGCCCCGCTAGGACTTTTCCGTGGTTTCGCCGGCCTGACGGATTTCGCGCAGGCTAAGTCCGCGTTTGATAATCAGCGCAAGGCCGATTGCCGTCCAGAAAAGAATTCTTCCTTTGCGTATCAAGGCCAGCGTAATCCCGACACCTGCGCCCAGCGTTACCGCTTCGGCAACGAACCGTGCGCCTGCTTCGTCAACTCCGATCACAAAAGGCACCAGTTTGAAGACGATTGTTATCAACCGGCTGACAGTTTCCAGAAGAAATGCATTCAGTAATTGTCCATCAGCAACGGAGATGCGTGAAATAATGAACCAGACCTCGAAAACGCCCAGTGCGTGAAAGCAAAATTCCAGCAAACAGATAGGGAAAAAGCGTCCCGGATATCTGCGATAGAAACCGAAAATCAGATTTTCGAAAAGTCTGACCTGATACCTTGCATGTTCGAGAAATCCCGCCAAAATTCCGCGGCGATATAGAGCCTCGCATATTTCGCTGGCAAAATGCCATTGCCGGATTATCAGAACAAGCAGGAATAGAAGCACGACAACTATTGCCGCTATCAACAAATCGATTGTAGTCGATAAGGACGGATCGGGCGCCGTGAATTTTAGAAAAGTATATGCGCCGGCAATCAGAAAAATACTTGTCGTAAAACTGTAGAACAGATTTTCCGTGGCGACGGACGAGAGTCCGACGACGAGCGGGACGCGTTTTCTTACGGCGACGGCTTTTGCCGTACCGCTAATCAGGATACCGAGAGGTATCATGCTGCTCATTGCTTCGCCGATAACTACAGCCGGGATCGTATCTCTGAGCGAGAGCGAGAAAGGCTCATAGACGGAGAGTTTCCACGCAAAGGCACGGAGCACTATCCGAATCGCAAAGACCGAGAGGATTACAACAAAGCCAAGAATACCGAAATTTCCTATTCGCTCCAGGATCTCGCGGGCACCGACCGAGTGCAAAAAATAGCCAAATAATCCGATGCCGCCGGCCGTCAGGATAGCCCCGATTACGGTTAAATGTCGGGAATTACGGCCATTTTGCGGCTTACGGGTTGAATCAGCGGATTGGTCTAAAGAAATCACGTCTCGTTGCCTTACTACCTGGATGCTGTTTAGAATGGTATTTTATTCAAACGACAATAACAAAACCGGGTAGATTAAACTTATGAACGCAGCAACAGGAACAGCACTTTACAACAGCGGATTGACAACTCTTTCCGAAGAAGAAGAATTATTCAGGGCATCGGTTCGCGAGTTTGCCGAGGGCGAAGTCCGCCCGCGGGTCGAAGAAATGGAACGAAATGCCAAATTGGATCCGGCGATAATCCGTCAATGCTTCGATCTCGGGCTGATGGCAATCGAATCGCCGGAAGAATTCGGCGGTGCCGGCTCGACGATTTTCAATGCGATAATTGCAATCGAGGAGCTTGCACGCGTTGACGCCAGCGTTTCGGTTTTTGTAGATGTACACAATACGCTGGTTACAAATGCCTTTATGCGCTGGGCAAATGACGAGCAGAAAAAGAAATATCTGCCCCAGCTTGCCTCGGGACGCGTCGGCGCCTACGCGCTTAGCGAAGCCGGCTCGGGGTCGGATGCATTTGCCTTGAAAACCCGCGCAGTGGATAAAGGCGATCATTACGAAATTTCGGGCCAGAAGCTCTGGATAACCAATGGAAACGAAGCCGAGATCTTCATTCTTTTCGCCACCGTTGATCCTGAAGCGGGCTACAAAGGCATCACGGCATTTATCATCGAAAAAAGTTTCGAAGGGTTTTCAGTCGGAAAAAAAGAGGATAAGGTCGGGATTCGTGCCTCCTCGACCACGGAACTGATTCTTGAAAACTGCAAAGTGCCAAAGGAAAACGTCCTCGGGGAAGTCGGCAAAGGGTACAAGGTTTCGATCGAAACGCTTAACGAAGGGCGTATCGGAATCGGAGCCCAGATGCTCGGCATCGCGCAGGGCGCATATGAAGCCGCTTTGAAATACACAGCCGAACGCGAGCAGTTCGGCCGCCCGATCAACAGCTTTCAGGCTGTTCAGTTTCAACTGGCGGAGATGGCTCTGGAAATAGAGGCCACCCGATTGCTGGTCTATAACGCCGCAAGGCTCAAGGATGCCGGCCGGCCTTTCGTCAAGGAAGCTGCAATGGCGAAATTATACTCTTCGCGTTGCGCGGAAAGGGTTTCTTCCAAAGCAATTGAACTTTTCGGCGGCTACGGTTATGTCAAAGACTATCCGGTCGAAAAATTCTGGCGCGACAGCAAGATCGGTTCCATTTACGAGGGAACGTCCAATATGCAGCTGCAGACTATTGCAAAGCTGATAACGGGCAGTAAATAGGTCACAAGCCAATCGAAATTTTTTTGCATTTTGTCTTACGGGGACGCAAGTCGTCACCGCACTTTTTGTATAGTGAAGTCTGTCGGCGGCGGTTGTAACACAATCGTTTTCGGCAGATTTCCGGCAAAGGAGCGGTGAGTTTATGGCTTCGCGTGAATTAAAAGAAGAGATCAGGTTACTTTGGGCAGATGATCAACGAAATATCTGTCAGATTTGCAAGCGTGAAGGATGCGGGCTTGATTGCCCGCCTGGCAGAGACCACTTTTCGCGATGCTTTTCAGGACCATCCGAAAAATGCTCCGCACGATCTGGAGGCTTACATCTCGCAGGCATTTACGCAGGAGCAGATCGGCAGCGAACTGGCGGACAGCCGGAACGTTTTCATGATCGCGGAAATCGGGGGCGAAGCCGCCGGTTATGCAAAATTAACGAAAGGGAAGACGGAGCCGGGAATTACCGCCCGAATGCCGATAGAACTCTCACGGCTGTATTCACATCAAAAATTTCTTGGCAAAGGCGTCGGCCAGCGGCTTCTGGAGGAGTGTTTCCGTTTTGCCGGGTCCGAAGGATTTGATGTTATCTGGCTTGGCGTCTGGGAATACAATCCGCGAGCCCGACGATTTTACGAAAAAAACGGCTTCCGATATGTTGGAAGCCACATTTTCCAACTTGGCACTGATGCCCAGACCGATTTACTGATGCAGAAAGAAGTTTTCCATTAAAACATTGCTTCCTGCCCGGGCTGCGAATGGCGTTTTACTTGAGATATTTGGCAAACCATTCCAGATTGCTCTGCATTGCGGCCAGTTGCATACGCGGTTCTGTCGGGCCGTGCGGCTGCCGCGGGAGAACGATCATCCTGACCGGAACGCCCAGACGTTTCAGGGCATTGTAGAGCTCATAGCCCTGTGATATCGGGACGCGGACGTCCGCATCTCCGTGCTGTATCAAGGTTGGCGTCCGGGCGTTTTTGATATTGAACATCGCCGAATGGCGGGCATATATTTCGGGATTATCCCAGAATTCGGCTTCGAAATAATCCGGGACGAAAGATGGAATATCTGCTGTCCCGTTGAAACTCATAAGGTTTGTTACCGCCGCACCGGCCGAAGCGGCTTTGAAACGATTGGTCTTGGTTATTATTGTGGAGGTCATATAGCCGCCGTAGCTCCAGCCCATTACTCCGAGCCGGTTTTCATCCGCGACACCCATAGAGATAACATGATCCACGCCGGCCATCAGGTCTTCATAGTCCATACCGCCCCAATCCTTGATGTTTGCCCGGCGGAATTGTGTCCCGTAACCGGAAGATCCGCGTGGATTCGGGCGAAGTATTGCGTAGCCGGCGGCAGCCATAGAGGCAAGCGGATAAACGCCGCGATTGCCGATAAAACTCTGCTGGAAAACCCCTGCGGGGCCGCCATGGACGTTGAGAATCAGAGGGACGCGTGTGCCCGTGCGGTAACCGACCGGGTAGGTCAGAAGTCCTTCGATTTCCATACCGTCTTTGCTTTTCCATTTGATTACTTCAGTTTTCGGGGTGGGAATTGCCGAAAAGGAAGAATTTGCCGAAGAGATTCTGGTAACCGGGTACATTCCGGCCCGGCCAACATAAACTTCCGGCGGAGTTTCGGCGGTTTGGCGTACGTAAGCATAAAGTCCGGATTTATGGGAAAAAGGCGATGTAATAACGGCATCGAGAGATTCTATAAGCAGAATCGAGCCTGCAGCAATGTCAGCGCCGTAGAGAGCCGTACCGGTCCCGCGGGCTTCGGTGAAAAGGACGTAGCGGCTATCGGGCGACCATGCGAGCAGTCCCGGCTGGCCATCATAAGAAGGCGGCAGGATTTTCGGTTCGCCGCCGGCTGCGGGATAGACATAAATACGATTGCTTTGCGCCCAACGGATCGGCAAGTCACTGACGGTCATGGCAATCCATTTACCGTCGGGAGAATAAAGCGGATTTTGCTCGGCGGCGGCACCGGCAGCTACGTCAGTAACGGCACCGGTAGCAATATCAACGGTCGAAACGTCCGAACTCGGCCAATAATCGGCTACAGGCGATTTGGTATGAGCAAATACTATCCTGAGCCCATCGGGCGACCAATCGAATCCGGTAACGTTTCTGTCAATAACGGTAAGTTTTTTCGGCTCTCTTTTGCCCGCTTCATTTTTGGCAAGAGGGACGAGGTAAAGCCTTGCGAATTTTATATTTTCATCTACCCAGCGGAAATCGTTGCGGGCTTTCTCGTTTTTCTCTTCTTCGTCTGTTTTCGGGTCGGGCATTGTATAGGCTATAAACCTGCCGTCCGGCGACCACTGGAAATCGCTGACTGCGGATTTGCCGTCAGTGATTTGTTCGGCTTCACCGCCGGCTATCCGTAAAACATAGATTTGATTACGGTTATCCTTTCGATTGGAAAGGAAAGCAATCATCGTCCCGTCGGGCGAAAATTTCGGATTAGACGAAGACTTTTCTCCGAAGGTGATTTGAAAATTGGATTTGCCGTCTATTGAAGCCAGCCAGAGCTGGGAGACGTATTCGCTCCGGTCCGCAGTCATTACGGCATCGTTTTTTTGATAAACAACGCGGCTGCCGTCAGGCGAAATTTGCGGATTGGAAAGGGCACTTACTTTGATTTGTAATTCCGGAGTCCAACTTTGCTGGCCGGAGGCGGCTGCGGCCGCTGAGAAAATCAAGATTGAGATAAGCAATGTCTGCGAACGAAAAATAGTCATAGATGCCTCCCTGGCTTTAAGAAACGGAAGAAAATATCGTGAAGCGGCGGTATTTTCTGCTATTTTGAAGGTTAATTCAACTTCAAATGAGACTTAAAACGCCATAATTTCAGTAACCGGATGAAAAATATTCAAAAATTCGCAAATAGCATTGAAAGAAAAATGGAAATTTTGCAATAAATAATGTGCTGTGGAATTCTCCCAAAATAAACACTACCCGATGCATTTCTACGGCACGTTCCATTTATTCAAAATCATTTGTAATTTATGAAATGACCTTTGATCGGACATATCAGGCAATTCCTCACAATTGCATCTTGATCGAGATGGCTCATCAAAAGCCGGTTTTTGGTGAATTTCTGGATCTGTTCGGTTTCGCCGATGTCTCGTTTGAAGACCTTAGGTTTCGTGCCGGTGATCCTGATTTCAACCTCTTTGTCGAAAATGTAAAAACAATCCGGCGATCGCACCCCGGCATCGAAGACAGACGTCTGAATCTGGCCGGCCGATGGGACGCACTGCTTTTCACTGTTACGGAACTTCTCAAGGCGTCCGGTTTCGGCACCGAGGAACATTGGATAAAGCGTGCAATAAAGGGCGGCGATATCATCGGTGCGAGTATCTGTACGGCGCAAGGCATTCCCATCAGGTTTACCTCGGCATTTGAAACCAAAACGCTCGCCGCAAGGCTTGGCAGAATAGATCCGCTCGACCTCGCGCAATTCTGGGATATAGAAAAAATGACGGCAGAAGGCGTTGTGGGCATTGAAGAAGTAGTCAGAATCAAAGATGAGTGCCCGGCTGTAAATGATTATGAGCGGCTGACAGAACTTTACGGGGCGGCTGCCGATAACGACGAGGGGATTCTTATTCTCAACGGCTGATCAGCTTCCGGAATACCTGACAAGGCGAAATTTCCAGACCATTCGCCCGGCCGCTTCGTCCCGGATATAACCGGCAGCATTAACCGTCCAATGCCCTTCGAAACGCCATTTGCCCGGAGCAAGCTTGTTAAATAAAGGCACCGCGTGCCCGCTGGTTATTGCTGCCATAAGCGCGAGGTTTGCCGCGTCCAGCCGTTGGTCGCCACGACGTCCCGATCCGGTATAGAAGATCTCATCATCATTTTTGCCCCGATAATCCGGATAACAGGGATTTATCTGTCCGAAATCGGTTAAAAGCGAAATAAGACGACCATTTCTATAGTAAATACCGCGGCGTACACGATGAATGGACGAGACCTCAGCCCAGGTCAATATATCTCCCGGCATGAATTCCATTGCGGGGACATGAATGACTTTTGTCTGGCCCCTTTTCAGATTTGACATAAGTAAAAATCCAGTTTAGACTTTCCCGTCGTAGTTTCCCCCGAATAATCCGATACGGTTGATTTATCTAAATTTGTGGCAGACGATTTTCGACTCTCTCTATCTTCCAAATCCTTTTCGCCGCAAGATGTCATCATACGGCCTGATAACCTATCAGCATACAAACATAACAGGAGAAACCAACCGTGAAAAAGCTAATTTTCGTACTATGCGCCGTTATGGCGGCTATTTCGATCTTCAGTATCGTATCAAAGAAGACGGATGCGACATCGCCGCTTTTCGGTATCGGGAAAAGCGATGAGAGAGAAGTTGCCAAAGCAATCAGTTTAGGCATTTTGCGTGACCGTGCCGCGCAGCGTGCCATAGGAGACGTTGCGGAATACAAAGTCCGCGATGTTGTGATCGACGAGCTGAAAATGGCTCATACAAAATTCCAGCAGGTAATCGGCGGCGTACCTGTCTGGGAAGGGGAAGCAATCGTCCATCTTAAATCAGACGGCAGCCTTTCGCTGATCACCGATAGCCTCAAGGAAGGCATCGCGGTTGATACAACGCCAAACCTTTCGGCCGACGATGCACTTGAAATTGCCCGCCGCACAAATCGGGGACCGCGGCTGATGACTGATCCGGCGATAATCGAATTATATATCTTTCGCGGTGAAGACCGCGACCACCTTGCCTATCGTGTCGAAATGCCGCGAATAGACGGTTCTCCTAATACATCCGCGCCGGTCGTATTCATTGATGCCCATACCGGCCAACGCATTTTCTCTTACGATAACCTGAGAACCGGCACAGGCTCGTCACTTTACAGCGGGACGATTACCATTGATACAAGCGTTTCCGGCTCAACTTATTATATGGAAGACCTTACCCGCCGGATGGGAACTTTCAATATGAACAATACCGGAAATACGACGACAGGTAGCGGCGGTACGCAATCCAGGTTTACGGGTACGGACGATGTCTGGAATGCAACAGCCGAACGGGCAGGCGTAGATGCACACTACGGCGCGGCGATGACGTTTGATTTTTACAAAAACGTCCTTGGCAGAAACGGCATTGACGGAAATTACGGGCCGGGAACGACCGCTGCGGGTGCAAACAGCGGCATCAGCCTCGTAACTTCGCGGGTACATTTCGGGAGCAATTACAACAATGCCTTCTGGTACCAGAACAAAATGACCTATGGCGACGGAAACGGAACTACCTTCTCGCCATTGGTTACATTGGACATTGCCGGTCATGAAATGACCCACGGCGTAACGGAATATACCGCAAATCTGACTTATTCCGGAGAATCCGGAGCACTAAATGAATCAATGTCCGACGTAATGGGTTCAATGGTCGAGACTTATGCCCGCGGCGGTACGGTAACTTCCGATACCTGGAAAATCGGTGAGCAGGCCTACACGCCAAATACCGCAGGAGACGCGCTTAGATATATGGACAATCCTCATCTTGCGTCAAATGGCGGCTATACGGCAGATGACGATCCCGACCATTATTCCGAACGATATACCGGCACCGCAGACAACGGCGGCGTTCATATCAATTCCGGTATTGGAAACAAGGCATTCTATCTTGCCGTAGCAGGCGGTACGCATCACCTCAGCGGCGTTACCGTAACCGGCATCGGGCCAACGGATGCAACGCGAATCTGGTACAGAGCTTTGACTGTTTATATGACATCGAGCACCAATTTTGCGGGAGCCCGCACGGCAATGTTAAATGCCGCAACCGATTTATTCGGTTCCGCAAGCCAGCAATATACTACCATCGCGACAACCTGGTGCGCGGTTGGCGTCGGTTCATGTCCGAATCCGAACCCGACTCCGACGCCGACACCTACGCCTACGCCCGGCAGCAATCTGCTGGTCAATGGCGGTTTCGAGGGAAGCGCATCCCCGTGGGTCGGCTCCGGAACGGGTTACTTCTATACCGCAAACGGAAATTATCCGCACGGAGGTACAGGCTATATTTACCTTGGCGTCAATAACAGCGTCAGCGGTCAGGCATATCAATCCGTAACGATTCCCTCGACGGCAACCGGGACGCTTACCTTCTGGCTGAACGTAACATCGAGTGAAACGACAACAACAACACAATACGACAAACTCTTTGTCGAAGTCAGAAACTCAAGCGGTACGCTGCTTTCGACACTTGCGACATACAGCAATCTGAATAAAGCCTCTGCCGGCGTCTATACACAGCGATCGCTGAATGTATCCGCATATAAAGGGCAAACGGTCAGAATCCAATTCAGGGCTACAACCGATAGCTCGCTTGCAACTACGTTCAGAATAGACGACGCAGTCCTTTATTAATCGAAAATTGCCCTTTAAGGCAATCGGCGAAAAGAAGAACGGAGCGGATATTTTCCGCTCCGTTTATTTATATCGGGAAAAAGCAGGAAATTACGCTGCTTCGGAGGCGCGGCCGGTTTTCTCTCCTAAAGCAAGTGCATCCTCAACAATCTTTTGTTGTTCGAGCTCGTGAATGGCATAGGAACCTGTTGCAGGTGAAGCGGAAGGAACGCGGCCGACATAGGAAATAACCATGCGTCCATTTACCAGTTCGTCCAGACGCGGTCGCATGAAAGTCCAGCCGCCCATATTTTGCGGCTCTTCCTGTGCCCAGACGATTTCTGTGGCGTTGGAATACCGGCTAAGAATGGCGGCAAGGGCTTTTTTGGGAAACGGATAGAATTGTTCGAGGCGAACGAGTGCGATGGCGTCATTTGGTGCCGAATGACGGGCAGCATCTATATCATAGAAAACCTTGCCGCTACAGAGGACTATCCGGCGTACATTTTCCGGCGAGACAACAGCCCGATCGTCAATCACGGGAAGAAATCCGCCCTCGGTTAATTCACGAAGCTCGGAGCTTGCCGCCGGCAGCCGCAGAAGGCTTTTGGGAGTCATTACGATAAGCGGCCGGATTATTTCCTGTTTTACCTGTCTGCGTAAAAGATGGAAATATTGAGCCGGAGTTGTCGGGTAGCAGACCTGTAGATTATTTTCGGCACATAATTGCAGAAAACGTTCGAGTCTGGCAGATGAATGCTCCGGTCCCTGACCTTCATAGCCGTGCGGGAGAAGCATTACGAGACGGCATTTTTGGTTCCACTTGTCTTCCGAAGCAGCGATATATTGGTCAATGATGACCTGTGCGCCATTTGCAAAGTCGCCGAACTGGGCTTCCCACGCAACAAGATTGTCCCGGGATTTCAGTGCATAGCCATATTCGAAACCAAGAACGCCGGCCTCCGAAAGGCTGCTGTCAAAAACGTAAAAACGCGCGTCGGGTTTCTGCGGATTACGGAGTTCGGTCAGAGGCGACCATCTCTCGCCGGTCATCGTATCGTACATCGAGGCATGACGCTGCGAAAATGTGCCGCGTCCGGAGTCCTGTCCGCTGAGGCGTACAGCCTTTCCTTCCAGAACAAGTGATCCGATTGCAAGAGCTTCAGCAAAGCCCCAATCCATCGGTATTTCACCGGCTCCCATTTTAGCGCGGCGGGCGAGTTGCCCAACCATTTTAGGATTGACATGAAAAGTTTCCGGCACAAGGGAAATTTTTTCAGAAACTTGTTTTAGTGTTTCGCCGTCTGCGGCGGAGGGGAAAACTTCCGAACCGTCTTCTTCCTGCTTAGGTGCAGGTAGCGTAATCTGTGCTTTTTTCTTTGAGGCGATTTCCTTTGCCCGTTCAAGGATGCCTTCGTATTTTGAAACTACGGCTGCCGTCATGGCCTCCAATTCTTCAATCGAAACTACATTTTCGCGGAGCAGACGGTCTGCATAGAGTTTACGCGTGCCCGGGTGCATTTTTACGCGGGCGTACATCAACGGCTGCGTGTAACTTGGCTCATCGCCTTCGTTGTGGCCTAGCCGACGGAAACCGACAAGGTCGAGCACCACATCCTTTTGAAATTCTTTGCGATAATCCAGTGCGATTTGAACTACGCGGTAAGCGGCTTCCGGATCGTCGCCGTTGATATGAAATATCGGCGTTTGGGTTATCTGTGCCGCATCGGTCGAATAAATGGAGCTGCGGCCCATTTCCGCAGAGGTAGTGAATCCGATCTGGTTATTGATCACGATATGGATTGTCCCGCCCGTGCGGTAACCGGGAAGCCCCGCAAGCTGAAGCGTTTCCATGACGATGCCCTGTCCGGCAAATGCTGCGTCTCCGTGCAAAAGCAAAGGGAGTACACGTCCGTAGGCTTCTTCACGCGTTATTGCTTCTCCGTTGCGCAATTCGTCCTGCCTTGCGCGTGCCATACCTTCAACAACCGGATTTACAAATTCCAGGTGACTTGGGTTGCTCGCCAGCTCAATCCTTAACTTACGGCCGCTTTTCGTTATTTTTTCGGAGACAGCTCCCTGGTGATATTTTACGTCTCCCTCATCAGCGGGAAAGGCCGGATGCGCCGTACCTTCGAAAACGGTAAATATCCGCTCTGCCATATCGCCGGTTTCGGGATTGCCGATGATGTTGGACAGCACGTTGAGCCGGCCCCGATGTGCCATTCCGACATAGATTTCCTCGACGCCTCGATCGGCAGAACCTTCGACAAGGCGATCCAGCATCGGGATTACGGTTTCACATCCCTCGAGAGAAAATCGTTTCTGACCCAAATATTTGCGGTGTAGAAACTGTTCGAACTGCTCGGCTTCTATCAATTTAAGGAGCAGTTCCTTCCTGATTTCCGGATCAAGCGGTTTTGTATCTACAAAGTGTTCACGAATCTGCCGGCGAATCCATTCTTTTTCTTCTTTGCTTTGAATGTGGCGGTATTCGATACCAACTTTACCGCAATAAGCACGGCGGAGAATATCGAGTATGCGGCGAAGTGTTGCGGTTTTTTCACCATGCAGCCCGCCGGTGATGAATTCGCGGTCCAGATCCCAGATCGTCAGGCCGAATGCTTCCAGTTCTAGTTCAGAAGCATCGTGCCGCGTCATATTGAGCGGGTCGATGTCTGCCAGCAGATGCCCGCGCGTCCGGTAAGCATTTATCAATTGAAGGACGTTTGCCTGTTTTTCGGCCTGTTCGGTGAAGCGGTCGCCTCCGAGAAGCGAGGGGTTGTAATCTTCAGCCCAACGAAGCGGAGGATAATTTACTTCCAGATCGCGGAAAATCTGATCGTAAAAATTGTGCTTTCCTATCAGATATTCATGGATGCGGGCCAGAAAAAGACCGCTCTCGGCACCCTGAATTACGCGGTGGTCGTAGGTACTCGTAAGAGTAATAACCTTGCTGATTCCCAGTTGCGAGAGGGCAGCAGGCGTCATTGCCTGATATTCGGCGGGATATTCAATTGCGCCGGTTGCGATGATCGCGCTCTGGCCGGCCATTAAACGCGGGTTGGAAGCGACTGTGCCGATCGTCCCAGGATTGGTAATCGAGATCGTGGTCCCTTGAAAATCTGCCAGTTCTAGTTTGCCATCGCGGGCTTTGCGAACAGTCTCATTGTATTTATCAAAAAATTCCGCAAAGGACATTTCCTCGCAGTTTTTGATATTTGGAACCAGGAGGCTGCGCGAGCCATCTTTTTTTTCGATATCGATGGCAATCCCAAGATTGATATGTTTATGCTCTATTCTGGATGGCACGCCGCCGACAATGCCGAATCCGTGATTCATTCGCGGATAGGTTTTTGCTGCCTGCACAATGGCCCAGGCAATTATATGCGTAAAGGAAGCTTTGCCGAGTCCGCGGGTGGCAAGGTGGTCATTAATAATACGTCGGTTTTCTTCGAGCAGTTTTACCGGCATGGTACGAACGCTCGTTGCTGTCGGGACTGTGAGGCTTTCTTCCATATTTTCGACGATTTTCTTCGCCGGGCCGACAATCGGACGAGCTTCGTCATTTTCTGTAATTGGCGTTTCCAAGCGGGTTGAGGGCGGCGTGGAAGTTGGCGCCGAAGAAGATTTCTGCGGCAGGCTTTCAACCTTATGTTCCTTACCGAGCATTTCGGCGAAAAAAGCCTGCCACGATTCATCAACCGATGCAGGATCGGCCAGATAACGTGCCAAAAGACCTTCGACATAACTGGCATTGGCACCGAAATTCTCAGCGATATAGGCGGAATAATCTGAAATTTGCTGGCTCACTTTTGCTTTGACCTCAAATGCAATTCAATTGCAAACAAACAGTTTATCGCATTCCGCAGGAAATTATAAGCCCCGACGGCCCGGCTATCTGCAATTGGATAAATGTCAGATTAGACAGATGAACCGGAAACACCTGTGGCGCTCCTGGAACTGTTTTCGTTTTCGAGGTCGAGTTTTATTGCATCAAGGATGCCGTTGATAAACTGCGTCGCTTCGTAGGTGGAAAAGCGGCGGGCAATTTCGAGAGCTTCATTAATG
Organism: Acidobacteriota bacterium; assembly: GCA_040756215.1. Lineage (GTDB taxonomy): Bacteria > Acidobacteriota > Blastocatellia > Pyrinomonadales > Pyrinomonadaceae > OLB17. The sequence continues at coordinate 46,397 of JBFLZQ010000015.1, forward strand.
ACGACGGTTTTTGGTGTGTCTTCAAAGAGAAATTCGTAAACGGCAAGCCGAAGGATATTGCGGTCCACGATTGCCATCCGCTCTATCCGCCAATGTTCCGCACGCGAGCGAATTCTGTCATCAATCGTCTCAAGATTTGCAAGGGTGCCGCTAACTGCTTTATTGGCAAAGTTTCGGGTTCGATCATCGAGCTTTGCGTCACCAAGTTCAGCCCAATAGCCTTCTATGAGGCCGTCATTCGCAAGACGCCCGATGTCCGCGGCAAAAAGCATCTGCAGAGCGCTTTCGCGCGCTTTACGCCTGGTTCCGGAGACCTTTTCTTCCTTTTCAAACGACATGGGGAAAAGCTTTCTCTTCTTTTTTGCCGGAAATGGCAAAACCGGCAGCTTTGAGGAGATTTGCCATCTCGACAGCCGCGAGGGCCGCTTCGTGTCCCTTGTTACCTGATTTCAAACCGCAGCGATTGGTTGCTTGTTCGACCGTATCGGCAGTTACAACTCCGAATGAGACAGGTACGCGAGCAGCAAGCGAAGCCGAAGCGATGCCTTTTGCAGCCTCGCCGGCGACAAAGTCAAAATGCGGAGTTTCGCCGCGGATTACAACACCGAGTGCGATGACGGCATCGTATCTGCCGCTTTCGGCAGCTCTAAGTGCGAGGAGCGGCAACTCGAAAGCTCCGGGAACTTCAAAAACTTCGGTTGAATCTTCCTTGCCGCCGCAGCTTCTGATTGCATTCAAGGCTCCTTCAAGCAGCCGCGAGGTAAGAAAATCATTCCAGCGGCTGACGACTATGGCAACCTTCAGATGCGAGGCGTCAAGAGTTCCGCGAAAAATCTTTGGTTTCAAATCGGACATTATTAAAATCTGCCGGCTTACGGTAAATCCGAAGCCGAATTAAAGTATATGTAACCGGCAACGTAAATTACAAGCAGAAAGCGTGAATCGTGCAGACAAGGGTGGTAAAATCAGGTCTGACGAGATAATGATCCGAACCGCCGAGACACTGATTATCGAAACTCCGGAGCGTGTCGAGCTTGAGTTTTCGCTTGCTTCAATCGGCAACAGGTTTATTGCGGTTGCAATAGATCACTGTATCCAGTTCAGCGTCATTATCGGGCTGCTGATTATCTTCGCGATCATTTTCAACGGGTTCTCTGTTTATGACCTTGCGGTCGAACCATCCGGGCAGTTGCCTAACTGGCTGATTGCATTATTGATATTTCTGCTTTTTCTGGTCTTCGTTGGATATTTTATTTTTTTCGAATGGTTCTGGAGCGGACAGACGCCCGGAAAGCGGGTAATGAAACTTCGCGTAATACGTGAGGACGGACGCCCGATTACACTTTGGGAAGCTGCCGCGCGTAATCTGCTTCGGGTTTTTGATGCGTTGCCGGGATTTTTTATTCCGATTTACTCGGTCGGGCTGATAGCTTCTTTTATCAGCCGGCGTGACCAGCGAATCGGCGATCTTTTTGCCGGGACAGTCGTAGTCCGCGAAAAGCAGGGCGAAATGCCGTCATTCTACGATTTTTTTGCAGACGCCGGTTTCGATGACGCACTCAAACGCGAAATGCCGCGCGTGCAATTCGAGGCTGACCTGAAATCTATCGGAGAGCCTGAAATAGAGGTGGTTGAGTCATACTTACGCCGCCGGAAAAATCTGGACGAGCATTTGCGAAAATGGATGGCATGGCGAATAGCGTTGCCTCTTATGCTAAGACTAAAACCGCATTATAATGCGGCGGAATTTACTTATGAAGGCTTTCTCGAAGAATTGCTTCATAAATATCATTCGCGCCGCAGACGGTTGGATTGAGCGCCGATCTTGCTCAATTCACGATAATTTCGATCCTTTCATCATTGTTCGTATTCGTAGTCCATTTATAGCGGAAAATTGAGCCAGCCTGTTCCGGTGTAATTTCACCTCCGAGCAAACGAACCGCGGTTGCCAGGACAGGATCCCTGTTTTGAGCAAAATCGGCAGGGGTAGGAATAACCAAATGGTCGGGTACAACTCCTACATTTTCGAGGCTTTTCCCGTCGGACATTATAACGTCAGCATTTGTAATACTTACGCCGTATATGATCTCATCATTGCCTCCCATGGTTAATTCCTTGTTGATAGACTGCATAACTGCGCCAGCTGTAACATCCCCGACTACCACACCGCGTTTTTCCAGTTGGACAAGGCGTGCAAAAATCTCTGCGGCAGAAGCCGAATTGGCATCCGTAAGCACGACGAGGCCTCCTTTGTATGCACTCTGTCCACGGGTTTTTGACCTCATCGGATCCATTTGTTTGCGTCCCTTGAGCTTTGCAATTGTCAGATCCCGATCAAACATCCATCCTGCCAGCCTCTCAAGCGTGGAGACCAGACCGCCGCCGTTTCCGCGAAGATCCAGGATCACGTTCGGATAATTTTTTATCTTTCCTATCATCGTGTCTATGTCGGATGGTGCTATTCCAAAACTTGGCATTTTCCAGATGATTATGTTTCCAAGCGGTTTGAAATAGTTATATTCGATGTCGGATTTGCCTGACCAATCGATCACCTTAAAAAGGTTCGATCTGTTTATGACGAGAGGCAATCTGGTAATTTTAGAAGCAATCTCTAGATCTCGCGGCGTGGCGTCTCCGGGAGACAGCACCCTTAATTTGATCGAGGTTCGTTTACTAATAACTCTGTAGAAATAATAAACTTTCCACATTTCTTTTTTTACGGGTGCAAAGCCTTCGATCGAAAGAATCTGGTCGCCGCGTTTCAGTCCCTTGGCTTCGGCGTCGCTGCCCGGTTTTACGACTGTTACTATAAGTTTGTCGCCTGCTATCGTGTCACGCCAGCCGTATTCAACCCTGGAAGTCATTGCGGGCGGCACAAAGTAAAGATGTGAGTCATTAAAATCAACAAGCATCTGTGCGATAACGCCCATAGCCTGGCCGGACGATTCTACCTGGTCAATACGATCAGATGCCCTTTTATAACGAGCTTCGAGATCAATGCCTTTAAATGAAGGGTCAAAGTATTCGTCCTTGACGGTATCCTTTATTACTTTGAGCATTGTTTTCAGCCTTTCCCGCTCAATGCGGTCCATTTTTTGCTGACCGGAAACGGCGGTAACAGCACAAATAAAAACAATGAAAAGCGGCGCAAAACAAACTTTTTGGAAGAATTTGTGCATCATAATCATTCAGTCGGGGGATGGGTTTTAATAACGCGGCAGTTGCGCGATAATACTCGGGATTTTATCATTAGATAGACCAAATCTCCAATATTTTATTGACATTCTACTGCGGGCCTGCGGCAATCTTCCTCACCAAAATGCGAAGAAACACCGCAGTATTCAGGAATAAAACATTACACCGGAGCGTCCAAACAATTGAGCAAAAACATTCTGATTACCGGCGGAGCAGGTTTTATCGGTTCGCATTTGGCACATCGGCTTCTTTCCGAAGGAACTTTCAATATTGCAATTATTGACGACCTCAATGATTTTTACTCTCCGGAACTGAAGAAAAGAAATCTCGAAAGCATTTCGGAAATAGGGCCGATTGCTTTTTTTGAGGCGGATATTCGCTCTTTTGAAGCTTTATCTGAGATTTTTAACCGATTCCGACCGGACACCGTTGTCCATCTTGCGGCAAGAGCCGGCGTCCGTCCGTCTTTGGCGGATCCTTTTCTTTATACAGAAACTAATGTCAACGGCACGCTTAACCTGCTGGAACTGTCACGCCGCACACAGGTAGAGCAATTTATTTTTGGTTCCTCAAGTTCGGTTTATGGTATCAATGGGAAAATACCATTTTCTGAAGATGACCGCATTTACCAGACAATCTCACCGTATGCTGCGACAAAGGCAGCAGGGGAACATCTTTGCCATACCTTTTCACACCTTTACGGTATTCGAACGATCTGCCTGCGGTTTTTTACGGTTTACGGCCCCAGGCAGCGTCCCGACCTTGCCATCTGCAAGTTTTCCAGATTGATCGCAGAGGAAAAACCCATACCGGTTTTCGGAGACGGGAGCACGCGGCGGGATTATACTTATATTGATGACATTATTCAGGGCATCCGTGCCGCAATTGATTACCGAAACTCTATGTTTGAGATCTTTAACCTGGGAGAATCGCAAACCGTTGAGTTAAACCGCCTGATTGCACTTCTGGAAGAAAATCTTGGTAAAAAGGCATTGATCGACCGAAAGCCCATGCAGCCGGGCGACGTGCCGGTTACATTTGCCGATATTTCAAAAGCCAGAAATCTGCTTGGCTACAATCCGCAAACCAAAATCGAAGACGGAATCCCCAAATTCGTGGAATGGTTTAACGCCAACCGTTTAATTGTAGCGGCGACAAAATAAAGAAAAAGGGATGTTTTGCCGACAGGTTTTATTATCCCGCCAAACCGCAAATTTATTCAGCAATCCGCAACATCCGTTTTAATTTATTCCCTACTGAATAATTTTATCAAAATAATTCTTGACATATTTAGTATTTAGATTTAGTCTAATTTCAATTAAGTGACTAAATCAAAATATACAGATGATTTAACATTAACAAGGCAGCGGGATGCCGTCTTGAAAGTTGTACGTAGTTCAATCCGACATTTGACGGCAAACGAAATTTTCGACAAGGCAAAGACATCACTTCCGGGCATTTCTTTTGCAACCGTTTACAACGCGCTTCGCTATCTCAAAGACCATGGAATGCTTGGCGAGGTACGGTTTGGTTCCAATGCCGCGCGATTTGACCGCAGACTTTCACGGCACGATCACGCTCTTTGCGTGCGATGTAATGAAATCGTGGATTTGGATCTCCCGATCCCCGAAGGTTTGTTACAAAAAGCAGCAGAACACTCTAAATTCGAGCCGGGGAGTATTGAATTCACACTGCACGGCCTGTGTCCGAAATGTAGGAAAAGAAGCTCTACAAAAAATCCTGAATCAAATCGAAACAAGGCATGGTGAAATACAATGGAAGAAAAAAATGGTTCTAATGGTTGTCCGTTCAGCGGTTCATCGGAAAGCAAACCGCCCCGCCGGGTGAGGAAAAATAAAGACTGGTGGCCAAATTCATTGGATCTTGGCATTCTCAGACAAAACAGCGAGCTTGCGAACCCGATGGGGCCGGATTTTAATTACAAAAAAGAATTTCAATCCTTGGATCTCAAGGCATTGATTAATGATCTTCACAAATTAATGACAGATTCTCCGGATTGGTGGCCGGCTGATTATGGTCATTACGGTCCTTTTTTTATACGAATGGCATGGCACGCCGCCGGCACTTACCGGGTTGCTGACGGACGTGGCGGAGCAGGCAGCGGCGAACAGCGTTTTGCGCCAACAAACAGCTGGCCGGATAATGGCAACCTGGATAAAGCTCGCCGATTGCTCTGGCCGATAAAGCAAAAATACGGCCGTAAAATTTCATGGGCAGATCTGTTGATTCTTACGGGAAACGTAGCGCTTGAATCAATGGGTTTCAAAACTTTCGGCTTTGGCGGCGGGCGCGAAGACGTCTGGCAAGCACAGGAAGATGCCTACTGGGGTTCGGAAAACGAATGGCTTGCCACAAGCGATAAGCCAAACAGCCGTTATTCAGGTGAACGTCAATTGGAAAATCCGCTTGCGGCTGTGCAGATGGGCTTGATTTATGTTAATCCCGAAGGACCGGACGGAAACCCCGACCCGATCGGTTCGGCTCATGATGTAAGAGAAACATTTGCCCGTATGGCAATGAATGATTATGAAACGGTGGCCCTTACGGCCGGCGGCCATACCTTTGGCAAAGCTCACGGTGCAGGCGATGCTTCATTGGTCGGTCCGGAGCCCGAAGCAGCACCCATCGAAGCGCAAGGGCTTGGCTGGCTTAGCAAACATGGAAGCGGTAAAGCTCAGGACGCAATAACAAGCGGGATTGAAGGTGCCTGGACTCCAACGCCAATACAATGGGATAACAGTTATTTTGAAACTCTGTTCGGTAATGAATGGGAATTGACGAAAAGTCCGGCAGGTGCCTTTCAGTGGCAGCCGAAAGGTGTCCAGCCAAATGTTCCTGACGCACACGATCCGCAGAAGAAACACTTGCCGATGATGACTACTGCGGACATGGCAATGAAGATGGATCCTGAATACAGGAAAATATCGCTTCATTTCAAAGAAAATCCAGAAGAATTTGCAGATGCTTTTGCAAGAGCTTGGTTTAAGTTAACTCATCGCGATATGGGCCCGAAATCGCGGTATTTGGGTCCCCTCGTGCCGGATGAAGACCTGATCTGGCAGGATCCGATACCATCTCAGACCCGCTCAAATATTGAAGCGTCCGATATTGCCTTACTGAAGGAGAAAATACTCGATTCAGGTCTTTCCGTTTCGGATCTGGTTGTGACGGCCTGGGCGTCTGCTTCGACATTTCGAGGTTCTGATTTTCGCGGCGGGGCCAATGGCGCCAGAATAAGGCTTGAACCGCAAAAGGATTGGGAAGTCAACAATCCGGAAAGATTGAATATTGTACTGTCACGGTTGAGTGAGATTCGAGAACAATTCAATCAAAATGGCAAGATGGTTTCGCTTGCGGATTTAATAGTTTTGGGCGGCTGCACGGCGATCCAGAAAGCGGTCAATGAAGCCGGTTTTGACATTGCGGTTCCTTTTGTTCCGGGTCGTGCTGATGCCACACAGGAACAGACGGAAATTGAATCTTTCAAATACCTGGAGCCGCAGGCTGACGGATTCAGAAATTACAAAAAATCCGGAATCAATATTCCCACGGAAGAAATGCTTATTGATAAAGCAAATCTTCTGACACTGTCTGCGCCTGAAATGACGGTTCTTATAGGCGGTATGCGTGCATTGTCAGCGAATTATGACGGTTCATTACATGGAGTTTTCACAGACAAACCAGGCGTTTTGACAAACGATTTCTTTGTCAATTTGCTTGATATGGGCACCGTTTGGGAACCGGCCGATGAAAAATGCGAAATATTTAACGGACGCGACAGGAAAACGGGAAATCTAAAATGGACCGCAACGCGTGCCGATCTGATCTTTGGTTCCAATTCGGAGCTCCGTGCATTGGCCGAAGTTTATGCCTGCGATGACGCCAAAGAAAAATTCGTCAGGGACTTCGTCGTTGCCTGGGATAAGGTGATGAATCTCGACAGATTCGATCTGTCATAACCCTTGGGTGCGATTTATCAGCTTTAAATCCTGGTAAATTGAAATTGCAGCCGACCCGTTCGGCTGCAATTTTTCATTTGCGGATTTGATGTTCAAATTCTCAACAACCCGCGAAAACCACGTGCGGCATAATAGGATTCAGCTCCGTTGTGGTAAATGAAAACGCGGCCGAAACGCCAATCGCCAAAGATTGCACCGCCCGATTGACGAATATCTGCCGGCGTCTCGAGCCAACTGGAGGTTTTCGTGTCGAATTTTCCGAGCGATTGGAGCATTCTATACTCGTCTTCGTTTAGAATTTTGATTCCCATTTCGTTAGCCATTTCGACCGCACTGCCCTTTGGCTTATTGGCTTTTCTGGATTCGAGAGCGTTGCGGTCATAGCAGAGACTTCGGCGGCCGTTCGGGCTTTCGGCGGAGCAGTCGGCAAAGAGGATTTCGCCGGTTTTATGGTCGATGCCGATTACATCGGGTTCGCCGCCTGTCCGTTCCATTTCGTTAAGTGAACGGAGTTTTGTCAAATCAGCTTCCAATCTTTTCAGAACGTCAGGCCATTTAACATCGCGATGCCTGTGGATGTTTGTCTCAAAGCGTTCTTTTAGCGTTTTGATTAGTTCCTCAGACTGTTTATTAGTGAGTGTTCTGTGATTCATTTTCCTGTAATGCCGTCAAAGAAATGCAATAGTTATAACATTGCGGGAATCGTTGCAGGATAACACCATTTAGCTTAAAGACTTGATTTATCGCGAACCTCGCTCGCTGAGCAGTTTAACAAGCTGGCCGAGTGTTGCGGTAATGCCTTCTCTGAAGCCCATTGCGAGCAGTGTCTCCATACGTTCGAGCGATTCGTTGTAGATCGAAATGGTAACAGTCGTCTTGCCGTTGTGTTCCGCAAAGTTGAGATCCCATTCGGAACCCGGCAATTGAAGATTTTCGTCAGCATCGGAAAATGCATTGAATAATTTGAAATTGGTTTTAGGTGTAATGGAGATATATTTCTGAACAGACCATTTTTCATGTCCTTCCGGGCTCACCATTGCATAGAATCTACGGCCCCCGACACGAAAATCCATTGCTTTGGTCTTGGACACAAATGGTTTTGGTGCCCACCACCTGTCGAGTAGCTCGGGTTTTGTATATGCATCCCAGACAAGATCAAGCCCTGCGTCGAAAACCGCCGTGATCTCGATTGTCTTCGCTGCCTTATCAACTTTAAAATCCATATCATTCTCCTGTAGTTTATTTTTTTCAGCAGCTTCCGGGGATGCTTTTACGTATTTTGTTTGC
>JBFLZQ010000016.1:0-50942 GCA_040756215.1 Acidobacteriota bacterium
TAAGGGTCATTCCGGACGGACGCGAGGCTTTCCGCCATTCGATAAAATATGCCCGGAAAGGCGAACTCATTGTAACACTTGCGGATATCGTGCCAAATGATATTTCCTTTGTGCAGGAAATTCGCGAGTCCATTTTAAATGAAACCGAAGGCACCTGATTTGTAAGTGGTTGTCAGCGATAGATTTCCACAATCGGGCCGCTTTCGGATGTTATAAAACCACGATACATTCCTTCAGTATTGAAAGGCATCGACATGTTGCCGGCAGAATCGACCGCTATCAGGCCGCCTTCGCCGCCAAAAGAGCCAACGCGATTAATTGCCTCCGCGGCCGCATCGGTGATCGGTTTGCCGGCAAACCGAATGCGAGCCGCAAGATCATAAGCTGCGACCGCACGGATAAAAAACTCGCCATGTCCGGTACATGAAACCGCGCAAACGTCATCCGCATAGGTTCCTGCACCGATAATGGGCGTATCGCCAACGCGGCCATATTGCTTATTGGTCATGCCGCCGGTCGAAGTGGCGGCAGCGAGCCGTCCGGCCATATCCAGTGCGACGGCGCCGACCGTGCCCATTGGTTTTTTTTGTCCTATTCTCGGATCCAGCGACGAATGGTCAAGCGTAACCTTTCCGGCCTCAATCGCCTTTTCAAGTTCATTCCATCGGCGATCGGTGTAGAAATAAGTATTGTCGCAAAGCTCGATCCCGATATCTTCAGCAAAACGCGCCGCTCCGTCGCCTATCAGGAAAACATGCGGGCTACGCTCCATCACTGCCCGGGCGAGCCGGATTGGGTTTTTGACATTGCGGACGGCTGCTACCGCACCTGCCTTTAGGTTCTTTCCGTCCATAATTGCGGCATCCATTTCAATTTTACCTTCGTGTGTAAAAACGGAGCCGCGTCCGGCATTGAAAAGAGGATCATCTTCCAGAACGGATACCGATGCCTCGACCGCATCCAATGCGGGGCCGCCGGCGGAGAGAATCTTTTGTCCAACCTCTAAAGCGGCGGCAAGTGAACGCCGGTATTCAGACTCCTGTTCTGCGGTTAATTCATCTTTGCGGATGACGCCGGCCCCACCGTGAACCGCTAAACCGAATTTAGCCATAATGAATGCATTGTAGCGAAAAAATTCGGACCCGATAAGTTAGAAAGCATATATCGCGACCTGAATTTTCAGGAATAAGCATTGCTTTAGATATTTTTTATTATTGATGGGGAATTCCTCCCCAAAAATCGCCTCTAGGCTGACAAATTCCATTTACCGACCTTATCCGAAAAGGCAACCTTCGCAGCAATGCGTCGGGCGCAAAGCCGAAAATCCACAGAAGGATTGTCCGGCTGCCGAAGTGAGGTTATCTTGAAGCTGCTTCTAAATTCCATTCAACTGCTTTTCATTTCAATACTTTTGTCCGTTTCTTTTTGTCCGGCGCAAAAAGCCGGCACGGCGGCAAGGCCGATTTTGGTTGGTGTAGTCGTCGGCAAGTCAAAAGAACCGGCAAAAGAACCTGCCGTAGCAGAAGCCGTTCGTCCGCCAAGGGGAGACGACATCGAATTACGTGCTTTTGAAATGATGAATGCCCGCAGGCTGCTGGCAGGCCTCAGACCGCTTGTCTGGAGTGATGACCTTGCGGAATTGGCAAGGCTGCATTCACGAAATATGGCTTCCGGTAAATTCTTTAGCCACAAGGACTTAGACGGCGGGTACGTAGATGACCGCGCGGCCAGGCTGGGCATTTTCAACTGGATTGCCATTGGGGAAAACATTGCTTATTTGAAGGGTTTTCCCGATCCGGCCGTGACAGCGGTCGAAAAATGGATGAACTCACCTTCGCACAAGCAAAACATATTGAACCAAAGATGGCGCCAGACGGCCATAGGAATTGCCGTATCTGAGGACGGAGCAATTTACTTCACGCAGGTTTTTATAGAACGATAGAATTGTAATTAAAGTACGTTTTGCCTTTTAAGGCCGCGGTAATATCCTAACGAATATGACGGGAACCGCGGCTTTTGAGTTACCATCATTCGCCAAAATAAACTTGTGTCTGCATATACTCGGACGACGTGAAGACGGTTTTCACGAAATCGTTACAATTATGCAGACGATATCACTTGCTGATCGGCTGCGGTTCGGGCGGTCATCAGACCTGACTTTGCAATGTATTGGCAACACTGACCTGCCTTCCGGTAGGGATAATCTGATAATCCGTGCGGCGGAAAAACTCCGGCAACGTTTCAATATCAGCGACGGCGCATCCATTACATTGACAAAACAGATACCGGTTGGCGGAGGTCTCGGCGGCGGGTCATCAAATGCGGCGGCGGCAATTATCGGCTTAGTCAGACTCTGGGGAATTAAAGCCGGATTTGAAGAATTGGCGGAGATTGCGGCTTCGCTTGGGTCCGATGTGCCGTTTTTTTTATATGGCGGCACCGCTTTGGCCCACGGAAAGGGAACAGACATAATCCCTGCAGAGGACGCAAACATCCTGCCGATGCTGGTTATTACGCCCGATGTTTCCGTACCCACAGCCAAAGCCTATTCGTTATTGAAGTCTGAAAACTTGACAATTGGCCATCCGAATCGTATTCTTCCAGTTTGCCGTCGTGCGCTGGAATTGGATACTTTTCCTGTGTCGGCGATGCGTAATGACTTCGAAGCCGTTATTTATCCGGCTTTTCCGGAGATCTTGAAAGTTCGCAGTTTCCTGCTCAATTGCGGTGCCACGCATGCCGTTCTAAGCGGAAGCGGTGCGAGCGTTTTTGGAATATTTGACAACGAAGAGACACGGCAAGCTGCTTTGAAAGCCCTTGACAAACAGGTCAACTGGCGAAAGTTTGCCGTAACGGCAATCGGGCGCGAAAAGTTTCGCGTTGAAATGGGTTTATCTTAAAACAACAGCCCGGTAAAAGATTTAAATGTTTTAAACAAACCCGTCCGGCCGTTTCCGATTAGTTTCTGCAAGTTTGTTTTGGGGCGTCGCCAAGTGGTAAGGCACCGGTCTTTGGATCCGGCATTCGTAGGTTCGAATCCTTCCGCCCCAGCCAATTGTTGATTTCGGAGCGGCGGTCTTTTGCGGATCAGCCGCTTCTTCGTTTTTCCTGAAGCTTTTGCATTTGTAACGTAGGCGGGCGAAAAATCGGTTTCAGATGAGCGTAACCGGAAACATAAAGATTTTTGCAGGGAATGCCCATCCGGCATTGGCGGAAGAGATCTGTTCGCATCTCGGGCTTGACCTGGGCAAAGCGGTAACGGATCGTTTTTCGGACGGGGAATTCAATTTTTCGATTGGCGAAAATGTTCGGGGTTCCGACGTTTTTATTATCCAGTCGACCTGTCCGCCGTCAGATCAAAATCTGATGGAGCTCCTGATAATGATCGATGCTTTTATCAGGGCTTCGGCAAAACGTGTTACGGCTGTAATTCCATATTTCGGTTATGCCCGTTCCGATAAAAAGGACCGGCCAAGAGTGCCTATTTCGGCAAAGCTGGTCTCGAATTTGATTGTCAAGGCAGGAGCCCACAGGGTACTGACCATAGATCTGCATGCCTCGCAGATTCAAGGGTTTTTTGACATTCCGGTAGATCACCTGTATGCCAGGCCGATCATTGTAGAATACTTCAAGACCAATCCTATCAATGATTTGGTTGTAGTAGCACCGGATACGGGCGGAGCGGAAAGGGCGCGGGCTTATGCCAAGAGACTCGATGCCGGGCTGGCTCTTTGCGATAAAAGACGCGAGCGGGCCAACGAAGCCGATGTAATGAATATCGTCGGTGACGTTTCAGGTAAAAACTGTCTCATTGTCGATGATATGTGCGATACGGGCGGGACGATCTGCAAGGTTGCAGAAGCACTGCATTCCGCCGGAGCAAATGAGATTTTTGCCTGCTTTTCGCATGCCGTGCTTTCAGGTAATGCGGTCGATAACATACAGGCATCGCATTTGAAGAAAGTAATAGTTACCAATACCATCCCGCTTAATGAGCGGGCTTGCGGGCTGCAGGAATCGGGGCGGATAGAGGTTTTGAGCGTCGGCCGTCTTTTGGCTTCGGCGATAAACTCGATCCACGATGAAACCAGCGTTTCATCATTGTTTATTTGACTTATTTCACATCGGAGTGGCACTCCGGTGCCTTGAAATGCCTGCCGAATGCGGGCGGAGTAAAATTTATGGCTGAGAAAATTGTTGTTAAGGCTCAAAAAAAGCAAACCTTTGGTAAGAATTATAACCGCCGTTTGCGGAAAGAGGGCAAAATCCCTGTCGTCGTTTACGGTGGCGGCAGCGAAAGCGTCGGCGCGGTTGCCGATCTGAAGGATCTGGCGGCCATTATCCGGACAGATTCCGGCGTAAACACAGTCTTTTCGCTTGATATCGAAGGCGACGGTGTCCATGACGTAATCTTTCAGGATCGGCAGATTGATCCGGTTACAGGCCGAATGCTTCATGCTGATCTGCGACGTTTTGCACGCGGGGAGAAAATCGAGATGACGGTTCCGATTCATCTCGTCGGGCATCCGGTTGGTCTGGATGAAGAAGGTGCCGTGCTTACGCAGGCGATGCGTGAAATCAAGGTGCTTTGCGAACCGGCCAAGACGCCCGAAGCAATCGAAGTGGACATTTCCGGACTGGAGGCCGGTCACGCCATCCATGTTTCGGATCTGAAAGTGGATAAAGGCGTCGAAATCCACGAATCGCCCGAATCTGTCGTGGCAAACATAGTCATTGTTCGCGAAGCTCCGCTCGAACCGCAGATTGCTGAAGGCGTCGAGCCGGAAGTAACGGGAGAAAAGTCCGGCAACGAAGGCCAAGAGTAATCGGGTTTGACTACGACGGCGGAAAACCGGTGGCTGATTGTCGGGCTTGGGAATCCCGGGCCGGAATATGAATTTACAAGGCACAACATCGGATTTCTTGTTATCGATGCAATTTCAGAGCTTTACCACGTTGCTGTCAAACGCTCTGAATGCCGTGCCCTGGTGGGTAAAACTGTTATCGAAGGGGCAGAAGCCGAACTTGTGAAGCCGCAGACATACATGAATCTGAGCGGCGAAGCGGTCGGATGCCTTATGGGTAAACCCGAGCGTCTTGATTCGAAGCTGATCGTTGTAGTAGATGATTTTGCTCTTCGATTCGGGACTCTGCGGTTACGGAGCAAGGGAAGCCATGGCGGCCACAATGGCCTGAGGTCGATAATCGCTCATTTGAAAACAGAAGACTTTATTCGTGTCCGGGTTGGAATTGGTCCCGACCATCCTATTTCGGACCCGGCGCGTTTCGTGCTTGACCGATTTTCTCAGGTTGAACGCGCCGCACTGAATGAGGTGATAGATAACGCCACTGCGGCGGTAACCGATATTATGCGGTTTGGCATAGAAAAGGCTATGGCGAAATGGAATTAGCAGTTGAGCCGGCTCGGGAGCCGGCGGGAATTTCAAGCAAGTTTTAGCATCCTGTATCGTTGCGGGCAACCGCGACAAATGGAAGGGAGGATAAGAAATTGGCAAACAGAGTATATGAAGTGATGTACATAGTTGACCCGGACACCTCGGCCGAAAGAGTCGCGAAACTCAATGAAGCTGTCGGTAAAGTGGTCGAAAAAGAAGGCGGCAAGGTCCTGAAAATGGAAGACATGGGCCGTCGTCCCTTGGCCTATCCGATTGAAAAGAAAACAGAAGGACATTATGTTCTTTTTGAAATCGAAGGCACCGGCAAGGAAATTGCCGAACTGGAACGCCGTATGCGCGTCAACGATATGATTATCCGATACATTACGATAAGAGTTGACGAGGATCGCAAACGTGCGGAAAAACTTAGAAATAAACGTGAAAAGCGGCAGGCAAATCGTTCGAGATTTCGTACCACCGCCGAAGAAGTTGCCGAGGGTTCGGCAGAAGCCGCAGCTTAGCGGAACGTTAGGAGGTTTTTATGGCAGAAGACACTAAAGATTTATTGGACGCGGAAGCCGGCATAGACCTTGGCGATGAGCAATTTATAGATAAAATGCCGAGACGCTATCAGCGGCGGCGTCCAAGACAGTTTGTTCCGGATTATATCGATTGGAAAGACGTCGATTTTCTGAAACAGTTTATTCCCGAACGCGGTAAAATAACGCCGCGGCGAATCTCGGGCGTCAGTGCAAAAGATCAGCGGAGAATTGCGACCGCCATCAAGCGGGCTCGTATCATGGCACTTTTGCCCTTCGTTCAGGATTAGTTCCGGAGGTTTTTTAACAAATGGCAACAACTACAATCTTATTGAGAGAAGACGTGGATTCACTCGGCGGCCGCGGTGAAATCGTAAAGGTCCGCGCCGGATATGCCCGAAATTATCTTATTCCTCAAGGGCTTGCTACACTTGCTACCAAAGGCAATATTAAGCAGATCGAACAGGAGCGCGAAGCATTACTTAAAAAAGCCGCAGTTGAAAAGGCTACCGCCGAAGCACAAAAAGAGCAAATGGCCGGACTCGAACTCGTTTTTGAAAGAAAGGCAGGTGAGGACGGAACACTTTTCGGCTCTGTTACGTCAATGGATATTGCGGCCGCTTTGCAAGAAAAAGGCTATGAAATTGACCGCAAGAGAGTAGCCCTCCGCGAAGCAATCAAGGTCACAGGCGATTACACGGTAACGGTCAAACTGCATCGTGATGTTTCGATAGAAATTCCGGTTCATGTCGTGGCTGAAGGCTCTGCCGAAACATCAGCTAAAGCTGAATAACAACAAGCCGGGCATTAAGCCCGCAATTGCCAATTTCTCAGGATCTGAAAAATGCGGAAGCCGTTCGAATTTTTTCGCACGGCCTCCGCAGATGGTCCAACCACAAAAGCGATACGGCTCTGCCGCAACTCCGCCAATGACGCCCTCTTCGGGAAAAGAACAATTTCTTGAACGCCCGCTTCCGGCAAGCGAAGACGCTGAGCGCACAATTCTCGGAGCCATACTCCTGGACAATTCGCTTATCACGCAAGCAATAGAACAACTCAATCCATCGGATTTTTATTCCCCGCGACACGCACGCATTTTCAAGGCGATGGTAGCCCTGTTCAATGCTTCACAGACCATTGACCCCATACTCATAGGTGAAGAACTAAAAAAAGACTCTCCGATTGACGCAATCGGAGGCGTAGCCGCAATTACAAACCTCACCCTGGGGCTGCCGCATTTTTCCGATCTGACGGATTACATTCGTGTTGTAAAGGAAAAATCGCTTTTGCGAAATCTGATCCGCACCTGTAATAAAATTATAAGTGATGCGCTCAGCGATGAGACTGATGCGCAAACGATACTCGATGAAGCGGAACACGCCGTTTTTACACTTGCCGAAGAACGCCAACGCGATGGATTTACACATTTTCGCCCCGTCGCAGAGCGTGTTTTTGAGAAAATTCGTGAGTTTTCGCAACGTGAAACAAATGCTTTAACCGGTCTTGCCACAGGTTATCGCGATTTGGATCTCATTACTTCAGGACTTCAGCCGAGTGATCTGGTAATAGTTGCAGCCAGGCCGTCAATGGGGAAAACCGCTCTTTGCCTTAATATTGCTCAGCGTGCGGCAATCCGTGAAAATGCAGTCGTAGCAATATTTTCACTGGAAATGTCCAAGGAGCAACTGGCGATGCGCCTGCTTAGCTCAGAAGGTAGAATTGACGCAAGGCTGCTGAGGATAGGATCGTTGTCTTCAAAAGACTGGGAACGACTGGCTGAAGCCATAGCGGTTTTATCCGAAACAAGATTGTTTATTGACGACACACCGGGAATTTCCGTTATCGAAATGCGGGCCAAACTTCGGCGGCTGGCTGCTGAACAATCGCAGCTGGATCTCGTAGTAGTCGATTATCTGCAGTTAATGAGCGGCGCTCCGGGCCGCCGGAACGAAAATCGCCAGCAGGAAGTATCGCAAATTTCCCGCGATCTCAAAGCTCTTGCCAAAGAGTTCAATGTCCCAATCATTGCCCTCTCGCAACTCTCTCGCGCACCGGAATCACGGACGCCCCCGCGGCCGGTTATGTCTGATTTGCGCGAATCAGGCTCGATAGAGCAGGACGCAGACGTGGTGGCTTTTATTTACAGACCTGACTATTATGAAAAGGATCCCGAGAGTATTCCCGAAGAAGAAAGGAATATCGCTGAACTTATCATTGCAAAACAAAGAAATGGCCCGGTCGGTACTGTTAAGCTCGTGTTTGTAAAACAATTTACACGCTTCGAAGACGCATATTTCGAATAGTTTATGCATCCTTTGGTGGCTTTCTGCTTTGATTGATTGATATTTCGATTATTTTTTAATGGAAAATCCTTCACAGGAAACACCTGCCATCAACATCCGGACGCCGCAAAAAAAAGAGCGGTTGATGTCACTCGACGTTTTTCGCGGGCTGACCATCGCCGGGATGGTACTGGTAAACAATCCGGGAACCTGGTCGGCGATTTATGGCCCGCTTAAACACGCAGAATGGCACGGAATTACTCCGACGGATTATATATTCCCTTTTTTTCTGTTTATAGTTGGCGTCGCTATTCCTTTATCGCTTTCTGCAAAGGAATCAGCCGCAGCAGACAAGCCTTACAGACGCATTTTTCTTCGCAGTATTGCTATTTTCCTCAGCGGGATAGCGATTTCTGCCCTTCCGCTTTTTGTAATCAATGAAACCAATATCCATTGGTTTCCAAAATGGATTGCGGTTTTTGCCTTGATTGCTGCTTTGTTTTTTCTATATCTTCGCCGATACGGGATTGCCGCAATACTTGCGGGCATTTGGGCTCTGATACTTTTAATTTCATATCTGACCGGTACGGCCATCGTTTGGTATAATCCCGCGACAATGCGTATTCCCGGCGTTCTGCAGCGAATTGCCGTCTGTTATTTACTCGCTTCTCTGATTTTTCTCCGGACTAATTGGCGGCAGCAGGCCGTGATTACCGTTGCTGTTCTAATCGGCTATTGGATGCTAATGACACTGATACCGGTGCCCGGGTGCGAGGTCTGGTCAGTCGATGATAAGGCCTGCAATCTTGCCGCATGGCTTGATCGGGCAATATTGACAGAATCGCATATGTGGCGTGCATCGAAGGTGTTTGATCCTGAGGGGATTTTATCTACGCTTCCGGCACTTGCGACAACGCTTTTTGGTGTTATGACGGGCAGCCGGCTGACAAAAGAGGCCGGCAATGACAACTCAAAGACCGAATACGACAAACAAGAGACGAAACTGGCACGTTGTTGCGGATTATTCTTTGCAGGCGCGGTTCTTTTGGCGGTCGGGTGGTCATGGAGTCTGGTATTTCCATTAAATAAATCGCTCTGGACCAGCTCCTATGCAGTTTATACGGCCGGACTTGCCTTACTTACACTTGCAGTTTGTTATTACCTTGTGGATATAAAATCCTATAAGAAACCGGCGAAACCTTTTGTGGTATTCGGGGTAAACGCTCTGGCACTATTTGTTTTTTCCGGGATTATGGCCAGACTTTTGGGAATCATAAAACTCAACGGCCCAGATGGCAGGGAAATTTCACTCCAGCAGTGGATTTTTTCCAATTTATTTCTTCCGATAGCCGATCCGATAAATGCATCACTCATGTATGCAATTTCGTTTCTTGGCTTATGGTATTTGCTTATGTGGCTGCTTTACCGTCGGCGGATATATCTGAAAGTCTGATGTAGCCTGTAAATCGGAAAAATCAACACTTTGCGGAATATTGCCGTCAAAAGATTAACTATACAGATTCCGCAGCAGCTTTTTGTGCAGCGGCGACAACCTTTTCAGCAGCGTCTTTCATACCTTCGGCAGGAATAATTCCCATTCCTGAATCGCTGAGAACTCTTCTGCCTTCTTCGACGTTAGTGCCTTCAAGACGCGCGACTATGGGAATCGAGACATTCAGATTTTTGGCCGCTGCCACGACGCCCTTTGCGACCATATCGCATCGGACAATACCGCCGAAAATGTTAATCAGAACGGCCTTTACATTCGGATCCGCAAGTAGTATCCGAAAAGCGTTTTCAACCCTTTCCTGCGAAGCGCCGCCGCCGACGTCGAGGAAATTTGCGGGTTCGCCTCCGGCTAATTTGATGATATCCATCGTAGCCATAGCCAGACCGGCTCCGTTAACCATACAGCCGATGTTCCCATCCAGTTTTATGTAGTTAAGATCGTATTTTGAGGCTTCGATTTCAAGCGGCTCTTCTTCGTTCAGGTCCCGGAGCGATTCGTAATCCTTATGACGGAACAAGGCATTGTCGTCAAAATTGATTTTTGCATCTAGGGCAAACAAACGGTTGTCCTTGGTTAGAAGAAATGGATTTATTTCAACCAGAGAGGCATCCAGTTTTTCGTATGCCTCATAGAGCGAGGTCATAAAAGCGGAAGCTTTGTTGATTAGTTCAGAGGGAATTCCGAGACCGAAAGCGATTTTCCTTGTCTGAAAGGGTCTTAACCCGACCGACGGCTCAATGGTTTCTTTCAAAATCAGCTCGGGTGTTTCCTCAGCTACTTTTTCGATATCCATGCCGCCTGCTGCAGAAGCCATAAGTACATTACGCCCTGTTCCGCGGTCGAGAGTGATTCCAAGATAAAATTCACGGTCAATTGGAAGACCTTCCTCTATCAAAAGAGTTTTTACTTCACGGCCTTCCGGTCCGGTCTGGTGTGTAACCAGGCGCATACCAAGCATTTGCGAAGCGATTTCGCGTGCTTCGGCGGGAGATTTGGCAAGTTTGACGCCGCCGCCTTTACCGCGACCGCCGGCATGAATCTGGGCCTTTACGACAACGACTTCAGTCGCTAATTCCCCGGCGGCCGCTTCAGCTTCATCTGCTGTTCTGGCGACAATACCGCGAGGTACAGGAACACCGAAATCCTTTAACAATGCTTTGGCCTGATATTCGTGAATTTTCATATTTAGATTTAGTCAGATTCAATCAAGAAATATCGCTTGAAAACGAAAAAAACAATTTTACAGTCAGCAGCAGTTTAATGCAAAAATACCCCATCAAAACTGATGGGGCCGCAGGAGTAAATTTAGTTTACCCATTTGGTTTATTTGACGAGTTTTACTACTAATTTAAGCATTTTCCATTCGCCGCCGCGTTTTATATATTCATATTCGAAACGCACCGGGACCGGTGTTGTGTCAAACTTACCATTAGCGACCAGTATATCCAGCCCCTTTTCATGACGCAGGCTCGGCTGTTGTGAAAACTCGGGCTGCATTGTGAGGGCTTTTTCCAGAATTGGTACAACAAGAGACTTTTTGTTAATGAATTCCTTGAAAACGTTCTTTGTTTCCTCTTCCGTGTAGGTAGATTGAAAATCTGTAGAGGCTTTCTCGTAAAGTGTTGAAAAATCACCGGTTCTGATTGCAGAGGAGAAATCTGTGGTTGTTTCCATGACTAGAGCGGCTACTTCGTCATTGCCGGGAACACCGTTATTGTCAGAGTTTTTCGCAAATGGATTATCGTCAGATTTGGAATTTGTCTCCGTCTTATCTAAGTTCGAGAGGTTAAATTCTTTCCCGCAAGTGCATCCCATTGCGATAGCAAGTACAATGAGGGCTGCAATAATCCCGTTAGCCTGATTTTTAGAGAATTTGGCGGAATAAAATGAACTGAAGCTTTGCCGTCTCATAGTTTTTTCTCCTTCTTGGTATTACAAAAGCAGTTAATTGAACCATATCTGACATCTGACATTCGCCTTGCGCAAAAAAAGCAACCAATTAATTATCTTCCGATTGGTTTAATTCTTTCTCCAGGGTGCCAGCAGCAATTTCCAACTATCAACAGTTTTTTGATACTCGGCCGGACACCTGACTGCACGTTCTTTCGGTAAATAACCATCTGTAACGATTCGTGCATATTGTTCAGTGTTTGAACCATAAATCATACATAGAGAATTGTAAAAACGCTGTTCGCTAAGCAGGTGTTCATCGGCCATGTTTCGATTTGAGGCCTGCGACCTTTTCGATTCGATGGCAAATGCGTCTGCGGCCGCCAAAACCGCACGGACGCCTTGATCGCCAAGCTCCTCGATATTGATATAGGCCGAGCATCTATCTGCTGCGTCCTCTTCATTTGCGGTGATTGGCAATTTATATTTGTCGATCAAGGCATGACCGATTTCGTGCAGAAATACGAACCTGACGGCATCAAACATTTGCTCATATGCTTCGGAATCCGTTCGGCCCGCGCTTCTGAAAGTTTTGTAAAAATGCTCCATTAGTTCGTAACACATTGTTACGCTGGAATCACTTGGGTCATAGAAGGCATTGATTTCCTTGCAATCTTTAGTTCTGAGGGTAATATCTTCCGGAAGTATCAATGCGCGATTGAGCTGGTCGGCAGCTTTTTCCAGTAGTTTCTCGTTTCGGACCTGCTTGTCTATTTCAATATACCGCGGAGTCGTAACCTCCAGATGTTCGACAAGAAAATCGCCTCTGTCGTCAGATTTTTTACCTGTTGCGGGCTGACGTGTAGCCGCCGGGACCGCCGAAGGAGTATTTTCCGGCTCTTCGGGGCGGGAAGATTGCGTTTCACGTCCGGAGCGACAAAAACAGCCGGCAACGAGGCCAAGAGCAAGTAATGCTATGAGAAGATTCTGGCGATTTTTATTCATAAACCCGAGCTTGCAATGCGTTGACCGAAGCATTGGATTCTTCCGATTTCATTACGCGTGAGACAGCCTGAAAATAGACGTTATCGCGCAAAAAACTTGCAAAAAAAAAGCTGATAAGCGGGTAACTTATCAGCCAATTCTATTGGTAAAAACGGAAATTGTCTATTTGAACCGCTCTGTAAACTTAACAAGCGTCCGGACACCGACGGCCGTCGGGCCCTTAGCCTGGTACGGTTTTGGATTGTCGAGCCATGCGGTCCCTGCAATATCAAGGTGCGCCCATTTGGCTTTTTCAACAAATTCCTGAATAAATACAGCACCCATAATTGTCCCGGCTTTACCTCGCGGTCCGATATTTTTGATATCGGCAATATCGCTTCGGATCATTTTGCTGTATTCTTTGCCGACAGGAAGTTGCCAGATACTCTCGCCGGCTTCGCGTCCGCAGCTAATGACCTCATCGATAAACTCCTGATCATTTCCCATCACGCCTGTATATTGATCACCAAGAGCAATTACAACGGCTCCGGTCAGGGTTGCAAGGTCAATTATCCGGGTTGCGCCCTGTTTTTCGGCATATGCAACCGCATCTGCCAAAATTAGACGACCTTCGGCGTCGGTGTTAAGAATCTCGATGGTTTTACCATTCATCGCGGTAACGACATCGCTGGGTCTGGAGGCATTGCCGTCCGGCATATTTTCGACAGCGGCGACAACCCCAATTACCGGAACATTTGGCTTGAGAAGTGCTATTGCCCGCATTGCACCGATGACGGCCGCTCCGCCGGACATATCATATTTCATTGCGTCCATTCCCTCGCTGGGTTTGAGGGAAATACCGCCGGTGTCGAAAGTTATACCTTTTCCAACAAAACCAAGAACTTCACTTTTCGCTGATTTTGCTTTTGCGGGTGTATATTTCAGGACAATAAGCTTCGCCGGCTGTTCAGAACCTCTGGAAACGCTCAAAAGCGAGCCCATCCCCAGCTTCTTCATTCGTGCTTCATCCAAAATTTCACATTTTAGCCCGCACTCTTTTGCCATTTTTGAAGCCCGGTTGGCCATTTCCGTCGGGGTCAGGATATTTGGCGGCTCGTTGGCAAGATCGCGGGTAAAATTCATTGATTCGCCGATGATTTGACCGCGTTCGAGACCGGCTTTGATTTCGGCCGGCTTTGCCCCGGCAACAAACAGGCCGAAAGTTTCGACAGGTTTGGGTTTTTTGTCTATATCTTTGGTTCGATATTTGTCAAGTTCGAATTGGCCTGTTATGAAACCCTGTACAGCTGCCTCAGCAATCGCTGCGGCAGGCTCTGTCAGGCGTGGATCAAGTGCGAAACTGCGGATTTTGTTTTTCCTGAGAAAACGGACGGCCGTCCCTGCGGCACGTGAGACTGCAGGCAGGTTAAAATCGTTGCGATCGCCTCCGCCGACAAGAAGAATGCGGCGTGCTTTAACTTTTCCTGACGGAAGAAAATGCAAATAAGCAGTTTCTCCCTCTTCACCGTTAAATTCATCGCCGGCAAGCACCGCAGAGACCAGTCCGCCTGTAATCTTGTCTAAGGCAGAAAGCTGATCCGTTGGCGATTTTTCACCTTTGAAGATGACGATGGCGAGTGCCTCGACATTGGCTTCAATAAAATTTGCCGTAATAGCGAGAGATTTCATTCTGTACCTCTAATGATAAATTTGCGTTATCGAAAGAAAAAAGCCCCTAATACCTATAACTTATCTAAGCCTTTCTTTCAAATCGCGGCGTGTTTCGCGGTCAATGGTTTTTTTGATTTCGGTCTCCCGTTTGTCATAAAGCTTCTTACCGCGGGCAACGCCAATTTCAAACTTGATACGCCCGTTTTTCCAATAAACCGCTGTAATTACAAGAGTCATACCTTTTTGCGTTATTTCTTTTTCGATTTTGTCGATTTCACGGCGATGAAGAAGAAGTTTTCGGGGGCGCAGCGGGTCGTGATTTTCCCGATTACCGTGGCTATATGGGGAAATATGGGCATTTAGCAGCCAAACCTCTCCGTCTTTAACGGTTACATAGGAGTCCTTTAACTGGATTCTTCCATTCATAATGCTTTTAACCTCAGTTCCGGTTAAGACGGCGCCGGCTTCATACTTTTCGAGAATGTGATATTCATGGAATGCCTGACGATTATTGATGATTTCGGGCGCTTTCGACATAAGTATATTTTGACGTTCGGGATGGAATTGAGCAAACGGCGAAAGTTGACAAAGATTGTTTGGCAAACGTAAATTATTACTAACGCTGGGAGATCGTCTAATGGTAGGACTCCAGATTCTGGCTCTGGCTATCGGGGTTCGAATCCCTGTCTCCCAGCCATTTTTATTTTCCCTGCCTTTTTCTAACTTTTGATTTGAGGATGCCGAAACAATGGACGGCTGGCACGAAACAGAGATCAGGGTTCGTTATGCTGAGACGGATCAGATGGGAATCGTTCACCATTCCAACTATCTGATTTGGTTCGAAGCCGGCAGAAGCGAATTCTGTCGCTCCCGCGGATTTTCCTACAAGGATATGGAAGAACGTGACGATGCGCTTATGGTCGTTGCCGAAGCCTATGTCCGTTATAAATCGCCGGCATTTTACGAGGATCTGCTGCTTATCAGGACAAAAGTCGCTGATGTTCGCAGTCGTTCAGTACGATTTATTTACGAAATCTTTCGCCCTAAGGATTCCACGATTATAGCCGAGGGCGAAACGCTGCATCTTGTAACAGATTCGCAAAAACGCGTAAAAGCAATCCCTGCCAATTATAGGGAAATGCTTTTGGCGGTAAGTACTGAAATGAAAGTTTTGCTGCCGGATGAAGCTCCGCATTAAGCTATTTTCCCCGTCTCTGCCCTGTCGTTTCTTAATAAAAGAAGATATTGGTAAACTGATGTTATGCCGGGTGCCGTAAAATCAGAAATTATTTTCATCGCCGCGATGATGATTTTGATTTTGATTATTTCCGCGGCGGCGGTTTTTCTGTTTTTGCGGCAATATAAACGTGAAATGCTTGAGAAGAAACAGTCAAAGGAGCGAAAAAGCACGGAACGATCCGATGAAATTAAACCGGCAGAGGACAGCAATGGGACATCCGCGGATATTGGATAGAGATAAGGCCGCGCTACTTATAATTGACTTTCAGGAAGCTTTCCGGAG
Organism: Acidobacteriota bacterium; assembly: GCA_040756215.1. GTDB lineage: Bacteria > Acidobacteriota > Blastocatellia > Pyrinomonadales > Pyrinomonadaceae > OLB17. The sequence continues at coordinate 15,795 of JBFLZQ010000016.1, forward strand.
GGCGATACCTGATTTTGGTACTGTTGCCGCCCGGATTGCTACCATTGCAAGGGGTTTTTCAATACTTGGCAGGCCGGTTTTTCTAACCGAACAATATCCCAAAGGATTGGGTCATACAGTCGAAGAAATTTTACTCTCAGTTCCTGAGGATGTCAGGGTATTTCAAAAATCCCGTTTCGGGGCCGGACTGGATAGCGCTCTGCTTGAAGCTTTTTCTGAACAAGGTATCAGTCAAATCGCAGTTTGCGGCATCGAAGCTCACATTTGCGTAAATCAATCCGTTCATGATTTTCTCGATGCCGGATACACCGTCCACCTGCTCCGTGATTGTGTTTCTTCACGATTTGAGACCGACAGGTTTTCGGCCATTGAAAAAATGCTGGCTTCTGGTGCCGTTTCAGCTACTGTAGAATCTGCTCTTTTTGAAATGCTGGAAGATTCACAGGCTCCGGAATTCAGGCAAATTCAGGAACTCATCAAATAAGATTGTCAAAATGGATATTCTGGAAGGTTTAAATCCACAGCAGTTGGAGGCCGTCCGCACTACTGACGGGCCGCTTCTGGTACTTGCCGGGGCAGGGTCCGGCAAGACGCGGGTAATTACGGTCAGAATTGCCTATTTAATCAAAGAAAAAGGCGTGCTCCCGCATCGGATCCTTGCCGTTACATTTACCAACAAAGCTGCCGGAGAAATGCGACAGCGCATTGTCAATTTGATTGGCGAAGAGCGGTTGCAGTCAAGGCCTCTTATCGCGACATTTCACAGCCTTTGTGTGCGCATCCTGAGGGCGGATATCGAAACACTGGGAGAGGGATATACGAAGTCATTTACCATCTATGATACTGATGATTCACACCGCGTAATCAAGGCTTGTATAAAAGACCTTGGGCTGGATGAAAAACAAATCGCACCGCGGGCGGTCCGGGCTGCTATCAGCGCGGCAAAAAACCGCGGCGAAGATGTCGAACTCTTTGCCTCGAAGATTCAGCATACCGACCAAAAACGCGCCGCTACCGCTAAAGTCTATCGGATGTACGAAGAACGTCTGAGAACGGCAAATGCCCTGGACTTTGACGATCTTCTTATCAAAACCGTCAGGCTTTTACGTAATTCCCGCGAAGTACGAGATAAGTATAACGACAGATTTGAATATATCCTCGTTGATGAATATCAGGACACCAATCCCTTGCAGCTTGCGCTGATAAAATATCTTACCGAAAAGCAGCAAAATATTTGCGTAGTCGGCGACGATGCACAGAGCATTTATGGTTTCAGGATGGCGGACATCCGCAACATTCTTGAATTTGAATCACATTTTCCTGAGGCAAAGGTTATTCTTCTCGAACAGAATTACCGCTCGACGCAGACAATACTTGATGCAGCGGATGCGATTATAAGAAATAACCTGAATCAAAAACCCAAAAAACTCTGGACCGAAAAAAAAGGTGGTGAAAACATATTTTATTATCAGGCATCTGACTCTGAGGCAGAGGGCAGATTCGTGGCTGCCAGGATTGAACAACACCTGAATTACGAGCCCACGGCAAGAATCGCCGTGCTTTACCGTACAAATGCACAGTCGCGAATTTTCGAGGAGAATCTAAGACGATTGCGGATTGACTACAATATTGTAGGAGGCTTTTCTTTCTACGAGCGGCAGGAAATAAAGGATGTCATAGCATATTTGAAACTTGCTCTTAATCCGCTTGACGACGTTGCTCTTTTGCGTGTACTGAACAATCCGCCGCGCGGCATCGGCAAAACAACTCTGGAAGCCATCGCGGAAGCCGCAAAAGCCGAAAGGCTCTCTTTGTGGGAAATAATCGAATCGGCAGCTCTCGGTGAATTGGAAATCGGCATTACCAGACGCGCCCGCGAATCTCTTGCATCTTTCAGGAAAACCATAATCGGACTGCGTGCCAAAGCCGACATTGTTGACAGCCGGCCGGTTTCATCTCTGGTAATGGCAGCGATTGACGACACTGGCTATTCACATATGTTAAAGGCGGAAAATACCGACGAATCGGCCGGACGCCTGGAAAACCTCGAAGAACTGGTAAATGCCGCAGCCGATTACGACGACGCAGGACCGGCCGGAATACGTGAGTTTATTGACCATGCGGCACTTACTTCAGACACGGATGGAATTGACGACAGGGCACGGGTTACCTTGATGACGATCCATTCGGCAAAAGGGCTGGAATTTCCGGTAGTGTTTCTTGTCGGGCTCGAAGATGGTTTATTTCCACATTCACGCAGCCTCAACGATGCAAAAGAACTAGAAGAAGAACGACGGCTTGCATATGTGGCAATAACGCGGGCTGAAAAGATACTGTACCTGACGCATGCAACCCGCCGAAGGGTATATGGTGAAGAAATTGCCTCCGAACCATCGCAGTTTCTTAATGAAATACCACACGAATTGATCGAGGATCTTTCAGCGGGTAAATCATGGTTATCATATGCAAAAAGCCCTTTAACACGTGCCAACAGGCAAGTTATTGCAACACTTCGTGATGAAGCCCCGCGGCCCCGAAAAGCTAATCCATATACCGGTAAAACCTATGACAGCGTCGATGCCATAAATGAATTTTTCCGCAAACGTGCCGAGGCAAATTCACAAAATGACAATTTTTCCGCTCCGGCTGCTTCAGATGAATTGACCAAAGATGGGGAAAGCAAACCGGCGTCTTCACCGTTGGAAAGACTTAAGGCTTTTGCCGCCTCCAGTGCAGCGCAAAATCAAAACGAGAAGCGTGAGACAAGCGGTTTCTTTGCCGGAATGCACGTCCGCCATGAAAAATATGGCAAAGGTTTGGTTTTGCGCCGCGAAGGCAGTGGCGACAATGTTAAACTGACTATCAGCTTTCCGGGCTTTGGGCAAAAAAAGATGATTGAGAAATATGCAAATCTGCAAAAAGCATGACAACAAAGCGTCCGTTACGATTGGGAGCCGGAGATTGCCGGTCGTAAAAATATGAAAAACATTTTTGTTGCTGTTTTTGCATTGATATTAATTTTTTTCGTTACAGCCGGCTGCGGATTTCTAAATCCTTTTTCGGGTTCTTCCGATTCCGACAAACGAGTTGGGCAGAATAAAACAGTTACGGACAAGGTAGTCGAAACAACGGTCGGAGAATCGAAAATCGGCATCCCGGAATGTGATGAAGTAATGGATGAAATTACCGCAGAGCTTAACAATCCTGATGATGGTTATATTGCCAAATCAATAAAACAGACTTTTTTAAATCGGATTAAAGAGAATCTGCGTGAAAGTCTGGAGCAAAACAAATCTGACAAGGTTGAAATGGCTAAAAACTGTCGTGAATTCAAAAAGCAGCTTGATAAATTCAAGGCAGAACAGGCACAACAGGATCAAAAGAAATAAAATTCTATTTGTGGCAATGCCCGTAGGTGAGTAATATGCCGATGATGGTTTTTGCATCTTCGATCTCACCGCTGCAAACCATCGTGTATAGTTTTTCAATCGGTAACCTCTCGACTTCAAGGAGTTCGTCCGATTCCAGCTTTTGGCCGACTTCGGTCAGCTCGGATGCCAGAAAAAGGTACATTTTTTCAGTAAGAAAACCGGGCGATACATAAAACTCGCTTAATTTGGTAATTTTGGCGGTCCGTACTCCGATTTCTTCTTCTAATTCGCGGATAGCTCCGGCAATCGGTTCTTCGCCGGGCTCCAAAGTGCCTGCAGGAAGTTCAAATAAATCCTTTCCGGCCGCGTGTCTGTATTGCCGGACCAGAGCCACAGTGTTATCGGAAAATAAAGGCACTATAACGGCACTCCCGCGATGAATTACCATTTCGCGATCATATTCCGTATTATTTTCGCGGAGTCCGTCAATTCGGACATCGAAAATCCGGCCCATATAGACCGTTCTTGAATTGAGCAGCTTTATATTTTTCATTGGTTCGAAGAAAGTCGGGAATAAGTTTCAGCGGCCAATTTGGCCAAATCTTCCGAAATAATGATACGAAACGGCCATTTTGCCACAAAGTCCGGCATTTCAATAATTTGTGCACCGAGACTGTTCAAAATATTCAGGATCTCCTTTTCCTTAGGTTCCGGAACGAAAAACTTACTGCAGGCACGTCTAAAGGCACCGCGAAGTCTGTCGAATGGCAGTTGTCTTCCGGCCAGGTCATGACCACGGGCCTGAAAATCACCCAATGCAAAAATTATGACGGTCTGCAGTTCAACCGTGGCACGAGGAGTTTCGAAAAGTGTCGGCTGGCGGGAAATTTCCATTGTTCGAATTAGCATTCTAACATATAAAAGAAGGCGGTTTGGTGTACAATCTAATATTCCGCATTGGGGATTTTCTCGGGGCAAAAGTAAGATTGGGAAAATGAGTAGATACAAAATCGGCTTGGGTGTAACCGGAGGAATTGCTGCCTATAAGGCAGTAGAACTCATGCGGTTGCTGCAAAAAGCGGGCTGCAGCGTTTCGGTTGCAATGACTAAACATTCAACTGAATTCGTCACACCACTGACTTTTCGTGCATTGGCCGACGGCCCTGTAATCGTGGATGATTACGATCCGTCCAATCCGGATCCGATAGCTCATATAAATTTCTCGCAATCGATTGATCTTCTCCTTATCGCGCCGGCTACAGCAAACATAATTGCCAAAATGGCTGCCGGTATCGCGGACGATTTCCTCTCCGCCACTTATTTGGCGGCGACCGCGCCTGTAATCGTAGCTCCTGCAATGAATACAGAAATGTGGAATCATCCCGCTACGCAGCGTAACATTGCAAAATTGCGCGCGGACGGAGTCCGTTTCATAGAACCTGTTGCGGGGGAACTTGCATGCAAGACTGTAGGGACCGGAAAACTGGAGGACGTGGAAAACATTGCACGTCAGACGCTCGGATTTCTTGAGGCTAAAGGTAAGCTGCAGAATGACTTAGCGGGCGAAAAACTGCTAATCACCGTTGGAGGAACCCGCGAACCAATTGATCCTGTCAGGTTTATTTCAAACCGATCGTCGGGAAAAATGGGATTTGCCCTGGCTCGTGCGGCCTCTCAACGCGGTGCGAAAGTTACGGCAATCACCGGAACCGTAACGGCACAGCCTCCCTCAGGAATAGAAGTCATCAATGTTGTTACCGCTGAAGAAATGTATGCGGCCGTGATGAAACGCTTTACTGAATGCTCAATTTTTATTGCGGCGGCTGCGGTTGCGGATTTCCGTCCGTCCGAAATGGTCAGTAATAAGATGAAAAAAGCCGATCGCGAAACTTTGCAATTGGAACTTGTCAGAAATCCGGACATTCTTTCGATTGCGGCACAAAACCGTCGTCAGGGACAATTGATAATCGGGTTTGCCGCGGAAACTCAAAACGTCAAAGAATATGCTAAGGAAAAACTTGAAAAAAAGGGGCTGGACATGGTAATTGCAAACGACATCACACAACCCGGCGCCGGTTTTGACACGGAAACTAATATAGCTTCAATAATTTTTCCTGATGGTCGGGCGTCAATTGATTTACCGCTGATGTCGAAACCGGATTTGGCGAATAGAATTCTTGACGAGATTGCAAAGCTCAGAAGTATTGGTAGAAAGCATGAAAACTAAGCCGGACGATAACTTTTTTGAGGATTTGTATGAGCAGATTTTGTACCTTCGCGATCTTGGGATAGACGCGCTCGAAGCAGATTTGCAACTTGCGTCAGCAAATCGCCGCACTGAGCATTCCCCTGTATTGCGTAAAACGCCATCTGAGTTGCCGGAAAAGGTCCGGCAGGTTGCGGAAGAAAAGCCGCGAAAGCGCACAGCATCCAGACTCGAAGCTTTACCGTCATTGTCTAACCGGCCGCGTCCGAAAGTAAATTTAAGTGTCACCGCAAAACCCGGAATAATTTCCGAAAATGCCTCTCATCCCAAGCCGGAGCCGCAACCACCTATGCCTTTGCTTTCACAGGAAAACGAAACCATTGATGACATCAGAGCCGAAATCGGGGAATGCACACGGTGCCCGCTTCATAAACTGGGACGCAAACAGATCGTTCATACAACCGGCAATTTTTCCGCTGATCTGATGTTTATTGGCGAAGGTCCGGGTGCTGACGAGGATGAACAGGGACAACCCTTTGTCGGCAGGGCGGGACAGCTTTTGACAAAAATAATTGAAAGCATAGGGCTTCGCCGTGAAGATGTGTGTATCGGTAATATTGTCCGATGTCGGCCACCGAATAACCGGAAGCCTGAGCCGGAGGAGGTAAGCGCCTGCCGTCCCTTCATTTTGCGTGAAATAGCTGTTGTAAAACCAAAAGTTATAGTCGTACTCGGCGCAACCGCAGCGCATAATCTTTTGCAGGTAACTACACCGATTTCGCAATTGCGCGGACATTTTCACGATTATTTCGGAGTACGTGTCATGCCGACATTTCATCCGGCTTACCTGCTTCGTGATCCGCATAAAAAACGGGAAGTCTGGGAAGATATGAAAAAGGTGCGTGACGAACTTGCCCGGCTCGGGAAATAATTGAATTTCTCTGAATCCAAAAACGCTAAATTACCGAAATACTGAAGGTTAGGCCAGCGGTTGCGGAATTTCCCGTCGGCGGGTCCACCTCGGCAATGTCAATATATCGATTACCATTTTATGACGGCGATTTGCGGCCCGGCGATCCGGATGCAGGTATCAAGGCTTGCCGTGAAATTACAAGGCATTACGGCACCAGCTTTTATTTCGCCACTCAATTTTTCCCTCCCGAGATTCGCCAGGGGATATATGCGGTTTATGCGTTTGCCCGTATTCCCGACGAGATTGTTGATGAACCCAAAAAAAGCGATGTCGGACTGGCACGGCTGCGACTGAATGAATGGGCTGACGAATGGCGTAAATCTTTTTTGGCTGGCGGCAATGAGAATCCCGTAATTGATGCTATTGTTAAGGCATTTATTAAATTTGGGATACCCATAGAGGACTGCGATGCTTTTTTCAGGTCAATGCAAATGGATCTGGAGAAAGCAGAATATAATAACTATAAAGAGCTGGAAGACTACATGTACGGTTCGGCGGGCGTGATCGGTTTAATGGTTACCAGAATCGTTGGATATAACGACGAAGCCGCTTTCAAATATGCTGTCAAGCTCGGCTATGCCTTTCAGTTGACTAATTTCCTGCGAGATATTGGCGAAGATTACGAAGATCTTGGACGCGTTTATATGCCGAAGGATGAGCTGGCACTTTTTGGACTGACCACTGCGGATATTGCCCAACAAACCCGCGACCGGCGTTTTAATGAGTTTATGCGATTTCAGATAGAACGAAACCGTAAAATTTACCGCGAGGCATTGCCCGGAATCCCGATGCTGCACTGGCGCGGCAGGCTTGCGGTAAGAGTTGCTTATGTGCTCTATAAGGCAATTCTGGATGAAATCGAACGGGCAAATTATAACGTATTCCTGGGCCGTGTCAGAACCTCGAAGCGTCAGAAGGTGTTTCTCTCCTTAAAGGCTCTCGCAGGAGTTTATGAGTAAAAGAGTAATAGTAATTGGCGCCGGCATAGGCGGGCTTGGCGCTGCAGGTTTATTTGCAAAAAAAGGTTACGAAGTAACGGTTTTGGAAAAAAATCCTTTACCCGGCGGCAGGGCCAACATGTTTGAAGCCGAGGGATTTCGCTTCGACACAGGCCCGTCTTGGTATCTGGCTCCGGATCTTTTTGAGCACTATTACGCATTGATGGGTGAGGACATTAATGAACATCTGAAACTTACCCGCCTGGCCCCTTCATATCGCATTTTTTTTCGCGATGATCCTAATCCGCTGGATATTCATTCGCAAATCGAAAGAGATGCCGAAGCCTTCAATAAAATAGAGCCCGGCGCGGGCGAAAAACTTCGTGAATATCTTGACCGTTCAGAATATCAATACGAGATTGCAACCCGACATTTTATTTACAAAAACTACGACACGATATTCGATTTTTTCAACTGGCGGATGATGACCGAAGGGCAAAAGCTATCGGTCTTTTCCAAAATGCATAAGTTCGTCTCGCGGTTTTTCAAATCCAAAAAACTCCAGCAGGTTATGGAATACACAATGGTTTTTTTGGGAACCTCGCCTTATGATGCTCCCGCCATTTATAACCTGATGTCTCACATGGACTTTAATCAGGGCGTATTTTATCCACAGGGAGGATTTTATTCTTTAATACAATCATTAGCCAAAATCGCTGAAAAAAATGGCGCCGTTATACGAACCAATTCTGCGGTAGAGAAAATAATCACCGAAAACGGGGTTGCGATCGGTGTCCGGCTAGAAGACGGAGAAGTCATTCCGGCAGACATTGTCATTTCAAATGCCGATATCTGGTTTACGGAGACGCGTCTTCTGGATGACGACTCACAAACCTATGGAAAAAGATATTGGGAAAGCCGGCTGCTCGCACCTTCCGCTTTTATTCTTTTTCTCGGCATAGGGGAGAAGCTTGAGCCGCTTGTCCATCACAATCTTTTTTTCAGTAAAGATTGGCGGCAAAACTTTTCTGAGATTTATGACAATCCCCGTTTGCCGGCTGATCCTTCGCTTTATGTCTGCGCACCGTCCAAAACCGATGAAACTGTTGCTCCTGCCGGTAAAGAAAATCTTTTTGTGCTTGTTCCGATTGCGAGCGGCCTGTCTCTTGACGAGAGCGAAAAGCAGCAATATGCAGGCAAAATTATAGATTTGATCGGAAAAGAGGCAGGTATCGGTAGTTTGAGAGACAAGGTTGAATATATGAGAATATATTCCGTAGAAGATTTTGCCGTTGATTACAATGCCTTTAAAGGAACTGCTTTGGGACTGGCGCATACAATCCGGCAGACTGCCATTTTCCGTCCATCAAACAGATCAAAAAAAGTAAAAAATCTTTATTACGTAGGTGCAGGAACCAATCCGGGAATCGGTACGCAGATCTGTCTCATTAGTGCGGAATTGGTTTACAAGCGGGTTCACAATATAAAAACAGCCGAACCGCTGGACAGATTATAAGCCGCTAAAAGGCAAAAATCCCATAAGTGCCGTATTTTTCATAGCCGCAATAAGGAAAATCACAAATCCGGCAATCGCATTTATCCAGGGAAATGACGAATAGATCCGAAACAGCAGTTTTTCGTTATTGATAAAAATAGAGGCGGCCATTAATGAAGCATAGAGCGATCCCAGAGCAATGGCTGAGCCTCCAAGATATTTGTACATAATAAGTGCAGAAATAGAATAATTTAAGAGGCAAAAGAAAATTGTGCCGCGACGGCCAAGAAAAACAGCTACAGTCAATAATCCGACCCGGCGGTCTGAATCGATGTCCGGCACTGCGGAAAAGGCGTGCATAGCCGCTGTCCACAGTCCGGCAGCCAACAGCACATCAGCCGGCGGCCATTGATTAGAGGTAAGTATGTAAGCGACAATGCCCGGCACTACATACAGGAAATTAAAGGCCGAATCAACCAATGGCAATGCCTTTGCACGAATCGGCGGAGATGAATAAAAAACGGAGAGGAAAACAAAAAGGCAAAATGCTGCAAGTATCTTCGGGGAAAATAATGCGGCAATAATAAAAAAAGGAATGTTTACGGTAAGTATGGATTTTATCAAAGATGAGTGTGCTTCTGCCGGCAGCCTCATCTCATAATCATTTTTTTTTGGATTAAGACTGTCGGTTTCGAAATCGAAGATATCATTTATGCCATAGATTAAAAGATTGGCAGGCAGTAAAAAGTAAAATAAGAAAGTTGTAACGTCAGGACGCAGAAAATCATCCGGAGACTTGGCTCCGGCTGCAAGTCCGACCAGATATGGTCCCAAAACATATATCCAAAAACGCGGGCGGCTGATAATCAGTAATATTTTCACGTAGTTATTTGTGTCAAAAATAAATAAAAAGCAATTGTTTGCCAATATCGCCGCTATTTTATTATTGCCGGCGGGAGCTTTTTTTACTACATTTTCTGAATTTCCGCCAGGTGCAGATTTAATTTCGGCTGCAAGTCTTATTATTTTCGCTCTACCTACTTTTTGGACGCTTCGCTGGTGGATCGGATACCGAAAAGCATTTGTTTTGTTTTCAATCCTTGCCGTCTTTTCAATTTTAATAGAAGCAGCCGCGATAATTACCGGCTTTCCTTACGGCCATTTCGGCTATTCACATCTGCTTGGATTCAAACTATTCGGGATTGTGCCTTGGACCGTTGCATTTGCATGGCCGCCATTGATTCTCGGAGCTTTTGCGATTGCCAATCAATTTACCGACAACAGAATACAACGAATATTCGGCACTGCGGTAATTGCAACTCTTTTTGATCTCGTGTTGGATCCCGGCGCCGTAAGTCTAAATTTCTGGCAATACCATGAAGGCGGCTTTTTTTATGGTGTTCCACTTTCTAACTTTGCCGGATGGTTATTTTCTGCTTCGGCCGGTGCAGCTATTCTGGAAATTTTTATTTATTTTTTCCGTCCTCTGCTTCCGGTACCGATGCAAATGGCTATTTCGTCATTGTTTATAGTTTATTTCTGGACGTGGATTAATTTATGGAATGGCATTTACATTCCCGTACTAATCGGCTTTTTAATTGCGGCCGCGGTTACATTTTTAATCCTCAACAGGCGGTACAGTTTCGATGATAAAATTGTTTTTGTCGATGAAGATGGCAAGCCGGTAGCTACAGGCGACAAAGAAGAAAGCCATAATGCGCATACACGTCTTCATCTCGCATTTTCAATATTCATTTTCGATTCACGCGGCCGCCTTCTTCTGCAACAGCGGTCTTTTTCAAAGAAGACCTGGCCCGGAGTCTGGTCAAATTCGTGTTGCGGACATCTGCGTTTGAATGAAACAGCGGCGGATGCAGCCCGAAGAAGGCTGCGGCAGGAACTTGGTATTCGCAATGTCCGGCTCATCTGTTTACTGCGGGATTTCAGATACACGGCAGAAAAAGATGGCATAGTTGAGAATGAAATTTGTCCTGTTTTTGTCGGAAGATATGACGGGAAAATTAAACCCGAAAAAGAGGAAATTGCCGCAACCGAATGGCGTGACTGGAAGACAATATATCAGGAAGTCGCCGCTGGCGTATCTGATCTGTCGCCCTGGGCACAACTGGAGATTCGCAAACTGGCGGAATTGCCTGAATTTAAGAACTTTTTGAATCAGGGACGTCAATAGGATTGTCTGATTAGAAAACTTAAGTATTTTCGACTAAACTTTCAGGAACGTTTCTATTCTCATTCGAGGAAGGTTTTTTCTGCTATGAAAATCAAGAAAATTTTTTCGGCCGCATTGATTGCAGTTATCCTGCCATTTGCTATACCTGTTACTTCGCAAAAGCTTCTGCCGCCCGAAAGCAAGGTTTTACAAGGCCCGCAAAATCCGCGACTCGGATTTGTGATTCATGGCGGTGCGGGAGTCATAAAAAAAGGTTCCTTGTCGCCAGAACTTGAAAAAGAATACAGAGATAAGCTGGAAGAGGCCGTAATGGCAGGTTACAAGGCGCTTCAGGCTGGAAAATCCGGTCTCGATGCCGTTGAGATTGCAATCCGTATTCTTGAAGATTCTCCACTTTTCAATGCAGGAAAAGGAGCCGTCTTTACCCACGATGGCCGTAATGAGCTTGACGCTTCGATAATGGACGGTAAAACACTGAAGGCAGGGGCTGTTGCCGGTCTTCACCGTGTCAAAAATCCGATTACGCTCGCGCGTGCGGTGATGGAAAAAAGCGAACACGTGATGCTGATTGGTGATGGTGCCGAACAATTTGCCGCAGAGCAGAAAATCGAGCTCGTTGACCCGAAATATTTCTGGACGCAGCCACGATGGGATGCTCTTCAGAGAATTCTGAAAGAAGAAAAAGAGAAGAGTAAACCAAAAAGCGGTTCAATCGCGGCGAAAGAAGAGCCATATAACAAATTTGGTACAGTCGGTGCCGTCGCGTTGGATAAGGACGGTAATCTGGCGGCCGGCACTTCGACAGGAGGAATGACCAACAAAAAATATGGCCGCGTCGGGGATGCACCCATTATAGGTGCCGGGACTTACGCAAATAATGCAACCTGTGCGGTTTCGGCTACCGGTTGGGGGGAATTTTTCATTCGTCTGGGCGTCGCACGTGACATTTCGGCTTTGATGGAATATCGATCTTTGCCAATTCAGATGGCTGCTGATCTTGTGATTAAGCAAAAATTGCAGAATCTTGGCGGTGACGGCGGGATAATTGCAATTGACCGTTTAGGGAACATCGCCATCTCGTTCAATTCCGAAGGCATGTATCGCGCTTACATCAATTCGGAGGGAAAACCCGTAGTTGAAATTTACGGAGAATAATCCCGCTTTGGAGATTTGTTTCTCAAAAAACGGAAGATAACGAATAATTGCTATGCTGACAGCTGAAATAGTTGCGATCGGCAGCGAACTTTTAACGCCATTCAAGACCGATTCCAACAGTCTTTGGATAACTTCGCAATTACTTGAACTCGGTATAAAAGTCAAACTAAAGACAATAGTCGGCGACGATATCGACCGGCTCCGTGAGGTTGTTTCCGATGCCTTGAGCAGATCGGACATACTAATTACAACCGGCGGGTTAGGGCCTACCGATGACGATGTAACCCGACAGGCGGTAGCACTCGCAACCGGCCATGAATTGGTTTTCCATCAGGAACTATTGGACGACCTTCGCGAACGGTTCAGACGCTGGGGACGCGAGATGCCCGAAATCAACAAACGCCAGGCATATGTTATCAGAGGGGCCGAAATTTTGCCCAATCCAAACGGTTCGGCTGTAGGTATGATGCTGCGGATTGACGGTAAAGTTCTTGCAGTATTGCCCGGCCCGCCGCGCGAAATGCAGCCGATGTTTCTAAAAAATGTAAAGCCGCTGTTAAAGGAAATTGGCGGCGATATTGTCGCCCGGACCAGGGTTCTGCGTGTTTCCGGCATGGGCGAATCAGCCGTTGATGAAGCAATTGCACCGATTTACGGCGATTACTCTTCCGTTGAAACCGGCATTTTATTCAATCGCGTCGAGGTAGAGGTTCATCTTTCAATTCTGGATAAAAGCATTACCAACGCTGACAAAATTTTAGATGAACTTACCTTGCGAATTTGCGAAAAGCTGGGAGATGCCGTTTTTTCTACGGATGGAAGCACAATGGAAGAGGTTGTAGGCCGTATTCTTTCCGAAAGAAAACTTACGGTAGCAACTGCGGAAAGCTGTACAGGCGGGCTAATCTCGATGCGGCTTACCGAGGTGCCGGGTTCTTCCGCGTATTTTATGCAGGGCGTCGTTACCTATTCTAACGAAGCCAAAACAAGTATGCTCGGGGTGCCCGAAACGGTGATAGGTAAATTCGGAGCTGTCAGTTCAGAAACAGCACATGCAATGGCCGAAGGTATGCGAAATCTGGCAAAAACTGATTATGCTATTTCGGTAACCGGAATTGCCGGGCCGGGCGGCGGTTCTGAATCCAAACCGGTGGGTACAGTTTACATTGGCTGCGCAACTCCTGCCGGAGTTTTTACAAAGCATTTGCTGCTTCCGGGCGACAGGGAATTGATTCGTTGGCGCGCAAGCCAGGCGGCATTGGATATCCTTCGTCTGCGGATTCTCCGTAAAACGGCAATTTCCTAACAAACCGCTTGCATTTTACGCCCGGAAAGCCCAAAATTACGCCAGGAAAGTCTCGGCTTATTTCAAAATAGGTCATTTTTTGCAACTTAATTACTTTCAGTTCGTGTTGAACCGATGGCGGCAGGTGCTTCTTTTTCTAACGTCGCCTGATTTTGCAAATATGGAAAAAAAAATTGTTTCCCGCGTCCTGGCAGCTTTGTTGCTCCTGAGCATTCTCTCTCCTGTTACCACTTTAGCCTTTGGCGACGGTAAAAAGTATTTTAAGCAAGGCCTTAAATATGAAGTGGCTGAGGAATGGGACAAAGCCGCAGAGGCTTTTGCATTGGCCGTAAGCGAAAATCCGAAGAACCCGGAATATAAACTGCATCTTCAGCGGGCACTATTTAACGCTTCTCAGATGTATATGCGTAAAGGCCGCGAAGCAGCTGAACAAAAAGATTATCAGGCCGGATATCTGGCATTCAGAAAGGCGTATGCTTTCGATCCCGCAAATGAATTGGCGAAATCTGAAATGGCTAGAATGCTCAGATTGCAGGAAGAGAGCCAAAAGAAGAACAGCCCGACGAAGAATGAAGTAAAAATTACGCCTGCCTCCGGGAATCAAATCAGGCCGGAAGATGTAAAATTACCGCAAAAACTCGAACAATTAAAAAATCTCCCTTTCCCGGGAGGTGTAAACCTTACATTTATCATTAAGCAGCTTGCCGATGATCTGGATCTCAATGTGCTTTTTGATTCCGAATCGCGGCTTGAGACACGCACGGTCCGTATCGAACTGAAAAATGTTACTCCGGCGCGTGCACTGGATTATATTTTTCTTCAGGAGAATCTGTTTTTTCAACGCGTTGGTCCACGCACAATTCTCGTAGCCTCGAACACCCGGCGGACGAATTTCCAGCAGTTGGTTCTGAGAACTTTCTATCTGGCCAACGCAAATCCGAAAGATGTTAAAACAATCATTCAAACTGCTATTCCGGCACAACCCGGAAGGACTCAAACCATAGTAGTAGAAGATGCCGCTACCAACAGCCTTACGATTCGTGATACCGCGGAAAACATCGCATTGTTCGAGAAACTGATAAACTCGCTCGATAAGGATCGGGCTGAAGTAGTGATGGACGTGGCTATCTACGAAGTGTCAAAATCAGATCTACTTCGGCTTGGAAATCAAATCGGATCAGAGGCTGAATTGACTACTTTGGGCGGGACTACACGCGGCGTCGTAGGACTCGGCGGCAATGAATTATTCGGCCGTATCGGCCGGGCTGCCGCTGACGTGATCCCTTCGGCATTCGGAGCTGGAATAGTTTTACCATCGTCTAATCTTGTGCTTTTCCAGGATAAATCCAATACAAAGTTGCTGGCTTCGACGCAGATTCACGCATTTAATAATGAGGATTCGACGGCGCGCATTGGTCAGCGTGTTCCGGTGCGAACCGCTCAATTCGTAACCGCGGCAAATACATCCAATAACGGCGTAGTCTCCGATGTCATCAATTACGAACAGGTCGGGCTTACGCTGAAATTCAAGCCGATAGTGTTTCCCAATCAGGACGTCCAGGTAGCGATGGAAATCGAATCAAAAGACGTCATCGCCGGCGGATCATCTACAAATCCCGTATTTTCCGAACGAAAAATCAATGGAACGGCAAGAATTCAAAACAACCGTACGCTTCTGCTCGCAAGCGTTGCCCAGGACGTTGAAAGCAAAGGTAAAGCCGGCCTCCCGCTTTTGGGACTGATTCCGATTCTTGG
This sequence comes from Acidobacteriota bacterium, assembly GCA_040756215.1. Classification (GTDB taxonomy): domain Bacteria; phylum Acidobacteriota; class Blastocatellia; order Pyrinomonadales; family Pyrinomonadaceae; genus OLB17. Next base: position 31,185 of record JBFLZQ010000016.1, read on the forward strand.
ACGGCTTTTTACCGCCCCGACCCGTGACAACCGGCAGGTGGACATAGTTATTGCAATTACTCCAAGGGTAATAAGGGCACCGGCTATCGTCCCGGAAGATCTGGTAGAGCGCCCGAGCGGAAGCCTTGCAACGCCGACCTCCGGCTCGGTGGAATCGATGATAATAGAGGAAGAAAAGCAGGAATTTATCGCACAGATGCGTAGAATCCCAAATTATCAGGAAATTCAACTCCCCGATCAGACTGCTGAATCAGCTGACTATGTCCGCGGTGCGGCCGTTTCTGACAGCGGTAAAACTTCTGCCCCTAGCAATTTAAAGACCGGACCTGAATTAAATCCCGTGGATACGGCGGTAAAATCACTCGAGCTGCGAACCGTTGCAATGAATGCGTCCACAAACATGGCCGCACAGCCGGACAATCTGAGAAAGACCTTGGCGCCGGTAACGGATGATGCAACAAAAGCAGAAAAATCGTCAGCCGGAACGGCGGAATTTTCGCTTCCGTCATATCTCCGTAACCTAAAAGCAGGCGAGAGGCTTCTGGTTCCCGTTATGGTTCGGTCAGATGCGGCTTTTCGTTCCGCAGTACTGGGTTTTCATTACGATCCGGCAAAACTGGCCGTCAGATCAATTACTTACGGGGATATTTTTGGTCCCGGCACTGCCAATTCGGCCGTCACTCCTTTCTTGAATCAGGAAGGCAAGACATTTGTTTCGTTGTCTCCGGGAGAGGGCATCACCGGAACCGGTTTTGGCATCATTGCATATTTGGAAATTGAAGCTCTCAGCGACGGAAGGCCTGAGCTTTCACTTGAAAAGGATGTTTTGAATCTGCTCTCCACTGACGGCAGGGCATTTCAGTTGAAGTTTTGAACATCATTGGTAAACAACGCACTAAAGCCTTACATCCGTCTTCGGCGGCGGGTTATACGCTTTTCGAATTGATCGTAACCCTTGCAGTTATGACCGTGCTTGTTGCCGCCACTGTGCCTATTTCAGAAAAAGCGGTCAAGAGGCAAAAGGAAGCAAGGCTAAGGGAAACTCTCAGGACGGTTCGCGCAGCGATTGACGAGTTCAAACGAGACACAATCGGCGCCTGTCCGCAAGGATCTATTTCGACCGGAAATCCGATAGGACGGGGACGCGGTGCAAATGTTCCGGCGGATCCGCGGACACGTGTCGTCATAGATGATTGCACAATTTTTACTGCGGATAATCCTGATCGCTACCCGCCGACACTGGAAATATTGGTCGAAGGTGTCCGCGTCAGACCGCGCGGGCTCAATCTGCAGGGTGGCAGCGGAATTTCTGCCGGGACCAAACAGGCGACTGAGATAAATAATGAAGGTGTCATGACGAAAGTTTACCTTCGCGAACTACCGATTGATCCGATGACCGGCAAGTCAGATTGGAAAATCCGGTCATCGTATCAATCGGCAAAGGATGATGAATGGGACAAAATCAATGTTTTTGATATTCGCTCCGCTTCAAAAGAGGAGGCTTTGAATGGTGAGAAATACAGCGATTGGTAGATCGAACGACGGCTTCTCGTTGCTTGAACTAATGATCGCGATGTTTATTCTGATAATTCTCCTATCGGTTGCCGTGCCGACATATCAGCGTAGCGTACAGCACGCACGCGAGACGGTGCTAAAGGAAAATCTGTGGCAAATGCGGCGGGCTATAGATCAATATGCCTCTGACAAAGGGCGTCTGCCTAAGTCTCTTGACGAGCTGGTAGCCGATAAATACCTTCGGGAAATGCCCTATGATCCGATTCTGGAACGTGCCGAATGGGAACAGATAACCGGAGAAGACCCGCTTTCGCCGGGAGAAACCGGATTGAAAGATGTCCGAAGTTTGGCGGACGGAACCGACACGGAGGGTAAGCTTTATAAGGAATACTGACCCGGCAATCTCAAAAGTTTTACTCCAGCAGCAATTTATTTTCTTATTTTCAACTAATGTTTGAGATATTTACTCAACCGAATTATCCCAATGCGGCCATAGGGATAGAATCAGAAACGGTAACGGCAGTTTCATTATCAAAAGACGGACAAAACCGTTATTCCATAAATCGTGCATCTGCCGTAGAAGTTCCGAAAGGTCTTTTGCGTCCTGCTTTTTCCGAAACGAATATATCTGCACCGCAGGAATTTCGCGTCATACTCGAAGAGGCCGTTACTTCGGCCGGTTTATTGGGACAGAAGAAATGGTCTGTCTCGCTGCCGAGCAATGCTGCCCGAACGGCAATCATTACCGTAGAAAACGACAAGGATCTCAAAAATAATCTTGCCGAAGTCATCGACTGGAAATCGGAGCAGAGTTTTGGCTGTCCGGCCGCGGAAATGAGGCTTTCGTATTTCCCCATATCAAATGACCGGGAAGGCCGGCTGAGATTTTTTGCCGCTGCGGTCAAACTTACTGTTTTAGATGAATACGAAACAATTTTCGAAGATTTCGGCTGGCAGGCGGGCCTGATTCTTCCGCGTGCGGTTGCTGAGACAAGATGGATACTTTCTGAAGGTGAAGAGGTTGATTCATTGTTGATTAGTTCGCAATCCGACGGTTTTGTCGCTCTGCTTCTCCGCCGCGGAGAACCGAGGGTTGTCCGCTCGGTCTCCTGCACGGTAAATGAAATCGAAGATGAGGTTTACCGCCTTTTGATGTATTACAACGACCGGTTCGCCGATTCTCCTGACGGAGTTAGGCTTAGCCGTCTCCTGCTGATAGGCGGGGAACTGGTTCCGCAGCAGATTATCGCCGTTTGCCGCGAAGCTCTCGGAAAAGCGGCAACGATTCTGCGCGCTGAGGATGTCGGACTTCGTTTGCCAAATGAGGCATTGGATTTCGAAGGTTTGGCCGCACCGGCGGGACTGGCGTCATTGGCTTTTCGCTAAATCCAAAATTCCGGCCTTTACGAATCTTTACATCGCTTTTATTGCTTTTATCGGCAATCTTCCGTCAGAATATCTGCAGATTACCATTTTTGGTGACCGGGGTTACACATGTCAGCCGATCTGCTTGCCGGGAAATCATCAATTTCAGATCTTGATCTGGTCAAAAGTGCAGCGCTTGGCCGCGAAGAGGATTTCGAGGCACTGGTAATCCGTTATCAGAGACAGATCGTCAACTATATTTTCCGAATCATCGGCGACTATGATGCGGCGCTCGATGTAACACAGGAAACTTTCATCAAAGTTTATAATTCCCTTGATAAATACAGCACCGAGTATAAATTCTCGACCTGGCTGTACCGCATTGCACACAACGCGGCAATAGATCATCTCCGAAGAAATTCCGTTCAAAGCCAAAGTATCGAAACCGAAAATGCTGATGGAACGTATCAACTCCAGTTGGAATGCTCCCAGCCCGGACCTGAAAAACTCCGGGAAAGGAGCGAATGGCGAGCGGAACTGCAGGACGTCGTAAGGTGTTTGCCCGCCTCATACCGCGAACTTATTGTTTTGAGGCATTCCAGGGAGCTTAGTTACGACGAGATTGCCGAAGTTACGGGCCTTCCGCTTGGAACCGTTAAAAACCGACTTTTCAGGGCGCGCGAAATGATGCGTGAAATTCTTTTGGAACGCGGCTTTGACGGATTCTGAACTCGCCAGCATACTATTGTAAACATAGGAGTTACGTAAATTGGACGGCCAGCAGCCCAAAAATCGGCTAATGTGTCCCGGAGATGACCTTGCTGCTTATCTGGATGGAGAACTGGATAAGAGTAAAGAAGCTTCCGTCGAACAACATCTAAATGAATGTTCCGAATGCCGCGCCGAGGTGAACTTCCAAAAGGTTCTTTTGAATCAACTGGATAAAGAGTTTGCCGATTCTAACGGCATCGAACTCCCTGAAGATTTTTCCGTTCGTATAGTAGCTGTCGCTGAAAGCCGTGTTTCCGGATTGCGTTCAATCGGGGAATTGCGCTCGGCGGCTTTGATTTTAGTGGCTTTCGGCATTTTAGCGGCATTTTTTTTAACTTCGTTTAATTTGCGCGGGGAACTTCCCGCAATCTCGGTGGTCGAGAAAATTCTGGGCGCCTCATCGCTTGTTTTGCATCTTGTTTATGATCTAAGCATTGCAATGGCAGCATTTACGAAAGCTCTCCAGCGAATCTGGGCTATTTCATCGTTTTATGCGGTTATTATCTTTGCATTTGTTTTATTTTCAGCATTTATCGTCAAAAAGATAATGCAAAAAGACTTGTAACTACTATTAGAAGGACTAGATTTGCTGCTCTTTAAGAAATTCCTGTTTTTTTCCGGACGTTCGGTAATCATGACCCTGCGGCTTTGCCGTGTCAAACCTGCCATTTTCTTGTTTCTTTCGCTTTTCTTCGTGTGCCCGGCACAAGTTTTTCCTGGCCCCGAACGAGATTCCGCCAACTCCGGAGAGCCGTTGACAGTCATTGATGAATACTCAGATCAGCAGGTAGCGGTAGTCGGCAGAAACGTGGTCGTAAACGGCAAAGCCCGCGAGGTTTTCGTCTTTGGCGGCGATATCATTGTCAATGGCACGGTTGATGGCGATGTCGGAGTGATTGGCGGGAATGTTATCCAAAATGCGGGATCATTTGTCGGCGGCGACGTTATAGTGATTGGCGGAGCATATCGTCCGGCTGAACGTAACCCCGGACGTGCAACGGGCAAGGAAACGATAGTATTCGGAATTTTCGAAGACGAACTTCGCGAAATAGGTAAAAATCCCGCGAGTATTTTATCCCCGACTCTTTCCCTGGCTTTTTTGGCTCAGCGTTTGATCTCAGTAATATTCTGGTTCCTCATTACAATGATATTTTCGACAATAGCGCCCGGTGCCGTAGGACGTGCCATTGCAAATATCCGTCTTTCCCCGGCGAAAGTTGTTCTATACGGCTTTGGCGGGCTGCTGACGGTCATTTTTCTGGTTGTGGCGGGCGTGGCCGTCCTTCCGGATTATCTAAGTGCGCTTGTATGGCTGATGGCATTTATCGTTCTTATGCTTGCATATCTTTTCGGACGTGTTGCCTTGCAGATTACCGTAGGAAAGCGAATTTTAAAACTCATTAATTGGAATACTCACAGCGAATCGGCGGCCGCAATCCTCGGCGTATTGTTTTGGACTCTTTTGCTTTCATTGCCGTATTTGTGGACAGTTGCCCTTTTGCTGATTTTTGCTGCAGGTGTGGGGCTGGCCGTCACGGGCCGGCGTCAGGGTGTTATTGCTTCTTGACCGATAAGTACCTTTTCTTACAAAACTTTACAATAATCTGTAAACCTCTGCGATAAAATTAACGTCTATACTTTCGGCAACTTTTGCGGAAGTTATTCGTATTAAAGACTTGGGTGATTTGTTCAAATTACGGCCATGTCCGGAAAGCTTTTATGAAAACTTTTTTATACTCTTTTTTTATTCTTTGCGCTTTGTTGATTACCACCGGCTCCGTTTCGGCGCAAGCCGGCGGGATTAAGCCTGTTTTGATTGCCGGTGAAGTTGTAACCGTCGAGCCCGGTGCAATCAAGATCCAGACCAAAGACGGTGTTACCACGGCCGCAATAAACGATAAGACTCAATTCAAAAAAGTTTCGCCTGATAATCCGACGTCACTGGCATCTGCAGTTTCGGTAGAAATTGACGAAATAGAAACCGGAGACAAGGTAGTGGTTTCGGCAATTCCCGAGCCGGGGACTTCAATCTATCCGGCGCGAACCATTTATCTGATGTCAAAATCCGAACTGGCACAGAAACGCGCCAAAGAAGCCGAACGCTGGGCGACGCGTGGCATCTCGGGGCGTGTTGCCGCCGTTAATATGGCCGGCAACCAGATAACTGTCGAAATCCGCGGATTGATGAATACGACAAGCGTTGTCGTGACGCCTAAACCTGACGCTAAAATCAAGCGTTACCGGCCGAATTCAATAAGCTACGCCGAAGCTCTGGAGAGTTCGATTGCAGAGATTAAGCCGGGCGATATGTTTCGTGCGGTTGGCGACCGCAGCCCTGACGGGACGACATTCATGGCAGAAGAAATCATAACCGGAGCGTTTCAGACCATTGTCGGCACCGTAAAATCCATAGACATCGAGAAAAAAGAAATTCTCCTCGAAGATTCCAAAACCAAGAAGGAGATAGCCGTTTCATTCCGCGAGTTTTCCACGGTCAAGCGTTTTCCCGAAGAAATGCTGCAGCGGATGTTTCAATTTGGAGGCGGCCAGGGAATGGGCGGCATCCGTCCGGCAGGAGCACCCGCGCAGGGACAGCAGCCGCCGCAACAACCGCAACAGACTCCTCAGGGACAAGCCGGCCCGCCACAACAAAACGGCGGCTTTATGGGTCGCGGTGCCGGCGGACCGCGTGGCGGAATCGATGATATGTACGAGCGGCTTCCGGCAATCAGTCTTGCCGACCTCAAGCCGGGAGATGTCATAGCAGTTTCGGCAAATAAGACAGAGCCGCAAGATAAAGTATTTGCAATCAAGGTTTTGGCCGGCGTCGGGCCGCTGCTTGCGGTTGCGCAGGCACAGACCCAAGGCCGCGGCGGCAGAAACGGCGGCGTGGGTGGATTTACAATTCCCGGATTGGAAGGCTTCGATTTCGGTAACTGAGGGAAGACTTTAGTTTCCGGCGCCAAGAGGAGCACGATAGTAACCATTTTATTGACAAATTAAGTTATTAATATTTTTCTGACGGGCAGGACTATGTTTCCCCCGCATATGTTCTTGTACTGTTTTTTTTGAGGGATTTATACGATGAAGGTAATTTATAAGATTCTTACGGCATTACTCATTGTTCCGGTTTTTGCTTTTAACTCATATGCCCAACAGCCGGGCAGTATCGGCGGTCAGGTTCAGGATACGCTTGGTGCGGTTGTCGTCGGCGCGACGATAACCGTAACCGGCAAGGACGGTAAAACCAAAACGACGACCAGCAATCAACGTGGCGAATTTACCGTCGGCGGCCTTGCACCCGGGATTTACTCGGTTAAGGTCAAGGCCGATAAGTTTGCTTTATACGATAACGAAGAGGTCGAAGTAACAGCCGGGCAGAAGACCGAATTGATTGTCCCTCTTTCAGTCGAGGCGGTCGAGGAAAATGTCGAAGTATCGGACGAGGGAAAAGTCTCGACCGATCCGGCAAACAATGCCGGTGCGACAGTGCTGAAAGATAAAGACCTGGAAGCATTGCCGGACGATCCGGACGAACTTGCCTCCGCGTTGCAGGCTCTTGCCGGCGCTGCCGCAGGACCAAATGGCGGCCAGATTTACATAGACGGTTTTACGGGCGGTCAATTGCCGCCGAAGGAGGCTATCAGGGAAATTCGTATAAACCAGAATCCATTTTCCGCCGAATATGACAGACTCGGCTTCGGACGCATCGAGATATTGACCAAACCCGGATCTGACAGATTCAGAGGCAGCATATTCGGTAATTTCAACGATGAAAGCCTCAATTCACGGAATCCTTTTGCTGCCAACCGGGCACCTAGCCAGACGCGTTTCTTTGGCGGGAACGTCTCCGGTCCGCTCAAGAAAGGAAAAGCTTCGTACTTTTTCGAAATAAACAAACGGGATATTGATAACAACTCTGTGCTTAATGCCATCGTGCTGGATCAAAACCTGAATCCCGTTCCCTTGCAAAAGGACTTTACGGTTCCGAGCCGGCGTTTTTCCTTTTCTCCGCGTCTGGATTACGCAATAGACGATAAAAATACACTTGTTTTTCGATACAGTTATTCCCGCTCAACGCAGGACAATCTGGGCATCGGCGGTACCTCGCTCCCGCAGCGCGCCTTTGCCTCAACCTTTTACGACCATGAATTCCGCGTTACCGAGACCTCGATTATCAACCCCAAGACGGTCAATGAAACCCGTTTCGAATTCGACTGGCAGAAAAACTCACAGACAGGAGACAACTCGCTGCCGACGATTTCCGTGGCAGAGGCTTTTACCGGCGGCGGTTCACAGATTGGGCTGAGTTTCAATAAACAGCGTAGCTGGGAACTGCAAAACTATACGACTACCTCCTTCGGCAAATCGTCACAGCACGCAGTCAAATTCGGTGTCCGCATCCGATCGGTTTCCATTGACGATCGTTCGGAAAATAATTTCAACGGTACATTTTCATTCATCAATTTAAGTAATTACCGCGATACATTGCAGGGACTCTCCTACCCGACCCAGTTCCGTATTACGGTCGGCAACCCTCTGCAGAGCGTCTCGCGGACAGACTTCGGACTGTTTGTTACCGATGACTGGAGGATAGCACCTTCTTTTACACTCAGCCTCGGACTTCGGTATGAAAATCAGACCAATATCAGTGATAATTTCAATTTCGCTCCCCGCATTTCTTTCGGTTGGTCGCCCGGAGCAGGCGGCGCCAAAGCGCCCAAAACGGTTTTTCGCGGTGGCTTCGGATGGTTTTATGACCGTTTCAGCGAAAACCTGACATTGCAGGCACTCAGATTTAACGGGACCGAGCAGCTTAGCCTGATTGTCAACTCCTTTGATCCCGATCCGGTTCGCAGAGCCGCCGCTATTGCCTTGCTTCAGCAGCCGGTTTTCACGCTCAACGGCGTCAGCAATGTCCCGACCGCACAACAAATACTTAGTGCTCTGCCACAGTCCAATACGGTCAGGCTTATTGCTCCGAATCTTCAGGTTCCATACACGTTTCAGACAGCACTCGGAGTAGAGCGGCAACTGCCCATGCGGACTACCCTCTCGGTCTTTTACATTGGTTCGCGGACTCTTCATGCTCTGCGTACACGCAATATAAATGCACCAATCTGTCCGGCACAGATCAATTGTCTGAATGCACCGCGACCGAACCCGACAAGAGGCGATATATATGAGTACGAATCGAGCGGAGTTCAGAATCAGAACCAATTGGCGGTAAATTTCCGTTCCACTTTCAGCCAACGTCTGTCATTTTTCGGCTTTTACCGCTTGGGATTTGCAAAAGGCGATACGGACGGAGCCGGAAGTTTCCCCGCTTATTCATATGACCTTTCCAATGAATACGGCCGCAGTTCATTTGATATACGGCACAGTTTTACCATTGGCGGCAACATTACGCTGCCGTATCGGATTTCTTTGAATCCTTTCGTTATATGGAATTCCGGACGTCCCTTCAATATTATCCGCGGAGTAGATACAAACGGAGACGGACTATTTACCGAACGGCCGACTTTCGGTGAACTGGCAGCCCGCTGCAACCAGCTAAATCTGCATACTTCATTCTGCGATGTCTCGGGTTTCAATCCCAATGAGGTAATCCCGCGAAATTTCGGCCAGTCTCCGACCTTTTTCAATGTAAATCTGAGAATAGGTAAGACTTTCGGGTTTGGAAAATCCCCGGCCCGAAATGCATCTGCAGGCCAGGGCGGAGCCGGCGGCGGTAACGTCATGATGGCCGGAGGTCCGGGCGGCGGTCCCCGCGGCGGCGGAGGTGGCGGTCCGCGTGGCGGCGGTCCGGGTGGATTCGCAGGTTTCTTTGGCGGCAGCGATACGCGGAAACCCTATAACCTGAATTTAAGTGTGAATTTCTCTAATCTGCTCAATACGGTTAATTTCAACGCTCCGGTCGGCAATCTTGCCTCCAGCCGTTTCGGGCAGTCTGTTTCGACCATAGGTTCTTTTGGCGGCTTCGGACCGGGTGGCGGCGGTGGCGGCTCGTCTGCTAACCGACGCATCGAACTTCAGGCCAGATTCAGCTGGTAAGCAGTTTCCTTTTGTCCTCCTCCTGCTGATAAGCCGGGCGGCTATTGCCGTCCCGGCGTTTTTTCTGTGATAATAGCCTATATGACTAAATCCGTTGCTGCAGTTGTCGCTTTTGCTTTCCTGGTTTTCGGGTCAATTTCAACACTCGGGCAGAATACTTCTACAATTGCCAAAGGCGATGCTCCAGAAGCATTGGCAAAGGCCGCTTTTGAAGCACATGGCGGTGATAAACTGCGGACGATCAGGACGCTTGTAATCCGCGGCTCGGTCGATGTTACGTCTTCGGCATTTCAACAGGCGATTGCGGGCGGTTTTTCAACCGTTATCGCCGGGGAGAAATATATCCTCGATATCCAGACGCCGTTTCAAAGTATTAAACAGGTTTTTGACGGACAAAACACTGTTTCGTCTTTTCCGGGTATAACGTTGCCTCCTGTTACATCGCTCGGATTTCCGATGTTGATGAGGTTTGGTGAGAATGGCATCAGAATCAGCCCTCTTCCCGAAACCAAAAAGAAGCAGAAGGGATTCCGGATGACGGGTCCGGACGGGTTTTTTACGGATTTTATTATTGACGAAAAGACGAATCTGATAAAGTCTTTCGAATCGGCCTATGAAATCGGCGGCAGGACTTTTACGACGGCGGCAACGGTCGATAAAAACCGTGTGATTGACGGAATAATTATTCCCGAAAAATACTCGCAACGGTTTGATTTGGGACAATTTGTTGCATATTCGGATTTTAAGGCCAAAGAAATACTGATAAATTCCAAGATTGACGAATCGGTATTCAGCCCCGGCCGCTAGGCGTTCGTTACATCCACGGCAAAACGGCTTGATTTCCACCATTCGATTGTTTTACGGAGACCGTCTTCCAGCCCTACGAGTTTTTCATAGCCGAGATATTTGCGGGCCAGGCTGTTATCGGCCTGTGAATGCTTAACATCGCCTTTGCGTTCCGGTTGAAAGTCAATGTCCAGATCTTCCCGGCCGGTTATCCGCCGCAAAACATCGTAGAGCTCAAGCAGCGAAACCCGTTCGCCATTAGCTACGTTGATTGCCTCGCCAAGGCCGGAATTTGTATCAAGAGCTTTTATATTCGCATCTACAACATTGGAAACATAGGTAAAATCCCTCGATTGCTGACCATCGCCGTAGATAACCGGCCGGATTCCTTTCATAAAAGCGTCAATAAATCTGGAAATTACGCCGGAGTATTGCGAGGAAGGATTCTGACGCGGACCGAAAACATTGAAATAACGCAGAGAAAGGGTTTCCAGCCCATAAACACGGTAAAACACCGCGCAATAATGTTCACCGGCTAATTTTGCCGCCGCATAGGGCGAGAGCGGCTCCGGGCGCATTGTTTCGACCTTGGGTAAAATCGGCTGATCACCATATGCGGAACTCGAGGCCGCATATATGAAACGGCGAACTCCGGCATCGCGTGCGGCGGTCAGTAAATTGAAAGTTGCGTTTACGCACGCCTGATGCGTTTCTGACGGGTTTGCGACCGAACGGGGTACGCTGGGTAGGGCTGCCTGGTGAAAAACGGCTTCTACGCCCTCTACGGCCCTGGAAGCCATATCCGGAATGCTGAGGTCGGCTTCCATAAAATCAAATCCTTCGCCGATCTCTTCCAGGTTTTCACGAAACCCGGTTGCAAAATTGTCGGCTATCCGCACACGTGCGCCGCGGCGGATCAATTCTTCAGCGAGATTCGACCCTATGAAGCCGGCGCCGCCGGTTACGAGAAATAATGGCGTTAAACTCATTGTTTACTGATGTTTACGGCCCGGCCGGCATAGCCCTTTATTGCAGGTTAAAGCCGGCCGGGCGAAATTCGGAAATAATTTATAGGGTAATCCATCGGAAAACAGCCGGTTTAGCGGCCGACTCCGACATAATCGAACCCAAGAGCCCGCATATCTGCCGGTTCATAGATATTGCGTAAATCGGCGATTTTAGGTTGTTTGAGCAGCGACTTGACCTTTTCCATATCAAGAGCCCGGAACTGATTCCATTCCGTTACGATGACCAGGGCATCGGCATCCTTGATGGCGTCATATTCATCGGAAGCGTATTCGATTCCGGTAATGTAGTGTTTGGATTCTTCCATTGCGACCGGGTCGAAGGCTTTGACGAAAGCGCCGCGTTCCTTCAGCATGCGAATAATATCAATCGCCGGAGATTCACGCATATCGTCCGTTTCCGGCTTGAAAGAAAGGCCCAGAATACCGATGCGTGTTCCCTGAAGATTGCCAACTAGTTTTTCGATCTTTTGGATCATTGCCAGGCGCTGCATTTCGTTGGCTTCGATTACGGCATCCACTATGCGGGTTTCCACGCCAAAGCGGTCGGCAACGGTAGTCAATGCCCTTGTGTCTTTCGGAAAACAGGAGCCGCCGTAACCCGGGCCGGGATGCAGGAATTTACGACCGATGCGGTTGTCCATTCCCATACCGCGGGCAACGTCGTGAACATCACAGCCAATGGCGTCGCAAAGATTTGCAATTTCGTTAATAAACGTAATCTTTGTTGCCAAAAAGGCATTGGCAGCATATTTGATCAGTTCGGCAGCTTCCAGCGAAGTGATAACTATCGGCGTTTCAATAAGATAGAGCGGCCGGTAGAGCTCCTTCATGATTTCAATGGCTTCGGGTTCATTGCTCCCGATAACGACACGGTCGGGACGCATGAAATCCTGGATGGCGGCGCCTTCCCTAAGGAATTCCGGATTTGAAGCAACGCCGAAATTCATCCCGTCAGGAATTCTTTCGGTGATGAATTCACGCAGCCATTTACCCGTACCGACCGGAACGGTGGATTTGGTTACCAAAACCTTGTAGCCGTTCATGGCGGCGGCAACGTCTTCCGCCGCTTTGCGATAGAAGCTCATATCGGGCGTTCCGTCTTCCTTCGGCGGAGTGCCGACGGCAAAGAATACAACGGTTGATTTTTCGACGGCTGCCTTAAGGTCGGTTGTGAATTCGAGCCGGCCGGCGCGTGTATTTTTTTCTACCAGCTGGTCCAAGCCCGGTTCGTATATAGGAATGATGTTATTGTTGAGTTTATTGATTTTATCGGCATCAACGTCAACGCATGTTACGTGAATGCCAAATTCCGCGAAACAGGCCCCTGAGACGAGGCCGACATAGCCTGTACCGATTACAGCAATTTGCATAACTTAAAATTAAAGCGAAAAAGCAACTCCGTTCTAAAAATAGAAAAATGAAAGCGGGTCATATTGATTAAATATGACCCGCCTAATTTTACAAAATCGGATTGCAGAGACCAAACGAAGCTACTGCCTTGGGCTGACAACGACGGTAGTATCGTCATCAGGTTTGTTCTCCGTTTTGACAAGGATGGTTGTGGCAACAATGCCGCCGGCTACCAGGAAAACCCACCATGGAATGCCAAACCCGACCGGCGGAGCGGAATTCGGACGAAGGCATGGTTTGCAACCTGTCTGTTCAAGGTTACCGGCCGTTGCGGTTCCGCCTGCGGCCACCTGGCGATCATTCGTGCCTTCGCGCATGGTAACAAGCCCGGAGGTCGTATCTACGTGAGTATGCGAACATTCTACTTCCACGGTGAAGTTATCTGCCTGGCCCGCATCGGCGATAATCGTGGCGTTTTTCGTGGTAATTGTTGTGGCAACACCGGCGGCATTCGCAACACGTGCTTTTCCGGCGGTTAACTGGCCGACAATTGACGATTCAGAAAATGTCAAAACCAGGCTCGATTCCGCAAGCAATTCGATACGGCCCGTTTTGCCGAGGCTGATGATCGCGCTGGAATTGGCGCCGGTTGCAATAGTGCTACCGGACAGGACGGTTGAACTAGAAATAGCCGGTTGCCCGTTAACTGTAACGTTTCCGGTGACGGTAATCTCTGCGGTTGCGGTATTGGGTAATGCGAAGACCCAGGCCGAATAAACGGTCAAGACCGCAACGGAAGCGAGAGCAGTGAATAATTTTTTAACAATATTTTTGCCGAGCATTTAGATTTGACTCCTCCTTTAACAATCCTCAATTGCAAGCAGCCGCAGTGCCAAAAAGACAGGCAGAGCGATAAGTTTCCAAAATCTATTCCCGACCTGAAGATACAAAGACCTTGCCCGGGGAACAGAATTTAAAGCGGCCGAAATTTCAAAAACCGAACGGTCAATAAACTTTTTACACGAAAACAATCGCGGTGTCAATGTATTTGGCCGCTAAATGTTCGATTCAAAAGATATTGCAAAACCGCATAGAATCACCAGATACGGCGTTCGATGCAAGAATTTATACCACAAAAAGTTAACGGACGGCAACTGCCGCAATGCTTTAGCCCGTTTGACGTTTTGTTCTTAATACCTTTTCAAAACACCGGTCTTGCGTCATTGATCTGAGACATTTGCTTTACCCGAATGGATATAACCGGGGGCAGTTTCCTTTGCTCACAAGCAATTTTTTTGCTTTAATTCTTTTGATTACATCGTTTTATACGAAAAGTTTTCTTTTTCAGGAGAAAAAATCCGTAATGAAATATCGTTTGATTGCACTGGTTTTTGCTGCCCTGGCAGTTGCAGGTTGTGTCGGGCCGCAGTCCGATGGTTCTAATGGCAAGGCATCGGATTCCGCTGATCCGAACCGAAAAATCAAGATCGGTTTCGCAATGGACACGCTGAAAGAAGAGCGTTGGGTGCGTGACCGCGAAGCTTTCGAAGCGGAATGCCAGAAGCAGCAGGTGCAATGCGTGATAACCGTTGCAGATAACAAAGCAGATAAACAGGCAAATGATGTCGATAATTTGTTGACACAGGGCGTTGACGTACTGGTAATAGCACCTCACGATGCAACGCAGGCAGCCTCGATGGTTGAAAAGGCAAAGGCGAAAGGCGTTCCCGTAATCAGCTATGATAGATTGATCAATTCCGATAAAATTGATTTATATATATCGCATCAGGTGCCGGTTATCGGTCGTAAAATTGCGGAATACGCACTTTCAAAGGTTCCGGAAGGAAATTACGTAATGGTCTATGGCGCGGGAACGGACAATAATGCCGTGATACTGAAGAAGGAGCAGCTTGCGGTACTGAAGCCGGCGATTGACAGCGGTAAAATCAAAATCGTCGCCGAGAACTTTATAACCGACTGGCGGCCCGACGAAGCACTGAAAATGGCCGAAAACGCCCTCACGCAAAATAAAGACAACATACAGGCATTTGTCGTTTCCAATGACGGAATGGCCGGAGGCGTCGTTTCGGCGTTGAAAAATAAGGGCCTTGCCGGGAAGATACTCGTTACCGGGCAGGATGCGGCGCTTGAGGCACTTCAGAGAATTGCCGAAGGGACGCAAACCATGACTGTTTACAAGCCCATCATTCCGTTGGCTTCCGGCGCGGTTCAGGCCGCGATCAAACTGGCCCGAAAGGAAAAAATTACTGAGGCTAAACCATTTATCAATGAAGCAATAGGGAAAGAAGTTCCGGCAATTTTGCTCGAAGTGATTGTTGTAGATAAAGATAATCTTATGTCAACCGTAATCAAGGACGGCTGGGCAAAATACGAAGAGATTTACAAGAATGTCCCCGAAGCCCAACGTCCGCCGAGGCAATAAGGCCGAAACCATAATAGTCAAAGGAAAATAAATGGAAAGGATTGTCCTGGCTGCCGATCTTGGCGGCACAAACCTTAGAATGGCTGCCGTAAACACCAACGGCGAGATTCTCTACAGAAGTAAAGTCCGGACACCGTCAAGCGGCAGCCGCAGCGACGTAATTGCCGCAATTTTGACCGCTGCCCGCGAATGTATGACAAAAGTAGAGGGCGATTTTGCTTTTGCCGCCTTTGGGGCGGCTGTGCCTGCAATCGTCAACTCTAAGGAAGGGATTATACTTCGTTCTCCTAACCTCCCTGAACTTAATGGGATGGAGTTCTCTAAGGTATTCTCGGAAGCTCTCGAACTGCCCGTAATACTGGAAAATGATGCAAATTCGGCTACCGTCGGTGAAAACTGGCTGGGCGCGGCCGTAAACATTCAAAATTTTATTATGGTAACGCTCGGAACCGGCGTTGGGGGCGGTATCATGGTCAATGGTGAACTGCTCCGCGGTCCGGACGGTACCGCAGGCGAGGTAGGCCATATAGCAGTTGAGCCTGACGGGCATCCATGCGGTTGCGGATCAAATGGATGTCTTGAACAATACGCATCGGCAACTGCGATTTCGCGCACGGCTTCGGAATTGATTCCGGTTTTCCCTGAATCCTCACTGCATTCCGATCTCGATATCACGCCTTTGGATGTTTACAATGCGGGTTTGAATGGTGACGCATTATCAATAGAGGTTTTCCGGCGTGTCGGCCGCTATCTCGGGATTGCCCTCGGCGGATTGATAAATGTGCTGAATCCTGAGGCAATTGTTATCGGAGGAGGTGCTGCGGCAGGTTGGGACCTGTTTATTGAGAGCCTGGAACGGGAAATTTCCTACAGGGCATTTCAGCAACCGGCAGAACGTGTTAGACTTAGGCGTTCGGTCCTTGGAGACGATGCGGGACTGATAGGAGTTGCCCGCCTGGCGTCGGAAGCGGTAATCGGGCAATCCAGAATCTCTCAAGTCAGAGGCTAGAATATGAATGTATATCACAAAGTGCTGACAAAGATCTACGAGGTTTCCGGCGGTAAAGAGAGTGTTGACGTTGACTTGGTCGAGCTGCTTAAAAAAGAAGGGTTTTACTCCAATATTGACAACATTTCCAAGCAGCTCGAGGATGAAGGCTGGATAGCCGAAGCCGGACGACGCTACACGGTACGGATTACCCATTGGGGCAATATGGAGGCCAGGCGGGTTTTGGCTGCCGCGCCGGATAAGGCCACCGAATTGCAAAAGGAATCAACAAAATTGTTGAACTCCGGACGCGAACTGGTGCTGATGTTGGAAGAATTCGAATCCAAGCCCGACGCGGGTAAACTGGCAAATATCCGTAAAGCCATCGAGGGATTGAATCAGAGAATAGGAAAAATCAGCGACCTTTTATGATTTCTCTTGCACAATTCCCGCCGTTGGAGTAAAATACTCTTTTCCGGCGAGGCGCTTTTGATGTCGAGTGGGTTTCGTGCCCACTTTTTATTTTGCAAATTATGGCTGCTTCGGACTCAATGGCAATCGAAAAAATCAGGGAATTGGCCGAACCGGCGGCCAAGGCTCTGAAACTTGAACTGGTACATATCGAAATTGCCGGAACGCGAAGCCGAAAGATCGTCAGGATCTATATAGACAAACCCGGCGGCGTCAGCATAGAAGATTGTGCCGATATGTCTCAGCAAATGGATGCTACGCTCGATTCCGTCGATCTTTTTGCCGGGCCATATGTTTTGGAGGTTTCTTCTCCCGGACTGGATCGCGAGCTTTACAGCATCGGTGATTTTGTCAGGTTTGCCGGTCGGCAGGCAAAAGTCAGGATGAAACCGGATTTTCAGAGCGCCAAAGCGTTTATCGGGAAAATAGAAGCGGTTGAAGGAGATGAAATAATATTCCATGACCGCCAGGCGGGAACCATAAGGATTCCATATTCGGGAATAGCCAAAGCGAATCTCAAGGTTGACCTCGAGGAGGAATTTTCCCGCACCGGCCGGACTTAAGAGCCGGCATGAAAGTTAGTTATCAGTCCCGCCCGGGCGGGGCAGGAAAGTTTATATGTCATTCTTGATTCAGCAAAATATCGACGCTCTCTGCAATGAGCAGGGCCTCGATCGCGAAATGGTTATCGAGGCGATGAAAGATGCGGTAAAAGCGGCCGCGCGCAAGCATTTTCGCTCTCAGGACAAAACCGGGGACAGCATTCAGGTCGAGTGGACGCCGGAAGCGGGTATTGAACTCTCGATGCAAAAAACCGTTGTCGAAAAAGTAGAAAATCCCGCGACGGAAATATCGCTTGAAGAGGCAAGAGAGATGGCCGGAGACGAAGTAGAGCCGGGCGATATTCTGGAGATTCCGCTTCCTCTGGAGGAGATGGGCAGAATCGCAGCACAGACCGCCAAGCAGATTCTTGTCCAGAAAGTACGCGAGGCAATCCGTGAAAAAGTTTACGAGGAATACATTGACCGAAAAGGTGAATTGATTAACGGGACAATAAAGCGGTTTGAGCGCGGCGACATAATTATCGATCTCGGAAACAATCTTGAAGCAATTCTGCCGAAAAAAGAGCAATCCCGAGGCGAAGTCTGGAATCAGGGCGAACGTATCCGTGTCGTCATAGTCGATGTTACGAAAGAGCCGAAAGGCCAGCAGATCAAGGTTTCGAGAGCTTCTGCAGAGCTTGTCAAACGTCTTTTCGAAACTGAGGTACCGGAGATTTACGACGAAACGGTGGTTATAAAATCCGCAGTTCGTGAACCGGGTGAGCGTGCGAAAATTGCGGTCGCATCGAATGAAAAGGATGTCGATCCCGTGGGCGCCTGCGTCGGCATGAAGGGATCGCGCGTACAGGCCGTAATCAAAGAGCTTCGCGGTGAAAAGATAGACATCATCGAATGGTCAGATGAGCCGTCAGTATTTGCCGCCAATGCGCTTTCTCCGGCTAAGGTTTCGCAGGTGCGAATTACGGATATCGACCGTCGCAAAATGCACGTTATCGTCAGCGAAGACCAGCTTAGCCTTGCAATCGGCAAACGCGGACAGAATGTCAGGCTGGCAACGCGGCTTGTCGGTTGGGATATTGACATAATCAGCGAGGAAGTTCTGAAGAAAGAGATCGCGCTTCAGATGGGCCGTATGATGGCTTCGGGCGAATCTGTGCCTGTTACTGCTATTGAAGGCGTTACGCCCAACCAGGCAGAAATTCTCGCGGGTAAAGGTATTGACGATGTCGAGAAACTTGCCGCGATGTCAATCGATGACCTGGTTGATGCTCTTGACCTGACTTTTGACGAGGCCTCGGCGATATTAAGCTCGGCAAAGGCCGTCGTGGCCGCTAAAGAAGCCGGACAGCAGGAAGAAACTCGTCAGGCGGAGCAACTGCCGGCCGAAACCGGTGCCGAAAAGGCTGAAGCCGCCATTGAGCACGAAAGCGGAGAAAACATGTCAGTGAGTGAAGGCGCTGAAATTAAGTCCGCTTCAGATTCCGTTGATTCCGAAAACGAAGTGGAGGAAGCAAATCCCGAGGAATTCGGGAACGTTTCCGCCGGTGATGAAGAATCCCCGGAAAAGCCTGCGGATAAAGAGAATACTGAGCCGTCCGCAGAATAGTATCAGGCGTAATTAAAATAAAATTGCAGCCAGGACGGATGCGATTTGACCGGCTTGTTTGATTGGTTTTTGGGAATATTATGGCAGCAGTTAAAAAAGTTAGAGTTTACGAACTCGCACGCGAGTTGAAACAGGACGCAAAGAAAATCATCGAAGACCTTCGGCGTGAAGGTGCAGATGTAAGCGTTCCCTCGAATTCGGTAACCGCCGAACTCGCGGATAAAGTGCGTGCGAAATACATCCCAAAAGCCGAAGTTGCGCCAAAGCGAAGCGTAAAAGTAATTAAGGCCGCCAAAGTCGTCAAGAAAGATGATGCAGGCATGGAAGCCGTCACTCCGTCTGCCGCTGAAGAAACGGAAGCTTCCGCTCCGGCAGCAGAAACGGCACCTGTAGCGGACACGACAACAGGAAAAACGACGGTTGTCCGCAAAATTTTGAAGAAAAAGACGACAGATAAGGCCGTCGAGACATCCGAACCTGTCACGGAAGCCGCTGCTGAGACTGCTGAGCCGGCACCGCAAGAGGAAAAAGTTGCAGAAAAACCTCAGGAGCCGGCCGAAACCTCTACAAACATAAGAATTCATAAACCGGGAACACAGGTTAAAAAGCTGACTTTAACCCGCGACGCATTGGATAAAGGCGTAAAACCTGGAGAAAGGGTTGTTGCCGATGCACCGACGCGTGTAGGCCGCCTTGCCGGTGACATCATTGCAGGCCGGGAAGCACGTCCCGTCCGCGGGGAATTTCGCGGTACGCCGGGCGAAACATCTTCACCGCAAACCGTTTACACGCCTTCGCCCGATAACCGCCGCCGTCCG
>JBFLZQ010000017.1:0-44911 GCA_040756215.1 Acidobacteriota bacterium
CTTTGGTCTTGGACACAAATGGTTTTGGTGCCCACCACCTGTCGAGTAGCTCGGGTTTTGTATATGCATCCCAGACAAGATCAAGTCCTGCGTCGAAAACCGCCGTGATCTCGATTGTCTTCGCTGCCTTATCAACTTTAAAATCCATATCATTCTCCTGTAGTTTATTTTTTTCAGCAGCTTCCGGGGATGCTTTTACGTATTTTGTTTGCCAAAAAAGTATCAGCCTTTTATATTTGCCTTTTTTATGTCCTTCAGAACTTCGCCGAGCTGCTCATATCTGGCCAGCCAGAGCTTACGGTATTGCTCTAGCCATTCATCGATTTCCTTCATCCTTTCAATTTCAAGTTTGTAATAGACCTCGCGACCGCGTTGTTCAGCGGTTACAACCTCGCATTCCGACAGGATTCGAAGATGTTTCGAAACCGCCTGTCGCGTCGTGGAGAAATGTTTAGCCAGAGCATTAGGCGTCATTGCCTGCACGGCGATCAATGCAATAATAGCCCGTCTTGTCGGATCAGCAATTGCATGAAATACATCCCGCTTCATAACCACGCAAGTTATTATGCAACCAAACAGTTGCAAATGCAAGAACAAATTTCAATGGCTTTTTTCAGCGGCTTTTTGCGGAAAGATGAAGATAAATGCTGCGATCAGGACTATCAGAACTGCGGATGCCGTGAAACGGCTTAAATTAAGGCCACCTTGATGGAGGGGTTTGTCGAGAAAGTCTCCGACGACGGCTCCGAGTGGCCTGGTCAGGATGAAAGCGACCCAAAACAAGAGAACGCGTGAAGCGCTTGTAAAGCGATAAAGAAGGTATGTGATGAGCAACGCGGTTCCGAAAACTGCGGCGGCGACGAGATAGCCGAGATCGAGGCTGTCGGCGAACCAGTCTCCAAGTGCCGTGCCCAAAGTTTGCGAGAACATAATCGTTACCCAATAAAAGATTTCAGCTTTGGCCGTGCTGACGCTTTCGACCGAAACTGTTCCCATCACCCAACGCCACACAAGCAAAGAGATTACAACGCAGGTGAGCAGAATCGCCGAGCCGCCTGTGTAACCAATTCCCATATCTCTAGTTGCGTAATCGGCGAGTGTTGTGCCTACGGTTGTTGTCGCGACGATCGTAAGCCAGTAAAGATAAGGGTGAAATTTGCTGGCTTTTATCTGTAAAGTCACAGCCGCGATGAATATCAAAGCGAATATTCCAGTGCTCGCGAGATAGCCAAGTTCGAGTGACATCGACAACGCATCGCCGCCAGTTTCACCCAGAGTTGTGGCGAAAATCTTGATTATCCAGAATAGCAATGTGACTTGAGGTACTTTGCTAATGAGTTCTTTCGTTTCTGCATTCATTTTGTTTTCCAAAGCTCTGTCACTCAATGATCCCCGGCGCGTTGTGGAATGTTGACGAGGAGAAAAAGCATCACTACAGCCAGAACTGCCGTGATCGTAATGTCATTCAGGTTCAGACCGCCCTGTTCCAGAGGTTTATCAAGAGAATTAGCAAGCGTTGCGCCGAGCGGACGCGTAAGAATGAAGGCCGCCCAAAATAGCAGAACGCGCGAGACATTTGTGAAATAATAAAGTAAAGCAATAACAATCAATATGCCTCCAATGAACATGGCGCTTCCGTTATATCCCAAAGCTCCGTCAGCCAACCAGTCCCCAAGAGCAGTACCAAGGGTTTGCGAGAATGTAATGGTTGTCCAGTAAAACAATTCAGCCTTTGGTTCAACCACAGTTTTTATATCTATTGATCCCAGAGTCAGATACCAAAGACCTAATGAAAGCATGACAAAAGCAAACAGAACCAACGAACCGCCTGCGTAACCAATCCCAACAGATCGGGTAAAAAAATCTGCCAGAGTGGTGCCGATAAGTGTGGTCAGAGCAATTGCGCCCCAATACAGGAGAGGATGAAAACCTTTTGCCCTGATCTGTGCGCCGACAATTAGAAGCAGCGGGACTAAAAATATCAATGTCCCGACAAAGTAGCCTAGATCCAATGTTCTAGAAACTGCGTTTCCGCCGGTCTCGCCAAGCGTTGTGGCAAAGATTTTAATGACCCAGAAGCCAAAGGTAACGGCTGGAACTTTACTTAAGAGTTCATTTGTTTTCGTATTCATATAAATTCTTATGGGAAAATTGAAATTTATGACTTTTCCAAAATTACGGAAGGTGAAAAAGTGATATTTATTCACCTCCCGTAGTGCTGCCGGTCAGATTGCTAGTTTTTGCCCTTTTTGTTTCTATCTGCAGCTTTTTCTTTTGCTTCGGCTTCGGCATTCTCTTCGGATTTATGTACAACTTTGCCCGATGATGCATCTACCCAGATTTCGGTAATTGTGCCCCTGGCGTTGCGTATATCAAATGAATAGACGAGCTTGCCTTTTTCTTTTTCAAGCTCCTCGCTTTCGATGGTTCCGTTATCTTCGCGCAGGGCAATCTCACGTGCCTGTGCCATTGTGATTCTGGCTTTCCGGGCAAGTTTTGTGTTCTCCTTTACCTGGCGCTCACCGCGTTCTTTCTCCTGGGCGGAAACGCCGGCCGCAGAGAGTCCAAAAAAGCCAAGTATCAGAAAAGAAAAGAGTGCAAGTTTTGTAATTGACCGAGTGTTCATTTTCATAATTTCTCCTTCGTAAATTACTCGCCTTTATCGCGAGTTCACGAAAAGAATAACTAAATGAAAATGAACAGAAGATTAATTTGGAAAGATAACGGAAAAAATGTTTTCGCCATTTTTGCCGCGCGTATATGTCAAAGCTGCATTGTGCATTTCGGCTATAGTATTTGCGATTGACAGGCCCAGGCCCGCCCCGCCGGTATAGCTTTCGGAAGTATGCGATCGGGATTTTTCGACGCGATAAAATCGGTCAAAGATAGATTTTTGCTGGTCAGCGGGAATCTCGTCGCCGGTATTTGCGATGTTGACCTTGTTCTTGAATATATTTACCCTGATTGTGCCGCCGTCGATGTTATATTTCACGGCATTGTCCAAAAGATTCAGAAACAGACGGTGTATTAAGGCTTCATCTCCTTTGATTTGAGTTTCATCGCTACTGAATTCAATGGTCAAGTTTCTTTTGTCTGAAAGAGTCCGGATCAGGCGAATGCAATCTGAAAGCATTTCGTCAAGGTATAATGTTTTGAATTCCGGTTTTAGTTCTCCAGCATCTGCCCTTGCCAGCGTAAAGAGATCTTCGACGATCTTTGAGAGACGCTTGCTTTCATCATTTATGACCTTGAGCGATTCCTGATAAACAGATATGCTACGGCTGTCTTTTGACAGTGCAATTTCGGATTCGCCTCGTATGACTGCAAGCGGTGTCCGTAATTCATGCGAAGCGTCAGCCATAAATCTGCGCTGCCTGTCAAACTCAATATTCAGGCGGTCTAATAATTCATTGAATATAATTGCAAGTTGGCCTATCTCATCTTTAGTGTTTGCAATCGGAAGCCTTTCGTGCAAGTTAGCCGCAGTGATGTATTTAGCTCTTTCGCCCATTTCGGCAATCGGTTGCAGGCTTCGCCCAACAAGAAAATAACCGCTGATTCCGGCAAATAAAATTAGTAATATAAGAATCAAAGAAAATGCACGACGAATACGGTCGGTAAGATTATGCTGATCTTCCAGAGAACGGAAAACGTAAATCGAATAGACATTACCGTTAAGCGTAAATGATTGATAATGTACCCGAAAAGGAGTCTGCCCAAGCTGACTGTCTGCAAATTTTTCCACTTTGATTGAATTGAGGTCTGTGGAAATAGTTGTATTAATAGTTGAAGCGATTAATTGGCCACTGTTTGAAAAAACTGCAATTTTGTAATCGCGGAATCGAAATTCCTCGGTCGCCTCTTTAATAACTTCATCCGGATTCTGACGTATCTCTTCGTCTTTGGCTTCAGATTCGATTGTTTCGATAAATGTATTCGCGGTCTGATTAAGATTTTCGTCTGTTTCCCGCCTGATGACATCTACAATCGAGGAATAAGTTATAAAAGCGAAGACAATAACTATAAATGCTAAAACACATATATACCAAAGTGTTAATTTTACACGTATGGAACTAAACATCGCATAAAATATACCCCATTCCCCGTCGAGTGTGAATAAGCTGTGATTCGTACCCCTCGTCCAGTTTGCTTCTTAACCGTCTGATATAGACTTCAATCAGATTAGAAAATGGATCGAACGAATCATCCCATACATGTTCGGAAATCTCTTCGCGTGTTACAACCTTGCATTTATTAATTGCGAGAAATTCTAACAGAGCATATTCCTTTGATGTCAATTCTATCTGTTTACCATTCCGTCGTACTGTACGGGATATAGTGTCAATTTCAAGATCGGCAACAATAATTTTCGGTGAACGAATATCGCTATGCCTTCGAAGCAATGCACGTAACCGGGCCAGTAGTTCACGAAATTCGAACGGCTTGATTATGTAATCATCGGCTCCAGTATCAAGACCCAGTATGCGATCATCTATCGTGTCGCGTGCGGTAAGCATGAGAATAGGTTTTTTGATACCGCTTTCGCGCAATTCGCGACACACTTGAAAGCCATCCTTAACAGGCAGATTTATATCAAGGATATACAGGTCATAAGCATTTATTGCGGCCAGGTATGTTGCTTCGTCCCCGTCGCTTGCGATATCAACGGCATAAGCATTTTCACGCAAACCTTTGCCTACAAAATCAGCAATACGCCGGTCATCTTCAACAAGCAGAATTCTCATGAGAATAATCTACAACAAAGAAGATAAATGGGAGATAAATTCAGTCTGATTCAAACAGAATATTTACGTGAATAAAAATAAAAGAGCCACCCAAGTTTGTCGGGGGATAGATTTAGAATTACGTAAATGCCTGGATGCGCTAAGGCTACGATTGTTATATAAATGCCAAGACCTTTTAAATGTTTATCCATGCGATGCAGATTCAACTGTTTGCACGCGGTTATAGACTGTATCCCGCTCGACGGCTTCGAAGCCGGCATTTTCGATTAGGGTAATGAGTTCGCGTTTTGTCATTTTTACTTCGCCGTTTTCGACCGAGTAGCTATGGGTGAGTTCGCCGCCGTCTGTGATCGTGCCGTCGAGGTCATTGGCGCCAAAGTGAAGTGCAATCTGTGCAACGCTTTTGCCGAGCATAACCCAATATGCTTTGATATGGTCAAAGTTGTCCAGCATCAGACGTGAAACTGCAATTGTTTTCAGGCTGTCAATAGCATCCGGTCCGGGAAGTGAGGAAAGGGCAGTCCCCGGCGGATAAAAAGCGAGCGGAATAAAACATTGAAAGCCACCGGTTTTGTCCTGTTGCTCACGAAGACGCATAAGGTGATCTATGCGGTCCTCCAGCGATTCGATATGACCGTAGAGCATCGTGGCATTTGTTTTAAGTCCTGCTTTGTGAACTTTTCCGGCCAATTCGAGCCAACGATCACCATCGCATTTGTGATCACATATCCGCGAACGGGTCGGCTCGGCAAAAATTTCAGCGCCGCCGCCCGGGCAAGAGTCCATTCCGGCTTCCTTCAATCTATTTATTACTTCTTCGTCGCTCATCTTGTAAAAACGAGCGAAGAAATCCAGTTCGACCATTGTCAGCGCTTTGAGGTGAAGTTGTGGAAATTCCTTTTTCAGCGTTGAAAAAAGCCCCGTATAGTATTCAAACGGCAGTTTTGTATTGAGGCCGCCGACGATGTGAAGTTCAGTTGCTCCCTCATTAACTGCCCGGCGTGCAATTTCTACGGCTTCTTCTATTGAATGAGTATAGGCGTCTTCCTGGCGTGAACGACGATAAAAACCGCAAAATTTACAATCCGCAACGCAAATGTTTGTATGGTTAAAATGCCGGTTAACGTTGTAGTAAGTAGTTAAACCATGTTTTTGCCGGCGCACGGAATCGGCAAGTCTTCCAAGTGAATTAATGTCAGCAGTTTTGAAAAGAGCAAGACCGTCATCAAATGACAGGCGCTCACCGGCACTTACTTTTTCGCCTATTTCGGTAAGTTTCGGGTCGAAGGAAAACAACATAATAAGTCAATTTTAACATTTTTCATTTAGATTTACCGCTTTCGGTAAGTTGCGAAGATGGGCAAAGATCAGAAATTACGCAAGCGCTGCAATTTGGCTTTCGTGCTTTGCACACTCTTCTTCCGTGCCAGGTAATCAGCTGCCCAAACTTTATCCAATCGCGTTTAGGGACAAGCTTCATCAGATCTTTTTCGATTTTATCGGCGGTTTTCTCGTCTGAGAGTTTCAGGCGGGCTGCCAGACGTATATTGTGTGTATCGACAACTATTCCGGTTGTAAGTCCCATTGCCTCGCCCAGCACAACATTCGCAGTTTTTCGTCCTACCCCGGGCAGCGAGAGCATTTCTTCCATGCCGGAGGGAACATTACCACCGAAGCGTTCAATCAGACTTTTGGAAATGGCTTGTATTGTTTTCGCCTTCTGTCTGAAAAAGCCGGTAGAGTAAATGTCTTTTTCCAGTTCGGATAAATCAACAGACATGAAATCCTGCGGGCCGGAATACTTTCTGAACAGAGTCGGCGTTATTGAATTAACATTTGCATCGGTATTTTGCGCCGCCAATACGGAAGCTATCAGCAACTCGAATGGTGTTGAAAAATCCAGCTCTACGCGGGCATCGGGATAAATTTTTTTCAGCCTGCGAATTATATCCGCCAGCCGTTTCTTCAATTCTGCTGCCATAAAAAAAGAATTATAACGCCGGCTTAATTTTTGAGGTAGGCCGCACAAATCCGCCTGTGTAAAAGAAGTTTTTTCATAGTTTTATGATTTAAATCATTTTTATCCGAAAAATTGCAGGGTAATCTCAATTTCGTATGTATCCGCTAAAGATCCGGTACGCGTATTTTTGAGAGATTTGTGACAAGAATGCGGCCGGAAGGAGGTTACCGGAAAAATGAAAAAACTTTGGATTATTTTTGCAGGTATTTTTCTTGGTTCATTCGCAGTTTTAGGCTGGGTTGGTACTGAAATATTCAGGCAGGTGCCGCCGATACCTCTGCGAGTAATAAAGGATGACGCAACTGTTTTAATCGGCGAAAACGATATATCTGACGGCCAGAACATATGGCAGGCAATGGGTGGCATGCAGGTAGGTTCAGTTTGGGGTCATGGTTCCTATGTAGCGCCGGACTGGACGGCTGACTACCTTCACAGAGAGGCGGTCTATATTCTGGATAAGTGGTCGCTATCGGACTACGGCACAAAGTATCAGAATCTTGACAGCGAAAAGCAGGCGATGCTGAGACAGCGTCTGCAAAACCTTGTCCGTGCAAATAATTATGACGAAACGACGGGCATATTGCAGTTACCATCGGTGCGGGCCGAAGCTTTTCAGGAAAACCTAAGGCATTACACGGATGTTTTTAGCAATGGGAATACAGATTATGCAATCCAGAAGGGGGCGCAGAGCGATCCGGAAAGGCTAAGAAAATTAACCGCATTCTTTTTTTGGACGGCCTGGGCATCGGCAGCAAATCGTCCGGGCAACACAATTTCATATACGAGCAATTTTCCTTCCGAACCGCTGGTTGGAAATGTGCCGACGAGTTCGGCTATCGTCTGGACTGGCGTTAGCGTAATAATGCTTATTGCCAGCATTGGTGCGATGGTCTGGTTTTATGCCGGATGGCATAAAAGCGTACCTGATTCCGGTGCTCCTGATACAGACCCGTTAGTGGGATCCGGCCTGACGCCTTCCCAGCGTGCTACGGTTAAGTACTTCCTCGTAGTCTCCCTTTTGTTTCTATTGCAAATTGCAATGGGAATAATCACGGCACATTATGGCGTAGAGGGCAATGGATTATATGGCATTCCGCTGGCAGATTATTTGCCCTATGTAGTTACCAGAACCTGGCATACTCAGCTGGGTATTTTTTGGATTGCTACGGCATGGCTTGCTGCCGGTCTTTTTATTGCACCGTATATTGCGGGATATGAACCGAAATATCAAAAGCAAGGCGTGGACATACTTTTTGGCGCTTTGCTGATAGTCGTGCTCGGTTCGATGGCGGGTCAATGGGCAAGCGTAATGCACAAATTGGGTAATGGCGATCTATGGTTCTGGTTTGGTCACCAAGGTTACGAATATGTTGATCTTGGACGGGTCTGGCAGATTGCTCTTTTTATCGGACTGATCCTTTGGCTTTTCCTGATTTCCCGGGCGGCGGTACCGGCACTTAAACGTAAAGACGGCAACCGCTCTCTGATTATTATTTATTTACTCTCGACAACGGGAATTGCTTTGTTCTATTCACCGGGACTGTTTTGGGGAATGCGGTCGCATCTTACGGTAGTTGAGTATTGGCGCTGGTGGGTAGTCCATCTTTGGGTTGAAGGTTATTTTGAGGTTTTTGCAACTGTAGTAATTGCATATTTGTTTGCCAAATTGAAGGTTATTGATCCCGTTCATGCGGCATATGCCTCGCTGCTTTCAGGCACGATTTATCTTAGCGGCGGAATCATCGGCACGCTTCATCATCTCTATTTTGCGGGAACGCCGACCGTCGCTCTTGCATTTGGCTCAGTCTTCAGTGCATTGGAGATTGTCCCGCTGGTGTTTGTAGGTTACGAAGCTCTCGAAAATATAAGGCATTCGCAGGCAAGACAATGGCTTTCCCAGTACAAATGGGTAGTTTACTTCTTTGTTGCCGTGGCATTCTGGAATCTGGTAGGCGCCGGAGTTTTTGGTTTCATGATTAACCCTCCAATTGCGTTGTATTATATGCAGGGGTTGAATACTACCGCTGTCCATGCTCACGGTGCGCTTTATGGCGTTTACGGAACTCTCGGGCTTGGGCTGATGCTTTTCTGTCTGAGGGCGATGGATCCGGAAAGAAAGTGGAACACAAAGCTTTTAGGGTTTGCGTTTTGGGCGATAAATATCGGAATGCTGATGGAAATTTTGTTCAGTCTTTTGCCGATTGGGCTTTTGCAAACCTATCAATCTGTTTCGCAAGGCTATTGGTCAGCACGAAGCCCGGAATTTATGCAAAGCGACTTGATGCAGACGCTTCGCTGGATGCGAATAGTCGGCGATACGGTATTTGGTATCGGAGCCGCGGCATTTGTGTGGTTTGCGCTGGGCCTGATCTTTTCCCGTCCGGGACGTGAAAGAGTTGCTGTGTCGGGCCTCGAAGCCGGCGAAGCGGCGGCATAGAAATCGGAGGTTTTTTGAAGTGAGGTGTGAACAAAAGGATATAACCTGCCGGTCAGATATTGAAAAACTTATGGTCGATTTTTATCGGCTTGCATTTAATGACGATAGGATAGGCTATATTTTTACGGATGTGGCAAAGATGGATCTTGAAGAGCATCTGCCGATTATCTGCGATTTTTGGGAGAGCATTCTTTTCGGTAAACGCGATTATGCTGCCCGCGGGCGCAATCCGATGGAGGTCCACCGTCTGCTTGCCGAAAAGGAGCCTCTACGTGAAAGTCATTTTGTGCGTTGGCTGGAATTGTTTTGTGAATCCGTGGATCGGCTCTTTGGCGGGCCAAATGCCGAAAATCTGAAAGGCAGGGCAGCGCAAATTGCCGCAAGAATGGTAGAAAACCTTTGCTCCGGTAAAAGTTTTATCCGGATAGAAGAGCGCGGAGCGGCTCGATTGTCTCCAGAATGATTTTACCGCGATCGATTTTCAATATGCCGCGCGCGGCAAGCCGTGTAGTTGTCCGGATAGTGGTTTCTGTCGTAAGCCCGGCCATTTCGGCAATTTCGCGACGACGCAGGGTGATTTGAAACGGAGCATTTGCCGGAGCGTTGTCAGCAAGCCGTAAAAGGACGCTTGCTATGCGGCGCTCCGGTGATGAAACGGCCAGACTCTGAATAATAGCTGTTTTGTCACGAAGCATCGAACACATCCATTTCACTACTGCAAAGGCAAACTCTTCGGATTCGGCAAAAAGTTTCATCACACGATCACGTGCGATTGTAATAAGTTCTGTTTGTTCTATGGCAAAAGCACTGGCCGGATACGGTTCATTATCAAAAACGGGCGGGACGGCAAACATTTCCCCCGGGCCGAAAATGCCAATAATCACCTCTTTTCCGCTGGTAAAGGGATGACACATTTTCACACGGCCCGAGATAACAATCGGTAGAAAATCCGCCCTATCACCCTGGAGAAAAATTATTTCGTCACCGAGAAAAATGCGGCGCATTCCCAGTGAGGAAATTGTGGAGCGCAGTTCGTTGGAAATATTTGGCCAGAAAGGCTTCATTTCAGTGTTTAAGACCGTAGAGAAAAAGAGCCGCACCAAAACTCGACAGCAGAATAACACTGACAAAGGCATTTGCCGTAAAAAATGCGGCATTCATTCGTGACAAATCATCGGCGCGTACGATCAAATGCTGGTATAGCAAAAGAGCAGCAACCGCTCCGACGCCTAAATATGCAGGCCAACCGAGCCCTGTGAAAAGCAACAAAAGCAATAGAACAAGAAATGCCTGAAAATGAAAGAGCCGCGCAATCCAGAGTGCGCGTCCAACACCAAGACGAGACGGAATCGAATAGAGTCCGGCCCGGCGATCGAATTCTGCGTCCTGACAAGCATACATAATATCGAAGCCGGCAGTCCACATCAGTACGAAAAGTGAAAGCAGCAGAGGAATCTCGGAATCAATATTGCCGCGCACGGCAATCCATGCAGCCGTTGGTGAAATTGCCAATGCCCAGCCAAGCAGCAAATGCGAAAAAGTAGTAAAACGCTTGGCGTAGGAATAGCCGAGAATACTGATCAAAGCCACGGGCGAGAGTGCAAAGGTCAACCAGTTCAAAGACCATGACGAAAGCAGGAAAAGCGCAATCGAGGCAAATAAAAAAGCCCAGGCGAATCCCGTAGAGATCTTGCCCGATGGCAATTCACGATTTGCAGTGCGCGGGTTTTGGGCGTCAATATCTTTGTCTGCAATACGGTTAAAAGTCATTGCCGCCGAACGTGCTCCGACCATTGCCGCAATAATCCAAAATGTTTGCCATTTAGTCGGCAAACCTTCAGCGGCCAGAATCGCTCCAAGCAGTGCGAACGGCAAGGCGAAAAGTGTGTGCTCGAATTTAATCATCTCGAGCGTGACTTTTAGTTTTGATAAAAGCTTCGCCATCCTGTCTAATTGAAAGTTAAAATGTTAGCAAATGCACGGCGGTCAGTCATATTTGACACATTTGGCACGAAAACTATTTTCCTACGCGCGCGCGTGAGAGACGCTCGGCCTGTTTACGAACCGCATCGGAAACATTTTTATTCTTTGATAAGGCCAGCAAATCGCGCGACTGCAGGCGCGGCAGAATATTCATTGCATTCGCAATCGGAGTACGGGGATTGCGTACAAGATTGTGTGCTATCGCATAGCTGCGCGACCATTGCCTGTCGTTGGCAATTTTTCTGAGAATATCTTCGGGTACGGACCGCATTGCGGCTATTTTTTCAACTTCCTGTTCGGTTATACGCGGATTTTGAATAACTGCCTGAGCTACTATGCGGTTCGGGTCACGAATGAGAATATTACGTGCTTCACGGTCACCTTTCATCGCAAGGCGGACGCGGTCTTTCATACCCATTTTCAAGATGCGATTCAAAATCGAAATCCGTTCATTTGGCACGTCACCGGCTTCAATGCGGAGTTCTCCTAGTATTTTGTCAACAATTGCCTGCCTCTGTTCCTCGGTTTCCTCATAGAATTCCTCGATATATTCCAGAGACATCCAGGAATCGTCGATTTCGTCATCTGCAGACTCAATTAAAGATGCGATGAAAAGCGCATCATCTACGTCGAATCCGGCTTTTTCCGGATCTTGACCAAACTCGGATTTTTCAATAAATTGCGCTGCGGCTTCCTTTCCTTGTGCACGCAGCTCATTGGCAATCTGCTGGAGACCGCGTTCTTTTTCGAAAAATTCGCGTTTTGTTTCGGCAGCGCGGCGTTCTGCTTCGGATGTGCGGAAATCGTTTTGCAGAATGGCATCAATAATTGCCGGATATTGAATTAATAATTGTTGGTTATATGCGAGTAATTCGAGCAGCGGGCCGTTTCGCGTTGTGCGGGCAAATTCAGCTATTGCATCTGCAGGCGTGCGCGGATTTTGAATCGCGGCTTCCTGTGCCTTTGCCGAAACACCGCCAGTCTTTGCATAATAAGCCAAAATCGAGGGCGCCGTATCGGCAGATCGAAGCACGGTATCGAGTGCTGATTCTTCCCGCGCAGCAAGCGTTTCTTTCGCAATTGCAGCCAATTCAGAATCATCAGATTGTGCGAAACCGACCAGAACTTCAAGCAGATCAGATTCCGGCAGCGGCAGGATGCCACGGGCGGCTGCCAAACGGGCAGGCCGCGGAGCAGCTCCTTCAATTAATGTTTTTACGACCGGATTTGATGATACAATCTCAAAACCCATAGAATATATGAATGACTGACGCCGGCTGCGAAGCAAAATCTACTGGCGGTTTAGTCTAACGGATTTTAACATATATCCGGGCTGTGCCTTACCTCAAGCTTATTTGCAAGGTAATCGGGTACTGCGTTAAGGAGTGTCTTAATCCATATCGACAGCTAAACTAATCAGATAATTGAAGATAAAAAATGCTAAAAGACCAATTGAAACAACTTATCGAATCCGGGCAGGCAAAAATCGGCGTAATCGGGCTAGGCTACGTCGGACTTCCACTCGTGGTGGAATTTGCCCGCAAGGGATTTTCCGGAATCGGTTTTGAGGTAGAGCAGAAGAAAATCGACGGCATCAACAGGGGAGAATCGCACATAGTGGATGTCCGCGCGGAAGATGTTCGGGACTGCGTAAACACGGGGAAACTGGTTGCGACAGGGGATTTCTCCCGTCTGACGCAATGCGATGCAATCATTATTTGTGTGCCTACACCGCTACGTAAAACAAAAGATCCGGATATGTCTTTCATTATCTCAGCCGGTGAGGAAATAAAAAGACACCTGCGGCCGGGTCAATTGATTGTTCTCGAATCTACGACCTATCCGGGAACCACCGACGAAGTTTTACTGCCGATGCTGGAAGAAACGGGACATAAACTGGATCAGGATTTCTTACTTGCCTTTTCGCCGGAAAGAGTAGATCCGGGAAATCCCAAATTTCAGACGGCAAACATTCCGAAAGTAGTCGGCGGCGTCAGCAAAGATTCGACAGAAATCGCCGGTCTGCTGTATTCACAAATCGTCAATGAGGTTCATAAGGTTTCTTCAGCACGCGTCGCAGAAGCCTGTAAGCTATGGGAAAATACTTTTCGGGCTATAAATATCGGAATGGCGAATGAAATGGCCCGCCTTTGCAATACGCTTAACATTGATACCTGGGAGGTTGTCCGTGCGGCTGCAACGAAGCCGTTTGGTTTTATGCCCTTCTATCCCGGGCCAGGAATTGGCGGCCATTGCATTCCTTTGGATCCGCATTATCTTTCCTGGAAAGCTCGGCAGCATGGCTTTGATTCACAGTTTATTTCACTTGCAGAAAAAATTAATTCCGGAATGCCGGCCTATGTGGTCAGTCTCATATCAGACGCCCTGAACAACGAACGCAAGGCAGTCAAAGGGTCAAAAATACTTATCCTCGGCGTTGCGTATAAAAAAGACATAGATGATATGCGGGAGTCTCCGGCGCTTTCGATCATTGATTTGCTCCGCGCCCGCGGTGCCGATGTTTCTTACCACGATCCTTTTGTCGCAGAAGTTACATTTGATCACGCTTACACAATCGGAGATGGCGAACCGCTTCGAAACATTGAATTGACCGATTCAGCCATCAGCGAAGCGGACTGCGTAGTCATCTGTACAGATCACTCGGCAGTAGATTACAATCGCGTCTGCCGACTCGGGAAACTCATCGTTGATACGCGAAATGTACTCGACGAAGAGACGCGCAACTGCAGCAACGCGAAAATTGTAAGGCTGTAAGAATGCTAAAGACTCACATAATCGTCGGTGCCCGTCCGAATTTTATGAAAGCGGCTCCCGTGCTTGCGGAAATGCGCCGCCGTCCGGATAGCTTTCTTCCAAGATTAATACATACCGGACAACATTACGATACGGCAATGTCTGCAAGTTTTTTCGAAGATCTCGGATTGCCTCAGCCGGATTTCAATCTTAATGTCGGCTCGGGAACCCACGCCGAACAGACGGCACGTATTATGCTCGGATACGAACCGATAGCGTTGCAGGATAGACCGGATTGGACGATAGTCGTCGGCGATGTGAATTCGACGATTGCGTGCGCTCTGGTTGCAGCAAAACTCGGTATCAGTATCGCACATATCGAGGCCGGCCTTCGATCACGAGACCGCACTATGCCCGAAGAGATAAACCGGGTTTTAACGGATGCAATATCGGATTTATTATTGACAACCGAGCCGCAGGCCGAACAAAACCTGATTACGGAGGGAATTCCTGCCACGAAAATAAAGTTTGTCGGGAATGTAATGATTGATTCCTTGTTTTCCAATCTCGAACGGGCAAGGGCATCGGATGTATTGGAACGTTTTGGTTTGAAATCTGGTCAATATGCCGCCGTTACGCTGCATCGTCCTTCGAATGTTGATTCACCGGAGCGTTTGGCGGGTATAATTTCCGCTTTGCGGGTAATATCCGGCCATCTGAAGGTTGTGTTTCCCGTACACCCGCGGACACAGGCAATGCTCTCAGCTATCGCAACGGACGGATTGATAATTTCGGATCCGCTGGGTTACGTGGATTTTTTGCGTCTTTTTTCGGAAGCAAGATTGGTATTGACGGATTCTGGCGGTTTACAGGAGGAAACTACTGCCCTCGGCATACCATGTCTAACGCTGAGGGAAAATACGGAAAGGCCAATAACGGTTGAATCGGGCACTAATAAAGTAATTGGAACCGATCCGGAAAGGATAATCGCCGAAACGCTGGAGGTCCTGAGATCGGGAACTGAAAGTCATAAAACGAAAAGGCCGCCACTATGGGACGGCCAGGCAGCTGTCAGGATTTGCGATGCGATTATCGCCGCTTCCCGGACGAATTGTCGGATGATTTGACCGGAGTTTTGGTTGACTCCATCGGATAACCCGCATCCCGCCATGCGCGCGTCCCACCGAGCAGTGCAAAAGCATTGTCAAACCCTTGTTTTCTTAGTTCAGATACCAAACTGGCACTGGAATGTTCGTGCGCTCAGGAACAGTAAGCGATTATTTTCTTGCCCTTGGGTATTTTATCTAAATTGAATTTAACCAGGTTGGTCGGGATATTAATCGCTCCGGGAATATGGGATGCATCGAATTGATCCTTTGAATGTGTGTCAATGAATACAGCGGTACCGTTGTCAAAATCGCGCTTTGCCTCTTCCGGAGTTATTCGCGGTGCATCATCTTCGTGTGTGTCTATGGCTTGATTGGCAGCCGGCGAGCTTGAATTAACAAGAACCGGCGGCTTTGCCGCGTCCGAGCAAGCGGCTGCCATAAAAACACCGGTAACTATTGCAGCAGTTAAATAAATACGAAAATTCATTTACCCTCCTCGAAGGCTTTGAGAACTTCATCTGCATGTTCGGATACATTGACTTTATCGAAAATCTTCACGATCTTGCCATTTTCATCAATCAAAAATGTTTTTCTGAGCGTCCCCATGTATTTTTTGCCATACATGGATTTTTCTCCCCAGACGCCGTATTTTTCAACGATTTTCTTGTCTGTATCTGCCAGCAGGTCAAATGGTAAATTGTATTTTTCAATAAACTTCTGATGCGATTTTTCGTCATCTATAGAGACGCCGAATACCTTTATGCCTTTTTTTGTGAACAACGAATAGGAATCCCGAAAAGAACATGCTTCCTTTGTACAGCCGGGCGTATCGTCTTTCGGATAAAAATAGAGGACTACTTTTTGCCCTTTCAGATTGGACAATTTAACGGTGTTTCCGTTCTGATCTTTTGCGGTAAAGTCCGGAGCCTTCGAGCCTTCTTTTAACATTTTTACCTCCCGATTATTTCAGCAGTAATACATTTTCAACTATTTATGGCGTTTCTTGCAAAGCGTGAATTAAAGATTCAATTTTTTGTCCCGAAACTCCATTTAATGCCGGTTGTAAACAGAAAATCATTTTTTTTCGATCGTCCGGCCGGGTCGTTATTGAATCGATCGCCCGCAGTAATGTAGAAACCGACGCGTTTTGTAACGTCGATGTTCAATGTTGCGTCGAGCATAAACCTGTATTCGTTCAGGTCAGTTGCATTTTGATAAAAAGTAAATGATTTCTGAAACTTCAACCGTGGCGTAAATCTATGTTTGACGTTTAGCCCGCTCAGGATTTCCGGCGTATCGGTATTTGGTCCGGTTTGAAACGTCCTGTTCCAGGCGCCGCCGCCTATTATGTCGATTTCGCTATGTTGTTTACGAAGTATATGGCGGCCGATGCCAGCTCCCGGGACTGAACGAAAACTTAGTTTTTTTGGTCGGTCACGTTCAAAATCGAATGAGATAAATGAAAAAAGATTACTGCCGATGTTTTGGTCGAATCTGATGCCGCCCCAATATGCATTTTGGATTGTCGAAGTCCGCCCGCGGCTGCGTGTGCTCGTCCAGAGGCTGCGGGCGTAAAATGAAAGTGTTTCGCCGCCTGCTTTTTTAACTGCCCGAATTCCGGTAGCAAGTGTTGAATTGTTGGAATTGCCTGAAGAATAATTAAATCCAACACTGCCGTTGCCTTCCCACCCGGCAAAAAGTCCAAAAGCCGGCCCGGAAAAAACAGAATTATTCTTCGTTTCCGAATTTGTTTTCCGCGTTTGGGATTTACCGGACTGCCGCTCGGTAATTTCAGCATTAGTAAGATTGTTGCTGTTGATTGACGAGATGGCAGAACGCCTGATTGTAAGGCTGCCGGCATAGTCGGTCTCGATTGTAACGGTTTGTTCGCTGGTTTCCTTAATCTTTCCCGTTATTCGGTCGCCATTACTCAACTTTATTTCATCAGCTCTGGCTACAATAACGAAAGACAGCAATAGCAGACACAAGATGATTGGGTACCGGTGCTTCATTGATTATAGAATATGCTTAGTTTGGGTGAATGGCCGCCGAAAAGGCAGTCTCTACATAACTTTAACATTATGAAAGAACAAAGTGAATAACCGGCGTGAATGATGCCGGCAAATTATTTTGGCAATAAATGAAAAACGGAATGAATTTGTTATGCGGGCAATTTCTGAAACGGCTGCAATTGAACTACTCAATCGTTTAAGGGAAGAATTTCGTCTTGAGATCGCTGAAAACTATGAATTTCGGGCTGCTTCGTGCCGTGATTGCGTGACGCAAGGCATTTGCTGCACTGACAGGCATTTCGTCAATGTCGAAATAAGCAAATTGGAGGCCGTTGCCATTCGCAGAGCGATAAGCTGCTTTCCTTATGAATTGAGGCAGAGAATAATTTCACGCGCCCGTCGTCAATCGGAACTTTGCCGGATAGAAAAACGGGAAACCTACGCCTGCCCGCTATTCGAACCCGGGATCGGTTGCACGGTCCACGATGTAGCCAAGCCTTTCCCGTGTATTTTTCATTCCTGCTATGAAAAAGCAGAGCATCTACCGCCGGCCGGCCTGCTTTACGATGCCGAAAAAAAAATCGCTAAATTGAATGAGAGGGTCTATCTGTGTCACCCCACTTATAGTAATATCCCATTTGCGATATCAGGCGGATTTGAGCCTGCCGCCGAGGACGGACAAAGGAAGGAGGAGGAAAAGAAAGGCAATATGATACCAAACAGGCAGATAATTCCAGACAAGCGCCTGCACTCCGATACCGACAAGCAACAGGAGGATTCCGAGTGCGAGCGGAGATTTACGGTTTTCACCGGATACGAAAGCGGCAAGGAACCCGCTTAGGAGAGAGATTGCAGCTGCACGCAAAAGATGAAGTGCCAGAATGGAAGGAAAAGGAGAAAATGGTTCCTGATTTACAAAGGCTTTTTCAAAGTCCAATTGATGGGCGCCGTACCATTTCGGGGAAAGAAGCATCAATACCTGATCGCTGCCGACCCAGAGAATGGTCCAGGCTACAAATCCGGCAATTACACCCAGAACGATTTTAAGCATCTAAGCACCACCTAAACTAAGTTTCGGGCCGCGCACAAGACAGACGGAACCGTGAAAAGCTCCTGAGGATTATATGAGAAAACCTTTTGACAGGCAATCCCGACCACATAATAAGCATCCGGCCGGCTTTGCTACCGTATTTCCAAATGGAAAGGCAGCATCAGCATCGCATCGCCTTTTTCCATCTGCTCAAACAGGCTGACAAAAGCAAATGCTTTGCGGGCGCTTTCGGGCAGAGATTCAAGGATTGACTTTCTAATTTCGGCTGAGCGCAGTTCGGATGATTCCTGATTGGCAAAGAGTGTTTCGAAGAAAGGTCTCGGTGCGGGAAAGACGATGCGTTTTACGTCTTTATCAGCGGGAAGACCTGCAAGTTCTTTGGCGAAGTTTATGGCAGTTTCAAGTCCGCCGAAGGCGTCGATGAGGCCAATCTCCTTGGCCTGAGTTCCGGTCCAGACACGGCCTTGACCTATGGAATCGACCTTTTCGGGATCCATATTGCGGCCCTGTGCTACTTTAGGGACAAAATTATTGTAATAAATGTTACTGATCTGTTCTTCCATTTTGCGGCGTTCATCCGGCGTCCATTTTTCCGTTTCACGGAAAATACCCGCATTTTTGCCGCGGAGGATGTATTCATTTGTTACCCCGAGCCAGTCATACAGGCCCTTGACTACAGGCTTTCCACCGAAAACGCCTATTGAGCCGGTGATAGTTGTCGGCTCTGCTACAATCTTATTTGCATTGCATGAGATGTAATAACCGCCGGAAGCAGCCACGTCAGCCATTGAAACAACGACGGGTTTTTTGGTTTTTGCATCTTCAATCGCTTTCCACATCAGGTCAGAAGCAAGAGCCGAACCGCCGGGCGAATCAACACGCAAGACAATTGCTCTGATTGACTGGTCTTCGGCGGCATCATTGATGGCCTGAACAACGGTATCTGACCCGACCGACTGTGATCCAAATGTGCCGTCGTCCGATTTACCGGAACCAATCGGTCCCGATGCGAAAATTACCGCTACTCTTTCGCCCTGATTCAGGCCGACGGAATCCGAAGGCACATTTTTATAATCTCCGGCTTTGACAGTCCTGACTTTATCGCCTTCCTTATAGCCGAGTGCCTTACGGAATTCTTCCATTACCTGATCGCGATAAAGAGCGTTATCTATCAGCCCAAGTTCCTTTGCCTGCGACGCGCTGTAAGGCGCGTTATCAATTATGGCTTTTACGTCTTCGACGGATTTCTTTCTCGATTCCGAAATCGCAGCAGTGTAGCGTGAGAAATATTCATCCAGAATGGCGTTTATAACCTCGCGCTGGCCATCTCCCATTTCTTTGCGGGTGTATTGGTCGGGAGCGTTTTTATATTTCGGGCCGATCTGGATCACTTCCGCCTCGATGCCAAGTTTGTCAAGCGATCCTTTGAAAAACATTGCCTCTGCCGCAAAACCATTGATGTAAAGATCGCCCGGCGGAGGTAAAAAGATTTTATCGGCGGCGGTTGCAATGTAATATTCGCGGTTACTGCCGATTTCCATATAGGCATAGACGGGTTTGCCCGAACTGCGTAGATCCGCGATTGCCTCCCGCAGCTCGTACGCTTTGCCCCAGCCTATGTCGGGGAATTTTATGTCGAGCAGGACGCCTCCGATCCGTTTGTCGGCTTTGGCTTTTCGAAGCTGAGTAAGGAGCGACGTAAAAGACTGCTTTTTACCAATTCCAAGGGCACTGGCAAATTGATCTTCGGGCGCGTAGTCCGGGAGTTCGCCCGAAACATTGAGTACCAGCACGCTGTTTTCTGGTACTTTCGGCCGGCCCATAGTTTCAGCCAGAAGCAAAAGGCCGATGAGGCCGACAATGACGATTGCAATGACTATGCCGGCAATGAACAGGAAAATCTTTGTACCTTTGGAAACTGCCATTTTTTATTGTTTATGCGATTTTTGCTTCGCCCCTCACTGATTTTCTTCTCTTTTGCGGATTATACGAGATTTTAGGGAAAAAGGTTTAATCATAATCCGCCTTTGGGCGGCGACGGATTACGGCAGACAATCAGATTTAGTATTCCCGCCAGTTTTTGCCGGATTTCCAGGATTTCAAAACCCGAATGCAATGCGGTTCCGGCCGTGTTTCTGTTGAAATGATCATCTATCAAACGTACGGTTGCCGTGTTTATAAAGTCAAAAATTCGTCCGAGATTTCCCGGCGGGCGTACGTGCTCGAGCATAATAAAAAGAGCACCAGGCTTCAAAACTCTTTGTAATTCACGAAATGCTGCCATTGGATCCGGAATGGAACAGAAAACCAAGGTTGCAAAAGCTCCATCGAAAGTAGAGGAAGCAAAAGGCAGAATCTCCGCATTGCAATTTACCAAAACATTTTGCCGTTTTTTACTACGTGCTATCTTTAACATTTCCAATGAAATGTCAGTTGAAATGGCCGTTTCCCAATTCCGATAGCAGGCAAAGTTTGCCCCAGAGCCGCATCCGATCTCCAAAACCGCACCATCGGAAGGCAGAAGCGAAATAACGTCCCGGCGAAGTTTTGAAAGTCCGAGACGCTCCAACGGGTAAAAAAACGTATCATAGAATCGGGCGAGATTGTCGTAAACCGCTGGCATATAAGATTGATTTTAGCCTTTTTCGAGAAATTTCGCCCTGACGGTTTGACGGGTCTGCCGGAAAAAACGTCCGGACGGACTGAATTTTGCTGAATCGATGAGTTTCGCTAAAGAGGCATAAAAACAATATAATTTGTATTTAACCGAATTTACGGGTTTCAGGCAGAAATTGTATGGCAAAAAAAGGTACGGTCCTGGTTTGTGATGACGAAGAGATCATGCGTGACGTCCTGGAGACGATTCTTTCGTCTGCCGGTTATAAGGTTGTGCTGGCAAAAACCGGCGAGGAAGCCCTGGAAATGTACGCCGACCGCCCGACGGATGTTGTCCTGATGGACGTCTCGATGCCGGGAATGGGCGGCCTGACCGCTCTCGAAGAACTGCTCAAAACTGACCCGAATGCAGTAGTTTTGATCATTACTGCATACGCAACTTTCGATACGGCAATTTCTGCATGGGAGAAAGGTGCAACCGGCGTCATTCGCAAACCATTTCAGAACGATCAGATACTTGCATTCGTAGCCCGCGGAATCCGCAAAAGACGTGCCGAAGAGGAAAGGCAAAATTTACGCTCCATATTATCGCGGTCTGCCCAACGCGATGCGATTATAGGCCGATCGGAAAAGATGGAAGAAATTTTCCGACTAATAGAAAGGGTTGCGCCGGCCCGCTCAACCGTTTTGATTACAGGCGAGAGCGGAACGGGAAAGGAATTGATCGCGCGTGCAATCCACGAGGCAAGTCCGAGGGCTGAAAAGCCATTTGTCGCGGTAAATTGCTCAAACATTCCTTCGGAATTACTGGAATCAGAACTTTTCGGCCATTCCCGCGGAGCATTTACAGGCGCCGTAGCGGCTAAGAAAGGATTGTTTGAGGTTGCAGACACCGGCTCTATATTCCTGGATGAAATCGGCGACCTCCGGCCCGAAATGCAAGTCAGGCTCCTGCGTGTTATTCAGGAAAGGGAATTTACGCCTATCGGTGAAACAACGCCCGTAAAAGTGGACGTCCGGATAATTGCCGCAACAAATATAGATTTGAAAGAAGCGGTAAAAGCCGGCACATTTCGCGAAGATTTGTATTTCAGGCTGTCGGTTGTACCAATCGAACTACCTCCCTTGCGGCAGCGTCGTGAAGATATTTTGCCGTTGGCAAAGCATTTTGTAAGAAAATATAACATTGAAAACGGCCGCAACGTCTCTGAAAATTTTTCGCCTGAAGTGCTGTCTCTATTGGAAAATTATCACTATCCGGGAAATGTCCGTGAACTAGAAAACATTATCGAAAGGGCCGTAGTAATCGCTCCGGGTGACGAAATAACGGTAGATTGCCTGCGTCCGGAAGTGCGCGATCCGTCCCTGGCATTCGAGTTTGCACGCCGCAGCGAAGGCTCATCACGCGAAATTGATATATCCCGCGGCGTGAATTTCTATGACGAAGTCAAACGCTTCGAAATTGACCTGATTCGCCGGGCACTCGAACAAACCGCCGGACACCAGTCCCGCGCCGCACAACTCCTGGGATTAAACGCAACCACCCTGAACTCGAAAATAAAATCCTACAACATTGTCTATCGTGAAAATTGACCGGATTATGTAAAATGACAGCCCAAGCATCACAGTTTTCAATGGCTTCAGAACACTTAGTTTTTTGTTAAAATTCAAAAATATGTATAAGAAAATCGGATTTTTCTTTTGAATGATTTTTCCTCAAACAGCAAAGTCATTTGTTTAGAGATATTTATACGTGTTCCTTAATTAGGCACGTAACTTGCCTTATATTTCACGTAGTCCCCAATCAAGCTTTAATTTATACAATGTAGTCAAGATACCTTTGTGTATCTCTGATTTACGGCCGTAGTTATCAGCTAAGGGTATCCGTACCAAGATTCATTGATAATTGCAATTCGCCTTAATTCATTATTCTGTTGTTATCCGGTAAGTGAAGAAATTCAAAAACTGCTCACAAATTCAGGAGGATAGAAATGAAACAATCACGGCGAAGGCTGATATTTGGCCTTTCAATCTTGTCAATAATTTTATTTTCTGCCGGGGTAAGCGTCTTCGGACAGGCTACGACAGGAAGTATTGTCGGATTCGTAACTGACCCTAACGGCGCGGCTGTTCCCGGTGCAACCGTAACGGCAAAGAACGAGGCGACCGGTGTCGCAACATCAAATTTCGTAACAACAAGCGAAGGGCGTTTTGCAATAACAAACCTAATTCCGGGAACATATTCGATCACAGTCGGAGCACCGGGATTCAAGACAAAAACTGTTTCGAACATTAATGTTCGGCTTGGGTTGCAATCAGACGTCAATGTTGGGCTCGAAGTGGGGCAACCTACGGAAACTATCACTGTCGTGGCAGGCGCCGATGAGGTTGCGCAGACAACATCTGAAATCTCTTCGAACTTTGACCGGCGCAAAGTTAGTGAACTTCCAACGAATGCAGTTGGTTCAGGCATTGACACGCTTGCGTTGACCGTTCCGGGAGTAACGCCAGGTTTCGGTAACGTAAACAGTAACGGTACAACGCTTTCTGTTAATGGCAATCGGGCTCGCTCAAATAATTTTACTATTGATGGAACGGACAACAACGATTTGTCAATTGGCGGCCCAAGTTACTTTATTTCCAACCCGGAACTTGTTCAGGAGTTTCAGATTATTACAAATAATTTTTCGG
Organism: Acidobacteriota bacterium; assembly: GCA_040756215.1. Classification (GTDB taxonomy): domain Bacteria; phylum Acidobacteriota; class Blastocatellia; order Pyrinomonadales; family Pyrinomonadaceae; genus OLB17. The sequence continues at coordinate 23,419 of JBFLZQ010000017.1, forward strand.
CTCAGTATGGACGTAATCAGGGAGCGATAGTAAACATCGTCACCCGCGGCGGGACCAATGAGTTCAGCGGGGCAGCTTTCATCTACCACCGCAATTCCAGTTCGTTGGATGCGATGAATAATATAGAAAGACGGACTCCGGGCCGCTCACGGCGGGATAAATTCATCAGTAACTCGTTCGGCGGAGTTTTAGGCGGTCCGATAATTAAAAATCGACTGTTCTTTTTCGGCAGTTATTTCGGCATTCGGCAAAGGCAAAATGTAACAGCTCGGGCTGGCAATCCTTCAATTCTAGCCAGCGAATTTGCAAGATTGACATCTACATTTCCCGGTAACGCCGCAATTCAGGCGATTACGCAACAGAGTGCATTTGCTTTGACAAATTTCGGAACTGTCCGCCCGCGCTCAGATCGGGCACCGGATCGTATCTGCATTTCCGCTACGCCTACTACCAATTGTGTTGTAGGCGGTAATGAGACCGGCTTTTTTGCTGCTGCATTTCCAGAACGGGAATTTGCTGCTCCATTCACCCAAAATGAATTCACCTTGCGTGGTGACTGGAACGTTACTAGTCGGGATAATGTGACGGTACGTTATTTGTGGCAGGACTCTGTCAATACCAATTCACTAGGCGGCAGCAATGGATTTACAGGAGATGTGCCGGCACGAAGTAAAAATCTTAGCGGCTTTTACACACGGCAAATTTCCTCCAGGATTGTAAATAACTTTCAGGCGACATTCCAAAGACTTTCTGTAAAATTTGGAGGCGGTTGTGATGATCCGCTGAAGGGTTGTATCCCGGATCCGCTTCGTATCGGAGAAGCTTATGCAAGCGTGCAGTTTGCCGGCGTCCCCGGTCTAAGCGGAGCGGCAATGCAAACACTCGGTGGGGCGACGAATCTCCCGCAAGGCCGAATCGTTGATGTCTATCAATTTTCGGACAAGGTTTCCTGGACACTCGGAGAGCATTCGCTCACGTTCGGAGCCGATATCCGATATCTGAAGAATTCAGTTCCATTCCTGCCGAATATCAATGGCGTGATTCGATTCAATTCCCCGGCCGCGCTTGCAAATAACACTCCGACAAGCGTAACGCTTGCCGACGGACCTTCAGATCTCGCTTATAAACAATACGACCAGTTCTACTTTATCCAGGATGACTGGCGTATTCGCAAAAACCTGACTTTGAATCTTGGTCTTCGCTATGAGTACAGCGGACAGCCTATTAATAGGATTCATCAGGTAACGTTCGAACGGGAAAGCAATCCATCCACGGCGCTTTACAGGCAGAATCTTCCCGTCGAGGCACGGAGTTTCCCAAAGATACCATCCGATAAAAATAATTTTGCTCCGCGTTTAGGTTTTGCCTGGTCGCCTTACTTTGGCGACAGCCCAATCGCCAAATTTTTATTTGGCAATCGAGATGAATCTGTAATCAGAGGCGGATATTCGATCGCTTATGATGCCGTTTTCTACAACATAATGTTGAACATTTCCACATCGGCTCCGACCGTGATTCTGGATACTTTCGCTCCGTCCGTAGGTATGCCAGCCAATCCGACAGGCACCGCCGTCAGAAATGCTTACAGCGCAAATTTACGGCGAAATACCTTCGATCCCCGACTGCTTTCGCGGACTATTGTTTCGGACGATTTCCATTCGCCGTATTCGATGCAGTATTCGCTAGGTATTCAACGGCAGATTAATGACAGTAACGTGTTCGAAATCCGTTATGTCGGAAATAACGGTAAGGATTTGTTTCAAACTGTAAACGCAAATCCGTTTTACGACAGGCTTTATAACGGATTCACACAAACAATAACTCTTGCCGGCACACCGACGGTAATTAATTTCCCGAACTTCCGTAATTTGTTGCGAGGAGCGCCTGCTCCGCAGGTATGTACCGACGTTGTAGGAACTCCAGACAATGAAGGGGCCTGTAATGGAAGACTACTTCCAGGTCAAGGACTTATACGGTCCAGGACAAATACCGGAAGCTCATCGTATCATTCGATGCAGACAAGGTATAATGGCCGTTTTCTCGACAAGAAGCTGATTCTGGGAGCGACATACACATGGAGCAAGGCCTTGGATAACGCAAGTGAGATCTTCGCATTTGGAGAAAGTCCGATTGCGCAAAATCCATTTGATGTCAAGGATTTGGAACGAGGCACTTCAGGCTTTGATCGGCCACATGCTTTTTCGCTCAATTATATTTACGACGTGCCGTTGTTTAAGGAGCAACAGGGATATCTTGGAAAACTGCTTGGTGGTTGGCAGATAAATGGCCAATACAACCTTGCAAGTGGCCGACCCTACACTCCGGAACAGTTCAGAAATTCCCAGGTATTTGCAAATTCGTATATTGATGCGGCTTTTGCAAATACGTTTATTGGACTGGATAATCTGCGGCCGTTCGTAGGAAATCCTAAAGCCGATATCAGACGGGTTGCAATAACTAACATTGACGCTCGTTTGATGGGTTTGCTGGGTGCGAGCACACCGATCAGCCCGACGGGATTTTATCTGCTTAACGACCTTAACAGAATTGTTGGTGGTAGTCGCGTATTGACTCCGGTTACGCCAAATGATGTCCGGTGGATTTACAATGGGCCGGGAGCGGCGCTTGCCTTTGGTACGCCTTTTGGTACTGCGTCACGAAACAGCGTTCGTGGCAAGGTGTTGAATCAATTAAATATGGGCGTCTTCAAGACGACACGCATCGATGAGAAACTGCGGGTCCAGTTTAGAGTAGAGGCTTTCAACGTCCTGAATACACCAAACGCAGGTTTTGGCGTTGCCGGGGGAGCCTCGATACCAATTCTTACAATGGAAAACGCCGGCGTATCGAGTTCAGGCTTTGCTGATAATGGCGATGTTGCGCTAAGCAGCCGCCGTATTCAATTCGGGCTTCGAATTCTGTTTTAGTGACAGATTTTTGTAACCCGATTATTACAAGAGAGGCCGCTGCGGCCTCTCTTTTTTGCTGGAATGCGGTCAAAATACAACAAAGTTAAAAATGCATAAAATTCAAAAATTCGTTTATTTTTCCAAAAGTTCGTGATTGCCGGGATAGTTTCAAATCCCTAAACCATTGAAAAATAATGCTTTTTCCTCAGGAAAACGCTGGCATTAAATTTGCCTTACCTAAATGCGTAGTAACCTACGTGTCCCATAAGAAAGATAATTTTTTTTCAGAACGATTCCCCCGTCGTTCTGACTACTTTAAGGAGAGAAGTATGAAAAAACTATTTTCTGTATTGGCATTGGTCATGGCCTTCGCCTTTACGGTCACCGCTCAGTCAAATACGGGTACGCTCACCGTAAACGTATCCGACTCGAGCGGTGTTATTCCTGGCGCAACTGTAGTTGTTAAGGATGAACAGACCGGAAGGGAGAGGACACTGACTACTACCAACGAAGGTTCTGTAACACTCCCACAACTGGACGTCGGCCGTTATACAGTAACGGTAACTGCGGCCGGACGTAAAAAAGCAGTTTATACCGGAGTTAAAATTGATGTTGCCCAGACAGCAACACTTACCGCGGTACTGGAAGCCGGAGACATTTCCGAAGTCGTCGAGGTAACTGCGGGAGCAGACATTATCAACAGCTCCAATGGCGAAATATCGACAACCGTTACAACCCGGCAAATTCAGGAGCTTCCGCTCAATGGCCGCAACCCTCTCTCACTGATTGGTCTTCAGGCGGGAACTTCTTCCAATGGTGCTACGAATACGGTCATTAATGGCCAGCGTACATCATTCACAAACATCACCCGTGACGGCCTCAATGTTCAGGATAATTTTATCCGGTCAAATGCGACTGATTTTATCCCTGACAGACCAAACGTTGACGATGTAGGTGAATTTACCATAACCACCCAAAATGCAGGGCCCGAAGCCGGCTACGGAGCATCGCAGGTTCAGCTTGTTACTCCGCGCGGCTCGAATGAATTTCACGGCGCTGCGTTTATCTACAACCGCAACTCAAAATTTGCGTCAAACACGTTCTTCAATAATTTCAACGGCATCAAAAGGCCGTTCCTTAACCGCAATCAATTTGGCGGACGTCTCGGCGGGCCTATCCTGAAGAACCGTTTGTTCTTCTTTGGTTCCTATGAAGGTTTCAGGCTCCGACAATCTGCCAACGTAACGCGAACAGTTTTGCGTCCGAATGCTAAAAACGGCATTTTTACCTATCTGGATGGATCGGGTAATACCCAGACGCTGAACATTTTTACCGCTCAACAAACCGGCGGTCCGGCAATTACCGGCATCGATTCCGTGATACTAAGCAGAATCCTTGCGAATTTGCCGAATGGGAACAACCCGACTGTAGGCGATGGACGTAACACCATAGGTTACAGTTTCTCACAGAAACAAAATCAGGATCGCGAAGCAATTACTACTCGTTTTGATTACGACATCAACTCGAAGAATACCGTTAACGGTGTTTATTCCTGGCGCAAGGAGAATCTCCTGCGTCCCGATGTTGACAACGGCGGATTCAGTGATATTCCGTTTGGCTTCCAGGTGGCCCGCACCTATACAACCAACGTTGCCTGGCGTTTCACGCCCGCGGCAAACTTTACCAATGAATTTCGGGTTGCGAACCAGCTTAGCCGACCGGCATTTGACCGCAATAACAAACCGACAAACTTTTTCCTGTCTTTGCCGCTGATTAGCAGCCCCGAGTCCACTTTTGAACGTCAGGGCCGGAATACTTCCATATGGAATATGGCTAACAATGCGGTTTATACCTGGGGCAATCACTCCATCAAATTCGGTGGACAAATCGCCTGGTATAGAATCAATCCCTTCGGACCTCCGGCGTTTGCAAACTCTACGATTCCGACTCTCACGCTCGGGACAAACGTTAATACGCCAACCTTGGCCAATAACGCCACTAACTTCCCTAATGGTATTGCTGCCGGACAATTGGCTATCGGTAACAGTTTGCTGGCACTGCTTGGCGGTATCGTAAGTTCGCAATCCCAGTCATTTAACGTTACCAGCAAAACCAGCGGTTTTGTGCCGAACGTGCTGCCGAATCGCCGTCTGCACTTTGAAAACTATTCGTGGTACATCGGTGATTCCTGGCGTATAAACCAGAATTTCACGTTGAATTATGGTGTTCGCCATGAAATCTATACTCCGGTCAGCGAACCGAGCGGACTCGCCCTCGAGCCGGTAATCGGCAGCAAACCGGACATTATCTCGGCGATTCTCGATCCGAACGGCACTTACAATTTCGTCGGAACCAATGTAGGCGATAACCGGATGTTTAAGCCGGATAAGAACAACATTGCTCCGAACATCAGTTTTGCCTGGTCACCGGACTTTGGCGGTTTTCTCGGTAAATTGTTCCCCGGCAACGGAAAAACAGTTTTGCGAGGCGGCTGGAGCATTAACTACGTGAATGACGAATTTGTCCGTGCGGCTGACAATGCTCTTTCAGGTAACCAGGGTCTTACACAAGGTGTTTCCCAAATCAACCTGAACGGAAGGCTTTCGTCCTTTACGCCCAGCCTGACGGCTCCTGCATTTCAGGTTCCGCGTACATATGCACAGAACAATGCCCTTGCATCGAACTTCGGAACTGTTTTCGCGATAGATCCGAATCTGGAAATTCCGGGCCTGATGCAATGGAATTTCGGTGTAACGCGTGAGCTTCCCTGGAAAATGGCTTTGGAAGTGCGTTATGTAGGAAACAAGAGCGACAATCTGGTTCGCGGCCTTGACTTTAACCAGGTCAAGCTGCCCGCTGCCTATCTCGCCGATTTTGCAATTGCGGTCAACAACTGTATAGCTCAGGGTGCAACGCTTCCCGGCACTGCATCTCCGCTTCAGAAATGTACAAGTGCCGCATATAATCCTTCGATTCCGGGCAGCCAGCCATTGAATTATTTCAATGCCCAGCTGGCAGGCGGATTGTTGACCAACGCAACGGTTCTCGGATTTATCCGAAATCCGACGCCTGCGGATCTCGCAATCCTCTACGCTCAGAATCTTATCGGTAATGCAAGAAATGAATTTCTGCCAAACCCGAACACCGGCGTGGTTGACTTGCTGACGAACGCTTCGCGTTCACAGTATCATTCAATGCAGGCCGAGCTGAGACGCCGCTTCTCAGGTGGAGTCTATTTCCAATTGAACTACACCTGGGCAAAAGCATTGACGGATTCTGCCGGCGTTGGCCAGACCCGTTTTGATCCGTTGATCGACAACAACAACCGCCGTCTTGAATATGCCGTGGCGGATTTCAACACGGAGCATGTTGTAAACTTCAATGGTATCTACGAGTTGCCGTTTGGTAAGGGCCGTAAATGGCTCGATCAGGGCGGTATCGTCGATGCAGTGCTTGGCGGATGGCAGTTCTCATCGATAATCCGTTTCTCGACGGGAGCTCCCATCACAATCACCGATCCGCGCGGCACTCTCAACCGTGCAGCTCGCTCCGGACGCCAAACTGCATTCTCAACCCTGACCAATGAACAAATCTCTGCATTGATCGGAGTTTATCGCACGCCGTGCGGAGTCTTCTGGATCAATCCACAGGTGATTAACATCAACCAGGCAGCTCTTAGTTCCGGCAACTGCTCACAGTTGTTTGTAGGAGCCACCGGAAGAGCTGCGAATGGATTTGACCCGAGCGCTCTTCCATTCTCGGGACAGGTCTTCTTCAACGTAGCTCCGGGCCAGACGGGCAATATGGTACGCAACGCCTGGAATGGTCCGATCTATTTCAACTGGGATGCATCTTTGATGAAGAATTTCCGTATTACGGAAAAGATCCGCTTCCAGGTACGTGCTGAGGCATTCAATGTTCTCAACCGTGCCAACTTCTTCGTCGGAGTGTTCCCGGGAACCGGAAACGTTAACTCGACAAGTTTCGGACGTATCAACACCACGTTCGATCCACGCATCGTCCAATTCGTTGGCCGTATCGAATTCTAACTTGGTTTTAACGTTCACCTTGCAGGCGGAAGTCTCATACTTCCGCCTTTTTTTTCTTGATTCTAAAAGCAAATCATTCGATAATTTCATCGAGGTTTGACCAAAAATGATTACAAAATGTTATTTTGCGATTTCCGCTTTTTTGTTTACCATCCTCCTGTTTACTGCTATCCCGGCACAAAAATTATCTGCTGAGGAATTACGCGACAAACATCTGCAGTCAATAGCAAAAAAGGAAAAACTTGCGGAGCTGAAAAATATCCTTGCCACCGGAACGGTTAAGTACAAGGTTTTGCGTCAAGGCGGCGTCGGTGCAGACGGGAGGATCGTTCTTGCCAGCGATGGAGATAAATCACTGGTAGCAATGAATTTTCCCATTTCTACTTATCCATCTGACAAATTCATCTTTGATGGCCGAAAGGTAAAAATCGATTTTGCCTATAATAATATACGATCATACCTTGGAGACTTTCTCTATCGTTATGATGACATAGTACGGGACGGGCTGCTCGGGGGTGTGCTCTCCACTGTCTGGCCGCTCCATCAAAAAGATTCGACAAAATTCCGACTGGATGTAGAAGGCCGCAAAACAATTGACGGGCGTGAAATGATAGCGGCACGATATGCCAAAAAAGGCGGTTCAGATGTAGAAATACGCGTCTATTTCGATCCGGTTACATTCTCGCATTTACGCACGGAATACCGCCGTACTATCTCCTCTCAGATAGGAAGCATTACCGGTGCCCAAGGTGCATCAGCCGCAGATGCCTCTATACGTGTTCGTGAATTACGCCAGATTCTTGTTGAGGAATTTCGCGATTTCAAAGAAGAATCGGGCTATAACCTGCCACATACTTATCGAGTCTATGTCCTGCTGGATGATATGCAAGGGACGAGAGAGTATGAATGGGTAACAACCTTAAATGAATTTTATATCAATCAGCCGCTCGACGGCAGCGTCTTCAACACATCAGATAATTAAGGCGAAGAAATAAACAACTTCGGAGAAAGGCTAATCTTTGGCAATCAATGATACTTATTTCGAGCCGTTGACGGCAGGGGATTTGGTTGACCGTGCGATAAGGTTATATAGGGATAATTTTTTTGTCTTTATATTAGCTGCCGCGCCGCCGGTAATTATCGGTATGCTTGTTATGCTGGGTTGGTGGTATCTGGCCCGGCTGTTTTTTTACCGCGGCTCGGGAGAGCTTGGGGATGCCGCTCATTATATTTTCTTATGGCTTGGCAATGCCTTTATCTGGGCTGTCGAATCCGTTGCAATGCTTGTCGTAATGGGCGGAGCTTCAAAAAATTTTATTCGTCACATACTATTTGCAGAGCCGTTGCGGGTTGCGACGATCTATAAAAACTCACTTGAAAGATTCTTTCCGCTTTTGTTTGCTTCGGCAGCGATTTTTTTTGTTGTTGGAATCCTCGGAGGAGTAATTCTTTACTTCGGTTTGACGATCGGACTGGTTCTGGCATTATTGACGATCGGTATTTTTGCCGCAGTACCTTTTTTAGGTTATCCGCTCGCCATTGTGATTACACTTGCAGCGATAGTCCTGACGTTTTGGTTTTTCTTTTTAGTTGCTTCCCGCTTTGCTTATGTTCCGCAGAGTATTACGGTAGAAAATCTAGGGCCGCTTTCAGCAATAGGTCGTAGTGCATCGCTGGCCGGATCCGGCGTAAGTCGTTTCGCGGCATTATTTATCTTCACGCTATTTGCTACCTATTCAGCCCTGGCCATTCTTTATGTTCCGATTACCTGGTACGCTGTATATGAAGGCATACCAATCGAGGATCTTTTAATCACCGACCCGGACGTTATTCCTGTCTGGTATGAAGTTGCCGGCCAGGTAATATCCCAGCTTAGCGTAATATTGCTTGCTCCGGTTTGGCTTATAGGTTTATGTCTCTTATATATAGACGAGAGGGTTCGAAGCGAATCTTATGATCTGGAATTGCTGGCCACTCAGCGGCTTGGTGAGATTCCCGAAGTTCCTGCTGAATATGTAAATCCATTACGACCTGCAATCGGTTCCCGCTCCGGTCTTGATGTAGCCCCAATTGCATCACGAAAAAGTTCGATATTTGGTTTGAACGACTAAATGAAACTTTTCTTTCGTACAATCGGATTGCTCCTCCTTATTTCGTTTTCTACGGTTACTTTTCGTGCCGACACGATGATTGCCGATTATCGACAGAGAGTTACATCGGCAACTGAAGGTATTACGGAACTGATAGAGGCATACGCAGATCAATCTGCTCAAAAAGATTCAGCGGCGAAAATACCCGATATCTATCGGGAACTTTTTTTGCTGTTACCGCCGCAGGAAGATATAGTCCTGAACGGCGAAAAGATCACCGTAGATAATCATTGGTTTTCAGAAGGTCTCGAAGCAAGTAAAAGTGCGGAATCAATGGAATCGAAGATGCAGATTCTCGATGGCATTTTCGCCCGGCTGCAGCGGCTGCAGGATGAAATTGCCGCCTCTGAATCTGCCGGTCAACCTGCGAAGGATGAAGATAAACTAAAAATCGCCGAGATTCTTCAACGCCCGGAATATCGCCGGCCTCAAAACTCTAAGCCAAACGTCGGAGAGGAATTGCTTAGACGATTAGCCGAATGGCTCGAATCGCTCTTTCCCCGGCCAATCTCGGCAAGCCCGCAGGGCGGCTTCGCGTCTCTTTCTGAATGGCTTCGTTTATCGCTGATTGCCTTACTCTCATTTATCGGAGTTTATATCCTTTACAGGATCATCCGTGCGGTTCTCAAGGACAAAGCAATCACGGATGTTTCTGATTCACGGGTGCATGTAATTTTAGGTGAAACAATTGATGAAGGCAGCGAGGCCGAAACGCTTTTTAATGAAGCAGAGAATTTGGCAAACGCCGGCGATATTCGCGGCGCAATAAGAAAGACTTATGTCGGGCTTCTGCTTGGCTTTAGTAAACGAAAAGTAATCACATTGGCTAAACATAAAACCAACAGCGATTATCTGCTTGAATTGAAAAAAACCCCCGCATTTTATGGGCCTGCGGGGTACCTCACCGCAACTTTCGAGAAATTCTGGTATGGCGGACGCAAAGCCGACACAACTGACTGGGAGGATTTCAGGCGTCGATGCCGCCAGATCCTCGGACTTTGATTTAGTATGAAAGAACGCCTGGGGATCATATTTGGTATCCTGCTTATTCTGGCTGTTTTGATTCTGCTTAGCCTTGCAACATTTCGGCAGCGTGACGAAACACCCGACAGCGAACTTAGTCCCAATCGTTCGAGCTACAATGCCGGGGCTACCGGCACGCTTGCATTCTATACTTTACTGAGTGAAACAGGACGTAATGTTACCAGATGGCGCGAGCCGGCCGAGGCGTTGAATTCCGGTAAACGTTCCAAAGTCGGCACAATGATAATCATCGGACAACTCCGGCGGCCACTAAGTGATAGTGATTTAGAGCATATTCTGCTTTGGGTGTCCGCAGGCGGCACACTGGTTCTGATAGACCGTCAAATGCCGGCTGCATTATCCGATATCCAAACTGCAGCCGGACTCTCGTTTACGCCAACGGCGGTTAAACTTCTTGAAAACGTTGATCCTTACGATGTTGCACAGATGACTTTTCGGACCCCGGCGGCCAGAGTAGTCCAGCCGACTCAACTGGTTAAAGACATATATTCCGTGCAACCTTCACGATTTGCGGCCGGTTTGTCCGCTGAGATTCCACATCCGCAGCCTTCCAATAGCAGCGATTTTCTGACAACAGTTGAACCCGCAATAATACACCTCGGCGGACAGGATAAGGGAATTCTCGCTGATATTAATTATGGACTTGGTAATATCATAATACTCTCCGATCCTTTCATAGTTTCCAATGCGGGAATCGGTCTTGCAGACAATTCTCGTCTTGCCCTGCAAATCGCTTCAGCCGGCAATGGTACAATTGCATTCGATGAATATCATCAGGGCTTCGGCTCAGAAGGCAACAGCTTCCTCAAGTACTTTGCCGGAACTCCCTTGCCCTGGATCGCCCTGCAGGCTGCCATTTTGCTCATAATTCTTGCTTACACGGTTGGGATGCGTTTCGCACGTCCGCTCGATCCGCCTGAGCCTAATCGTCTGGCGAGACTGGAATATATTTCTGCAATGGCCGAGTTGCAGAGGAGAATGAATGCTTATGACCTTGCGCTCGAGAATATTTACGGTAATCTGCGGCGACGTATTGCCCGTCTTCTTGGTCTTGAAAATTCAGCCGGTTCCCGTGAGCAGTTAGCCGCAATGATTGCTTCACGGACAAAATGTAATCGAGCTGATATTGAGAAGCTTTTTGCACACTGCGAAGCTATTATCCACGGAAGTCGCGCAGGCAAAAGGGAAGTTTTAGAGATAGTCCGGGAACTCAGAAGACTGGAGAATGAACTCGGACTATCCGGTCGGAGGCGGCCTTTCGTCAAATGACCGGGATAGAAAAAATTCTTTTATTGATCTTAATCTTCTTCGTCACCAGCGTGATTGGCGTAGTAACGGGCAGCAATTCACTGATAGCAGTTCCCGTCATGTTTCAGGTTGGCATTGACGAAAAGATTGCGGTGGCGACGAATATGTTTGCGCTTACTTTTATGGCTGTCGGAGGGACCATTCCCTTTCTGAAAACCGGTAAAATAGATCTCCACAAGGTCCGCCCGTTGATAATTCTGACAATTATCGGATCTGCTCTGGGAGCATTGCTGGTCGGAAAGATTTCAGGCCATTCGGTCCGCATAATCGTGACGGCAGGTATGATAGCCGTAGTAGTTTTTACCTTCTTGAATCCTAATCGTAATAACGATTTTGCGGATGATTCAATCACAGCACCACACCCGATGCTTGGTTGGGCAGCAACCTTTGCGCTGGCAATCTATGGCGGACTCTTCAGCGGCGGTTATGTTACGATTTTGACAGCCGTGTTCGTCTCGCTGCTTGGGATGAGTTACTCTGAATCCGTCGGCACTACCAAACTTATCAATGTTTTTTCCTCTCTGGTGGCGACGGCGGTTTTTATCTGGAATGGCCTGGTTGATTACAGGCTTGGGCTCATATTGGGCATAACCATGTTTGCCGGCGCTTACTTTGGCGCGACTATAGCAGTCAGGCTCAATGAACGCCGGCTGCGACAAATTTTTCTTTTGGCCGTGATGCTGCTGGCCTTCAAAATGATTTACGATTTGCTGTATTCAATATGATTGCAGATATTTGGGGATAACTGAAAAAAATGCCGGAAAATACAACTTCAACGGTCGCACATATTCTGAATGAACTGAGAAAGGTAGTCGTCGGGCAGGACGACGTCGTAGAACAGATTCTGGTCGCAATTTTGGCAGAAGGACATGCACTAATCGAAGGCGTGCCCGGAACGGCAAAAACTCTGATAGTCAAAACAATTGCCGCGATTATCAATGCAAGATTTTCACGGATTCAGTTTACACCGGATCTGATGCCGTCGGACATTACCGGGACAAACGTTTTCAATATGCAGACTTCGGAATTCAAGCTCCGTCACGGGCCAATATTTACCGACATCCTTCTTGCAGATGAGATTAATCGAACTCCGCCCAAAACCCAGGCCGCGCTACTCGAAGCGATGGAAGAGCGACAGGCAACGATCGACGGCGAGCGCTATCCGCTTTCGCCTCTGTTTACCGTGCTGGCAACAGAAAACCCAATCGAATACGAAGGTACTTACCCGCTGCCGGAAGCGCAGCTCGACCGCTTTCTTCTTAAAATCAAAATAGATTTTCCGGCCCGCGAAGAAGAAAAAGAAATAATTGCCCGATGGGACGAAGGTTTCGATTCACATAAACTCGAAACGGCAGGAATCAATCCACTTCCCGATGCAGCCGCGATCGTTAAATGCCGTGAAGAAATAAGGCGAATACGTACGGAAGAAGGTGTCAGGAATTACATTGTAGATCTTGTAAGAAAAACCCGCGAACATCCAACCATCCTTTACGGTGCAAGCCCGCGTGCAGGCATTTCGCTATTGCTCGGCGCAAAAGCACTTGCAGCCATGAGAGGACGCGATTTCCCGACCCCTGATGATGTCCGGGACCTTGCAAAACCGGTGCTCAGACATCGCCTTACGTTACGTGCCGAGGCCGAATTGGAAGGTGCGACGGCAGACGCGGTGATTTCCGATCTTTTACTGGCTGTGGAAGTTCCTCGTTAGAATCCTTCGGCTCCATTTTGTGTTCCTGATTCTGCCGGTGGTCGGTTGGTATTTTGCTTTGCCGGCTTTGAGGGAGTCGGCGTTGTCCGCTGCTCTTTGGTTTCCGGCGAAGGTGTCGGCTGCTGCGGTGTAGCAGCAGTGTTTGTATTTGCTGCCGGTGTAGTTCCGGCTTTGGGTGTTGGAGTTGTTTTAGGGGTCGGAGTCGGCGTTACCGGAACAGGGCAAAGCAAAATGCCGCTTGGCTGCATAATGCAGTTAGAATCCTGCATAAAAGGGCTCTGTCCCGGATTGATGGTAATTGTCTGCCCCGGTGGTGGTAAAGGTGCTCCAGGTGGTGGAACGCCGCCATTTGCCCAGGGATTATAGCCGTCCCCGCCCGGCAGCGTATCGGCAGATGCGGATGTATTGGAATTTGTTTCCGCTGTTGTCAAAGGCAATTTGGCCAGATTTTCTTCCTCGACTCCGGTTGCGGGATTGATTGGCTGAACAGGTAAACTTCCGGGAACCGGTTGGGCAGTCGCGGCCGGGTCGGTTTTTATTGATCCACCCGTAGCGTAAATCAATGCCGCAGCCAGGACACAGACGCCGATGAGAATGATCGCGGCCGACTTCCACTTTTCAAGTGATGATTGAATTTGAGATTTTTCTGATGTATTGGTTGAATCTGTTCTTTCCAGAGAAAGCAAAAAATCGTCTGCTGGCGGTCTGGCGTTTGGATCAGCGGAAAGTGCCTGTACGATAACGGCCTCAAATTCCGGTGCGATATCTGTTCGGTAAGCAGATAAAGGGACAGGCGGAGTTTCTGTATTACCTGTATCGGCGAAGGGCATTTGGCCGGTTAGCATTCTGTAAATTATTGCCGCCAGCGAAAACATATCGCTTCGTGAATCCGGAGGCGACCCGGCCATCAGCTCTGGTGCCTGAAATAGTTGATCCTCCTGCGATACCGGACTTCCAAAACCGAATATTTTTACTGCATCAACATTTTCGTCATCAAGCGATACGAGTATTTTAGAGGTTGAAAGTGAACCGTGAATGAGCGAGTGTTCTGACGCAGTTTTTAGAGCTTGGGCTGCGCGTCGTGCGATCGAAATGGCAATATCAGCCGTAACCTCCGGACGTTCTTCCAGTATTTCGGCAAGCAACCGGCCGGTAGCCGCTTCCAGAATTGCGAATCGGTTACCTTTTGTATCGCCTCCAATGTCGGACAGGTTCAGTATGCCGGGATGGTTTACCTTTGCAATGCGGCGTGTTTGTTCGAGAAATTCGCTTTCCTCGGCAGCACTAAATCCGGCCGATAAAAGCAAAAGCGAAATTTCCTTTCCCAAAATGACGTTTTCCGCCTGATAAAGCTCGCTGCGCCCGATTCGGGTAATTAACTGCAGGAGTCTGTATTTATTTGCTATCAGGGTACTCATTCGTTATTCCGTTGATATTTGGATGGCATTAAAGTCAGTTGGTTGCCAGCGAGCCGAAACGAAAAGCGGACGAGACCCGCATTCGGCCCCGCCCGCCAATTTCCTGCTGCCCGCTTATTAGGACGGCTTGACGACCGTAAACGCAATCAGCAGAGCGAAGAGGACCAGCGATTCGATCAGAGCCAGTGCAATGATCATCAGGGTCTGGACCGTGCCTGCTGCTCCCGGATTGCGGGCAGCGCCTTCGGCGGCACGCGAACCGACCAAACCCTGTCCGATAGCGGCCAAACCGGCAGCCAGTCCAAAACCGATGCCGCCGGCGATTGCGCGTGCGGCACTGACCGTGGATTCATTGTCGGCGGCGCCTGCTCCTGCCGGTTGAGCGGCAGCGACGATGGCCATCATTGAAATTGCCAACGCTGCAAAAAAGAAATATTTCAATTTATTCATTGTTTAATTTTCGTCTCCTTATTTTATTAATGTTGGAGAGGTTCGGATTAGTTCGCTGTGGTATTATTTCGCCTCGCTTCCGGTATGCGCTTGATTTATACTCCTTGGAGTCAAGGCTCCTGTCGCGTGCGGGCATATTCATTCTATAAAGTGCGAACTATTTTCTTCCCCGTCTCCATTTTTTCATTTCGCCGTCTCTCCGGTAAAGGTGATTACGGCGTCATAAATCCTGCTATGCCGTAGCAGCCGCTTCACCGTGTACGTCATCGTGGCCGTGACCGTCATTATGGTGTACCGGATGGCTTACTTCGCTTAGGTAAATCATTGAAAGCAGAGTAAATACAAGCGTCTGGACGACTGCGACAAAGACACCGAGTGCCGTCAGCAAAAGCGGCACTATAAAATGCGTAAATGGCGGATAGAGATTGGTTATCTGGACGAAAACCTGCTCATCCGAATACATATTCGCAAAGAGCCGGATGCCGAGCGTCAAAGGCCTTATCATATTACTGATAAATTCGATACCGAAGATCAGCATCGTAACGATAAACATATACCAGGGAAGTTTGGGCCCGGCGAGATGTTTCAGATGGTTGATCAAACCGTTTTCGCGTATTCCGACCGAGTTATAGTAGATAAATGACGAAATGCCGAGAGCAAAGGTTACGTTTACAGACGCCGTCGGGGACATAAACATCGGGAATTGTCCCATGAGATTCGAAATCAAAATCAGGCATGCAAATGTTGCCACGACGGGAAAATACTTAAAGCCATGTTCTCCAACCGTCCGGATAATCATATCCTTGAGTGCGAGGAATCCGGCCTCTAACGTCAATTGGCTGTGCGACGGATCATCTTCGGAAAGTTTATCCCGTAAAATCCAGATAACCGCAACCGTAAGCAGGCATGCGATGACGAACATCACGGTGTACCATGGGATGGCTGTTTCGGGCGAATATGGACCGAAAACTGATTCGGCGTCGGTTCCAAATCTCTGGAAAAAGCGGTCCCAGAGCGGTTTGGTATAAAGCATTTGAAACCGGTAAACCGGCTCACCGAAATAATGATTTACGAATTCGACTATTAACGGCTGATGATGGCCGCCCTCAGCAAATAAAAACATTGTTTTCAATTATTCAACTTGAAATAAATTTATAAAATGCCTTTTAACTTTGGCCAAAGCCGGTTTTATATGCTTTTTTGGCCTTTTACAAAAACTGCACCGGCCAGCCGCAGCAGTCCTTCCGTTACAAGTGCGAAAGCAAAGCCGGACGCCCCGAGGAGCACGGCTGCAATCGGCAGCAAACCGGAAATATAAACCAGTGCAACGAGTCCGCCTATTACCAGATATCTTGTAAAATAACCGCTGCCGGCAAATGACGGCCTACCTTCGGAATTACCGAAATCAAAGGCTTTTTTCAATGACTTCCTGAGCCAAAAATAATTCAAAAAAGCGATTGCGGTACCGAAAACCAGGCCGACGCCAAATCCGGCTGATATCAAAAAACCCGTTATCACACCGCCGGCAAGTCCGAATACAGCCATTAACACAAGAATACGTGTATTTTCAGGGCCGGCGGCCGGCGGAGCGTTGCCCGTTTCTTTATCGGTCAAATCGCTCACAACAAACTTAAAATAATACTAATATTGGATACAAAGTTCAATGTGCAATGCGGGCTATTTTGGCATCATTTCCTGAAGATTTGGGCATTTATGCGAAAAAACTGTACAAAGCCGATGCCTGCTCCGATCAGAATGCCCAGTACGATACCCCAGGGCGATGTTTCGAATAGCAGATCCGCACCCCAGCCGAGGATCAGCATAAAAACTACCGAGGCGGCAAGAGCAATTGCTGCCGAATAGGCCAGACCGCTTCGGCGGATCGTTTCCATCATGGAATCGGATGCTTCCGGCTCTCTGACGGCAGGCGATTCCGCAGAGAAAACCGAGATAACTTCCTTTGATGCGGGTTTACCGGTCTTTTCTTCCGGCTTGTCCATGTCAAGCAGGTTTTTTATCATCGGAGCAATTCCTGCTTTTAGTTTAATTTCCTTCCGCAGTCCCCAGTAACTGGAACAGCTCGCGCTGGACTTCTGCGTTTGTAACCAATTTACTATGCATTTCGCAGCGAAAGATCTGCGTACGAATCGGAAGGACTGCGGACTTGCCTTTTGTTACCAGATTGTCAACCGAGAGCGAGCTTTTTGAAACTACGCCGTCACCGCTCGTAAAAATAACCTTTCGGATCTCCTCGGTTGTAAACTTACGGCCTGACGAATTTGTAAAGGGTGATGCGTCAAATTGTGTAATCCAGCGGTCTTTTTTCTCATTGCGGCGGAGAATTATACCGCCCGGCGTGTCCTTGCAATCGGATCCGATAATATGAAAACGGACGGGGACATTTTCCGTCCCGTTTGCGTTAAGCGCTTCCTGAAACCGGCGGGCACGCAGCAGTGCGGCCCGAAAGAATGCCGGTGCCTGCCTTTGTTCGGTTGCGGAGAATTTCCTGGCAAAGTTCTTATCCTGCCAGATTGCCCAGTTGTATTCTTCCCAGACGGCGGGCTCGTAAATATTCAACGTGAGCGGCTGCAGATTTTCGTCAAAAACCTGAAATGCGCCTTCCTGCGGGAGTAACTGGTAAAGAGACGGCAGCGTAAAAAGGTCAAACCGCGATAGATTCTGCACCCAGGGCAGATTTATTCCCGCAATGTAATCAACGCCGTTGAGCAATGCTTCCAGTGCCGAGAGAGAGCCTTCGTTTGGCGTCCCGAGCAGGAAAATCCGGTCCATATGCCGTGCCCCGCTCCAATTCGGTTTTGGCCGCGATGCCGGTATGTCCGCGTCGCCATACATGGCGGCATATCTTGCCACGAGCCCGCCCATTGAATGCGAGATTATGTTGAATTTCAGATCCCGTGTTTTGAGACGGCTTTTCAAAGCCTCTATCTTTCGTATCAGTTCACGTGCCGATTCCACATTGTCGCGGCGCCAATCGTATGCATAGACAAAAAAAGAATCCCCGGCGTCGTTCGGATCGGTCGTGTCCCATTTCGCTTCGTGGTAACCGTTATTTTTCAAAGCGGCGAGCAGGCGTTCGTAAATTTCCACTTCCGGCAAAAACGAAACGATTTTGATTCCGCGAATGATGTCCCGCGCAACCAGAAGGTCACGGTTACGGCTCAGCGAAGGGGAAACAGGCAGCCGCACGTCATCGTTTTTCGAGCGGCTTACGCGAAACCAGACGAGTTCGCCGGTCTCACGATTTACCAGTTCGGAGCCGGTCAAGCCCGGAATTATGATAATCGGTTGCCGTTTGGCGCGTGTTTCCTGTGCGGCAAGATTTGCCGCTGCCGCAAGTGCGATTAAGGTAACTATCAACAGCCGCCTGAAAAACATATCACGTGCGCTCCGCTCTTTGGCTAATAATAACATTATTTTTTGCTTTTATTATTTTTTATCCGTCCTGACTTGATTGATAATCTCCAGCCGCGAATCTGAAACAAGCCGGTAGCCGATACCGCGCCAGACGATTCTTCGCGAGAGAGCGGCGGCCAGGGAGTTATAAAAAAACAGGTAAGCGGCAAGCGGCCATAAAATGCAATGCAGCAGAGCCTGCCGGCGGATTTTCCCGGCCTCCTCCGGCAGTACCAGCGAGATGGCTTGCGCACGCAGTATCACCTTTCCGATACTCAGGACGGAAATCAATGAAAGAATCACGGCCGGAACTACAACGGAAAACCTGTCGCCGGCTGCGAATCCGGCCGCCGGGAGAGCGATGCCCGCGGCGGTTACAAACACAAACAGCCCCGACCCGAGCAGCGATGCCAGCCAGAGTCGCGGCGAATATGTCCGCGTAATTTTCATCTGTCGTGTTGTAAATTCCAGCACTTCGGCCGGCGTGCAATCGCCTTTCGATGCCACGATCGAAAGCGGCTGAAAAACAATCCCCAGCCCCGCACGGCGAACCTCGCGGGTAAGTATGAAATCATCCGATGCCGTCCCCGTCCATTTGTCACGGATGCTGAGCCGTTCAAAGGTGTCCCGCCTTATGGCTGTCGCTCCGCCCCAGCAAAAATTTTTCCTTGTATCGCCGCCGAGGGCCGAGGCAATGGATGCATTCCAGGCGGCACGCAACTGGCCGGAAAATGAAAACGTCGGCGGCAGAAACCACCGGTAACCCGTTACGGCACCGTTTGCATCATCACCGAGCGGCTGCGTAAGAGCCGCAAGCCAGCCCGGATGCGGGCATGCATCCGAATCGAAGAATACGAAAATCTCCGCCTCAGGGTCTGCTTTGCCGACGGCGCCGCAGAGTACCTCAACCTTACGCCCGGATCGGTTTTCGGGCCTGACAACCACAAGCCTTGCACTGCAGCCGGCGGCTTTTCCGCTTTCATTCAGCAATCTGCCAATGACATCGGCCGCCGGGTCCGATGGGTCATCAACCGCAAAAATTACCTCATACCGCGGATAATCCTGCCGCAGCAGCGCAGAAAGATTCTCAGCCAGATGCGGCTCCAAACCGCGGCACGGCGCAAATACCGTCACAAACCGCCTTTCGCCCGATGGCCGACCGCCATCCGCCGCCGACAGCCGCACAAATCGTAAAAAACGTACGCCGCCAATAAAGGAAAGCAGCGAAAAATACACCGTCAATAACCCGAAAATCAAAAAAACATAAACCACGCCCCGCTATTGAACCAAATCAAACCAAAATTGCCAAACCTTACACACACAAAAAAAGCCTCTGCCTGAGCAGAGGCGAAACATTCCGTGACAAATCCTTTGGGTTTGTGTTGGATAGTTTCAATCCACGCCTCTGCCTGAGCAGAGGCGAAACTAATATATCCCGGACGATTCGGAATTTTATGCCGTTTCAATCCACGCCTCTGCCTGAGCAGAGGCGAAACTTCACATTCGAGCCGTCTGCCTGAACCGTTTCCGTTTCAATCCACGCCTCTGCCTGAGCAGAGGCGAAACATCGAGACGCGGCTGCGGAGTCAGGCAGCTGCGAAGTTTCAATCCACGCCTCTGCCTGAGCAGAGGCGAAACTCGAGGCCGCAGACGTTCTGCCGCCGGATGTTGTGTTTCAATCCACGCCTCTGCCTGAGCAGAGGCGAAACTATTTCGGACGCCAGCAAACCGATTACGGTTTTTGTTACAATCCACGCCTCTGCCTGAGCAGAGGCGAAACTGCCGCCTTTCCGTCGCGAGGCAACGGAAAGCAGTTTCAATCCACGCCTCTGCCTGAGCAGAGGCGAAACGGAGCAAATCCGGCTGGGCCTGCAAAAAGGTCTTGTTTCAATCCACGCCTCTGCCTGAGCAGAGGCGAAACACAAATTTGACAGTTTTGTTATTGAAATAGACGGAGTTTCAATCCACGCCTCTGCCTGAGCAGAGGCGAAACTCATTCTGGGGAGACGGCCAATATCGCGTTTATGGTTTCAATCCACGCCTCTGCCTGAGCAGAGGCGAAACATCGAACTCGACGGAGACGACCGTATGTATAATGTTTCAATCCACGCCTCTGCCTGAGCAGAGGCGAAACACAACCGGACACGGGCCGGACACGGGCCGGACACGGTTTCAATCCACGCCTCTGCCTGAGCAGAGGCGAAACTTGTGGAAGGTCTCCGCAACTGCCCGTCTGATAAAGTTTCAATCCACGCCTCTGCCTGAGCAGAGGCGAAACGGCGTGTTTACTGGAGTATTCGGCGAATTTCCAGTTTCAATCCACGCCTCTGCCTGAGCAGAGGCGAAACGCAAATAAAAATCGCGGAGTAATAACTAATATTTGGTTTCAATCCACGCCTCTGCCTGAGCAGAGGCGAAACAAAACCAGTGATTCTCATTTAACGCGATTCCGATGTTTCAATCCACGCCTCTGCCTGAGCAGAGGCGAAACTTTTTGGCGATGCGCCTTTTACGTCTTTGTATTGTTTCAATCCACGCCTCTGCCTGAGCAGAGGCGAAACGCAAGCGCGTTGCCTTTCAATCCGGCGATTGAAACGTTTCAATCCACGCCTCTGCCTGAGCAGAGGCGAAACCCAACGGATTAGAAGACGGTGCAGAAAAAGTAACGTTTCAATCCACGCCTCTGCCTGAGCAGAGGCGAAACACGGTGATTATTCGTTGTTATTATTAAATGATGCGTTTCAATCCACGCCTCTGCCTGAGCAGAGGCGAAACACGGTGATTATTCGTTGTTATTATTAAATGATGCGTTTCAATCCACGCCTCTGCCTGAGCAGAGGCGAAACTTATTATTCGGCGAAGTTTTGAGTGAAAATAAAGGTTTCAATCCACGCCTCTGCCTGAGCAGAGGCGAAACTAATTATAACGGTGGTGTTGCAAACGAAGCGATAGCGTTTCAATCCACGCCTCTGCCTGAGCAGAGGCGAAACTTCCCAAAAAGCTGGAGCGAAAGCTCCAGCAGAGTTTCAATCCACGCCTCTGC
>JBFLZQ010000018.1:0-40936 GCA_040756215.1 Acidobacteriota bacterium
ATTCGAGAGCAGGCGCACACGGGCAAAAAGGGCGACGGGATTATTCTGGTTACGCCAATCGAACAATCTTTTGTCATTTGAATGAGCCGTAGCACAATAAAACGATGATGATTTTACAGGACAACGACCCGCATCATATGCACCCGGATTTTACCTACGTTTACGTTTTTGTCGTTCTGGCAGTGATTTTCGCCGTCGCGATAATGTTCGCCGCGCCAAAAATTATGAGTTACCTCGATAACAGGTACGAACGAAAAAAGTCGAAGGAAAAAGCTTCGGAAACCGCCCGTGTTGATGAAGAAAAGGGGACGAAATGAAGGCGGAAAATATTTTAACAAGTCGCGCCAAATTGGAGCGGCGCGGGCGACTGCTCGCGTTTTTTACCGTCGGCGTTGTGCAAGCCCTGATGCACAATAATTCGGAGCCGCTGCTGGATCTCTGGCTAAATGACGTCGTTGCCGCACTTGCCGAAGCGCGCGAAGCCCGTCAGGAGATTACGGAGGCGAATTCTCTGGATAAAAATCCTGATTTATCACCAATGCAACGTGCGGATTTACTGCCCACCAACGCCGAAAAGCGATTGTATCTAAGCAGCTGCTGGCTGGAAGCACTCTGTACCGCCGAAGCGCGCGTGCTTGGGTGGATCTACCTGAAAATGTATGGCAAGCCATTTTCGCCAAAGCAGTAAAATAGCCGGAATTTTGCTGACAGTTGCCCGCAAAGCATTGACAGATGTAAACTTAGGGGAATAGAATAATACTCTCGATGTTAGCGGGTGGCCTTCCACGTTTCATTTCTATAGATTTCGGAGGATACGATGATCAAACTCGATATCGTCAACGAACTGGCAGAAAGGACGGGCGTGCCTAAACAGAAAGCAGAACAGGTCGTCGATTCTCTGTTCAACGCAATGAAAGACGCATTGGCGCAAGGGCGGCGAATAGAACTTCGCGGCTTTGGTGTCTTTATCGTCAAGCCGCGAAAACGTGGCGTTGGCCGGAATCCGCGTACCGGTGAGGAAGTGCCGATTCCTTCAGGGAAAACCATTCGTTTCAAGCCCGGAAAGGAACTTTCCTCAAAACCTCCCACTGACGGAAACAAATAGGGTCCGATCCGGACAAATGAATTTTGCTTGATCGTAGATCACGGTTGCAGACCGGATCTGCGATTTATTTTGCCTTTTATGCCAAATGAATTGGATCAGGACGGCGGACGAAGATTGACCGGAGTTTCCTATGCGACCATTGCACGCCATGCTTTGCTGTTTATAATTACTTTCATTACTACTACTATCGCCGGAGCATTGTTTCCCTTCGGTCCTGTTTATGCCTTTCCGGATTTTCAGCCGCAAAGCCTGCAGGATTTTCTGCTCGCACTCATAAATTTACCGGGAAACTATGCCTTGCTGGTGTTCAATATCATCCGGGTGATCATGGCGCGACCCGAATATCTGTATTACGGACTAAGTTTTTCCACTTCCCTTTTGTTCATTCTCCTTTCGCATGAGATGGGACACTATATAGCCTGCCGGATTTATCGCGTGCGTTCTACCTTACCCTTCTTTATTCCAACTCCGCCGTTAGTCGGTCCGGCCGGCACTTTCGGGGCCTTTATCAGGATAAAATCTCCTTTCCCGTCCAGACGCGCGATTTTCGATATCGGCGTGGCGGGTCCGATTGCCGGTTTCATCGCCTTGATTCCTGTTGCGATAATCGGCCTGGTGCAGATGGAAACTCTCCCGCCCGAAAGAGCCGCTGAGGTTGCGGAGGGAACAATTTCATTTGCAGACCCGCTTTTATTGAAAATCCTGGCTGCCGTAATCGGGAAAGACATCAGCCTTGGGATAGGCAATCCATTTTATTTTGCGGCCTGGCTCGGTTTGCTTGTAACGGCATTAAATCTTATCCCGTCGGGGCAGTTGGACGGCGGCCATGCTATTTATGCTGTTTTTGGCGAGCGGGTACATATTTGGAGCGGGCGGATCGGCTTTGTCGCAATGGCAGCAGCTTCGGCCGTCGGGCTGGTATTTTACGGGAGCCCCAGCGGTATTTTGTTTACAATCATTCTGGCAGTTATGATGAAAATGCATCATCCACAGCCTTATGATAACCGGCCGCCGGGTGCCGGGAGAATCGCCGTCGCGGTAATTACGGCGGTAATTTTTATTCTTTCATTCGTGCCGGTACCGATCAGGTTCAATTACTAAAAGCCGAAGGCAGCAGGCCCTTGATTTCCCTTATCATCGTATTGATTTCCTGATCATCTTCGACGGCTATCATAAAGAAATCGTAACTTGTTTTCAGACAGACGACCCCGTTTCCGAAAAACCAGATTCCCTCCAGAAAAGAATTCCCGCCGATCAGCCACCCGAGAGGAAATCCCGTGATGGTTTTCGGATTGATGACATTTGTAAGCAAAACCGCACCGGAGGCAAATGAAAAACCTGCCAGGAGCGGAGCACCTATGCGGCGAGCGATATCAGTTTCAAAACTAATACGCGCAGCCTCAGCCTCCGCGAGACGTCCCGATGCAATTTTTTCGTTTTGTGACTTCAGATAGCCATCGAAACGCTTTGCGAGAATCTTAACGGAAAAGGCCGGTAATGCGGAATTGAAAAACCAATGCGAACTGATACCCGTAAAAACAACACCGATGCCGGCGCCGACGGCAGCCGATACTCCCGCTGCGGCAGCCTCAAGCGGATTGCGGAGGGCCCAGGAAGAGAAATTCCTCAGTGAATTTCGTGCAGCATTGTATGATCTTGTAAATCCGGCGCCGAATCCAAGAGCGTCAGTAAAGCCGCGGACGCTATATTCCGCCGTTCTCGAGGCACCTTCAAAAATTTCGCCGGCATTTTTTATAATTTCTCCGGCAGTAGCCGCCGCCTTTTCACCGGCTTCACCCGCAGCTTCACGGATTGGTTCGCCCGCTTCCCAAACCTTGCGGGCTGCTTCGCCGGCGGTCTTTATCGTTTCGCCCGCTGCCCGAACGGCTTCTCGTGCCGCCTCGTTTTTTTCAGCTTCGGAAACGATTTTTTCGGCGCTTTTTTGCGCCGTGTCGATGACTGCTCTTGCGCCGGATTCGATTTTTTCGCTAATCCCAAGCTGGCTGTCTATTTGTTCAAACTTTTCTCTTGCTTCTTTCTGCCATTTTTCAAAACGGTCTTTGTAATCGGACATGGGAAAATCTCCTTAACCTAAGCTTGGCCTGTATTTAAATACGCAAGGGTTGCCTCGCTTGTTCGATGCATTTTCACGGCGCATAATCGCATTGCCACATCTCATAATGGCATTTGATGCCGCAATATTCAATGAATTTTTGCAATTGCAGCCGTTTTAATATCCCGCTAACTGCGTGATATTCTTTGCCTGGAGGGCTATAAAGATGCGAAAAATCAAATGTCCTGAGTGTGGAGCTGAAACAATCTGGGAAAATAACGAATATCGCCCTTTTTGCTCCGAACGATGCAAATTGCTGGATCTGGGGGCTTGGGCTAGCGGAGAATATGGCCTTCCGGTAGAGCCCACAAACCTGACAGAGGAAGAACTTGCCGAACTGGAGAAACTCTCGGAAGCAAAAGCGGGGAATGAACGATGACGGCGGGATTTTTTATTGAATTCGGAACGGCAGCCGCAATGATAGCCATCGCGCTTTTCCTCCCGTTTGCCGGCGCCGCTTATCTTTTGTTTCGTTTACTTAAAAAGGGACTGAAAATGGCGTTACGGCTTGCCGTTGTCGGACTTCTTCTTTTGGCGGGGCTGGCATTCAGCCTTTCGTACCTCTACTTTTATGGCAATAAAAAGTATGACGATAAGCGGCCACCCGCAGCATCAAGGCAAAAATAACAATTCACGGCAGAAATTTTTTCATTGCCGGTTTACTTAAAGATTGCGGTTAAAGAATATCTGATGTTTAAATTCGAAAGACTTCGCGAAAAATCCTGGTTTTCAACTTACCGCAATCTGCCGCCTTCTGTTGTGGCGCTGAGTCTGGTAAGTCTTCTTAATGACACCTCCAGCGAAATAATTTATCCCCTACTTCCTGCATTTCTGGCTCTTTCGCTTTCAGCAACTCCTTTTGCCATCGGTCTGATTGAAGGTGTCGCTGAATCTGCTTCGAGTGTTCTCAAATTGTTTTCCGGATATCTGAGCGATCGCTTCGGGAGCAGAAAATTCCCCGTTTTTCTGGGTTATTCGCTTGCAGCGATTACGCGTCCTCTTCTGGCATTTGTAACGACCTGGCAACAGGTGTTTTTCGTTCGTATGTCTGACAGAATCGGGAAGGGAATCCGCGGCGCTCCGCGTGATGCGCTGATTGCCGCCGATGTCGAGCCTGAAAAACGCGGCATCGCTTTCGGATTCAATCGCGCGGCCGACAACCTCGGAGCGGTTATCGGGCCGATACTTGCTTTTATTCTGCTGTCTCTCATTGCAGTAAATGCCGATAATCCTACGGCCCAGGAGTATCGCCGCGTTTTTTTATACGCATCAATTCCGGTCGTTTTCGGTCTTTTTATAATTGTTTTTTTCGTAAAGGAACCAAAACGCATCGTTGAGCCTGCGGCCGATCCCATCCGTTTTTCTCTTTCGCAGTTTGATGGCAATTTCAAACGTCTTTTGTTAATCGTCGCACTTTTTACTCTTTCTAATTCGACCGATGCTTTCCTTCTTTTGCGGGCAGAGCAATCCGGCGTATCGCCGACGCATTTGCCATTGCTTTGGGTCGCGCTTCATATCAGCAAGGTCATCAGTTCGCTAATCGGAGGAGGCCTTTCGGATAAATTCGGTCGAAAGAAGATGATTACGCTGGGCTGGATTGTCTATGCGGCTGTTTATCTCGGGTTTGCTTTTGTAAGCAAGGATTGGCAGGCATGGGCGCTGTTTATCATTTACGGAATTTACTTTGGCCTTACCGAAGGGGTCGAAAAAGCATTTGTTGCCGATCTCGTGGAAGATGAAAAACGCGGTACGGCATATGGATTCTACAACCTTGCATACGGGATTACGGTCTTTCCGGCTTCCCTTCTATTCGGTTTAATTTGGAATTATTACGGCGCCGCAACGGCTTTCATAGCTAGCAGTGCAGTTTCGATTCTTTCCGCTGTTTTGCTTATGACGGTAGAGGAAAAGAAAAACGGCGGGACAAAACCCGCCGCTATTTAATCAGGTATCTAAGAGATTAGTCGTTCAATCGAATTGAGGCAATCAGGTTTCGGAAAGCGTTGCTATAGCGAGCGCTCTCGTCCGCCGGCGAAACTGCGGCTATGTAAAGAAGATCACCATTGCGTAAAGGGACCGTAAAAATCGTAACGCTTTCGTTGCGATTCGTTACGGGTGAGCGTCCCTGAAGTTCGGTTACAAAGCCCTGACGGCCGGAAATTGCAATCTGCGAGTAACCGGAGCGCTGTCGCAAATAGGGATTTGCCTGAAGAATTCCTTCAACGTAGGTTTCGGTTGCACGCGAAAAACTGCCGCCGCCGGCTGAATAAATTCCAATCATCGCACCGTGCGTTATCCCCTGATCGCCATAGGCTCCTTCGGGGGCAAAAATTACTCCCGATTGACTCTCAAACAGACGCCAGTTTGATGGATACGAAAGGCTGACAATGTTGCCGCGGTAAACTGCAGTGCTGACAGACGGAAACGGAACCTGTGATGAATAGCGTCCGCCCGCGGTCGGGCTTTTTCCGCCTCCGGTCTTGAATTCGCGTTCAATTTCAGCCATTGTTTTTGCCGGCGGCATTGATCGCAAACGCTCCTGAATACGTGCAAAGTCGCGCGTGATTTTTATCGGATTTGGCGAGACATTGAGGTATTGAGCCTCTCGCATGATTTTTTCATAGCGGTTTCCCGGATCCGGATGGCTTGATAACCATTCAGGTGCCCGGCCGCCGCGATTTTCGGAGGCGATTGTGCGGAACATGTTGGCAAGATCCCGCGGGTCATAGCCTGCATTGGCCATAATTCTGGCACCCAGGATATCCGCCTGTGTTTCATAATCACGGCTGTAACGGAGGAATGTGCCTGCTACAATCAACGAGCCAATCTGAGCTCCGGCCTGTCCGCCGATTATTGCACCGCCGATAATCGTACCGATACCGAAAATCTGATTGAGCGGGCTGTTCATTTTTGTTTGCTGTGCGGTTGCGTGCCTGAGAGCTACGTGACTGATTTCATGCGCCATGACGCCCGCCATCTCGCCTTCATTTTTTGCAGCCTCGATCATACCGCGATTGACATACATCGGGCCGCCCGGCAAAGCAAAGGCGTTTATATCGCTGGCGTTGACGATTTTGAAACGATAGTCGAATTGCGGCTGCCGAAATTCCGGCGGAATCGCAGCCACGAGTCTTTCTCCTACACGCGAAAGGTAGGCGGTAGCATCCCGGTCATTCAATATCGGAAACTGTTGTTCGACCTGTGCCGCGGCTTCATTTCCGATGCGGATATCGTCCTGAACCTTATACTTGTTTTTGGGCATCGATATTCGCGTCTGTGCCAGAGCGGCAAATGGAGCCGCAAGGAGCGCAATCCCGATAATCGATGCTGCCAAGTGTTTACGAAAATTCATTTTACCCATATTTTCCTCCGTCGGGCCGAATATTGACCGAGTTTAGATGTATTTCTCCCGGCTTTCAATTCGAGCGGTGGGCGTTGACTGTGATGAAATATGTCTGACCCTGAGTTTGCCGAAAAAAGGCAATTCGCGGATACGATAAAGTTTGAACTATTTTGCGGAAGAGGCCGGCAGGGCGGCGGTCTGATGATTCCGGCCGGTTTTTAGGACTGAGAGAGAATCCTCGATACTTTTGATCAGACTGATAAATTCACGGCCGTCCATTTTCCCGTTTCCCTGTCCATGGACAAAAAATGCCGTGACCAGTTCAGTTTCGAGTTCATCCAACAGACCTCTGAAATGTCTCTTAGGGGCGAGTGATGTGCCGTCTGTATGCATAGCATCAATTATTATGGTTCGAATTTTTCAGGATTGCCGTTTCAGGATAAAGCAGGGATGTTTCCCCAATGTTACATTTTTGTTAATTCTTGCGGCTGATTGCTTTTTCGTTATTGATAATTAAACGAAAATTAACTTAAGCGTAACTGTCAGCATATTACGATAGCGGTTTAATATTTGCATACAAGAGACTTATGCCCCGCTTTATACGTCATCATTTATACAAGACAGGCCGGCGTTTTGCCGCAATGTTTTTTATTGCAATTTTGCCGCTTTCTTTTGCCGGTTGTTTCAGCGGCCGTCAAAGCCGCGGCGGACAGGTGAAGCTACAGGGTGCCGGTTCGACGTTTATCAATCCATTAATGCAGAAATGGGTACATGAATTCGGCAATCTCGAACCCTCGGTCAAGATAGATTATCAATCGATAGGTTCCGGCGGCGGCATCAAGCAGCTTAAGGAAAAAACAGTCCACTTCGGAGCGTCGGATACGGCAATGTCAACGGAAGATCTGCGTTCCGCTCCGGGCGAAATTCTCCATATTCCGGTCATTCTCGGCGCTGTTGTATTGACATATAATCTGCCGGGTTTTGAATCGCGGCTAAGATTTTCACCGGAAACGATTGCAGATATATTTTTAGGGAAAATCACGCGTTGGAATGATCAGAAAATTGCCGCTGATAATCCAAGCGTCGCTTTGCCGGATGAGCCTTTGACCGTAGTACATCGCTCCGACGGTAGCGGCACATCAGCCGTTTTTACTAATTATCTTTCAAAAGTAAGCGAAGAATGGAAAACCCGCGTAGGCGAAGGCACCAGCCCAAATTGGCCAATCGGACTCGGCGGTAAGGGTAACGAAGGCGTTACCGGACAAATCAAGCAGACGCCGAATACAATCGGTTATGTAGAATTGGCTTACGCAATGAAAAACAAGCTTCCGGTTGCCGAAATAAAAAATAAAGCCGGAAATTTCATTCTCCCTAACTTCAATACTGTTACCAATGCCGCAGCAGAAGCTATCTCCGAAACTCCGGACGATCTGCGTGTAAGCATTACAAATGCCGCCGGTCCTAATGCCTATCCGATAGCGAGTTATGTTTATGTCCTCGTCTATCGCGAGCAGCCGGATCCACGAATCGGCAAAACTCTGAAGGATTTTTTGACCTGGTGTATAAATGACGGCCAAAAGCATGCACAGCCGCTCTATTACTCACCGCTTCCGGCCGAAATGGTTAAACGGGCGGCCGGAAAAATAGCGATGATTTCATATCCTGAAACAGGCGGAAACATCAACCCTGCGTCAGGGACGAATAACTGAAACCTTTGAATTTTAATAAAAGCAAACGTGACCGGAAAAAGAAACAATTTCATTGACGGCGACAAATTGTTTTACATAATCCTGGCGGCTGCCGCAGCTTCTATCTTATTGATAGCCGCTGCCATAGTTGTCGTAATGACGCAAAACTCGCTTCTGTCAATAAAGGAATTCGGCTTTGGTTTTCTTGGCGGACGCATTTGGGACCCGATCAAAGGTGAATTCGGCGCGCTTCCCTTTATCTGGGGAACAGTTGTTTCATCTATTCTGGCACTCATCATTTCGGTACCTCTTTCCCTTGGCGTTGCGATTTTTCTTGTTGAACAGGCGCCGAAATCGCTTGCCCGGCCGCTCGGGTTTCTGGTTGAGCTGCTGGCGGCAATTCCGTCTGTCGTCTATGGCCTTTGGGCGATTTTCGTCCTGGCTCCTTTTTTGCGCGAGTATATTCAGCCGCCGTTACAATCCGCCCTGGGCTGGATGCCTTTTTTTGCAGGGACGCCAACCGGAATAGGTATGATGACCGGCGGTGTAATACTTGCGATTATGATAACGCCGATTATTACGGCCGTAACGCGTGATGTTCTTGAAGCCGTCCCTGCCGCACAACGCGAAGCATCTCTGGCGCTTGGCGCTACTCAATGGGAGACAACGAAAATTGTCCTTGCAAATGCTTCTTCAGGGATTGCCGGTGCCGTAATTCTCGGACTCGGTCGCGCTATCGGCGAGACAATGGCAATCACGATGGTGATAGGTAACCGCCCGCAGATCAGTCTCTCGCTTTTTGATCCCGGCTACACAATCGCATCTGTTATTGCAAATGAGTTTACCGAGGCTACGGGAGATCTCTATCTGAGCGCATTGATCGAACTGGGGCTGATTCTCTTTTTGGTTACTTTTATCATCAATGCACTTGCGAAGTTATTGATTATGAGCGTATCGCGGCGCACCATGCACGCCCGATAATGAGCTTGATTTATGCTTGACAGGAGACGATTGACCAACACCGTAATGACGTCGCTGACGGCTGCCTGCGCATTCAGCGTCGTCGGCATTCTGGCGATTATCCTGGGCTACATAGCTTTTCAGGGCATTTCATCCCTGAATTGGGAGTTTCTTATCGAAACCCCTAAGCCCGTCGGCGAAGGCGGCGGAATCGGAAATGCGATAGTCGGCTCACTTATTTTACTGGCTCTCGCATCCGTGATCGGGATTCCTTTCGGCGTTGCCGTCGGCACTTTTCTTTCCGAATTCGGCGACGGTTGGTTTGGATCAATCGTCAGATTTGTCGCCGATACGATGATCGGTATTCCGTCTATCGTTTTCGGTGTTTTTGTGTACGCGCTGGTCGTTTTGCGGCAAGGTTATTTTTCGACTCTTGCCGGCTCGCTTGCACTCGCATTGATTATGATTCCGATAGTGTCGCGAACGACTGAGGAAATGGTCAGGCTCGTCCCAACAGCCATGCGCGAAGGCGCTCTCGCCCTTGGGGCTCCGCGTTGGCGTGTAACGACGGATATAGTTCTGCCCGCAGCACGCGCCGGCATTGCTACGGGCGCCATGCTTGCCGTCGCACGAGTACTCGGTGAAACAGCACCATTGCTTTTCACCGCTTTCGGTAGCCGTTTCTACAATTTTTATTTAGATGAACCGATGGCATCACTAACGGTTCAGATATACAATTACGCCATTTCGCCCTTTGATGAATGGCACGAGAAAGCCTGGGCCGCAACGCTGGTTCTTCTGGCTATGATTCTGGGAATTAATATCGCAGTCCGCTTTTTCACAAGAAAAAGATTTTAACCGTTGCAGGATTTTGCGTAACGGAATTGTTATTTATGTCGACAAAGATACGCATTCGTAATCTGGATTTTTTCTATGGCAATGCCCAGGCCCTGTACGATATTTCGCTGGATATACCCGAACGCGAGATTGTAGCATTTATCGGGCCATCGGGCTGCGGGAAATCCACATTTCTGCGCACCCTTAACAGGATGAATGACACGATCCCTATTGCCCGCGTAAGCGGCACGGTTGAGATCGACGGCGAAAACATTTATGCGCCGGGCACCGACGTGGTTACTCTGCGGCGAAAAGTCGGGATGGTGTTTCAAAAATCGAATCCTTTTCCAAAATCCATTTACGAAAACGTCGCTTACGGAATACGGATCAACGGGATACATTCAAGCAAAGCAGACCTCAACGAGCGCGTCGAAAGGGCACTCCGCGATGCCGCTCTCTGGGATGAGGTCAAGG
Organism: Acidobacteriota bacterium; assembly: GCA_040756215.1. GTDB lineage: Bacteria > Acidobacteriota > Blastocatellia > Pyrinomonadales > Pyrinomonadaceae > OLB17. Next base: position 10,521 of record JBFLZQ010000018.1, read on the forward strand.
ACAGGCTTCATACCTCGGCTTTCGGCCTTTCGGGCGGCCAGCAACAACGTCTATGTATTGCACGTGCACTTGCCGTCCAGCCGGAAGTGATACTTATGGATGAACCGGCATCCGCACTGGATCCCATTGCAACACAAAAGATTGAAGAACTCGTCGTCGAGTTGAAAAAACAATACACGATAGTCATCGTTACGCATAATATGCAGCAGGCCGCACGCGTCTCGGGCCGCACGGCATTTTTTATGCTCGGTAAACTAATCGAATACAACACGACGCAAAAGATGTTTCAAAATCCGGACGAAAAGCTTACGGAAGACTACATTACAGGTAGATTCGGCTGATTATATCCTGTTATAATAAAAATTTTCCCTGCGAATTACCCGGGTGTCATTATAAGGCTTAGAAATGGAAAGAAGAATTATTGACCAGCAATTGGACCAGCTCCGCGATAAAATCCTCCTCCTCGGCGGAGCGACGGAGGCCGCCGTACAAAAAGCAATGCGCTCGCTCGTTGAGCGTGATAGCGATCTTGCCCGCAAGGTTCTCGAGGACGATAAAATCATCGACCAGATGGAGCTTGAGATCGACCGTCTCAGTATTGAAATATTGGCGCTCCAGCATCCGGCGGCTCACGACTTGCGTTTTGTCATTTCGGTAGCGAAAATCACGCCTATTCTGGAACGCATTGCAGATCACGCCGGCAGTATCGCAGAAGCCGCACTCATACTGAATACCGAGCCGCCGGTCAAAAATTACGTGGATTTTCCAATAATGGCGCAAATTGCCACTGAAATGCTCCGCGCCGCGCTGGATGCATTTACCAACGAAGACTCCGAACTGTCACGGCAGATCATTGAGCGTGATAAGGAAATTGACCGGAGTTACAAACGCGTCTTCAACGAATTGCTCGAAATGATGATCGAAAATCCGTCCGCCACTACAGGAGCGGCGCATCTTCTTTTCGTTGCAAAGCATCTGGAGCGAATCGGAGATTACGTAAAAGATATCTGTGAACTCAACGTTTATCTCCGCGAAGCGGCGTTTATCAAACACAGCAGAAACAAGAGCGAACCGGAGAAAGAAAAAGAATCGTAAAGACAGCAAGTTGTTTTCTGCCGTCAGCGACGTTTTGCTATAAATCGTTCCATTTTGGCAATCAAGGGTTCGTCAACCTCCGGCAATGCATTCTCATTTTTCAATTGAGTCATCATATCAACTGCGGCCTTGTATTTTTCGGCCGCAGCTTCTGTTTTTCGCATCTTTTCAAGATTATCTCCCAGATACATATTAGTCATTGCAATATCGCGCCGCACGTTTTTGTTTGCCGGATCAGATTCCGCCATTAATTCCCAGAGTTTCATTGCTTCGGTAAAGGAATTATTGGATTCCTCGCGTTTGCCGATCTGCTGCAGGGCAAGGCCTTTGCGTAAATTTATACGCGCCAAATCGCTGCGATAGTAGTTATTTCGCGGCTCATTTCCGATCAGGGACTTAAACATTGTTTCCGATCGCGACAGTGCTTCTATTGCTTCTTTTGTACGCTTCAGATTGACAAGAACAACCCCGACACGATATGTGCTCCTTGCGATATTATGACGTGCCTGAATGTCAGCCGGTTCTGCCGCAATGGCTTTGGTTGCGACATCCAGAGCCATTTGAGCAAACCGGAGAGAACGCCTGTCGTCAATCTCCTCATAAATTACACTGGAAAGAGTCAAGGCACGCCACAGCAAATGCCGAAGCCTGCTGTTTGTCGGATTCTCGTTATAAATTTGCTGCATTCCGGCAATGGCGATTGCCATTTCTTTTTCTGCGCGTTGCTGCTGACCATTCCATGAAAGCGCATTGCCAAGATCAGCAAGCGTCATGAATAAAATCTCACGAACTTCGATATTCGATGAATCGATGGAATTTACTTCAGCCAATATTTTTTCACAAACACTTATAGCCTCCGGATACCGATTGCTTGCCTGAAACCATTGGGCCTGGTCATTCAAAGTCCGCAGGTGTGCAATCCTGATTTCCGGATTCGCAGGTTCTTCGGCTAACATCGCATCGTAAATACCTATTGCGGATTCAAGGTCCAGACGGCTTCCTTCGGTATCGCCCTGCCACCAGCGGGCGTCAGAAAGCTGGCGATAGTTTTCTGCCGTAAGACGGCGGTTTTCAGGTGTTTGAGGCAAAATGCGGCGAATGGCATTGGCTTTTTTGTAACTTTCCAGCGCTCCGGCCAGATCTCCAATGTTTGGTTTTGTATGATGTCCCTGGAGTTCTCCGATTTTTTCGTACGCTGCGGCCAGCTCGCTCAATAATTCAGGGTCGTTTCCTGCTTCTGCGGCCAGGCTGTCAAGATATTCAATGGATCGGGCAATCAGAGCCTCACGGGCCGGAATTGAGCCCTCCAGATTTTCGATCTTTGGAGTAATTTCGAACAACAACGAGTAGGCAAGTTTTCTTACATCCTGAAATCGTCTTTCGGCCCGGTCGCGTTCACGGCGTGCGATATTTGTCTGCCAGAGCGAAACTCCAAAACCGACAACCAGAGCCAGCGTAATCAACACTCCGGCTGCTACGGCAGTGCGATTTCTGCGGGCGAATTTAACCGCTCGATAGCCAAAGGTTTGCGGCCTGGCCAAAATCGGTCTTCCGTCCAGAAAACGTTGGATGTCCGCGCCGAGCTCTTCAACGGTAGCATAGCGTTTATCGGGCTCCGGTGCGAGGCATTTGAGAACTATCGTATCCAAATCATGTTCGATTTTTTCGGCATTGCCGGGCAAACTGCTCTTGGCAGGGCTGAGTCCGCTTGGCTTTGGCGGAGTAGCGTATGTTATGTTTTCGACCAATTCATCGAGGCTTTTCCCTTCGTGGTTAAATGGTCTTTTACCGGTCAGAAGTTCAAAGAGAATCAGTCCCAGACTGTAGATATCAGATGCTGTAGAAACGCGCCGACCCAGTATCTGCTCGGGCGAAGCGTAGGCGGGAGTAAATGCCCGAAACTGGGTTGCGGTTTGTTCTTTATCGGAATCAACCAAAACTTTTGCCAAACCAAAATCGAGCAATTTTGGTTCGCCGTCTGAGGTAACAAGTATGTTTTGCGGCTTGAGGTCGCGATGGATGATCAGATTTTTGTGAGAATAAGCAACGGCGGAGCAGATTTTAAGAAAAAGAACAAGACGATCCTTTATAGATGGCCAAAGGCTTTCGGCGAAATTGAGCAATGGCTTGCCGTCAACGAATTCCATTGCAAAATAAGGTTCACCGGATTCAGATACACCACCGTCCAGCAGGCGGGCGATGTTAGGATGCGATAGCCCTGCAAGTAATTCACGCTCGCGGCGAAATCGCTCCACGGCAATCTTGTCGGTAACAGATTGTCTGATGATCTTGAGAGCGACGCGTTGATTGAATTCACCATCCGTGCGTTCGGCAAGAAATACCGTGCCCATTCCGCCGCGGCCGATTTCACGAACGATCCGATAGGGACCAAAGACATTAGATACTTCACGCTGAGATGATGCGGGCGGAAAAAATTCAGACGGATTTAATACACCTTCAAACAGATTTTCTGTTTTTTCAGCCGCGTTGAGCAGAGAGAGGATCTCGTGTTCAAGTTCGGCATTGCCACCACATTGGCTGCGAATCAGGGCCTCCCGATCTTCCTTTTTTGCCTCAGAAACGAGGGCAAAAATCTCCTTTATTCGTTCCCAATCGTTCATAAAAATGCTGCTGACCTTGGTAAGGTTTGATCAGGATTGTAATTTTTCCGAGAGCATCTGACGTCTAAGCCATGCTTTGGCAAATGCCCATTCCCTTTTTACTGTGCGCTCCGAAATATCGAGAATATAGGCCACTTCGTTTACTTTCAGACCTCCGAAAAATCTGAGTTCGACTATTCTGGCCTGGCGCTGGTCGTGCACGGCTAATTGTCTTAAAGCATCTTCCAGCAATAGCAGGTCTATTTGATTTTCATCAGCCAGACTGACGGTTTGCTCAATGAGAAAATTCTCACTATTTCTCTTGGCTGCTTTTTTACGTCTTGCGTGATCGATCAAGACTTTACGCATTACATCGGCGGCGACGGCAAAAAAATGAGCGCGGTTTTGCCAGGAAACATTTTCCCAATCAACTAGCCTGATATAGGCTTCGTGAACGAGAGCCGTCGGCTGCAATGTATGCCCGTCACGTTCGTTTTGAAAATATGAATGAGCCAGTCGTCGAAGATCTTCATAAACCGCAGCCAGCAACTCATCCGGAGCAGAGCCCTCCCTGCGTGAAACCTTTTCAAGCAATTGAGTAATCTCTCTGCGATCCGACATAGGATTGTAACGGGATTTAGGAATTATACATAAAAAAAAGGGAAATCATACAAAAATTTTGTCACTATTTGCCGGCCGATTTCGCCTTATTGATTAAAACAAGGAACCCTCAAGGAGAAACTGCGTATGAAATGCCCGACTCGCCGTTCAAAAAAATTTGCAATTACTGCATCTGCTCTTTTTATTTTAACTATCTCGGTTTTTGCAGTCCGCTTTCCATTCAGCATAGCAGAAGCCGTCGGCCGGTTCTCCGCGAACATTATTACTCCTAAACCCGTAATTTCATCGCCGTTTCAAAAAAAAGAATCAGAACAAAAAACTTCCGGGAAACAAAACCTCCTTCCACTCACAGGCCGTTTGATGTTCGATACGGGCAATAACCAAATCCGGGCAATTGACAATGTAGGAACTTCAAACGATCTGTCCGATGTAGTATTTAACTCAAGCAGGGGCCCGAAGTTCTCTCCTGACGGCTCAAAGGTGATCTTTGTTACGGGCAGACATAGTGACAATGGCTACGGAACCAGTGATTTATACATAATGGACCCCGACGGCTATAATCAGCGCCGGCTTTCCTTTGATATTTTTATAGGCGAAGAATATTCATTTTCCGCAAATGGCCAGAAGATTGTCTTCACGGCAAATATTAACGTTAACGGTCGGCCGGAACCTAACGTAAAAAAGACAACCAAAGACATAAAGCAAGGCGGTTACTCATCGGGAGTGTTCATTATAAACACCGATGGTACGGGTCTTATTCAGTTTCCTGATCCGGCCAATGAAGGTATCTATTCTCCAAACCTATCTCCCGACGGCAGTAAAGTTACTTTTGGCCGCAATGGCGGTATTTGGGTTGCAAACATTGACGGAACACAGACAAACGCGATATCTCCAACCGGAAACTACCCTTTTTTCTCGCCGGACGGACAAAAAGTTTTCTGGCAGGACGGCTTTGATGTTCACCGAGCGAATATTGATGGCAGCGGAAACGAGATAGTCCTTTCGGGAAATGGCGGTCCATATTCTAACTGGTATCGGGCACAATTGTCGCCCGATGCGAACCGCCTTCTATTTCTTTGCGATGGGTATAACGGAACCAAAATCTGCGTCGGCTCGCTAAATGGAACCAACTCAATCACGGAGATTGATATTGCAGGCTTGGATTCCAATGTCGAACCCGTATGGTCTCCCGAGGGCGATCGCGTCGCATTAGTGCGAAACGACGGAGTGAATTCAAAACTGACAATTGCTGATATTTCCGCAAACATCAGCACAGATATTTATACTTATGCGCCATATGAGTTCCCGCATATGCTTGCATGGCAGCCGAAATGTACAGTAAATATCGGCAATACAAACGGGCTGGTCTCTTATTGGAGTGCGGACGACAGCGCGGCGGATTCTTTCGGGACAAACAACGGCAATTTTGCCTTGCCGGCTTATGGTGAAGGAAAATTCGGACGGGCGTTTAGTTTTGACGGTACGGGAAACGATAACTTTGTAGAAATTCCGGACTCTGATTCGCTTGATGTACAGGCAGGTGATTACACGCTTTCCGTCTGGGCTAAATTTGTAGAAGGCAACCGGGAACATTACATTGCGGGTAAAGGAGCCTGTGGAGGCACCGGATCCAATTTTTACATCGGAATTAACGAAAACAACCAAGCATTTATCGATATCAGCCACGAAGGTGGAGGTTCAAGGGTCTCCAGTAGTGCCGGCATACTCAACATAAATACATGGCACCATCTGGTTCTGAGGAAAATCGGACCTGACTTTACTCTTTTCAAAGATGGCAACCCGGTCCTTCTCCATACCGAAACAGGACAAATTCTTGTCAACGAAGCACCGTTTACTATAGGCAAAGGTGATGGATGCAACCTTCCCGAGTTGGTTATGCACGGGCTTGTCGATGATGTGCGTCTTTTCAATCGCAGCCTTTCGGATACGGAAATAGCCGAATTGTATAATTACTCTCCCGATAATAATGGCGGCAATTGTTCACCTGTTGCCGAATCACCGCTAAAATTAAATATTTTTTCAAATCCAATCGCACAGGGGCGGTCGGGGCAAGCAGAGGTGCGCCTTTCCGGTTTTGCCCCTGCAGGAGGATTGACCATCAATTTGCAATCTTCAGATACAAGCCGCCTGAGCGTTCCGTCAACGGTTACAATTCCGGAATTTTCAAATCAGGCTGCCTTTCCGTTTTCAACATTAATTACCAACCCTAACGAGTTTCTTTCGGCTGATATTACTGCAACTGATGGTAATGATACGGCGCGGGCTACGTTAGCGATTTCACCTGCCAGTCCTGACATCGCAGCCGGCAATCTTCAGGCTCCTGCTACCATTAATGTATTCGAGAATCTCAATGTTACCGTAACCATCTCAAATAACGGGGAGGCTGCTACCGGAAACTACCGTGAAGATCAAATATGGATTTCACCCGACAATCAGCTTTTTAACGGTCCTGAGGATGTGCGCCTTGCGTGGCATTATGACTACAGCGCCGTTCTAAATCCCGGCCAGTCGAAAACATTTACTACCGGAAATTTTCAGATTCCGCGTTCCGCAATACCTGTCGACGGCACTTATTACCTTTTTTATTGGGCCGGCTCTCAGGGAGTCAACGAACGGGGTGGAAACTGGGCAGATAATTTTGTTTATGTTCCGATAAATGTCTCAAGGAATTTGCCCGACCTTGTTGCTGCAAATCTTTCGGGACCTTCGGAGATCGAACCCAATGTTACATTTACCATCAACTGGGACGTCGTTAATCAAGGTTCGGCTTCGACGATTAACGGCTTTCAGCATAATGCCTATCTATCGTTTGATCAGACTGTAGGAAACAGTGATGATGTTCCAATCACATTTCGCGGGAGCGGTCCATTGGCACCCGGGCAATCCGCATCTTTTTCACAACAATTTTTTGTGCAGACGCTGCCGGTGCGGCCATCGTCAGACGCTCTTATCTATATTCGCGTTGATACTTCTAACCAGGTGGATGAAGGTTCTTCAGGTGAACCGGGTGAAACTAATAATATAACCACGCTGCCGGTACGTTTCGAATACAGAGTGCCGGATCTTCAGGTGACAGCGCTCAATCCGCCGGCTGAAGTCGATTCGGACACAAATTTTGCCCTTCAATGGACAACTACCAACGCCGGACTGCGTTCTGCGGGGCCGATGAATGAACGAGTATATTTTTCCACTGACAATCAGGTCGGAGGCGACGTTCTGCTGGGAACTTTCCCTCTGGATCAGAGTCTTCAGCCGGGTGAATCCATTTCAAGAATACAGAATGTTTCAATACCGACCAATGCGATTTCATCATCTGGTAATTATTTTGTTTATGTAAAAACCGATGATTTCGGACAGATTGACGAAGGCGCAAATGAAAATAACAATATCTTTTTCTCACCGGTCAGCGTACGCCGGATCTTGCGTCCGGATTTGCAGATTACAAACATAACCGCTCCGCCTACGGCATTTTTCGGTCAGCAGATTCAGGTACAGTGGACAGTAACAAATAACGGAGCCGGGCCGACCAACTCGCCGGGCTGGCGCGATCAGGTGCTGATCGGCCCCAACCCGAATTTAAACGGCGCAACTTTTCTGGCAGATTCGGCAAACGTAAGTTATTTGGCGGTTGGCGAAAGCTACGCAGCGACCGCAAATGTGCAAATTCCACGCGGATTTACAGGCACGTATTATTTCATTATCCGTACGGACGTAAATAACAGTGTCAACGAAGAGAATGAAAACAACAATACCTCTACACAGGCGGTTATTATTAACATACCGCCAATTCCAGATCTGCGCGCCTCAGTAGTTCAGGCACCCGACACAGGCTTTGCCGGCGCTCCAATTTCTGTTTCCTGGACGGTAACAAATAATGGCGACGGAGCCGTACCGTTAACGGAGACTACCTGGTACGATGCGGTCTATATTTCCCGTGACACTACGCTTGACGGCAATGATCAAGTGCTCGGTTATCGTACGCATACCGGCTCGCTGGCTCCGGGAGCGTCTTATACCGTCACGGATTTTTCAGTTAATCTGCCGGCAAATACAATCGGCGACTATTATGTATTTGTTGTAACGGATACCTTCGGTGCGGTTTACGAATATACAAATGAAAATAACAATTTTGATTATGACCGTATCGAACCCGGCTCGCCGATGACCGTTAACGCTGCTCCGCCCGATCTCAGAATCAGTTCTTCTATTTCCTCACCGGATACGGCCGTTTCGGGATCCGTAATTTCGACTAGTTTTACTGTAAATAATCAGGGTGCGTTTGATGCTAACGGAACTTGGCGGGAGACCATCTGGCTTTCTGCTGACGCAACGTTTGATCCGCAAACCGATACGCTGCTCGGAAGCGTTCCGCGGACAAATCTCGGAGCGGGACAAAGTTATACCGCCGCCATCAATGCATCGATTCCGACATGTATTTCCGGTACTTTCTATTTGTTTGCAGTTACTGATTACTACAACAATATTTTCGAGTTTGACCCGAATTTCAATGCCGAGGCAAACAACGTAAGCGCTCCGCGACAGATTTCAATTACCAACAGCGCTCCTGATCTCATAGTTTCTGCAATAAATGTCCCGCCGACAGTGATAAATGGCTCGATGCCCGTCTCATGGACAGTGCGTAACCAGGGGCTAGGTGCAACCGTTCAAACTTCCTGGGCTGACCGCATCTATCTGATGAACGGCAGCCAGTTAATTACCCTGGGAGTTTTCCAACGGCAGGGAGCGCTTGCCGTAAACGCAGAATATTCACGCAACGAAGTTGTCCAGGTTCCTTTATATCTTCAGGGAGAATTTGCGATCGTTGTGCAAACGGATGTGTATAATTCCGTTCCTGAATGCAGCTTTGAACAAAACAACGAAAACTCTTCGCCGACCACGCTGCAGAGCGATCTGCCGGACCTTCGGATAAATTCGGTTACTGCTCCGGTTACGGCTACGGTCGGTTCCACGATAAACGTCCAATGGACAGGGCAAAATGCCGGCTCGGCAAAACCTTCCGGCGTCTGGGCAGATCGTGTTTATCTTTCAGACAATGCTACTTTTGAGCCGTATGACAGGCTCATTGGCGGAGCCGTATTCAATCAAGCGCTAGCAGCGAACGAAACCTATTCCGGCAATGCGAATGTTACCCTGCCAAATGTTCTGCCGGGAAGTTATTATCTTATCACCGTTGCCGACGCAACCGGACAGATTTCCGAAGGCGCGGCAGAAAACAATAACGCAACGGCAGTAGCAATAACCTTGACAACTCCGTCCGTTGATCTGCAGGTAACTTCTATCAATGCCGCCTCGCCAATAAATTCCGGACAGTTTGTAAATGTTTCATGGACGGTTTCGAATACCGGCTCGCAGGCTACCGCAACAGGGAATTGGACCGATACGGTCGTCCTCTCCCGCGATTCTATCTTAGATCCGTCCGACGTTATTCTCGGATACAGACCACACAGCGGCGTCCTTTCCGGCGGAGATTCTTACTCGCAATCGGACAATTTTTGGATTCCACAAGGTCTGACGGGTGATTACCGGATACTGGTAATTACTGACAGGGGCAACGAAGTCGTCGAAAATAACGATGCAAACAATTTGTCTTGGGTAAACGTAACTCTCCAACTGCCTCCGCCGGCTGAGCTCAACATAACCTCGATTTCGCCGCCGGTTTCGATTACGCTCGGCACATTGACGCATTTGGGCTGGACAGTGCAAAATTCCAGTTCCAATGAGGCGTCCGGCATTTGGTCAGATTCTGTATATCTTTCCACAGACGCGATCTGGGACAGCGGCGATGTATTCATCGGTGCGGTGGAAAAAAGCGGAACAGTTGCCGGATTTGCTACCTATACCGCATCAATGGATCTTGTGATTCCCCCTGTCGATCCGGGCAGTTATTATGTAATTGTCCGGACGGATGCCCGCAACAACATACGCGAAAGCAACGAAACAAATAATATTGCTGCCGCACCGGCGCCCGTTCCGGTTACCGTTCAAAATCTTGATCTCGGCGTCCCGTTCTCCACAACTCTTGTTACGGGACAAGAAAGGTTTTTCCGTATCGGAAATACACCTGCCGATGAAACCATGCTGATAACGCTCTCCGGTGAAGCCGGTTCGCAAAACCAGCTTTTTTCCCGATACGGGACAATGGTTTCGCTGTCGAATTACCAGTTTATCGGCAGCCGTCCCGGCGAGCCTGATCAGGAAAATGTAATCCCCAATACAGCGTCCGGCGATTATTTTTCTATGATTCGCGGTGATTATGTTCCGGGTTCTTTAACCGGACAGCTCCGGAAAGACAATAAAAACACCGTCAAATCCGACAATTTGTCTCCGCAAAACGTTACTGTCAAGGCCGAGATTCTGCCTCTTTCCATCCGCCGTGTCTCTCCTTCATCGGGTGGAAACAGCGGATGGTTATCTCTGCAAATTGACGGCGCGAAATTTGCCGAAAACGCCGTAGTGAAACTTGTTGGTGCCGGCAACCACGTGATTACCGCAACGCAGTCATCAGCCTCGCCGGCGCGCATTGCCGCACTCTTTGAACTAAAAGGAGAACCTGCAGGATTTTACGATGTTGTAGTAACCAATCCGAATAATCAATCGGCAACACTGGCCGGCGGCTTCGAAATTCTAAATGGCGGCGGTCATCAGCTCCGTGCTGCCATCGCGCCGCGTCCGGGTTTCCGCGGCGGGACACAGAGGTTTACATTTTCCGCGCATAATGACGGACTCAATGACGCGATGAACGTACCTTTATTTATTCAGATACCGGCGGGCTACGATTATCGTATTGATCAGAGAAATTACATCGCATTTCCAACCGATGAACTTCCGCCGGATGCGGTGCCCGAACAGATACCGCAATATATTGACATTGAGGGCGTACGGACGATTCTGCTCTACGCACCGTTGGTTCGCAGCAGATCTTCGGTTACTTTCTCAATTGACGTTGACGTGCCGCTTAATTATGGCGAGATGCCTGTCGCCATTCAGATTTTGCCGCCGCTTGGTGAATTGGCGCCATATCTTGGCAACACAAAATCTCCTCTCCCGGCCGAACTTGTCAGTTTTGCAATGTCCTCTCCCGCGAATCCGCCGGTAGATCCGAATTGCTGGGCAGAACTGTTCCGACAGATCTTTTTTGCTGCGATCAATGAAATTCTTCCTTCCGATTGTCTGCAGGCCGGCTGGACCGTCCTGATGTCTTCGGCAGATTTTGTTTCGGGCCTGTTGCTGAAAGGGGCTTCTATCTCGGGCTGGGATGCGGTTTCTTCATTATCCAGCAAATTTGTTTCAACTGCCGGAAAACTTGCAGAATGCGCCGGGGTAGCCATTCCCTGGCTTCGGGTAGTTTCGATAATTGTAAATCTTGTGCAGATTTTAAATCAGCTCGATGATTGTCTTGGCGGTAATTTCAAGCAGCGGGTCGTATTCCGGCGTCCTTTTTCGCTGGACCCGAATGAAAAACTTGGACCGGAAGGCTACGGGCCTGAACATTTCATCGGTATCAATCAACCGATTGAATATCGCATCAATTTCGAAAACGTTGCAACCGCCGGCGCACCCGCGCAGATTATCAAAATCGTTGACCAGCTTCCGCCTGAGCTTGATCCGCGTACATTGCGGCTGCGTGAAATCGGCTTCAAGCAATATCGCATAATTGTTCCCGAAAACCGCTCCTTCTTCCAGACAAAACTTCAGCTTGGAGAAGATCTCGGAAACATTAAAGCCGATATTTCCGCCGGCATAAATATTCTCAATAACACAGTCACCTGGACACTCACCGCAATAGATCCGCAGACAAATGACCGGCCTTCGGATCCGCTGGTCGGTATCCTGCCGCCGAATAATTCCAACCGTGACGGCGAAGGTTATGTTACTTTCACCGTATTGCCGGCCGCCACGCAGCCTACGCGTACGCTAATCTCAAATCGGGCAACCATATACTTCGATGAAAACGAGCCGATCGTAACCAATGCGACGTCTAACCTGTTGGATGCCGACATTCCCGTAAGTTCCGTCACGGCATTGCCGGCAACTACCGCAAATCCTGTTTTCACCATTTCCTGGACTTCAGCGGATGCTCCGGACGGTTCGGGTTTGAAGAGCGTAGATGTTTACGTTTCGGAAGATGGCGGTGATTACCGTCCATTGTCAACAGCCGGTGCCACCGATTCGATAACGTTTATCGGAAACTGGGGACATAACTATCGATTCTATTCGGTTGCTATCGATAACTCAGGCAATGTCGAACCTCCGCCATCAACGCCCGATGCTGAAATTACAGTACTCGGCGGCGCCTTTGAGGCCGATACGGCGCCGCGTCCAAATGGTGATAATGACGGCACGGTTTCCGTTGCCGATCTGACGCAGATACGTCGTTTCGTCAGCGGATTGGATACTGATCTGCAATATAACGAATTCCAACGTGCCGACACTTCGCCGCTTGAAAGTTTCGGAGACGGCGTGCTTTCGGTTGCGGACGTGCTTCAGACACGCCGTTACGCCGCCGGTCTGGACGCTGTCCGTTTCGCCGGCGGACCAAACACTGCCTCTCTCGCCTCAGTCAGCAGCGCCATTGAAGGTAAACGCACCTCACTTGCCGGCCGGGAAATACATCCGGTACGTGTCGCACGCGTTGGCAATCAGGTAACGCTGGCAGTAATAATGGACGCACAAGGTGACGAAGTCGGGATCGGGTTTACGCTGAATTACGATCCGACCGTGATTTCAAATCCATCGAATATCACGCCCGGTGCCGGTGCTTCGGGTATGACACTGACCTACAATGCAAATACGCAAGGACGGATAGGAATCGTTCTCGATAAGGATCCTTTGCAGCCTTTGCCCGCAGGTCCGGCCGAACTGGTAAGAATAACCTTTACCGTCGCGCCGTCCAATCCATCGACAGCGCAGATCAATTTCGGCAATGTTCCCGTCCGCCGCGAAGTTGTAAACGGTCTGGCGCAGCCGCTTGCCGTAACCTTTACGGACTCTGTGGTATCCCTTGTCGGCCCGACGGCCGCACCCGCATCGGTTGCCGGCCGCGTTATAACAACTTCCGGGAGCGGCCTTTCCAATATTCAGATAACGGTTACCGATGCCGATACCGGACAAACACGAACGGTAAAAACAAATAGTTTTGGAAATTACCGGTTCGAAGGCCTTGCAGCCGGCCGGACGTATATCGTAACGGCCGCAAACCGGAAATACGTTTTTGAACCGGAAAGCCGCATAGTCATGTTGACCCGGGACATTGCCGATGTAGATTTCCGTGTTTCTAATTGACGGCGTATTTGGCCGCGCCGTCCTTGACGCTTTCCGCCTGAGAATAACGGTCGGTTCGGGCATGACCGGCTCGTTTGCGGAGAGCGTCATTTTTTCCCGCGACCGTAAAACACTTTCTACATAACGATCACGGCGGCACCTTTTACGGCATCTGTTTTCAGTGAGATCAGAGCTTCCATTGCCTCATCTAACGAAAATTGGGCAATGCTTGTCCTGACGGGAATGGCCGCCGCTTCGGCTAAAAACTCTGTTCCGTCCTCTCGGGTATTATTTGCAACGCTTGTAATCGAGCGTTCGCCGTAAATCGCTTCATATTTCAATGGCGGAATTTCGGACATATGTATGCCGCCGAGTACGAGACGACCGCCTTTGTCCAACGCCGGGAGAGCGGCCGGGACGATTTCACCGGCGGGTGCGAAAATTATTGCCGCATCGAGTTTTACCGGAGGAATGTCAAATGTATCGCCTACCCATACGGCGCCGAGTTCCTCCGCAAGTTTGGCATGACGCTGCCGGTCGCGCGTTGCAACATAAACATCGGCGCCGCGATTTATGGCAATCTGTATGGCGATGTGGCCGGCGGCTCCGAAACCATATATCCCAAGCCGCGCGCCATGCCAATTTGCGATTCCGGTTTTCCGCAGAGCACGATAGCCAATAATACCCGCGCAGAGCAGCGGAGCGGCGGAGAGATCCGGAAAGCCGTCCGGTATCCGATAGACGAAATCCGCCCGCGCGGTCATATATTCCGCATAGCCGCCATCTCTGGTCCAGCCGTTGAACTCCGCCGCCTCGCATAAATTTTCGCGTCCCGAAAGGCAAAATCTGCAGACTCCGCAAACGCCCGCAAGCCATGCCGCGCCGACGCGGTCGCCCGGCCGCAAATTACTTACTCCGGAGCCGGTCTGCTCGATATAACCGACGACCTGGTGCCCGGGTATAATCGGCTGCTTCCTTAGCGGCAGATCGCCCTCAACGATATGTAGATCGGTACGGCAAACACCGCATGCCTTAACGCGAATCAGCACTTCGTTTTCTTCCGGCTGCGGCCTTTCCACTTCCTCCGGCTGCAAAGGTCGTTCCGTCACGGGAGCCTGTTTGTAAATCCGCCATGCAAGCATAAACACTGAAAGATAATTCCCTTAAATCAGTCTTTCCGTAAAAACCTTTTCAAATAAAGTGTATAATCATTTATGCAGGCAAGAAAATACCGATCTGACAAGGAGGCCACTATGACAAGAATCCGTGCGGAATTCGATGCAGACCGCGCTGAACCAAAATACCCGACAGCTTACGCAACTGCCGAAAACAGCTTTCCAATCCCATGCAGTATCTGCGGAAAAGATTATTATTTCGATGCGGATACCAAAAATGATATTGACCGCGTCTGGCAGCAATCGGGCGAAAACCCATTTGTCTGTCCGGATTGTGAAGATTCTCTTGAAGATGCTGCTTTTGGCAATGCAGCTCAATAATCACAAAAAATGATTTCTTGAAAATTAGTTTTTAACTTCAGGCTAATTATTAACGGAGGGTTTTATGAGCAGCAGTTCAAAACCATATACAAACACAACATTTACCAAACGAATAGATCATGACGGAGGCGCTAAGCGCGAACCGAGGGCTTTGGCCGGCCGTGCGATTTGCACCTCTTGCGGAGCCTTTTACGAAAACAAGCGCTGGTATCCAAAACCGGACACACCCTTGAAATCAGATAATACGGAAATCCTGGAAGTGGAATGTCCGGCATGTAAGCAAATCCGTGAAGGTATTTTCGAGGGTACATTGGATGTCAGCGGCAGCTTTTTCCCCGCACATCGGGATGAAATAGAACATCTGTTGAAAAATGAAGCCGAAGATGCCTATCGGGACAATCCGCTTTCAAGAATCATCCGTTGGGATGAGAATGACGCCGGCCTTCATATCGAAACTACTACGGACGAACTCGCGCGCCGTCTAGGACATGTGCTGGAAAAAGCCTATCACGGCAAGCTCGAAAATGTTTTTTCGCATGAAAACAAAGTCGTCCGCGTCAATTGGCATCGTGACTGAAAGACTGTAAAGACATTGAGCCGCATTGGCGAACCGCCTGCTTGACGGCGCATGGCGGTTCGTCTTTTCCCGACAGACAAAAACTTTACGAAAGTATTTTCACGGCGGAAAAATTTACGGCAGCAGACCGGCGTGCGGAATAATGACGCGCAAGCCTGAGACAGTTTTCAAATATCCGCGAAGCAACGTTTACCGATTCAGGATCCGTTTGCGTTGTTGTCGCCGTTCTTGCCGCCTTGATTGCCCATCCCATTGCCGCCGCAAAATTCAGGTCATAGCTCGGATTCCAGTTTTCATCTTCCGGACTGCGGCCGGCAGAATCAGCCGTGGCTGCCGCCGACAGCAAACCGTCAATTTCGCTTTGGCTGATCTGCGGAGCCGATTCCCAATCAAGCATCGCCTTTAATTTTTCTTCCTGGCTTTCCATTTCAAATCTCCCTTTAACTCCGATGTCTGACTTTATAAGGAAAAAGGGCCTTTTGCCGGAGCATCAGGCCCGTAAATAGATGCGCCAATCAGGATTTATTGGCTATCAGGCAGCTGAGCGCCGCCGGACGGACGACACGGCCGCCGTAAACATGCAAACCCTTGACGGCGTCGCCAAAGCGTTTCTCCGGCTTGTAGGCCTGCAGATCGAGGATCTGTTCGGCATAGCTGGTTGCGCTCCTGTGGCCGGCAATGATCTTGTATTTCGTGCCGGTTGTGTTCGGGACGTTGTTTGATTTGAGAATCTGGAAACCGGCAGCCTCGCCGACCGCACCGTTTGCGAGCGCGCGGTCCGAACGCAGCGAGCCGCTTCCGATAAAACGATTGTCTTTGAGCAGCAAACCATGAAACCAGGCCGGCACGATGCAAAACCTTCCATCCGGCGGCGTGTTTGCTTCGTCCAAGAGAATGCCAAGGTCAACGAGATATTCATAGGCGTCGTCCTTGGTCGGAACTTTCGGCGTTGTTACCGAGCCGATTTTATTCGTTCCCGGCACCGCCGCTTCCATCAAACCGGCGAGGAATGCATCAGCTTTTTCCATCAGGCCGTAAGCCGCCCGTTGCATCGCTTCATCGAGAACGTTTGCATTGCTTTGCGCTCTGTCGATGCTGTCAACGTAGAAATTGAAATATTTCTGCTGATCGATGACGAGCATCTGCTCGCTGTCGGCAAGTATTTGCGGGTCTCCGATGTCTGTGTCGCGCGTGTAATCGTCAATGGTGATTTCACCGATGGAGGCGATTTTGACGGAACCGCCGGCGTTTTTGATTTCGCCTTCATAATCGCGGTTACATACATTCGCCTGTCCATATACAAGAGTCTTTTCAAGAGCCGTGAGAAGCCTTGCGGCCCACACGGTCGGGATAAAATTCAATGCCATTTTTCTTCTCCTTGGGCTGTGTGTTGATGTTTTGGTTATTTATATCTGCAATGCCGTATATGATTTTCATCCACAGCCTCATATCAAAAATCATCAGAGCAAAACAGATCTGCGATGCGATATGTGATAATTCCTATCGCTGCAGCGCACGTTTTACGCTTTCCCAATCGAGCCGGCGTATTTCATCGGCCGTCATTGCCGAAAGAGCCTCTGCCGTAAGAAATCCCTCCGTATCGCGGCCTGCGCCGGCATCTATGCTCTTTGTCTTCTGATTGCCGGGAAACTGTTCGGGATATTTTTCCTTGAGCCGGGCGACGATATCGTCCGGAGTCAGCCTTGCACCTTCCATTGTTTGCTCAAAGAGTTTTCCGCCGGCTGCAATAAGCAGTTTCGGCGAGATTGCACCGGCATCGTAAAGCTTCTCCGTCAAATCAGATATGGCAATCCGCATATGTAATTCGGACAAATCGTCCTCTTTTTGATCTGCCGGTTTTTCATTTGTTTCCGGCGGCTTTTCAGCAGTTTTTACCGGTTCCGTTCCATTGAGTTTGATTATGTTCATCTTCTTTTGCTCCTTTCCTGTTATTCAATTTCTAAGGCGCTGCCGGTTAACCTCCTTTATTCGGCAGATCCGCCTGTCTGTTCTTCGCCGTAGCCCGCTTCGCGCAGAGCCTGTTTTGCGGACAGCCCGATTCTTCGTTTGATTTCCAATGTCTCGAGCCGTTCGCGTTCCGATTCGTTGGCCGCATCTTCCCAGCGTGTTGTCAACCTGACGCCGGCGAATCCGCCTATCCGAAGCGCGAATTCCATTGCTCTTGCCCACCGGACACCAAATGTTGCCTGCCGGTTTTTGACCTTTGCCAGAAATCGCGTCTCGGCTTTCCGCAGCGATTCACCGCTCGGGTATGCTCCGGCCTGCGGCATAAGGTAATAAAGCGGAGTAGCCGAAACCGAAGCGATGTCTATCCGGAAACCGTCCTTGACCTTCAGAAATTGTTCCAGGTCTGCGGCGGCAAAATCGCCGAATTTCGCATCCGGATTTTCCGCCAGCCAGAGATGGTCAATTCCGGCCTTGAATGGAGGCCGCGGATTTCCTTCCTTGTCAAACTGGATCTCAATACCCGCCGCCCAACGCTGCCTGTAGGCAGATACTTCCATCGCAACCAGCATATCCAGCACGGCTTTATTCATGCCGTCCTGGATCGGCATTACGGCTTCCAGTTCCGAAGAGCCGAAATTCCCGATGCCCGGATTATTGGCAAAATGAAAGACCGGAATCATTCCGTATGGATTTTCCACCCGATAAATTCCGTCGCCGTCAATAAAAGGCTTGAATCCCGCAGCGTCCTTTGCCGCCCGGCCGGGTTCCGCGTCTGTGGAAATGTAGCGTTCCGTCCGGTCGTGATAGTAGAGGTTGAGCCGTAAACGGCTGCCGCCGGCAGGCCAGATTTTTGCGGCAAATTTCATTTCGCGGCGGCCGTCTTCGTCATAGATTGCGATGCAATTTTCTGCCCGCTGCGGATAAAAAGCAGGCCGTCCCTCCGCATCCGGCCAGATAATCAGGTATGCGTCGCCGGCTGTGAGCGCTTCGCTGTGAATCTCATCCGTAAGGATTTCAAAGTTGTTTTCGCTCCGGATCCGTCCGATTGCCTTTTCGATTCGCCGTAGATCCGCATCCGATTTATCTCCGTCGGTGTTTCTTGAAAAATCGGGCTGTCTTTCGATGGCAAAGCCTGTGATTTTCAGCCTGTCGGCGGTCGAATCGCAGACGGCCGGGCACAGATTAAGCGCGAATTCGCGAAAAAGACTGCCGAATGTATTCGCAAACTTTTCGCTTGCAAATGCAAGATTGTGCCGCCCTTTGTAATATCGCTTCGCTTTTTCATAGAGCGGTGCGCGGCGCCGGAATTCACCGAGTGCCAATTCGATATCTTTTTTCATTACCGTTATCTCCTATTGCTTAAAATCCCCAGGCGCCGTTTCCGGGAATGGTTCCGCGTCCGTCGCGTGCGAGTGCCGCAACCGCAAGGCTTACCGCATCAACCTGATCGTCAAAGCGTCCGCGCGGAAAGCGGCACACTTCGTCCAGAAAATCCTCTATCCAATCGCCCGCCACGAGCACGACCTTTCCGGCCTCTGCCCTTGCGGTCCAGGAATGCGCCCGCGTTACCTTGTCCTCGTCAACGCGGACGGCGCGGATCGAGCGGCCTGCAAACCTGACTTCGCGCTGCAGTTCCTGCACAAAAGCACGTCCGTGAAGTGCCGATTCTATGCAATGGCGCGTGTCGCGTTCGCCCGCTATGCAGCGCGCGATAAATCTGCGCTGCTCGGGAAATTCAATCCGTCCGCGAAATCCGTCGGCTATGTACAGGTCGCCGGTTTTTGTATCCAGCGCAACGCGGAAACTGGCCGTGAAATCCGCCGTGTCGCGTGTCGAGACCGCAAGGTCGTAACCGCGTACCCAATGCAGACCCGCCGGCGGTCTGCTGACAATTCGTTTGAACCACTTTCTTTTGAATAGCCCGCCTTCGTATGGAACGGGATTTTGCTGATAGAGTGCGGAAAATGAGTACGAACCAAGTTTGCGCCGGATTCGCTGCAGCGCTGCCTTGTCATATCTTTGCGGACAGAGCGGTTCTCCTTTTTTTCGCCCGAGCGGGTCATCCGCCTCCGCTATCGCCGGCAGCGACAATACATCCCATTTGTCACCGCCGTCTGACATCGAACGCAGAAGCCTTCCGGCCAGATCGTCTTCGTGCCAGCGCGTTTGTATGAGAATGACGGCGGCGCCCGGCTCGAAACGCGTATAGATGTCGTCATTGAACCAGTTCCATGTATGGTCACGAAAGGCCTGCGATTCGGCCTGCGCGCGGTTCTTTACCGGATCGTCAATGATTACAAGCCGCGCTCCGTAACCGGTTATGCCGGCCCCGACGCCTACCGCACGCACTCCGCCGCCGCGCGTCGTTTCCCATTCCTCGGCCGAGCGGCGTTCGCGTGAAAGCGGAATATTCTGTGCGGCCGCAAGCTTACGTATTCGTCGCGAAAATCTATTTGCGAGCCGCTGATTGTAACAGCCGAGAATTACGCTCAACCGAGGATCAGCCTTTAAACGGTACGTAATGTAATGAATCGTTACCGTTTCGGACTTTGAATGCCGCGGCGGCATAAAGATCATCAATCGGTCAATCTCGCCGCGGGTAACCTTCTCCAGTTTTTGATAGAGCAGTTTCAGATGCGGCCACGTCCAGGTCATCTTTGGTGACGCTTTGGGCAGCCATCCGGCAAATTTTGCAATCTTTCTTTGGGGCATATCGGTTATTTGAGAATCGCTCCGGCAGCAATGCCGATCATCACGTCGCCAAGCCTTCTCCAGATGGAAGTCTTTCGCCGGCCGAGCCCGGCAATCATTTTTTCCTGCAAAGCAATGCGTTCTCTGAGTGCCGCAATCGCTTCATCTTTGGCGTCGGCTGTGCGCCGCAGGGCTTCCGTTTCGAGCCGGCGGCTCTCTGC
Source organism: Acidobacteriota bacterium (assembly GCA_040756215.1). Classification (GTDB taxonomy): domain Bacteria; phylum Acidobacteriota; class Blastocatellia; order Pyrinomonadales; family Pyrinomonadaceae; genus OLB17. The sequence goes on from JBFLZQ010000018.1 coordinate 31,093, forward strand.
CAGTTCAAGTGCGAGGCCGGCAATCTGTTTTTCCGCTTCCAGCCTGTTTTTCAATAGCTGCCGCTGCTCCTCGAGCAAAGCGTTCAGCTCCCTTGCCGCGGCGAGTTCATCGGCGGCATTGGAGCAAGCCGCCAAAGCCGCATCAGTTTCCGTCTTCCGATTCGCCGCATGCGTGGCCGAGCTCGGCAAGTTTGCGGCAGAGTTCGGCTGCGTTTGCCGAGATTGCCCGGATACGCCTTGTGCGGTTGATAGAATTGCGTGCAGAATCAATGCGAATGTCCAGATTCTTAATGAGTTCATCCTGTTTTTGCGCGGTATTTCGTAATTCCGCGATCCTCCTGTTTAGATATTCATTGAGTGCCGTCAGGCGTTCGGCCTCGCGGCGCAAGGCTTCCGCTTCGGCGGTTTTGCCGGCCGCTGCAGCAGACAGCCGCCGGTTTTCTTCGGTCAATTTTTGGAATTTGCGTTTTGCCGCAAGTTCGGAAATGCCCGCCGCCGCAATCAGGACTGCGATTACGGTCAGGGCCGCATAAACATATCTGCTCATTTGCTCTCCTTAGGTTTACCGTCTTTTTGCAGCCTTCTCCGGCCGAGATATAGCTGAACAAGGACGTCTATGGTTTTCCCGACCACGAAGAAAATAATCGGCAGAATTACCGCGGCGACGGTTCGGTAACCGGCTTCGCCGCCGAGGGCTTCGAGCCAGGCGGACGTCGAAGCCGAAAAAGCGATTAAGGCATTCTTCGCGTCATTTGTTGCCTGAAATAATGTGAATGAATGTGTCATTGTCTCTCCTTGGGCAAATTGACAGGCTTTGCCTGCCTTAAAAGAAATGCGAGCGTAATCGCCGCACAGATGATTGCGACCACTAACCAGACACCGGCCGGAAGCCCTGCAAAAAATCCGATCAAAGCCCAGAGCGTCTGCCAGATACTGCCGATTACCGCCGCCCACAGCGAACGCAGGCGTGAACTTCTTTGAGCAATGCCGTCAATGAGCCTGTCCGCGCGGTCAAATCTTTCGAATGCGGTTTCCAGGCCGCGCGCCGCACTCTCGGCCGCAAGCGATATATCCATCGGCCGCCGCACCGAAAGCGGGACCGCCGAAACATCATCGGCGGCAGTCGCGGCAGGAGCTGCGGAGTGCTCTGCGGTTTCGCCGCCGGCTTGACCGGACGGCGGAGGCTTTTGCGGCAGGGTCGCGGCGGCCGATGAATCTGCTGACAATGAGGAAGATGAGGGATTGGGTTTTTCCGCACGTCGAAATCGCGGCTCGAGCCCGAGGTTTCCGCTGCGTGCGAATTCAAGCAGAGCAGCGGTCCGGTAAACGGTTCGCCGCAGCCGCTTCGATGACAAAAGCCAGCGCTGACGCGTTTCCAGATAGCGGATGATGCGCTGCCGTTCGGGTTGCTGCCTGTCGGCAATGCCGGCTTTTGCGGCAATCCGTTCCCAGGAGCCGTGCGTTATCGAATCCAGTACCACCGCAAGACCCAGCGCCGAGCGGAAACCGAGCCTTTCGCACTGGGCAATCGCCGGAGCCAGCAGCTTTTTATCGGCGACATCCTGCTGCGCCTGCCGCATTTCGGGCGTTTCGCCTGCTTCGCGGAGAGCCTCTCTGAATCTTTGATCGGCGGCTGTTTTTCTGATTGTCGCGGGGCCAAGCCGCCGAAGCATCGGGAGCATTTGCCGAAATACTCCGGCACCGGTCGTCCCGCCGAGCATCAGATATCGTTCGACGGTCTCCGCCAGCAGCCCCGAGCGATGCGTAAATTGAAACGCGCCGTAGGAAATACCCGCGCCGTCATCGAGCACCGCAACCGCTGAATAATTTCCGCTTTCGCGGCCGCTTTCAAAACGCCTTACCAGAGCAAGCGCCCTGTTCTTTTGCACATCGCTGAATGTCGTCATTTCTCCACCCCTGAAAAATTGTCTTGCAAGTGAAACAGATATTGCATAGAATAAAACGGACGGACGATTTTGGGAGACGCCTCATTTGTTACTTCATGTCGCCGCTTACAAACCGTCCGGCCATTTTCAGGCTAGCGGATTTTTTGTGTTTTGAAAATACCGATATTCCGAAAATGCGTAAAATGCGTGATATGCGTAATATTCCAACAGATTTTTTTAATTTTCCGCCGACAATCAAACGAAACTCTCGGGCAAATGCCGCCGGCTTGGGAACAACTTCAAGCGATGAAACAAACGAACGATAAAAACCTGCGTCCCAAACTCCGCCTTTCAGAGATCGAGCGTCTTATCCGCGAACACAAAATCCTCGTCCCGCCGCCGAAAAGGCGTACGCTGCAAAACCTCTGCGAGGACGGAACATTTGAAACGGCGGAAAATCCGCCCGGAAAATTCGGCTGGCTTGTTTATGAAGATTCTTTCTGGCGTTGGGCAAAGAGTCTCGACGGAGAAAAAAGCGCGGCAGACTAGCTGATTGCCAATCCGGCAAAATAGATTTTGTGATATTTTGCGGGTATCTCGCAGCGGTCGAAAACCACGAAAAAATCTATAGTCCCGAATTCCGTGTCAATGATCGGCGGACCGCAGACCTTAGCCCCGAGCCGCAGGTACAACTCAAAAAGATGCGGCAATTGGACAGGGTCATTTTCGATTGCTTCGACCGGTCCGAGATAGAGAGCGTTTCTTCGCGGCTCGACACGATAAACCGGATGAAAGCTATCCGCCCGCGCAAGCTGGTGAAATGCTTTTTCGCCAATCAGCGGATCGCGCGTAAAAATGGAGCAGCAGCCGAAAACAAAGCGTTTTTCGTAGGCCTGCAAAAAAGCGGCCAGGCCCTTCCACAACAGGAAAAGCACTCTGGTATTGCGATGCTCCGCGGCAATACATGCGCGGCCGACCTCGACGCCTTCCCTTAAAACCTCTGCCGGCAGGTCTTCAATGCTGAATTCCGAAAATGAATAAAAACCCTCTGCCGATACTGCGGATTCGATCGTATTGACGCGATAGGTTCCGACGACCCGGCCGGTTTTATGTTCGATAACGATCAGGTGCCGGCAGATTGCGTCGTAGGCATCGTATTCCAGATCGTTCGCCAGCGCGTCTCTGCCGCGGCCGGCCAGCTCGATATTGAAAACGCGATGGCGTAGCCGGAGAGCGCCCTTTATCTCTTCTTCGGAGTCGGCGAGCTTGACCAGATAGCGGCTGTCCGCAAATTCGATTGGACGGCAAGGTAGAAAGAAATCTGACCGCATAAAGTTCCAAAGAAATTATGGCCGGCGGCGGATTAAACTTCGGTTACCGAAAGATTAAACCGTTGTTAATCTGCCGTGCCGAGATCTATTGAAAGAATAGTACTTTATCGGCGATTTTTATTCCCTTCGGTTAATTTTCCAGCAGTTGACGTACTTTTCGGGAGAGTGCGTCAAAGGTAAATGGTTTTTGCAGAAAATCGGCGCCTTTGTCAATTATTCCGTGGCGAAGAATTGCGTCGTCCGTGTAGCCGGAGGTAAACAGGACGCGGATTTGCGGGTTGGCGGCTGAGAGCCGTTCGACCAGTTCGCGGCCTCCCATTTGCGGCATGACGACGTCCGTAATTACCAGATCTATCGGGTCTTCGGAGTTAAGGGCAAGGTTGAGAGCCTCGGCGCCGTTGGCCGCTTCGATGACTGAGTATCCGCAGGCCGAAAGAATTTCCTTACCGAGCATTCTGACGGAATCTTCATCCTCGACGAGCAGGATGCGTTCGCTGCCGGGCGGAAGGTCGCCATGGTGAGGTTCGGCTGAGCGGTGAACGGATTCGGAAACTGCTTCGGGGAGAAAAATCTTGAACGTAGTGCCTTGGCCCGGTTCGGAATAAACCCAAATGTTTCCGCCCGACTGCTTGATGATTCCGTAAACGGTCGAAAGCCCGAGCCCTGTTCCGCGTCCGACGGCTTTCGTCGTAAAAAACGGCTCGAAAATCCTCTCACGCGTTTGGGCATCCATCCCGATTCCGTTGTCGGAAACGGTCAGCACCACGTAGCGGCCTGCCTCGATGCCGACGTGGCGGCCGGCGTATTTCCGGTCAACGGTTTCGCTGCGGGTTTCGATTGTAATCGTCCCGCCATCGGGCATTGCGTCGCGGGAATTGATAACCAGGTTGACCAGCACCTGAACAAGCTGGCCGGGGTCTATTTCTATCTTTGGCAATCCGGGCTGGAGATTTGTAAGCAATTCGATATGTTCACCAATCAACCGGCGGAGCATGCGTGCCGAATCGGCAACGGTGGAATTGAGGTCTATTATCTGCGGCTGCATTATCTGCCGTCGGCTGAAGGCGAGCAGCTGCCGTGTCAATTCAGCGGAGCGTTCGCCGGCTTTACGTATTTCTTCGACGTGGATTCTGAGCGGATCGCCCGTCGGCAATTTGCGGAGCAAGAGGTCGCTGTAGCCATTTATCGCCGTCAGCATGTTGTTGAAATCATGTGCGACGCCGCCGGCCAGCAGCCCGATTGATTCGAGCTTTTGCGCCTGCCGCAGCTGCTCTTCCGATTGCCGCAGAGCTTCTTCCGCGGCAAGCCGTTCGCTGATATCGCGACCGATTCCCTGGACGGCTACCGGCACGCCATCCCGATAGACGAGCCTTGTATTGACCTCGAGAGGTATGCGGCGTCCGTCTTTGGCAATGATTTCGGTGCTGTATATTGTCGGCGGCGAGCCTTTCAGTTTGCGGTCGATCATCTCGGCGGCTGTCGGCAGAAACTCCGGTGAAATTACGTCCGCAATGTTCAGTTGTTTTGCCTCTTCTTCGGTATAACCTGTTATCCTCTGTCCGGCGCGGTTCAGCGAAAGAAAATTGCCATTCAGATCGTGCGTGTAGATCAGGTCGTTGGCGTTTTGGATCAATTCACGATAGCTTTGCTCGCTTTCGCGCAGCGCCGCCTCGGCGTTTCGCCTGTCTGTTATATCAACCATCAGGCCGCGGAGCAGCTTCCGATCGCCCTGGCTGATAACCGAGACGATATCTCTAAGCCATACGGTGCGCCCATCCGAGGCGATCATCCTGTATTCGAAGGTATGCGGTTCGCCGCGCGATGTGGATTCCGCGCAAAAATTGACAGCCCATTCGCGGTCCTCCGGATGTATATGCGATTCCCAGAAGCCTTTTTCAAACCATTTTTCGCGCGGATAGCCAAGTATCTTCTGTGCCTGATCGCTGACGAAGGTGAATTCGAAGGTCGAGCCGTCCGCTTCCCAGACGATTCCCTCGACCGTGTTGATCAAACCCGAATATTGTTGCTGTGAGGTAATGAGGAATGATTCGAGCCGTTTTTTCTCCGTAATATCACGTGATACTCCGAGCACGGCGGTCGTTTCGCCCTGTGCATTACGCATCGGCACCGCATGCATTTCAAGCCATCGGCGCGTGCCTTTGAGGCCTGTGATTTCATAAATCAACTGCACATTCTCGCCGGCAAAGGCGCGGCGGACGGCGTCCTGAAAAGGTGCTACATGCTCTTCGAGGAGAATTCCGGCAGCCGTACGCCCGACGACCTGACGTTTTTCTGCGGCTTCGAGGATTGCCAGGCCGGCCGGGTTTATGTCCAGCAGTTTGCCTTTTTCGCTAAGTACCTTGACGCATTCGGGAACCGCTTCGAACATTGTCCTGAGCCGCTGTTCGGATTCGCGGATGCCGATCTCCGCCGTTTTTCTGACCGTTATGTTCTGCACCGCGCCGCAGATGCCGGCCAGCGAATTTGTTTTTTCATCCCAGATTGGCTGAGCAAGGACGCGGACCCAGATGACATCTCCGTTCTTGCGGATAATACGCAGTTCGGAATCAACCTGCTTGTTTTGGCTAAGCAGTGCGAAATCGCGTTCGTCTTTTTCGCGGTCGTCAGGATGGACTATACCGCGCCAGCCGCCGGCTTTTGCAAATTCTTCGGGTGAGTAGCCGGTTATGTTTTCGAATGCTCCGGCAATCCAATCCATTTCGAGTTCGCGGCCATCCGTTACGCGCGAGGAAAACATATAGTCCGTTGCGATCGAAGAAATAAGCCGGTAGCGTTCCTCGCTTTTGCGGAGCATTTCCTCCGCAGCACGCTGCCGCGTAATATCCGTCAGCGCGCAAATCCATCGCGGACGGCGGCCGCTGCCCGTAGGAATCGGGATTCCGCGAGCCGTAAAATGTCTGTAAAAACCTTCACGATCGCGGATCTGCAGCTCAAGCGCCACGGGCGTCCCCGTCGCCAGTGCATATTCATATGCCGTTTTTACGCGCTCGCGGTCGTCCGGGTGGAGCATTTCAACCCAGCCGTAGCTCAGGCTTTCGGAAAAGTTTTGTCCGGTCAGGTCAACCCACCATTGCGGAAACTGCGTCAAATTTCCTCGTTCGTCCAGTTCCCAGACGAATTCCGTGGTTGCCTCGACCAGTGCGCGAAAGTTCTGCTCGGATTGCCGCAAAGCGTCGGATGCGCGCTTTTGCTCCGTTATGTCACGGATAATCGTTGTAAAAAGATGCTTATCCGCGGATTTGAACTCGCTGAAGGAAACATGAATGTCTATGATTGTGCCGTCGCTGCGCAGACCCTTGGAATAAAGGTTTTGCCAGTCGAATGTACGGGTTCCCGTCTCGAGGTAACGTGTAAGTTTGGCCTGGATTTCCGCGGCGACCTCCTGCGGCAGCAGATCCCAGAGCCGCATCGAGGTCAATTTACCGCGCGGATAGCCGAATACTTTTTCGGCTGCCGGATTGGCAAAAGCTATTGCTCCGGCGGTATCGACCGAGAGTATTGCGTCGATCGCCGTTTCGGCAATGATCCGGTATTTCTCTTCGGCTTCGATCAGCGCATCTTCGGCTTTTTTTGCGCGGGTGATGTCGCGGAGTGTGCCGGACATTCTTATCGGGCGTCCCTGGCGGTCAAATTCGCATTTGCCTTCCTGGGCTACCCAGACGACGTCGCCATTTTTGCGCCGCAGGCGAAAGCGCAGGCTGAACCGCGAACGGCTCCGCATCGCCTGTGCATATTTGGCCGTAACCCATTGGCGGTCGTCTTCGTGTATCAGGCTTGTGATGTAATCAACGTTTGCGCCGGCAACGGTCGTCCCGAAAATAACGGAACATTCCGGCGACCAGAAGACCTCCTGCGTCAGCAGATCCCATTCCCAGGCTCCCATACCGGCAGCCGCCAGCGCCATATGAAGCCGCTCTTCGCTTTCCGCAAGCGCTTTTTCGGCTTCGCGCTTTTCGCGCCGGTTTGCCGCTTCCTTCAGCTCACGGCGTATTGCCGGGACAAGCCGCGGCAGGTCGTCTTTGAGGATATAATCGCCCGCGCCGAGACGCATCGCCTTGACGGCGGTGTCCTGGTCAATGGTACCGGAGATAATTATGAACGGAATGTCTTTTTCGGTTTCGTTGAGTATCTCGAGAGCTTCGATGCCGGTCATATCCGGCAGCATGTAATCCGAGATTATCAGGTCCCAATCCTGTTCCCTGACGGCAAGTTCATACCCGAGGCGGGTTTCGACCCGCAGCCATTGCGGCTCAAATCCGCCTTTTTTCACAAGGCGAAAGATGAGGTCGGAATCGGCTTCGGAATCCTCCAGGTTTAATATCCTGATTGTTTTCATCAATCGGTTTCGGGCGGCATCTTGTTTACAAGCAGCCAATACAAACCAAGCTTACCGGTTGCGTCAACGAATTCCTCGAAATCAACGGGCTTGCGGACGTAACTGTTGGCTCCGAGATCGTAGCCCTCTATGATGTCCCGGTCCTGATTGCTGGAAGTCAGTATGACGACGGGAATATATTTCAGCCGGCGGTCGGCCCTCATCTCTTTCAGGACTTGGAAGCCGTCAACCTTCGGCAGTTTCAGATCGAGCAGAACGAGTGCGGGTGTTTCGGAAGGATTGCGTCCCTCGTATTGCCCGCGTCCAAACAGATAATCCAGCGCCTCGACGCCGTCCCGTGCGACGACGATCGGATTCGCAATTTTATTTTTCTTCAATGCGCGGAGCATCAGAATTTCATCGTCGGGGTTATCTTCTACGACGAGGATCGGCCGGGTGTCCATAGCAGATTTGATTATATCCGAAAATTTTGCCATTGCCGCGGAAATTTGGTAACTACGGCTTTGGCATCGGGGCATAATTCCCCGCTTATTTCGCTTCCGGGTCTTCAACCCTTAGCGTGAAATAAAACACCGCGCCGTTGTCCGGCTTGCCTTCGGCACGAACGTAGCCGCCGTGCTGCCGGATGATTCTTTGTACGGTTGCAAGTCCTATGCCGCTGCCTTCGAATTCGTCGGCACGGTGCAGCCGCTGAAACGGCGTGAAGAGCTTTTCCGCATAAGTCATATCGAACCCCGCACCGTTATCGCGGACGAAATAGACGCGTTCGCCTTTGGTTTTGAGCATTCCGAATTCGATTTCGGCTACAGGACGCTTTGAGGTGAATTTCCAGGCATTGGCGAAAAGGTTCTGCAGGACGAGGCGGATAAGACGCGGGTCGCCGCGATCGGTCATATCCGGCGCGATCGTGATATTGACATTACGCTTTGGATCGGATGCCCTGAAAAGATTGAAAATATCTTCGGCCATAGCCGTAAGATCGATGGTTTCCATTTCCGGCGGCTTACGTGTCAATCGCGAAAGTGTCAAAAGAGCATCTATCATTTCGGACATCCGCAGGCTGGCGGAACGGATCCGCTGAAGATAATTGCGGCCGGTCTCGTCCAGCTGCCCGGCATAATCTTCCGTAATTGCCGCGCTGAAGCCTTCCATTGCACGCAGAGGAGCCCGCAGGTCGTGCGAGACGGAATAAGTGAATGCCGAGAGTTCAGAATTAAGCTCTTCGAGCTCACGGGTACGTGAAACGAGCTGACGGTTGAGGTCTCTGATTCTCTGCCCGGCCTCTTTTTCTTCCGTTACGTCACTGCTGCTGCCGATCCATTGCATGAAATTGCCGCTCTCGTCGAAGATCGGCACGCATTTCAGACGATAGATCCGGTACTGACCGTCTTTGCGTCTGACGCGGAAAGTATGCATCCAGGTGCGCTTTTCCCGAAAACCGGAGCCGATAACACGCGCCGCTTCCTCCGCATCTTCGGGATGCACGGCCGCAAGCCAGCCGAAATTCTTCACGTCCTCATCGGACTGTCCCGTCAGATTTCTCCACCATCCAGGCGCCTCCACATTCTCCAGATCGGGCGATGAGACTTCCCATATATTGTCTTCGAAAGCTTCGGCAAGAATGCGGAATTTCCGCTCGGAATTACGTACGGCCTCCTCGGCACGACGGGCTGCCGTTACGTCATCGAAGGTACCGACCCATTCGACAACGCGGCCTTCATCATCCCTGATGGGTATTCCGCGAACACGAAAGATGCCATATTCTCCTGTTTTTGTTTTGACGCGATATTCGCTTCGGAATTCGCTTCCCTCCGCAAGGGCTGTCTCCCATTCCGTTTTGACGCGTTCGCGGTCCTCCGGGTGAAGGGCTTCGATCCAGCCGTATCCTGCCAGCTCCTCATCCGTCTGGCCGGTCAGCTCCTTCCACCATTCGGTATAGCCGCGGCCGACCGACGCACTCTGTGCCCAGACGAAATCGGACGTTGCCTCGACCAGCGCACGGAGCAGCCTTTCTGAGTGTCTTAACCTGCCGGAATCTCTGATCCGCAGCCTGTCGAGTCTGTCGAGCCTTGATGATGTCAGCCAGACAATGACAAAAAGAAGCAAAACAGAGCTGCCGACGCCGAAGACGCCGGCGACTCCGGGATTGAAAATGCCTGACCGCTCGGCGGTAACGATTGCGTAACCAATCAATACGGGAATTATGATTACCGTAGGGAAAAAAATCCTTGCAACATGGCTGCCAGATGTATGACCGGTCAGCAAACGGG
>JBFLZQ010000019.1:0-39470 GCA_040756215.1 Acidobacteriota bacterium
CACTTTCGGTTAATGCGGAAGGCAAAAGTGCATCGCATCCGGCTGTCGGAGAAATGGCAATCAGGGATTTGGTTGACCGGCTGTCGGAAAACGATTCCGCCGGACCCGATTTTTATGTTTCAAACGGCAGCCATCCGGTCAGGATTAAGATCGGACAAAAGGTGCCCGATTTCCGGCTCGAGGCAATTGATGGTCAGGTAATTGACCGTAATTACTTACTGGGGCGGAAAAATCTGGTCTTGTTTCTAAGCACTACCTGTTCTCATTGCATCACTGTTGCCGATCAGCTCCGGCGCATTGAAAAAAACTTTGCGGAAAATTCGGAAATCGGTTTCCTTGTATTTATTGACGGTGAGCGCGAAGCTGCAATGAGTCTTGGTTTGAAATCTCCGGTTTTGCTGGAAAAAGATTATGCCACGGCGATCACGATCGGGATGTTCGGGGCACCGTCCGCCGTAATTGTAAATGAAGATGGGGTTGTAGTTACCGAAACTGCAGTAGGCGGTCCGGCGATCTGGTCACTGCTTGGGCTCTACAACGTGAAATGATGAAAGCAATTGATTTCAAGGTCGAGGCTCAGGACGGGCGGGCGAGAGCCGGCATTTTGCGAACGCGGCGGTCCGTAATCGAAACGCCGGTTTTTATGCCGGTCGGGACGCAGGGAACGGTCAAGGGAATCAGATTCGAATGGCTCGAGGAGGAACTCGACGCAAGGATAATACTCGGCAATACTTATCATCTATTTCTCAGGCCCGGTCCGGAAAGGATCAGGGCACTCGGCGGGCTGCATGGTTTTACAACCTGGGAAAGGTCATTTCTGACTGATTCGGGCGGTTTTCAGGTGTTTTCACTCTCTGACCTTCGCCGTATCTCCGAGCAAGGCGTTGAGTTTCGGTCTCACATTGACGGAAGCCGGAAGTTTTTGTCGCCCGAGATCTCAATGGAGATACAGGCAGCGCTCGGTTCTGAGATTGTGATGGCTTTTGATGAGTGTCCGCCGGGAGACGCAGGATTCGAGCGGACGCGGGAGAGCCTGAATCTGACTATCAGATGGGCAGAAAGGTCGAAACGCAGATTTGAGCAGTTACAGGCCTCAGGAGCGGACACGGGGCATATTGCCGATAACTCCTCAGGTTTATCCGGCAATCAGGCTCTTTTCGGAATAATTCAAGGCGCCGGTCACCTTCCGCTGCGTCTGGAGAGCCTTGAGAGAACTGTTGAAATCGGGTTCGATGGATATGCCATAGGCGGCCTCAGTGTAGGCGAAGAAAAGCCTGTGATGTATTCGGTGATTGAATCACTTGCGCCTCAAATGCCTCAAGATGCTCCGCGCTATCTGATGGGAGTCGGGACGCCCGAGGATCTGGTAGAGGCAGTTTATCGCGGTGTTGACATGTTTGATTGCGTAATGCCGTCGCGAAACGGAAGAACCGGAGGCGCATTTACAAGCGACGGCAAGCTTAACATTCGCAATGCGCGTTATGCGGATGACGAGAGACCTCTGGATGGAGAATGCGGCTGCTCGGTTTGCCGAAGATATTCGCGTGCTTACATAAGGCATTTGTATAATGCCGGAGAAATACTTGCAGCCGTTTTATTGACGCATCACAACCTTTTTTATTATCTGGATCTGATGCGAAAGGTTCGCCAAAGCATAAAAAACGGCTGTTTCGGTGTATTTCGCGAGAGTTTTCTCGAGCGCCAGGCTGCCAATCAGGCTGCGCAGGTTTGAAAAACAAGCCCCGCGTGTATATGATTAATTTTTTCTTTGCGCAATGAGTAAAACTATTCTTTTTTTTCAAGATGCCGGAGGAGCCAGCATTATCTGGACTCTGATGCCGTTTGTCCTTATTTTCGGGATTTTTTATTTTCTCGTGATACTGCCCCAAAAACGGCAGAAACAGCAATTGCAGGAGCTGATAGATAATCTGAAAATAAATGACGAAATTGTTACCAGCGGCGGATTGATAGGCAGGATCAAGGAAATACGTGATACGAGTTTTATTATTCAAAGCGCGGAAAAATCATTTATCGAAATCGGAAAGAGTGCCGTAATCGGAAAGCGCCCGACCAATCAGTGAACGGAGAAATCCTGTCATTGTATCGGCGCCATCCGGCCGGTATGAACAGTACCGATTAAAATCAGGCATCGAAAGCAAGTAATGAAAAGCTCAACGTTGTGGATTCGGACAGCGGTGATTATCGCAATAACGCTGCTGGGAATTTATCTGGTATTCGGACCGCGGCATCGCCCGACGGCCCGGGATTTTTCCTGGGAAGGAATCAAGGAAAACCTGGCGAATAACATAAATCTCGGACTTGACCTGAAAGGCGGTTCGCATCTTGTAATGCGCGTCAAGACGGATGAATATCTCAAGACACTTACCGAGAATAATGCCCAGGCAGCCCTAAACGCGGCACAGGAAGCCAAGCTGCCGGTTACCGGCAGTAAAATTGTTGCCCAAGGTTCAACATACTCGATTACCCTGGAACTCGGCGAAGGAGCCGATCCGCAGGCCGTAATTGACGAAGTAAAGAAAAAAGTTGATTTCGTCAATTGGAATGTCAGCACCTCGGCCAATGCAATTACCTGGACACTGCCATCGAATGTCCAGACCGTAATGAAGAATCAGGCCGTTGAACAGGCACTGAAAATAATCGAGAGCCGAATCAATGCTTTTGGTGTCAAGGAACCGACCCTGCAGAGGCACGGTGCGGAGGCTTCCGGGCAAATTTTGCTTCAAATGCCCGGAGTTGACGACCCGGAGCGGGTAAAAAAGCTGATCGGCGATGACGCCCAGCTTTCGCTGATGAAGGTAGTAAGTCCACCAAGTCCGTCGCCTGTTCAGACTTACCCGACCGAAGACGCAGCAAAGCAGGCTCTCGGCGGCATCATTCCGCCGAACCGTAAGATTCTGCCTTATTTGGAACGGGACAGAAATCCCGCATCGAAAACCCCGCAGGAACCGAAAAGGGAATTCGTAATAGTTGAGACGCCTCCGGTCGTTGACGGGACAGAGCTGCGGGACGCACAGGCTGTTTCAAGAACCGGCAATGAAGGAGATTATCAGATTGCTTTTTCCCTGAAACCTGCTGGTGCGCAGAAATTCGGCGATTGGACAAGCAAAAATATCAATAATTACATGGCCGTCGTTTTGAATAACGAGGTCAAATCAATCGCTTACATCAAGTCGAGAATAGATGATCAGGGCGAAATTTCCGGGCAATTCACTAAAGCGACGGCAGAGGATCTTGCTCTGACCCTAAGGTCGGGTGCCCTTCCCGCAAAAATTGAATATCTGGAAGAAAGAACCGTCGGGCCGAGCCTCGGGGCAGATTCTATTCGTGCCGGCGTAACCGCATCGCTTGCGGGATTGATTTTCATCGTCGCCTTTATGCTCTTTTATTATCGCGGAGCCGGCATCAATGCCGTTGTTGCCCTGATACTTAATATGCTTTTGACCATGGCGGCTCTGATTGTTTTCGATTCCACGCTGACGCTGCCCGGTATTGCCGGCCTGATTCTCGGCATCGGCATGGCCGTTGACTCCAACGTTCTTATTTTCGAGCGTATGCGCGAGGAATTGATTGCCGGCCATACCGTCGCACAAGCAGTCGAGATCGGTTTTGACCGGGCATTCATAACCATTATCGATACACACGTAACTACCATAATCTCGGCCGCGATACTTTATCTCTACGGTTCCGGCCCGATACGCGGATTTGCCGTTACGCTCGTGCTTGGGTTGCTGATCAACCTTTTCTCGGCCGTATTCGTATCGAGAACGATATTTATGTGGCTGCTTTACCGGAATCCGAAAATGCAGACACTCAGTATTTAGTACTTTAACGGCTTTTGGGGCCGTTGCTGTTAGCGGCGGCTAAATTATTCTAAATAAAAATGTTTCAGATTTTACCAAATATCAACGTTGATTGGATGGGCATAAGAAAGCCCTTAATCTTCATTTCAATCACGATTTTGCTTGCAGGGCTGATTTCAGCCGTTGGCCGACAGATTACGCCCGGCGGGACCGATGCCTTTAACCTTGGAGTAGATTTTCAGGGAGGCACGGTTATTACTGCCAAGTTTCGGCAAAAACCTTCTGCGGATGAAATACGGGCTGCTTTGAATGAAGCGGGAATTGGTGAACCTATAATCCAGGATTCTCTGGATAAAAAAGATGAAGTGCTGATAAAGGTTCCGCTTATTTCCTCAGAGGGTGAAAGCGGCAATGTTGACCAGGTAAATCTTGGCCGCCAGGCAGTAAAAAACGCTCTCGATAAATTCGGACGCGAGGCGGCTCCGGAAAAAAGCCTCGATGATGATCCCGAAGCGGCTTACAAGATCGTCGGGACCGATTCCGTAGGGCCTGTCGCCGGTGCGCAGCTTAGAAATCAAGCCGTAATCGCAACCTTGCTCGGGATGGGCGGTATTTTGCTTTTTATCGCGTTCCGGTATGACTGGACATATGCCGCCGGCGCTGTTATCGCAGTTTTTCACGACGTACTGATAACCCTGGCTTTCTTCTCGATTTTCCAGTGGGAAATCAGTTTGACCGTTCTGGCCGCCTTTTTGACCCTTGTCGGGTTTTCCGTAAACGATTCTATCGTCATATTCGACCGGATACGTGAAAATATGACACTTCACCGCGACAAGTCTATTTATAAATTGACCAATGATTCGATTAACCAGACAATGTCGCGGACCATTGTTACCAACGGGCTGGTTTTTCTTTCGGTTCTGGCACTGGTGTTGTTTGGCGGAGAGGTTCTCCGCGGCTTTTCGCTGGCGTTGTTTGTAGGCTCGATTGCCGGTACCTACTCAACGATTGCAATTGCAAGTCCGATAGCCATTTGGTGGCAAAGCAAAATCGGCGAGTCGAAAATGAAGGAGATTACGGTGCAGCCCGCCGGTCCGAAATTGGCTTCGGCCGCCCGTAAACCGGTTACACGCAGGCCGGTTACGCGTTAAATAAACGGGGCAATGGCATCGGTTGACTGATTTTGCGTTAAAAGTAATAAAAATTGCATTTTTATCGGCATAAAGCCGCTTGTTTTCTTGACAACGGCAACGCAAAAATTTAGACTTTCAATCGTTGCTGGTCAAACAAACAGTTATTTTATCTGCGTGTTTCCGTAAAACTCGTTGAGGTATCGGGAATTGTCGGATTTCGCTTTGTGTTAGCCGGCAACTATCCTCCATCACCGCACCTGATGGGAATCTCAATTTTAATTACGGAAAAACCAAGAAAATTCGGAGTATGCTTTTCCGCAAGCGGAGAAGATTTACTACAACTACATTTTTGAACAAAAACATCTAAGTGTTAAGGCTTCGATATTTCGGCCCTTGACCCACGTTTGGCACCTGTAAAAAGGGAGGAAAGTACGATGTTAGACCAATTGGTAGAATCCAAGAGCCATGCCGATGAGGATAGAAGGCGGAGCGGCTTATTGCTGACGACTTTTATTATTCTTTCGGTAGTGTTAGTAAGTTCCTGGCTATACAGCCTTTTCGCCAAGGATTTCGGTATGGGTACGGACGAGCTTGCTCTCGAAACGCTTGTCGCTCCGCCTGTCATACCGGATGAACCCAAACCGGAACCTGAAAAACCTCAGGAACAGCAGAAGGCGCCAAACGTAGATATACGCAAGGAAATCATTGCCTCGATGACCGAGACTCCGCCGAAAGTGCCGGATAAGGTAAGTACCGAGAAATTGACAATTCCGCCCCGCGATCCGAATAAATATACGGTTAAGGGTGATACTAACTACAGCGCGGCAAACGCCCCGCCTCCGGATTACGCCGGACCGGTAAATACAAAGGGTTCCGGCAGCGACAGCGGTAACTTCGGCGGCGGCGGCAACGACGATGACGGCAAAGATGCACCGCCACCTCCGCCGCCAGTCAAAAAGATTACCAAACCGGTTTCCGGCGGCGTTCTGAACGGTAAGGCCGTCAGCTTGCCAAAACCGCCATATCCGGCGGCCGCAAAGGCTGTGAGAGCTTCCGGAGCCGTTACGGTTCAGGTATTGATTGACGAAAACGGAAACGTTATCTCCGCAACGGCGGTCAGCGGGCACCCGCTGCTCAGGGCTGCGGCCGTGGAAGCGGCGCAACGGGCAAAATTCAGCCCGACGATGCTCTCAGGCCAGCCGGTTAAGGTTTCGGGCGTAATAACGTATAATTTCGTCCCGTAAAAAAAAACAATTTTTGGAACAGCGAGCCGGCGGCGGGTGTCAAAACCTAAAACGGGGCCGGCTCGTAAAATAAACTTTCGAGTTTCGCAATATTAACAATTTTCGATTTTCTTTGGAGGAAAAACCATGACTTTTTTTGCCAGCCTTTTCGGACTTAGCGTTCCGGGCTTGTTAATGTTCTTCGCCGACAATCCGAAGATCTCTTTCGGTATATACGATATCGCAAAGAGTTTGACGATTCCCGGCTGGATCGTTATCTTCATCCTCTTGATCGAAGCGGTTTATATGATCGCTGTCGGCATCGAGCGTTGGCTGACCTACAACAAGGCCCGCCAGCAATCACGGCAATATGCTCCGAAGGTCGCTCAGGCTTTGAAGAACAACAACATCGACGAAGCTATCACCATCAGCGATCGCCACAAGGATTCGCACCTTGCTATGGTCGTCTCGTCCGGGCTCAAGGAATTTAGTGCACATCAGGGAAATACCGAGATTTCGGCCGATGAAATGGAAGCTTCCAAACGGGCACTTGAAAGGGCTATAGCCGTCAAAACCGCTGAGCTTAAACGCGGCCTCGCCGGATTGGCTACCGTCGGTTCTACGGCTCCGTTCGTTGGACTTTTCGGTACGGTCGTCGGAATCATCGGCGCTTTCGTTGCTCTCGCACAAGCTGAAAATGCCGGTATCGGCGCCGTCGGCGCGGCCATCGCCGAAGCCCTTGTCGCCACCGCATTCGGTATCGCCGTCGCGGTTCCGGCCGTTTGGCTCTTCAACTATTTCACGAATAAAGTAACGAGCTTTGGCGTCGAAATGGAAAATTCGGCTTCCGAATTGATCGATTACTTCATTAAGCAGCGAACGAAAGCCCTCCGCGGGTAAGCCGTTCACTGTCTCGGAAACCAGAAATTTTTGTAGGAGATAAACAGCCATGGGCGCAAAAGTCGGTGGAACCGATGAGTATAACTCGGAAATTAACGTAACTCCGATGGTGGACGTTATGCTGGTGCTGCTGATCATCTTCATGATCGTTACACCGCTGCTCCAACAGGGCGTTACGGTTAACTATCCGCGGGAATTGAATTCGCCCGACGAAGATCCGGAGATCACAAAGGACACATCCGTTGTGATTGCAATCCCCGACAATAACAATTTTTATGTCGGCAAAGATCCATATCCACTTACCGAGTTGGGTGAAAAAATCAAAAATATGATGAAAGACAAGCCGCCGGATAAGCGGATTGTTTACATCAAAAGCGGCGTTGATGTTGACTATGGCACCGTGGTCAAAGCGATCGACGTAATTCGCAAACAGGACATCGATAAAATCGGCCTGGTCGCGGATAAGAAAAAAGGCGGAGGAGAATCCTCAAATTAGTTAAAAAGGCCGTGTCGTAACAATTTGCGATGCGGCCCAAGATGGAGGAAAAAGTTATGGGAATGTCAACAGGAGGCCGTTCCGATGAGGCCACCCCGAATATCAACGTAACACCGCTGATCGACGTTTTGTTGGTGCTATTGATTATCTTTATGGTGATTACACCGGTAAAACCGAGCCGTTTCGAGGCCAAGGTCCCTGCCGAGCCGAAAAACCAGCAGAATCTGGAAGTAAAACCAAATCCATTGACACTGGTTATCGCCATAAACAAGGCAACTAAAGGAATTACGCTCAACAATGAACCGGTCGGCGACGTCAGCGATGCATCACCATTGACGGCTAAACTTGCCGAAATTTTCAAACAACGCGAAATCAACGGAGTTTTCAGGGAAAATTCCAACGAGATCGAAAAAACGGTCTTTATAAAGGCTCCGACATCAGTTCGCTACGGCGATGTGGTGAAGGTAATTGATGCCGCCAAAATGGCGGGTGCCTCTCCGATCGGGCTGCAGATCGATGATTTAACTGAATAATTTAATGATGGCCGCCGGAAATCGACCCGTTTGATCCGGCGGCTCCATCGATGGAGTCGAAAGAAATGAGATTTTCTCGTTTAGGGGTATTATTTTTACTTGCAGTTGGTGTCTTCGCTTCTGCCAATTGCACATATTATAACCGTATTCTTTCCAGAAAAGATCTGGTCGATGGTTCCGTTGCCTATCGCGAACGAAAGTTTGCGGAAGCGGAAGCCCTCTTTCGTAAAGCAGTTTCACGCGACCCGAACGGGCAGACGCTGGAAGGCAGGACCGCACAGGTCTTCCTTGCCAGGACTCTCCACTCGGAGTACATCGGTAACAGACAGGATAGAGCTAAAGCAGAAGAAGCCATAAATGAATATAAAAAGGCCCTGTCAATGAATCCGAATGACCAAAGTTCGTACAAGGCCGTAGCAAGTCTTTACGAGAATCTTCAGATGACGGATGAATGGCAAAAATGGGTTACTGAACGTGCCAACAATCAGTCACTCGAGCCGCAATACCGGGCAGAAGCCTTAACTACCCTTGCGTCAAAGCAAAACAGTTGTGCTTCTGAAATTACCGAAACCGATGCGGTTAAAAAGAAAGTCAAACGTGACGGCAAGGAAGTTTTTGAATTCATAAAACCGGCCAACGCGGATGACTTTAACAGATTAAAGACCTGCGTTGATACCGGGCTTAGTCTGATAGACAAGGCAATCGCACTTGAACCTGATTCGGTAAAAAATGCCAAATCGGCTAATTTGAAAGCCATGACCGACGAACAACTTCGTCAATTCCTTGATTTGGTGAAAATTTTCGAATCGGCCAATTCCTATAAAGCCAGCCTTTCGATTCAAGCAATGCGGCTCGCCGAAATGGAAGGCAGGACAGCCGACCGCGACCGCTATAAAGCCGAATCCGATCAATACAGACAGCATTACGCCGATTTAGGCGAAGTGAATCGAAATATCGAACTCGAACTCAAGGCTCGCCAGGAAGCAGCTGCGGCGGCAAATAATGCCAACGCAAACGCCAAGAAATAGGCCATCCGGTATATCGATTTTCAATCAACGCCCGAAGGCTTCAACAGCCTCGGGCATTTTTTTGCCTGATTTCGGATAATTTCGGCGCAAAAATGTTCCAAATTAGTTAAGCTCCTAGTAATATTGAACTTAGGGAAGAAATGATCCGTATCGAGGACATTATAGAAAAAGTAGAGGCCAATCGGCCCGGTGCAAATATAGATCTGATACGCAGGGCATATCTGTTTTCGGCTCTCCATCACCGCGGACAGAAACGAGCCTCGGGCGAACCATATCTTGTTCATCCGCTTGAGGTTGCGAATATTCTGGCAGACATGCGCCTTGACGAAATCAGCGTCTCCACGGGGCTGCTCCATGATGTAGTGGAAGACACTTTGGTTGACCTGGAGACACTTCGTTCCTATTTCGGCGATGAAATAACAAACCTCGTTGACGGATTGACAAAGATAGCCTATATCTCGTCTTTATCAAAAGAGCGGCAGCAGGCCGAGAACGTCCGTAAGATGGTTCTTGCGATGATTACGGACGTCCGCGTCGTGTTGATAAAACTCGCTGACCGCCTTCACAATATGCGGACCATGCAATTCCTCAAACCTGAGAAAAGGCAGAGAATTGCACAGGAAACACTTGATATCTATGCACCTATCGCGCATCGGCTCGGGATGGGTAAGATGCGCAGCGAGCTCGAAGATCTTTCTTTCCAGAATCTCTATCCCGAAGAATACAAAAAACTTGCCCACGAAGTAGATATCCGGCGTCCTGAACTCGAAGCAACGCTCGAAAGAATCAAAAAAACAATCGAGGCAAAACTTGCCGAAAACGAAGTGCCGGTAGTTGCCATCGAGGGACGTGTAAAAAGGCTTTACTCACTCTGGTTGAAGCTGAAAAAACGCAAGCTGACCATCGATCAGGTTTATGATCTGATAGCAACCCGTATTATTACGCCGAATGACCGCAAATACTGCTATCTTACGCTGAGTGTAGTCCATGATATCTGGACGCCTGTTCCCGAGCGTTTCAAGGACTGGATTGCCATTCCCCGCGATAACCTTTATCAATCGCTTCATACATCAGTAATCGGCGATGGCGGCCAGCCATTCGAAGTTCAGATTAGAACAGAAGAAATGCACCGTATCGCCGAAGAAGGCGTCGCGGCTCATTGGAAATACAAAGAGAGAAAACTTGGCGAAAGCGATGAAGATGAAACGCTGGACGAGCTGAGGAAAACAGTCGAAAAACTGCTCTTACCGCTAGTGGAGACAAGTGAAAGCAATGAGGATTCGGAAGAGTTTCTGGAATCGCTCAAGCTTGACCTCTATCCAAAGGATGTATATGCATTTACACCTATGGGCAAGGTTATACAGCTTCCCCGCGGTGCTACACCGATTGATTTTGCCTATGCCATTCACTCGGAGGTCGGAGATACCTGTACGGGTGCAAAAATAAATGGCCGCATAGTCCCGCTACGAACCGAAATTCAAAATGGCGACGTTGTCGAAATTATGACAACGCCAAATTCCAAGCCGTCCCGTGACTGGCTGAATTATGTCGTAACCGCTAAGGCGCGTAGCCGCATCCGTCACTGGATTGCACAGCAGCAACGCGCCGACTCCATTGAATTGGGCCGCAAACTTCTTGAAAAGGAAGCAGATCGTTTTCGCGTTCCGCATAAAAAATTGCTTGGCAATGAAGCCGAGTTAAAAAGGATTGCCAATGAATATGGTCTGGGACGTGCCGAAGATCTCCTTGCGTCTATCGGATATGGCAAAACACTTCCGCGAAGCGTTTTGTCAAAATTTCTTGGTGCAGAGAAATTTGCCGAACTTGATCCTGAGAAACGCAATGAAACCCGACTTGAGAGCGGAATAAAGGCTGTCCGTAAATTTATCGGCCTCGGCGATGACGCCATAGTTGTTAAAGGAGTGGATAATCTGCTGACCACGCGGGCAAGATGCTGTAATCCGCTCCGCGGTGAAGAAATTATCGGTTATATTTCGCTCGGGAAAGGCATTGTTGTGCACAACAAACGTTGTAAAAACGTTCGCCAGCTGATGGTTAATAAGGATCGAATCGTTGAGGTTGACTGGGCAAAGAATGACGCCAACGAAATTCAATCCGTAACAATTCTCGTAACGACCGAAAATCGAACCGGAATGCTTGCCGCCATAACAAACGCCATTGCAGAGATAAAAACCGCCATTCGTGACGCACGTGCCAAAGTTTCACGCGACGATCGCGGTTTTATCGAGGTTACGGTTGAGGTTTATGATAAAAGACATCTGGATCGGGTTATGGCTTCAATTGAAAAGTTGCCCGGTGTCATTGCCGTCGAGCGGCTAAACAACTAAATAATTCCTGCATCCGGTTATCAAGACTCCTCAATATTGATTCCCGGCTTTATTTAACCCCCGAAATTTGATATTATTCGCCTTTTGCCCGATCAATTTTTTATAGTCTTATGATCGGGTTATTACTGCTTTATGAAAGAAATTGTTACTACGGAAAATGCGCCCGGGGCAATCGGGCCTTACTCACAGGCAATCAAGGTTAACGGGCTTGTTTTTTGTTCAGGCCAGATTCCAATTGATCCGGGAACAGGCGAATTTGTTGCGGGCGGAGTGTCGGAACAGACCGAACAGGTTCTGAAAAACCTTTCGGCGGTTTTGGAGGCAGCCGGCACGTCAATAGAAAACGTTATCAAAACGACTGTTTTTTTGGCCGATATGAACGATTTCGCGGCAATGAATGAAGTTTACGGACGTTTTTTTGATAAAAACAAGCCGGCGCGTGCCACGGTTCAGGCGGCACGTCTGCCAAGAGATGCACGTGTTGAAATCGAATGCATCGCAATAGCCTGATTGTTGATAAAAAATATGTGCCGGACCTTTTTGGTCAGGTCCGGCATGTTGGTTAATAAGGGTTGATTGAAAATTCAGGCAGCTTTGGTTATTTTGCCGGACTTGATACAACGGGTGCAAACCTTTATCCGTCCGGTTGCCCCGGTCGGGAGGACGACGCGGACCTGTTGCAGATTGGGATTAAACCGACGCCGGGTTTTGTTATTAGCGTGTGAAACGTTGTTTCCGAATTGCGGCCCTTTGCCGCAGACATCGCATCTTTGTGCCATATTTATGATAACCTCCCTTACGGGTAAAAAAATTATGAGTTAGAAAAACTCAAAAACAGGATTTATAACAAACAAGTGACAGTAAAGTCAAGCAATGAAGTCAAAACATAAATCGACAGGAGTAAATTCCACAGTGCAGAATTTCAAAAAAGTCTTTCTTTTTCTTTTAATTTCTTCGGCAGCGGCCATGATCACTGCCTGCGGCGGCCCCGGCGGCGGTGCCGGTACGGATCCAAATGAAACTGCCGCGACTGTAAACGGTAAAGCCATCAAAATGGAAGAAGTTGAGCGTGCCGTAAAGCAGCAAACGAATGGCCAGGAATCAAAACTCTCGCCACTTGAACTCGCTGCCGCCCGTTTGCAGGCACTTCAAAGCCTGATTGAACAGGAAGTGCTGTATCAAAAGGCTGAAAAAGAAGGCACAGTACCAAGCGATGATGAAGTCAATGCGGAATTCAACAAAGCGCGGACCGATAGCCGTCTTTCGGCAGAGCAATTTGATGCCAAAATGAAAGAAATCGGGGAAACCGAGGCATCCACAAAGCTGACAATCAAGAAACGGCTTGCCATTCAAAAATTGATAGATAAAATAACCGGCAAAATTGAACCGCCAAAAGATAGCGAAATCGAGCAGTTTTATTACGCAAACAAAGAAGCATTCAAGAACCGACGCGGTGCACAACTCGGGGCAATCGTGATTGATCCGCGTGACCTCGGCGAAGGCGATACAACCAAAAACGACATTGAGGCACAGGCAAAAGCACGCGAGATCGGAACCCGTTTGTTAAACGGAGCTGATTTTGCAACACTTGCCAGCGAATTAAGCGAGGATCCGGACACAAAATACAGAAGCGGCGATTGGAGGTATTTTACTGAGGAAGAAATGAAACAGGTCTTTCCTCAGGGGTTTGCCGATTTTGTTATGAACAAAATGCAGACGGGGCAAATCATCCCTCAAGTGATCCCGTTTGAAGGCCGCTACCTGATTATCAAGCTCCAGCGAAAACAGGAGAAAGACGAAGACCGCACGTTGGAATCTCCCGGAGTCCGACAGGAAATTACGGATTACCTTATCAATGCCCGAAAGCAGCTTTTGCAGGCTTCTTATCAGGCGATAGCCATGAATGAAGCCAGAATCGAGAATAACCTTGCCCGCCGTGTGGTTGAAAATCCGAATGAACTTTCAGGTGCAAGACCTGCATCGGCTGCGGAAACACCTGCGGCAAATACAAATAATTCCGCTAATGCAAATGGCGCACCGGCTTCGAATGTAAACACGGGCTCGACGTCTTCCAATGGCAATAAAGAGACCGTGAAGGGCAATTCAAACAGCAATTCGAAACCCGAAGCACCAAACAACAAGGCGGCGGCGAACACAGACAAGAAAAAATAACCCATATCTTTTGGAGCGTCTCATTCTCTGTGTTTAAATGCCGGGGAGACGCAAAAATCCGGCCGGTTATGGCTCCGGGCTTTGCTTAAATTGAAATTGGCAAGCCCGAAGCCAAAACCGGCTGAATTGTTTAACCGATGCTTTTACGTTTAAACGATGTTTACAAATCCTACGGCGGGACGTCTGTACTCTCCGGTGTCTCTTTTCAGGTAAATCGGGGAGATAAGATTGGTCTTGTCGGGCGAAACGGCGCCGGCAAGACAACAATCTTTCGGTTATTATGCGGGTCGGAAACTGCCGATCGTGGCGAAGTAATTACATCACGCGGCCTCAAGATAGGACTGCTCGAACAACATATCGAATTCGACCCAACTGAAACGGTTCACACATCTGCGCTTTCTGCATTTGCTCATATTCATGATATCGAGGCCGAAATGCGACGGCTCGAATACCAAATGCAGCACGATCACTCAACGGCGGTTCTTGAACGCTATGCGGAACTTCAGACGCTATATGAACAAGCCGACGGTTTTGCATACGCAGCAAGGGCGGAATCGGTTTTGCTGGGGCTCGGATTTCCAAGCAAATCCTGGCAGACCCCGACAAGCAAACTTTCCGGCGGCCAGAGAAACCGTCTGGCGATGGTCAGGCTTTTACTTGGCGGATCGGACATTCTTTTGCTTGATGAGCCAACAAACCATCTTGATGTTGCAGCCGTCGAATGGCTCGAAGAATTTCTGGGTAATTTTGACGGTACATACATTGTAATCAGCCATGACCGCTATTTTCTGGATAAAACGGTTAACCGGATTATCGAGATAGAAGACGGAAAAGCTGCCGGATATCGGGGAAATTATTCCAGTTTTATCGAGGAGCGGGAGATAAGGCGGGAGCAACAGCGCAGAGCTTTTGAGAACCAGCAAGCCCTGATCGCCAAAACTGAAGAGTTTATACGGCGCAATATTGAAGGACAAAAGACTAAACAGGCCAAATCACGTCGTAATATGCTGGAACGTATGGAGCGCATCGCGCAAGTCAATAATGACAAGCCTGCCGGACGCTTCAACCTTAAAAACGTAGAGCGAAGTGGTCACAATGTAATTACATTGGAGGGGCTTTGTATTGGTTATCCGGGAAAGCAGCTTGCGGCGGGGCTCGATTTCGTCCTCCACAGAGGCGAAGCTCTCGGTGTGATTGGTGGAAACGGAAGCGGGAAAACGACCTTTCTGAAGACCATTCTGGGTGAGATCGCGCCGCTTGCGGGCGAAGTGCGATGGGGAACCAAAGTCGATGTAGGTTACTATTCTCAGCAACTGGATGACCTGTATCCCGAAAACGATGTTATTTCCGAGCTTCGAAGGGTTGCGCCTCTAACAGAGGCCGGAGAAATGCGCAGTTTTCTGGCGGGTTTTTTATTCTTTGGCGATGACGTTTTCAAAAAAGTCAAAGATCTATCCGGTGGAGAAAAAGGAAGACTTTCACTCGCAAAATTGATTTATTCCAGAAAAAATGTATTGGTCTTGGACGAACCTACAAACCATCTGGACATTCCGGCCAGAGAGGCTCTGGAGTCCGCACTGACAGAATACGACGGCACACTTATAGTGGTTAGCCACGACCGGTATTTTCTCGATTCGATAGTTGATAGAATACTTGTTCTCGGGAAAGACGAAAAAGCCGAACTCTACGAAGGTAACTATTCGGATTTCCTGAAAGTAAGACCGGAAAACAATCAGGAAGTTTTTTCAACGGTAGAATTAAAAGAACCATCCCAACTAACACCAAAAGGATCCGGGACGACCGGAACTCTCAGTAAAAATCGCAGGGAAATGCTCCAAAAGCAGCTGGCTGAAATCGAATCAAGGATTTCGGAAGCAGAAGACCGTCTGGCGACAACAGGTGCCCAAATCAGCCAACCGTCAATTGCCGCAGATCCGGATCTATTCAATCAAATCACGCATGAATACAGGCAACTTGAGGCCGAAATCAATGCCCTCTACGACGAATGGGATAGAATATCCTCAATCCTGGAATCATAGTTCTAGCTTTCCAGCCGATAGTTAGGTGACTCTTTGGTAATAATTACATCGTGTACATGCGATTCACGAAGTCCGGCGGACGTAATTCTTACAAATTTAGCATTTGTCTGTAATTCTCTTATATTCCGGCAACCTACATAGCCCATACCTGCACGCAGGCCGCCGACAAGCTGCGTAACCATTTCGGCGACTGAGCCTTTATAAGCTACGCGTCCTTCAATTCCTTCGGGTACAAATTTCGAATCCGGCGAAGTTTCCTGTGCATATCTATCGCTGGAACCGCGTTTCATTGCTCCAATGGAACCCATGCCTCGATAGGACTTGAAATTGCGGCCTTGAAAGAGAATAACCTCGCCCGGAGCCTCGTCCGTGCCGGCAAACAGAGAACCAATCATAACGCAATCGGCACCTGCGGCAATCGCCTTTGCGACATCTCCTGAGAATTTTATGCCGCCGTCTGCTATTACCGGAACTCCTGTGCCTTTTGCTGCCCTGACGGATTCGGTTATTGCCATTATTTGCGGGACACCGGCGCCTGTAACGACACGGGTTGTGCAAATAGAACCCGGCCCGATGCCGATTTTAACAGCATCCACGCCGGCTGAAATCAAGGCTTTGGTCCCTTCCGCTGTTGCGACGTTGCCGGCTACGAGGTCGATTTCGGGAAATTTGCGTTTCACGGCTTTCACGGCCTCGATAACCCTTGAGCTATGACCATGCGCGGTGTCAATGACTATCGCATCTACCCGGGCGGCAACCAGAGCCTCTGCACGTTCAAGAAAATCGCCGGTTGCGCCTATTGCGGCTCCGCAGCGGAGGCGACCTAGCTCATCTTTGGCGGCATTGGGAAATCGTATTGCTTTTTGGATATCCTTAACGGTGATCAAGCCTTTGAGATGTCCGTCGTCATCGACTACAAGCAGTTTTTCTATACGATATTGTTGAAGTTTGACCTTTGCCTCATCGAGCGTCGTGCCGACCGGGACGGTAACCAAAGGCTGCGGTGTCATGACATCTGAAACCGGAATGTCGAACCTGGTTTCAAAGCGCAAATCGCGATTAGTAATTATACCGACCAGTATCCCGCCATCATTTACGACCGGAACACCGCTGATTTTATAGCGTTCCATTATGGCCAGAGCGTCCGATACACGCGCCTGCGGGTTGATTGTTACCGGATCGACGATCATACCGGATTCGCTGCGTTTGACCTTATCAACCTCCTCAGCCTGTTCTTCGATGGTGAAATTTTTGTGGACAACGCCGATTCCTCCCTGTTGGGCTAAGGCGATGGCCAGCGCGGCTTCGGTTACGGTGTCCATAGCCGAAGAACACAGCGGAATGTTGAGAACTATATTGCGTGAAAAACGTGTTGTCGTATCTACTTCTGATGGAAGTACTTCAGAATATGCCGGAATTAGAAGTACGTCGTCAAATGTAAGACCTTCTTGTATTTGTTCTTTATTCATTTCGAAAAATGCCGTAAATCAAAAATGCCGTAAATATTACGAAAAAGCCCGCAACCGGAGTGCAGGCTCAGCAAGTCATGTAATTTTTCAAAACTTTTCAGGTTCAAACCATATTTTAATGCACATGACCGTAGTTTCCTAATTCGGTGTTGGCCGTGTTTGCGGCTGCGAAATTACTCCGCGATTGGCGTTTGCCTGCGGTGCGACACGTTCAGGAGATTTGGTCGGCGACGCTGACGGTCGTGGACTGTTAGTCCGTGAAGGGGAAGCGGTCGGCGTTGCATCGGGTGAAATGTCGGCGGACGGAGCAGGCTTAGGCGTTAACTGGGCAGCAGGTGTCGCCGTTGCGGCGATTTCGAATTCATACCTCCCGAGTTCCCAAATCTTTCCTATGTTTGCGGCATTTATCTCGATTTCGATTGCTGCCCTTTTTGGATTTGCCGGTGCGGCCGGTAATTCGATCCGTTTACCGTTCAGAAAAAGTCTTGCAGAACCTGTAAGCGATTTTGAATAGCTTAACCGAAGACTCTCACGAGGTTCGAAGGTTTTTGATCCGCCGGGCGGAATGACATCGATGCTTGTTCTGCCGTCAGCCGTGGCGCTAAGTGAGATCGGTTCGGATTCGGAGCGGAATTCGAACTTTGCGTTCTGCATTGTAGGTGCCGGATTGGAATTTAGCGGGGCCGGCTCTTCACTGCGAATATTTGACGGCGTCGGAGCATTGGCAATCTGCGGGCTTTCTTTTGAAACTTGCAGGTAATTGACAAGAAAGATAATGCCGCCGGATAAAAGGGCAATTATCAGAATTGCAAAAAGTATGTTTGGGAGCGACGATTGGGCAGCCCGATCATCTGTCAGGACTTCAGGCTTATATTTCCTCAGCAATTCTTCATCTGCCGGCTTGAATTGTTCCTCAATCTTTCTGTATTCGGCAAGAGCTTCCTGTTCATCATATCCGACACAGCGGGCAAAGGAACGGACAAAACCTTTGTTGAAAATACCACCCGGCAAGGGTTTATAATCATCGCGCTCAATGGATTCTATGTACATTGGCGCAATCCGCGTCTGTTCGGCAACCTCGCTTACGGATAAACCTCTCGCCTCGCGAGCGGCTCGCAATTTTTGTCCCAAGGATTGTGTCATTCCGGTTGACGGCCGGCGCGTAGCGGCGCCAAATGTTTAAGAAACAAAGTCTTAAACGTTCAATATAGCCTTGCGGCGCTTGGGTTGTCAACGTATATGGGTATTTGACAGCGGATGTTTTCGGCTTGATTATTGTGGCTTTTACGTGATACGTTAATTCTTCGTTCGTACCTTTTGATATCTACACTTTGCGAACAAATAGCGAGGAATTCAAAATGAGTCTGGAAGCTCTCGGAATGGTCGAGACGAAAGGATTTGTCGGTGCCGTAGAAGCAGCAGATGCCATGGTCAAAGCGGCCAATGTTCAGTTAGTCGGTAAAGAATATATCGGCGCCGGCTATGTGACAATTTTCGTTAGAGGTGATGTCGGGGCAGTCAAAGCCGCGACAGATGCCGGTGCGGCGGCAGCCCGGCGCGTAGGCGAGTTGATAAGCGTTCATGTTATACCGCGTCCGCACCAGGAAGTTGAACGGGTTCTTCCCAAAGGCGGAGCCGTAGGCACCAGCCCGGATGAGAGGGCTCTGCGCAGCGGCGGTGAAAAGCAGCTCGTTTCCGGTGAAGGAACCACGCCGGCCGGCGAAATTCAGGGAAACAAGACAAAAACACGTTAAACATTGTCGGCGCCGCATTTCTCCCGTCATAGCGGCGCCTTTTTTGTTCGATGGCGAGTACAACTACCGAAATCGAATACGCCGCCGAGGCTGAAGCAAATGAGGCCGTTGAAACGGCGCATCGTGCTTTCATCCAGTTAGCCGAATTTTCCCAACAGAAAATCGACTCGATATGCGACCGTATGGCTGCGGCTGCATTGCGCGAATCGGAGCGGCTGGGCCGACTTGCCCACGAAGAGACCGGATTTGGCAAGCCTGAGGACAAGCGTGAAAAAAACCGCTTTGCCGCCGAAGATGTCTGGAAGCATTTTCGGCCGATGAAAACTGTAGGTGTAATTTCAGAAACCGAAGATATAGTCGAAATTGCAGCTCCACGCGGAGTAGTGGCGGCAATCATACCATCTACAAATCCTACCTCCACGGCCATTTTCAAAATCATAATTGCCATCAAATCCCGTAATGCAATCGTCCTCTCTCCGCATCCAGCCGCGGTAAAATGTATTTCCGAAACGGCCCGGATAATGCGGGAAGCGGGAATTTCGGAAGGGCTTCCACCCGAAGCAATCCGATGCCTTGATAAATCTTCCATTCGGGCTACTGAAGCCTTGATGAAACACAAGCTGACGGCCGTTATTCTGGCAACAGGCGGCATCGGACTTGTTCGCGCGGCCTATTCCTCCGGAAAACCGGCTTTTGGAGTCGGTCCCGGCAACGTTCCGGTTTATGTGGAAAGTTCCGCCAATATTCCAAAGGCAGTCGAAGACATTCTAACCGGAACATGCTTTGACAACGGCACAATTTGTGCATCGGAACAATCTGTTGTCGTCGATGCTTCCATTGAAAAGCAGGTACGGGAAGAATTTCGCCGTCGCGGCGGGCATTTCCTGAATGAAAGGGAAGCGGACGCGGTGGCAAAGGTATTGGTAACCCCGGAAAGGACTCTTAATCCGAAGATAGTTGGGAAATCGGCACGTTTTATTGCCGAAATGGCAGGAATTTCCATTCCGGAAGGCACAAGGTGTCTTATTGCGGACTGTGAAGGAGTAGGTCGGGAATATCCCTGGTCGATTGAAAAGCTTTCGCCTACGCTGGCCTTTTTTGTCGTCGAGGGGCTTGAACAAGCTGCGGTAAGATGTGATGAGATTCTTCATTTTGGCGGTATGGGGCATACCGCCGGGATGCATACCTCGGATAGGATCAAGGCTATAGAATACGGCAAGAGGATGCCGGCATCACGCATTGTCATCAACTCACCCACGACGCACGGGGCAATTGGTCTTTCCACCGGCTTGCCTCCCTCCATGACTCTTGGCTGCGGTTCCTGGGGCGGCAATGTTACGTCTGATAACGTATCGCCGGTACATCTTCTGGATGTCAAGCGGGTTGCATTTGAGACCAGGCCGGTTAACAAAATGACGGTGTTTTCGGAAAGTACCGTTCAATCGGAGCCGGCAGCTATGGCCGCCGGAAGGACGATTTCACGAGAAAAAATAGCTGAATTGGTTGATCTGTTTCTTTCACGGAAGATTGAAGAAACTCCGAAAAAGGAAGAACCGGAGCGGGAAACGCCGCCATCTCCCGTAAAGACGATAATCCATGAACTTCGGCCGGCGTCTGATAACGGCGGCAAACCGGAACCGGTTGATTTTGTCAGCGAAACGGACGTCAGAAGTGCCATAGAAAAAGGGCAGAAGATCTACATTCATTCGAAGACCATAATCACGCCGGCCGCACGCGATCTTGGTGAAGAAAAGGAAGTGTTTGCCAGGATTTGAATTTCCGCGTCAATGACTGAGCGTTATGACTATGCATACTACAGTTAGCGAAAAGGTAGTTTGTCCGGTATGCGGTGCGGTGGTCAGGCCCGGCGCTCTTTTTTGTTATAATTGCGGCGGCTCGCTGAGCGTTGAAGAAAAAGACGGTTCGAAGGCATTAAATCCAAATCCGGCTGTTTTGCCCGAAAGGGCCGAACGCCGTCGAAGACGAGAACCTGCAAAGACTGAAATAATCTGGGAACAGGAAGCAGGCCCGAATTTGAGGGTTGTATTCATGGCGCTTGCTATTTCAGTAATCGTTGCTGTAATAACCGTAATTGCTTTGATTGTGAGATAAACGGGAAAAGTTTATGCAAATTGCTTCGGCAGTTCTGGTTTTCGCCGTAATTGCTGTGTTTTCACTGGCGAGTCTGATAATAGCGGCCGTACGCTACAGGAAATTGTCACGCAATGCAACCGCAAAAAGTTTAAAGATTAAATAGCCGAAAATTTATGGAAGCCTTGGGAATGGTCGAATGTATGGGACTCGTTGCTATGATCGAAGCAGCGGATGCGATGGTCAAAGCTGCTAATGTCAGACTGGTAGGCTATGAGAAAGTCGATGCAGGACTTGTTACGGCAATCGTTCGGGGTGAAGTCGGCGCCGTCAAGGCAGCCGTTGAAGCCGGAGCTGCCGCAGCTGGACGAATCGGAACCGTTACAGCCGTGCATATTATCCCAAGGCCTCACAACGAGGTTGACAAAGGAATTACAGTCTTAAAGGACGGTAAAACCACCAGAAAGAAGATTTCCGGCAGCGTCCCTGAACGTTAGCAATTGCGGGAAGGTTAAGGCTGTGGAGGAGAACCGCCTTTTTCAGCAACACGCCCTATTTTTGTAATGGCAATCCTTTTTTCGCCTTTTGGCCCGTCAGCAACTACTACCTTGATGTTACGAAAGGTCCCGTCGCGTCTGTCGTTCGTCGGTATATAGCCAATTGAATATTGAGCCCGCAATTCGCTGGCAATGTCACGTGCAATTGAGTTTAAATCCGCTCCGCCTGCAGGATAATAGACTTTTCCCCCCGTTTGCCCTGCAATGCGTTCAAGAAAAGCTTTGGCTTTACCTTGTGGACTTTTTGAAATAAAACCCTTCTCTGAACTGAGCAAATTGACAAAACCGATTACGTAAATCTGTACGTCCGATTCCTTTAATAATTCAGCCAGCTGGTTTTCATTGTAGTAACTTGCACGATCTTCGCCATCGGTAATCAGAACTATTGCCTGCCGCGTACGTTCAGCATCTTTGCCTTTTGGTTGAGACTGGTTCAATTTTTCCACGGCGAGGTATATAGCATCGATAATAGCCGTTTGACCGCCTTCGATATACATGTTCTCGAGGGCATCATTGAGGTCATTTTTATTTTGAGTGAATTCCTCGAGAATTTCTATCTTGTCTGAGCTGATGAAACGAATTACAGACGTCTCGTCGCCGGGCCGGTTAGCCGCAATCATTATTTTCGATGCTTCGATGACCTGGTCAATCAATTGACGCAGAGAACCGGAGTTGTCAACAAGTAGTGTGTATTTGGTTGGCACTTCGCCTTTTGAGAAAAACTCGATTTGTTGCTCTACGCCATCTTCAAAAACCTTGAAATCCGATTTCTGCAAATTCCCGATTGGACGGTTGTTTCTGTCAACGACTCTGACACTGATATTGACCAATTCAGTGTCAATGCGAATTTCCTCGTCTTCGGGTTTCGGTGTTGGTTTTGGTGTCGGAGACGGAGACGGATTTTGTGAAAAGACAACTGCCGTAAAAGACAGTGCAAGGAAAACAAACGCCGTTCCTACGACAGTGTTTTTGAAAATTGTAAGAATTTGCATCGGTTCGTTAAATCTTTAGTTACTTAAGTTCCGAGAAGGGCGTGGCATAATAACCCTCGCGACTTCGAACCGTTAGACGCGGTAATCCTCTTGGCGGGTTTACCTTTACTTTTACCTTGCGCCAACGACCGTCGGGCTTGAAGTTTGTCGGAGTATAACCTACGGAATACTGATGACGAAGTTCCAGGGCTATGCGTTCGAAGATTTCATCCATTTCGGCATTTGAATTTGGATAAAATGACCTGCCGCCCGTTACCGATGTCAGTTCATCGAGAAATGCCTGGCCAAGAAGCCCGAGCTGGCTGGAGATGTCCCCGCGGTCAAGAATACCGATTGCGTAAGTTACTATGTCAGATTCTTTCATCAGGCGCTTTACTTCACCAAAATTATAACGCGAAGAATTGTCTTGTCCATCGCTTATTATGAGTAATGCCTTTTTCTGATGTATCCCGCGGGATACACGTTCGAGTCCCAGATATACGGCATCGTAAAGTGCTGTATTATCGCGCGGTTGCACCAATGTGAGTTTTTGCAAAACAGCGTCGCCATCCCGTGTGCGGTCCAGAAGAAGTTGGGCGCGTTTATTGAAGGCTATCAGGAAATATTCATCCGAAGGATGGCTGTTCTCGATAAACTTGGCAAGAGCGGTTCGTGCTTTGGCAATTTTCTCCCCGCTCATGGAACCTGAAATATCAAAGAGAATTCCTACTGAAGCCGGCGAATCCGAGTCGCTGAAAAAAGTGATTTCCTGCTCTTCGCCCTCATCAAACACACGAAATGCTTTTTTTGTCAGGCCCGAAACGTAACGACCGTAATTATCTGTTACCGTTAGGGTTATCGTAACTAAATCGGTTTTTATAGAGATGTTTCGGCTTTCGTCGGGGGTTGGCGTCGGCAGGGGTTTTTGAGAAAAAACCGAGCCGGAATAAAAAACTACCAGAAAAGCAGTAAATGCTAAGAAAAAAAATGAGGAGGCGGGCCGGTTTGTTGTTTTCATAGGATGCTTTTCCGTAATATCGGGTCTATTTTAGAACAGCAGATACATTTTCCCTAAGAAACTTTAGATGTGAACCTAAACTTAAAAGTTGCAATTCGGCACAAAAAATCAATCGATGGCATGGAACTATACCGTTTGCAACATTTTTCAGTAAAACGCGTGTTATAATCCGTTTCGGGCATTGCGGCCTTTCGGATTCAAGGTTTGTTACATATTTAATTAACAAAGATGGCGGAATTTATTTGTCGCTTGGGAACACCCTCGGGGGAAATTGTAACCCGCGTTGTAGAGGCTACTGCGGAAGCCGAAGCACGCTCCAGGCTGGAACAGGACGGTTACCGTATCTTTGATATCAAATCGGCTGATAGCGGCATTCTTTCAGGTTTCAACCTCAGGGCCGGTAAAAGAAGAATCAAACAAAGCGATTTTCTCCTTTTTAATCAACAATTAGCGGCGCTTTTGAAGGCCGGAATCCCGGTTCTCCAGTCCATCGGATTGCTAAAGTCCAGGTCTCCTTCCGCCAATTTGCGCGCTGTTCTGGCAGATGTGGAGGAGAAGATCCGGAATGGCGTAGCTTTATCGGAGGCTTTCGAGGCGCAGAATATTTTTCCCAAAATCTACACAGCCTCGATTTTAGCAGGTGAAAAAAGCGGCGCTTTGGATGACGTACTCCGCCGTTATGTCGAATACCTGCGACGCAGTGTCGGTGTCAGCCGAAAGATACGCGGAGCGATGGCCTATCCCGCTTTTCTTTTATCGGCAGCGGTGCTGATGATAGCTTTTCTTACGCTGTATATCGTGCCGCGAATGTCCGATTTATTTCGCAGTCTTAGCGCAAACCGTACCCTGCCTACAATTACGGTTGCCGTTTTGTGGATTTCCAATACGGTAACAGCTAATTTCTTTTGGCTCTTTCCGCTGCTTTTATTCGGCGGTTTGGCATTGTTTATATGGCTAAGGACAGATACCGGGAAGCTTGCGCTGGATAGACTTTTCCTCAAAATACCAATTGCCGGGCAATTAATCAGACAAATGGCGACGGCACATCTTGCCAGATCTTTATCGACTTTGATTTCCGGTGGAATCACTGTGCCTGAAGCCTGGGAAATTGCATCGCAGGCACTCAATAATACTGAGCTTAGACGACGCAGCCAGGCTGTCCTGCCAATGATACGGGAAGGCCGCGGATTTACTGATTCCATAAGACAGGCCGGCTGGATACCCGATTTAGCTCTGGATATGATCGGAATCGGTGAACGTTCGGGCAGCCTGCGGGAAATGTTGGACGAGGTAGCAGCCTTTTATGATGCCGAGGCAGAGGTCAAACTGGAACAATTTACGACATTGCTCGAGCCTGTAATTCTGATCATTATGGCAGCAATCGTACTGGTAATCCTGCTGGCAATCTATTTACCGATAATCGAAACTATTTCAGCAGGACCTGCTGCCGGCAGACGGTAAAATTCTGTTTGTAAAAATCTATGCAAAATAGCGATATTAAAATTCCGGATACCTTGTCGATTCCCGCTTCCGAAATCGCAGGCTTTCAAAATAATGAACCGCCGGAGGTTACTGAGGCACGCAGTCTTGCCCGCCGATACCGGCTACCGTACATAGATTTGTTGCCTCCTGAGGGAGAGACGCCAATTGATTACGAGGAGCTGGCAAGAATTCCCGTAGAATTAATGCTTCGCAATCATTTTGTCCCGCTGCGGCGTGAAGGCAGGGATCTGCATTGCGCAATGGCTGACCCGACGAATCTCGAGGTTCTGGATGAGCTTGAAAATGCTTTGAATGTTCGCATAGTGCCATATGTTGCAACGCGCGGGGCAATAGATGTTGTTCTTAAACGCGGTGACGCGACGCAGCGGGTGCTGCAAGAGGCCGCCTCAGGATTCAAAATTTCACTTGTAAAAGAAACGGAACAGGGTGAAGAAGTCCTGGACCTTGACCGCCTGGCGACCGACTCCGAGATGTCGCCCATAATAAAACTTGTAGATACAATTATTTACAATGCAATGGAATCCAGGGCTTCTGATATCCATATCGAATCCGGCGATCGCGACGTAAGGGTAAAATTCAGGATAGACGGAGCTCTTTATTCTAAAGTAGATCCAATCGATATTGCTTATCACCAGACGCTCATCTCCCGCATTAAGGTAATGAGCGAACTGGACATAGC
Source organism: Acidobacteriota bacterium (assembly GCA_040756215.1). Classification (GTDB taxonomy): domain Bacteria; phylum Acidobacteriota; class Blastocatellia; order Pyrinomonadales; family Pyrinomonadaceae; genus OLB17. The sequence goes on from JBFLZQ010000019.1 coordinate 25,736, forward strand.
CGAACGGCGGATACCACAGGATGGCCGTTTCAGAGTCAGATATAAAGGACGAACTGTCGATTTTCGTGTCTCAATACTTCCTTCAGCTTTTGGCGAAAATTGCGTAATAAGAATTCTTGACAAAGAACAGATATCCGAGGAATTCAAGAATTTAAGCCTGGATGTAGTAGGTTTTGACGCGGAGGATCTGCGTCGCTTTCGGCTATATATCAAAGAGCCTTACGGAATGGTACTGGTCACAGGCCCGACCGGTTCAGGCAAGACTACTACGCTCTATGCTGCCCTGAACGAAATTCGCAATGACGAAGACAAAATAATAACTATCGAAGATCCGGTAGAATATGTTTTGCAGGGAATAATGCAGATTCCGGTTAATGAAAAGAAAGGCCTGACATTTGCACGCGGTCTTCGTTCAATTCTTCGCCATGACCCTGACAAAATAATGGTTGGTGAGATACGTGATGAAGAAACTGCACAAATCGCTATCCAGTCAGCGCTTACAGGACATCTGGTATTTACTACCGTTCACGCAAATAATGTTATTGACGTAATTGGCCGTTTTTTGAATATGGGCGTGGAGCCTTACAATTTTGTATCTTCGCTCAATTGCGTTTTGGCACAGAGGCTTGTCCGACTACTATGCCCGACCTGCAAGCGGCCTTATCGACCGACCGCGGAGGAACTGTTCGAATCCGGCTTGCGTCCTGAAGAGATCGAGGGACATACACTTTTCAGGAATGTTGGCTGTGATGCCTGTAATCATACCGGCTATCGCGGCAGGACGGCTATTCACGAATTGCTGGATATGTCAGACACCATAAGGGAGATGATAATTGAACGCCGGCCCGGATCTGAAATCCGCCGGCAGGCAGAGAAAGAAGGCTTATCTTCTTTGCGTGAATCTGCAGTAAGAAAAGTTTTGCTCGGACAAACGACACTGCATGAGATTAACCGTGTAACTTTCGTAGAAGATGTTAAATAATTTTTGATTCATTTGCGCATTGTTTTTTGCAAATAATCAAATCAATGATTTATAAAGGTTTGCGTCAACATTGCCGCCGCTGACAACTACGCAGACCTTTTTATTTTGGAATTTTTCCGGTACGGTAAGCAATGCTCCGAGGGAAAGCGCGCCGGTAGGTTCGCATTTAAGATTGGCCAATTCAAAGTAAAGACGTAAAGCAGAAGCTATTGTTTCCTCCGCGACCTCGATAAAATCAACCACACCTCTTTGAATAACCGGCCAATTACGAATTCCAAGGGAAATTGTACGCGCTCCATCGGCAATCGTCTGTGGTTCTTTTTCGTTTGCAATTAATTTTCCTGATCTGAAAGATCGTGCGCCATCATTTGCGAGGAGCGGTTCAGCCGCATAAACAGCCGTTTGGCCGTCTGCTTTTTCAAGGCCAAGTATTATTCCGGAAATTAGCCCGCCTCCTCCAATCGGCACTATAATCGAGTCAAAGTTCTGCCCGGCAAGTTCAAGACCGAGCGTTGAATTTCCGGCAATGACAAAATCATCATCATAGGCCGATGCCGCATAAGCTTCGGGCTTGATTGCCGCAATTTCGGCAACGCGCTCATTACGACCTACTTTTGAGGTATCAATGAGATCAACCGTCGCTCCAAAGTTACGGACGGCCTCGATTTTCACGGCTGCGGAGTTTGCCGGCATGACGACTGTACATTTTTTGCCAAGCAAACGGCATGCATAAGCCAGAGCCTGTCCGAAATTTCCTGAAGAAGCCGTCAGAATTTCGCGGTTTGGAACAGAAGCAGCGAGGTTATAGGCCGCTCTGAACTTAAAACTCCCGGTATGCTGGAATGTTTCACTTGCTATGGTTAGATTAATGCCGAGTCGTTCATTTAATTTCGATGAAACGATATAAGTTGTCGGGCGAATAGCATTTAGTAAATCAGCGGAAAGCTTCGTCATAAACAAATTGTAAGATAGATATCTTACATCCGAACTTATGAAAACGGTAATCTTTGGCAGGCTTGCCGAAATATTGAGATGGTTGTTAAATGGAATATATGGCACTTGCTGAATTCGGTATGATCGGCCTTGGGACAATGGGCCGGAATTTATTGCTAAATATTGCAGAACATAACTTTAGGGTTATTGGTTACGATCTTGACGAGAGTAAGCGAAAAACCCTTTTATCTGAGGCCGGCGGACTGGAAATTACTGCTGCCGATTCAATTTCACAGTTCTTAGCCGGACTTGAAAAACCGCGTAAGATAATGCTTCTGGTTCCGGCCGGTCCAATTGTTGATAAGGTAATAAGTGAGCTCCGACCACATCTGGAAAATGGAGACACTGTCATAGATGCCGGCAATTCGCATTTTACCGACACTGAAAGACGAATCGAAGAGTTAAATAACACAGGCATAGAGTTTATCGGTATCGGTATCAGTGGAGGCGAGGAAGGCGCCAGGCATGGCGCGAGCATTATGGCCGGCGGCAATCCCTCAATTTATCAACAAATACAGCCAATTCTGGAATCCGCAGCGGCTAAAGTAGATAACGAGCCCTGTGCAGCACATGTCGGTACGGGATCTGCCGGACATTTTGTAAAAATGGTGCACAACGGCATTGAATACGGAATAATGCAGTTGATCGCGGAAACCTACGATTTGTTACGCCGTGGGTGGCAACTGGAGCCATCGGAAATAGCAGATATTTTTGAGGATTGGAACGCCGGAGAGCTTAATTCTTTTTTAATGGAAATTTCCGTAAAGGTGCTTCGGAAAAAAGATGACGAAACCGGTAAACCGCTGGTACAAATGATTTTGGACACCGCCGGCCAAAAAGGCACAGGAAAATGGACTTCACAGGCAGCGATGGATTTTGGCGTACCTGTTCCGACTATAGATGCGGCGGTAACAATGCGGCAGATTTCCGCATTGAAGGAATTAAGAAAACAATTTTCCGAGACTTTTCGACGCGATATGTCGTCCCACCACATCGAACTTCATCCAGATAGCCTTAGGAAAGCCCTGTTTGGTTCGGTAATTATTACATATGCACAAGGCTTTTCGCTCATAGCGACAGCATCGGAGGAAAAAGAATTCGGCTCAGACCTTGCGAAAATCGCTTCTATTTGGCGCGGCGGCTGTATTATCCGGTCAACATTTCTTTCTGAAATTCGACGTGCCTATACACAAAATTACAAACTGAAACATCTTTTGTTGGATAAAGGAGTCGCGGAGATTCTCAACGAAACAATAATACACCTTCGGAAAACGGTTTCTGCCTATAACGGCCATGGAATTCCGTCAATGTGCTTTTCTGCCTCGCTGGATTATTTTGATGCGATACGGGCAGAACGCCTGCCGGCAAATTTAATTCAGGCTCAAAGAGATTTTTTTGGTGCACATACCTATCAAAGGATCGATCGGGCAGGGACATTTCATACCAAAGATTGGGATAAATGAGAATGCTCGAAATTGTCTGCTAAATCTGTTGATTCGACGATATTCCATGCATGGGTATTTTCAAGCAATCTGGACATCAGCCTTGAATGAATGGCATGTCCTGTTTTGTAGGCGACAATTTTCCCTAGAAGCGGAAGTCCAATGAGGGCGACATCGCCGATTATATCGAGTATTTTGTGTCTGACAAATTCATCTGAGAAACGAAGCGGTTGCCGATTCAGCATTCCTTCCGGAGTAAGCACTATTGCATTGTCTAAGGAACCGCCAAGAGCCAGATTGGCCTTTCTCAGTAATTCGATTTCTTGTGTAAATCCAAAAGTACGGGCAGAAGCAATTTCCCGGCCGTAATTTCCATTTGTTCCGATGTATGTAAATTGCTGTTTTTCGATCAAAGGATGCGGAAACTGGATGGTGCAATCGATTTCGAATCGCTCCGCGGGCTCTACAGACATTTTGCGTTCATCCTGTTCGATCGAGATCTTTTGCAGTACACGTAAATATCGCCGCGGAGAATTTTGTTCTTCAATGCCTGTCCGAATAATCAAATCGTAAAAATTTTCGCTGGACCCGTCCAGGATAGGAACTTCAATATTATCAATATCAATAAAGCAGTTATCTATGTCCGCACCGCGAAGGGCAGAAAGAAGATGCTCACAGGTGGACAGCACCACGCCGCGTCTGACCAGTGTAGTGGCATAGCTGCAATGTCCGATAAATTCTACAGAGGCAGGAATTTCGAAATTATCCAGATCGGTACGTACAAAAACGTAGCCGGTGTTTTCAGGAGCCGGACGCAGACGTAAATTCGTCTCAACTCCCGTATGCAGCCCTACGCCCTTTATTTCTATCGGGTTAGAGATTGTCCTTTGATACATAATCAGTTTTAAGCCGCTACTCTGTATACAAATCTCGTGCCAACTTAAAACACTTGATTCAGGGAGCATTTGAGCGTCAAATGTTGCATAAATGCCACAGACGATGCGGATTAGCTACAGCAGACCGGCTGGAATTTACTATTAATCAATAAACTATTACAATCTTAAGCGAACTATGGCAATACAAACTGCGGGTTTGAAGACGGCCAAATCCGTCGCACTAAAAATAGAAAATTCGGCCACTATTGAGTTACCTAAAGGAACGCTCGAACACATCCGCAAGGTAATGGATTTCCTGCCAATCGAGCATCAGAGAGGGCTGGAGCGAATACGGCTAGTTGATTATATAAATGATCCGAGGCTTAAAAATCTTGATATACCGGTAAAAGGTGATTTGCCCGGTCTTTATCATCCGCGCGTTCAGAATCAACCGGCCTGGTTGGAGATTTCGCTGGGTGCACTCTTACAACCAACGGAAAGTTTCACAAAAAGGTGGATGGCAAAAACTTCCTTCAAAGCGAATTTGGCAGGACTTCTTTTCTCACTTGTTGGACAACATTACTACCTTACTTTGAAACATTCTGTAAAGAAACAAAACCTTGAACCTCAAATACGCCAATACGCTGAAAAAAATCTTAAATCCTGGGGCGAAGAGCAAAGCAAGCATAGTCTGCGGGCAAAGATTTTTAAACCCGTTCGGCCATATGTAGAGCGATTTGCCCGATGGCTCAACCGCAAGGCTGCCGCAGCACAGAAAAAATCATGATTCTAACGGGAGCCCCAGAGAGAACAGATGGACAAAAGTTGCCCTGATAAGTTACACATCCTAAATGACATTTAAGCTAAAAGGTTATGAATTACTGGTTAGTTAAACAGGAGCCGACTTCTTATTCTTTCGATACTTTTCGATCAGAAAAGAAAACTGACTGGACCGGGGTCCGAAATTATCAGGCTAGAAATAATCTTCGGGCAATGAGCAAAGGCGACAAGGTCCTTTACTATCATTCCGGCGATGAGCGTGCTGTTGTCGGATTGGCAAAAGTAACCAAAACCGCATTTCCGGACCCGACTGATGAAAACTGGGTAGCGGTTGAACTCGAGGCAGGAAAGCGGTTGCGTAAACCTGTTACGCTTAGTGAGATCAAGGCAAACCCGAAGCTGGCCAATATCGCTCTTGTACGGCTTTCAAGGTTATCGGTTGTGCCATTGACAGAGGCTGAATTTGACGAAATTCTTGCCATGTCTGAGACTAAATAGATGCCTTCGACAAGCATTCAGGTAACATAGAAGCAACCATCGATCACACTATGCCGAATCCCGCGGTAGAATACTATCATCAACTGCTAAATGATCGCGCGCTCGCCGCGGAAACTTTTGCTGAACTGCATTCGGGCTTGACCCGTAATCGGCTGATCTTTGGCGGACGCCCGCTTTCACCGTATCTTCGCCCTCATTTTATTTTGAAAGAGGATTGGGATCGTGTGTCCCATGCGTGCGAAATGGTATGGTCCGCGCTCCAGAAGGTAAAAGAAGCCGCTGTTCATGATGAAGGCTTGCTTGATCATCTGGGGATACACGGCATGGAAAGAGAGTTAATTAAATTAGATCCGGGCTATCAACATGTTTCGCCTACATCACGGCTGGACTCTTTTCTGGCAGGGGATACATATAGTTTTGTAGAACTAAACGGAGAAAGCCCAGCGGGTATAGCATATGCTGATGCTGCGAGTGAGATCTTCCTTGAACTGCCGGTGATGAAGAAGTTTACGGAACGCTTCCGGTTAAGACGTTTTGAAGGCAGGTCAAAACTTTTAAGTGTCTTACTAAGTTGCTGGAGAGAGTTTTCCGGAGGTGAAACTGACAAGTCTCCTGTAATCGCAATTGTTGACCTGAAAGGTCTGCCGACGCAAAAAGAGTTTGAATTATTTCGTGATTATTTTGAAGAACAGGGTTTTTCGGCGCTGATTTGCGGACCGGAAGATCTGGAATTCGATGAAGATGGGTTATATTATGGCGGCGTCAAAATCGATATTGTTTACAAACGCCTGCTTGTGAACGAATATCTCCCGATTTTGGAAGATTATCCCGCACTCTACGAGGCATATCGGGCAAAAACCGTCTGCGTCGTAAATAGTTTTCGCGGTAAATTGGTTCATAAAAAAGCGATATTCTCAATTCTGACGGATGAAAAATTTCATTATCTTTTCAATCAAGCAGAAATTGAATCAATCCGACGGCACGTGCCATGGACACGAAGATTTAGGTCCTGCTCTACCGATTATAATGGTGAAAAAATAGATCTTATCGAGTGGACCCGTCAGAATTCAAAGCGGCTGGTATTAAAACCAAATGATGATTATGGCGGACATGGGATTTATATCGGATGGACGATGGAAATCACGCAATGGGATGAAGCAATAGAGTCTGCTTTGCAAAACGGGGATTATTTGGTTCAGGAACGTGTGAAAACGGCCAAAGAACTTTTCCCAATGATGTTGGATGATTTAGGAACATGGAGCATGGCAGAGCAGTTGGTTGACCTGGATCCATTGCTTTTCAACGGTGTGGTGGGCTCTGCTTTCACACGGCTTTCTCTTAGTGAACTTGCAAATGTCTCGAGCGGCGGCGGTATGGTACCGGCCTTTGTGATTGAGTAACTTCTGTTTCAACTATTAATAACCCCGGCTATTGCTCAATGATAAGTGAAAAGAAAGAAAAAAGACTGAGATGTCTTACGGAGGAATATCTCCGTCTTGAGGAAACATTAAAATCGGGCGGCGGCTCTGAAAAGATAGAAAAACTGCATCGTCAGGGAAAACTTACAGCCCGTGAACGGATTGAGCTTTTACTTGATAATGGAGAGTACTACCAGGAAATCGGTTTGTTGGTTGCATATGATCAATATGACGGCAGCGCGCCGGCAGCCGCAGTTGTTACCGTTGTTGGGAAAATTTGTGGACGCGAATGCGTAGTTGTTGCAAACGATGCAACGATCAAGGCCGGAGCATGGTATCCCGAAACTATCAAAAAGATTTTGCGGGCGCAGGAAATAGCAATGCGCAATCGGGTTCCAATTGTTTATCTCGTCGATTCAGCCGGTGTCAATTTGCCGTATCAGGGCGGTGTTTTTCCGGGCCAATATGGAGCCGCTCGTATTTTTTATTACAATTCAATAATGCGGCGATATCTGCGCGTTCCACAGATTGCTGCCGTTATGGGAATGTGTGTTGCCGGCGGAGCATATTTGCCTGCCCTTTCGGACGTAATAATTATGGTCGAGGGAACCTCATTTATGGGGCTCGGCGGAGCAAATTTGGTTAAAGGTGCAACAGGCCAGACAATAGATAACGAAACTCTTGGCGGGGCAATAACACATAATGCAATTTCGGGCGTAGCACATTATCGGGTAGCGGATGATCACAAATGTATTGATAAGATTCGCAGCCTGGTAAGCGCTCTTCCGCCTAAAATTACGCCTCGCGTTTCAATTTCTCAGCCTTCCGAGCCAAAGTCTGATGTCGAATCCTTGTATGAGATTTTCCCGGACGATCACAGGGCTCCATACGATATTCGGGCGGTCCTCGATACATTTCTGGATTCCGATTCGCTGGAGGAATTTCAAACCGATTTTGCCCGCGAAATGATTTGTGGTACAGCCCGTTTAAACGGTATTCAAATCGGGGTAATTGCAAATTCGCGTGGTATGATAAAAGGCCATTTACCCGGAGAAGCTCCACGTTTTGGCGGTATTATTTACACAGAATCTGCAGAAAAAACTGCCTACTTTATTGATTTTTGTAACAGGCAATCAATTCCGCTGCTTTTTGTGCAGGATGTATCGGGTTTTATGGTTGGTGCTGAAGCAGAACACAGCGGCATTATTCGTGCAGGCGCGCGGTTTGTTGAGGCTATGGCAACGGCTATTGTTCCAAAAATAGTTTTAACCTTAAATCATGCCTCCGGCGCCGGCTATTATGCAATGGCTGGTCAGGGGTTTGATCCTGATTTTGTCTTCACACTTCCGACCGGCAGAATGGGCGTTATGGAAGGCGATTCCGCTGTCCAGGCAATTTTCGGAACGCAGCTTGAAAAACTACGAAGTGAAGGGAAACAACCGGACGAACAATTAGAATTGGAAATGCAGCGTGTGAGAGAGACATACGAGCGCGAACTGGACGCAAAACACGCAGCAGCGCGCGGATTGACCGATGCAATCATAATACCGGAAAATCTCCGACAGGCTTTGATTTTGGCTCTTGAGACAACGCTCAATACTTCATCTCCTCACATTGGAGCCTTTGTATTGCCTGGTTTAGATAATTAACGCTTTGCTGGTCTATGAAATTTTCTCTGAGTAAAACCACGGAAATTCTTGGTGCTACTCCAAAAACTCTGCATGCCTGGCTCGGCGAACTATCGAACGATTGGACCTGTTCATTTGGGCGACAGGACGAATGGCAACCCTATGACATAATCGCACATTTAATACATGCGGATGAAACGAACTGGATTCCGAGAGCAAAAGTAATTTTAGCCCGGGCCGATGATATTAAATTCCCGCCTTTTGACCGTTATGGACAATTCGAAAAAAATAATGGGAAAACAATTATTCATTTGTTGAATGAATTTTCCACAGTGCGGTACAAAAATATTGAAGTTGTAAAAAGTTGGAATTTAACGCCAGAGAATTTGGAACTTAAAGGTATTCATCCGGAATTTGGCGAAGTAACCCTTGCCCAACTTTTATCCACTTGGGTTGTACATGATTTAACTCATATCCGACAAATTGCAACCGCTTTAGCCCGCAGATACGAAACAGCAGTCGGCCCCTGGAAAGCGTATCTCAGCATCCTGAATTGATTTGATGTTAACCTGCCACATGACAGGATGAATTCCCGCGGCCTGCAGTTTCCGGTTACTTATACTAATTATCGCCGGTGAGCAGATACGTCGTAATTCAAGGAGAACGAATCGGATTCAATCTTGAGATGTGTTTTTTCGTGGCGGTCATATACTATGACCTGGTATTCGAATCAGCGACAGCTCGATCTGCTTAGGGGCGAAGCTAATAACCAGTCTCAAGGCTCAAAACTTAAGTATGTAAGTATGTAAGTTATATTGGCGATCTTCACTTTTTTGCCAGCCTGCAAAAATCCGACATATTCACATCGATCCATTGAATTACAAATCCAGACTCATCGCATATTTTCTATTTCTGAGTCCGTCAGTCATAAAACAGGGTGTTTGATCTGAAGAGATTCAAGCTATCGCAAAGTTTTTTCTTCGGGCTATGATTCAATTAGTCCGCCTGTGGCTGATGTCTATGTTGTAAGGCCGTTATTTGGTGGCTGGCGGGTAGGGAATAAAACAGGCGGTAGTAGTAGTATTTTTTGCGGATTTTTGTTTGTCAGAAAAAAACACTTGACACTTCTGCGTTGGGGGGGGGTATAATCCGCGAAAGTTTCCGTAAAATTCAGCAATAACACCAATAGATTTTGAAGCCGGTGAGTCCAGCGGTTTGTGGCGATTCGGCTTACACTAGGAGCGACGAAGATGACTTCACCCGATTCCCACCGCAGTTTAAGCCGCAGGGTTTTACTGCGCTCAGCGATTGGCTTTGGAACTGCGGCGTTGTTTGTTTTAGGGGTTTTGGCATCGCAGGGCTGGTTGCCGCAGACGGATCCTGTAAGCGGACGCAAGCGTGGATGGTTCGGTCGGGAGTTGCCGCCGGAGGCTTCGAGCATCTGGAATCCCTTTGCCGGGCCGCTGCCGACTCCGACACCGCAGTTGGCCAAGGAATATATTTATGCAGGTTCGCGTTTATTGGCTGTTGAGGATGCGAATGCCAATGCGGCACCGCCGGCTGATCTGGCAGTGTGGAGGCCGAGTTCGGGAGTCTGGTGGGTGCTTGGCGGCGGGAGCGGGCAACAGTATGCCGGACAATGGGGGATAAACGGAGATGTTCCGATGCCGGCGGATTTTGACGGTGATACAAACACTGACTTTGCTGTTTGGCGGCCGGCGGAAGGGATTTGGTACATCATAAAAAGCACAAGCGGAGCAGCCCAATATATTTACTGGGGGACAGAGGGTGATACGCCGGTGGCGGCAGATTTCGACGGTGACGGGCGTGTGGATACGGCTGTTGTCCGCAATAATTCGGGGGCGCTCTGGTGGTATATTCTGCGTACATCTGACGGCCAGGCGGCAATCTTCAGTTTTGGCATTGCGGGAGATGTTCCGGCTGCTGCCGACTATGACGGAGATGGCCGGTCGGACGCGGGCTTTTTTCGCCCATCCAATCAGACCTTTTATTCGTTGGATTCCTCAACTGGACAAACACGCATAGCATCGATCGGACAGGGCGGGACGAAAGCAACTTCCTGCGACTTTGACGGCGACGGGCGTGCTGATCAGGCACTCTTCGATTCCGCTTCGGCCGTCTGGCACATACTTCAAAGCACCAACGGACAAATGTTGAATTTGAACTGGGGCACAGCCGGCGACCTGGCCGTCCAAAACGACTACGACGCGGACGGCCGCTGCGACATAGCCGTCTGGCGTCCATCCAATGGGACCTGGTATATCCGGCAATCTTCAAAACAAGGCATCACCGGCCAGACACCAACCGCCAATAACCCGTACCCAAACGAACTCCGCCAAACCCAATGGGGCCAAAACGGCGATATCCCAGTCCCGGCTTTGTATAGGAGATAGAGAGAGGACAAGACAACAGGCAATTGATATAGCAATTTTTTAGGCATTGCATTCAATTTTGGAGATCTGGAATATGGCAACACAAAACTACATGTCTCTAAGGTCTTTTTTGTGTGGGATACTTTTGTCCATACAAATTTGTTTTTTGTTTGTGATAACAAACCATGGGATGGAAATCAGTTCACGTCCGGATCGTGGAACAGAAGGTAAAGCCACTCAAATTCAGTCTGAAATTGACAGTATTAATTTGCAGAATGGAAATTTGTCTCTTCAGATACCGCTTGCACAGTTGCCGCCGTTATCTGGAGGTAAACTCTCGGGATCCCTAGTCGCTTATTACAACAGTAAACTATACAATTCGCATAGTATAGAGGAATACGGAGAAACTCTCGCTCCTGGATGTCGCCCTCGATTCTCAACGAGCTACTTAACAACATCTAATAATGGGGGATGGCGCATTGGAGGAACTTATCAATTAATATTTCGCTCTGCCCGCGATGATTACGAATATATTTGGCCCGATGGCGAATTATGCTTTGGAAATGATTTTTATACTATGACTGGAATTTTTTTTAAGCCAGTTATTATTAGTCCTGACGGTTCGGAGCACGAACTCAGGATTAGTGGAAATTATCAACTCTATCCTGGAGATAAAGAGTTTCTTTCAAATTATTACAGAACCTTCAGTGTTAACCCCTTCAACTCTCCGACCGGTTTGTACTCTGTTGACGGTACATATATCAAGGCGATCGCATACCCGCCCCAAAGTTCGATTTCATGGGAATTGTATTTAAAGGATGGGACAAGGGTTGTACAATATCCAAATGGTGAGCAGCGGATTACGGATACAAATGGCAACAGTTTACTTTACGGCGAAGGATTTATTCGTGATGAGCAGACGGGGAGAGAGATACGAAAGACAAATATTTCAATTGACGGAGTCCCAATAACTAGGATTCAGTATCAGCGAACGGGTGGTGAATGGGTTAATGTTGACGTGGTTTGGGGAACGACACGTGTGCAAGGAAAAACATATCAACGCCAAAAATGGTTTTTCCATAACGGTGATGCGGCTGTTGGGAACGATACTTGTTATGCTGATGAGCTATATGATTATACCTTCCCAGTAATTCGGGAGATAGTGCTTCCGCCTGGTAATTTATCGGATCCGTCTAGAAAGTATCGATTTACCTACAATTCCGACACAACAGAAGAGAGGACATTGGAGAATCCCAGATGGACTTGTAATGACCAACAATATCCTTCGTATACTACACAAGCATCTTATGGTTGGGGAGAACTCAGCGAAATAGAAACCCCAACCGGAGCCAGGTATAAGTATCGTTATACATATGATGGAGTTCACCATTTTATTTTTGACGGGGCTGCATCTGTGACAAAAAATGCTGTTACAGTAAAGAACTTGATTCATGATGGACAAACAGATGAATGGTTTTATGAGATTGATATCTCCGGGCTTGCAACAGGCGGATCAGTAATAAGTTCTGACGGTTCAAAGTATGAAGAGGTATTCTACCCGGTAATTCAAGGCTATTCTACCTTGGGAGGAGACGGAAAGGGAGGATTACAGGTTAAAGCCAAGATATCAAATCGGATTTTGATTGAAAAGAGTTGGACCTTGCTCGGAGGTATTCTCTATGCTTTTGGGTCATGGTCACATCGGGTCTCATATAATCCCGTGGTTGATACAGAGTATACGACCCTGCTTGCAGAAGACGGAGTAACTCGTTTGAAAATGAGTGCTAAAAAGTTCCAGTACGATTACAACGGCGAACTCATAAAGACTATTGAATACGATTGGTTTGATCCAGCGACCGTCACCTACACTAACAACGATCCGTTAAACGGTGTTCCCACAGGAGTGCCCACAAATGCTCCGGTACTGAGGGTGACAAATAACACTTATTACAACCAGGCTTCGGACGCGAGTTCGCCGTATGCCTACCATCAGCGCGCGGTCGGTAACGGGGCAACGGTGATCCTTGGAAAACTCAAAGAAACAACCGTTGGTACCGAGGCGGCAGTGAAGAGCACAACGAGATTCAGCTACGACGGGCAAATCTACGGCACGGCACCAACCGTCGGCAATCTGACGCGCGTGAGCGCATTCGACGACGCGACAAATTCTTGGGTTAATACAACGACCACTTATACCGCGCGCGGTAATGTCCAATCAACGACGGACGCAAACGGCAACATCACACAGTTCGTTTACGGGTTGGTCGGGGGATTCACCGACCTCTATCCTACGCAAACGATTCAAGCTTATGGAACGTCGGTGGCGAGGACTTCCTCAAGGGACTACGATTTCTACACCGGTCTTGTGACGACAGCGACGGATGTTGACAACAACGTCTCGACCGTGACCGAATACGACGCTCTTGGCCGGCCGACGAAGGTCCGCTCTGCCGCAGGGACTTCGCTCGAGTCGTGGACCAGAACGGAGTACGACGATGTCAACCGCCGTGTCGTCGTGCGTTCGGACATCGAGCAGATGGGCGATGGGCGCAAGGTGGCGATCCAGCACTTTGACCAATTGGGACGGGTGCGCCTTGCACGCACGCTTGAGGATCCGCTGACCGAAGATCCTTATAATGAGACGCATGGGATCAAGGTGGAGACGAGATACAGGGCTGCGGGTCCCTGCACATTTGAATCGATGAAGACGTGTTCTTTTCAGTTGA
>JBFLZQ010000020.1:0-34025 GCA_040756215.1 Acidobacteriota bacterium
AACTCGCACCATCATACGGACCAGTTACGTTTGAAAGCCTTGTTTCATTTAAATGCAATATCATTTTATCCGGGACATTAGTATTACGTGAATGTGTAATTGCTGCGGGGTGTTTCGATCCAGATGTTAGACGTTCGATGGACTACATTTTGTGGCTAAGGCTGTTAAGAAATGGGGTACGAATAAAGTACCAGCAGAAGCCCTTACTTTATTACAGAGTGCGCACATCTGGGCTATCCGGAGACGCGCTTAGCACTACAATACGGGATATGGAAGCCTTGGACCTTGTTTCCCGGAAATTTGAGTTAAGCATTAAAGAAAAACAATTGGTTAAAAATAAAATCACAGAGATAAAAGCAGAGACCCAATTGTTGATTGGGAAAGAATTGCTCCTCGATGGCAAGTTTTCTAAATCTCGTCAGGCAATATTATCTGCATATCAGTATAAGAAATCTGCTTTCTTATGGATTGTTGTGTTAGCGCTGGGATTCATGCCACGTTTTGTTGCATTCGGCTATCGCAGTCTGAGAATTCTCAAAAAAAGGATATCCCGAATTGATTTCATTTCATGAGATTCTATGCAGAATAAACAAAATGAAAACCATACTGACACTTTGGAGCCAATAGGTTTGAGCTTCTGGCAGAGCGCACGCCCGATAAGTTCACTGCGAGCACAGGGATCCTGGCTTTTTTCTGCCAAACTAATTGGTCTTGCTTTCAGTTTTGCACTGCCGATTTTCATTGTCCGGGTCTTACAACAGCATGATGTTGGCACTTATCGACAAGCATTCCAACTAATCACTAATCTAGCTGCGCTTTTACCGATTGGTATGAGTATGAGTGCATATTACTATCTGGTCAGGGATCCAAAAGAACGAAATAGTGCTGTTCTTAACATTCTCATTTTCAATGCGGTAATGGGTCTGGCCGCAATGATCTTTATGATCGTATTTCCAGATCTGGTTGGTTCAATTTTTAACAACCCGGACATTTCTCGACTGAGCCATTTAATTGGATTAGCTACTTTTCTGTGGGTATTCTCATCGCTCATTGAAATAATTGCAGTTGCAAACGGCGAAATTGAATCGGCCGCGTTTTTTATAACATTTTCACAATTTTCCAGAATGACGCTAATGTCTGCTGCTGTGTTTTTTTTTGGAACAGTCGACGCATTTCTCATAGCAGCGGTAATTCAAGGCATAATTCAAAGTGGAATACTTTTGCTTTATCTCACCAGCAGGTTTCCAAAATTCTGGAAGTCATTTGACTTGTCATTTCTACGCAGACAATTAGCTTATGCTATTCCTTATGGAGCCTCCGGTATGCTATGGATTATTCAGACAGATATTCATAGTTATTTTGTAGGTAACAGATTTAGTCCCTCTGACTATGCAATTTATGCTTATGGTTGTCTTCAGATCCCATTAATTGCAATTATTTCGGAATCCGTAACGTCACTTCTTATTCCACGCATGAGTGAATTGCAATCAAACGGAAAATATCGCGAAATCTTATTGCTTGCTATCAAGGCAATGCAAATTCTGGCCTTTTACTTCCTTCCCTTGTATGTATTGCTATTAATAACATCCAAAACACTTATTATTTCTCTTTTAACATCTGCCTTTGCGGCAAGCGTACCAATATTTATTGTAAATCTCACCTTATTACCCACCTATATCTGGGTTAATGATCCAATCATTCGTTCATTTGGTGATTTAGGGCGATTTCTTCTTCGAATGCGCGTTTTTAATACAATTCTTCTCATTACGATTTTATTGGCAATTGGCACCAAATTCGGTCTTTTGGGAGTGATCGTAGTAGTTGTTGCAATTAGTTTGTTTGAAAAGGCAATGCTAACTGTTGTAGTACTTCGCCGGCTCCAGTTGGGCAAAAATGATGTTCATTTGTTTAAGCCAACCCTCAAGATTGCCATAAGTACAATTATAGCCGGTTTTTTTGCAGCTTTGTTTTATTCTGAATTTTCTGAATCGCTCCATGATTTTGGTTTTTCATCATCAGCAACGCTATTCGGCCCCGCAACTAAGACAGTTGCTGAGTTATTATCTGGTTCGATTGTAATCGGGGCAACAACATTATTGTTTCTTCCAATTTATCTGGCATGTACACGATATCTTGGAGTGCTTGAAACCGGACCGTTCGACTTTGCATTATCGCTATTTCGTCGCCGGATGGCTAATTCAAAGATTTGTTAGTGTGTTTACTGACTGTGCTTAATTGTTTAATGAAGCGCAAATACTACGTGAGATAAATTTCAATAGCAATATTCATAAGGTTTCTATTTTAACAATTTATCATTTTATATGTAGTCATCATTTTGGTCATATCTTGAAGTTTTGATTACGCCATTTATAAGTAAGAAACGACAGAACAGATTTTTATGTGTGGAATTGCCGGAATAGTATCATTAAATGAATTGGGGCCAAGACCGGGAAAATTAGAAACGGTCACTCAAATGTGTGAAATACTCTCTCATCGCGGCCCTGATGATCAAGGTATTTATGATTCGGAAAGTGTGACGCTCGGGATGCGACGATTGGCTGTGATAGATATAAATTCTGGACAACAGCCTATGATTTCATCAAACAAAGAAGCGGTAATTGTATTTAATGGGGAGATATATAATCATCCTGAGCTACGTAAGGAATTGTCAGCAAGAGGATATCACTTTAATACAAATTCTGATACTGAAACACTCCTAAATGCATATCTAGCATACGGCACTGATTGTCTTTCAAAGCTTCGCGGAATGTTTGCGTTTGCTATTTGGGATTTGCGCACAGAAACTTTATTCATAGCACGTGATCGCATTGGAAAAAAACCACTTTTTTATGCACGGGGCAATGATGGGACACTTGTATTTGCATCAGAATTAAAAGCTCTACTGGCAACAAGGTTAGTTGAAAGAAAAATCAGCATAAAAGCACTAAATACTTACCTTGCGTTTGGTTACATCCCCGAAGGTCTTTGTATCATTGAAGACGCATATAAATTACCGCCTGGGCATTTTTTAACCTTTTCCAAACAGAAGCTAGCAATTAAACAATACTGGAGCTTTGCCGCTTGTCAGAATGGACAAACAATTGCCCCTTTGGATTACGTAGAAAAGCTTCGTGAAAAATTAAGAGAATCCGTGAAGATTCGATTGATTTCAGATGTTCCGATTGGAGCTTTTCTTTCTGGTGGGATGGACTCTTCCAGCATCGTAGCTTCAATGTCGTCTGTTTCCAACGCACCGATTACCACATTCTCAATCGCTTTTGAAGAAGCATCTTACGATGAATCAGAATATGCTAAAGAAGTTGCAGAAAAATTTGGCACTAATCATTATCAACTTACTGTCAACCCTGATTATGACGCAGAGATAGAAAAAATCGTTTGGCATCTTGATGAACCATTTGGCGACTCTTCCTGTCTCCCTACTTATGCTGTTTCCAGGGCTGCCAGGGAGCTCGTAACAGTAGCCCTATCAGGAGACGGCGGCGATGAGTTATTTGCGGGTTATACACGATATCTTACTGAAACACGTAGAAATAATCTGCTTCGACTGCCTTACCCAATTAACAGAGTTGCGAACCATTTCGCTCGAAAACTTCCATTTTTGTTTCCTGCCAGAAAATTATTGTTCAATTTATCACTCGACGGTCTAGAAGGTTACATTGATAGCATTTCACATTTTAACAGATATGACAGGTCATTCATTTTTGGACAACAAATCGCTTATTACGACGATGCAATTCTTTCTTATCCGGAAGAGTATATGAAATCCATTGTTAAAGAAGGAACGTCTGGTTCACACCTCAATCAGATAATGTATTTGGATAGTATGACGTATCTGCCAGGCGATATTTTGACCAAAGTAGATCGAATGAGCATGGCTAATTCGCTCGAAGTTCGCTGCCCATTTTTAGATCATGAACTCATTGAATTGGTTCAATCATTTCCTGATGAATTTAAGCTGAAAGGATCAGAATCAAAAAGAATTTTACGCAAAGCGATGGCAGATATTTTACCCGAGCGGGTAATGAAGCGTTCAAAGAAAGGATTTGCCATACCTATTGCAGATTGGATTAGGACGAAATGGCGCGACCGTATTTCTGAAACGGTACTATCTCGACGTTCAATTGAACGAGGTTATTTCAATTGTTCTGTTATTCGTCAATTGATAGACGAACACCTTGATCATCGTCGCGATCATTCTCACTCTATTTGGTTACTATACATGCTTGAATTATGGCATCAACAGTTTATTGATACGAACGTAACATTTGAATAAATATGGCAGATGCCGAATATTGCACATATCTTAACCAAGAAATAGAACTGTTCGAGCGTAATTTCGAATTTCGCTCGAATGTGCTCAAAAGAGAGGTCGGCTTACCTCCATCGGCAATAGTTCTCGATATCGGTTGTGGCGCAGGACAGGAAATGCTTCCTTTCGCTCTTTCCGGCGCACGTCATTGCATCGGAATAGATATTGCTCAGGATTCGGCAATCGTCGGCAGGCATTTATTTGACCGTTATTCTACAACTGCTCAAATATCTTTTTTACGTGCGGCTGGTGAAGCTTTGCCAATCAAAGACAACTCTATCAGCGTCATTATATGTCGTGTTGCGCTGCCACAAATGCATCACCACTTGCTGCTATCTGAAGTTGCACGAGTACTTCATCCGAACGGTATCTTTTTTGTTAAGTTTTATTCTCCATATTTTTTTCTGGATTTATTCAAGAGAGGACTCCGAACACTCAATCTTAAAATGTTGTTTTATTCGAAAATATGTACTATTGGCAGTCTATATTTTCAGATCACAGGCAGACAGCTACGATCCGGGCTATGGAAAGGAAAAGAGATATATAGAACAAAGAAGTGTTTTATATCTGATCTGAACAGATTTGGATTAAAACTCCTACGAGAATCTGCTGATTCGAGTAAAGAGGCACCGGCATTTATAGTGGTTAAAAAGTAATTTATGACAAATGCACGGTTTATACGACTCACGAAATACTGGCATCAACTGCCATGGCTAAGTGCGTATTTGCGGGATAGAATTACTAAGTCTTTGCGCAAAGACAGTGATGATATTAAACGTTATATATTTGTTATTGCAAACCATTTTGAGCCGGCGTGGTCTAAAGATGGTAACTTGCCTTTAGATAAACAACTTAAGCGTTTAGAAAAATGGAATAAAGCAGCAAGGCAAATCGGCACTCGTCTAACTGATTCAGACGGAATGCCGTTTCGTCACACAAATTTTTATCCGGCTGAGCAATATCACAAAGAGATTCTGAATATGCTTGCAGACCTTCAGAGTGAAGGTTTTTGTGAAGTAGAAGTACATCTTCATCACGGTGTTGAGCGGCCAGATACATCAAATAACTTGAAATTTGTGTTAGAGGAATTTCGAGATTGTCTGGCAGAAGAACATAAATGTCTCTCCCGCAAATCAGACGATCCGATGCCGAAATATGCCTTCGTTCATGGAAATCTTGCACTTGGGAATTCAGCTAATGGACGTTTTTGCGGCGTTGATAATGAATTGGAAATCTTACGAGATACAGGCTGCTACGCTGATTTTACACTGCCGTCGGCTCCTGATATTTCACAAGTTCCAGTAGTAAATCAAATCTATCAAAGCGGCTTGCCGCTGTCCACCTGTGCTCCACACAAAAAAGCACAGCCCCTGACTAACAACTGCTCGTTGACATCATCTCCTGTTATTTTTACTGGTCCATTAATGATTGGCTGGAGATTGAAACAGCATAGATTCCCTTTTCCTTACATTGAGGACGGAGCTTTGAGTGCTTCACAAGGATTGAGCAAGCTAAGATTTTCGTTATGGGCAAATGCGGATATTTCGATAACACAGAGGCCTGATTGGATATTTATTAAACTTTATTGCCACGGGTTTTTCGATCAGGATATGCCATATTGCATTGGCGGTACCGCTGAGCACTTTTTTTCTAAGTTAATTGATGAAAGTAATCGGACGGGCAAATTTACAGTACATTTTGCTGTCGCCCGCGAAGCTTACAATATTTTAGCTGCGGCTTTAGATGGTCATAGCGGAAACCCGCATCATTATAGAGATTACTTACTGACTCCAATAATGAATTACAAACACAACGGTGACATCAGCCCTAAATCTACAACGAATTAGTAATGAATGAGTGTGTATAAAATGTCTGAGATCTGCATTACCAATGACACAAAACAGCTTACGGATAAACCGGCAGTGCTACATTTGATTTGCAGTCTTCATTGCGGGGGTACGGAAACACAGATGGTGAAACTGGTCAATCAATTGGCAGAAAAAAAGGAGCTTACACTACACGTTGGGCTTATGCGTATGGAAGGCAGTTTGCTTAAGCATTTAGATATGCAAAATCTTGCCAATGTTCAAGAGTTTCCGGTACGCTCATTCTTCAGTCCGTATTTCTTTATCGCAATTTTACGTGCAGCATTATATCTTCGTTCACATAGAATTCAGATAATACACACACATGACTTTTATTCCAACGTTTTCGGAATTATCAGTGCTTTTATAGCCCGCACTCCGGTAATTATTGCTTCCAAACGTGAAACATTTGGCGTACGCACGAAATGGCAAGATATAGTTGAAAGATTGGCTTTTCGACTATCTAATATTATTGTTGCAAATTCTATTGCAGTCCGGGATATGCTGATAGCTTCAGGCCTGGCTCAGTCTCGAATTAATGTAATTTACAACTCAGTAGATCTTAAAAATTTTAATGCTACGGCCTTACCACAGGCCACTCTTTGCAAGGCTCTTGGAATTTCTCAAAACTCTGATATTCGATTCGTCACGCTCGTTGCAAATATGCGAAACGAAGTCAAAAATCATTCCATGTTTCTTGAAGTAGCGGCTATCCTGGTTCCCAAATTCGATAACGTTCATTTTGTTATAGTAGGCGAAGGGCCGCTCAGAGCTAACTATGAAGATACTACCCTGAGATTAGGTTTAAGCTCTCGTGTGCATTTTATAGGCTTCAGAACGGACATTGAAGCACTGTTGCGGGATTCACACATAGGCGTACTCACCTCAGATGCAGAGGGTTTTGCCAATGTAATTCTTGAATATATGTCAGCCGGCCTGCCGGTTGTAGCCACAGATGTAGGAGGGGCATCTGAAGCTATCATTGCCGGAAAAACCGGCTTTGTTGTTAAGCCTAACGACAGCATCGCGATGGCTGACTATATATCTTATTTATTATCCAACCCGGATAAAGCCCGGGCAATGGGGACAAGAGCTAAGGAACGGGTTATTAAACATTTTTCTGAGGATCGTTTAATTACCGAAGTTTTAAGTCTTTACCGATCACTCCTCATAACTAAAACCAGACGTCCTAGTTTATGGCGGGTATACAACAATGAGAGTGCATCTGAACTATGAGATTGGAGACATATGAAACAGGTTTTACGCAAAGGATTTACAAAGGTTGTAGTTGAAGACATACCAGCACCGAGACCCACATCGGGTAAGGTAATTATACAAACCGCTTTTTCACTTATCAGTCCCGGAACAGAGATGGCGGATTTACACCCGGATGGTGTCATCAAGGAAGCGGCTGCAAATCCATCGCATTTCTCTAAAATATTTGAAGTTGCAAAAAAGACAGGACCTGTTGCTGCATTTCGGGAATTGCGTGCAAAATTTTCTGATTACTCAGTTATAGGCTATTCAGGCTCCGGAACGATTATTGATGTCGGTCCCGGGATTTCCGATTTAAAGATCGGACAACGTGTAGCATACGGTGGTGAAGGTACCGGTCACGGCGAATTCGTATCGGTTGGCCGTAACCTTGTTGCCAGAATTCCTGATTCAGTAAGTCTTGAACAAGCAACTTTTTCTACACTTGGATCTATTGCACTAAATGCAATACGACTTGGTAAGGTCGGCATCGGTGATCACGTTGCAGTGATCGGACTCGGTTTAGTAGGTCAACTCATTGCACAGTTAGCTACTGCATCTGGTGCAGTTTGTACGGTGATCGATATTCTCAGCGACCGCATTGACCTTGCAAAAAGACTCGGTGCCGCATTCGCTATCTTACCTTCTTCGGACCTTAATGCATCCGTGGATTCAATAACAAGTGGTCGGGGTTTCGATCGTGTATTTATCGCAGCAGCTACTGAATCCCCGTTACCCCTACGTCAAGCCATTTCAATATCCCGGGAGAGAGGTAGTCTGATTTTAGTCGGCGATTGTCCTATCGATGTATCACGGGATGAAATGTATGCCAAAGAGCTTCGCCTAATTGTATCCAGGGCGTACGGTCCCGGCAGCTATGATAAACACTATGAGAATGATGGCATAGACTATCCGTTTTCCCTGGTTAGATGGACTGAGAATCGAAATATGGAAGAAGTGCTCCGCCTGATCGGAGCCGGGCGTCTTCGAGTTGACGATCTTATTACCCATCGTTTTAAGGTAGATGATGCTGAAAGTGCCTATCGGGCAATTATCGACAAATCTATAAAGAGTCTTGCGATCATTTTAGAATATTCTCCACGTGGTTCCGACACGATAGTCTCAAGAAAGGTAAATACAACCTATTGCGACGAGCAGAATCTGCCGGGAAATCAATCAGAGACTGGATTAGGGGTTGCGGTTTTTGGAGCAGGTAATCTGGCAAAGTGGGCACATTTGCCCGCAATTATAAAAACTAAGAAGACTAATCTGATAGCCATAGGTTCGAATAACGGAGCTCGTGCAATGTCTTATGCCAAACGATTTCGTGCATTGTACGCAACAACTGATGAGGACACAATTCTGAATGATCCCTCAGTTAACTCAGTAATTATTTCAACAAGAAATTCAGATCATGCTAGATTAGCCCTGAAGTCACTAGATGCCGGTAAGCATGTTCTGGTAGAGAAACCGATGGCTATAAAGATAGAAGATTGCCGATTGATTGAGGATGCGGTTAATCGTAATGGTAAAAAACTCTGTGTTGGGTTTAACAGACGATTTGCACCAAGCTATCGCAAAATGAAGGAGACTATGCGTCGTTTCAGGGGTCCGTTTCTGATCACGGCAACTATTGCCTCACCTGGAATTGACAAGACTTGGGCTGTTGAAGAAAGCGAAGGTGGCGTTTTTCTGAGTGAAGCTTGTCATTTCATTGATCTTTTTTATTGGTTAATTGGAAGTGAGCCAACTAAAGTCTATGCGACAAGTTCTGATAACAAAAACATTATCGGAGTCTTAGAGTTTGAAGACGGGTCGCGTGCATCTCTTCTATACACAACTTTTGGCAGTTCAAAGTCAGTTGGAGAGCAATTAGAAGTATTTTCGGCCGATGCCAGACTTTACGCCCGAAATTTCAAAGAATTTTCTGTAGTTGGCGCCGGCGCAGGTAAATATTCAACCTGGTTTCCACAAAAAGGATACAACGAGCAATTCGAGGCATTTATAGACTACACGAAAGGTTTAAGATCAGAATGCGCAACCGCAAAGGATGGAACCAGAGCAACACTTGGATGTCTGCTAATGCTGCGGAGTGCGCAACTTGCAAAAGAATTACCATTTGATGAAGGACAGTTGTGACAATCAATGCATATTTTAATATTAGGCCCATTCCCTCCGCCCGAGGGAGGTGTCGCACGAAATATTGCTGCTATACGTAGATATCTTATTAGAGAAAATCACCAGTGTACTGTAATTTGTACGACACGCAACACAAGCGCTCATCAGACTGGAGGAGTCATTACTCCGGCTAATGCAATCGAATTTCTTCACCATATGTTAAAAACGACTGCAGATATTATTCACCTTCATATCGGTGGACGAATAAACTGGCGTGTCTATGCATTGCTCGGAATCTGTATTCTTTTCGGTCGAAGACGTTCCGTTTTAACAATACATTCAGGCGAGTTTGGCATCTCCAAAAAGCATAATGTTTTCTTCTTACGTTATCTTCTTAAGCAATTCTGCCTAATTATTGCTGTTAATAAACAAATATCTTCTGTATTGGAAAGACTTGGTGTTAAGCCGGATAAAATTCGGGTTATATCACCATTTGTACTGCCTTTTATTGAAAGAGTTGAAGTGCCACATGATTTAATGGAATTTGTAGATGCGCGGTCGCCATTAATAGTTTCTGTTGGTCTACTTGAACCTGAATATGATTTAGAGATTCAGTTAGCAGCAATACAATCCTTAATTAAAATCTATCCGAAAATTGGACTTATGATTATCGGGTCGGGTTCATTAGAGGCTCACCTTGTATCACTCATAAAACAAAAGAACCTGGAATCATATGTCAAAATCACCGGCGATCTGCCACATGTAATTACATTACAAATGATTAGTTCGGCAAATGTTTTACTGAGAACAACTCGCTTTGACGGAGACGCTATATCAGTCCGTGAAGCGCTTTTTCTGGGGACTCCGGTTATTGCAACAGACAACGGTATGAGACCAGAAGGAGTGATTACTATTACGACTCCTGCTGATACAGTAAATCTCACTTCTGCGATAGAAAAACTATTTCAACAGGACAGTTCAACAGTCCCTGTAAAAAATGATACAGACATTGACAACATAGAAATAGTGCTTTCTTTGTATAAAGAGATCTATCAGAAAACAGCTAACTTCGCCCGTAGAGCACCTGTGAAATGAATAGAAGTTTATCTGAAATCATTGATCGAACCCGTCAGTATGCAATGCAGAAGCTGGAGTTAGCAGCTATTACTTTCGGAACATACAATTTTCGGGATGTCGATTTTTTTAATGAAATTGAAAATGGTCAGAAATTCAATAGTCACAAACAAGTTGCTGAATATTTCATTGAGAGATCATCTCCGAAGATTTATTTAACTCATTCAGAGCTCTTGGACGTTGCTCAACTAACTTCCGAACGTTTCCCTGATATTGCAAATGCTGCAATCAAACGTGCACGCCAGATAACAAATAGAAAGATCTTGTTATTTGGTAAGTATGAATTACATTACTCTGATCAGGTACCTAATTGGCATTATGATTCTTTCACAAACAATATTCTTCCACAAATTCATTGGTCACGAATAGAGTTGACCAACTCTTTCTCACAAGGCAATAAGAAGTTTGTTTGGGAACTTAACCGACATCAGTATCTTTTGATTCTCGGGCAGGCCTATCTATTAACTCGAGAGAGAGTATTTGCAGATGTATTCCTCAGACATCTTAGTGACTGGCTTACCAATAACCCACCTAAGATCGGTGTCAATTG
This sequence comes from Acidobacteriota bacterium, assembly GCA_040756215.1. Lineage (GTDB taxonomy): Bacteria > Acidobacteriota > Blastocatellia > Pyrinomonadales > Pyrinomonadaceae > OLB17. Next base: position 11,252 of record JBFLZQ010000020.1, read on the forward strand.
GTCATCCAGCCTGGAAATTTCTTTCCGTAGTTTAAGCTGGATATGGTTGACTAACTATTTTCAGGATGTACTGGCTGCTCATCCGGACATCTATTTGGAAATGTTGAAGACACTTTTTTTAAACGGTACCCATATCGAAAGATATTTATCTACATATCATAGTCCAAATACTCATCTGACCGGTGAAGCACTCGCTCTATATGCAATCGGAAGTTTTTTCTATGAGTCAGATAAAGCCCGGCGTTGGGCTGATCTGGGATATCGTGTATTGTTGGATGCTCTGACATTTCAAGTTCTGAATGATGGCGGCTATTGCGAACAATCTACTCATTATCATAGATACACGGTTGATTTTTATACTGATCTACTGTTGATCCGACAAAGACAGAACTTACCGAACGATGATGTTTTATTCTCTAAACTACGTAAACTTTATGATTTTCTTCTGTTCACAACATTACCGAACGGTCATACGCCACTAATTGGCGATGACGACGGAGGTCAGCACTATGATTTTGACTTTCGTGAGCTTTCAGATTTCCGCCCGACAATATCCGTAGGAGCTGTAATATTCAAATCTCCCGAATTGAAGTTCATTGCGAGACAGGTCACAGGCCGTTTGATTTGGCTGTTGGGCAGAACTGGTGTTGAGCAATTTGAGGCCCTCGAAACACACGAGCCACAAATAAAAACACAATACTTTCCTTCAGCTGGTTACTTAACAACGCGCAATGGCTGGACCACCGACAGCTGTTTCTTGCTAATCGATTGCGGTAAGCACGGCTTTCTTAATGGTGGACATGCCCACGCAGATGCTCTATCGTTTGTATTCTCCGATGGTGAAGATGCAATATTTATTGATCCGGGCACTTATACTTATTCTGCTGACGATGAGCTTCGAAACATTTTACGGTCACAAAGCAGCCATAATTGCTTTGTCATTGATAAAGATGAATTTGCAAAACCGCAAGGACCATTTTCCTGGGAATATTACTCAGATGGACATTTATTGGAGTATCAGGATAGCGGAACCAAACTTTATTTTCGTGGAACAATAGCCGCAGATGTTCCCCGTAAATACGAATATGAACGGATAATCGAATTCTATTATGGCTGTGAACTTCTGATTCAAGACATAGTTTCAAAACCAAGTCAATTCTCTTTTTCGCAAAATTTCATTTTATCTCCTCATCTTATCTGCAGTTTGAATGGCAATGCCATTTTGATAGCAAGACGTGATTTCAATAATGAAGTTATAGGTACAATGGAGTTCTCAATCGACACTGATAATGATTTTACATACGCAGATTGGGCAATTGAAGACTTTCCGGTTTCTCCTGGATTTAGTCAGCTTTTGACTACGACGCGAGTATCTCTAAGGGGAAAGGCGGCTGGCAAAATACGCGTCACAACAAAATATAAATCTTTGAAGCATAAGCTTATTTAGAATGTATGATATTTGCCTAATTTGCATTGAGGTGTAATGAAATGTGTGGAATTAATGGAATCGCGTATCCCAAATCCATAAATAGAATGGTTTCACCGGAAACGCTGGTTTTAATGCGCGATGAATTGACGCACCGCGGGCCAGATGATTCAGGTATTTTTGTCTCGCACAATATCGGTTTCGGCCATCGCCGTCTTTCAATCATTGATGTCAGCAGAGGACATCAGCCTATGTCAACTTCTGACGGCCGACTAACAATTACTTATAATGGTGAGATATTCAATCACAAGGAAATCCGGGAACAACTTACAACGAAAGGTTATCGCTTTGAAACGGAATCTGATACTGAAACAATATTGCATGCTTTCCGGGAGTTTGGCGCGGATTGTTTACAATACTTCCGTGGAATGTTTGCTTTTGCTATTTGGGATGAGCAGACAGGCGTATTGTTTCTTGCCCGTGACAGATTCGGTATTAAGCCATTATTTTATCTAAAGTCAGATGACGGAAGTTTGTTTTTTGCTTCCGAGATAAAAGCTTTGTTAAAACCCGGGTTATCTAAACCTGAATTAGATTACTCATCATTATCACAACGCGTCGCGGGCTACGGTGTCCCGGGTGAACACACAATGTTTCGGGGTATTAAAAAATTACTGCCCGGACATTATCTGTTATGGAGAGATGGTGCAATTCAGTTTCATGAATATTGGAGGTTGGCTTACGAGCCGAAGATAGCATTTAACAATAATTCTGCTGCCATAGATGAATGGCGTTCACTTTTTTATCATTCAGTAGAACTCCGTTTGTTGTCCGATGTACCGCTTGGCCTGTTTCTGTCAGGCGGTATTGACTCTTCAGCTATTTGCGCGGCAATGGCTGAGAAGGTTGGGGCAGGTATCAAAACATTTTCTGTAGGTTTCCGTGAATCTCATGCAAATGAATTGCAATTCGCTAGACTGGTCGCTGCTAAGTTTCATACTGACCACAATGAAATATTGATTGATGCTCAAGATTGTCTCGCACACCTTCCTCAATTGGTCTGGCATATGGATGAGCCAATCGGTTTCGAGGCATCTGTTCCACTATATTTCGTCTCGAAGTTAGCAGCCGATCACGTCAAAGTAGTTCTTACCGGCGAAGGGTGTGATGAAACACTTGGAGGATATTCACGCTACAAACATACACAAGCTCTTCTTTCGCTTGGTCGAGTTTATGAGTCGGTTACTTCATCTTCAATACGTTCACGCATAAAAAGAAGCATAAAGGTATTACCGGAGAGTTTGCAGAAAATTGCAGAGCGTACTTTTCTGTCGCGCGCTGCAAATCTTGATGAAATGTATATTGATAATTTTTCCGTATTTCCGGCAGAATTGCGTAGCAGACTTTTTTCTAAGCTGACCCATGATCAAATTAATGATGAGAATTTCTCGCATACCGGCAATGTGCATAGTCCGGCATCCGGGCACGGCAACTTATTAGACTCCTTGTTGTCTTATGATTTAGAAACATATTTACGTGACTTGTTAGATAAACAGGATAGGATGTCAATGGCCGCATCAATTGAATCCAGGGTCCCTTTTTTAGATCATCATCTGATGGAGTTTTCCGCGCGTCTTCCTGAGCATTTTAAGATATGCCGTAATACTTCGAAATGGGTGCTTCGTCAATCGATGAAGGGAATATTACCCGATGAGATTTTATATAGAAAAAAAATGGGATTCCCAGTTCCATACAAAGATTGGTTTCGTAAAGAATGGCGTGAAGCAATTAACGAATATGTTGTTTCTCCTCGGTCACTTGAGCGTCAGGTTTTCAACCCCGATTATGTAATTGATCTTGTGCGCCGACATATGAATGGTGAGGATCATACATCTAAGCTTTGGTTTCTATTGAATTTTGAAATCTGGCAACGAATATATTTCGATGGCGACTTTCCTCAGGCTAATTTTGCTGTCAAATTAAATTAATATGGGAATTGAATCGACCAAAATAAGTGAGTCTCAGATTACCGATAAATTGCTTTGCGGAGTTGATATCATAGCAATAAGCAATGATTGGACCGGCGACCCACTTTCTAAAACTCACCTGGTAAGACATCTTGCTAAAACAAATCGTATTCTTTGGTTAAATGCACTGGCAAATCGTCGCCCTTCTTTATCACAAAGTGATTTGGCTAGAATCGGTTCAAAAATACGACGTTTTTTCGAGCCCGTAAAACAAGTTGAGAATAATATTTTTGTATTAAATCCGCTCGCATTGCCGGCATACGGTAATAATTTTTTGATTTGGTTAAACCAGATCTTGCTAAGAACTCAGATTCGTTTAGCCTTGCGTAGATTGAAATTCCGCTCGCCAATAAATCTGAGTTTTAACCCGGCTGCCGGTCTCGTTGCCCGCCGTTTAGATGAATCTCTCCTGATATACTACTGCGCTGATGAGTACACTGCTTTTACGGATTCCATCAAAGGCCTTGCTCAACTTGAAGAAAGACTGTTTCGAAAAGCTGATATCGTAATAGTTACCTCAAGACCTTTACTAGAGTCAAAACAAAACCTTAATAAGAATATTTTTTTGATACCACATGGAGTTGATGTTAAACATTTCAGGCAAGCCATCGAGCCTGACTTAAAGATGCCGGACGAAATAGCAAGAATACCAAGACCAATTATCGGATTTCATGGCTTGCTGGCTGACTGGATTGATTTCGATCTGATCAGGACGATTGCCATTAATATTCCTGATGCATCTCTGGTATTAATTGGAAAAGCCGCCAATGATACTTATGACGAGATCGAATCTTTAAGATTACTGCCAAATGTATATATTTTAGGTCGCAAAGCATATTCAGAGCTTCCTTCATATTGTAAAGCTTTCGATGTAGCGATAAATCCTTTTAAGTTGAATCAACTGACATTGGCAGCTAATCCACTAAAGGTCCGCGAGTATTTGGCGGCCGGCAAATGTGTAGTTTCAACTAATATACCGGCAGTTACTGAACTCAAATATTGTTATACTGCTAACACACATGATGAATTTATTGATTTAATACTGAAGGTATTGGAATTAAGGCCTGATCCTCTTGAGATTAGTGAGACCGTAGCGAATGACGATTGGAGTACGCGTGTAGACACACTCCGCAGTATTGTCAGTTCAGTAATATCAGGCAATACTAATCCTGGGATTGAAAGTCAAGACTAACATTTATTAGTCAATCATTTACGACTGTTATCAATATGCTATTAAAAATATTATTTTGACTGAAATATCTATTAAAGGACGCTTAGCATATGCAGCTGGTTGAGTCACTAAATAAACTAAAGCTGGAACTAGGAATGCGGATGATCATTTCCGGTATTGCAGGCATTCCGCCGTCAACTACTTCACTTCGTTTGATCGAATCGGGTTGGGGTAATGATGGTTTTCGTGCCTCGCGCGGTTTTCTTCAGGCTGTGTCAGATATTACAACTTCTACAAAAGGACCTATTCTTGAACTGGGTACAGGACTCACAACAATTCTTCTCGGCGCAATTGCAGCCCGAACCGGAGTCCAGGTGTGGTCATTGGAACATTCCCCCGAATTTTTCTTTCGTATCAGTAATGTACTAAACCATTTTGCTTTGAAGAATGCAAGTGTCCGACTTGCGGAATTAAAAGATTATGGCGATTTTTCCTGGTATAACACTCAAGTAATTTACGACTTTCCTGATTCTTTTTCTTTAGTTGTAGCTGATGGGCCGCCGGGTAATACCAAGGGGGGAAGAATAGGTCTTTTGCCGCTCCTGAAAGATCGACTGTCAAATGATGTTCAGATTTTACTCGATGATGCTGAACGTGAAAGTGAGACTATAACTCTGACTGAATGGGAACGCGAATGGGGAATTAAATCTAATATTTATAATGGAACAAATGGTAAAAAATGGGCTTTATGCACCTTCAATAGCAAGTAATAATGACAAATCCATTACCTATTGAATAATCAAAACTAACTATGGACACTTACGAGCACAAAAAAGTCGCTCAGGACGAGTGGTTAAACGAAATTGCAAGTAACCGCCGGTTCGAATTTGGCAAAAACTGGGCGAAATTTCTTCTGCATTTAGACGAAGAGCGTATAAATCGTGCAGTAATGTCACTTCAGAGCATGCTTGGCGTCGAATCATTAATTGGAAAAACATTTCTGGATATTGGCTCTGGAAGCGGTTTATTTTCACTTGCTGCTCGTAAATTGGGAGCCAGTGTCTTGTCAGTCGATTACGATCCTCAATGCGTTGCCTGCACTCAGAAACTAAAAGACACTTACTTTCCTGAAGAAAATGATTGGAAAATTCTTTACGGATCAATTTTAGACCAGAATCTGGTTCAATCTTTCGGGCAATTTGATATTGTTTATTCTTGGGGAGTACTACATCACACAGGCGATCTTTGGGCGGCAATTAAAAACGCTTCGGATTGTGTAAGACCCGGAGGTTTGTTTTATATCGCAATCTATAACGATATGGGTCGACAATCTCTTTATTGGAAACGAATTAAAAAGATTTACTGTTCAATACCTCAATTCTTAAGAAAGCCATTTGCCGTTGCGGTAATATTTCCTTCGGAATTCAAAATGTTTCTTCGATTTACCTTTAGTCTTCGTCCAGGTGAATACCTGAATCAATGGCGTGGCTATTCAAAGCTCCGTGGTATGAGCAAATGGCATGATATCATAGACTGGGTTGGCGGATATCCTTACGAATTTGCATCGCCGGATGAGATTTTTCGCTTTTGCCGGGACCGGGGTTTTATTCTCACTGAACTTAAAAGTAAAAATGCCGGACTTGGCTGCAACGAATTTGTATTCCGTTTACCGCGCGAATAAAAACCTGTCTTTAATTAACAGTCTTAGAGAGTATTCCGCTTCAAAGCTACGATTGAACAACTGGTTGTTAATGCGGATTATGGATTTGATGTAATCACCTGATCATTCAGATCCTGTAGAACAGTTCGAACCAGTGGATTGAAACTACGATTCTTCTTTATAACAAGAAATTGATAATCGCCCGGCGTTAATCCAAAGAACCGAAAATAACCGAATGGGTTTGTTATTGCATTCTTTCTTTCTCCTGTCGCTACGCTAACAATTGAAACAACGGCTGCATAAATGCCTCGGTTGCTGGTATCAACAACTCTTCCGGTGACAGAAACTGCCTGTGCCGTCGGAGGCAATAGACAGCTCTGCGTCATTCCTTGTACTGAACATGCCGTTCGTTGATTAAGCAATGGAAAATTAACGCCCGGATCAGTTCCATCGCTTGCTTTATTTCGATATGGGCTTGTTGACGCCAGCTGGTAATTCCCGCCTGCTAAATCCACAAAGCCTACACTTGTGTAGTTTGAAACGTAATAATTTTGATACTGTGATTGCGATGGGTAGCACGATACATCCGCTCCGTATGAGGGAAGTACGTTATTATTCATGATCCAAGTAGCATTAGAGGCTCGTTGGCACCCATTGTTACTTCCGCCGCTTCCGGGATTAAGTGCACGAATCCCTGTCCCCACACCGCCTCCGATTATTCCATAGCCGCCAAGTCCGAACAGGGAATTAGATATTCTTATCCGATAATTATTGTTTGTTACAAAATACACGGCTGTACCTGCTGTGCGGTCCTTGTCGATCATCGTAACGTGATTCATCTGCAAGTCCTCTACACTATTGGGTTGTAACAATCTTGCTCCATTGCTGCTGCTTGGACTTGCTCCCCAGCGTTCAGACAAATCGTCAAAAAGGGTATTTTTTATATAGATCCCATTGGGTTTAAGTCCGTGAAATGGCTCGACACCATAATTATCAACCGCATTAGTAACACCGCCGTAAATATGATTGATTTTTGAATTTTCAACTACTATGTCCTCGCTTATAGCCCAAGGTACGAATTCTCCTATTGAGCCTGGGCTGGTCGCGCTCTTGAACACTAATGCGAAAAGCTGACTTCGGAGTGCATCCCAATGGTTTTCCAGAACACTGCTTTCCAGATACAACCGACGAGCGTTCTTAACTTCAAAAAGGTTCTTAACATTTATTGGGTGAGTAGTGCCATTATATGAACGCCAATTCAGTCGTTTAGAAAAATAACATCTCCGAAATTCGATGTTGGTGGTAACCAATCCATCAATATTAGGCACCGCTCCACCATACATAACATTTTCCGATGCTGCTTCGAAAAAGTTATTATGATAAACATGAGCGCCACGCCCGTCAAATGAAACAACTGCCTGGCTATCCTGTCCCCCGTTTGTTTTTACGTTCCCAATCCAATTAGATATCAATGAAACTTTGTATCCATCATTAAGGACGGCATGCACGACATCGACATCGTCCGGCGGGTTTATTACACAGTGTTGCATTATTATCTTGTTTGGATTTTGACTTACATCCGTTTGTGTGAAAGCCTCTCCAATTTGCACAAGATAATAAGTGCTCGGACCATTGTTCGAAGTGTAATATTTTGGATCAAACTTTAGTCCGATCAATCTAATTTTTGATGCTCTGCTTTTTATAGTCAGTGGAATAGAACCAACTGCTGAGCCGCGAATTGTAACCAGCCCTGCATTGTTAGGGCTTATTCTTTCCCTTATATCAGGCATTGTGCCGCTGGAACGAATAGTAACGTAATCCGAAAATGCTTTGTAAGGTAATACTATCTCGCCGGTTAGAACCGTTCCCGCAGGAATAACAATATGTTCACCTCCCGTAGCTGAATTATAAGCCTTTACAAGCTGGGAAATGGTTGTGACGTTGATGATACGCGTTGGTGCCGGATGATTTGCAACATTGACATTTATATTTGCAATTGAACTTTGCCCTTGTGTATTTGTTATAGTTAAACGCAAAGTATATGTTCCGGCTACAAGATATGCATGCGTAGCAGACAACAATTCTGTGGTCTTATCTCCATCACCCCAATTCCACTCAACACTTGCTACACCTGTCGATGATTCGGCACTGACTTCAATCGCTTCACCAACGTACGTATTTATATTCGTACCATTGGCTGAATTACCATCTCCCGTTATGATTGCAATGGGTGTTGCCGCTGGATCATCTACAATGATATTCGCAACATTGCTTGTCAATCCATTCCACGTAGCCGTAATAGTCGCAGTACCGGCATTTAGTCCGGTAAGCGTCCTCAAATTAGGTGGCGGCGTGGTCGACGTACTTATGTCATCTCCCGAAACTACTGCAGGGGAGATACTTACCACTGTAGGGTTGCTTACGGAAAAGCCGAAAGTCGCACTATAAACGGGTTGTGAAGGGCTTGAATAAGCGGCTGCCGTGATGCTTTTAGTTTTGCCTTTTTGTAATCTAATAATTTTTGGATAAAGTTTTACGCTTGATTGCCCGAAGAGGCTGATATTTGTACAACCAAGAAGCAAGATACCGATAATTAAGACAGTTATCGGAGACAAATAACGACGAAAACTAAAGGACGGCAACTGGCTGGTGGTGGTCTTCATTCTAACAGCTCCGCTAATATTTTGTGATTTGTTTGCTCAGTGAATACGTGACGGCAACTACCGGTTATCGCTTGATAAACTTGATAAAAATGATTGCTCTTTGAAGCAATCCTACTCACGTACACCCTGGTCTTGAATTTTCCGAGCTTACACTTTCTTTAGATAGAACGTGTGAGATTCCTTGCCAGTGCGGGGCAAGAATCTCAGTCGGAGATTGGGGGAAACTAAACCGCGATCGGCTATATTACCGATTTGGCTTAATATTTTGGTAACCGGGGCGGTATACCCGGTTTTTTGGTGACATTGGTCACCTAATAAGAAAAAAGATTGAATTAACCTTCTATTCCAATTCGTCATTACAGCGACGAAGATATTGGGCTAATAAATAATGGCAAATTCCATGCCAATGTGTCAATCGAGGCATAAAATTGCTTAAGTCCCCTTAAAATCGCATATTTGAATAGTTTAATTAAAGTTGCTGAAAAAATTCTGTATGGTAAGCGCCGTGCAAGTATGTGGCAAAAAGCCGCAGACGGTTTGAATCTGCGGCTTTTTGGAAAGGTAGGAGTAATCAGAATGACTGAGATTTAGATCTCGTCATCTTCCAGATTTATATTCATGGCTTCATCGATATCGAAGTCTTCGATTTCCTCCATTTCGACTGCTTCATTTTCCTCAGAGTAGTCATCACCGTCGCCGATGCCGGGAACCGCAGACAAAGTCGGAATGTCGATTCCGCCCCGGATCGTCTCGATCTCATCGAATTCGTCCTGCTCTTTGCGGTTTTCTGTCGGATCCGGATCAATCTGGATATTACGGTAATATTTCATACCCGTACCCGCCGGGATAAGGCGTCCCATAATGACGTTTTCTTTCAAACCGCGGAGGTAATCAACGCGACCGGAGATTGCAGCTTCGGTCAGTACGCGTGTGGTTTCCTGGAAGCTTGCGGCCGAAATAAACGAATCGGTAGAGAGCGAGGCTTTGGTAATACCGAGCAGGAGCGGCTCACCGATGGCGGGTTTGCCGCCTGCCTCGACGACCCGACGATTTTCGTCTTCGTATCTGAAGCGGTCAACTTGCTCTTCCATTAGGAAATCGGTATCCCCGACCTCTTTTATCTTTACCCAGCGGAGCATTTGACGGACTATAACCTCAATATGCTTATCGTTTATGTTTACGCCCTGCAGACGGTAAACTTCCTGAATTTCGCTGACGAGATATTTCTGGAGTGCTTCCATTCCGAGTACTCGCAGAATGTCATGCGGGTTTAGCGGGCCATCCATTAGAGGTTCGCCGGCTTTGACGCGGTCTCCTTCCTGGACGTTGATATGCGTGCCTCGCGGAATGTCATATTCTGCGATGGTACCATCATCACCCTTGATAATAATCTTGCGCTTACCTTTGGAAATTTGGCCGAATTCGACTACGCCATCGATTTCAGTCATTACGGCCGTTTCGCTCGGTTTGCGGGCTTCGAATAGTTCCACAACACGCGGCAAACCACCGACGATGTCTTTGGTCTTTGTCGTTTCACGCGGAATTTTGGCGATGATATCACCCGGGGCAACTTCCTGACCGTCCTCGACAAGCAGGTTTGCACGGATCGGCATCTGATATGTCCGGAGGATTTTATTGCCTTCGCGAATCTCGAGCCGCGGTTGATTTTTCTCGTCGGAGTCTTTTACGACAAGGCGTTTTTGGCCGGTTACCTTATCGATATCTTCTTCGACCGTTTTTCCTTCTTTCAGGTCCTGATATTTAACGGTACCTTTAACCTCGGTCAAAATCGCAAATGTAAACGGATCCCATGTAACCAGAACGTCATCTTCTTTGACTTTCTGTCCGTCTTTGACATGAAGCTGAGCTCCGTAAACAACCTGGTAACGAGCAACCTCCCGGCCGCGATCATCTACAATGGCAATCTCTGATTGCCGTTTGAGCGAGATCATCTCCCCGGCACGGTTTTTGATTACCTTCATATCGCCGAGGAACTTGATGGTTCCGTCCATTGCCGCGACATGTTTGGTTTCCTGTTCGAGCCTTGCCGTACCGCCGACGTGGAAAGTACGCATTGTAAGCTGCGTACCGGGTTCACCGATTGACTGTGCGGCGATAACGCCAACCGCTTCTCCGATTTCGACGGTTTTGCCGGTAGCAAGATTGCGTCCGTAACATTTTACGCAGACTCCGCGGCGGCTTTGACAGGTGAGCGGTGAGCGGATGCGGATTCGCTGGTGACCGGAGAGCTGTATTTGTGCGGCGCGTTCTTCATCGATTTCTTCATTTGCCTTGATTATGACAATGCTTCGATCAAGTGTATCGCGCACATCCTCCAGAGCGGTGCAACCGACTATACGGTCGCGCAGGCTTTCCACCTCTTCACCGTTTCGGATAATTGCTTCGGCCCAAACGCCGCGGCTGGTTCCGCAATCTTCTTCGGAAACGATTACGTCCTGGGCAACGTCAACAAGACGCCGGGTAAGGTAGCCGGAGTCTGCGGTCTTTAGTGCCGTATCGGCAAGACCCTTTCGGGCACCGTGTGTGGAAATAAAGTACTGCAATACGTCGAGGCCTTCACGGAAGTTTGCCAGTATCGGATTTTCGATGATCTCGCCGGATGGTTTTGCCATAAGGCCGCGCATACCGGCCAGCTGCCGAATTTGAGCCTCAGAACCGCGGGCTCCGGAATCGGCCATCACCAAAATCGGGTTGAGTTCCTTACGCTCTTCCTCGCGTTGGTGCATCGCCTTGAACATCTCTTTGGCTACGCGGTCCGTTACCTCTGACCAAATGGCCGTTACTTTATTTTCACGTTCCATATTGGTCATTGTGGCTTCTTCGTATTGTTTTTGAAGTTTATCTACTTCCTTGCGTGCTTCTTCGATAATTTTCCATTTGTTTGGCGGCGTTACCATATCATCAACGCCGATGGACATACCTGAACGGGTCGCATAGAGGAAGCCCATAGTCTTGAGGTCATCAAGCAATGCAACGGTCGGCTCATGCCCGATTTTGAAATGGCAGAAGCTGACAAGCGATTGCAGACCTTTCTTCTTCAGCGTTCCATTGATAAAGGGCAATCCGTCGCGTGTCAGACGTTCGTTCAGGATTACACGCCCGGTAGTTGTTTCGATGATTTGATCTACATTTTCCCGAACAGTTGCCCGCATAACGTCCTGCGGATGCGATTCGGTCGTCAAATCAATAAGCGAGCCGCGCCAACGCAGGCGGATTTTGGTTTGCGTTTCGATGACTCCGGCATCAAGTGCAAGCAGGACTTCCTCAATTGAATTGAAGGCCTTTCCATGTCCCTTCAGATCATCACGGCCAAGCGTCAGATAATAGCAGCCGAGAACAATATCCTGCGAGGGCACTGCGATTGGCTGTCCACTGGCGGGTGACAGCAGGTTGTGTGACGCAAGCATCAGCACGGAAGCCTCTATCTGTGCTTCGGCAGAAAGCGGTATATGCACGGCCATCTGGTCACCGTCAAAATCAGCATTAAATGCCGTACATACAAGCGGATGGATCTTGATTGCCTTGCCTTCGACCAGAACGGGTTCGAAAGCCTGAATCCCGAGCCGGTGCAGCGTCGGAGCACGGTTAAGAAGCACGGGATGTTCACGAATCACATCTTCGAGGATATCCCAGACGATCGGCTCCTGCCTTTCGACCATTTCGCGGGCCTGCTTGATTGTTGCTGCATGTTCTTCTTTTTCAAGCTTATGGTAAATAAACGGCTTGAAGAGCTCGAGCGCCATTTTTTTCGGAAGGCCGCATTGATGAAGTTTGAGTTCGGGGCCGACCACGATGACTGAACGGCCCGAATAGTCGACACGTTTACCAAGCAGGTTCTGACGAAATCGTCCCTGTTTTCCTTTTAGCGTACCGGAGAGAGACTTGAGCGGCCGGTTGTTGGCTCCGCGCAGAACGCGTCCGCGTCTGCCATTATCAAACAGAGCATCGACGGCTTCCTGCAGCATTCGTTTTTCATTGCGAACGATGACTTCCGGAGCTCGCAGCTCTATCAATTTCTTGAGCCTGTTGTTTCGATTTATGACGCGGCGATAGAGATCATTCAGATCGCTGGTTGCAAAGCGTCCCCCGTCCAGCGGGACAAGCGGCCGTAATTCGGGAGGGATGACCGGAATTACATCGAGGATCATCCATTCGGGTTTATTGCCTGAACGCGCGAATGAGTTTGCAACCTTGAGCCGTTTGGAATATTTGAGTTTTTTCTGTTGCGAAGTTTCGTCGCGCATTTTTTGCCGGAGTTCTTCAACCAGCTCATTGATGTCTATTTTCATCAAGAGCTCCTTGATGGCTTCGGCACCCATTTTTGCAACGAAACGATTCGGGTATTCCCGGCTCAGCTCACGATATCTCTCGTCTGTCAAAAGATCTTTTTCCTTGATATCGGGTACATCGCCCGGATCAATGACGATATAGGTTTCGAAGTAAAGTATTTTCTCGAGGTCGCGAAGCGTGATATCGAGAAGATGGCCTATACGCGACGGCAGACCTTTGAAAAACCATACGTGCGAGCAAGGGCTTGCAAGTTCGATATGTCCAAGGCGTTCGCGTCTAACTTTGCTTTGCGTTACTTCTACGCCGCACTTATCGCAGACTACGCCGCGGTGTTTCATTCGCTTGTATTTACCGCAGAGACATTCCCAATCGGACACGGGCCCGAATATCCGCGCGCAAAACAGTCCGTCGCGTTCCGGCTTGAAAGTCCGGTAATTGATAGTTTCCGGCTTGGTTACTTCGCCGTGCGACCAGGAGCGAATTTTTTCAGGTGAGGCCAGACTGATGCGAATAGCCTCGTAATTTGTGGTCAACTGCGTTTTGCTTTCGTTATTGAATCGAAACATTCCAAATCTCCGTATTCGATCTCAGTATCCGATCCGCTGTCATTTGCCCGCTTCTGCGGATCGGAAACAAACCAGTTCGCGCGGGCGGCGGAGAACTTACCCTTTCGGATGCCTTTAATCAACGCCGACCAGAGCGTCCACGCCGGCCGCGACTGCATCGGGGTCGATTTCATCTTCCTGAATCAACTCCACATCCAGACACAGGCTTTGAAGTTCCCGCACCAGGACATTGAAGGATTCCGGTATTCCGGGTTCGAAATCAGAAACTCCCTTGACGATTGTTTCATAGATTTTCGACCGTCCGGCAACGTCATCCGATTTACAGGTTAGAAGCTCCTGCAAAATATGGGCTGCACCGTAGGCTTCCAGAGCCCAGACCTCCATTTCACCGAAACGCTGGCCGCCAAACTGAGCCTTTCCGCCGAGCGGCTGCTGCGTTATCAGAGAGTACGGGCCGATGGAACGTGCGTGAATCTTGTCGTCCACCAGGTGAGAAAGTTTGAGCATATAGATATAACCAACGGTTACTTTTTGTTCGAACTGTTCACCGGTTAGCCCGTCATAAAGCCGTGTTTTGCCGGAAGGGCCGACAGATGGCGGCAGTCCGAGCTCGTCAAACCTGGCATTGGCTTTTCGGATATATTCCTTGATTTCTTCTTCGCTTGCACCGTCAAAGACCGGCGTGGCGAAATGCAGCCCGAGGACTCGGGCAGCCCAGCCAAGATGCGTCTCGAGAATTTGGCCTACGTTCATTCGTGACGGCACGCCCAACGGGTTCAGCACGATTTCCACCGGCGTTCCGTCCGGCAGATATGGCATATCTTCTTCGGGCAAAATGCGTGCGATAACGCCCTTGTTACCATGGCGTCCGGCCATCTTGTCGCCAACGCTGAGTTTGCGTTTCATGGCCACAAAGACCTTGACCATCTTGATTACGCCCGGGGGCAGTTCATCGCCCTGTTTTAACTTGGTAATCTTTTCTTCGTAGATGTCCGAAAGGATATTTATCTGTCTTTCGGTTCGTTTTTCGTATTCACGAATTTCGGCTGCTATATCGATTTTGCCGGCCGCAACTTCAGCTTTCTTGAGGATTTTTATATCGATCCCGCGCAGAAGTTCACGTGTAAGTGTCGTACCTTTCTTTATGATTACTTCCTTACCGTCGAGCAGGTCTTTTTGCAGTTTGCGGCCTTCGAAGAGTTCGTAAATACGCTCGTCGCGTTGTTCCTGCAGAATGCGGATTTCGTCCTCGAGGTCGCGCCGAAGAGCATCCTCTTCCATTGCTTCAATTGCAAGCGATCGGGCATCTTTTTCCTGTCCCTTGCGGGTAAAGACCTGAACGTCCACGACCGTTCCGTCAATTCCCGGCGGACAGGTAAGAGATGCATCTTTGACGTCTCCCGCCTTTTCGCCGAAGATTGCCCGTAATAATTTTTCTTCGGCAGTCAGCTGCGTTTCGCCTTTTGGCGTAACCTTTCCGACCAGAATCGAGCCCGGTTTAACCTGTGCACCGATTCGGATAATTCCGGATTCATCCAGATCACGGAGCATATTCTCGCCGACATTTGGAATATCGCGGGTGATTTCCTCGGGCCCGAGTTTTGTATCGCGGGCTTCGATTTCAAGCTCCTCAATGTGAATCGAGGTATAGTAATCGTCTTTTACCAGGCGTTCGGAAACCAGTATCGCGTCCTCAAAGTTGTAGCCGCGCCAAGGCATAAATGCAACGAGCACGTTTCGCCCGAGAGCGAGCTCTCCGCGGTCCGTGCAAGGTCCATCGGCGATTACCTGTCCTTTGCGTACGCGTTCGCCGACTTGTACGATCGGCCGCTGATTGATACAGGTGTTTTGGTTAGAACGCTTGAATTTGACCAGCGAATAGATATCAGCCGTAACTTCACGCGAAATGGTGCCGTCAACGTTGTGGTCTGCCTTGACGATTATGCGTTCGGAATCGACATAATCAACTACGCCGTCGCGTTTTGCGATGACAACGGCGCCGGAGTCCCTGGCGGCAACTTTTTCCATTCCGGTTCCCACATAGGGAGACTCTGCACGAAGCAGCGGAACGGATTGCCGTTGCATGTTAGAACCCATCAGAGCACGGTTTGCGTCGTCATTTTCAAGAAACGGAATCAGCGAAGCGGCAACAGAGACCAATTGCTTCGGCGATACGTCCATATACTGAATCTCTAACCGGTCGGCGGTAATAAATTCGCCTTTTCGCCGGGCTGCAACGCGTTCATTTACAATGTTCCCTTTGCTGTCGAGTTCAATATTTGCCTGGCCGATAATATATCTGTCTTCTTCCCATGCGGTCAGGTAAAAAGGATATGGCTCGAATTCGGCAAGTTTTCCGCCTTCTTTTGCCACTTTCTTATTTGCACGCTCTACGTCTTCGAGCGGTACATGATCGCCGGGTTTGAATTTCGTATCGCCGCCGTTATGCACCTTGACATATTCGACCACGCGGCCGTTTTCCACTTTGCGGTATGGCGATTCGATAAATCCAAACTCGTTAATTCTTGCAAAACACGAAAGCGAAGAGATGAGCCCGATGTTTGGACCTTCCGGCGTTTCTATCGGACAAATCCGCCCGTAATGTGTCGGGTGAACGTCGCGGACTTCAAAACCTGCCCGTTCACGCGAAAGGCCGCCCGGCCCGAGTGCGGACAGACGCCGCTTATGGGTTATTTCCGATAGCGGATTCGTCTGATCCATAAACTGCGACAGTTGCGACGACCCGAAGAATTCCCTCACGGCGGCAGTTACAGGTTTTGCATTGACCAAATCCCGCGGCATCGTCGTATGCATATCCTGCTGTATAGACATTTTTTCCTTGATTGCCCGTTCCATTCTTTCGAGCCCGATCCGGAACTGATTTTCCAGCAATTCGCCGACGGCGCGGACACGACGATTGCCGAGATGGTCGATGTCGTCCTGCGTGTAATTTTCACTGTCCTTTTTCATCCGCAGCAGGTAATTGACGACATCGATGAAATCCATCGGCGCTAAAAGCGGATCGTCAATCCGGTCGCGTTCGGGTCGTCCCATTTTGATATTGAATTTAAGACGGCCAACGCGTGAAAGATCAAACCGGCGCGGATCGAAGAACATTCCTTCCAAAAGGCGATACGCAGTCGGAACTGTTGGCGGATCGCCGGGCCGCATTTTGCGGTAAATTTCCAGCAAAGCGTCAACAGGCTTGGAGATCGAATCCTTTTTCAAGGTTTGCGATATTACATCGCCGATCATGTCCTCTTTCGGGAAAATAACTTCGAAGCTCTCAATGCCTTCTTCGACAATCTGTTGTATCTTGGCGGCCGTCAACTCGGAGTTTGATTCGACGATGACTTCGCCCGTCTCGTGATTGATTACGTCTGCAAGCGCGACGGCACCTTCCAGGTCAGCCGGATTGATCTCTACGCGTTTGACCTTCATCCGGCGCAGATCGTTAAGTGCCGCCTTGGTTATTTTCTTGCCCGTTCGGGTGATTTCTTCTTTTCCGTCTTTGATTGTTTCGCCCGCACGCAGTCCGGCAAGATGCGTCTCGCCCTGCGGCTTGACGGAGAAATAAACACTGCCCTTTTCGGTGTAAACGCTGTCCACCGTGTAAAAGAGCCGGAGAATATCCGCATTGGTGTATTCTGCGGATTTTACTACCTCTTCCATGCCGCTGTCCGAAAGCGTTTTCATATCAACCTTCGGATTCAGCCACAGCCCGAGTGCCCGCAGGAAGATCGTTGCCAGAATCTTGCGTTTCCCGAGACGTGCGTGAAGCAGGCCCTTCTGGTCGTATTCGAATTCAACCCAGGAACCGCGGTAGGGAATTATCTTTGCCAGAAATTCATCGCGTTCGCCTTTGAAGAAAACGCCGGGGCTGCGATGCAGCTGAGAGACGATGACGCGTTCCGTTCCGTTGATGATAAATGTGCCGTTATCGGTCATCAGCGGAATTTCACCGAAAAATACGTCTTCTTCCTTAATGTCGCGAATGGTGGAGATGTTTGTTTCCGGATCCTTGTCATAAACCGTCAGACGGATTTTTACCTTCAAAGGCACGCTGTAAGACATGCCGCGTTCCTGGCATTCTTTCTGATCATGTTTATGTTTGAGTCCGACGGGTTCACCGCAATTAGGACACAGTTTGGGTTTGACTTCGTTGAACGTGCCGCACTTTTTACATAAAACTTCAGCAGGATTGAACGGGTCAACCTTTACCTTCGCGCCGCAGTTTTTACAGTTTGCGCGCAAATGGTCGAGACCTTCGAGATTACCGCATTTGCACTGCCAGTTTCCGATCTGGTATTCAACGAATTCAAGCGTGGCGGTTTCGCGAAAATCCGAGACGGGAAAGATCGATGAAAATACCGCCTGCAAACCGATGTTTTCACGCTCTTCCGGAATCAAATCCATTTGCAGGAAACGTTCGTAGGATTCGCGTTGTACTTCTATCAAATTCGGGATTTGCGCGGTTGTATAGATTTTGGAAAAATCAACCCGTTCGGGTGATTGGCTTGTTCGCCTTCCGAGCCCGATTGTATTGCTTTGCAGCGGATTGTTAATCATATTTTTGAATGCCCTGAAGTAGTCGCCGTGGCGATAAAAAAACTATTGATTTCTAAGCTATTAAATTAATTGGTAACAACGGCGAGGCCGGCAGCTGCTTTAACAGTTCCGATGCCTGACATCGCATTTAAAAGCGGTAACTGCGGGCGGGGACAAAAATTTCCCCCGACCGCTTTACAAGCAGTTTTGCTTCAGTTACCAAATTTTCCGAGAGTGCCGAAAGAGACACCTACTCTCCGTTATTTTTAACGGGAAATTGCGGCCGGAAACCTTATCCGGAGCATTTCCGGTTGATAAGATAATCAGTTTTTAAGGCGAAAATTTCCCGCAGCCTATCATCAATACTAACACGGGATTAGCCATACGGCAAATCCCCGGCCGGCAGCCGCTCTCCGAAGCTATCCGGCTTTTCCGGCTTCGGAAAAGCAGGCCGCCGCCCCCGACATTTATTTGATCTCTACCGTTGCTCCGGCTTCCGTGAGCTTTGCCTTGATCTGCTCGGCTTCTTCTTTGGAAACGCCTTCTTTCAACGGTTTCGGAGCGCCGTCAACCAGGTCTTTGGCTTCTTTCAGCCCGAGCCCTGCCACGACTTCACGAACGACCTTGATAACACCGATCTTGTTGCTGCCCGGTGAAGCAAGGATAACGTCGAATGAATCTTTTTCTTCAGCCGCGGCGGCGCCGTCACCGGCTCCCGGCGCAGCAGCCACCATAACCGGTGCAGCGGCGGCGGCTGCCGAAACGCCAAACACCTCTTCGAGCTCTTTTACAAGCTCCGACGCTTCTAAAAGCGTCATTCCCTTCAAATACTCGACTACATCTGCCTTTGTAATTGCCATGACTATTATTTATCTCCTTTAGGGTTCTCGTCGCCGCCATCCTCAAATTATTTCTCAATAGATGACGGCATTATCTATTGTTGTCAGCCGCTAGAACCCATGGGACCCGACTTGCCTAAGGTGCATCTCCTTAACACGACGGATCCGAGCAGCACAGGCGACCTGACATATCGCCCGGCCCGTTTTCCTTGAGTACGGCCCTGTTATCCAACGATGTTTTCGTTGGTTAAAACTGTTTTATTCCGCTTTTTCCCCGCTGCCGGCATCAGGCGTTGAGTCCTCGGCCTTTGCCTCTGCCGGAGCCTCCTCAGCCGTCGCTTCCGAGCCTTCAGCAGCAGCCACTGCAGCGCCCGCTTCCTGATCAGCCGGAGCCGGACCGGCGGCCTGCGTTCGCGATTCCGGAGCCTTTTCGCCGATTTGTTTGATTACGATAGCCAGATCACGCGGAACCGCGTTGATGACAGTAACCAAACGTTGAGCCTGGGCGTTGAGTACATACAGAAGCTTGGCGATCAGTTCTTCTTTGGACGGAAGATTGGCTATAACGCCTAACTGTTTGAAATCAATTACTTTACCGTCAACAACGCCTGACTTGAAGCTATAGACGTCCGAATTGTCTTTAATAAATTTCGAGATGGCCTTCGAAAGCACGACAGGGTCTTTATCTGTCCATGCAATGGCTGAAACGCCCTTGAAGGCATCGTTTGCCTGTTCGAAATCCGTACCCTTGACGGCAAGACGTGCAAGGGTATTTTTTACAACCCGATAATGGGCACCGGCTTCACGTATGGTTTTCCGAAGCTCCCAGTCCTTTGCCACCGATGCGCCTTTGAAGCTCACGATAATTGCCGATTTCGAATTTTCAAGCGATTCTTTGAGCAGCGCCAAATCCTTTTGTTTTGTTTCTCGCGTTTTCATCTTAATACCTCGTTTCGGCCAAATCCGCCGTTGTCAATTCTTGATTCCTCCGGAGTTTTAAGTAAAGGAAACCTCATCGAGCAAAATGCCCGGGCTCATTGTTGCGGCAAGATTTATTTTCTTGACGTAACGCCCTTTGGCGGTTGCGGGCTTTGCCTTGATAACCGCATTTATCAGAACTTTGGCATTTTCGGCTAATTTTTGATTATCGAATGAGACTTTCCCGACCGGTGAATGGATCACGCCGGTTTTATCGACGCGATATTCGACTTTGCCGGCTTTGGTTTCCTCAATGGCGGTTTTTACATCCATTGTTACCGTGCCGGTTTTCGGATTTGGCATCAGGCCGCGCGGCCCGAGGATTTTACCAAGCTGCCCGACCTTTCCCATCATATCGGGCGTTGCTATCAATGCATCGAAATCCAGCCAGCCGCCCTTAATCTTCTCGACTATTTCGTCGCCGCCGGCTACGTCGGCTCCGGCCTCTTGCGCTTCACGGATTTTGTCGCCTTGTGCGATTACCACTACGCGCTTGGCCGCGCCTCCGAGTCCGTGCGGAAGCACGATTGTACCGCGGACCAGCTGATCCGCTTTTCGCGGATCGACTCCGAGCCACATTGTCAATTCGACCGTTTCGTCAAACTTTGCAAAGGCGATTTCCTTTAACTTCGCAACCGCCTCATCAAGTGTGTACTTTTTCTTCGGCTCTATTTTTGCCAGAGCCGCAAGGTATTTTTTCCCTCGTTTCATTTTTCCTCCAGGTAATAGCGAACGAATTAATCGTTCTCCCTCAGTTTGGATTAACCGGACAGATCTTTTTATCAAGCCGCCCGGCATCTGATCCTTTTATTCGATTGTCAGCCCCATTGATTTGGCTGTTCCCTCGATGGTTCTCATTGCTGCCTCGAGGTTGGTTGTATTCAGATCCGGCATTTTCTTTTTGGCGATTTCTTCGATTTTTGCACGTGAAATCGTCCCGACCTTTTCGCGATTTGGCTTACCGGAGCCTTTTGCGATTCCGGCTGCTTTTCTGAGCAGATCTGCCGCCGGCGGCGTTTTGGTCTCAAAAGTAAAGGAGCGGTCAGAATATACCGTAATCACGACCGGAATCTTCATATCCGGATCGTCGTTCTGCGTTTTGGCATTAAATGCCTTGCAGAACTCCATAATGTTCACTCCGTGCTGTCCAAGAGCAGGTCCGATCGGCGGGGCAGGATTTGCCTTGCCTGCCGGTATTTGCAATTTGATATATGCTTCGATTTTCTTTGCCATTTCTTCGATTTACGATTCCGGATACAATCCCGGAAATGTCCTCATTAAATTAAGTCTATTCGTCTTCGGTGAATGTGACTTTTTCCACGTCTAAAAATTCAACTTCATATGGCGTCGAACGCCCGAAAATTGTAATGGATACTTTCAGCGTACCTTTTTCCTCGTTTACTTCTTCTACCTTGCCGGTGAAACTTGCAAACGGACCGGACTTGATTCTGACCACTTCGCCGACATCGTAAGTGAACTTCGGTCGCGGTTTTTCCGTCGCAACCTCTATATTGTGGACAATCTGGTCAACTTCTTCCTTAGTCAGCGGTGTAGGGTTTTTGCCACCCAGGAAACCGGTTACTTTCGGCGTCTGGCGGATTGCGTGAAAGACGTTGTCCGGAATCTTTCCTTTTTCATCACACTCGATTTCAACCAGTACATAACCCGGATAAAACATCCGCGAAGATTCGACCTTTTTGCCGCCGCGAATCTCGACAACCGTTTCTTTGGGCAAAAGCACGGAGGTTATCAATTCACCGAGACCCATATCGCGGATGCGTGCCTGTAGGCTCTCGACGACCTTGTTCTCATGCCCGGAGTACGTGTGGATGAAAAACCACTGCTTCATCAAAGTTATCCTTTAGAGGCCGGCAATCTTGTTAACCAGCCATGTCAGGCCCTCGAGGATATATGTCCACGCCTGATCAACCAAAAACAAATAAATCGCGAAGAAAATCACGCTGATAATGACGATGATGGTCGTGTTGCGCACTTCATCCGCGGACGGAAACGATGTCCGCGCCAACTCCTCGCGGGTGTGGCGGATAAAATCGCCAACACCTTCTTTCTTCGACGCTTCTTTTACTGTGTCAACAGCTTCAGACACTCTGTTTCTCCTGGAAAACTATGCGGGTCCGGACCCGCTAAATTTTTGTCTGGCAGGGGTACCAGGATTCGAACCCGGACCTAAGGTTTTGGAGACCTCCATGCTAACCGTTAACACCATACCCCTTCCCGATGCCGCTTGGCCGGTTTGCGGCCGGCCTTTTATCGGCTTCAAGGTTCTGTTATTTATTTTCCCGGTGCAGTGTATGGCAACGGCAACGGCGGCAAAACTTTTTGAACTCCAGCCTGTTAGGCGTGCTCTTTTTGTTTTTCGTCGTTACGTAGTTGCGTTCTTTGCATTCCGTACACTGCAATACAATGTTATCTCTCGGCATAATACCTCGACAATCCGTCCGTTTTTCCCCTTATACTGCCTGTAGCTTTTTCGGGGATAAATCAACGGAAGTTATTCCAAGATTTCGGTAACCGTTCCGGCACCGACGGTTCTGCCGCCTTCGCGGATAGCGAAGCGGAGTCCC
>JBFLZQ010000021.1:0-32844 GCA_040756215.1 Acidobacteriota bacterium
AACCACTTATATCACTTTTAGGCATTTCCGGTGCCGTTGCGGAGCCGCAAATGCTTCTGGATGCCGCAAATTTTTGTCTTAAAGCGTTGGCAGCAAGATCAGCGTTAGCCATCGAACGCGATTGGGCACCAAATTTATGGCAAATTGCAGAAAAAATCGACCCCGAATTAAAGAGTACGGCGGAGAAAATTCGCCGCTCGATTCTGCCCGGAGGGGAAATTGATGATGCGGCTTCTCCTGAGCTAAAACGTATAAGATCGGAGATTTCACTACAGCGTAAAAGAATAACCGACCTTCTCGAAAACAAAATTCGTTCGGCCGGGGATGCTATTCGCGATTCTATTGTAACCGTACGCAATGACCGTTTTGTCATTCCTGTCAAAGTAGATTTTCGCGGAAAAATCGGCGGCGTAACACACGGTTTTTCTTCCAGCGGCCAAACGGCTTTTGTAGAACCGCTGGAGGCTATAGAGGCAAACAACGAACTTCAAAGCCTCTTCGGAAAACAGGAACGTGAAATATCCATTATTCTTGAGAGCCTGACCGATTCCCTCCGCAATCGGTTACCACAGGTTTTGGCAACTTTCGATGCCGTTACAATGCTCGATCAGATAAGGGCTAAGCGAAAATTCCTGGAACGTTTTAATGCTGTTATACCCGTAATTTCCGTAGATCAAACCCTGGAAATAATAGATGCCAGACATCCATTGCTCGAAGAGTCGATAATTGAAACAAAAGATAAAGGACATCCGGGCGCAAATGCTGCAATCGTGCCGGTTACCATTTCCCTTGATGAAAAACATCCTGCAATGATAATTTCCGGGGCAAACGCCGGAGGAAAAACCGTTGTACTGAAAACCGCCGGTCTTTTGAGTATGCTGGCTCTTGCAGGCCTTCCAGTTCCTGCCCGATGTGCACGGATTCCACTTTACAGATCTATATTGGCTGATATTGGCGATCATCAATCGCTTTCGGCAAATCTCTCTACTTTTACGTCACATATGGCAAATATTGCCCGGATGATGGACGATTGCAGCCCGCCTGCACTAGTATTGCTGGATGAGGTCGGTACCGGTACCGACCCGGAAGAAGGCAGCGCTTTAGGCGTGGCAATTGTAGATGAATTCCGACGTCGCGGTGCGCAAATAATTGCTTCGACACACTATCGCGCATTGAAAATTTACGCTGCTAACAATCCCGGTGTAATTAACGCTTCGGTAGAATTTGACACTAAAACACTCAAGCCTACTTACAGATTATTAACCGGCCTGGCCGGCTCATCTTCAGGAATCGAGATAGCCAGCCGATTCGGCATTCCCGCTTCCGTCATTGAGAAGGCCCGGTCAGTACTGGAAAATGCAAGTCTTGAGGCCGATAAATATCTGGAAAAACTCCGTGAGGAGCTGCGAATGGCCGAAGATCTGAGAGCGGCTCTTGAAGCCGAACGCGATGCCGTGGCTGCCAGATATAATACATTGGAATCGGAAGCGGCTCGACGAGAAACTCAGCGCAGAATGGAATTTGAACAGTCGATCGCCGCCGCTCTAGACTCAATAGATAAAACCACCAAAGCTTTAGTGGAAGCAATCGAGGACAAAGTTCTCAAGGCACTTCTGGAGAAGGAGATATCTGCCAGAAAGGCCGAAATAAAACGAGCAATGGTCAGACGGCTGGAGGAAACATTTACCCAAACTTTCCCTGCCGGCGAATCAAATAAAATTTCGACAGTCGATCATCCATTGATTGTCGGCTCTGAGGTATCTACACCCTTGGGAATTCGCGGAAAAATTGAAAAAATCGAAGGCCAGATTGCCGAAATTCAGGCCGGGCCTCTTAGAATCCGTGAAAAAATATCTAATTTGCGTGCGGCAGATCCGGCTGCGGCTTCGGGTAAACAATCTTCCTCCAAAATACAATTTACAGAAAGTGTGAAAGAGGTGCCGCAGGAGTTGAATCTGATTGGTATGACAACGGCTGAAGCCGAACGGGTACTCGACCGCTTTATTGATGAAGCATATCTGGCCTCTTTACCACGAATAAGAGTTATTCATGGATTTGGCACGGGCGCACTACGTAAATTTGTCCATAAGTTATTGAAAGAAAATGAATTGGTTGAGCGCTTCTTTTTCGCTCCTGCAAATGAAGGCGGAAACGGCGCTACAATTGTTGAATTACGAACAATCTAGACTGCCTGTGATCTACGATCAGTATTTCATCGATGAACTAAAAACACGCGCCGATATTCTGCGGATTATAGAGCGTTATGTACCGCTCAAAAAGCGTGGTGCCAATTGGATGGCATGCTGCCCTTTCCATCAGGAAAAAACTCCTTCATTTTCAGTTAATCCGGCAAAAGGCTTTTTCAAATGCTTCGGTTGTGGCAAAGGCGGAAATGTTTTTACGTTTCTGATGGAAATCGAGGGTCTGAGCTTTCCGGAAGCGGTCCGACGCGTCGCGGAGATTTCAGGCATTCCGCTGCCGGTTGCGGAGAATATTTCTGCAGCTGAAGCTGCCAAAAAACAACGTGAACGCGAAGCACAAAAACGCCTGGCCGAACAGATTGCAGAACTTAACCGAGTTGCGGCCGGGTTTTGGCACAAAAGCCTGTTTTCCGGCAATAGGCAAGCCCGCAAGGCTCTCGAATATCTCAATTCCCGCGGAATTAACGAAGAGGCTTGTCGAGAGTTTCAACTGGGATTTGCACAGGATTCCTGGGATACTTTACTGAATTATTTAAGAAAAACCGGCGCCTCCGAGGAATTAATTCTCTTATCCGGCCTTGTTTCGCAAAATGACGAAAAGACTAAGGTTTTCGATCGTTTTCGGAATCGGATTATTTTTCCGGTCAGCGATGAAAAAGGCAACATAATTGCTTTTGGAGCAAGGGCGATGGGCGACGACCAGCCCAAATATCTTAATTCCCCTGAGACGGCAGCCTATATAAAAGGCCGCCACCTTTACGGTTTGAATTTCGCCAAAGATGCCATCAGAAAATCAAAATTCGCTATTCTGGTAGAAGGCTATCTTGACCTTATTTCACTGCACATAAATGGCATAAAAAACGTTGTCGCCGGTCTGGGTACAGCTTTAACGGTTGATCAGGCCGCCTTGATTGCAAAATTTACCCGTCGCGTGGTGATCAACTACGATGGTGACGAAGCAGGCATAAAAGCCGCGATGCGGGCTATTACCGAACTCAATGCCCGGGACATTGATATAAAAGTACTTACATTGCCAAATGGTCAGGACCCTGACGAATTCATAAGGGTTAACGGTGTCTCCGCATACAATAAGGCGCGCGGCCAAGCCCTTCCTTTTCTTACATTTGCACTGGAAACGGCGATGAGAAAACGGTCAATGGCAAATCCGCGCGATCGCTCTGATGCCATTGAAGAGATTTTGCCAATTATCGCATCGGTTCAAAATCCAATACAAAAACGCCAATCCTTTGATGATGCGATGGCATATTTCGGCATTGATGACGCGGCTCTCAAACGGGAGTTGTGGCAGACCGTCAAATCGGCCAATAACCTAAATGCCGATTCAATAGCCGGACAAGCCCGACGGGCCGCGCGTCCCAAAATCACGGTAGCTGAGCAATATCTGCTTGAATTGTTGATTCATGATGCAGAGCTTCGTGAAAGAATACTGCCCGTTATCGAACCAAGTGATTATGAGCATCTGGCATCCGCACGTATCTTTGATGCATTGTTCAAACTGGAAGAAATGGGTGCCGAGCCGGAAATCGGAATACTATACGACCTTGTCGGTGATGATGAGATTGCCCGCGACTTTGTCCCTCTCCTGTTAATAGGCGAGCCGAAACGAGAGCCGGGTGAAGTTATAGATCACGTCCTTCATGAAGCCGAAAATTGTCTTTTCTCATTACGTTCAATGGCTATCGAACATCGTCTGCACGAAATCAGCCGGGCCTTGATTGCAGCCGAACAGCTCGGAGACAAAGAGGCAGTCACCCATCTGGTTACCGAGCAACTGGATTTATCGAAAATTAAGCAAAATATGCTTACAAAGCTCAGACAAGCGTGATATAATAATCTATTTCTAACATTATGGTGTTAAATTGGTTAATTTCAACCACGGATCACCCTGAGATGTTATTATAAACAACGCTTTTTGCGGGATAATAATCAAAATACCTGGAAACTATGCCAGATTACGACGAAAAAGAAGACCTGATGGACCGCCTGCTTGCCCTAGGTAAGCGAAAGAAATTTTTGAGCCTTGACGAACTGCATCGTGAGATACCGGAAAATATGATGTCCGCCGATGATCTCGAGGATGTATTGGAGCGTCTCGAAGGCGCAAATATATCCGTTGCGGAATCGGACGCACAACTCCTCGAACGGGCGTCCAGCCTTGCGGTGGATGACGAGGTTGATGAAACCCTCGACGAAGACGATCTTGACCTTGATCTATCGGCCGGAACCCTCGATAAGTCAAATGACCCGGTTCGCCTCTATTTACGGGAAATGGGAATCGTCCCATTGCTCAACCGCGAAGGCGAAGTTGCAATTGCAAAACGTATCGAACGCGGCCAGATCAAAACCCGAAAGGCTATTTCCCGCTCACCGATTGCCATCGAAAGGCTGATAAAAATGGGCGAAGATCTGGAGCGAGGGAAAATGAGTATCCGCGAAGCAGTGGCCTTTGCGGAACAGGCGGAAATTTCCCTCGAAGAAGATAAAGCCGAAGAATATCTTCGTTGGACTCTCGAAGGTATTGAAAATATAAAGAAAAACTATGCATTGGCAATCAAGGCTTTTAAAGCCCTGCAAAAAGAACGGGAAAAGATCAAAGGGAAAAAGCCGGGCAAGCGTTATCTTCGCCTGAAACGCGAAGCAGCCCGGCTCCGTGTGGACATTGCCCGTGAAATCAGGGACCTGAACCTGACAGAGCATTCGATGCAAATCCTCATTGGCGCAATTCGTAAGGTTGTGGAGGAAATAAAACGCGCCGAGGACACTATCAAAAAGAGCAAGGCCAAACTCGAGAAGAAACCACCTTTGGCAGAAAAGCGGGAATTGAACAGAAAAATCGCTGAGGCCAAGGCGGTATTAAAGGAAATCGAAGAAAAATATCTGCTTCCGCCGGTCGAGATTAAAAGATCTTACGAAACCATAAGTACCGGTGAGTACGAAACGAATCAGGCGAAAAAGGAATTGGTGGAAGCAAATCTTCGTCTGGTCGTATCTATCGCAAAAAAATACACTAACCGCGGACTGCAATTTCTCGACCTTATACAGGAAGGTAATATCGGCCTGATGAAAGCGGTTGACAAATTCGAGTGGCGTCGAGGTTATAAATTCTCGACATATGCAACCTGGTGGATAAGGCAGGCAATAACTAGAGCAATTGCCGATCAGGCCAGAACAATCCGTATTCCGGTTCATATGATCGAGACCATCAATAAACTTATACGGACATCCAGACTTCTGGTTCAGGAACTCGGCCGCGAACCCACGAGTGAGGAAATCGCAAAAAGAATGGACATTCCGGTTTCGAAGGTTCGTAAAGTCCTGAAAATCGCACAGGAGCCAATATCTCTTGAAACGCCGATTGGCGAAGAAGAAGATTCGCATCTTGGCGACTTTATCGAAGACAAATCGATTCTTAATCCGGCCGAATCCGTAACGTTTTCAAACCTGCGGGAAATCACTGATGAGGTACTCGCTACCCTGACACCGCGAGAGGAAAAAGTAATAAAAATGCGTTTCGGTCTTGGCAATACCGGCAGCGAACATACTCTCGAAGAGGTAGGCCAGCACTTTGCAGTTACACGCGAACGCATCAGGCAAATCGAAGCAAAAGCTCTGCGAAAACTGCGGCATCCATCACGTTCACGCAGATTGAAAGCCTTTCTTGAAGGCAAGCAATAAGTTAATTTGCCTTTTTTCCGCCGGTTGCGTCGCCATTTGTAAGGCCGGCAGATGAGATTATCACAATTTAGATCAATAAGCGACAGGAACCCGCTCCTTGTCGCTTATTTTTTATTTGGTAAAGTCCCTGAATTGCATTTTGTCTTAACATGCAGATCGCAAAGCCTTAAATCCAAATAAAAATACTTAAATGCAAGTTGCGAAAATGTTATTGATTGTTAAAATCTTTTGCAATAGAATACCCTCAACGATTTTTACTGCAAAGAACAAACTCTTCGGATGTCTTTGTCCCGAATGACTTAAAGTAAATAACTTTCCCGGGGTTTGCGTGAGCTTTCTACAACTTGAATTTGCCGGCCCGAAATACCGCTTGGATAGAAAAACATGGAAACGTTCAATATTGAATTGTTTGAGGGCCATCCGATAATTGAAAGCGGAAACGACCGCATCCTGGTGGATACCGGGTCGCCGTCAACTATTCATATTACGGAGAGTATTGAATTTTGCGGACGAACATACAGTGTCTCCACGAGTCTTATGGGTTTTACGCCGCAGTCAGTCTCCGGGTTACTGGGAACAGAAATCACGACGCTGATGGGAGCAGACATACTCATCGACTTTGGAATTTTATTCAATTATCAGGCAAGGCGGATTGCATTCTACACAAATGATATTCGCCTGGATGGAAACGAAATCGGCATAAGGAATTTTATGGGAATTCCGATTGTGGAAGCATCCATTGACGGACAAATGGTAAATTGCTTTCTGGATACTGGAGCAAGACTTTCTTATCTACCGGGTGAAATTACATCCGGATATCCGAGACTAGGTGTTGAAGAAGACTTCTTTCCTGTCCTCGGTAAGTTTGAGACCGATTGCTTCGGAATCGAAACCCGTATCGATGGCCGTCCTTTTATGGTCCGATACGGGAATCTTCCCGCCATTCTTCAAATGACTCTAATGCTCGGTGGAGCGCAAGGCGTAATCGGTTACGACTTTTTCAATTCATTCGAAATTGCACTTGACCTTGCGAAAAATCGACTCTGTTTCAGGTAAATTTTCCATCCGTTGACCTGTTATGACCATGACAGCCCGAGCCTAACGGACAATTTTGCAATTATATATTCTTAGCCAAGCGGCGGGCCTCGGCGATCGCTTCGTCAAGATCCCTTACTTTACCATCAAGCTGAAGTTCGTAAACCGCATCAAGGATTTTTCGAAAATGCGGGCCGGGTTCAAGTCCTAACCCGATCAGGTGCCGGCCTTTTAGTATCGGTTCCGGAGCCTTCTTTTCGATAGCAAGGGCCCGTGCCCGCTCTATAAACCATTCCTGAGCCTCTGAGCCAAATCTTTTTTCAGGCGCGAGCCAGTCCGGATTACGGCCAAGACTATCGGCTTTAGCAACCCGATATAATAAATCAAGCTCTACTTTGCGTGCCAGACGGCGAAAAGCGCCATCGCCAATCGGTGTTTTTGACTTGTAAAATTCACCCGGTTTCAGATGATAACGAACCAGCTGAATTACCTGGCCGCGTACATCGAAATTGTGAATTGAATAAACACCAAGTCTGTCCAGAAATGAAATTGTCGGCGACACTCCGGCCTCATCATGTCCCCTTGAACGTATGCGGCCATCAATGAATTCCGTTGTTGCGGGCTTTCCGAAGTCATGGCATAAAGCACCTAGCATAACCGCAATTTGCCGCGGGTAATCCAAATCATTTATCAGCTCTCTTGCCTGATCAACAACCATCATTGTATGGATATCAACATCACCTTCAGGATGCCAGTCAGGTTCTTGCGGGACTCCTGCCAATGCCTGCATTTCAGGAAAAATTTGCCGCGTAACGCCCAGATCGTATAACCACTTCAGACCTATCGATGGCCGGACAGGCAGAAGCAGCAACTTTTGCAACTCTCCCCAAATTCGTTCGCGGGGCAAATCCGTAACATCCATCTGCCTGCAGAGCTCGACGGTATCCGACGCAATGTCAAATTCGAACCTGGCTGCAAATACTGCTGCACGCAACACACGAAGACTGTCTTCCGGAAACGAATGATCAGAAACATGGCGTATGATCTTTTTCTCTATATCCATACGCCCGCCAAACGGATCAACTATTTCACCTGTTAAGGGATCTTTTAAAATTGCATTGATGGTGAAATCCCTTCGTGAACAGGCTTCTTCGAAAGACATATCGGGGTCGCCTTCGACAATAAAGGCTCTATGTCCGCGTCCGCTTTTTCTTTCTCTTCTGGGAAGCGAGATATCCAGATTATTGCCGAGTTTATAGACTGCAAATGCCTCGCCTACTATATTTAACGATATTTTGCTTTCTGCATTTTCATACTTTATTCCCTCATTCCCGGCTGTATGAAACTTTGAAATTTCCCGGACATTATCGCCGCGAAATTCCTTATGCGATATTTTTTCAGCGAAATCCTCAAGCAGCTTGCGTAATTTTTCCGGTGGGATGCCATACACCTCCAGATCCCAGTCCTTTGGCTGAATGCCCATTAGTTCGTCACGGACGCAGCCGCCGACAAGCATGGCCCGCCCGCCCTCTGCTGCAATCAGTCTTGCAAGTTCCCGAACGGTTGAAAATGAAATATTGTCGTATTTTGTTTCTGCCGTGACATTTTTCACAAGCATATTGTAACCGGAAAAAGAATTGAATCCGCACAATGAGCTACATATTTGTTAGGAAATTTCACTTTATGCGATACATGCTGCTCTATACCAATAAAGTTGAATGTTAGAGAGTGATTGCAGGATTTTGTAAATGCCTAACTGGATAAACCTAAAGAGATAGTTTTTCTTTCAGGTAGTTTTTCAATTGACTTGCATTTATGCGTTCCTGCATCCAGGTGTCGCGGTCGCGTACAGTAACCGCCTCATCCTCCAGTGACTGGTGATCTACGGTTACGCAAAAGGGAGTACCGATTTCATCCTGCCGTGCATAAAGTTTTCCGATACCGCCGGTATCGTCATAGACTGCACGCAAGGATGTCTGCAGGTCTCGTTTAATTCGCATTGCCATCTCGACAATTTCGGGCTTATTTTTCGCTAATGGAAGAACCGCCGCTTTAATTGGCGCAAGATCTGATTTCAGCCTGAGTATTACGCGCGTTTCTCCTTTTTCATTAGTCCTTTCCGAATAGGCATCCATCATTACCGCAAGCAGCGTACGGTTTACACCTGCAGATGGTTCAATTATATATGGATAGAATCTTTCGTTTGTCTGCGGGTCGAAATAGGAAAGGTCTTCCGTCGAATCAGGATTTAGCCGTTTACCTTCAGCATCCACTGATTTTTTTGAATGCACCCGAAGGTCATAATCTGTCCTGTTCGCAATTCCCATCAACTCATCGAATTGCCTGGTTTCGTCATCGCGTTCCGGAAAGAATCTGTACAAAATATCGACAGTCCTGGCGGCATAATGTGCCAGTTCCTCCTTGGATTGTTCGTAAAGACGCAGATTATTATTTGAAATACCAAGTTCTGTTATCCAATTTTGAAACCATTCGATCCATTCCTGATGTATTCTTTCCGCATCCTCCGGACGGCAGAAATACTCGAGCTCCATTTGTTCGAATTCACGGGTTCGAAAAATGAAATTTCCCGGCGTAACTTCATTGCGAAAGGCTTTTCCGATTTGAGCAATCCCGAACGGGAGTTTCCGCCGCGAGGTATTCAGAACATTGGCGAAATTAATAAAAATGCCCTGGGCGGTTTCCGGCCGCAAATAAGCTAAAGCAGAAGGGTCATCTTCCTCAGAGACAGCACCTATCGTGGTGCGAAACATTAAATTGAATGGCCGCGGCTCGGTTAAATTTTTCGATCCGCAATTTGAACATAAATAACGCCCGTCAACCGGATCCTGTTCTAATTTGTCCTGCCGAAGACGCGCCTTGCAATCGCGGCAATCCACGAGCGGATCTGAAAATGTATCTTCGTGGCCGGAGTATTTCCAGACAAGGCGATTCTGAATAATGGCAGAATCCAGACCTTCGATATCATCCCTTTTATAAACGAGATTTTCCCACCAGCTTTTTTTTATGTTATTTGCCAGTTCGACCCCGAGCGGTCCGTAATCCCAGGCAGAGCCCAGCCCGCCGTAAATCTCCGATGCCGGGAAAACAAAACCGCGTCTTTTCGAAAGAGAAACTATTGTTTCTATATTTGGTGCTGACATTTCAGTGAATCAGAATCGTTTTGTTTACTATAAACTTTAAAAAGGGACGGCAGTCAGCCGTCCCGGGCAAGTATGAGCTAAAATCGGTTTGTTATTCCTCTCCTGTTTTTGCCCTTGCCTTCTCTTCCTGAAGCACAGCTTTCCGCGAGAGTTTTATTTTGTTACCCTCTTTGCCAATGCATTTGACGAGAATTTGCTGTCCTTCCTTGAGTTCATCCCGAACGTCTTTAACACGACGATCCGAAATCTCAGAAATATGCAACAGGCCATCAAGTCCGGGCATAATTTCGACAAATGCTCCGAAGTCAACTATTCGGGAAACGGTGCCAAGATATGTTTCACCGATTTCCGCTTCTGCGGTAAGCGACTTGATACGTGCAATTGCCTTCTGAGCAGCTTCGCCGTCGGAAGTAGCAATAAGAACAGTGCCGTCATCTGAAATATCGATTTTAGCGCCTGTTTCTTCTGTTATGGCCCGTATCACCTTTCCTCCCGGCCCGATTACATCACGAATTTTATCAGGATTGATGTGAAGTGTTATGATTCGCGGAGCATATTGGGAAATTTCTTTGCGCGGCTCGGCGATGGTCTTTTCCATGATATCGAGGATATGCATCCGTCCTTTACGGGCCTGCTCCAATGCTTCCTGTAGGATCATTGCATTGATGCCGGTGATCTTGATATCCATCTGGAGAGCTGTTATTCCCTCGCGAGTACCGGCGACCTTGAAGTCCATGTCGCCATAATGATCCTCAGCTCCTGCGATATCTGACAGTATCGCATAACGGTTTCCTTCCATTACAAGCCCCATGGCGACGCCGGCAACCGATCTTTTAATTGGCACGCCGGCATCCATCAAACTTAGGGATCCGCCGCAGACAGATGCCATTGATGAGGAGCCGTTTGATTCCGTAATATCCGAGACTATTCGGATTGTGTAAGGAAAATCCTCTTCGGGAGGCAAAACTGCCTCCAGAGCTCTGCGGGCAAGGTTTCCGTGGCCGGTCTCACGACGTGATGTGCCACCAAAACGCCCGGCCTCTCCTACCGAATATGGAGGAAAATTATAATGCAGCATAAAACGCCTTTTGACTTCGCCCTTTTCAATGTCATCAAGGTACTGCTCATCCATTTTCGTGCCGAGCGTAGTAGTAACTATTGCCTGCGTCTCACCTCTAGTGAACAATGCCGAACCGTGAACGCGAGGCAACCAGCCAACCTCACATTGAATCGGTCGAATTTCCGAAAACCTGCGTCCATCCGGCCGACGACGTTGTCCGAGCATATCGTCGCGAAAGATTTTTTCTTTCAAATAGGCGAATGCTTTGGCGGCCATATTACGGGCTTCAGGCTCGTCTTCGGGAAATGATTCGACCACTTCTTTTTTCAGTGCATCGATCTCGGCATAGCTGGTTAATTTATCTTTTCCGGTAGTATCCAAGGCGGCCCGGAGCCTTTCACCGAATTTCTTCTCAATATCGGCTACAAATGATTCGTCAATCACAAAAGGCGTAAACTCACGTTTGGTGATTTCCAGGGCTTTCCCGAGCTCTTTTTGCCAGAGACAAAGTCGCTTTATTTCTTTGTGCGCAAGCATCAATGCTTCGACGACTATACTCTCGGACACTTCATTTGCTTCCGCTTCGACCATTACTATGGCT
Organism: Acidobacteriota bacterium; assembly: GCA_040756215.1. GTDB lineage: Bacteria > Acidobacteriota > Blastocatellia > Pyrinomonadales > Pyrinomonadaceae > OLB17. The sequence goes on from JBFLZQ010000021.1 coordinate 11,755, forward strand.
TCTTCCGTGCCGGCGACTACCAGGTTGAGTTTGGATTCGCGTCGTTGGTCATATGTCGGGTTGATTATGTATTTTCCGTCGATAAGCCCGATCCGGACACCCGCAATAGGGTTTTCAAACGGTATATCGGAAAGATAGAGAGCACAGGATGCTCCGGTAATAGCGATAATATCCGGGTCATTTTCGGTATCGGCAGAAATTACGGTACCTACGATTTGAGTCTCAAATCTGTAGCCATCGGGAAAAAGCGGCCTTACCGGACGATCAATCAGACGACAAGTGAGTATTTCTTTCTCGCTTGGGCGACCCTCCCGCCTGAAGTAATTGCCCGGGATTCGGCCTGCGGAATAACTTGATTCGCGGTATTCGACCGTTAGAGGGAAAAAATCCAATCCTTCTTTGGCCGTTCTCATACTGACAGCCGTTACAAGGACCATTGTGTCACCGTAACGGATTATTACAGCCCCGTCGGCCTGTTTAGCGACCTTTCCGGTCTCAACAATAAGGTCGCGGCCGCCGACCTTGATAGATTCTCTCAAATATTTCTTTCGTGTCATTATCTCTCCTCAAAACAAAAGCGACAGGTGCTGTAGCGTGAAGCACATGCCGCTTTTGGAGAATTGCAACAGTTTATGCGAGTTCCCTTTTGTATGTGGCCAAATTCGCTGTCACGTTCAGCAGGCATCATCCAATCCTTCGCAGGAAACAATTTCTTTTGGCCCGAAGTGGCCTGTTTTACTAAAAAAGCTCAGACAGCAATGCTATTTTACGCTTTGCTGCCAAAGACTAGCAAACCTAGCGTCTCAAACCAAGTTTATTGATGATTTCATGATATTCATTGATATCTTTTCTTTTAAGGTAATCCAGCAATTTACGACGTCGGGAGACCATTTTGAGCAAACCGCGCCGTGAGTGATTGTCTTTTTTATGTACCTTGAAATGCTCTGTCAGATCGTTGATCCTTTGTGTAAGAAGTGCGATCTGAACTTGAGAAGAACCCGTATCGGATTCTTTTGTCCTATATTCACTAACTATCTTTGCTTTAACTTCTGTTGTCATTGCCATAACTATCTATTGCTCAAAAAGGCTCCTCCTTGGCCGCAGTAAATCCGGTTCTTATTACCGGTAACCGCGAAACTGGAATTATCAGCGTTTTTTTTCGTGTCGCAGTCACACTCTTCAATTATCGGTTATTCGTTGAAAATTATCAACTTATAACGAAAATTCCTCCATAAACTTAGTTGAAAAATCACCCTTGCGGAAGCGTTCGTCCGCCATAATTCGTTTGTGCAGCGGTATTGTGGTCTTTATTCCTTCGATGACCATCATATCCAGAGCCCTCTGCATACGGGCGATTGCCAATTCACGCGTCCGGGCATGGACTATCAATTTTGCAATCATAGAATCATAGTAAGGAGGCACAACATAGCCGGGATAAACTGCCGTGTCAACGCGAACACCGGGTCCTCCCGGTATATTGAATGCCGTTATTTTTCCAGGACTTGGGGTAAATTTCTCCGGATCTTCGGCATTGATACGGCATTCTATCGAATGACCGACAATCTGGACATCTTCCTGGACGTATCCAAGTTCTTCGCCGGAGGCAATGCGGATCTGGTTCCTTACAATGTCTGCCAGCGTTACCATTTCGGTTACCGGATGCTCCACCTGAATACGTGTATTCATTTCCATGAAATAGAAACTTCCGTCTTCGTCAAGAAGAAATTCGAAAGTTCCCGCACTCGAGTAACCGATTTCCTTGCAAGCCTTTACAGCAACCGCGCCCATTTCTTCGCGTTGGGCGGCTGTGATCACGGGGGAGGGCGCTTCTTCGAGAAGTTTCTGATGCCTGCGTTGGATAGAACATTCGCGTTCGCCTAAATGAATGCAATTTCCATATTCATCGGCCAATACCTGTATTTCAATGTGCCGCGGCCGTTCGATATATCGCTCGATATAAACGGCTCCATTTTTGAATGCCGCAAGGGCTTCAGCCTGAGCGGTTTCCAGATTGCTTTTCAGTTCAGATTCGTCACGGACAATACGCATGCCGCGTCCGCCACCGCCTGCAGCCGCTTTAATAATGACAGGAAAACCGATCTGACGGGCAAGATCTATTGCCTCTTCGGGAGATTCGATGGGTTCCGGGCTCCCGGGTAAAATCGGCACGCCCGCTGCTGCCATCGTCCTCCTTGCTTCTACCTTGTCGCCCATCATTGCAATCACATCCGGCCTGGGGCCGATAAATTTTATGTTGCAATCGGCACAGACGTTTGCAAAGGTTGCGGATTCGGCCAAAAAACCATAGCCCGGGTGAATGGCGTCAACATTGGTTATCTCAGCGGCCGAGATAATGGCAGGAATATTAAGATAGCTTTGAGCGGACGGTGCTGGCCCGATGCACACCGCCTCATCTGCAAACCGGACGTGAAGAGCGTCGCGATCGGCTTCCGAGTGAACCGCTACGGTCTGGATACCCATTTCCTTGCAAGTCCAGATAATACGGCATGCAATTTCACCCCGATTTGCTATTAGAATTTTTCTAATCTCGCGGCTTGCCATTTTATAAAAAATTTAACCACGATTCTGTAATTGGCAACGCGATTTTTCTCTGGTGAAAACCGCATGTAGTCATTCTGAATCGTGGCCCGTGTTTATTGCTTTTTAACTCCGAAAAGTGGCTGCCCGAATTCTACAGGCTCGCCATTTTCGACATAGATTTTAACAATCTCGCCTGTTGTCTCGGCCTGAATTTCATTCATAAGTTTCATAGCCTCTACAATACAGACGACGGTTTCGGGAGTCACCCTGCTTCCTTCGGAAACATATGGCGGCTTATCGGGTGCCGGTGAACGATAAAACGTTCCAACAATCGGTGAAGTGATTTTGTATAGCGATGCATCATCATCTACAGATTCCTGAACCGGACTTGATTGGGAAGAAGCCTCAGCAGCTGAGGGCTGAGTAAACTGACCCGGTATTACAGCGGGCTGCTGTGGCGCAATAAATTGGGTAGTGACCTGTTTACTTAAGCGAACACGGATATTCTCGTTTTCAAATTCAAAATCCGTAAAACCGTGTTTGTTGACCAAATCGGCCAGTTCCCTTAGTTCATCCAGATTGAATGACGGCTCTGTTGTCGCCCTGGTCGTCGATTTTTTATCTTCACCCATATCCTCGGCTTTGCCGGCTGCAGATTTATCGGCCATCGCTCTTACATTCTCCAATCTGTTTCGCCTAACCCTTCGCTGCCATCTCGCGAGGATTATCAACCAGTTCTATAACTGCAAGTTCCGCATTATCGCCGCTGCGGCGTCCAAGACGTACTATCCTTGTGTATCCGCCGTTGCGATCCTTGTAACGGGGGCCTAATTCGCCGAAAAGCCTTTGTACGGCGCGAACCCCTGCGGTTCGTTCCGGCGCTTCTTTCTGCTCACCTTTTTTGCCGCGAAATCTGCTCTGTTCCGCCTTGAAATTACGATTTCCCGAGTGAAAAAATCTGGCAGCCTGCCTGCGAAGATGTACTTCACGTGCTTTGGAGTCAGAGCCATCCAGGTTCTGTGCCTTTCGTGCAAGGGTTATCGCCTTTTCAACAAATGGCCGCAGCTCCTTGGCCTTGGCTACGGTCGTTACAATGTATTCTTTTTCGGCGTTAATCAGTGAGGTTGCCAAATTCCGGAGCATCGAAATGCGATGTTCCGTCGTCCTGCCCAATTTACGATGTGCCTTCAAATGTCTCATAAATCAATAATTCCGTTTCAAAGTCCGGCAAGTGTTTTGTCCGGAGTTTAGTCCAGATCGCGTCCGCCCGAACCGGGAATCGGATTACCCTGTTCATCGAATTCCATGCCGAAATCGAGCCCCATTCCGTGTAGCAAATCCTTGATTTCGGTAAGGGATTTCTTTCCGAAATTCTTGGTATGGAGCATTTCCTTTTCCGTCCGGCGGATAAGATCACGGATGGTCCTTATATCAGCGTTCTTTAGACAATTATAGGAACGTACGGACAATTCGAGTTCATCTACCGGCTTATCCAAAAGGTCATTTCGCATCAAAGGCGGCCGGGCAATGTCCTCATATTTATACTCTTCTTCTTCCTCTTCGAAATTGATAAAAATAGACATATGATCCTTTACCAATTTCGCCGCGAGTCCGATTGCATCTTCGGGTTTTACCGAACCGTCAGTCCAGACCTCGATTGTTAATTTGTCAAATTCCGTATTGGAGCCTTGCCGTGTTTTTTCTACCGTATAATTTACTTTCTTTATTGGCGTATGAACCGAATCGATCGGAATATAGCCGACAGACAGGTCGTCATCATTGTTGAATTCTGCCGAAACGTAACCTCGTCCTTTCTTGAGACGCATCTCGACATTAAAAGTACCCGAGCCGCTGATTGTGGCTATGTGGATGTTAGGGTCCAGAATTTCAACATCGGAATCGACCTGTATATCACCGCTCAGTACTTCACCCTTGCCTTTTTTCGAAATTGTAAGGGTTTTCGGCCCATTCCCGTGTAGTTTGAAAGGAACCTGCTTGAGGTTAAGGATAATATCTGTTGCGTCTTCTACTACGCCTTTAATCGGCGAAAACTCGTGTTCGACACCTTCGATTTTGACAGCCGTCACCGCTGCGCCTTGAATTGATGAAAGTAGAGCCCGACGAATGGAGTTCCCGATGGTTGTCCCGAATCCGCGTTCGAACGGCTGAGCATAGAATTTGCCGTAACGCTCGGTCAGAGTCTCTGACTCTACGTTTAATCGGCTTGGCATTTGAAAATCCGACCAGGTATTGTTTTGTGTCATATTCGTTCTTTTTAAAATGAGTGTTTGGCCGGCTTTGTCCCCGAATGGGCGGCGAGCAAGAACGGACTCGCCGCATTCGGCTACTTCAGTCGGCCATATTGCCTTACTTGCTGTACAACTCGACGATCAGCTGTTCGTTAATGTTACCGTCAATATCTTGTCTAGTCGGCAACGAGGCAACAGTAACCGTCATATCTTTACCCTCAGGCACGATCCAACTCGGGCGGCCTCGACCGGCAGCCGTTGACCAGGCACCTTCGACGTGGACGTTTTTACGGCTTTTATCCTTGACGGAAATAACATCACCTACACGAACCTGAAAAGACGGGATATTCACTTTCCGTCCGTTTACCTCGACATGGCCATGATTCACGATCTGGCGTGCCTGCCGGCGTGAAGTAGCAAACCCGGCTCTGTAAACCACATTGTCGAGCCGACGTTCAAGCATAAACAAAAGGTTTTCACCGGTTACACCTTTTTGGCGTAAAGCTTTTTCGAAGTAATTACGAAACTGTTTTTCAAGTATGAAGTAGATCCGCTTGACCTTCTGCTTTTCCCTGAGCTGCTGACCGTATCCGGCCAACATTTTCCGGCGGGCAGCTCCATGCTGTCCCGGTGGGTTGGTTCCACGCTTTTCAATGGCACAGGAAGGCTTAAAGCATCTGTCACCCTTGAGGAATAATTTTGCACCTTCGCGGCGGCACAATCGGCACACCGCATCTCTATATCTAGCCATTATTTCTTAAATTGCCTCCGAAATCTCCGGCCGGCTCGAAATTTTTAAGCCGGTTACGGATTTCATTAACGGAAAAGTTTACAAAGCCGGGTTTTGCGGCCTCTTCTTCCTTTCGATACAAACCAAAAATCAGTAATTCGAATCCGCGAACAATCAAACCCTTCGGCGTTTTGGCGGACGGCATCCGTTATGTGGAATTGGAGTCGTATCCCGGATTGCGGTCACGCGAATCCCGGCTTGTGCGATTGCACGGATGGCAGACTCTCTTCCGCCGCCGGGCCCTTTAACTCGAACTTCGACCTCTCGCATTCCAACTTCTGCAGCCTTTCTTGCCGCTTCGCTCGCAGCTTGCTGTGCGGCAAACGGCGTCCCTTTTCTCGACCCGCGGAAACCTCTTGCACCGGCAGAGCTTTGGGCAACCAGATTGCCTTCAGTGTCGGTAATCGAGATTAAGGTATTATTGAAAGAAGCCGAGATATGGACAATTCCCGATGGAATATGTTTGCGTTCTTTCTTTTTGAAGGTTTTCTTTTTCGTCGTTGACGTTTTAGTTGCCATATAAACCCATTAATTGAGAGCCGTAAGCTCTACCGAAAAACTATTTCTTACCTGGTGCCTTCTTCTTGGCAACCGCTGCCTTACGCGGCCCTTTTCGGGTTCGCGCATTTGTTGAGGTACGCTGGCCGCGGACCGGAAGACTCCTTCTGTGCCGCAGACCCCGATAGCATCCGATATCCATCAAACGTTTGATGTCCATCTGAACGCGTTTGCGGAGATCGCCCTCGATTTCGCCTTCCTGATCCAGGATTCCGCGAATCTTATTCAGTTCCTCTTCGCTCAGGTCGCGGATCTTGACATCCGGGCTGACACCTGCCCTGCTCAAAATATCATTGGCGCGCGAACGTCCAATGCCATAAATATACGTTAAACCAATTTCAACGCGTTTGTTAGGTGGTAAATCTACGCCTGCTACACGAGCCATAAATGTTTCCTTTTTTACGGGTTCCGTGCAATCATCTGCCGGTTAAACAGACAGACTTTTGCCCGGCCAAGTGTTTTAACCTTGCCGCTGTTTATGCTTCGGGTTATCGCAAATAACGCGAACAATTCCCCGGCGATGAATTATCTTGCATTTATCGCAAATCTTTTTTACCGATGGACGTACTTTCATAATAAACACCGCCTTATTTATAGCGATATGTAATGCGACCACGCTTTAGATCATATGGTGACAATTCAACCAATACCTTGTCACCCGGAAGAATTCGGATAAAATTCTTACGCATTTTGCCTGAAATGTGCGCCAGGACTTCGTGCTGATTTTCGTCAATCACGACCTTGAACTGTGCATTCGGCAAAGTCTCCAGAACGGTCGCCATTACCTCTATTGCCTCTTCTTTAGACATAAAATTCTAAAGCCAACTCAACGGCTGGTTGGACAAACTTCTAATGTTACCGCATTCATGATTATTTTTCAAGCCGCATCAGCCTTCTTCCCTGCCCTCTTTTGTTCACGGGTCAAGGTCAGTATTTCAGGCCCCTCAGGAGTTACTGCAATCGTATGTTCAAAATGGGCCGATGGCTTGCCGTCAAGGGTAACAACGGTCCACTTATCTTCCAAAGTGCGGGTCTCATGCGTCCCCATATTGAGCATCGGTTCAATGGCAAAACAATAACCGGCTCGTATCATTTCCCGTGTACCGGGTCGTCCGTAATTGGGGATCTGCGGAGCCTCATGCATTGCCCTTCCGATTCCGTGTCCGGTGTAGTCACGGACTATTCCGTAGCCATATTTTTCGGCATGCTGCTGTATGGCCGCGCCGATATCACCTACGCGTTTATGCGGGCGGCATTGCTCTATCCCTAAAGCAAGACATTCCTCGGTTACACGAATCAATTGCAAAAGATCATCGCTTACTTTACCTACAGGCACCGTAATTGCCGTATCTCCGACGAACCCGTTGAGCGTACATGCCATATCGAGCGAAATAATATCACCTTCGCGTAACGGCTTGTCATTGGAAAAACCGTGAACAACCTGCTCATTAACCGAAGCGCAAATCGCAAAGGGGAACGGCACCATTCCGTAAGGCTTGTAACCTATGAATGTAGGAATCGCCCCCGCATCCCGCATCATCTTTTCCGCGGCGGCATTTAATTCAAGCGAAGTAATGCCGGGTGCGACCATAGCTCGCAGCGCTTCGCGGATCTCTGCGATAAGTTCGCCGACGGCTCGCATTTTTTCGAGATCTTTTTGTGTTTTTGCAATGATCATCGGATACGAAAAAAACAAAGCCGCAGCAGTGTCAAAAAAACCAACGGATGCCGGGACTCCGCATAATAGAAATTAACCGCCGACGGCTTTAACGATCTCATCGAAAACTGCTTCGGCACTTTGTGTACCGTCGATGCTTTTCAGGCGTCCCTGTTCGGAATAATAATCAATAAGCGGCCGGGTCATTTCTTCAAACGTTGCCAGCCGGGTAGCCACGCTTGCTTCATTATCATCTTCCCGCTGAAGCAGTCGGGCTTCCGGATGATGGTCGCAGACATTATCATTTACCGGCGGCTTTGAGTAAATATTGTAAATCTCACCGCAAATCGGGCAAGAGCGACGGCCTGTCAGGCGTTTCGTTAACTCCTCTTTCGGAACGAATATTTCGATGGCAAGAATATCCTTGCCCTGCTCTAAAGCCAATTGTTCCAGCTGTCTGGCCTGTACTGCCGTACGCGGGTATCCGTCAAGGAGATAGCCGTTTTTGCAATCTTCGCGTGAGGTGCGCTGACGAACTATCTGAAAAGTCAGATCGTCAGAAATAAGTTTACCGGCAGCCATCGTTTCGCGAACTTCCCTTGCCAATGGAGTGTCAAGTGTCTTCATTTCACGAAACATATCACCGGTAGAAATATGTGGTATGCCAAAATGCTCACTCAGCTTTCTGGCCTGTGTTCCTTTCCCTGCTCCGGGTGCTCCAATTAATACCAGAATCTTGTTCATCTAATTCCCTGATCAGATACGGAGTCTCAGTTTCTCCGTCCTCGCAGTCGGGAGCCGGCCCCGAGAAACCCTTCGTAGTTTTTCATGACCAGCTGTGCCTCGATTTGTGCAACGGTATCCATCGCAACCCCGACTAAAATCAGCAAAGAAGTGCCGCCAAAAAAGAATTGATATCCCAATCCGGTCGGAATCCAGCTTAGTCCCGGGGTCGCCGTAAAAAATGCATCGAGGCGATCGCCGATAAACGGAAGCCTTGCAACCTTTAATCCGCTCAAAAGCAACTGTGGCACAAAGGCAACAAAAGCCAGATAGATAGCACCAACTGTGGTTAGCCGCGTAAGAATTGTGTTGAGATACTCCGCTGTTGGTTTTCCGGGGCGAATTCCCGCAATGAAACCGCCGTGTTTACGCAGATTGTCCGCAACTTCATCGGTATTGAAAACTATAGTGATATAAAAAAAAGTAAATATCACGATAAGGCTGAGGAAAATCAGTTCGTAGTAAGGATCGCCGCCGTGAAACTGCTGGAAAAATTGATAGATTTTTGCCCAGGTTGAAGTAGTATCACCTTGAGCGGGCGGCAGCGCGGCAAGTATCGTCTGCGGAAGTGCCAGCACCGACGAAGCGAATATAACAGGAATGACGCCGCCCATATTGATTTTTAGCGGAAGTGTTGTCTCCTGTCCGCGAAATGTCTGGTTGCCTACACGACGGCTTGCATAAGTGATTGGGATCTTACGGCGTGCAGACTCGACGTAAACAATCAAAGCAATCAATGCAACCAGAACCACAACAAGGAAAATAACTCCGAGCGTCTGCATTGCATCGCCTGCACGGACTCGCTCGCTTACCTGCATAACGCCGCGAGGCAAGCCAATCACAATTCCGGCAAAGATCAACAGAGAAATGCCGTTGCCGACACCGCGCTCAGTAATTTGCTCGCCGAGCCACATTACGAAAATTGTTCCGGTGGTCAAGGTAATAACGATCATCAATGTAGCAGGCCATGTGTCGGCAATTATTCCATTACGGCTAAGCCATGTAGCGACAAAGAATGTCTGTATGGAACATAGACCAACGGTAAGATATCGGGTCCATTGGTTCAGCTTTTGCCTGCCAACCTCGCCCTCTTCCTGGATTTTTTTGACTGCAGGTGAAAGGACAGGCATTAGCTGCATGATAATCGAAGCTGTGATGTATGGCGTTACGCCGAGAGCAAAAACCGAGATGGTTCGAAAGTTTCCGCCGGAAAATAGATCCAGTACACCGAGAAGCGTGCCGGCTACTTCACCCCAGACACGTTCAAGCTGAGCTTTGTTTATCCCCGGCGCGGTCACGTGAGCCCCAAATCGGTAAACCGCCAGCATTCCGAGTGTGTAGAGAATCCGGACACGAAGTTCCGGAATTCTGAACATATTCTGGACCGCGTTAAAAAACTTCTCCATATGATTCCTATTATGCTATGTGCTCTCGAAATTTATGCTCTCGAAAACTATTATTGGCAGAACTTTAACAAAAAAGCCCGTACCGGTTCGCCTATTTCGAAATAGACCGAAATGCGACATCACCGGCCGGACGCAATCAATTGTTTAACTTACTGCCGAAGCAGTTTTTGAAATCTCGATTGCAGCACCGCCAGCCTTTTCTATCTTTTCGCGGGCTGTCTTGGTAAAGCGATGGGCTGAAATCTTTAATGACTTGGTAACATCTCCGTTGCCGAGAATAACCAGGTCATGTTTTGCCTTTTTGATGAGCCCGCGGGAATGCAGTATTTCCGGCGTAACTTCATCACCGGGATTGAAATTGGCTTCAATTTTAGCCAGCGAAATTTCGATCCACTGTTTTTTAAAGATATTTGTAAAGCCACGCTTAGGCAAACGCCGTTGAAGAGGCATCTGCCCGCCCTCGAATCCGGCACGGCTTCTATAACCCGATCGCGATTTCTGCCCTTTATTTCCACGTCCGGCAGTTTTTCCTAAACCGGACCCGGGTCCGCGTCCTACGCGTTTTTTCTTGTGAGTGGAGCCAGGAGCCGGCTTTAAATTATTCAATGATAGTGCCATTTTCGATATCCTCGTCTTAAATCGCTAAAGCGGCAATTCAGCGGCCGGTGGCGTCAGCATATTGTGCGCTGCAGGCCGCCGGCAACCTATACGTTTTACTCTTCTATTATCCGCAAAAGGTGCGGGACCTTTGCGACAATTCCGCGCATGGCGGGTGTATCCGGTCTTTTCACTTTTTGATTGAGTTTAGTTATACCTAGCTGTCTGACGATCTCCTTTTGCTTTTTGGAGTATCCGATTGAGCTGCGGTAGTACTGAATCGTAATTGTCGCGTTTTCGCTTTGTTGCGTTTTTTTAGCCATTGCTCTACCTTAAAATTATTTCAACCGTGACCAAAAATAATAACGTCTGAAACGGTTAGATAAGTTCTTCGACTTGTTTTCCGCGTAAATGTGCAACCTCTAGCGGATCTTTCATACGCATCAGACCATCAAATGTTGCACGGACGACATTGTGATGATTTCTTGAACCCAGAATCTTGCAGCGTACATTGTGAACGCCAAGGGCCTGCAGCACCGACCGCACGGCACCGCCGGCGATAACGCCTGTTCCTTCAGCTGCCGGTTTCATCAAAACGCGTCCGGCTCCGTATTCGCCGATCAGTTCATGCGGAAGCGTGCCATTGATAAGCGGAACGCGAATCAAATTGTTCTTTGCCGCCTCAACAGCTTTTTTAATTGCATTCGGCACTTCTTTGGCTTTTCCTGTGCCAAAGCCGACGTGACCGGCTTCATCACCTACTACTACCAGAGCCGCAAAGGACATGTTTTTTCCGCCTTTGACGACCTTTGTAACGCGATTGATGGAAATCAAGTAATCCTTGAGGATAAGTCCGTTTGGAGAAATTCTCTGTTTTGCTCTCATTGCTCAGTTATTCGGCCTCCTGCTTTGCCGATGCTTCATTTTTATTCAATCCGGCTTCACGCGAAGCATCGATCAATGCCTTGACTCGTCCGTGGTAAACATATCCGCCGCGGTCGAATACTACGTTGGTAATGCCGGCGGCGATTGCTCGTTCTGCGATTGCCTTCCCTATTCGCTTTGCTGCCTCAACATTGCCCCCGGTTGTTCCGGCAAGCTCTTTTTCGGTTGTTGATGCCGTCGCCAGGGTTTTACCGTTATCGTCATCTATGATCTGGGCATAGATGTGATTTAGACTCCGGTAAACAGCCAGACGCGGACGCTCGCTGGTACCGCGGACTTTCTTTCTGATGCGGCTATGAACCGCCCGGCGTACTTCTGCTCTTTTTTTCTGTGCCATAATTTTCCCTTTAAGGTCTTACTCGTTCGATTCCCCGTTAGCAAACACGGGCGATAAAACAATGCCTTGCAATTACTTGCAATTAAATGCAACCTATTTGCCGGTTTTACCGGGCTTGAGTTTATATGTCCGGTCGGCGTATCTGATTCCCTTGCCTTTGTAAGCATCCGGTTTTCTGAGCCGGTTCAACTCGGCAGCAACCTGGCCAAGTTTCTGCTTGTCTATCCCTGTAAGCGTCAGCGTAAGTTGATATTGATTTATCGAAGTTTTCGTATTCACGCGTTCGGCTTTGGCTTCGATGCCTTCCGGGAGGACATATTCGATCGGGTGTGAATATCCGAGTGCGAATACAATCTTTTTCCCTTGGACATCGGCCTTGTAACCGACACCGACGACGTCCATTTCTTTTTTGAAGCCTTCTGTTACACCGACGACTGCATTATTGGCCAGAGCGCGTGCCAGACCGTGAAATGCGGCGTAGCTTTCATCTTTGCGTTCGGCCACTAATTCGCCGTCCTGTTCGCGAAAGGTGATGCCCTCAGGCACCGGCGTAGTCAAAGTTCCTTTAGGCCCTTTGACTTCAAGTTTACCTTCGCCGATTGAGACGCTGACCCCCGCGGGTATTTTGATCGGCTTTTTTCCTACTCGTGACATAATTCCTCTAAGCAATCCGCAAGCCTCTGCACTCTTTGGTGCCTGCTGCAGTTAATTCCTTGATGACTATTCGCCGGGGTTAATTTATTCTGTGCTATCCGGCGATCTTTGTCTTTAATAAACCTCGGCCAGAATCTCACCGCCGACATTTGCCTTTCTCGCCTTGCGGCCGCTCATCAGGCCCTGAGAAGTCGATACGATATTGATTCCATATCCGCCGAGAACCTTCGGAATTTCGTCCGCGCCTACATAGACCCTTCTTCCCGGACGTGAAACCCGACGAAGGTTTGTAATGGACGAAGTCCCTTTTGCGTCGTAACGCAGAAAGATTCTGATTACGTACTTAGGGCCTTCTCCCTTGGTTGTGTAATTATTAATATAGCCCTCTTCCTTGAGGATTTTTGCTACTTCCAACTTGAGCTTGGAACCCGGTATATCGACGCGAGCGTGCTTGGCAGCTATGGCGTTTCGGATTCGTGTAAGCATGTCGGCTATCGGATCTGTCATTACTCTTAAACTCCGTAATATTAATCACGGCGGTTCGGAAGCGAGGCTTCCGCCTGCCGCAATGGTTAACAACCTACCAACTTGATTTGATTACGCCCGGAATCTGGCCCTCGAGAGCAAGCTTTCGCAAAGCCACACGGGAGATACCGAACTTTCTAACAAAACCACGCGGACGTCCCGTCTGCGAACAGCGGTTTCGCACACGGACAGGGCTCGCATCGCGCGGCATTTTTTGAAGTGCGAGCACCGCGGCATCGACTTCTTCCGGCGTTGACTTCGGATTGTTGATTATCCGCTTCAGCTGAGCACGCCTTTCCGCCCAAAGAGCCACGCGGCGTTTTCTTTTTTCATTTTTTACGACTTTGCTGATTTTTGCCATATTTAACTTCGTTGTTTAATTTGTCACGGCAATCATTAAATGTCCGCTATTGCCGAAACGGCATTCCTAGTTGTTTCAAAAGCGAACGTGCCTGTTCGTCATTCTTCGCGGTCGTTACAATCGTGATATTCATTCCCCTCGTCTTATCAACTTTATTGAAATCGATTTCAGGAAAAATCAATTGTTCACGGACCCCAAGCGTATAATTCCCTCTTCCATCGAAGGCTTTTGCTGAAATACCGCGAAAATCACGAACGCGTGGCAATGCGATTGAAATCAGGCGATCCAGAAACTCATACATACGATCGCCACGGAGCGTTACCATTGCTCCGATATTCATACCTTGCCGCAATTTAAAGGCCGCAATAGACTTTTTGGCCTTTGTAACTACGGGTTTTTGCCCTGTTATCGCTTTCAGCTCTTCTGTTGCCGTCTCAAGAATCTTGGCATTTGCGCTCGCCTCGCCAAGTCCCATATTGACCACAATTTTTGTGATCTTCGGAACAGCCATGGGGTTTTTAATCCCAAATTCCTTAGCGAGTGAAGCGGCTACTTCGTTTTTATATTTTTCTTTTAGTCGTGCCATCTCTGCATTCCATTGCCGGGACCCGGACTGCCTAATCATTTGATCGGTAGAACCGTTGCCGGCCTTAAAAGATTATTCCTCTGATTCTTTCCTTTTCGGCTCTTTCTTGCCAAACACATCCGGTTCAGGTATTACTTTGCCGCTTTTTGCAACGCGTACCTTTTTACCGTCCCTGACCTCATAATGCACGCGTGTCGGCTTGCCGGTTTCCGGATCAATAATAGCTACGTTCGAGATGCTTACCCATGCCTCGCTCTCGATTATTCCGCCTTTTTGATTTAATTGCGGAATGGCCTTTTTATGACGCTTTACAAGCATGGCGCCTTCTACTTTAACTTTCTGATTGCGTGCATCGACGGCAATCACGCGTCCACGATAAGGTTGTCTCTTGCCGGAGCTGTCGAACCGGTTGTATTCTTTGCCGGCAATGAAAACGACCTGATCGCCGCGCTTGATCTTACTTCTGACTGTCCCTTTCTTTTCTGCCTTCATGACGTCTTAAATCACCTCCGGAGCGAGGCTTACGATCTTCATATAATTCTTTTCACGTAGCTCGCGGGCAACCGGTCCGAAAACGCGCGTTCCGATGGGCGTCCCGTCATCCTTAATAAGCACTGCGGCGTTCTCATCGAACCTGATGTAGGTGCCGTCTTTTCGTCTGACTTCCTTTCGCGTCCTGACGATAACGGCGCTGTACACCTTACCTTTTTTAGCCGTGCCATCGGGAGCCGCTTCTTTGACCGTAACTTTGATGCGGTCTCCTAGCCGTGCAATCTTGCTGGTCGATCCGCCGATTGGCATAATCATCTCGACGCGCTTGGCGCCTGAATTATCCGCTACGGACAACGACGTTTGCATCTGAATCATAACTTTCTCACTCCGTTACAACATCCCGGCTGCTTGCCTTCATACTTCTGATTTTCAGATTGGAAGGCAGTTAACCACATAAAACTCGGGAATATAACAATATCAAACCTCAGCCCGCTGAATAATTTCAACTACGCGCCAACGCTTGCGGGCCGAAAGCGGTCTTGTCTCCATAATGCGAACTTTATCGCCAATTTTCGCCCCCAGTTCATCGTGAGCCATAAACTTCTTTCTACGACGAACATATTTACGATAAATCGGATGTTTGACCAATCGGTCAACCCGCACGACGACTGTTTTAGTCATCTTATCCGAAGATACTACACCGATCCGTTCGGCCCTTTTTCCCTTCTTCGAAGAGGCTTGAACCGAATCTTTATCTTTGGCTACTGATTCTTTATTGTTATTTGGCGTTTCCATTTCTTCTGTTTTATTCTTCGCCATTTTTTACTTCCTGCGGCCTTTGTTCTGCGTGCCGCTCTTTTCACTCAAAACGGTATAAACACGTGCCAGCGTTCGTTTTTCACGACGAATATCTTTGATCACGTCGCCGACGCCGAGTGATTTGCGAAACTTCAATCTAAACAACGATTCTCGAAGCGCATCGGCCTGATCGCTGAGTTCTTCAATGCTCATCTGACGAAGTTGATCCAGCTGTTCCTTGACTTTCATTGTTAAACAATACCTCCTTCGAGGTCGGCGCGGGATACGAACTTGGTCTTGATCGGCAATTTTTGCGCTGCGAGCCTGAAAGCTTCGCGGGCAAGTGCCTCGTCCACGCCCTGAATCTCATACATAACGCGTCCGGGTTTGACAACGGCAACCCAATGGTCCGGTGCTCCCTTACCGCTACCCATGCGTGTTTCCGCCGGTTTTTTGGTAATCGGCTTATCAGGGAAAATCCGAATCCAGATTTTTCCTCCACGCTTGACGTGCCGCGTCATTGCGATACGAGCGGCCTCGATTTGCCGATCCGTAATCCATCCCGCTTCAAGCGCCTTGAGTCCAAAATCACCGAAATCGAGATTTGCTCCCCGGGTCGCTTTACCGCGCATACGCCCTTTCATTACTCGACGGTGCTTGACCTTTTTCGGCATTAACATAATTTGTATCCTCGTCTATCCTTGAGTTCCACTTACCTCGGCTGATTCAAAATTCCGCCGATTTTATCATCAAAGGTGCGGTCCGAACCGCAACTATCTCCAATCTTAACGACGCGGCCGCTTGTCTCCGCGTCCACGACCGGCGGATCTATCGGCTCTTACTTCGTTAATCGGGTCAGTGGTTGTGCCGCGAGCCATCGCTGCCTTTGGATCCAGTATTTCTCCTCGATAAATCCAAACCTTGACACCAATGATGCCAAACGTCGTAAGCGCTTCGGCAAAACCATAATCTACATCAGACCGTAAGGTATGCAGCGGAAGCCTTCCTTCCAGCGACCATTCCGTTCGGGCGATCTCTGCACCGTTCAGGCGGCCAGAAATCATTACTTTTATTCCCTGTGCACCGAATCGGATTGATTCCTCCATTGTTTTTTTCATCGCACGGCGAAAAGCAATTCGCTTCTCGAGCTGTTGTGCGATTTTTTCGGCCTGTAGCTGAGCATTGAGCTCAGGATGGCGAATCTCCTGAATTGAGATCAGCACTTCGCGACCGGTTTTCCGTGAAAGGTCTTCGCGCAGTTTTTCGATCTCGGCTCCTTTACGTCCGATGATAATACCGGGACGCGCTGTGTAAATGATGATCTTCATCCTCGCAGCAGCACGCTCGATATCAATATGCGAAACGCCCGCACCGGAAAACTTTTTCTTCAATTCACGCTTGAGTTCCAGATCTTCAGCCAGAAACTTTGCGTAGTCAGCTTTGGTAAACCAGTGCGAATGCCAATCCTTGTTGTATCCGACTCGAAAGCCGTAAGGGTGTACTTTCTGTCCCATATAAAGTTTTTATTCCTTGCCCTGCTCTTCGGAGGTTGTCATATCGGTGTCTTTTTCCGATGCCGTTGATTCCTTGATTACCTGTTCCTGATCTTTTTTGTCGGGCACGGTATCCGTCGTCACAGCCTCGACCTTTTGCTCTTTATCGGCAGTTGGCTTTACCTTCTTTGCCTGAGCGGGCTTTTTCCCGGGCTTGTTTTCTACTGCAGGCTTTGCTTTAGCCTTAGCCGCTTCTGTCTTTAACTGTTTTTCGCTGGCGGGACGCTCATCGCTTGAAACCTCAATTGTAATATGGCAATAGTGCCTTTGCTCGCGATAAGCCCTGCCCTGCGGTGCCGGCCGCATTCTCCGACGGTTTTTCGTCGGGCCCATATCGACATAACACGATTTGATCCACAGATCGTCCGGGTCAACCGCAATATTTTTTTGCTCTGCTTTGTATGTCGCATTGGCAATTGCCGAATTGAGGCATTTGGCAATCGGTTGTGCAGCACGCTTTTGAGTAAATTTCAAAATCGCCAATGCCCGATCAACTTTTTGCCCACGGATAAGGTCAATTACCAGCCTTGCCTTTCGCGGCGAACCTTTCAGATACTTTGTTTTTGCAATCGCTTCCATATCTTTGTAATTCAGCGTATTCGCGGCCTTATGAAATCATCGGGCCGCGATGGCGCTATTTGCGTTTGGCCATTTTCTCGGCCTTTGTTCCCGGATGCCCCTTGAATGTCCGCGTAGGAGCAAATTCGCCAAGTTTGTGCCCAACCATATTCTCGGTGATGAAAACCGGAATGTGACGTTTCCCGTTGTGAACACCAAAGGTAAGCCCGACCATCGCCGGTGTTATCGTCGAGCGGCGCGACCATGTTTTGATCGCAGCCGGCCGTTTACCTGTCGATGCGATTCGGGCAAGGGCACGCTGGATACTCAAATCGACAAACGGTCCTTTTTTTAATGAACGTGGCATATTTTATCTTTTTCGATTCAGGGCGATCTAACTTTGCACCCTGTTATAAGCTATTTCCTTCTTCTATCCTTGACGATCATGTTGCTCGTCCGTTTATTTCGACGTGTCTTGTAGCCGCGTGTCGGCTGCCCCCAGGGTGTTACCGGATGTCTGCCGCCGGAAGTCTTACCTTCACCGCCGCCGTGGGGATGATCGACCGGGTTCATAGCTACGCCGCGGACTTTAGGACGACGGCCAAGCCAACGGCTCCGTCCGGCTTTACCTAATGAAACATTTTCGTGTTCGGTATTACCGACCTGACCTACCGTTGCCATACAAACCATCGGCACTTTACGGACTTCGCCTGAAGGCATGCGTAATTGTGCGTAGTCACCTTCTTTGGCAACAATTTGAGCGAAACTGCCCGCCGAACGAACAAGCTGTCCGCCTTTTCCCGGTCGAAGTTCTACGTTATGAACTTCGGTTCCGAGCGGAATATTTTTGATCGGCAATGCATTACCCGGCAGAATATCAGCCTCTTCTCCGGCAATAACGGTGGCATTAACCTTCAAACCCACGGGAGCGAGAATATATCGCTTTTCACCGTCAAGGTAATTGATTAATGCGATATGAGCCGACCGGTTAGGATCATATTCAATCTGTGCAACACGGCCCGGAATTCCGATTTTGTCTCGCTTGAAATCGATGACACGATAAAATCTCTTGTGCCCCCCGCCTCTGCGGCGAATCGTGATCCGCCCGTCATTGTTTCGGCCGGAGATACGCTTTTTCGGTTCGAGCAACGATTTCTCGGGTGTTGCTCCCGGCGTCAGTTCATCACGCGTCAGATAAGTCTGATAGCGTCTGGCCGGAGAAGTCGGTTTTAATCTTTTGATTCCCATAATTCATTAACGATGAATTGCCTTTGCCGTTTTACGAGATGCTCACGCTTTTGGCATTCATCAATCATAATTAAATAGCTTCTGCGTAATCCACCATCGGTTCACCCTTCCGCAGGGTAACGTATGCTTTTTTCCAATTGGGTCGTCGCCCGAACTGGCGGCCGCGCCGCTTGATCTTCCCTTCGTAATTGACGGTTCTGACGGCGGCAACCTTTACATTGAAGATTTCCTCAACGGCCTTTTTGATATCCCCTTTGGTCGCCTTTGTATCAACCCGAAAAGTAAGAACCTGGCCAGCCTTGCGCTGCGAATTCTCTTCGCTTGAGTCTTCTTTCAAAATTACGCTTTTCTCGGTCACGACGGGCGACTTCAAAACATCCCATATGCTCAAATTACTCATTATTGCTTACCTCCGTCTGGTTTTCGGCGGAAGATTTCTTTCTTTTCCGTGCCGGGCTCTCGGCAACCGGTTCGGAAGAATCGGCTGCTGATTTTGACGCATTCTGGTCTTTTTTCTTTGAAGCTGGTTTCGACTCTGTCTCACTTGCCTCGGATTCACCTTTCGGATCAAGGATTTTCTGCAATTCTTCAACGGCAGATTTTGAGATAATCAGTTTCTCGTGATAGAGAACGTCGTAGATATTTAACCCGAAACTGTTTGTAACTTTGGTTTTCTCAACGTTTCTCGCCGAAAGAATAAGATTTGCGTTGTCCAGTGAATCGACAACCAGCGTTTTTGGACCGGCGCCGAGCGTCTTCATTGCTGCGATAAAATCCTTTGTCTTGATCTTCGCAAACTCCAGAGCATCAACGACAATCAGATTTCCTTCACGCAGCCGTTCTGAAAGAGCAGAGCGTATCGCGCCGCGACGCATTTTTTTCGGCAGGTCATAGGACCAGTCTCTGGGCTGCGGACCATGTACGTTGCCGCCGCCCTTCCATAAAGGCGAACGGAGGCTGGCAATACGCGCACGTCCCGTGCCTTTCTGTTTCCAGAGCTTTCTTCCGGAACCGGAAACATTGCCGCGGGTTTTGGTTGCAGAAGTTCCTTGACGTGCGTTCGCCAAAAAGTTACGAACCGCAGCGTGTATCAATGCTTCATTCAATTCTGCACCAAACACGGCATCAGAGAGTGTGACCTCGCCGACTTCCTTGTTTTGTAGGTTGCGCACCTTAACGGTAGGCATAATCGTTTCCTCGAATTACAACTTTGGGCTTAAAATACTCGCCGACATTATGCCGGCAGAGAATCAGCCGATAAAACTCTAACTTTTTTTAACTATAACAACACTTCCATTCGCCCCGGGCACAGCACCCCGGACGAGAAGCAAATTATTTTCCACGTCAACTTTCGCAACTGTAAGGCCTTTGACAGTAACCCTTTCATCGCCCATGTGACCGGATGATCTGGTCCCCTTTATAACCCTTGAAGGGTAAGCGGAGGCTCCTATGGAGCCGGGCTTCCTGACGTTCATGGAACCGTGAGATTCGGGTCCGCGTGCGAAATTGTGTCGTTTCACCGTGCCGGCAAAACCACGACCTTTGGAACGCCCTACTACCTCAATCTTGTCGCCATCTGAGAACATGTCCACTTTGATCTGATCTCCGACAGCGGCTTCCGGCTCATTAGTAAGCCGGATCTCCTTCAGGATTCGTGTTGGTGGAACGCCGCCACCTGTTTTTTCGAAATGTCCGCGCAAGGGCTTGGTAACCCTTTTAAGGCGGACCGGTTTATCCTCGACCAGCCCTAATTGAACGGCGTTGTAACCGTCTTTGCCGCTGGCTTTTTTTGTCTGGACAACGACACATGGGCCGGCTTTGATAACGGTAACGGGAGTAACCGTCCCATCCTCTGAAAAAATCTGCGTCATCCCGACTTTTCTACCAATGATTCCGCTAATCATAATCTTCCTGAGTTGGCTTCGCTATAAACTCAACGAAGCATTTTGCGACATTACTTTGCGGCCAATCAGCCGCCTTTTTACTGACGCCTAGCCTCTGCCAAATGCCTTAATTTCGACATCAACGCCAGCCGGTAGATCCAGTTTCATCAAAGCGTCAACCGTCTCTGATGTCGGGTCCAGTATATCCATCAAACGCTTGTGCGTCCTGATTTCGAACTGTTCCCTCGATTTCTTATCAACGTGCGGCGACCGGAGAACCGTCCATTTGTTCTTTACCGTCGGCAGTGGAATTGGCCCTGCAATACGAGCTCCTGTCCGCTTTGCCGTCTCGACAATTTCCTGTGTTGACTGATCCAATACTCTGTGATCGTAAGCTTTTAATTTGATCCGAATCTTTTCGTTCAACATATTTCTCCGGCGTTCCGTTTTTCCCCTTATACTGCCTGTAGCTTTTTCGGGGATAAATCAACGGAAGTTATTCCAAGATTTCGGTAACCGTTCCGGCACCGACGGTTCTGCCGCCTTCGCGGATAGCGAAGCGGAGTCCC
>JBFLZQ010000022.1:0-30303 GCA_040756215.1 Acidobacteriota bacterium
TTGTGCCCGGCCGTTATACATATATGTGGTTCGAAGCTACAAAGCCAGGTAAATATCATCTCTACTGTGCCGAATATTGCGGCCTCAACCATTCCGGCATGGGCGGTTGGATCTATGTAATGGAGCAGCGCGATTTTGATAACTGGCTATCGGGAAACGTTTCCGGACAAACTCCGGTCGAGATGGGGAAAGATTTGTTTGAAAACAAATTGGGCTGTGCCTCCTGCCATGCAGGCGGCCCGCAGCAACGAGGTCCGCAACTCGAAGGGATCTACGGCAAGGAAGTCAAGTTCGTCGGTGGCGGCTCAGCGATTGTTGATGATTCGTACATACGTAATTCAATCCTGAATCCGAGCTCCCAAATTGTGGAAGGATATCAACCCATAATGCCGACGTTTCAAGGACAGGTAACTGAGGAGCAATTAATGGCTCTCGTTGCCTACATTAAATCTTTAAGCGGGGTTACTGGCCAGACGGCAGCTCCGGCTGCCAATCCGACTGCCGGACAATCCGGCGCAGCGGCGACTTCCGCTAACAGCAACAAATAGGGTGGTACGGAATTATGCAAAACATTGACGCAATTGGATCATCTGCCGGACAAACAAAAACTAACTATCTCAATAATGGATATTCGCTAAAGTCGTGGCTTTTAACAAAAGATCACAAGCGGATAGCGATAATGTATTTGATTACGGTGTCGCTAATGTTTTTGGCAGGTGGAATTTATGCGGCGACGATCCGGCTTGAGTTGCTGACGCCTGCGTCAGATTTGCTCCAAACAGCGACCTATAACAAAGTTTTCACGCAGCACGGTATTTTAATGGTATTCTTTTTCCTGGTACCTGCAATACCCGCCGTGCTCGGAAACTTTTTCCTGCCGCTGATGATCGGTGCAAAGGATCTGGCGATGCCGCGAATAAATCTGCTTAGCCTTTATATATTCTGGCTAGGGGCAATTATCGCAATTTATGGGCTACTGCAGGGTGGCGTTGACACCGGGTGGACTTTTTACACACCTTATAGCACGACGTTTTCCAATACGTATGTAGTCGCCGTCGGGCTCGGCATTTTTATCAATGGATTTTCTTCAATCCTGACAGGACTAAACTTCATCGTAACTATACATACAATGCGGGCACCCGGAATGACTTGGTTCCGGATGCCATTGTTCGTCTGGGCGCAATATGCAACAAGCCTTGTGATGATTCTCGGCACGCCCGTTATTGCGATTACAGTTTTGCTCGTTGCGATCGAAAGAATTGCCCGCGTTGGCATTTTCGACCCCGCGATCGGAGGTGATCCGATTTTGTTCCAGCACCTCTTCTGGTTTTATTCGCACCCGGCGGTTTACATCATGATTTTGCCGGGCATGGGAGTCGTAAGCGAACTCATCTCTAATTTTTCCAGAAAGAAGATTTTTGGTTACGAATTTATCGCTTTCTCGAGCATCGCGATAGCTGTTTTCGGTTTTCTTGTCTGGGGACATCATATGTTCGTCAGCGGACAGTCAATCTATGCCGGAATGGTTTTCTCATTCCTGACAATGGTTGTGGCGGTACCCTCGGCAATCAAGATGTTCAATTGGACCGCTACGCTCTATAAGGGATCGATTTCGTATGATACTCCGATGCTTTACGGCCTTGGATTTCTCGGGCTGTTTCTGATTGGTGGTCTGACAGGGCTTTTTCTTGGTTCTATTGGACTTACAGTCCATCTTACCGATACCTATTTCGTTGTTGCACACTTCCATTACGTCATGGTAGGGGGACAGGTCATTGCCTATCTCGGCGGATTGCATTACTGGTGGCCGAAAATGACAGGGAAGATGTACTCGGAATTCTGGGGCAAGGTTTCTGCAATGCTTGTCTTTGTTGGGTTTAACCTGACATTTTTCCCGCAATTCATACTCGGCTATATGGGAATGCCACGCAGATATGCATCATACCCGGAAGAATTGCAGGTCCTGAATATCTTTTCTACTGCCGGCGCTTCAGTTCTTGGTGTTGGCTTAGTTATGCCGGTTGTTTACCTTACGCACTCTTTAATTTACGGTAAGCCTGCCGGTGATAATCCATGGATGCTTCCCGGTCTGGAATGGAGGACAAGCTCACCGCCACCTACTGAAAATTTTGAAAAACCGCCGGTCGTAACCTGGGAAGCTTACGAATTTGGTGAAGAAAGTGGTCTGGACCTTGAAACGGCTCGTAAAACCGTCGTTCAACCGACCGCAACAGCCTAGCGATTTGGAAACGTTATGTCGTCACACGTAGATACACACGAAGAATTCCATTACCACACCCCGGGCTTGCAACATCAGTTCGAGGATATGCGGCAGCAGGAGGAAAGCGTCTCAATAGGGATGTGGGCCTTTCTGGTGCAGGAAATTATGTTTTTCGGCGGCTTATTCGCTGCGTATCTGGTCTATAGGTCCCGATACCCAATGGCATTTGCTGCCGGAAGTAATCACCTCGATGCTTTTTGGGGAGGCCTTAATACTTTAGTGCTGATCGTCAGCAGTCTGACAATGGCACTGACAGTCTATTATGCTCAAAAGGGCAACCGCAACATGCAGGTGCTGATGATTGTCCTGACGATGCTTTTCGGCGCAACATTTTTAGGTGTTAAGGTAATTGAATATCGCGATAAGTATGAACATGGACTGGTGCCCGTAACCGGTTGGAATAAAAGAACTTCGGCACAAGAACACGAAGCCGCTGCATTTGCTCTTCCATTCGAAATCCGCGCAAAAGCATCCGAACAGACGACTGATGGTGCTTCTTCATCTCACAGGTCAAATCCGCGCGGAGAGTTTCAGATCGACGTTGAAAAAGATATGAAACTGCCGAAAATGGCCGAGGAAGGAAGATTTCTGACTCCGACAGAACGGATTGCCTATTATTCCAATGGCATACTGGATCCGGAAAAGTTTCGGGAGAAAGTGCGGATGTTCTTTGTCATTTACTTCATTATGACAGGTCTGCATGCCCTGCATATGATTGTCGGATTAGGAATTATGGCCTGGCTGCTTTTTATGGCCTATCGTAATTCCTTCAGCGCCGAGTATTACTCTCCGGTCGAGATGTCGGGCCTTTACTGGCACTTTGTAGATATAGTCTGGATTTTCCTGTTTCCGTTACTCTATTTACTCGGCCGTCATTTCTTACATTAAGTGAGAATTTTGTAATTAGTAAAAACAATGTCAGATAATCACAACGAAAAAGTACATATAGGAATACCTGGTTATTTGGGAGTCTTCGCGGTCTTGGTAGTCGGGACGATTCTTACCTACTACGTTGCAACCATTGATTTGGACTGGATTTTCCCGGGGGCGAATACGCTTGTTGCCCTGGCGATTGCATTTACAAAAATGGCATGCGTAATGCTGTTTTTTATGCACGTTTACTGGAGCCCGAAACTTATATGGCTTGCTGCGATTGCAAGTTTCTTCTGGCTGGCAATCCTTTTCGCCTTTACTATGCAGGATTACCTGACCAGAGTGCCCGGTGTATATTCGGTCTGAATTTAGCTTAATAATAAATATCTGCGGCTGCTCCCGGGCTATTATTTCCGGGCGGCAGCCGCATACTTTTTGGGTTAGGAATCGACTTGCCGACGTGGTATTATTTACGATTTGATGCCGTGGCTGGCGAAACAGCACTTTGACTTTGATTTTCTGTGCAACAGTTTAGAAAGGCGGCTTCATCTGACTGCGGGGATGCATTACAAAAGACTTAAATTGACCGCGATCATGTTTATTATGGCCGTCACTTTCTCTTTTGGCGCAGGATGTAATGTTGTCAAAAAAGAAAGCAAAACGCCAACACTGTTAAAAAATGAAATTGCCGGCCGCGAACAATTAATGGCCGAAGTAAACCGTTTTGCTGCCGTATCTTCATTACGGGCAAAAATGGACTTGAAATTCGAAGACAATTCCTTTGCACAGTTTGGCTCTAAGGAAATTTACCGTTCAGCCGATGGTGAAATCGTAGTTCAACGTCCGGCGAAAATCTATCTGAAGGTTCAGGTGCCGATTATTAAAACTGATGTCGCTCAAATGACCTCGGACGGCGAGAAGTTTCGCGTAGCAATCTTGCAGGATGGCGGCAGCGGCAAATACCGTAAATTTGTAATCGGAAGCAATAATGCAGATTATTCAAAACTGCAGAAAAACCTCGAACTGGGAAACGGCGAATCAACCGGTGAGGTAAAAAAGAACGTATCTGCTTTCGCTAATTTACGCCCACAGCATTTTACCGATGCCATGCTTGTGCAGCCGACGGATGAGGCGAATATATATACGCAGACGACCATTTTCCAGGTCGAAGAGGATGAAACGCAACCTGCCAAATCACCTTTGAGAAAAGTTCTGCGCGGCTATTATTTACTGGACGAATATAAACGAAATGCCGATGGCGAATTGATTATCAAGCGAAGATTCTGGTTTGATCGCGTCGGTGGAATACGTCTCGCACGTCAGCAGATTTTCGATACGAAAGGTGAAATCGAATCCGACATAGTCTATGGCAGAGAAGGTAACCTGGCTGCAAATGGTGAATATAAGCGTTTGCCGCTTGAAATCATAGTTACGCGGCCGAAAGAAAAATACTCCATGCGGTTGACTTATCAATCCCCACAATCCGTAACAATCGGCAAAACCTATCCTCCCGCGGCCTTTGTATTAGAAAACAGCTGGGATCTGGAAGTTGTGGATCTTGATCAGAAACTAAGCGAGGTTACGGCTCAAAATCCATTACAGAAAACTGCCGGGCCGGCCGCATCCAAAGTTCATTGATGTCTGATTCAGATGAAAACAATTTTACAAACAGAAAATCTGACTAAATCATATAAAATCGGCAAGATTGATGTTCCTGCGCTTCGCGGAGTTTCACTCAGCGTTACTGAGGGTGAATTTGTAGCCATAATGGGGCCATCCGGTTGCGGCAAGTCAACATTGTTGCATTTACTTGGAGGTCTGCTTTCGCCTACTTCCGGGTCAATAATAATTGATGGAGAGGATATCTCCAGAATCAGTGATGCACAAAGAACGGATATACGCCGGCAAAAGATAGGCTTTGTTTTTCAGCGATTCAATTTATTTCCGACTTTGAGTGCCGAGGGCAATCTGAAACTTGCGGAGAAGATCCATCTGGGTAAAAGTCTTGATAATTCCGAAAACCGCCGCGAGATTTTGCGTTTGCTCAAGCTTGAAGACAAGATGCATCATAAGCCGCTGGAACTTTCCGGCGGTGAGCAGCAACGCGTGGCCTTAGCAAGGGCAGTCATAAATCGGCCGGCCATTGTTCTTGCTGATGAACCTACGGGTAATCTTGACAGCGAAAATTCTGAAATTGTTCTTCGGATGTTTCGTGAATTGAATACAAAATACGGCCAAACTATTATAATGATTACACATAATCCGGAAGCGGCCGCTGTCTGTTCGCGAATTATTCGGATGCGGGACGGCCGCGTCGAAGGTGAGGTAATTAATACTCCTGTGGCCGAAACTGTTGCAATTGCGTAATTTAGGCTTGATGCAGTTTCTAAAATGGAACGCCTGAAGCGAATTATTTTGTGGGATTACAGCCGGGAGACTTCGGTTTACGTCATATTCTGTCTTTTGATTGTGGCGTTCATTTTTCTTACACCCAAATCCTGGTTCGATCGCAGGGAGCGGCTTACTTCTTCGGCAACTCGGATAATACTTAAATCATCGGATTTCAGAGGCAGCCGTGAAGAAGTGGAAGCGTTCGTGCGTCAAATAACGGGAAATCAAAATATGGCTATCGGCGAAATACGCGAAACGACGGCGCCAAATGGTGAAAAAGTTCTTGTAATAGACGTTAGATAGGATCCGTATTAGTTTTTGCGGAATTATTAATGTAACAGGAATAATATGAAACAATACTTAAACAGATTGTTTGTGGCCGGTGTTATGTTAGCCGCTCTGGTAATCGCAGGAAATCAGACGGCGAATGCTCAAAATCTTCTTGGAGAGATTTTGAACAGAATGGATGCACATAATCGTTCGCTTAAATCGTTGCGTGCCCGGATAAAAATGGTTAAAACGAATGTTCAGCTCAACGAGAACGATTTATATGAAGGCTCGATCCAATATCTTCCGGCCCAGTCAGTGGACAAAATCCGAATTCGGGTAGATTGGGAAAAGCCGGCCGCTGAACAACTTGCGGTGGGTAAAGGACAATACATTTTATATCGACCGCGGCTCAATCAGGCAATTATCGGCAAGGTAGAAGGGGCAAAAGGAAATGCCGGCGCGGGAGGTGCCCTCGCATTTTTGAGTATGAACCGCACACAACTCAAAGCAAACTACGATGCAACCTATATTGGTGAAGAAACTGTCGGTGGTAATACCCGAACCTGGCATATCAGATTAACGCCAAAGAATGTCGGAACATACAAGGCGGCTGATCTTTGGGTTGATGCGAACGGAATGCCTGTACAGGCAAAAGTAGTGGAAAAAAATAATGATACGACCACTGTATTTCTTTACGATATAATAAAAAATGCCGATGTTGATTCATCAGTATTTTCCATAAAACCTCCAAAGGGCACACAGATAGTTCAAGGCTAGGCAATTTCCTTAGAAAGTTCCATTTTAAAAGGCCCGGGAAAATTCGTCCCGGGTCTTTTTTGTCGGTTTGAACTAAAGCCCTTGTAAAAAGTATAATTTGCATTTGCTGCCGTGACGGTAATCAGATTGCCATTAGGCAGGAACCGGTCCGGCTATCATCGGGGAAGATGCCAAAAGCAAGCAGTTTCAGCAGATTTACACGCGGTGTGCGTCATACCTTGCGCGCCTTCGCTTCGACACGACATCCGGTACTTGTTCATATCGTACCGATGCGGCGATGCAATCTCTCTTGCGCTTATTGTAACGAATATGACAAGACAAGCGATCCGGTTCCAATTGACACTATGCTTCAACGCATTGACAAATTGGCGGAATTCGGCACATCCGTAGTAACAATTTCGGGTGGTGAGCCGATGATGCATCCGCAGATCTATGACATTATCGCCCGTATTCGTCATCATGGAATGATAGCCGGATTAATTTCAAATGGTTATTACTTCCAGGTTGAAAAAATCAAAAAACTTAACGATGCCGGACTCGACTATCTTCAGATTTCCATTGACAATGTAACGCCTGATGATGTTTCAAAGAAAAGTCTTAAGGTTTTGGATGCAAAACTGGTAAATCTTCGTGATCATGCGAAATTTAAGGTAAACATCAATTCCGTTGTTGGCGGCGGCGTGGCAAATCCCGAAGAAGCCCTGATTATTGCAAATCGTGCGCGTGAACTTGGCTTTTCATCTACGGTCGGAGTCATTCATGATGAAATGGGTCTTAATAAGGGCCTAACTGATCGTGAAAAAGAGGTTTACCGTGAAATAAAGGCCAAAGGAGCACGTTCATACGCACGCTGGAACTGGTTTCAGGACGCACTGGTTGATGGCGGGGAATATCATTGGCGATGCCGGGCCGGAGCACGTTATCTCTACGTTGACGAGAACGGTATTGTCAGTTGGTGCTCACAGCAGCGTGGAACGCCCGGAATTCCGTTAATGGAATATACCCGCGAAGATATGGAGCGGGAATATATTACTGAAAAATGGTGTGCTCCGACATGTACAATCCAATGTGTACATCAGGTCGGGCATCTTGATGCCTGGCGGGATCCTCAGATTTCACCCGCGGAGTACCAAAAGCGAAAAGGAGCCGGCCTTAATCGGGAAACTGTTAGCCGCATCCTTGAGTCCGAATAAAAATGACCAGTAAATCTTGGGTTCCGCGTCGCCACAGGGAAATTCATAAATCGCATCGTGTCGGATGGCTGCGTGCAGCTGTCTTAGGCGCGAATGACGGAATAGTTTCGACGGCCAGCCTGATTATAGGTGTCGCTTCCGCCGGATCGTCCCGCGATGCAATAATAATTTCCGGCATTGCCGGGCTGTTTGCCGGCGCCTTGTCAATGGCGGCGGGGGAATATGTATCCGTTTACTCCCAAGCCGATACTGAGCAGGCAGATCTGGAGCGTGAAAAAGCAGAACTGGCGGCTGATCCCGAAGGGGAATTGATGGAATTGGCCGGTATTTATATTGATCGCGGGTTGACGCCGGAGCTGGCCCGCGAAGTAGCCAAACAATTGATGAAACACGATGCCCTGGAAGCGCATTTACGTGACGAGCTGGGCATTACTGAGGAACTTAAGGCCAGACCAATTCAGGCAGCAATTTCTTCAGCGCTTAGCTTCGCAGCCGGCGCCTCGCTTCCTCTAATAATTGCTGCATTTTTTTACAGCCAGTATATTATTCCGGCCGTTGCGGCCGGATCGCTCCTATCGCTTACGGTTTTGGGAGCCGTTGCCGCGAATGCCGGCGGTGCCAATGTTTTGACCGGTTCGCTGCGAGTTTTGTTTTGGGGAGCGATAGCGATGGCGATAACCGCAGGAGTCGGACGCCTTTTCGGCGGGACGATAGGGTAAATTGTCCGTTGATTTATCGTTTAGGAATATCTTCGCCAATTGTCCAGATTATTACGGAACTTGACAGGCCGAGCCCAGAAAGCCTGCCTGCCATCATAACCAAAGTTTCGCCCTTTTCCACTACCTGGGCTTCGAGTAGAACTTTTTCTCCGATTTTAAGCATTTCGCGGGTTGACCAGGCTGTTTCGTGAACAAAAGGCTGTACTCCCCAGATAAGCGCCAGTTGATTGTAGGCATCTATAGAAGTAGTAAGCCCGAAAGTTTGCAGCCCGGATCTGAAACTCGAAAGACGGCGGGCCATTAATCCGGATTCAGTGAAAACTGCCACTTTCTCGGTCATAACTTCTTTTGCAGCATAAGTTGCGGCCTTGCAAAGTGCCTGGCTGGTACGTCCGGAAGGCGGTTGCGATAATTTTACCGGCCGCCGAAGTTCAGCGGCCTTGATAGTTTCGGCCGCATCGATAATTCGGGCCATTGTCCGAACTGCTTCGACGGGATATTTTCCTGACGCTGTTTCGGCAGATAACATTACCGCATCGGTTCCGTCCCATACTGCATTAGCCACGTCAGATGCTTCTGCTCGCGTAGGGTAGGGGCTTTCGATCATGGATTGGAGCATCTGTGTGGCCGTAATTACAAATTTATCGCTTGCGATCGCCTTGCTGATAATTCGCTTTTGATAAACCGGAACAAGTTCGACACTGGTCTCTACGCCGAGATCGCCGCGTGCCACCATTACTCCATCCGATTCTGCGATAATTTCATCCAGATTTTCGATTGCTTCGGCCTTTTCAATTTTAGCTACCAGCAGTGCGCGGCCTATCTCACGACGATTCAGGCTTTTTATCAATTGCTTGACGGCGCGGCAATCCTCGGCTGTGCGGACGAAAGAAAGGGCTATATAATCAACATTTTTGGCAATTGCCCATTCAAGGTCACGATGGTCTTTTTCGGTCATTGAAGGAATTGGCAATGTTGTATTGGGCAAATTTATTCCTTTGCGCTCCTTCAATTCTCCTCCGACAATTACCCGGCATACGACATCCTGCCCTGAAACATTCTCAACGCGCAGTTCCAACGCACCGTCATCGAGCAGAATAGTGGAGCCCGGGCGGACAGATTCCGGCAGTTCGGCGAAATTTGTGGAGACCGCCTCTGCGTTTCCGATGATATCCCTTGTTGTAATCGTAATCAGATCGCCTGCTTTAAGATTTATCGGATGGCCACCTTCCAGTGAACGAATTCGGATTTTAGGACCTGATAAATCTACCAGGATCGAAAGCGGAACGCCCAATTTCTGAGCGGCGGAGCGCGCCGCATCAATAACTGCGGAATGTTCTTCCCTTGTTCCATGTGACATATTGATTCTGACGGCATTGACTCCGGCGGAAATCATTGCCGCGATAATGCTTTCAGTGTTTGATGTCGGGCCAAGAGTGGCCAATATTTTTGCTCTTCGCATTTGTTTAATTCTTTGTAAATTAAATCTGATTGGGTTAGTTTATTCGGTCGTTTAATTTAGTGAGTTTATCGTAATACTTTGCAATGGCTGCCACAAAAGTCGAATGCGACCAGGTTAAAGGCGAAACGGAAACAGGTGTGCCGGAGGCCGCATCTATTTGTTCTGCCATCACACCGGATGGCAGTGAATAATCTGCAGCCCAGCGAATCAAATGTTCGGCAGTTTTCAGATCTTCCGGGGTTTTAGCGATTTCTGTCTTATAGTCCGCAAGCCAAAGAGTGCAAATAAACCAGGGATTTGGCTGGCTATCCAAGGCTCCGCGCATGTAACCGTCATTTTCAAATCGGGCAATGCCTCCCCGAACGCTCAATTTTGCCTCAATAGCCGACATCGTACCCTCAACCATCGGATCATTTGCTTCGAGACAGCCAAAGTAATAAGTTCCAAATAGCGATGCATCGATCGTATCGTCAAAAGAAAAATCGCCCTCGCCATTTAAGTAAACAGAGCGGGCAAAGCGGCCTGTTTCCGGCCGAAAAAGTATTTTTCGCATTGCTTGTACAATTTCGTCAGCAGCTGCGCGATATTTTGACGCCCGCTGCTGCTCCGCAAACAGCGATGCGAAATTTGCTGCCGCACGCAGCCCGGCAACTACCGTAGATGCCGTAAAAGTATGGACTGCGAATCTGTCTTCCCACAAATTCCAGCTTGGTAGCGGCAAACCCGTCGCCGGATCTCGAAATCCCAGAAGAAATTCCGCGCACGGCACAGTCATTTTAGTGTACAAACGCTGCGCAAATTCGATATCACGGTAACGATGATAATGTTCCCAAAGAGCCCATAGAACCAATGCCGTTTCGTCTTCCTGTATCGGGAGAAGTTTTTTCTTATTTGCTGTATCCCAAAGAGCATGCCAGCCTGAAGCAACGGTACCGTCAGCATTATATTTCTGAAGAAAATAACCGTCCCTGTGTACTATGCGGGAGCAAAAGTCGAAAAACTTGCGTGTGAGGTGGGAATATCCGGCAATGTCCAGAGCATTCGCGACAAAGGCACCATCACGAGTCCAAAGATAGCTGTAATGATCGGTTGCCCGTTCGGTTACATCGTGATCATTTGCCGCCAAAATGGCACCGTCATTATCAATCTGTGTGCGAATTATCAGCAATGAACGCTTATATAGATTTATTAAATCGGTAGAGAGCAGTCGGAAATCGTTGTCATTCTTGTTTACCCAGGCACGCCAGTAGTTTGCAGTATAATCAAAATAATCCTGCGGCCCGCGGCGAATAACGAGGTTGCCGAGTCCTGCAACTTCGTCGTAGGAAGTGCCTGCCGCAATCCAATAATAGAATTCTTCAATTGAATGAGGTGAGAGTGTAAAAAAGACTCCGATTGAAGAATCAACAGAGCCTTCGGTTATAGCCGCTCCTTGCAGATTTCCATCCTCGGCATCGCGCCATGTTCCTTCACGTCCCTGAAATGCTTTACGGCCGGTCGCAAAGGAATCGAAGCCCGGCTCTGTTTTAATCAAAAAATATCTGTGTTTCTTGTAATGAATAATTGATTGTGTTTCGGGGTCATACAGAGCCGTATCACCATAATTATTTTCGTATATTCGAAAATCGTGATGTAAAAAAACTCTTACTTCCCTTGTACGATCGGTAAGGTTTTTTACACTTAGTCGGCGGAGATAGATATTCTCATGGCTTGCAATCGTGTCGTTACATCGAATCTCAAGTCCAAATAATTGATTCGCGAGCCGCACATCGGTTACCAAGGTCTCCGAAAGATAGCCGAGCGAGCGTTTCCAGCCTTGATCGGAAATCCAGGAAAACTGGCCGTCTGCCCAAACACCGAATCTACACGGAAATCCTTCAGTGTGATTCTCCTGCCCGACATGAGGAAAATAAACATCACGAATCTGGTAGCGGTCGTCGAAATTGACCAAAAATGATCCGTTTCCGACCGGAATATCTCGCATATTTCAAGCCTTGGAAAATATCTCGATTTGACTGGCGGCTTTATTCATCACTTGTCTTTCATTTTCGAATGAAAGCATTTTGACAGCCTCGTTTATCGAAACCCAGCGAACTTCCACAACCTCAGAATCATGGCGGCTTGTATCACCGCCGGTTGGCTGCATCAGAAAAAAATCAACGCGTTTGTGATAGCGTTTTCTTGTTCCGTCATAATTGCCGTAAAACCAGTACTCGATACTTTCAACCGGAGCAACGATTTTGCAGTCCAACCCTGTTTCCTCACGTACTTCACGTAATGCGGCCTGTTCAACAGTTTCACCGGGATCGATTAAACCTTTCGGGATTTGCCAACGGCCTTCCTCTGCTGTTTTTATAAGGACAACTTCCGGCACATCCAATCCGGTGCGGAATACAATCCCGCCGGCGGAGCGTTGGAAAACCGTAATTATCTGCTCTTCAGTATTTGAGTGTCCCTTATTCATTGATTGGCCATTAAGCCGGCGATTGCCGTATCCAGTTCCTGGCGTATTTTGTCGTCAAAACCAACAATTTTTTTTACCGTTCTTCCGTTAGAATCGAAAATAGCAGTTTGCGGAATTTGAGTATCGTCACCGAAAACGTATGCCGTCAAAGCGTCTTCCGGAGTTGCTAACGGATAAGTGATGTTTAGCCGGCGGACGAATTCAGGCACTTTCGGCCGATCCTCTTCACCGCCAACGTGAAGCCCGACTATCTCGATCCGGCCCGGATAACGTTTCTGAAGTTCCATTAAATGCGGAATTTCCTCTATGCAAGGCTTGCAATACGTTGCCCAAAAATCCAGGATCAGTATTTTTCCGCGAAAATCCTTTATTTTCTGGACGTTACCGTCGAAGGTCGTCCAGCTCATTTCCGGAATCGGTTTCAGTGGCTGCGGCTGAACGCCCTTGACCGGACGATCATTTACAGAAACCGGACGATTACCCACAGAAACCGGAGGAGCCGAGCCGCATCCGGTGAAAATTAACGAAAACACTGCGGGTATCAACAGCAACTTTCTCACAAAATTATTTTAACCCTTATCCGTTGATAGGTTAAATGCGGGGTAAAACAACAGTGCTACGGATTCTGAATTTTAGTGTTTTGCGGTTACGATTGGTTTTAAGCAAATGCGAGTGTACGACGAATCAATTCTCAAAAAAATAAAACAGCTGCAATTTGCCGCACAATGCAAACTTTCGCCAAAATCTGCAGCAGTAAACCTGAAATGCGGATGTATTGTAGTTGCCGACATTGAGACCAAAGAGGCAAACAACACTCTGTACTGTAGTTATAAAACTAATGGATGCCCGTATATGATATTTGCGGCGGAGGCTGCCGCAGCCTGCCTGAGCGGTCGGCAGACGGCTGATTTAATGGGAGATCCTGCTGCATTTATCAGACAGGCAGTATATCGGGATACAGGGCTGATTCCGGATTGCAGAACCGATTGCATCGAGGCGGTTATTGAATCTTTTATTCATGCCCTTGCAGCATTAAGGAATAAAAGAATCGGCGAAACATCCTCCACATCGATGCTGATTTGCTCCTGTTTCGGTATTTCGCAAGAAACAATCGTGGATTATCTGCACAAAAATCCGAAAGCGGATCTTTCCGATATAGTTAAAGATTGTCGAGCGGGCAGCGGCTGCGGCTCATGCCGGATGACAATACTGGAAATTATCGAAGAAGTGCATTCCGAAACCAGATAAGCCAAAATATGCTGACCTCAGGTCAAAGATGAATATTTTGCCTTTTTTATGTTATAATATTTAACAAAACGGTGTTTTTGATACCGTTTCAAGCCCGGCCACATATCAAATTTCGCCGCGGTTGATTTTGCGTTCTGATGGACGACCCTGCCAGTTTATTCGAATCTTTCGCAGTGCCGTTTTTTTCGGCATCAGTCGAGTTGCCTTCAATTGGTGCCGGCATAAGCGGCATATTCGCCGTAATATTGCTGGTACTTGCCAATGGTTTTTTTGTTGCAAGCGAATTTGCATTGGTCGCGGTCAGAAAATCGAGAATTGAGGCCCTGGCTGCCGAAGGGAATCTAGCTGCACGCCGGCTGCTTGCAATGCTCGAGAACCTGAATGCATATATTTCAGCCACGCAGCTCGGCATTACGCTTTCATCTCTTGGTCTGGGCTGGATCGGCGAGCCCGCAGTGGCTTCACTTCTCGAACCACTGCTTATCTATTTGTCTGACGCCGTCGGAATTAGTGTCATTAGCTCGGGAGCGGTTCTTCATACTGTATCTTTTGCCATAGCATTTTCATTGATTACATTTCTGCATATTGTATTCGGTGAGCTTGCTCCGAAGACCGTCGCTCTTGAATTGTCGGAAAAAATCGCATTTCTGGTCGCTTTTCCGTTACAGGTTTTTTACAGAATTTTCAACTATCCGATTCGAATACTTGATTGGGCCGGTACAAAAACTGTCCGAATGTTCGGGTTGGAACCAACAAGCGAGCATGGCTCGAGCTATACGGAAGATGAAATAAGAAGGCTTATCAGCGTTTCGCGGGCAAGCGGACATTTGAATGAAGAAGAGCAGAGGCTCCTTGACCAGGTATTCGAGTTTTCCGAAACAACGGTCAAAGAGGCCATGATCCCTCGGACCGAAATAGTTGCAATTCCATACGAGGCTTCGCTGGCTGAAATTGCAAATGCTTTTCGTGAACATGGTTTTTCCAGAATGCCGGTCTATCGCGGTTCGCTTGATGATATTGCCGGAATTATACATGTCAAAGATGTTCTCGATGCGATTCTGAATCCAAAGGGTTTTGAAATAGATCGCATTTTACAAAAACCAAACTATGTAGTTGATACTGCCCGTCTGGAAGACGTCTTGAGGCAAATGCAACAGGAGAAGTTTCATTTCGGTTTTGTCGTTGACGAACATGGCGGAATCGAAGGCATTATTACTCTTGAGGATCTGCTGGAGGAAATCGTCGGTGACATTTCTGATGAACACGACGAAGAGGTAAACGAGCAGATAATCGAACAGCCCGATGGCAGCTATCTGTTAGATGGTTCGCTGGCAGTTCGTGATCTGAATAAACGGCTCGGTTTGCATATTCCGGTTTCGGAAAATTACACGACGATAGCCGGATTTTTAATGTCTGAAGCCGGCCGGATTCTAAACGCAGGCGACACGGTTGCCTATAACGGACATACGTTTCGAGTTGAAAAGGCTGAAAAACGACGCATTCTGCGTGTCAGGATGGAAAAAAGCCTTCCAATCGCAGAAAGCCAGGCCGCAATAGCACAATAACCTGCACGAGACAGCCCAATTTTGCAATTTCAACTTTTCGCGTTAAATTTACTTTTTTGCTTCTGTTTGCTTCTGACAGAAAATATCTAATTCGGAGAAAATAAATGGGTTATATCGAACAGGTTTGGGCACGCGAAATTCTGGATTCACGCGGCAATCCGACGATTGAGGCTGAGGTTATTTTAGAAGACGGCACAACGGGTCGAGCGGCTGTCCCGAGCGGCGCCTCCACCGGTGAAAACGAGGCGGTCGAGTTGCGCGACGGCGATGAACTTCGATATGGCGGCAAGGGCGTACTAAACGCCGTCGCAAACGTCAACGAGAAAATTTCTCCGGAGCTGCAGGGCCTGGACGCATTGGACCAGACCTTGATTGACGAGACGATGCTGGCTCTGGATGCCACCGCAAATAAATCAAATCTCGGAGCAAATGCGATCCTGGCTGTTTCGCTGGCAACTGCTCGCGCGGCAGCGGCCTCGCTCGAAATTCCTCTTTATCGCTACATTGGTGGAGCAAATGCCAAAACCTTGCCGGTTCCGATGATGAACATACTAAACGGCGGAGCACATGCAGACAATAATGTTGATTTTCAAGAGTTTATGATTATGCCGGTAGGAGCTGAATCTTTTGCTGATGCCCTGCGTACCGGTGCCGAGATATTTCATCAATTGAAAGCGGTTCTGAAATCCCGCGGTTATTCGACCAGTGTTGGCGATGAAGGCGGATTTGCACCTAACCTGAAGTCTAACGAAGAAGCCATAGAAACTATTCTGGAAGCAATCGGCAGAGCAGGGTACAACGCAGGAGAAAATGTAATGCTCGCTCTGGATCCGGCTGCAAGCGAGTTTTACTCAAACGGAAAGTACATTTTCAAAAAATCAGACAAGCGCGAGCTGACATCAGAGGAAATGGCCGCTTTCTGGGCCGATTGGTGTGAGCGTTATCCGATAATTTCGCTCGAAGACGGAATGGCCGAAAACGATTGGGACGGCTGGGTTGCCCTCACAAAATTGCTCGGTGACAGGGTCCAGCTGGTCGGTGACGACCTGTTTGTTACAAATGTACGTTTCCTGCGCCGTGGAATTGAACTTGGAGCCACAAATTCAATTCTGATTAAAGTGAACCAGATTGGAACCTTGACCGAGACGCTGGATGCCATTGAACTTGCAAAGACTAATAATATGACGGCTGTCATATCCCACAGATCCGGGGAAACCGAGGATTCTTTCATCGCGGATCTTGCGGTGGCCGTCAATGCCGGACAGATAAAAACCGGAAGCCTTTGCCGCTCTGACCGCATTGCAAAATACAACCAATTACTGCGGATTGAAGAAGACCTTGGAGAATCGGCGCGATATCCCGGAATGGGAGCTTTTTACCAAATCACCCGAAACAAAGACTAGACAATGGTTGATTTTAACGTTACGACCGATAAATCGAGGCTGGACATCGCGGAAATACACCATTTTCTGGTAGAAGAATCGTACTGGGCAGCGGAAAGAACTCTGGAACAAACCCGTATTGCGATTGAAAATTCTTTGTGCTTCGCAATTTTCGCAGGTAAAGAATTTGCAGCTTTCGGGCGTGTAGTTACGGACAAAGCGACTTTTGCCTATGTGGGCGATGTTTTTGTAAAGGTGCCGTTTCGCGGCCGCGGTCTCGGCAAAATGCTGATTAAGGAAATGTTACTTCATCCGGAGCTTCAGGGGCTCCGGCGTTGGATTCTGGCAACCAGGGATGCACATAGCCTCTACAGACAATTCGGTTTTTCCGATCTAAAATTTCCTGAGCGTTGGATGGAGCGTCCGGCTCCCAATGCTTATTAAAAAATGTTTTGCGATTGTTTCGATAGGTTATAATGTTATTGCCGGTTTAACGGCTTTTTATTTTTGCAATTTTGGCAAAATTCCGGATTTTCCCCTCTAAAGCAGGTTAGTCCTGTCTTTCCAATCAAAATGAGTAAGCAACTCAAAAGCCCTTTTGCACTTGTGATAGTTGATGGCTGGGGTATATCGCAAAATTGCGAACGAAACGCATTTTTCCTTGCTCATACTCCCAATTTTGATGCACTGGAAAAATCGTTTGGCAGGAGTGAACTTCATGCGGCGGGTGAAAGTGTCGGGTTGCTGGCTGATGAGCCAGGACAACCTGACGCGGGCCATCTCGTAATCGGTGCGGGAAGGATTATTGAATCACCTGCGGCGCGGATAGCCTCGGCGATCAGCAGCGGGGAATTTTTCAATAACGAAGTTTTGACCAAGACTATATCCGCCGTTAAATCAAACGGCAGAGCCCTACATTTAATGGGTTTATTGAGCGATGCGGGCATACATTCCTCTGTCGGAACGCTTTTTGCTCTTTTGAAATTGGCGAAAATTGCAGGTGTGGAAAATGTTTATGTACACCCGATACTGGACGGCCATGACGTGGCACCGCGAACGGCCGATGTTTATCTTGAAGCACTTGAAGTCAAGATGAATGAAATCGGTGTCGGTCGTATTGCAACTGTCTGCGGACGACATTTTGCAATGGATACATCGGGAAACTGGGGAAAGACCGCGCGTGTTTTTACAATGTTGGCACATTCTGAAGGTGAACGTGCCTCCGATGCGGTTTCGGCTGTAAGGAGCTCCTTTCTAAGAGGAATAACGGATGAATTCATAGCACCGATTGTCATCGAGTCTCAAACGGATCTGCCGGTGGCAACTATCTCCGATGGTGATGCCATTATTTTCTTTAATCACAAGGCTGACGGAATGCGGCAATTAGCGTTTACCCTGGCTGCTTCCAAAAGGGAAAACGGTGAATTCAGATACAACATTGTTACGATGGTGGAATATGATCCTTCGCTGAATGTTCCGGCTGCATTTGAACCGAATAAAGCCATAGGTGGGTTTGGGTTCAATCTGGCAGAAAAACGAATCAGAAACGTAAGATTTGCCGAAACAGAACGTTTTCAACATATTACGGCATTTCTCGGCTCAAAGGGATTGTCTGAAGATGATGCGGTCCAAAATAACGTCCTGATATCCCGCCGTTATGAGTCAATACATCAATCCGATCCTGAGATGGGAAGCTTCAAACTTGCCGATAAATTCATTGCCGCAATTGAATCTGAGCCGGAGACATTTCTGATTGCTAACCTTTCGGCTGCGGATCTGATGGCTTCAACCGGCGATTTGGAGAAAACGATTGAGGCGGTTCAGTTTATAGACACTTGTGTCGGTGGTATGTGGGAAGCTATCAGACGTCAGAGAGGAACTATGATCATTACCTCCAGTCATGGTAATTTCGAAGACGTACGGCCTTTATCGGGCGGCCCGGTCCGAGCGGCCGGCACCCGAAACCGCGTCCCGTTTATTATTGCCGGTGAAGAACTCCGCAATGGAAGGGTACGTCCGGAAGGGTCGCTGGCTGATATTGCTCCGACGGTTTTTCAAATTATTGGTCTCGAGCCCCCTGAAACGATGTCCGGTCGCAGCCTGATAGATCATAGATCAATGATTCTAAAGACGAAACAGGAATCCGAAAAGCAGAAGCAGCCAGAAAAGTATCAACCCGAATAAAGGAAGGATAGTAGCAAGTAAACAGCCGAGATTGACCAGACTTTCCTGATTCCAGGTTGGCGGCGGCGGGCAATGTGGGCAATATTCATTATTTGCCAGGAATGGCCGTCTGCATTTTGGACAGAGTTTAAGGTCCACATTCCAGACTACACTCCGTGAGCTGATTTTGTAAATGTTTTTCGCTGGTGTGCTGCCCGTTTCAGTTTTTTTGATACGGTCGGCTATAATCGTCAATTCGCTGCAATAAGCAGGGCATTTTAATCCTATGATTGATGAGTTTGTGTTTGATAACACGGAAGAAAGACGTAAATCGCGTCAAAAGGGCACGGGATGGATTGAAGTCATCGTCGGTTCGATGTTTTCGGGTAAATCCGAAGAGTTGATAAGGCGATTGAATCGTGCCCGTATCGCACGGCAGAAAGTTCAGGTTTTCAAACCGCGGATTGACATCCGCTATTCTGAAGAACAGATTGCCTCGCATTCGGGTCAAAAGCATCATTCGCTGCCGGTTCAGAACTCTGCGGAATTGCTCGCGGCGGTTCAGCCGGACACGGAAGTGATTGGGATAGACGAAGGTCAGTTTTTCGATATGGGTCTGGTCGAGGCTGCAAACCGTCTTGCTTATCAGGGCAAAAGGGTAATTATTGCCGGTTTG
Organism: Acidobacteriota bacterium; assembly: GCA_040756215.1. Lineage (GTDB taxonomy): Bacteria > Acidobacteriota > Blastocatellia > Pyrinomonadales > Pyrinomonadaceae > OLB17. Next base: position 19,465 of record JBFLZQ010000022.1, read on the forward strand.
GATCAGGATTATACGGGCAAACCATTCGAACCCATGCCGCAGTTGCTCTCCATAGCTGAATTTATCACTAAAACGCATGCAATTTGCGTCAAATGCGGGAGCACGGCAAACTATTCACAAAGAACCGTAGAATCGGAGGCCCGCGTTGAAGTTGGCGCAGGCGATAAATATGAAGCCCGTTGCAGAAAATGCTTCGTCCCGCATGCGGATGCTCCGACAGTTCACGATTAGGTTAACGATTAGGTTATCGGTCAAAATCAGCCTTTAGGAATCTTCATCGAATACATCGCGGCGGCAAAATCATCTCGATGACGGTCGAAATTTGAGCCTGAAGTCGAAAACATTATATTCAGCTGTTGGTTTTGCCCAAGATAACGCCTGAACGCTATCCATTGATGCCTGCGCACGCCGCTCTTGTCTTCAGGCATGGCTTCAACCCATTCAACGCCTTTTACACCGTCAATTTCGAGCCATCGGACTTTTTCGTACTTGCCCTGTTTTAATTGCTCGAGGGCACTTTCATAGGTCGCTTTGATGCTGGCATCTGATGGAAAATTGTCAGGCATTACGGAAATGCCTGCAATCAAAAATGCATTGTCCGGTGAAGCATAATTCAGCGACTCTTTCGAGCTGCCGACGTTTTTCCAATTACGCGGCAGTTGCCAGGTAATGCCCTGCTCATTCCATTTTATTTCAGATCCGGCGTCTGCAATTTCCTTTTGTTTTGGTGACATTACAGCTTTATCAACCTCTCCGGAAGCTGTCTTTTCAATATTGGATGCGCCGCCGGAGGTTCCATTATTCTGACCTGACATTTGCTTTAATCTGTCCCCGATGCCGCAGAAGGTCAAAGCCGCCGCCAAAAATCCGACTGAAAATAAAAGCCGCATAGAGTCCTGATACCTCCGTAAATTTATTAAATCGGGCAATTTTGTTTCTTTCTTCGACAAATTGCAAGCCAGGGCCGCGGTTTTGAAATGCGGATTTGCTATACTGAATTTCCCTTAATATGCATACGCCTCAATTGTTTCAGGATCTTCTGATTATACTGCTGGTGTCCGTGCCGGTCGCCTATCTCTGCTTAAGGTTAAAATTGCCTCTTTTGGTTGGCTTTATGCTTAGCGGAATGGCGATAGGTCCATATGGTCTGGGTTTGATTCGCGAACTTGAGGGAATCGAGGTACTGGCGGAGATAGGCGTAACTCTTTTGCTTTTTACAATCGGTCTTGAATTTTCTCTCGCCCGTCTGCGGGAAATGAAACGGCTTGTCTTTATCGGCGGCAGCCTCCAGGTAATATTCACTACAATTGCCGTAGCTGCTTTAGCTACCGGTATCGGACGCCCGCCCGGACAATCCGTTTTTTTCGGGTTTCTTGTCGCGATGTCCAGCACTGCAATTGTCCTTAAAAGTTATGTGGACCGCAATGAAGTGGATGCACCGCACGGGCGTGCCGGCATTGCCATTCTGCTTTTTCAGGACATTTTGGTAGTTTTCATGCTGCTGGCGGTGCCCTTGCTTGGCGGAAAGAGTTCGGCCGGCCTCACAGGCGCTTTTTGGTCATTGGCTACATCGCTGCTTGCGCTGGTTACAATAGTTTTCGGGGCCTGGCTATTGTTGCCAAGATTCCTGGACAAGATGGCTGTTTTTCGCTCACCCGAACTTTTTATTCTGACGGTGGCACTTTTTGTGGTCGGAATGTCTTGGATGACCTCGCATTTTGGGTTGTCTTTCGCCCTTGGCGGTTTCATTGCCGGAATGGTTTTATCTGAAACCGATTATTGTCATCAGGCGATGACGGAGGTGCTGCCGTTTCGGGATGTCTTTAACAGCCTTTTCTATGTTTCGATCGGGCTATTGCTCTCACTTTCCGCACTTTGGCAAAACATTGGTCTTGTTGCCGGATTTGTTTTAATGATAATTGTCGGCAAGGCAGTGATTATCTGGCTTGTCATAAGGTTATTGGGCTATCCGCAAAGAATAGCCGCAATGGCGGCTCTCGGATTGGCGCAAATCGGTGAATTTTCATTCGTTCTGGCCAGATCGGGTTTACAGGAGGGTCTGTTTTTTGAATCCGACTACCAGCTTTTTCTGGCTTCTGCAATTGTTTCAATGACTGCCGCTCCGTTTTTGATAAATCTTGCTCCGCGATTTGGCTACTTTGCTCAGACGGTACTCAATGACGGCTCGGCTTCGGATTTCGGCAATGTCGAAGATGATGAAATTCATCTGACATCGAGCGGAGGGCTTCAGCAGCACGTTATTATTGTCGGCTATGGACTTAACGGCCGTAACCTGGCACGTGTGCTGCGGGCGGTCGGCATTCCGTATCTTGTTCTCGAATTAAATGCGGAAGTCGTTCGCCGTGCCAAGGCAATGGGTGAAAAAATAAACTACGGAGATGCCACCCGCCGGGAGGTTTTGCTGCATGCAGGTATTGAGAAAGCCTGGTCGCTGGTTCTGGCCATGTCAGACCCCGATGCGGCACGCAGAACCGTCCGGCAGGCCCGCATCCTTAATGATTCTGTTCACATTATCGTAAGAACACGCTATGTAGCCGAAATTACGGAACTTTATGCGCTTGGCGCCAATGAGGTGATTCCCGAAGAATTCGAAACCAGCATTGAGATTTTCTCTCGTGTCCTGCAGCGTTACGGCGTCGCCCGTAATGTAATAGAGGGACAGATCGAGAGAATCCGACGCCAGGGGTATGAATTGCTTAGAAAAACTGGCGCACCGCCTGCACAATTACCTGAAATCAATGTTGCGCTTGATGCCGCGGCAACCGAAACAATCCAAATCGAGGAAAATTCCCCGGCGATCGGCCGAAATCTTGCAGAACTGGATGTTCGCGGTAAAACCGGCGCAACCGTTATTGCCGCAGTCCGCAACAACAAGATGGAAATAAGTCCCGGTGCGGATTTTCGTGTCGAAAAAGGAGACAAACTCGTACTTATCGGGACTCCGCCGGGCTTGGAAAAGGCCATCGAAATGCTAAGTCCGGGAGAAATTGCATCAACCGGTTTCAACCCCTGATGGCCTTTTATTACGGTAATTTTTATGACAAATTGCCGAAACGCTTTGTTATTTTCGCAGCCGGTCTTTACGTCGCATCCTTCTTTTGCATTGCTCCGAGCACTGCTGCGATTGCACCGCCGCCGATTGCGCCCATTACCAGAGAACCAGCCAGATCCGCAACCACCGGAACAAGGTTTTTATGCAGATTCCAGAAAGCATAAAACATAAGTTGCAGCGAGAGTGAGATCAAAGCCATAATGATCGCTCCCGCCTTGGCACCGGCGGCGAAACTGCGTATTCCGGCCAGAGCATCATAAATCCAGGCAAAGAGCAATGCTGAAACAAGGTTTGCGATTATCAGCGGAGCCCAATCAGGGACTTCTTTTATCAAACCGGCAAACTCATTCATGTTCGGACGCATGACTGCCGGGTCGAGAAACAATCCATAGATCAGGAAACCGACAACAAAGAAAACGATACCGCCGACGACGGTTGCGGCGGCTAAACGGATAAGCATAGCAGACACCTCACAGGGGAGAGTTTTACCCAAAAACCCTTGTTCAGACTGCCAAAAGAAGGAAAATTAACGATTGAAAGTTATATTATAAGCCGAAATGTGTCAACCTTCAGGATTCTCTTTTGTAAGGGAAGCCGCTGCCCGGAGTTTCTCGAAATGTTCAAAAATTGCATCGCCGGCACTTTTTCCTATGACGGAAGCAATCTCTTCACGGCCGGCCTTCGCAACGCGTTCGATTGAGCCGAAATGTCTCAAAAGTTTCATTCGCCGCTTTTCGCCGATGCCCGGAATTGCCGTCAATTCCGATGTAAAATCCCGCTTTTCTCTACGTTTACGATGAAATTCCACAGCGGTTTTGTGCGTTTCTTCCCTGATCTGCAGTATCAGACGGAAAGCATTCGAATGTTTATCAAATGAAATCGGGCTATTTTCACGACCACGAATAAGTATATGCGAAATTTCGCTATGACGGCCGCGAGGTTTTACCAATCCGACAAGAGGTATTTGCTCCAGATCCAGACTTTGCATTGCCTCGGCGGCTGCGGAAAGCTGTCCTTTTCCGCCATCGATAAAAATCAGACGGGGAAGCTGGCCGCCTTCATCCAGAATGCGTCTGTAACGACGATAGACGGCCTCCCGCATCGAGGCAAAATCATCCTGACCTTCGACGGTTTTTATGATAAAGCGCCGGTAGAGAGCACGCGCCGGCTTTCCATTATCGAAAACGACTATCCCGGCTACGTTTTCGCTTCCGGAAATGTTAGAGATATCAAAAGATTCGATTCGATCCGGGAAATGCGGTAATTCCAGGATTTCCTGAAGTTCTTCAAGGACTTTTTTCGCATCCGGTTTGAGTACCCGAAAGCGCTGCTCGAAGGCAATCCGGGCATTTGTTTCAACCAGTGAAACAAGATGCCGTTTTTCGCCAATTTTAGGCAGAATTATCCTGACACGGCGTCCCCTCCGCCCGGTCAAAAGTTTTTCCAGATTTTCGCGGTCAGGAAAGTCGTTCGGTACGTGGATTTCAAGCGGAACGTAGTCAGTAGTGTAATATTGAATCAATACATCACGGAGAAATTCGCCCGGGTCGAAGTCATCGCCTTCCGGCAGGTCTTCCCAGAAAAATTCACGCCGCCCTACGATGCGGCCTTCACGCATTGTGAACAGCTGCAATGCCAGACGCGGACCTTCACGGTGAAAGCCGAAAATATCCACATCACGGTCGGCAGTGTAAGCCATTTTTTGTTGTTCACCGAGGGCGATTACCGTCGAGCGCAGATCGCGAAACTTTGCCGCAAGTTCGTATTTACCTTCATCGGCAAATTTCCACATACGTTTTTCCAGATCTGCCGCAAGTTCACGATTTTTGCCCTCCAGCAATGACCGGACGTCGCGGGCTGCTTCACGATATTCCGCTTCGGTACAAAGACCCTTGACGCAGGGAGCAAGACATCGCTTGAGATGATATTCAAGACAGGGGCGTGAAAGCCGTCCGTCTATCTCAATGTCGCATGTACGCAGTTGAAACGTGCGGTTTATAAGATCGAGGGTTTTTCTTGCAAGCGAAGCGGGAAGCATCGGGCCAAAATAAAGCGAACCGTCCCGGACGATCCTGCGCGTTATGACCACGCGGGGAAACGGCTCATTTGTCATTTTCAGATGCGGATACTGCTTGTCGTCTTTCAACATTACGTTGAAACGGGGCTTGTGTTTTTTTATAAGGTTTGATTCCAGAACCAAAGCCTCTACTTCGTTGTCAACTACGATGAATTCAAAGTCTGCTATATGGCGGACAAGCTGCCTGGTCTTATAGTCAAGAGCGGAAGTCTTTCTGAAATAGGATCGGACGCGATTGCGGAGATTTTTCGCTTTTCCGACATAGATGATCTTTCCTGCGGCATTTTTGTGCAGGTAAATGCCTGCCGCGGTCGGTAAAGTTTTTAATTTCTCTTCAAGCGTCACACTGAAATTTTAGCGTATCATTGAGCGGAAACAGTAACCGGGATATAAACTGCGGCACGCTGTTTTGCAAATATGCCGGCTTTAATGGATAAATAAAACGGGTGAAGACAGAATTGACGGATAATCCTATTGTAGCTGCCGAATATATAAAAAATGGCGGCGTAGTGGCCTTTCCGACCGAGACGGTTTATGGTCTCGGTGCAGATATTTTCAACCGGACGGCAATCGGAAAGGTTTTCACTGCCAAAGGCCGGCCGCCGGATAACCCTCTGATTGCGCACATAGCCGATTATTCGCAGATAAATCTTCTGGCTGAAGAAATTCCGGAAATGGCACGTAAACTAATTGCCGTTTTTTTTCCGGGTCCTTTGACCTTGGTATTGCCAAAGCGCGAAGAGATTTCAATGCTTGCTTCGGCCGGCTTGCCGACAATCGGCGTCAGAATGCCTTCGGACCCGACGGCAAGAGAGTTTCTGTCTGCCTGTGGTGTTCCTGTTGTTGCGCCATCGGCTAATCTATCCGGCCGGCCGAGCCCTACTTCCTGGCGTGCGGTTTTAGAGGATTTGGACGGGCGGATCGAATGTATTTTACGCGGTCCGGATACTAAAATCGGGCTGGAATCTACGGTCGTGGACTGTACGGGAAAGCGGGCACTTATTCTCCGGCAGGGTGCCGTCACTTTGGAAGAAATTCAAAAGATCCTGCCGGATGCCGTGATTGCCGATTCCTCACAGCCGGAAGCAGCCCGGAGTCCAGGGACAAAATACCGCCATTACGCGCCGCATGCAAAGGTAGTACTCACAGGTCCCGGGGATGTAATCGCCGATCCCGGTTCATCCGCTTATATCGGGACCGAAGTGCGGCCGGAAGCTTTTAGATTGGCACTTGTTTGCGGCTCCGTCGATGAATATGCTGCCCGTTTTTTTGAATTTCTGCGTGAATGCGACCGCCGTGGAATCGCGACGATATATTGCCAAAAGCCCGCACAGGAAGGAATCGGCCGCGCTCTTTTTGACAGGCTCAGACGTGCGGCCGGGATTACGGACGGCTGACAACGAATAAAGCGGTCTCGGAATTACGGGCGATGAGTTTTGCATTAAGTACGCGACTATCCGCAATCTGGCCGGCATATTCATTCGGGACAAGCACCAGAATCCTGCCGCCGGCTGCATCCGTCTCCGTCTGAAGTTCCCCGACGCCATAAAGCTTTTTCTGCTTTCCGTCTGAGGTTCTGACAAGCCTGCCGGCTGCATAGAATTCCGCATTGTGAAATACGCCGTGAAGCCCGACGATATTCAGATTACCGTATCCGGCGGCGTCGGCTTCTGAAATAAGACGTTTAAGAGAATCGTCATCCGCAAACTTAGGTACAACGGTGAGGAGCAAAGTAATGGAAAATATAATCGTTGCGGAGGCAATAGAAAGAATTATCTTCAATCCGTTTCGGCTGTTTGTAATGAACCTTTTCGCCGCAAATGCCGAAAGTATTACCGCCGGCGGAAGCGACGGGAGAATATAACCGGGAAGTTTCGACCCCGAAAATGAGAAAAAAAGCAGGGGAACGGCTGTCCAGACAACCGCAAAAACCTCTAAGTCATTGAAAGCAGATGATTTTACTCTCTTAAGAAAAATGCGGGTCAAACCGTAGAATTCCGCAAAGAAGAACGGCAGCCAGGGCAGCGTCATTAAAGGCAAAACCCAAAAGAAAAAATAGAAAGGCTGCGGGTGGAAATATTGATTTGTGGTGTAACGCCGGAAATGGTGCTGGATAAAAAATTCGTCTATAAATTCCCAGCCGTGCCTTTGATACATAGGTAAATACCAGATTGCGGCAACCAGAAAGACAATTGCAGTTCCCCAGAAAAGACTGAATATCTCAAATCTAACCGGACGCCGCCGCAAAATTGCATAAAAAGCAAAAACAATTGCAAAAGGAAATACAACACCGACAAGCCCTTTTGCCAGTGTTGATACTCCTGCAAAAATGTAAAAGCCTGTAAGCCAGCCGGCAGAATTATTGCGGTAATAGCGATAAAAGCAGGCAAGTGAAGCAGTTAGCGGAAAGGTAAGGATAATGTCAAAACTCGCGCCGCGCGAAAAGACAATTATTCCCAGCGAGGTGGCGGCCATTAATGCGGCAAGCTCCGCAAATGAGATTTTTTCAGAACTGCCGGATGCATTTTCAGATTCGCGGCAAATCACATAAATTGCCGCGATTGTTCCCAATCCGAATAGAGCGGGGCCAAAGCGTGCGGCAAACTCATTGATGCCGAACAAATGATAGGAAACGATTTGAAGCCAGTAGAGAAGTGCAGGCTTTTCGAACCAGTGAAAACCACCGAGCGTCGGTGTTATCCAATCGCCCCGAAGATACATTTCCCGTGCTACCTGCGCATACCGCGGCTCATCCGGCCCGACAAGCGGAATGGTCAAACCGAAGAAATAGAAGGCCGCAACAATGCAGGCCGCCGCAACTTTAACCAATGGAAATTGAGGAAAGATTCGTAATAAAAATCCCTGCTTTTGATGCTCTTCGATTGTCATTTCCTTTTGATTCGCTGAAAATGTTAAGTATTGCCGAAATGCAGGCTTGATTCAAACTATGCCGGAAAAAGAGTCGGGTATGAAACCATTGCGGGCCGCGGTTGTCGGCGTCGGGAGTCTCGGGCGGCATCACGCCCGTAACTACGCGGAAATAGCCGCCGAAGGCAGGGTCACGCTGGCCGGAGTATGTGATATCAACAAGATGACGGCAAATGCCATCGCCGGAGAATATGGCTGTGCGGCCTTTTATCACCCAGAGGATCTTATCGGCAAGGCAGACGTTGTTTCAATAGCATCGCCGACCGAGACGCATTGCGAAATTGCCGTAAAGTTTCTGGAATCCGGCATCAGCGTTCTGGTAGAGAAACCGATGGCCGTTTCACTTGCCGAGGCTGACCGAATGATCGAAGCCGCCGGGACCTCTGGCGCAAAGCTGATGATAGGGCATCTCGAAAGGTTCAATCCCGCAATGGTCGCTTTGCGGCCTTATGTTACACAACCGCTTTATTTCGAGATTCACCGCGTTTCGCCCTTTCCGAACCGCTCGCTTGATGTGGACGTCGTGCTGGATGTAATGATTCATGACCTGGATGCCGTTCAATGGCTCGTCGGAGATGATGTCCCGGTTGCGGCTATCCATGCAGTCGGCATCCCGGTTATTTCAGATAAAGTCGATGCGGCAAATGCAAGAATCGAATTTGCCAACGGCGCCGTTGCAAACATTACTGCCTCACGCGTCGGAACGGAGAAAATCCGCAAAACCCGCTTTTTCCAGACAAATGCTTACGTCGTCCTCGATTATGCTTCAAAATTTGCTTCGGTTACGACGCTCGCACCCGGTGCGGAAAACCCTCTGCTCGGAATTTCCATAAACCGTTTGCAGATAGAGGATAAAGAACCTCTACGCGCGGAAATCGAGGCTTTTCTGGATTCGGTTCGCCGTGACCTGCCGCCGCCCATCACGGCACAGGATGGCCGACGCGCGCTGAGTCTCGCTCTTGGTGTTCTGGACAAAATCGCTTTGCATCGGGCAATGCTAAATGTTTGAAACAATTGGAAATGACGGTGGGAAAAGACATTACGGAATTTCTTACACGGCATGTCGAAGCGGGAGATTTCCCATCGGCGGTTTTTCTTGTCGGCAAAGGCGGTGAAACGGTTTTTCGCGGCGCAGTCGGAAACGCGGTTGTTATCCCTGAAATCATAGCCGCAGATGTCAATACTATCTATGACCTTGCCAGCCTGACGAAACCGCTTGTAACTGCTTTACTTACAGCCATTGCCATTGAGCGGCGTCTGATTGGTGAAAATGACACGACCGGCCATTATTTCAAGGATTGTGAGGCCGGCATTGCAAAGATTCCGATCCGCGGGCTTGCCGCACACATTTCGGGACTTCCTGCCTGGCTTCCGCTTTATCTTTTAGCGGCAAATCCGGATGATGCCATCAGGCATATATTACATATCAAAACCGGCGGCGTTCATGAAGTTATTTACAGCGATCTGAATTACATCCTGCTTGGCAGTATCCTGGAGAAAGTTTTCGAAATGCCGATAGGCAAAGCCGCAGCAGAATTTATTTTCCGACCGCTCGGGCTTCAAGACGTAATGTTCCGGCCAAATGAAAATCTGCGTCCGCGGATTGCTGCCAGCGAAACCGGCAACCGCTATGAGGAACAGGCATGTCGCGAAAAGTTTCCGGATCTGCGTATACCGAATGGCGTTTTTCGTGAACGCCTGATCTGGGGTGAAGTTCACGATGCAAATGCCTGGTTTCTTGGCGGTGAAGCCGGCCACGCAGGCCTTTTTGGTACCGTAGATGCGGTTTTTGCAATTGCGAAACAGTTTTTACCGCGTTTAACCTCTTTACTTGATCCGGCTCATTGCTCGATCTTCCGTAAAAACCTGACTGAAGGATTTAATGAGGCAAGGTCTTTTGGCTTTCAAATGGCCTTTTCGCCGGATTCTACGGCGGGAAGCAAACTTAGTCCAAATGCATTCGGACATACAGGTTTTACCGGTACAAGTCTGTGGATTGAGCCCGAATCCGAAACAGTTTTTATTCTTTTGACAAACCGAACCCATAACCGCCCCCTTCCATTTGCGAATATAAACGCCGTCAGGCGGCGTTTTCACGAAATTGCCGCCCAATCCCTGGACTGACCCTCAAAAAGGCTTGTAAAGGCCCAGGAATGCGTGCAACGGCAATCAAAAAATATCAATCAAACTGCTGCTTTCCCCGATGCGTCTTAACAATGTCCGGGTAAGGGAAGGGAAAAAGGCGGCTATGCAAAAAACATTTTGGATATTTTTAATCATTGTTTACGGATTTTGGGGAACTTTTGCACAGCAGGACCGCTCATCGCGTCCGCGTGTGGTGACGCCTCCGACAATCAATGGAGACAGCCGGCAGACAACCGGTCCGGTAAACCCGCCGGTACTCAACGACAAATCACGCGGTAATAAGCCGCCGGCGCCGACGCCCACTCCGCCGGTCATGGATAACGAAGAAGAAATACGCGTCGAGACTAATCTTGTAACAATGCCCGTCTCTGTCCTTGACCGCAACGGCCGGTTTGTCAGCGGTTTGCGGCAATCTGATTTTCAAATATTCGAAAATGGCATTCCGCAAAAAATAGAGTATTTCCAAACCGTTGAGCAGCCATTTACGGTCGTTTTGCTGATAGACGTCAGCCCTTCAACCCAATTTCGCATCGATGAGATACAGGACGCGGCAATTGCATTTGTCAATCAGTTGCGTCCAAATGACCGTGTGATGGTAATTGCTTTTGATGAGGCA
>JBFLZQ010000023.1:0-19766 GCA_040756215.1 Acidobacteriota bacterium
AGGCGCCTCGACATTCTCCAGATCGGGCGATGAGACTTCCCAAATATTGTCTTCGAAAGCTTTGGCAAGAATCCGGAATTTCCGCTCGGAATTACGTACGGCCTCCTCGGCACGACGGGCTGCCGTTACGTCATCGAAGGTACCGACCCATTCGACAACGCGGCCTTCATCATCCCTGATGGGTATTCCGCGAACGCGAAAGATGCCATATTCTCCGGTTTTTGTTTTGACGCGATATTCGCTTCGGAATTCGCTTCCCTCCGCAAGGGCTGTCTCCCATTCCGTTTTGACGCGTTCGCGGTCCTTCGGGTGAAGGGCTTCGATCCAGCCGTATCCTGCCAGCTCCTCATCCGTCTGGCCGGTCAACTCCTTCCACCATTCGGTATAGCCGCGGCCGACCGACGCACTCTGTGCCCAGACGAAATCGGACGTTGCTTCGACCAGCGCACGGAGCAGCCTTTCGGAGTGTCTTAACCTGCCGGAATCTCTGATCCGCAGCCTGTCTAGCCTGTCGAGACTTGATGATGTCAGCCAGACAATGACAAAAAGAAGCAAAACAGTACTGGCGGCACCGAAGACCTCGGCGACTCCCGGATTGAAAATGCCTGACCGCTCGGCGGTAACGATTGCGTAACCAATCAATACGGGAATTATGATTACCGTAGGGAAAAAAATCCTTGCAACATGGCTGCCAGATGTATGACCGGTCAGCAAACGGGCAATCGGATTATCCGAACGGGCAAAAATCAGCGCGACGGACAGCAGAATAAAAGCAAGCGAAGCATTTACCGTGGAATTTTCAAACCAGAGAGTCTGGATGCCGGCATCGAAATCGAAAAGAAAAGCAAGAAATGAAACCAGCCCGCTGAAAAAGATAATCAAAGCGGCTATTGTGATCAGAAGAGCCGCCCTGAGGTTACGAAATGCAAGCAGAAAAAGCCCGATTCCGGCAATCGTGAAATTCAAGGCTGCGGGCAGGGAAATGCGTCCCGGATGCTCTCCGCCTCTTGCACTGACTATTTCGGGGAGAATGAGCGTATCAATTAACGAATATCCCGAAGCATATTCGAACAGCGTTATTGCTCCGATAGCAAGCGTCAAAAACGGGAAGATGAATTTTCCCGCTTTTGCAACGCCTTCATCAGATTGCCGGCCCGTAAATAACAGTATGGCTATGCCGGAAAAAAGAAACGCCGCAGCCTTCAGCGGAACGATGGTATCGAGTTTAGGGTAAATACTCCGCAGCGTTTCATACGGAGTGATCCAGCCGATAAGTACGACCGATGCAAATATAATGAGAATAACGCCGCAGGCTCTTGCAATCAGTTTCAGAACGTCCGCCAAACTCCCGTCGCCATTTAGCGGTCCGGCGGCGGCCAATGCCTCAATAGCAAGAAGCCGCTCTCTTGCAAGCCTGCGGACAATGTCCATTTTCTCGCTTGCCGACGGATTTGCCGGAAACTGCTGATCTTGTGTGTTAAAAAGTGCTGGCATTGCTGTCGGTCTCCGTCAGCGGCCGTCAATCAGAGACACTACGGTCCTACAGTCATATTTTGAGCCACAGAGCCGCGGGGAAGATTCCAAATCTAAATTCAAAGGATACTTTCGGTGAGGTGAAGGACTATTTGAATCTTTCTGCCGCGGCTACCTGCAAATTCCCGCACGCATAGTGATACTTATAATCCTTTAACCTCAATCAAGTCAATAATTTTTTGTAAGGTGGGGCAAAATTCCGCGCTCAGCGGACAAATTTGATGTTATAATTTTCCGCGAAAAATGACAAAGCTCCCAAACGCATTGGTGATAGACGACGAAGCAGCCGTAAATGGCTTTGTCGCTGAAGTCTTGAGGTCTGACGGCTGGAGCGTAACAGAGGCCTTGAATGCCGCCGCCGCTACTGAAGCTCTGCAGTCCGGTAGCTTCGAACTTATCTTTTGCGACGTGCTTCTTGGCGATGCAGACGGATATGAGTTGCTGCGGCGGTTTCGTGACGAAATGCCCGAGGCACGGTTCGTTATGATGACGGGCCACGGCTCGGCTGCCGGCGCTCTGGACGCAACCGCAATCGGTGCCTTCGATTATCTGGTCAAGCCATTTTCCGTTGCCGATGTTCTGCGTATCTCCGGCATCGTCCGCGAACAATTGCAGATACGCCGGCGCAGCGATAAATCCACGGAAATACCCGCAGCCGGCGGTTATACATCAGATATCCCGCTCATCGGCCGGAGTGCCAAATTTGTCGAATGCCTGAAAATGGTAGGCCGCGTCGCACCTACCAGTTTGCCCGTGCTGATAACAGGCGAATCGGGGACCGGCAAGGAGCTCATAGCCAATGCCATCCATCGCCGCAGCCGGCGTTCCGGAGGCCCTTTTGTTACCGTCAACTGCGGCGCAATCCCAACCGAATTGATCGAATCCGAACTTTTCGGCCATTCCAAAGGTTCCTTTACGGGCGCAACCACCGAACGCATCGGATTATGGGAAGAAGCCTCCGGCGGAACGCTTTTTTTGGATGAAATAACCGAGACGGCCCCGCAGTTTCAGGTAAAACTCCTGCGTGCCCTTCAGGAAGGTGAAATCCGCCGCGTCGGTTCAAACAAAACAATTCGCGTAGATGCCCGCGTAATCGGAGCCACCAACCGCGACATAGAAGCCGAAGTTATGGCCGGCCGTTTCCGACAGGATCTGATGTACAGGCTCAATGCGGTAACGATCCATATTCCGCCGCTCCGCGAACGCGCCGAAGATATACCGCTTCTTGCATTTCATTTCGCCGAAAAGGCCGGCGGAGAGCATATTTCCTTTGCGGAAGAAACTCTTGCATTGCTGAAAGCCTACCCATGGCCCGGAAATGTCCGCGAACTGGAAAATGCGATCCTCCATTCGGTCTCGATGGCTGACGATGTCATCTATCCGGAACATTTGCCCGTCCGCGTCAGCGGTTTCGGGCGTTGCGATGGCGTTGCCCACGGTTTGGTTCCGGAGGAAATTACGCAAAATTCCTTGAAAAATAATGAAAGGCTGCTGACGCTTGCCGAAATGGAGGCTCACTACGTTGAAAAAGTACTTGCTTCTACAGGCGGAAACAAGCAGGCGGCCGCCCGCATTCTTGGCATAGACCGGAAAACACTTTCCCGTATCCTTGCCCGTAAAATGAACCACGATACCGCTTCGCAATAAAACACCGTTTCGGATGAATCAAACCGGACTTCCGGTTAAACCAGGTAATTTTTCCCCGGCTATTTTCCCGAAAGCGGGAAAATTTGGACGCCTTTCCCCTTTGTTGTCAATTTCGACAAAGTATTTATCGGGCTTTCAACTGAGGCACGGTTGTTGCAATAGTCAAAAGCCCCGACTTGGTTTTCATTCAGACTCCGGCGGGTATCTTTGGAATTGCAGCCATTGCGGCATTCCTGAAAAAGGCGGTTTACGATCTATGAAACTCTCACAAAATGCGGTTCGGGTACTTTTGATTGGTCCAAAACTTCGGCTTAATGCGGAATTGATGAATACATTGCGCGGTTTGCCCGTAGAGCTCATCTTTGCCGATGAAGCAGCCGAAGCATTTCATTTTATGTCATCACTGCGGCCCGATCTGGCCGTCGTTGACAGCTCGCTGCGGGACGCCTCACCTGCCGACTTCGCTTTTGCCGTTCGCGGCAGCCGGCGCCTGTCCGAAATTCCGGTTTTATTCGCAGATGGTAATTTTATTTCGGAACTCGACGCCTTCATCAAGCATAAATCCGCGGAAATCCTGCGGCGGAGGGAGCTTGCCGATTTGAAATCACGCCATCTGCAGACGCTGGCAATCATTCGCGAGACTGCTGACCTGTTTCATTCGCTTGTCGAAAATGATACGCCCCTTGCGGAATTGCCTGAAAACCTTGCCGAAGAGCGAATCGAATTCGGAATGAATATGCTGCGGGGATTGGCGGGCATCCTCGATGAAGAGATTAAAACCATCGAGGAATTATTTGCCAACGAATCCGCCTATTTCCGGGATCTTTCGGGAGACGGCGAATTGCAGGAACTGGATATGGCTTTGACGATGTAAGTTTTATCAATATTTTCAGACAAAATTTTCAGACAAAAACTGCAGCCGGCTCAATTCTGCCGGCTTTTTGTTTAACTATTTTCCGAAAGCAAAAAAATGGTCCGGCTCAAAGAGCCGAACCGAATATTGAGGAGGTGCTGAATGTTGCCCGCGGGCCTAAAGATGCAGGAGAAAAACGCTTCTGAACGACCGGGCTGCCTTCGGAAGCAAAAACGAGAACTGAACGGGAAGGCAAAACTTTTTATAAGCCCTTAAATATACCGGTGAAACTTTCAAATAAAACTGCCCGTGGTGAGGCCGGAGCAGATTTATAAAAATCTGGTGATAGCGTGGGAGTATCTATCACCGATTTTGGAAAACCGCTTTTCTCGGCGAAGGGCTTTCCGCAAAGGGTTAGTGCAAAGTGCGTGCCAAACGCGGCAACTCTAAAAAGCATTTGATTTATTGATATTTTTGCGTAAGCCGCGACAAAGCCTTGCAAAAAGTGGGGCAAAATAGAACACTACCAATACGTTCCTGAGGAAAAACGGAACAGTTCCAGCATTATTCTACCGAAACATCCGGAAAAGCCTGCGAAAATTCCGCCGGCGGCATGTTTTCCATCTCTCCGCGCAGCGGCCTTGCTCCTACGTTTGGTCTGAACC
This sequence comes from Acidobacteriota bacterium, assembly GCA_040756215.1. Classification (GTDB taxonomy): domain Bacteria; phylum Acidobacteriota; class Blastocatellia; order Pyrinomonadales; family Pyrinomonadaceae; genus OLB17. The sequence goes on from JBFLZQ010000023.1 coordinate 4,699, forward strand.
GGCCATTTTCGTCGTAAAGCCGGCGATACTGTGCGGAATTTCGAATTACTCCCTGGACATAACCTCGTGTTTCCTTGAAGGGAATTGCCTCTACGAATTCGTCAATCTCGATCGGCAGCGTGGCTCTCCATTGCGGGATTCTTCCGGGACCGGCATTGTAAGCGGCAGACATGTATTCGATCCGTCCGAATTTATCTAGCTGCTCACGCATATATGCCGTACCGAGCTCGATATTCAACTGTGGATTATAGAGAGTTTCGGGTGTGATCAAAGAAGTCGTGGAAACATACTTTTTAGCCATCGTCCTGGCCGTCGGGACAAGCAGCTGCATCAGGCCGAAAGCATTCGCCGATGACCTTGCACGGGGATTGAAGACCGATTCCTGACGGATAAGCCCGGCGACGGTGTATGGGTCCAGATTCCGCTTTTCTGCCCAGAATCTGATCTCTTCCCAATTTGTCAGCGGATAGAAAATCTCCCATTCTTCACGCGTCATTTCCTCGGGAAACATTTGCGAATAATCGGGAAAACTTCTGGCAAGCGAAAGAAAGGCATTAACGTTATCGCCTTTGAGCCGGTAAAGGCGTGCCAGAGCCAGGCTGACTTTCGGAGAATTGCCCGCCGAAGACCTGGCCTCATTCAATTCATCGATAGCCCAGTCAAAAAGCCCGATTATGCCGAGCTGGTCGCTCCTGGTCATTCGCAAAGCTTCACGCTCACCTGAGGTTTCGCGTGCAACCGTTACTTTTTTTAAATTTTCCGCGGCGCGGCGAATCATGGCATCGGCCGGCTCCCGGACATTGCATTTTCCAGCGGCATCGAGGCCCGATTTGCGCCAAGCGGCCAGATATCCGTACCAATTGGCGTTATAGCGATAAATGACGGCATCATACAGGAAACAGGCTTCGGCAATTTTACCTGCGCGTTCGGAATCTCTGGCGGCCCAATAGCCGGCTTTTCCGCGATTCGATGTGTCGCGATCAACATAACGTGCAAGATGCTCGATAAACATCTGCGAGGATTGACCGTAATTACCGTTTTCATGCTCCAGCCAGGCCATTTCAAACTGTGCGGACGCAACCTCGACTGCGTTCGGGAAAGCGGCAAGGGCAGTTGAGAGAAAATATTGCTCGTCAGATTTGGATTTGGCATCGCGTGCCGCCATTCCGGCTTCTACCAGAGCCTTTGGCGTCAGGCGGCCGCCCGGGTAACTTTTGAGCATTTCTGCCGCGACGCGACGTGCCTCCGCGAAGAGTTTGGCGGCCGAATAACCACGTATCAGTTGATAGAAAGCCTCTTCGCGGACCGGAGCATCGCGTGGTATTGCCGCAAAAGCGTTTTCGGCGTCGGTCATCTTTTTCAAGGCTGCAAGCGTAGTCAATTGTTTGAGCCTGAGCTGTGGCGTAAAACTTTCGGGATAACGTTGGGAAAGCATGGAAAATGCGGCTTCGGCGTTGGCGCGGTCGCCGGCGTCGGCCAGGCGGACGGCGCGCTCGACGAGTTCATCTGCATTTTTTGCTTCCGGAGCGACTCCGAAAGCTTTCAATTTTGCTTCCGCGTCAACGGCGGTTTGCGTTCCGGCACCGTAGAAATATGCTCTCCGGTAAAATTCTGCGGCATTGGCGGTATCGCCCATTGATTCGTAAGCACGCGCCGCAGCAAAAATCGCAGCCGCATCTTTTTCTGCCAAAAGGTCAGCCAGGGCAGGAGCAACCCGTAAGCCTTCGCCAGCCGCTGCGGCTGAAGCCGCCCAGCGAAGCCGGGCATCGCGGACACGGATGGAATCGGGGTGACGCTCGATCAAGGACGAAAACACAAGCATTGCCGCGGGATGGTTTCCGGCCTCCGCAAGTGCCCTTCCACGCAGCCAAAGAGCATAATCCTCAAGCGCCGTCTGCCGTGCGATCGCATCGGTATCAAGAATTGCGGCTGCACCGGCAAAATCCTTGTTTTCAAAACGGATTCTTGCCCGCAGCAATTTTGCCAGAGCTCCTGCCTGCTTTCCCGCAAATTTTGATTCAATCTGCGCAACGGCGGATTCCGGCGGCAGTCCGCCGCCGCGCGTCATTGCACGCAAGGATTCAAGAGCCTGTTGTTCGGTCTGCCCCGAACATGAATTTGCCAAAATCAGAAAAATCAGAGAGATGGCTGATAGGATTGATTTCATAACTCTAAGATGCGGCGCGCCTTCGAAATTCTGTCCGATTCGGAGCGCATTGGCAAGCAGATGGACTTGCGTGCTCCAATGGACTTAAAGGCTCCCGGAAAAGTATAATTCAAAATTTGAACCGCAAGCCTTTCTATCTGCAATGCAAATATCAAGTATCGAACTTACGGAAATCAACCTGCCGCTGGTTCATTTTTTTGAAACCAGCTTCGGCCGGACTTACGAGCGAAGGATTATTCTTGTCCGTGTCATAGACGAAGACGGAGCCGACGGATGGGGAGAAATCACCTGTGGCGAATTGCCCGGATATTCCGATGAATGGACTGATTCGGCTTGGGTTACCGTCGAAAAAATTCTAGCCCCGATGGTTGTCGGCAAACAAGTGGATTCCGCGGCCGGCATCTGGGATTTGATGAAATGGGTTCGCGGTCACCGGATGGCTAAATCGGGAATCGAAACCGCCTGCTGGGATCTGGAAGCAAAAAAAGCCTCCGTTCCGCTCTGGCGACATCTTGGCGGCGTCCGTAAGGAAATAGAATGCGGAGTTTCGATTGGAATCCAGGATACGGTTTCGCAATTACTCGATAAAATCGAAACGGAACTTAATGCAGGCTACAGACGGATAAAAATCAAAATCGCTCCCGGCTGGGATTATGACGTAATTGCCGCGGTTCGCAAACATTTCGGTGATATTCCATTGATGGGAGATGCCAATTCCGCCTATTCGTTAAGCGATTTGGATTTGCTGAAGAGTCTGGACGAATTTGGCCTGATGATGCTCGAGCAGCCGCTTGGCTATGACGATATTGTTGACCACGCGACACTTCAGGCTGCAATAAAAACGCCAATCTGCCTGGACGAACCGATAAAATCGCCGGACGACGCACGCAAGGCAATACAATTGAAGTCCGGTAAGATTATCAATTTGAAAAATGGACGTGTCGGAGGCCACACACAGTCAAAACTCGTGGAAAAAATCTGTCGGGAAAACTCGATACCGGTCTGGTGCGGCGGGATGTTGGAAAGCGGAATCGGCCGCGCACACAACATTGCAATTTCAACACTTTCCGGTTACACACTGCCGGGCGATGTTTCGGCCAGCAAACGTTATTGGACAGAGGACGTTATCGAGCCTGAAGTTGAGGTGTCGGCGAAAGGGACAATATGCGTCCCCGAAGAGCCCGGAATCGGTTACAAGGTAAGAACCGACCGGATAAATAAAATAGCCGTCAGGAAAACGCGGATTTCGTGAATCCTGCCTGCCTTTCCCGTCAGTTGAATTTGTCAGGACAACGGCCAGAAAACAGGCAAGACCGCCATCACGACAAAAAACAGGACAATAGTAAGCGGCAGCCCTATTTTAACGTAATCTCCGAAACGGTATCCGCCCGGACTCATTACCATAACATTTACGGGGTGGCTGAGCGGCGTAATAAAAGCCATAGATGTACCCATTGCAACAGCCATCACCATCGAGCGTGGATTCAAACCGCCGCGTTCGGCTATGCTGATGGCGATCGGTCCCATAATTGCAGCCGCAACGGCTCCGTTTACCGCCTGAGTAAGCGCAACGGTAGTTACAAACAAACCCGCCAAAAGAAAATGCGGGCCGTAATTTCCAAACCAGGCGAGGATTTCCATTGCAAACAGGCTGGATGCATCAGTTTTTTGAAGAGCAATGCCCATCGGCAGCATGCCGGCGACAAGGAAAACACTTTTCCAACTGATCGAACCATAAGCCTGTTCGGGCGGGACAATGCCGGCGAGCATCATCGCAAGAGCGCCGCCCAGCATAATCGTCGCGGTAAAATCCGTAAAATAAGCCGCAAAGGCAAGCGTGGCGATGAAAATAAAAATTGCGGCACGGCCTTTTCCGGGAACGGTAATTGCGGCTTCTTCGGGAGAAATAAGCAAAATAAGGTCAGGATCGTCTTTTAAAATCGAAAGCTTTTCACGCGGCCCCTGCAGCAGAAGCGCGTCGCCGAACTGAAGCGGTTGGTCGGCAAGGTCGGTTATCAATTCACGATCGCCACGCCAAATGGCGAGGACGCTCATTCCGTACCGTTCCCTGAAATGCAATTCACGGAGTGTTTTTCCCAAAAGGCGCGAGCGGGGCGGCAGCATCGCCTCGACAATTTCGATTGCTTGCGATTCCAGATCGCTTTCGCGCCACGCTTCCTCAGGGAGAAATTCCATGTAAGGTTCGACATCGCGGCGGCGAAAATCATCTTCATCGCCTTCAAGCACCAGTGTATCTCCGCTTTCTATGACGGTTTCGGCATCCGGTGCCAGCAGCCGCCGGCCTCCACGCTCGATGGCTACGACGCTGACGTCGAAATCTTCCCGCAGCGTGCATTGAGCGAGTGTTTTACCGATCAGGAAAGAATTTTTGGGAACACGCGCGCGAAAAAGTTTTTCACCAAGACGATATGCCTGAATCAAATCGCTGCCGGCAGACGAATCCGGTGCGACGGTCCGCTCAACAGAGGTCTGTTCCGGCAGTAAATAACGTGCCGTAAAGGCTATAAATACAACACCCGCAAAAACCAACGCCCCGCCGACAGGTAGAAAATCCAGAACGCCGAAACCGGCAAGCCCGCGATCATAAAGCAAAGAACTGAGCAGTATATTGGATGTTGTAAAAAGCGTTGCGGCTCCGCCAAGTATAGTCCCGAATGCGAGCGGAATCAGCAGCCGGGAAATGCTTATATTTGCACGCTTGGCAGCACCGGTGGCTGCCGGCAAGAGAACCGCGGCGGCGGCAATGTTGTTCATAAAGAGCGACAGGGCAGCTCCCGAAAGCATGACAACAATCATCAGCCGGCGTTCCGTCCGCCCGCCTATTTTTAACAAAACATTTCCGGCCTGTTCGGTTACGCCGCTGCGCTGAAGCGCTTCGCTGATAATAAATATCGAAATTATCGTGATTACGGCTGCCCTGCTGAATCCGGAAAAAGCTTCGGCCGGTGATAAAACGCCCGTAGCGGCCAATGTTACAACTACAAGCAGCGCAACGACATCGGCCGACACACGGTCACTGACAAAAAGGATGAATGCCGCAAGAAGTGTAACAAGTGTAATAATCAGGTGGTTGTCCATCGCGGCGAAAAGAATAAGTTTATTGCCGATCTTGTCATAATACAAAACCCATACCGCATGTAATGTCAGCTAAATCAATCGACAGGTACGCTTGGGAAATAGTTAATCGTTCCGGTTATAATTACGATAAATGATTCTTTTAAGCGTGTCCGTGAAACTTTTGCCGGGCAGGCAGTAAAATTTCAATAATGAGCAACGAACCTAACAAGATCATCTTCTCGATGGTCAAAGTCAGCAAGTATTACGACAAAAAGCCCGTTTTGAAGGATATCTATCTTTCTTTTTTTTACGGGGCAAAGATCGGCGTTCTCGGATTGAACGGCGCCGGAAAGTCCAGCCTGCTCAGGATTATTGCCGGCGTTGATAAAGATTTCAATGGTGAGGTCGTTTTCTCCCCGGGATACAGCATCGGCTATCTGGAGCAGGAACCGCGGTTGGATGAACAGAAAACCGTGCGTGAAACGGTTGAGGAAGCGGTAGCGGATACGGTTGCTCTTCTCAAGGAATTCGAGGAAATAAACGCACGATTCGCCGAACCCATGGACGATGACGAGATGAATGCCTTGCTCGAGCGTCAAGGCGAAGTCCAGGAAAAACTCGACGCGGCAAATGCCTGGGACCTGGATTCACGGCTCGAAATGGCAATGGATGCCCTTCGCTGTCCACCTCCCGATACTCCGGTCAAAAATCTCTCCGGCGGCGAAAAACGCCGTGTCGCATTGTGTCGCCTTTTGCTGCAAAAGCCCGATATTCTTCTTTTGGACGAACCTACAAATCATCTCGACGCCGAAACCGTTGCATGGCTCGAACAGCATCTGCAGCGTTATCAGGGCACTGTCATCGCCGTTACACACGACCGTTATTTTCTCGACAATGTTGCGGGCTGGATTCTCGAACTCGACCGCGGGGAAGGCATTCCCTGGAAAGGTAATTATTCCTCCTGGCTGGAACAAAAGCAGCTACGCCTCGAACAGGAACAGAAAACCGAAGACAAACGGAGAAAAACACTCGAACGCGAACTCGAATGGATCAGAATGTCACCAAAGGGTCGGCATGCCAAATCCAAAGCCCGCATCAATGATTACGAAAGGATGGTCTCCTCCGAATCGGAAAAACGCAGCGAGGATCTGGAAATTTTCATTCCGCCCGGTCCGCGGCTCGGTGACCTTGTTATCGAAGCCCGCGGAGTTTCCAAAGCGTATGGCGACAAACTTTTGTTCGAAAAACTGGATTTTTCACTTCCGCCGGGCGGAATTGTTGGCGTAATCGGACCAAACGGAGCGGGTAAAACCACACTTTTTCGATTGATAACCGGACAGGAAAATCCAGATGCGGGAGAATTTGTTATCGGGCCAACCGTAAAACTGGGTTATGTTGACCAATCCCGTGATTCCCTGGATCCAAACAAGACAATCTGGGAAGAAATTTCTGACGGACTGGATGTAATTACACTTGGCAAACGCGAAGTGAATTCCAGAGCGTATGTCTCGCGATTCAACTTTTCGGGTACTGATCAGCAGAAACGCGTCGGACAATTGTCCGGTGGAGAGCGCAACCGCGTTCACCTCGCCAAAATGCTCAAATCCGGTGCCAACGTCATACTTCTTGACGAACCTACGAACGACCTGGATGTCAATACCATGCGCGCTTTGGAAGAGGCGCTTGAAAACTTTGCAGGCTGTGCCGTTGTAATCAGCCACGACCGTTGGTTTCTGGATCGTATTGCAACACATATCCTTGCATTCGAGGGCGATTCACAGGTCGTTTATTTCGACGGCAATTACAGCGAATATGAAGCTGACCGTCGCCGCCGTCTTGGTAACGATGCCGATCAGCCGCACCGAATCAAATACCGCAGCCTGACGCGGGCATAGTTAATTTACTTGATAAAGTCATTAATTTGTATGAATTAGGGGCAGAGAGTGGGCAGATCTAAAAGAAAAACTCAGGCGTTTTTATTTCTTTTGCTGGTTTCGTGCTTTTTCATCGGATGCGGCAGTAAAGCATCTGTCGCCCCCGAGACCTCAATTCCAAATGATACGGCGGCCGCTTCACGGCAGGACGAATCGGTATCAAAAGCATTCGCTGCCGAACCTTCACCTGAATTACCTAATCTTCAAAGTGAACTGACTACACGCGAGATACCGCCCGACACGCCGCTGGGACATTTCGATTTCGCTAATTTTACTTACCCGCTTCCGCGCGGATGGCAGCACCGCGACGGAGATGAGATTACGCTGACTGACGGCAAATTAGAGCCGAAAATGAAAGACGTAAGCGACGACATGAGCCCCGACGAAAAAGCTGCCGCCAAGGCCGAACGCCGTATAGGTGCCAGCCTGGTTAATATCAAATACCTTGACGTTGACGGCGACGGCGCCAAAGAGGCCGTTGTAATCCTCAAGATTGAAACCGGCGGTTCGGCAATTCCTCAACTGGTTTATATCTACAAATGGAAGGACGAAAAACCTGAACTTTTGTGGAATTTTCGAACAGGCGACCGCGCCGACGGCGGATTGAAATCAATCCGCGCCGAAAATGGCGAGCTGATCGTTGAACTTTTTGGCCGCGACCGGTTTCTTCTCGGACAGACAGAAACAGGCAAAATCACCGGTGACGAAGAACAACTCTGTTGCCCGACGCATTTTACGCGAACCCGATATAAATACAACGGAAGGAACTTTTTAATGCAAGGCAAACGATTGACATACTCTATTGCGGATCACTCCGCACCGCCGGAAGAAAATCTCGGCGAAAAAGTCAATGCAGCAACCAAATCAAAAAAATAGCAGACCCTTTTCCATTACCGTTCTACTGCGTAGATTTTTCCATAGCGCGAAATTTTCCACACCTTTAAACGGACACCCTCAGTCACCTCAATTCGCAAAATCTTTATTTTCAATGGTTTACAAAGCGGCAACGAAGGCACGTTTTTTGCGCTGTATGAAATATCCGGAGGTAAACGATGGATCCATTAACTTTAGACCGTATTCAATTCGCATTCACAGTTACTTATCATTATCTTTTCCCTCAACTGACAATGGGATTGGCTCCGTTGATCGTAGCCTTCAAAACACTTGCCATCTGGAAAGGCGACGAACGCTGGAACGAAGCAGCCCGCTTTTGGGGCAAGATTTTCGGCATCACGTTTCTGTTCGGTGTCGTAACAGGAATACCGCTTGAATTCCAGTTCGGGACAAACTGGGCGTCTTTTTCGCGTTTTGCCGGCGGAGTAATCGGGCAGACGCTTGCAATGGAAGGAACTTTCGCCTTTTTTCTCGAATCTGCATTTATCGGCTTATTTTTGTTTGGCGAAAAGCGTCTCGGCCAAAAACTGCATTGGTTATCGGCTTTTTTACTCTGGATCGGTACATGGTTGTCGGGCTGGTTTATTATCGCGACCAATGCCTGGATGCAGCGGCCGGTCGGTTATGAGATCAGCGCGGACGGCAGCGTCCATCTGACCAGTTTTTGGGACCTTGTGCTCAATGAATGGGCAGTCTATCAGTACATGCATAACATGGGCGGCGCTTTTGTTACCGGCTCATTTGCCGTAGCTGCTCTCGGGGCTTTTTACATTCTTTCCCGCAAGCAAGTCGAATACGGAAAAATGTTTGTCAAGGCGGGCGTCATTGCCGGCTTTATCGGCAGTGTATGGATGCTGTTTCCCTCCGGAGACCTGCAGGGACGTATGATTGCAAAGCATCAGCCCGTTACTCTTGCGGCGATGGAAGGGCTTTTTACAACACAGGAAGGCGCACCAATTGTTCTGATCGGCCAGCCCGATATGGAAAAGAAACGGCTTGATAATCCGATACACGTGCCGAAAATGTTGAGTTTTATAACTTATCAGCGGTGGGATGCAAAGGTGCGCGGGCTGGACGCTTTCCCCGAAGACCAGCATCCCGACAATATCCCCTTGCTTTACTATAGTTTCCATATGATGGTCGGCCTGGGGACGATTTTTATCGCCGTGATGACGCTGGCCGTGATCTGGCTGTGGCGTAGGCGGCTATTCGAAACAAACTGGCTGCTGTGGTTGCTGATGTTGCTTTTCCCGTTTCCTTTTATCGCCAATACCGTCGGCTGGATGACGGCTGAGCTCGGACGCCAGCCGTGGCTGGTCTATGGATTGATGCGAACGGAGCATGGTGCTTCGCCAATGGTTTCTTCCGGAAGTGTACTTTTCACGCTGCTCGGTTTCCTTGGTATGTACACGGTTTTGTCGCTTCTGTACATTTTCCTGATGCTGCGGCGAATAGAACACGGTGCGGACGAACTCGGAGCCGGAATTAAGCAGGAGAGTTACTAAGGAGGGAAAAATGGAAACGATTTGGTTTGTTATTGTCGCTTTTATGCTCACATCCTATGTCATACTCGATGGTTTTGATATCGGGGCCGGAATTGTACATTACCTGGTCGGAAAGAATGAATCCGAACGGGCTGTTATAATCCGTGCAATCGGGCCGGTCTGGGACGGCAACGAAGTCTGGTTGCTTGCAGCCGGAGGTACGCTTTATTTCGCTTTTCCCGTGCTTTATTCATCGGCTTTCAGCGGATTCTACCTGCCGCTGATAATGGTTCTGTGGTTATTGATTATGCGGGCAGCGGGTATAGAGCTCCGTCATCAGCTTGAGCATAACCATCTCTGGACTTCCTTCTGGGATTTCACTTTTTCCCTTGCAAGTATTCTGCTGGCAATCTTTTACGGCGCCGCACTGGGAAATGTCGTTCGAGGTGTGCCGCTGGACGAAAAAGGGTATTTTTTTGAGCCGCTTTTTACTCATTGGGGTACGACGGGAGAAACGGGAATACTCGATTGGTTTACGGTGCTTTCCGGCCTGGTGGCTTTCTTTGCGCTTACAATCCACGGTGCGGCATATTTGGCTCTTAAAACAGAAAAAGAACTAAACGAACGTGCCCGCCGGATAATTTCTCTTGGATGGTATCTTCTTGTTGTTGTTACGGTTGCAAGCCTTTTTGCGGTTTTGTACATACGCCCCGAAATCGTCGGGAATTACTTTATTTACCCTGCGGGCTGGCTGATTCCGACGGCGGTTGTGGCGTCGTTGATCGGGATCAAGTATTTCAACACGGTGCGTAAGGAAAAGGCAGCATTTCTTTCATCTGCAATCTATCTTGCCGCAATGCTCGGCGGGGCGGCATTTGCCTTGTATCCTAATGTTTTGCCTGCTCTGGAGCCCGCAAACAGTCTTACAATCTATAATTCAAAGGCCGGCGATTACGGGCTTGGAGTGGGATTGATCTGGTGGACATTCGGCATCGTGATTGCTATCGGATATTTTGTTTTTTTGTTCAGGACATTCAAAGGGAAAGTTGCGGCTGAAGCCGGGCACTAGGCATTTCGCGTTTTTAACGTTGTGCAACTTACCGGAATCAAAAACGGGCTGGAGGCCCGTTTTTTGATTGTTACCAACTTTACAATACAAAGTACTTTACAATTTAATTTTTACATTGTAGAGTTGACCTGATGTCGAACGTAAAGACTTTTCGCAGTCCCGGAGCGGATCCCGGACAATTACCGAATTTAGGCCGTCGGGCCGAAGAAAATCTCGAATATATACGCTCAACAATCGAAAGCGGGATAAAGTTTACGGCTGTGCCGGGTTACGGCGGCATTCTGATGGGACTAACGGCGATTGCGACGGCATATCTTGCCTCCGCAGCGGCTGATTTTTATTACTGGCTGATTTATTGGATTTTTGCGGCGGCTCTTGCCATCACGATCGGTATTTTGGCCATGTGGCGAAAAGCGGCACGCTGCGGCCAACCTTTATTGACCGTATCGGCAAGAAAATTTGCTTTGGGGTTTGCTCCCGCAATCATTGCCGCCTGTATGCTTACGGCTTTGCTTGCTCATTATTCAAATCGGGCACTTTTGGCAATTTCCTGGGTCTCGCTCTACGGTGCGGCAGTGGCCGCCGGTGGCGCTTTTTCTGTCAAACCGGTGCAAGTCATGGGCTGGAGTTTCATTATCGCGGGGCTAGCGGCGGGTCTGTTGTTTCTCCTTAAAACGGCTGTAAACGGCGATCTGATAATGGCTTTATGTTTCGGGGTTTTACACATAGTTTTCGGCGCGGTAATAGCAAGGAATTACGGAGGCTGATCATTAACACATGAAACGGCAACGAAATGCCAGTAAAAAGAAAATAACGGAACCGCAAAACCTGAAGGTGATCAAAGCGTCGGATTCTGCCTCAAACGGCATGGATGGCCTTATTCACGAGCGGACACGGCTTGGCATCGTCTGCATGCTTGCCGCAAACGGTAAGACGTCTTTTTCAGACTTGAAAAATCATCTTGAAATCTCCGATGGGAATCTTAGCGTTCACGGCCGCAAACTCGAAGAAGCAGGTTATATCCGAATAAATAAATCCTTTTCGGGGCGAATTCCGCGCACCGAATATGAAATCACGGAAACAGGCCGCCGGGCCTTACGAAACTATCTTGACCACATGGAAAGATTGATAGACGCAATGAAGGAGCCACATCGAAACAATGACCAATAAAGCACAGACCGGATTTGAAATACTTGTAAGCGCAATAGTTATGGGCTTGGCAGCGGACACTTTGCTTCGGGATGTTCCCTGGGGTCTGAATGCATTTGTCTTTGTTTTGATGTTTGTTGCGGCATTGTCTTTTCTATCGCTCAGACATCGTCCGGAGATTATCTCACCGCCGGCTTTGGCTCTAAAGTCTGCAATCCTTTTCTTTGCAACCATGTTCCTGATTCGGGATTCGGCTGAACTGAAGGTCTTCGATACATTGGCCATGGTAGTTTTGCTAGGCGTATTGATTTTGCGCACATTTCCGATAGACATTGTCCACGCAGGAGTATCACATTATGCCGCAGGATTGCTTTGGGCGGGCATCAATTCGATCTTCGCCCCGATTTTATTGATTGGAAGCGATATAGACCGCCGGGAACTTGCTGCAAATCGTTGGGTTTCAACGACTGTTGCTTTAATCCGTGGCCTTGTGATTGCCTTGCCGCTGATTCTCGTTTTCGGACTTTTGTTTATGTCCGCAGATTCTGCATTTGATCATTTTGTACGCCGGATTACGGCGTTCAGGTTTGATAAAATAGTCTCACACATTGCCCTAACCTCTGTATTTGCGGTGCTTACGGCATCATACTTTCGCGGGACTCTGATGCAGCCTTTTGCCGGATGGAGATCGGCCGGCAGAGAAACCAAAGGAAGTTCGGGATTTTCAGTTGAAAAAGCATCCCCTGAAGATGACTTAAACAAGGAAGAAAACGATACCCCGGTTTTCACGCCGGGCAAAAGTGTTCTTGAACACATAAACAACGCCGATGCTTCGACGAATGATAGGGAAAATATCCGGACCGGCGATACAAAACCTTTTTCCGTAGCTGCGAAAATACGACAATTCGATTTTCAGAATTATGACAATTCATTTCTGCCGCAGGGATTTACGCTCGGCTTTATCGAGACCGGAGTAGTTTTTGGTCTTGTTAATCTTGTGTTTTTATCCTTTGTTGTGTTTCAAATCCCGTATTTGTTCGGTGGCTTGGACTTTGTACATTCAACGCCTGATCTGAAACTTGCGGATTTTGCACGTAGTGGTTTTGCAGAACTTGTTTTCGCCTCGGTTCTGGTTCTGCCGATGCTTTTAGTCGGACATTGGCTTTTGCGTCGCGATTCCAAAAGCACAGCAAATCTTTTTAAGGTTTTGGCGCTGATTCAGATAGGGCTTTTATTCGTAGTAATGGCATCCGCAATGCAGCGGCTGCTGCTGCTTACGGGCGAGGTAGGCTATGGCTGGACTCCGACGCGTTTTTACCCGGCCGTTTTGATGTTTTGGCTTGGAATAGTGTTTATATGGTTTATTTTTACTGTCCTGTTTGGCAATCGGCAAAGGTTTGCATGGGGTTCGCTTTGGTTTGCCATTGTTATTCTGGGTGCCGTAAATCTTTTCAATCCCGATGCCTTTATCGTTGAGAAAAATCTTCAGCTTATGCGTCAGGGACGTCAATTTGATGCGTATACAAATGCCGGTCTGGGCGGTGAAACCGTACCGATTTTATTGCGGTCACTACCGGAGATGACACAATACGACCAATGTAGTGTGAAGTTGTCACTGCATTCGAGACTCAATAAATTGAAAACAGAGACAAACCCCGGATTATGGAACCTTCAGCGACAAAAGGCTCTGCAAACATTGGAAGCGGCTCATAAAACGCTTGATCAACACGAAGGGTGCCCGGCATGGATGGATTTCAGGGAATAGGACGGAAAAACATACTCAAACGGAAATGCCTGTCGGAGAAACAAAAAGAGACCTGATACGCGAATATCTGAACTATCTTGCCGTTGAAAAAGGACTGGCGGCTAATTCTCTCTCCGCTTACGGCCGTGATTTACGGGAGATGGCAGAGTGGGTGGCAAAAAACGGCCTCGTGATCGATTCGTTGAAACCGGAAGATATCCGCGAATGGTTGATTGATCTATCGCGTAAAGGCATTTCGCAGCGGACGAAACGAAGAAAAATCAGCTCAATACGCGGTTTTTTCAAATTCGCACTTGCCGAAGGACACATTGATACGGATCCAAGCGAGACAATTGAATCACCGCAAATCGGGCAATATATTCCCGCATTTCTCAGCGTAGAAGACATCGAAATGCTTTTTTCGGTACCGGAAACCGATACGGACAAGGGAATTTTGGACCGGGCATTGCTTGAACTGATGTATTCAAGCGGTTTAAGGGTTTCCGAGGTGATCAGCCTAAGGCTTTCCGATGTTGATACGGAAACGCGGGTTTTGACTTGTACCGGAAAGGGAAGCAAAACCCGTAAAGTTCCGGTGGGTTCGGCTGCCGTTGAATGGCTGAACCTGTATTTGCCTGTCCGACGGTCATTGGAAACGACGTCAGATTTATTGTTTGTTTCGAATACAGGCCGCCCACTGACCAGGCAGTATGTCCACAAAATGATCCGCGAATATGCCGGCCAATGTGGCCTTACAAACGTCTCGCCCCATACTTTACGGCATTCCTTTGCAACGCATCTTATTCAAAACAATGCGGATATCCGATCAGTTCAGCAAATGCTCGGTCATGCAGACATTTCCACAACGCAGATTTATACCCACATTACCTCAGAACACCTGAAGCGTGCCTACGAGCGGTTTCATCCGCGTGCGAGGCGGACGTAAAACGTTTGTTTACAATGGTTTCCGGGCTCCGCAGAGGTATGCCGCACTTGCCTGCCAATTTTTTATTCCGGCGGCTTGCGCTATTGACGATTTTTAGATAACATTGGAAATTTGCTAATTGGCTCAAGTTGCCGGTTATAGCAAACTTAACAATCTGGTATTTAGCAAGGGTGGTCGAGTGGTTAATGGCACCGGGCTGTAAACCCGGCGGAGTAACATCCTACGCAGGTTCGAATCCTGCCCCTTGCACCAGTCGGGCGGGAGTAGCTCAGTTGGTAGAGCGTCAGCCTTCCAAGCTGAATGTCGCGAGTTCGAGTCTCGTCTCCCGCTCCATTATGTTTTTTGATTTATTGCCCGAGTAGCTCAGGGGTAGAGCGCTTCCTTGGTAAGGAAGAGGTCACGGGTTCAAATCCCGTCTTGGGCTCCATAAGGTTCTAAAGATTTGAAGTTTATTAACCCGGAGATAAGCAGAAGAGATGAGCAAGGAAAAATTTGATCGGTCGAAGCCGCACGTTAATATAGGGACGATAGGGCACGTAGATCATGGCAAGACGACGTTGACGGCAGCGATAACGAAGGTATTGGCCAAGCACAATCCGAAGG
>JBFLZQ010000024.1:0-14021 GCA_040756215.1 Acidobacteriota bacterium
GCGAAAGATTCTTTCCGTCGGAAGAAAAAAAGGTTCTCAGGATATTTGCGGTTACTTTCTTATTCGCACCGTCGGGTCTTCCCGATGGTGCATCCATTTGCAGGGTTGTCCGGCCCTCTGTAATCATTTTCTCCGTTGAACCATCATTGCGAAAGTAAATGTCTATGCGCCTGTTAGCACGCAGTGATGCTCTGGAATAATCCTTTACATTTTCTTTGGGGGTCAGGACAGCCTCTGCGTTTGAACTTGCACTTGCAGCTGAAAGCAAAAATCTTGTCGAATAGGCAACGCTTAATTCGGAAGCCGTGATTTCAACCGTTCTTTCTGCCTCGGATTGCATGGCATAGGCATTTCCGGTTACTTTAGCATCCTTCAGTTTACGCTGTGGATAAAGATTTGCCGATATCTTTTCACCCCGGACCGATACATCAGGCTGCACTATGCCCGCTCCGCCAAGAAGTTCCAGATGGAGTGCCTTTTGATCATAAAAAGCACTGTTTGCCTCAATTTCCGTTGGTTTGTTGTTGTCACCGGTCTGAATTTTTATGCCGCCGCTCAGGTCAAACTTATCCGCAGGCTTATCATAGGATGCGGTTGAAGCGGTAATTATCGTTTTGGTCTGATCTGTCGCAACGGACTCAATCCTGACATTATTCTTTGCTTCCGCAAAGGCCAATTCGCGGTTTTCTCCGGCAATGCGTAATTGAATCATGGCATTTACGCTTTCAAGTGTTGTGCCGGAACCGGAATCACCCTTGGAAAAAACTCGCACACCTTCGCCCAGTTCGATTTTCTCACTGGATTGGTCATATGAAGCATACCCGGAATTCAGGCGTGTCTTCGGCTCTCCGGAAAAATCCGCATTGGGATATTGAAGAACTTCTACATTTGAAGTCAATTCGATTTTTTTAGCGGTAATGAAGGCGCGGGCGCGATCGGCGCGTCCGGAAATGTTGTATCTGTGGAACTTAAGCGGCTCATCAATTGCGGCAGTATCGTCCGCTTTGGAGTAAGTTACCTGGTCGCCGTCAATTACCAGGTCATCGCGTGAGACAATTTTTACGTTTCCTGCCAGATAAGCAATGAAATTCTTGTTTTCCTGCGGAATGTAAACGGCTTTTTCAGCCTTAATTTTGTCAGAACGTTCAGGATTCTGCGGGTCAAATACTTCTATAAAAACCGTTTCCAACTCCTGATGATTGTCGGAAAAAGTCCTTGCCCGATCTGCCTTTATGTAATATTTACGAGTACCGGCATCGAATTCAGTCCTCTCGTAACCTGAAACGTCCGCTACGAGGTCTTTGGAAAGTTCCGTTGGAAAGCCTTTCATCCGAAATTCCGGTTGTGTTCTTGAACGGAAAATCAGAAAAAAAGCAATTAAAAGCGAAGCCACTGCTATCGCCACGGCAGTCCAGCCGACAATTTTCGGCAGTTTTGCCCAAAAGTTATAAGCCCTGAGTTGATTTGCTTCTGTTTCGGCCAATATATCAATTCCCCGTTCGCGCATCCTCGATGACGAGTTGTAATCTGGAAACACCGTTCCAAACATTTTCTTCCGGCGTATAGGCCAGTTCGATGCGGTTTCCACGTCCAAAAGTTTGCCCTGATGAATTGGCGACACCGTCCCACCAGACTGCTTCGAAAATATTTCCGGCACTTCCCCTGAGCCAGAGTTTGAGATGCTTTTCTTTCATAATCATAGGCTCGCGTTCAATAGTCAGATCTTTTGTAACAAAAACCGGACGTGGATTCCCGGCACCAAATGGCTCAAAGCAACTGAGTTGACGGACCACTTCTAGATCCATCGAGGCTGATGATACATGAGCATCGATATGAAGAACGGGCTCAAAATGCGAATCTGTAAGGTGTGTTTCCGCATATTTTTCCAGTCTTGCGCGGAGTTCTGAGATTCGCTCTGCCTTGATTTTCATGCCGGCTGCGGATTTATGTCCTCCGAATTGTTCGAAAAGTTCGGAGCAGGACTCCAAAGCCTCGAGTAGGTGAATATCGCCAACCGATCGCCCGCTGCCATGGGCGATGTGGTTTTCAAGCGAAAAAACAAGAGTCGGCCTCCAGAACCTTTCAGCCAGCCGGGAAGCCGCAAGTCCGATAACACCGCGATGCCAACCATCACCGCCAACGACAATGAACCTTTGATTGCTAAGGTCTCCGATCATTTCTGTCGCGGCTTCCGTTATCTCCATTTGCACGCGCTGCCTTTCGCGATTACGCTCATCTAGTTTTTCCGCTAACCGGACTGCAGTTTCAGGGTCGTCGGTTTCAAGCAGCCGGACTACATCCGAGGCTACATCCATCCTTCCGGCGGCATTGATACGAGGACCAAGCCTAAAACCTATGCTTTCGCTTGTCATATCATCGCTGCAGCCGGAGATTTGCATCAAAGAGCGAAGGCCCGGTTGGCGTGTTGTCGAGAGCCCTTTGAGCCCGTAATGAACTATTGCACGGTTCTCACCGTTAAGATTCATAATGTCCGCTACGGTCCCGATTGCCGCGATGTGCAACAAATCCTGAATCCGGTCATCCTGACCCCTTGTTTTCAACAATTCGGTGGCCAGTTTTAATGCAACGCCGACACCGGCAAGATTTTTATCAGGATATGCACAGTCCGTACGGTTTGGATTGACAATAGCAAAGGCATTGGGAGAACCGAGCACCGGATCAGGCAGATGGTGATCCGTAATGATCATATCAAGCCCTTGCTCCCTAGCCCATTCTGCGGCTTCAAAGGCCCGCATTCCACAATCAACTGTGATAATCAACGAGATGCCTTCGTCATACCATTTCTTCAAATACTCGATATTAAGCCCGTAACCTTCGCTGAAGCGGTTAGGAATATGAAAATCGGATTTCCCGCCGCAGGCTTTGATGGCCTTACGCAATAGAACGGTCCCGGTGGTGCCATCAACATCATAATCTCCCCAAATCAATATTTTTTCCCCGGAATCAATAGCACGGAGAATACGTCCGACGGCCTTATCGAGATCTTTCAGTAATTTAGGATCATGCAGCTGATTCAATTCAGGATTCAAAAACCGCCTTGCCGCTTCGACGGTCTCAAAACCGCGATCAATCAGCAGCGCTGCTATCACGGGACGTACCCCAATCTCAGCGGCCAATTTACCGGCCGCCAGGTGATTATGCTGCTTAATTTTCCAGCGACGTCCGGTCATAACCTGATTATAATGCCGGTGAAATCACACCACTCCAAAGCAATGCCAGCAGAATAGTGCCCAGGATTAGCCTGTAAATAATAAAAATCGCTGTAGAGTTACGTCTTAGGTAAGCAAGAAGAAACCAAATTGACAAATAACCTACAATGCCCGCAACGATTGTCCCGGCAGCTAATGGCAGCCAACTATCATTTGGCAATATTCGTAACGCTTCTTTTAGTTCAAGCAGACCACTTGCCGTAATCGCAGGGATGGAAAGCAGAAAGGAAAAACGTGCGGCAGATTCACGTTTTTGACCTGCAAACAGACCTCCCATGATCGTTGATCCGGAACGGCTTGCGCCCGGAATCAAAGCCAGTACCTGTGCAAAGCCAACGGCAAGTGCGTCACCAATGCCGAAATTACGGATTTCTTTCCTCTGTGAACCAACCCGTTCGGCAATTGCAAGCAACAATGCGATTACGATCAACATCGTGGCGATAACCCAAAGGTTTTTTGTTTTCTCGCCTTCGATAAATTCCTTGAAAATAAGCCCCAGCGTTCCGATCGGAATCGAACCGATAATAATCAGCCAGCCAAGCCACGATTCCGCCGAGAGCCAGATTGGTCTGATTCCGTCAGTACCGGAAAAACGAATGCCGTTTTTGCGGGTTATGATTGCCCAATGATCTCTGATAAATGCGCTTGTAATGCCCCAAATATCAGAGGCAAAGTAAACAAAAACTGCAGCAAGTGTCCCGAGCTGGATAACAGCCATAGTGGCCGTGATTTGCTGGGGATTACCGTTGAAGATGTTTGTCCAGCGGCTGGCAAAAACCAAATGAGCCGTCGAACTAATCGGGATAAATTCAGTCAAACCTTGCACTATTCCGAGAATAATTGCCTGTATCAGATTCATAAAAACGTAATGACTACCAGTTTATGTACGAAGAAGAAATATGTTTTGAGTCAAAAGGAACATTAAATCCACGATGTACTTTCACTCACGATAGCGTGCACGTCCCGCAATGCGGTCGTAAAGCCACGCAGGCATAAAACGACCGGCCCGGACAATCGTGGCTAATTGCCATGGAAATGCCGCAAAAGGCTTCTTTTTTTCAATCGCGGCTATAAAAAGCGGTATGGCGTCATCAAGTTCCATTAAAAATGGCATTTTATTCCGCCGACCGGAGGTCAGAGGAGTTTTTATAAAGCCGGGTTGGATTATCGTTACATTTATTCCTTTTGGTTTTAGATCAAGACGCAGACTCTCGAAATATGCGGTCATACCTGCTTTACTGGCCGAATATGCGGCAGACCGGGGCAGCCCGCGAAAGCCGGCAAGGCTCGAGATTGCAACAAGTTGCCCGCTTCCCCTTTCAACCATGGAAGGCAAAACAGCATTCACGGCATTTACCGCACCTATTAAATTGATGTCAATTACCCTTTTTACTGCCGCCGGACGAAAAGAACGTGTTTCTTCGTCGTTACCACCGATTCCCGCATTGGCAATCAAAATGTCAATCTTGCGGAATTCGGCCAGCATTTCATTGGCGGCTTCGCTTAGTGCTGCTTCATCGGTTACGTCTGCCGGAAAAACGCGCGCCGTACCGCCTTTGGCACGGCAACGATCTGCCAGGTCATCAAGTTTTTCCTTTCTGCGGGCAATTAGAGCTAAAACTGCACCGCGACTTGCCATTTCCAGCGCCAGAGCTTCACCGATACCGCTCGAAGCACCAGTTAAATAAACCACTTTCCCAGCCCAGTTCATTTGAGAAGTCAAACCTCGATTACGGTGGTTATGATCACCGGCTTGGTGCCGGAAGCTTTCTGCATAAAACGTTTCAGGTGAATTCGCAGGTTTTCACGAAACACAGCCCTGTCGGCTATCTGTTCGGGCTTCATTTCGGCAATAGCCTCTGAAACAGCCCGACGGGCATCCGCAGAAAATCCGTTTGTCAGATTTAATCCTGCGACTCCATTAAATGTAATATGCGGTTCACCTATCACGCTATGTGAACGCTTATCAACGGTTATTGCCAAATAGACAGAACCGCCATAAGCGAGCCTTTTTCGTTCACGGATTACATCGTATTCAATCTCTGTCAGCGATTCCTCATCTATGAAAGTCTTGTGCAATTCGTGCCGGGCAGAGATGCGTGCACCGTATTCGTCTATTTCCAGTATTTCACCGTTTTCAATGAGAATAACGTTTTCATCGCTGTAACCGGATATGTGATTTTTTACAAATTCACGGTGACGAAACAGCATTCGATATTCGCCGTGTATTGGAACCAGATATTTCGGCCGGGTTGTTTCTACCATTATTCTGATATCTTCCTGCGAAGCGTGGCCCGAGACGTGAACAAGCCGTCTTTTCTCTTCGATAATGTTGGCTCCTCGTTTGTAGAGATGGCCGATCAGGCGTGAAATATTGCGTTCATTCCCTGGGATTATACGTGCAGAAAGTACCACCGTATCACCCTTTTCGATTTCGATACCTCGGTATGTACCGGTCGCCATTGACCATAATGCAGCCCGATTCTCTCCCTGAGAACCGGTGACGATATAACAAATCTCATCATCATCCAGAGCCCGAGCCAGGCTTAAATCAATCAGTTCCCCGTCTCCTATCCGGAGCAGGCCAAGTTCCATTGCAATCTCGAAATTCTTTTCCATCGAACGGCCCAGAATGCAAATCTTCCGACCATATTCCCGTGCCAGATCCGCTACAATCTGCAAGCGATGAATTGATGAAGAAAATGTAGATACAAAAAGACGTCCCTCAGTTTCTTCGAATATCTCGCGGAAAGCCGGTATAACGGCTTGTTCCGAAGGAGTCCGCCCGGGAACGGTCGCATTGGTCGAATCTCCCAGGAGTGCAAGGACACCCTGCCTGCCATATCTTTGCAAAGCTGCCAGGTCATACGGAGGACCGATCACGGGTGTATCGTCGATTTTATAATCGCCGGTATGAATTACTGTCCCGATAGGCGTTTGAATTGCCAGGGAGAAACAGTCAACCAATGAATGTGAAGCGTGAATAAATTCAATTTTGAAAACGCCGAGTTCTATAACATCTCCCGCCCGCACCCGATGCAGCAATACGTCATCGAGCATACCGAATTCTTCAAGCCGCCGTTCGGCAAGCGAGTGAGTAAAGCGCGATGCATAAACAGGTAAATTGAATTTTTTCAACAAATATGGAAGCGCACCGATATGGTCTTCATGGCCGTGGGTCAATATCAGCGCCGTCAGATCAGCCCGGTACTCTTCCAAAAAATCAAATGTCGGAATTGAAATATCAACGCCGTAGGGTGTTTCTTCAGGGAATCCCATTCCCGCATCGACGATGATCATCTCATCGCCGTAACGGATGCCCATACAGTTCATCCCGAATTCCCCGATTCCGCCTAGTGGTATAAATTCTAATCTGCTCAATGCGTTATCCTTTTGTAAAAAAAGATTTTAACATAAATTGCACTTTATTCGGAATCTTGACAAATTCATAAGGAATTCGTATGTTCAAGAAGGTAATTGGGGAGTAGATAGCCCGTTTTTACGGGTTTACCGCGGCCGTCAATACGTTTCGCCTATGCGATTCCGGTGCGGTAACTATGTATCGAGACCTTTTACGTCGGCATGCGCCGTGCGTAAAAGGTCTTTTTATTTTCATTAACAGGATTTGATAGTCAGTTTGTTATGCAATTATTTCCATTTGCGGATTATTGGTGGTTTTACGGCGGTTTTACGGTTTTTGTCCTTCTGATGTTAGCGATTGACCTTGGTGTCTTCAATCGCAAGGCGCACGTTGTCAGTTTCAAGGAGGCGACTATCTGGAGCATTGTCTGGGTCAGCCTCTCAATGATTTTTTGTTTTATCTTTTATAGATATTCGGTTGCTAAATTCGGTCCGGAAATAGCGACGACAGTGGCATTGGAATTCCTAACGGGTTATGTAATCGAATATTCATTATCGATCGACAATATTTTTGTCTTCGTACTGGTTTTCAGCTATTTCGGCATTCCGCCTGAATATAAGCACCGTGTTCTGTTTTTCGGTATCCTCGGAGCTTTAATCTTTCGCGCAGCCTTTATCGCTATGGGCTCCGCTCTGATGCAGTTTCACTGGGTAATTTACATCTTTGGCGGTTTTCTCATTGTCACGGGCATCAAAATGGTATTTTCCGACAATGAGGAAATCGAACCGGAGAAAAACTTTCTGATCCGCTTGTTCAAGCGCTTTATGCCCGTAACGCACGAAATCTCCGGCAAGGATTTTTTTGTCAGAAAAACCGGCAAAATTTACGCAACGCCTCTATTCATAGCCCTGCTGTTTCTCGAGGCGACGGATATCATTTTCGCGGTCGATAGCGTTCCCGCGATTTTTGCGATTACCCGCGAGCCGATAATTGTATTTACGTCAAACATTTTTGCAATTCTGGGCCTGAGGTCTATGTACTTTATGCTTGCCGGTGTTATCGGAAAGTTTCATCTCCTCAAATACGGGCTCGCAATCGTTCTTGTATTTGTCGGGTTGAAAATGGTTTGGCTAAATGACCTGTTCGGCGGAAAGTTTCCGATTATGTGGTCGCTTGGCATCATCGTCGGAGTAATCAGCGTTTCAATCATTGCCTCATTGCTGTTTCCGCTGCGTCAGGGTGATGACGGCCCTCAACCTCTGAATCCATGATGTCGGGTTTCTCTGATAATTTCATTGAGCTTCTCCCACTCAAAATCAGCCAGAGATTCTGCTCTTCGGGAAGGGTCGATGCCGGCTGATTTTATTATTTCGGCTGCATTGTCAAAAGCAGATTTAAGGTTGTTGGCCAATGTTTTTCTTTTTTGACGAAATGCAAGTGATAACAAGGCAAGAAAATCCCCGCTGTCATCAGACGGAGAATTTTTCGGCGTCAGACGAATAACCGTACTTGTAACCTTTGGGCGCGGTCTGAAAGCTTCAGGCGGTAAATCAAAAAGTTTTTCGATTGTAAAAGCCCTTTGTACGAGAACGGAAAGATATCCGCGCTGCGAATCGCATGGAAGTGCGGTAACCCGGTCTGCAACTTCACGTTGAAACATCAAAACAAGAAGCTTGAAAATATCTCTTTCAGAGGCCAGTTTTTGGAGTATCGCGGTCGAAATATTATATGGCAGATTTGCTACTACCTTAACGGCGGATCCGGCAGCGTAGATCTCCGTAAAATTAGTTTTCAGTGCATCGCCGGCAATTAGTCGAAAATTAGATGCTCCGGCAAATTTTTGCCGCAAAAACGGAAGAAGTCCCGGATCAGCCTCAATTGCCGTAACAGTTGCACATGCGGCTATCAATTTTTCCGTCAAAGCTCCGCGTCCGGGTCCTATCTCGATGACATTATCATCAGCCCGCAGGTTTGCAGCATGTATTATTCTCGAAACCGCGCGTTGGTCACATAGAAAGTTCTGACCAAATGAGCGCTTGGCAAAAACATCACGCCCTCTGCCGGTTTTCACTTTCCGCCCTCCGGATAACCGGTAATCTCAAAATCCGGCCCGAGTCTGGTAATCACACAGTCTTTTAACCTGAATGCCTCCTCGAGCGAGGATGCTCCTTTTCCACCAATGGCACATGGAGCGGAACCGCCAATTATCAGCGGTGAATAAATCAACGTAATTTTATCTACAAGTCCTGATTCGATAAATGCGGCTGCCACTTCCGAGCCGCCCTCAACCAAAACGCTCTGTATTTCGCGATTGTAAAGATCCTGCAAAACAGCCCGGAGATTACGCGGGCCGCCGGGGACAGAAATCACTTCAGCCCCTGCGGTTCTGAGCGCTTCGGCCTTGGGAGTATCATCAACGGATGTATAGATTATCGTGGGTGAATTATCGTCCGCTAAAGCCAGATTGGAATCAGCCGGTGTTCGCAGGGAAGAGTCTAAAACAACACGCACCAACGGACGACTTCGAGGCTTTCCGCTTCGGTCGGTCAGCTTTGGATTATCCACTACGGCAGTATTTGAACCTACCAATATTGCATCATTTTCATGCCTTATCGAATGGACCCGTTCTAAAGCGGCGGAACCTGAAAGCGTGGTAGAAACGCTCGGACCAAGTGAAATTCTACCGTCAAGTGAAAGCGCAAGTTTTAGATGAACAAAAGGTCTTTGTTTCTTATGCCAGCAAATAAAACGTTCGTTGAGACGTGTTGCTTCCTCAGCGAGAATGCCGGTTACCACCTCTATGCCGGCCTCTCTCAGGGTGGCAAAGCCTCTTCCGGAAACAAGCGGGTTAGGGTCTTCTATCGGGCTGACAACCCGCTTGATACCGGCATTTATGAGTGCTTCCGTGCAGGGCGGAGTTCGCCCGTAATGATTATGCGGCTCGAGAGAAACATAGGCCGTACCGCCGCGCGCTCTTTCGCCCGCTTCGGTCAAAGCAGCAACTTCGGCATGGATAATTTTATCTTTTATGTAAGTGCCGCGGCCGACAACTTCACCATCCGCAGAGACAATGACGCAGCCTACAAGCGGATTCGGGGAAACCAATCCCTTCCCTTCGGCCGCAAGTTCAAGCGCTCTGTGAGTAAATTCCAGATCAGGATTTTTTTGTCTGAGATCGTTCAATACATTCAATCAGGCTGTTTTTTGTTCAAAAAGCCCTTCTACATACAATTCGGGATCAAAAACAAGTAAATCTTCTGGCGATTCACCGATTCCCACATATCGGATTGGCAGACCGAGCTCACCTGCAATGGCAACCGCAATTCCGCCTTTTGCCGTGCCGTCCAGTTTAGTTAAAACTATTCCGGTTACATTGGCCGCTTTTGTAAATTGCCGTGCCTGCTCTAAGCCATTTTGTCCCGTGACGGCATCTATTACCAGTAATGTTTCGTGCGGAGCTCCTTCAACTTCGCGGGCTGCTACACGTTTCATCTTCTCAAGTTCTGCCATCAGGTTGGATTTATTATGCAGGCGTCCGGCTGTGTCAACAATCAGGACGTCTGCGCCGCGGGCTTTCGCTGCCTGAAGTGCATCAAACAGCACTGCAGCCGGATCCGTGCCTTGTTTCTGTCCGATTATCGGCACTCCGGCACGCTCTGCCCATATCTCGAGCTGATCGGAAGCGGCTGCGCGAAAAGTATCCGCCGCACAAATCAAGACATCGTGACCTTCGGATCGGATTCGCTGTGCAAGTTTTCCGATAGTCGTTGTTTTTCCTACTCCATTAACGCCTACGACCATCAAAACATATGGCCGTATGGAAGGATCTATTCCGGCTTCACTGACTACGCCTTTTTCGTCTGCCGTCTTGAGTATTCGCAGCAGTTCGTTTTTGATAACTGATTTCAGAGCCTGCAAATCATCGAGAGAATCCCGCGAAACTTCTTTACGAACGGCATCGAGAATTTGCATTGTCGTACGCACACCGATATCCGTCGAAATAAGCATTGCCTCTAGCTCTTCAAGCAATTCATCGTCAATTTTTCGTCTTCCTGCAAAAAGAGAATCGAGACGGGAATCTATTGTATTCCTGGTTTTTGCAATGGCATTGGAAAACCGGACGCCGATGTCGCGGTCCGCCTCGCGTTCGCGTTCTTTAAGTTCCTCAATACTTAGATCAAGTCCCAGTATCGAAGCCGAATGCGTGTCTTTCTTGTTACGCTTCCAGAATAAACCCATAACCTGCCGGAAAAACAAAATTTAATGTAATTCCGTAAACTTTCGATTATAGGTTATCGAAAGCGGCGCAACAAACCCTTATCGGAGATCCGGGCAAGTCTATTTTATTTCAAGGCCTGAATAATTCCGTCTATAAACTTTGTTTGAGTTTCGGGTAATGAAAATCAGAATCGGAAGCTTTATCACTTATGCGACTTTTTGAGCATTATCTGCGGAATCCTTTGTTGCCGCTTCGTGTGTATTGGCAATGTAGCGGACAACTCCCTGTCCGATTTCACCGGCCATGCAGCCTCTGACCAGGGCTTCTACGACCTCGGCGTCGTATCTTGTCCCTACAAAAGAACGGATACGCTCAAGCGCTTCATCAAGCAGCATTCCCTTGGAATAAGGGCGGTCTATCGTCATCGCGTCAAAGGTGTCGGCAACCGAGACGATTTTTGCCTGTAGTGGAATTTCATCGCCCTTTAGACCTTGCGGATATCCCTGGCCGTTTACCATCTCATGGTGCATGTACATACCGGGCAAAAAATCCTTCATTGCAGGTATTTGCGACATTATCTTGTAGCCTTTCTGCGGATGGGTTTTCATTATCTCGTATTCTTCATCGGTTAAAGCCGCCGGTTTCTTTAGGATCGAATCGTCTATTGCGATTTTACCGATATCGTGCAAAAGCGCACTGATTCTGAGTTTTTCGATTTCGTCCTCCGAAAGGCCGAGTTGTCGGCCAATTGCTACCGAAATGCGGGCAACCCTTTCCGAATGGCCGCGCGTATATTTATCTTTTCCGTCAATTGCCGCAGCCAGAGCTTTTACCGTTCCTACGAAGAGTTCCCTGTTTTCCCGTGCGGCATTTGCCAGTTTTGCTATGTAACCTTGCAATTCATCGGTCATGCTGTTGAATGAACTGCCAAGGGTTCCTATTTCGGCAATGCTGCTTGTAGCAACGCGGGTTGTCAGATCACCGCCGGCGATTTTCTTTGCCGCTTCCGACAGGCTGTAGATCGGGTTGGTCAATAATCTTGCTGAAATAACGCCGACAATCAATGCAAGCATTGCAAACGCAAGGCTTATCATCCAGGTTTGCCACCTCATCTCGCTGACCGAGGCAAGAGCCTTGGCTTCGTCCTGCATTGCTATCACACCAAGATTCATATTCTTTCCGAGCATGGCGGTTGAATATGCTCCTATCATCTGATGCTCAGTGCCCTTGTAATTGGCCGTAAAGGGCACCAGGCCGCTTTGTATCTGGCTGTTGGACTCAAGCCATTCATTTACGATTTTGAGCGACGTAAGGGGCCTTTTAGCGTCAACCAGCGATGGGTCAGGGTGGAATATGGCGGTACCGTTCTGGTCAACAACGAAAATTATCGGTAAACCGGCCTGCCAGAGCTGATCTTCGGCAGTCGGATTGACACCGACTATATTTCTTGAAATATCTTTCAACGATACAACCGAGATAACTGTCGCGACCGTCCTGTCGGCAATTGTCACCTGCGACGCCATAGTCATGGCGTAATCGCCGTTTACACTTAGTTTTACGGGCTGGCCTATCAGAAGTTCCTGCGTGGTAAGTTTTGCGCCGGTATCCGAAATGATTGTTTCAAGCTCACCCGTACCGAAAGCCTCACGGCGAAAAATCGATAATGATTCACCGTTCACGGGTTTGATGTAAAGCGCAAGCACATTCGGATCCGACTGTAGTATCTGACCAAGGCGTTTTTCCGTTGCAGGAGAATTGATTATCTGCGGATCATTGGCAAGTTGGATGGAATTGGCAACGCTCAGAACAAGATCTCCGTAACGTTGCGCAAACATTTCGATCTGGCGTGCCTTTTCCTGCACAAGCTGGATCTGATACCTGTTTTCTACTGATCTCAGTTCGCGTGCGCTGCGCCCGGAAAGCAGCCAGCCGGTCAGCAACAACGGTACAAGCCCGACCAGCAAGAGCGTAAGTATTACAAGATAAAGGAGTTTTATTTTAAAGGTTGGTAGAGGCATCTTGGGGTGGCGGGAACATTAAATGCCTCTGTAATTGTAAAAGAAAGTTTAACGGCGGTCAACGATTTTTTACATTTACAAAGTGATAAACAACTTTTTACTGCAAGTCTGCGAATAACCTTAGTGATTAAAAATAGTTTTCGACTTAGTCGCGTTTTGCTATAACCAGTGTTATATCATCATTTGCGGGTGCAGATCCGGTAAATGCCGACAAAGCGGATTCAATCTTGTCCCGAACTGCGGCTGCGGGCAGGTTTACCGATTTTGTGACAACATCCAGAAGCCGCTCGAGGCCAAATTCTTCGCCTGCAAGGTTTGTGCCCTCAGTAACGCCATCGGAATAAATAACCAAGAGGTCACCAGCTTTTAGAATGGTTTCAGATAAGTCATATTCCGACTGTTCCATCAGTCCAAGCGGCAAGCCTCCCGACGAGAGCAATTCATAATTCCCATCCGAATGGCAAAGGATTGCGGGATTGTGACCGGCGTTTATATACCGCAGATGACCGCTTTCGGGCTGCAATTCGGCGGCAAAAAGCGTAACAAAACGGTTTGAAGGTGTATTTTCGGCAAGATATTTATTTACCGAAACCACAGTTCGGGCAAGGTCGGCTCCGGCGGCAACCTGTGCGTGAATGGCTGCGTGAAGGCTGGACATCAAAAGTGCGGCGGCAGTCCCTTTCCCTGAAACGTCTCCGAGAGCAATCAGCAAAGTGCCGTTATCGCGCCGGACAAAATCATAGTAATCACCGCCTATCTCATAGCAGGAAAAGGAGATACCTTGAAATTGGTAACCCGGAATGTTTGGCGGCCCTGCGGGCTGAAAACGCTGCTGTATCTCAGTTGCTAACTCGAGTTCCCGCTCCATTCGTTCCCGTATCATCCGTTCTTCCGTTAATTTGGCATTTTCGACGCGAATGGAAGCCACAGATGCCAGGGTAGTCAGAATGTTCAGGTGTTCCTCTGTAAAAGTTGCCTCATATGTAGGAGAATCGGCATAAATAATCCCGAAAATCCGGCGTTCGTCAACGCTCAGCGGTACTGCGAGAACTGATCGAATACCCTGCAGAGCCATTGTTTGGCTGAAATAACGCGGATCGTGTTGAGCATCAGCCGTTAAAACAGATTTGCCATTGTTCAACACTTCGTCAAGAACAGTCCTGCTGATACGAACCTCTTCGATTGGTTCATTT
>JBFLZQ010000025.1:0-13789 GCA_040756215.1 Acidobacteriota bacterium
AGATTACCGTTGGAATAAT
This sequence comes from Acidobacteriota bacterium, assembly GCA_040756215.1. GTDB lineage: Bacteria > Acidobacteriota > Blastocatellia > Pyrinomonadales > Pyrinomonadaceae > OLB17. The sequence goes on from JBFLZQ010000025.1 coordinate 20, forward strand.
CACGTTGGATCAGTCGGCCTGATGGCGTCTGGTATTTTGCAATTGTAAGAAGAAGCATGGAGCCATAGTCAAGCAGGAAGGGATTTTGAACCAAACCTTTTCCAAACGTGTTTTCACCGACTATCAGAGCTCTGTCGTGATCCTGAAGGGCACCGGCCAGAATTTCCGAAGCCGAAGCAGAATTACGGTTTACCAATACGATAAGAGGTATTTTTTCAGGGTTTGGGTTATCAGCACGATAAGCCTCTGTAGTGCCTTCCAGACGTCCGATTTGGGTAAAAACCACCTGACCGGCGTCGAGAAATGTATTTGCAACGCGATATGCCTGACTTACCAGACCGCCGCCATTATTTTTCAAATCAAGCACAAGCTCTTTCATTCCCTGAGCCTTAAGCCTTCGCATTGCATCGGTAAATTCAGCATAAGTGGTTTGATTGAAACCGCCGGTCATGGCGATATAACCGACGCCGGGGCGAATCATATATGCCTCTGGAATTGAAGGCTGCGGGACCGCATCGCGAATAATTTCAATAGTTTCGCGTTTACCTGTGCCGTAGCGCTCGACAACAATCTTTGCAACTGTACCACGAGGCCCGCGAAGCATATTTCTGACTTCGGGAAATGGTTTACCCAAAACATTGGTGCCATTTACCTCTACGATCTTATCACCGTATCTAAGCCCTGCGCGGTTTGCCGGTGCACCTTCGAATGTAGCCCTGATAAATGTTGCGATTATTTTCCCGTCCGCATCACTGAGATCACCTATCGTTGCGCCGATGCCAAAATATCTGGAACTTTGATCAGTGCGAAATTGCTCAAATTCCTTTGCATCGAAGTAATTGGAATGTGGATCAAGAGAGTGCAGCATTCCGTCGATTGCTGATTTGAAAACATCGTTGTAATTAAGCGTCTTACCGGCCACGTGGTTGCTTTCAATAATTGCCAGAGCCTCGGACATATCCAGTTCGATATCCTCGGCAGTTACCGGTGATTTGGTAACCGGCGGCTTCGATGATGGTTTTTGCAGCTTTTCAGCAACGGTTTGAGCGGTTATATTGCCGAATGCCAGCGAAAAAAACAATAAAATGAAGAAAAAATTACGCGCGGGATTAATCAGGCTCATTCGTAAAAAACTCCGAAATGAAAAAACTCAAAGGCTATCGCAAGAATACCATTGTTTCGACGAATTGACTAAGTGTTGAGTTGCCAGCAAAGGCGATAAAACTTTCAACCATAAGGGTTTTACGTTAACAAGCGGGTTGGTCTAAACTAATACGGATTATTTTGGTGCCGTTTGAAATAGTGTAATTGTTAAGGTCTGATTGCTGAAAATGGCCGATCTACTAGAAATCTCAAATCTAAAAACTTATTTTCCTGCAAAAGACGGCCTTGTCAGGGCAGTTGATGGTGTAAGTCTCAGAATTGGTGAGGGCGAAGTTGTTGGGCTGGTTGGTGAATCCGGTTCTGGAAAATCTATAACCGCTCTTTCGGTAATGCGTCTGATTTCACAGCCCGGAAAAATCGTAAATGGCTCAATTCGATTCAAAGGCGAAGATATTCTGGCAGTTTCAGAAACACGACTTCGGGAAATTCGCGGAAATGATATCGCCATGATTTTTCAGGATCCGATGACTTCGCTTAATCCCGTTTATACGGTAGGAGAACAAATTGCCGAAGTTTTGCGGCTGCATAGAAAAATGTCCCGGCGGGAGGCAGCCGCAGCGGCAATTGCTGCAATGAAAGAAGTTGCAATTCCGTCACCCGAAGAGCGTGCAAATGATTACCCGCATCAACTGTCCGGCGGTATGCGGCAGCGTGTGATGATTGCAATGGCGCTTGCGTGCGAGCCGGATTTGTTGATTGCTGATGAACCGACCACAGCACTCGATGTTACGATTCAGGCTCAGATATTAGAACTTCTATCAGAATTACGACAACGGAGAAATCTTTCTATTCTATTGATAACACATGATTTAGGCGTTGTTGCCGAAACTGCGGACCGCGTTTATGTAATGTACACCGGAAGAATTGTAGAGGAGGCAGAAACTGCAGCCTTGTTTGCCGAGCCTAAGCATCCTTATACCAGAGGACTTCTGGATTCAGTTCCCAAAATCGGATTGTTGGCCGGTCATAAACATGGTCGCCTGAAAACCATTGAAGGTTTTGTGCCCCGTCCGACGGATTTGCCGCAAGGGTGTCATTTTGCGCCGCGGTGCGCTTTTCGGCTGCCGAAATGCAGCGAGGGTGATGTGCCGCTTATGAATTTGGGTAATAGCAGAAGCGTCCGGTGCGTACTTTTCGAATCGGAAGCAATTGCGGAACATAATCAGACCGTTTAGCTTAAATATTGCAATCCAACTGTTTAAGAATGATTAACAACAGCAACTCAAAAGCAGAAGATCCTCTGGTAAAAGTGCGGGATTTAACGAAGCATTTTGCTTCTGCACGGTCTGGCAAAGCAGTTCGGGCTGTTGACGGCGTTAGTCTTGATATAAATCGCGGCGAAACGCTCGGGCTGGTAGGCGAATCAGGCTGTGGAAAATCTACGCTTGGCAGATGCATTATACGTTTGCAAGAGCCATCTTCAGGTGATGTTTTTATTGATGGTCGTAATGTAGCGAATGTAAAAGGAGCTGAATTGCGGCACATGCGCAGGCAGATGCAAATTATTTTTCAGGATCCATACGCAAGCCTGAATCCCCGGATGAATGTATTTCAAATAGTTTCCGAACCACTGACTATCCATACTTCATTGGCAAAAGTGGAAAAGAAGGACCGCGTCGCAGACCTTCTGAAAAAAGTAGGTCTTGACCCGATTTATATGAATCGCTATCCGCACGAATTTTCCGGCGGGCAAAGACAAAGGATCGGAATCGCAAGGGCTTTGGCGTTAAATCCTAAGTTTATTGTCTGTGACGAGCCTGTTTCCGCTCTCGATGTCTCAGTTCAGGCACAGGTAGTAAACCTTTTACAAGACCTTCAGGCAGAATTCGGGCTTACTTTTCTCTTTATATCTCATGGTTTAGCCATTGTAGAACATATATCTGATCGCGTTGCGGTAATGTATCTTGGCAAAATAGTAGAAATTGCAACTTCGGCGGATTTATACAACCAACCGCTTCATCCATACACGATTGCTCTGCTTTCAGCGATACCGATTCCGGAACCTGACAAGCATCGCAGACGTATTATTTTGACAGGTGATGTCCCGACACCGATAAATCCTCCTTCCGGATGCAGATTTAGGACAAGGTGTCCCGTAGCGATAAATGAATGTGCCGAAGCACAACCGCCAACGGATGAAATTACCAAGGGGCACTTTGTAGCCTGTTTCAGGGCCCGTGAAATAGCCGAAGGTAAGTTGGCAATAAAGCCTTAAATTAAAAAATACAACATTTAATCTTGTACGGATATTATTCTGAATTCTAAACAAAAAGGAGCTGGAGAAATGACAGAAACCGCACCGATTGAAGAACCGCAAATGTCCGAAATTGGAACTATCGAAGGAGTTTTTTTCGATCCGAACGCGACATTCGAAGATCTACGCAGAAAACCCCGATTTCTTATTGGTGGCGTCATTGTAGCTCTTCTTGTCGGGCTTTGGGGCTTTGGGTTGTATTATAAAGTTGGGGAATCCGGATTTAGATCAGCACTGCTGGAACAATTCGAGCGTTCGCCGCAAGCCGCATCTCTATCGCCGGAGCAGAAAAATGCAGCAGTAGATATGCAGGTGAAATTACAATTCTACATTCGTTTCGCGATCCCCGTTTTTGTTTTTGTCAGTTTTTTTATCGGCGGCCTGTTTTACTTTCTTGGTGCAAAGGCATTCGGCGGCTCCGGCGGATATCTGCATGGCGTTTCGGTGTGGGTTTATTCGACCATACCGCCGGCTGTAGTAGGCACATTGGCAAATTTCATTGTACTGATATTAAAGCCTGCCGAGGAGATAGATTTTTTCGGCAGCCAACGCGGGTTGATTCAAGCAAACCCGAGCTTCTTTATTGACGGTAAATCGCAGCCGGTTCTTGCTACAATTCTCGCCACTTTCGATATTTTTATGATTTGGGGCTGGATTTTGGCCGCGATCGGCCTGCGTATTACTAACCGCCTTTCATCCGCTTCGGCCTGGACCATTGTCATTATTTTCGCATTGTTCGGGACGCTGATACGTGTCGCCGGTGCGTATTTTGGCGGAGCACCGAACTAACTGACCTTTATTCGTAACGAAGCGCTTCGATCGGATCAAGCCGGGCAGCTTTCCAGGCCGGAAAAAGCCCGAAGATTATGCCGATCATAACGCTGGCTCCGAATCCCATCGGCGGAGCCCACCATGGCACGTAAGAAGGGAAGAACAAAGCGACTACAAAAGTCAAAAGGTATCCGATTCCCAATCCAATGAGGCCGCCGAAGCCGGTCAGCGTGGCGGCCTCAATCAGAAATTGCACCAGAATATCTGTTTTTCTGGCTCCGATAGCTTTTCTTATACCAATCTCCCGGGTTCGCTCGGTTACCGATACCAGCATAATGTTCATTACGCCGATACCGCCAATCATCAAACCGATCGAGGATATAACAAACATCGCGAGAAAAGTGCTTGCCGTAATTGCCTTGAATTGATCGATAATGCTTGCCGCCGTGGCCATCGAGAAATTATTCGGCTCACCAAATTTGACGTTTCTGCGAACTCTCAAGAGAGCCTCGATATCGTCCTTTGCCTTTTCCATCATTCCCTCGCGTGCAACGGCAAGGATAAACAAATCATCCGCATTTGGCTTTAGGCGCAGGGCGGAACCGATGGGCATATAAATGATATTGCTTTGGTCGTTATTTCCACCGCCGCCGCCAAATAATTGTTCACGTTTTTGAAGCAGGCCGATTACTCTGAACTCACGCCCGCCGATCTCGAGTGTCTTATCAATAGGCGATTCGAAAGGGAAATATGTCTCGCGGACAGTGTCGCCAATGAGGCATACATCCTTTTTCATTTCGCTTTCCTGTTCGGTAAACCATCTTCCTTCGACGAGAATTTCCGTATTGGTCTTTTCCATTTCAGGAAGCGTGCCGTTGAGTTGGACTGCTGTGGAGGTTTTGCCGTTTTTACCCGTTACAAGGATTTTCTGTCCGAAAAAACTATTTGAAACATCAAGAAACGGCACGGCGGTCTCGACCGACGGAAGGTTCCTGATCGCCTCTGTGTCCTCAAGCGTAAGAGGTTTGCGCATTCTTTCTTCACGCGTCGGCGCGGACGTGCGGATTCCGATATCGAATTTGTAAAGAAAAATCGAACGGGTACCGAAAGACTCGATTTCCTTTTGAACGGCAGTATCAATTCCGCTGATAATTGATGAAATCAGCATTACCGTTATAACGCCGATTACTACGCCGATGATAGTCAAAAAAGAGCGCAACTTATGCGAGCGAAGCGTATTAATCGCCATTTTAAAGTTTTCGAGAAAAGTTGCTCGCAATTGCATATGTTATTCAGCGCGTAATGCTTCAATCGGATCGAGCCTTGCAGCTTTCCATGCGGGAAACAAACCGGCTAGTATGCCGATTCCGCCCGAAACAAGTATCGCAAAAATACCGGCAAGCAGCGATATTCTTGTTTCGATGACATATTTAGAAATAATGAAGCCAAGAACATAGGCAAGCGTAAGCCCTATCAAACCGCCGATTGCGGCAAGTATTCCGGATTCGAATAAAAACTGTTTCATAATATCCGACTGCCTGGCACCGAGGCTCTTTCTGATTCCGATTTCTTTGGTCCGTTCCGTTACCGCAACCAACATAATATTCATTATCACTATTGCACCTACGACGAGGGCAATCGTCGGGACAGAAAGGATAACAATACCTATTGCGCCAAAAACGCTGTCCTTGAAACTGCTGATGGCCTCGGGTGTCAGAATGCCGAAGTTGTCCTTTTCACCAAATTGCAACCGCCTCTTTATGCGCATCAGATTACGCGCTTCTTCGACGGCGTCATTGAAGACCAGATCGCTTTTTGCAGATGCGACAAAATAAAGCCCGCGACTTCCGCGCAGTCCTCCGAAATTGGCACCGTAAGTCTTTATCGGAAACTGGACAAAGTTATCCTGCGGCTGGCCGAAAATTGTTCCTTTTGCGGTCTGGACACCTACAATCCTGTAGGGAATGCCTTGTATGGTGATCTCGCCGCCGACGGCTCCGCCCTGCGGAAATAATTTCGATGCAATGTCCGCTCCGACGAATGCGACACGCATTGAATTATTGTTCTCAGTGTCGGTAAAATATCTGCCTTCGGCGATATCGATTTTTTCTATTTCACCTACTACCGGCTCTGCACCTTCTATCCTGACGTCACGAAGCGTTTCGCTGCCACGCTTTACTTCACGCGAATTTGGCAAAGCCTTAGCTCCGATTTTGTCGATAAAACGTGAATGTTCACGGATATATGCAAGTTCGTCAAAAGTTAATTCCTTATTGCGACGCTGGGCTTCCGCAATTGTGTCCGTATCCTTGAAATCCTCGAAATTGAACCGTCGTATCGTGAATGAATTAGACCCGACTCCGGCAATTTTCTCATCCACATAAGCGGAAAAGCCAACCAGCAGCGAAAGCACGACCATAAACGCGGTAACGCCGATTATCATACCAAGCAGCGTAAGAAAAGACCGGAGTTTATGCGCCATTATCGCCGATAGGGCAAGCCGCAATGTTTCGGAAAGATTCATAAATACAAAAACCGCAATGCGTCCAACACTTTGAAAGATATTATACGCATTGCGGCAAGCTTTTGTTTATAAACGCAGAGTATCAGGGCAGATGACTATTTGATTTTTTCGTCATTTTCAATTTGCCCGTCGCGGATACTTATAATTCTGTGTGCACGGTGTGCAATATCCGGTTCGTGCGTAACTACTATAATCGTGTTTCCTTCCGAGTGCAGTTTTTCGAAAAGGGCCATGATTTCGACGCTGGTTTTGGAGTCAAGAGCACCGGTAGGTTCATCAGCCAGGAGGATTGACGGATGATTGACAAGCGCACGAGCGATAGCCACGCGTTGTCTTTGCCCGCCGGAAAGTTCATTCGGCTTATGATAAATCCGGTCTCCAAGTTCGACTGATTCGAGAGCGGCCTTTGCCTTTTCGTGCCTTTCGGCTGCACGCATGCCGGCATAAATTAGCGGAAGTTCTACATTGTGCAGTGCGGTAGCCCGCGGCAGGAGGTTGAAAGTCTGAAAAACGAAGCCGATCTCTTTATTTCGGATCCGTGCCAGTTCGTCGTCTGACATTTCCGAGACGAGGCTTCCGTTTAACCAGTATTCCCCTTTAGTAGGTGAATCGAGGCAGCCGATCAGGTTCATGAGAGTAGATTTTCCCGATCCCGAAGGCCCGATTATGGCTACATATTCGCCTTTCTTTACGTCAAAACTAACTCCTCGGAGTGCATGCAATTCCTCGACGCCCATCTGGTATGTTTTCCAGATATCTATCATCGAGATCAGTTTGGTTCCGGCGGCCGTTTCGGTATTGTATGGGGCCTCGGCTATTGCGATTTGATTGTCCATGAACCTATACATCCAGTAACTTTGGCAATTTAATGATTAAGCAAATGAGACACTATTTTGCGGCCACGTCTTTTTTGTCTTCCTTCTTGACCAAAGTTCCGTCTTTAAGAGTATTTAGAACTTTACTCGGTCCGATTATTACTTCTTGTCCTTCGGAAAGTCCGGCAGTAATTTGAATTTCCGATTCTCCGGTAATTCCTGTTTCTACGGGAACAAATACCGCTTTATTTCCGTCCAGGACATAGACGCCTTTTTGCGGCTTTGGTTTATCGGCGGGTTCGCCGGAATTAGCCATGGCGGCAGGGGTCGGAGATGTGTCTGCACGTTTTTCGACAAGAGCCTGAAGAGGAACTGCAATAACGTTATTGACGGTTTTGGTTGTAATTACCGCAGTAGCGCTCATTCCGGGACGCAGGGCATTCCTCATCTCTTCGCTTAGATCAACCAGGCGGATAACGACACGAAACTCCTTTGCCTCCTGCACGTTGATGTTTGTTGAAAGTCCGCCGGAGGTTTGCGATTTACCGACTGCCAAAGGAGTCTTTTGCAAAACTTCTCCATTCAATTCCGTATCTCCGAATGCATCAACCTTTATCTTTGCCTTTTGACCGACCTCGACTTTATCTATCTCTGTTTCATCAACTTTGACTTCGACGTTGATTTCGGACATATCGGCAATTGTCAGAAGTGCAGTAGTCGAAAGTCCGGCCACGGCAAAGGTCCCTACTTTTGATGGTATTTCGGCTATGACGCCATTTATTGGTGCGATTACGATTGATTTGTCGCGCTGATTTTTCTGTCCGCGTAGTGATGCAGCCTGCTGATTGGCTCTTGCCTGTGTGGAACTTACATTGATTTCGGCAGTTTTTACAGCACGCTCGGCATCTTTAACGACTACTTCCTGCTGTTTGACGCGTGCTTCGGCATCACGGACGGCCAGTTTCTGCGCTTCGAGCCGCGCCTTTGCGTTTGCCAGCGAAGCACGTGCATTTTCAGTCCTGTCGCGGATACTGTCGAATTCCTGTTTGGAAATAACACCGTTTTCAAGCAATTGTTCGTTGCGCCGCATTTCACGTACGGCTGCATTGTACTCAACCTGAGCGCGATCAACTTCGGTCTGAGAGGCGACGACATTTTGCCTTGCGCTGTCCACTGCGACCTGCGTCTGATTAAGTACCTGACGTGCCTGTGCCAGATTGTTCTGGGCTGCTACTACCTGTGTCTGTGACGCTCTTACCTCGTCTAAGGCTGCCTGATAAGCCGCCATTTGAGCCTCGGTGTTGAATTCGAGCTGGTTGGGGTCCAATCTAACAAGGACATCACCCTTTTTAACGACATCACCTTCCTTGACGGCAATATCTTCTATTCTGCCCTGCACTTCGCTGGTCAGATTCATAAACTGGATCGGTCTAACCTCTCCGGAAGCTGTCACGGTTGACCTAAGTTCGGGCTTTGTCTGTATCTTGACAACAGAAACGGCAGGTGTATCTTTGCGCGTTGCAAAAACACTGGCAATAATCAGTATCAATATGACCAGACCCAAACCGCCGCCAATCAGGAGTTTCTTTTTCCGGCTCATCGCCATAAATCCGAATTCACCTCTTTATTTTCTCACTTCTAAAATATTATCTACATTAAATAACGCAAATCAGATCAAGCAATTGCGTCAAGCCATTCATACGTCAGTATAACTGCGTTTGTTTCATAAAACTTCGCCGTCGGAGGATAGTTTGGTAAAACCTCAAAGCATAAATTCTCAAAAAAAATCATTACCGCACTACCTTGAACACGTCATTTATTGTATAACTATAGGGTATCTGACTTTTTCGGATATTTATTTAAACGCCGGAAAATGAAATATTGCGCAAAATGTGGGCACGATAATCGGGATTTCGCAAAATTTTGCGATGAATGCGGCTTCAGCTTCGGTAGCGAAATTACGGCGCCCGAGGTAAGTCCTGAAGCTTCTTCTGCCGCTATGGCGGAAGTATCGGTTCTTGAAGCCGCTGTTTCATCGGCTGATAATGCCGATTCACAGGTTGCCGATTCTGCTCCCGTTACAAAAATTGATATGGTTCCCGTGCCTGAATCTAACGGCGATTCGGGAGAATTATTACCGAAAAGTGCTTACAATCCTGCGGGTTCTGTTCATTCCGTGCTTATTCTGGAACGAATCGGAGCACCTGCAGCGGAGTTTCCGCTGACAGCCGATGATTCATACATTGGAAGATGGGACGCCGATAACGGTATTTTCCCTGATGTTGACCTGGATGCCTTTGATCCCGATGCTAAGGTCTCCCGGCGGCATGCACGAATTCTTCGCCGTGAAGCGGGATTTGCAATTGAGGATCTGGGCTCAACCAACGGTACATTTGTCAACCGCGGCCGCCGGCTGTTGCCCGGCAGCCCACACCCGCTACGTGACGGTGATGAAATTATTGTCGGGAAGACTTTTCTCAGATTTAAGGTTCGCTCCTGAAGATTTGATCCTATTTTTCGAATTCGATGGAAAAGAAAATCGTTTGTAAGGAATGCTCGTCTGAGATATCCGCGACAGATGCGTTCTGTCCGTTTTGCGGTATCAGGATAGAATTGCCGCCCGGCGACATAATTACGGCGGAGGAACCGCAAATTGACCTGGAGCATACTATCGTCGGCTTTGCATTGGAAGAAAAAGCCGATTCCGACCCGAAGGCTGCGGTTAATCAGACCTCTGAATCAGTTACGGTAGAATCAGGCCCGCTTCAACATTCGAGCCGTACGCTTCCTACCGTCGAAGACATTGATTTGCCGATAGAAATTGAAGTCGGTGTTGAAAGCATCTTGTCCGAACCGGGCCCGGAATTATCGGGGCAAATGCAGCCATCTGAAATTTCTCCGGCAGTTTCGGATGACGTTAATCCGCTAAACCCGATTGAAATTGAAACTCAGCCGGCTCAGACACCGGAAAATAGCGGACTGCCGCATGCTGAAGAAGATATTTTTGCCGAACCGCCTGTGCCATCTGTTTTATCAGGCCAGTTTCCGGAAGCTGTGAGTGCTTTTGATAATAAATCTCCCCAAGCGGTGACCGCACAGGAACCCTCTCCCGAACATGTTTCATCCGCAGAGCATAATAAAAGCGAGGCTGAACCCTTAGAAATACCTGTTTTCCCCGAATCTGAAAGCGTATCCGAACCCGAACCGCCTCCGGTTTCTATTTCCAAGCCGCTTGAGGAATTACCGGATCCGCACCAGGATGCCTCGATATTTGATTCTGTCAGAATAATGGAGGGTAACGAATTTGCTTTACCGACAGATGCTGACCAAATCGCAACAATGATTCCCGGCGTTTCCCGGCCCGTTGACAATCAACAGAAAATAGTTTTGGCAGATGTTAAAGTCAGCGGTGAAAATGAGGTAAAGGATACCGGTATTGCCGATTCGGGAGGAAAAAGAGTCGGGAAACTTAAACCGCTGCCCGAGGGAACGATTCTGAACAACCGCTACGAAATAATTCGCAAAATCGGCGGTGGCGGTATGGGAGCGGTTTATCTTGCAAGCGATAACAACCTCGGCGGAGTGCTCCGCGCCGTCAAGGAAATGGTCCAGTCTCATATTGAAGAAGAACAGCAGGCAAAAGCAATCAATGATTTCAAACGTGAATCGATGATATTGTCAACTCTGGATCATCCATCGATTCCGACTATTTATGATTACTTCTTCGATGCGGCAGAAGGCCGTTTCTACCTTGTAATGAAATATATTTCCGGCGGAGATCTGGCTACCAGGCTTCGGTCTGCCCCGGAAGGACGTATAGATGAACTGACCGTAACCGAATGGGCAATACAAATTACGGACGTCCTTAATTACCTGCACAATCAACCAAGCACCATAGTTTACCGTGACCTGAAACCGTCAAACATTATGCTTGACGGCAATTCGGGAAGGGTTATGCTGATTGATTTCGGAATCGCACGCTCAATTACACAAAAAGAAGAAAAAGGCGTAACTGCCGTTGGTACAATGGGTTACGCCCCGCCTGAACTTTTCAGCGGCAATGTCGAGCCGCGCTCTGACATTTACAGTCTCGGTTCAACAATGTTTCATCTTTTGACCGGAGCCGATCCGCAAAGCAATCCTCTGCTTATTTTTGATTTTCAGAAAAATCCGAGGCCGCGCCAAATCAACCCGCGGTTATCCGATCAAATGGAGAGGATTCTGATGCGTGCCGTGGAATACAATGCGGAAGCGCGTTTTTCCTCCGCCGCGGAGATGAAGGCAATTCTCGAAGAACATCTCTTTAACCTCCGCAGCGGAAACGTTACTTTCGGAACAGGTGAAACGCCCGTAGCCGTAAGTCTGGCCAATCAAACGGTCTTTTGCGGTTTTTGCGGACAGAAAATTGTGGCGACTGATCTTTTCTGTGCCTTCTGCGGAGCCAAACAGCCTCTCGCTCAGAAAGGCGTTCACTCGGAGATCTATCAAAAACCGGCGGTTACTGCCCGGCTCGTTGTCGAAGGAACGTCTGATCTTTCTGCACCGGTATTCGTTTTGCAGAAGGATGAAAACCTGATCGGACGCCGCGATCCGGTTTCAAATATTTTCCCTGAGGTGGACCTTTCGAAATACGACCCGCAAACAAAAATTTCCCGGCGTCATGCAAGGATTTGGCGCGAGGGTAATAACTTTATGCTGGAGGATTTGGGATCATCTAACGGTACCTCGATTGAAAGCAGCGGAGCAAATATTTTCCGTCTTCCGCCGCGTCAGCCGTATAAACTTGCGGCAGGTGATCGGATCAGAATCGGTGACGCACGGCTGCACTTTATCGTCGGTTAGTTGAATCATATGGCTTCAGCAAGTCCAGCATTGGCAAATTCACGCACGCAAATGCCCCAAACTGTTAGCGGCTTTGATCCCGTAAGTCTCCGGGCGCCGTTTTTCCTTCGTTTCGCGGCTCTTTTAATCGACTATCTTATTTTTGTTATTTTTCCCGTTATCGGGCTTATACTGGCAAGGCTTTTCGGTGCCGATGGCACCAACATTATTCACAGTGATCTGAATAATTTAGCCTGGCTGCTGGGTTTTCTTGCGACAATGGCTAACGTTATCTTGCTGCCTCTGGTTACCGGACAATCATTGGGAAAAATGGCAGTCGGGCTACGGATTGCAGGACTTGACGGACGGATGCCTTCTTTCGGGAGAATGCTTTTCCGGCAAACAATTGGATATTTGCTGATAATCGGAAGTTTTGGAATCGGATTCCTTCTTTCCGCTTTTAGCAGCAAGGGCCGCGCTCTCGATGATTACCTGGCAGGTACTGTCGTCGTTTTAGGCCAACCGAAAATAAAACGTGGTGCCTGATTCCGCTTTTTCGCTATATGGCTCAGCTGATTATTAAAAACAGCCACGGATTTCCCGAGACGATTCCGCTAAACCGCCTGCGCACAACAATTGGCCGATCTGCGAGGAGCGACGTCTGTATTCCGGACGCTTTTGCTTCCAGACTGCACGCTGAAATCCGTAAAGAAGGAGACACTTTCTGGCTGCAGGATCTCGGCTCGGCCAATGGTACCAGATACAATGGCGTGCTTGTTAAAACCGCAGTCCCGCTGTCCGATGGCGGCGAAATACAAATCGGTGAGACCAGAATAGTCTTTGATGACGAAAAGCGAATGGTTTCCGCCGGCTCTACGCTCATAACCCAGGGGACAGAAACCCTTGACCCTTCAAAGACCATTTCTTTCAGTCTTCGTAAAAGCCCGACAACCGAGTTTCTGGAAGGGCAGTTTTCCAGCCGGACTGATTTGCTGCAGTTGATCAGTAAAGTAGGCGTTACGCTTTTGTCGGCTCGCGGGCTCGACGAGACACTGGACCAGATAGCTTCGCTGGTATTCGAATCAGTCCCGGCAGAGCGGTGTATTGTAATGCTTCGCGATGAAACATCTCCTGACGGGATGAAAATAATGGTCGCGCGTCAGCGAGGCGTAAATGAACCAATCGAAGAGGTTCGTATCAGCAGGACTGTTCTTGACGAAGTGTTGAACAATGGCAAATCTGTTTTAACGGCTGATGCTCAACACGATCCGCGTTATTTCAGCCAAACAATGGCTCTACAGGGTATTCGATCAGTTCTCGCAGTACCGCTGAGCGTTGACGAACGCCGGATTTTCGGGATTATTTATGCCGATTCTCCTACATATGAGGCAACTTTTACAGAGGAACACCTGAACATTCTG
>JBFLZQ010000026.1:0-6212 GCA_040756215.1 Acidobacteriota bacterium
GCATAAAAATTGATGTTGAGGGTGCGGAATATAATCTGCTTCTCGGAGCGGAAAAAACCATTAAGGAAGACAGGCCAATACTTTTTCTTAGTCTTCATCCGCCGGCTATTGCTCAGGGCGGCCAATCGCTGGAAATGATCTGGAATATTTTAGCGGGCTATTCCTACAGTGTTCAATTATCAGGAACAGAAATTGACAGGAATTATTTTATTTCGCAAGCGGATCTTTTTGATGTCGAGTGTTACGCGATCTGAAGATCTTATGGTGCCTAAAAAGGTGGTACATTTTGTCAGCGTTGACAAGCAGAATTACTATTTGGAGAATCTGTTTGATTACTGCGACAGGTCTAAACTGGAATTCCTGATAATTGCTTTTACTGAAGAAAACACGCAATTTCTAACTCGAATGAAAGAGCGTGGGATAAAATGCTTTGCAATGGGAAGCATTTCACACCTGCGTATTCCATATACCCTGCTTAGTACAATAAAGCTCATTCGAAAAATCAAGCCGGACGTTATTCATACACATTTGTTCAACCCTACAATGATAGGTGTAATAGTCGGAAAATTGCTGGGGATTCCAGTTTATGTTACGCGGCACCATTCGGATGCTGTTCACAAAATTTCTTCGATATGGAAACGACGGCTATATTTAACGATTGAAGCCTGCATAAACTCAGTCGCAAAACTGATAATTGCACCTGCCCGAGGCGTCTATAACATCCTGATCATAAATGAAAAAGTTAAACCGGAGAAGATTGAAATTATTCCGTACGGACAGAGACCTGAAAGATTTGCCAATATAAAATCAGAAACAATAGAGCGCATACGAAATGAATTTCAAATCGGCAATAAACTTATGATTGTCTGCGTATCACGCCTTTATAAAATGAAAGGACACACATATCTTTTACAGGCACTTGCAAAGATTAATAAAGATTTGCCCTTTAAATTGATTTTGGTTGGAGATGGCGATTTTAGACCCAATATCGAAAAAGAAGCCGAACGTTTGAATTTGACTGATAAAATAAGTTTTGCAGGATGGCGTGAGGATGTATTGGATATAATCGCCTCTGCAGATTTGATAGTTCACCCTTCACTGGAAGACGCACTTTCATCTGCATTGATAGAATCTCTTATGCTGGGCAAGCCAATAGTAGCGACGGATATCAGTGGTGCCGGTGATACTCTGTGCGATGGAACATTTGGCGTTTTGGTTAAACCGGCGGATGCCGAAGCGTTAAAAACTGGTATTGAGACAGTAATAAATGATTTGCCGGCCGCAATCGAAAAAGCTAAAAAAGGCAGAGAGTGGATACTAGATTATATGGATGCCGAACGAGTTGCGAAAGAGCACGAGAGGATTTATTTTTTAACGGATAATTTATAAAGTGAAAAAGTTAATTGCCCCGATTTATAACAAGACGTTGGAAATGATCGCTTTGCCGGTTGTCGGTATTGCCAATGCAAAAAAAAGAAAAGGTACTTTACACTTTCCATTTTTTTCAGAAATGCTCTCCATAGTTCCATATGCTTTTGGGTGGAAACTAAGACAAGCTATCTATAAAAAAATATTGCCACATTGTGGAGACAATGTTGTGTTACATCATCGGGTGGTAATTGATGATGTCAGAACAACATTCGGAAGTGATGTTTGGGTAAGCGTAGGTGCATATATAGATTACGCCATTATTGAAGATCACGTTTTGATTGGACCACACGCAGTTATCCTTTCCGGCGGTCGGCATCATAAATTTGACCGCGTGGATATTCCAATAAAATTGCAAGGTAATAATCCAAAAGAACCGATTTTAATTGGCCGTGGAGCTTGGATTGGCGCCAATGCAGTCGTAATGGCGGACGTAAGCAATGATGCGATTGTTGCAGCCGGTGCAGTCGTAACAAAGCCCGTTGAACCTTTTGCGATTGTAGGCGGCAATCCCGCCAGAGTTATCAGATTTAGAAAGTGAAACACAACATTTCAGTAATAATCCCCACGTACAATTACGGGCGGTTTATTGCGGCGGCGGTTGAGTCCGCGCTGGGGCAGACGCTCGGGCCGGCGGAGGTGATTGTAGTTGATGACGGTTCGGCGGACACGACGGCGGAAGCAGTTGCGCGGTTTGGCGGGCGGGTGCGGTATATCAGGCAGGAGAATGCGGGAGTTTGCCGTGCGAGGAACCGCGGCGTTGAGGAATCGCGGGGCGAGCTGATTGCGTTTCTGGATGCGGACGACATATGGGAGCCGACGAAGCTGGAAAAACAGGCAGCAATTTTTGCCGCAGATAAGGCGACAGGGCTAGTTCATTGCGGAATGCGGGAATTCGATTCGGAAACGGGCAGGACGATTGCATTGCATTTGGAAGGCGGCGAGGGCCGCGTTGCGGAAGAGCTTCTTTTGTGGGAGAAGCCCGTAATTATTGGTCCCGGCGGCACGATAATGGTCAGCCGCGAGGCGTTTGATGTTGCCGGCGGCTTCGATGAAAGGCTCAGATGCGGCGAAGATTGGGATTTTTGCTATCGTGTGGCGCGGCGTTACAAGGTAGGTTTTGTACGGGAACCTTTGGTAAATTATCGAAGCCATCCGGCGGCGGCGCATCAAAACGTCCGCGAGATGGAACGCGGAATGGGACTTTTTTATGAAAAAGCCTTTGCCGAAGGCGGGCCGGAAATTTTGCGTTTGCGGCGGCGCGCTCTGGGGAATTATAACCGTATTCTGGCAGGTTCTTATTTCCAGGCCGGGCAATACGGCGATTTTTTGCGGACGGCGGCGAAGAGCGTTTGGTATCGTCCGGCGGGGATCGGTTATTTTGCGGCGTTCCCTTTCAGGAAATTTTCCAAACTACGGATGAAAACCAATCAAAGCGGAGAGACGAAGGGCGGGGGCGAATCGAGATAGTGCCGGCAACTCTGTACATTTGTTATTTCGGCGTGCGCGAGCCGCTCGTGCAGACGCAGGTTTTGCCGTATTTGCGGGAGATTAAAAAGGGCGGCTTCGAGGTTTCGCTGCTGACCTTTGAGCCGCGGCGGACGCCGGCCGACCGCGCGGAATTCGGGCAGATCCGCAATCGTCTTGCGGCCGAGGGCATCCGGTGGCATTGGCTCGGGTATCACAAAAGACCTTCGGCACTGGCGACGGCGTGGGACATTCTCCGCGGCTCGGTTTTTATCCGGCGGCGGATAGCACGATACGACGTCCTCCACGGGCGTTCGCACGTGGCAACGCTGATGGGGGCATCGGCAAGGAAGTTTTCACGCAAGAAACCCAAGTTGCTCTTTGATATCCGCGGTTTTATGCCCGAGGAATATACGGATGCAGGCATCTGGCCCGAAGGCGGCCTGCTCTACCGCACCGCCAAGACGATTGAAAAATGGCTGATGAAAGAATCGGACGCATTCGTCGTCCTGACGGAAAAGGCGAGGGATATCCTCTTTCCCGAATCACGCGAAACAGGCCGCGACCGCCTCGGCCGCCCGGTCGAGGTGATACCGTGCTGTGTGGATCCGGAACGCTTTGCCGCAGCAAATGAAGAAAACCGCAAACTTGTCAGGCAGCAGTTTGGAATAAATGACCGGCGAGTGCTGGTATATGTGGGGTCATTTGGCGGCTGGTATCTGACAAAAGAAACGATCGAACTGTTTGCGGCTTTTCGTGAAAAATATCGAGACGCCTTTGCAATGATTTTGACTCAGAGCAATCCTGAAGAAATAAAGAGATTGCTGACCGGAAAAGGTTATCAGCCAGAGCAGTTTTTTGTTGGGCGTGTGGCAGCCGAAGACCTGCCGCGATACTTGTGCGCGGCGGATATTGCCGTTTCATTTATCAAGAGCTGCTATTCCAAGCAATCGTCATCGCCGACAAAAATTGCGGAATATCTTGCTTGCGGGCTGCCGGTAATTGCAAATGCGGGCGTCGGCGATGTTGACACATTGATCCTGAAGCATGGCGTCGGGGTGATAGTTCGGGAATTTGAAAAACAGGCGTATTTTGAAGCTTTGGATTATATTGAACAATTGGGAAATGTATCGGCAAAATGTCGTGAGACTGCAATCGCGGAGTTTGATCTGACGTCGGTTGGCGGGCTTGGATACAGGCGGATTTATGGTGCGTGAAGAATGGATTTCCATACGGGGAATGGCAAACGAGGCTGGCATTCATGTCCGGTAATATTAACAATAAAGTTGTTGAAGGATTTGGAGACGAATGGGCAAGGTTTGACCAGTCTTTGCTTGATCCCGAAGAAATCAGGAGAATTTTTGAAGGTTATTTCGAAAAGTTTCCGTGGGAGATGTTGCCACCGGATGCAGTCGGGTTTGACCTTGGTTGCGGCAGCGGGCGTTGGGCAAAACTGGTGGCGCCGCGTGTAGGAAAACTACATTTAATTGATCCAAGCAATGCGATTGAAGTTGCAAGGAAAAACCTGACGGATTTTTCCAATTGTGAATTTCATCGTGCCGGAGTAGATGAAATCCCGCTTGCCGATGAAAGCTGCGATTTTGGCTATTGTCTTGGTGTTTTGCATCATATACCTGATACGGAGGATGGTCTGAGAAAGTGTGTCGCCAAATTGAAACCCGGAGCTCCTTTCCTGCTTTATCTCTATTACAGGTTTGACAACAGACCCATTTGGTACCGTTATTTATGGAAATTAACGGATTACATCAGACGCGGCGTTAGTAAAATGCCGTTTCCGCTCCGATATTTTGCAAGTCAAATAATAGCCGCGGCAGTATATTACCCGCTTGCCAGATTGGCACTGCTGGCCGGAAAAGCAGGTTTGGATCCAAAGCATTTTCCGCTTTCACAATATCGTGACAAAAGTTTTTATACAATGCGCACGGATGCACTCGACCGATTCAGAAACCAGATTGGAAAAGCGCTTCACCCAAAAGGAAATGCAGGATATGATGGAGCGCTGCGGACTAACCGACATCGAATTTTCTTCGACTGCATACTGGACAGCGGTTGGTTATAAAAGATAAATGCAGATTCTATGTTTGAGCAGTTTTCCAAAAGAGGCGGCGGCGACGCGCTTTCGGGTAGAGCAGTTTATTCGGCCGCTTGCTTCCAGAGGTGTGGAATTGACTCTCAGTCCATTTCTCGACAGCGAATCATTCAAAGCATTTTATAATTCGCACGCGTTGCAGATTCCGTTTCGGCTTGCGGGGCCGCTTCTCAAGCGGTTCGGAGAGATTTTTTCCGCAGGCAGATATGATCTTTTATTCGTTCAGCGGGAAGCGATGTTTTTCGGCCCGGAGATTTTTGAGCGGCTGATAGCGGCCGCCGGCGATTTGCCTTTGGTTTTGGATCTGGACGATGCGACTTATGTCCGTTATGTCAGTCCGCGGTTTGGACGCATGGCGAGTGCACTGAAATTTTTCGGTAAAACAGACAGGCTGATAAGACGGGCGGCCGCCGTAACATGCGGCAATCGTTTCATAGCCGAATATGTATCCGGCCTTGGGACAAAGGCCGAAATAATTCCGACCGTAGTTGATACGGAGATTTTTACTCCATCCGTCAAAGAAAATGACCGGCCGGTGATTGGCTGGATCGGGACGCATTCGACTTTTTCATCGCTCGAGCGAATATTCCCTGTTCTCGGACGGCTTGCGGAACGATATAGATTCAAATTGAAAATCGTAGGTTCGGGAAAAGAGTCATTGAACCTGCAGGAGGTCGAAACCGAGAATCTGCAGTGGTCGCTGGAAAGGGAGCCGGATGATTTCCGTTCTCTCGATATCGGCCTTTATCCGATTTTTCCGGCTCCGCATGCGGGCGAAGACTGGATACGCGGGAAATCAGGCTTTAAGGCTATTCAATATATGTCGGTCGGCGTGCCTTTTGTCATGTCTCCGGTCGGTATCTGCTCGGAGATGGGGATTGACGGGGAAACGCATTTCAATGCCACATCCGATGAAGACTGGTATAATTCTCTTGAGCGGTTGCTTGCAGATTCGGAATTAAGACGAAATATGGGAATCGCAGGCCGCAATTTCGCATTAAGGCATTACACAATAGATCAACAGGCGGCAAAGCTGGAGAAAGTTTTGCGTGCCGCAGCCGATAAATGAAGATTCGCTTATTGATCAAAGCCGCCATTGCATTTCTGCCGTCTATATTGAAATGCACGATATACAGGCATATTTTCGGCTACAAAATCGGCCGAAGAGTAAAGATCGGCCTGAGCATAATAGACGTCGGCAAATGCG
>JBFLZQ010000027.1:0-3429 GCA_040756215.1 Acidobacteriota bacterium
TTGATCAAAGCCGCCATTGCATTTCTGCCGTCTATATTGAAATGCACGATATACAGGCATATTTTCGGCTACAAAATCGGCCGAAGAGTAAAGATCGGCCTGAGCATAATAGACGTCGGCAAATGCGAAATCGGAGATGATGTAATCATCGGACATCTGAATTTATTTATCGGAACAAAACGGCTGAAAATCGGAGACCATACGCATATCGGACATCTGAACGTTATCCGTGGCGGAGATTCGGTTGAAATAGGACGTTATGCGGAAATCATTCGTCTGAACGAGATAAACTCGATTCCTGATCCGATTGTTGTAAATCCGATAGATCCTCGTTTTTTTCTCGGCGATGGATCGGTAATCGTTGCTTCGCATAAAATTGATTTTACGGACAGGGTTGAGATCGGCCGAAGAGTGATACTTGGCGGGAGAAATTCATCCGTCTGGACGCATAACCGGCAATTGACGCAGCCGGTTAAAATCGGCGACTTTGCTTATCTCGGTTCAGAGATCCGAATAGCACCGGGAGGCGAGATACCCGCTAAATGCATCGTCGGCATAGGCTCAGTGATAACAGGAAAGCTGGAAGGAGAAAACAAACTGATTGCCGGAGTTCCGGCAAAAGTAATCAAGGATCTGGACCGGGAAGCAAGATTTTTAGTCGAGAATAAAACCCGTCCGGATTTACCGGATGATGTATAGATAAGCGGGCAGTAAAAGGCAGAAAACAGGGCTATGATCAAAGTCGGCAAATTTGTTTTTTTAATTACGTATATTGCATTTATTTTGCAGAGCGTAATCATATTTTCCGACAAACCGGACGAGCTGATGGCGATTCCGCTTGTTCTTATACTTGCCGGAGCCGCCGCATTCTTTCTGAGCCGGAATATTGCCGACAAAGATCGGGATTTCCAGGTGAGTATTTTTCTCTGGGCTTTTGCACTGCGTCTCTGGATGGGGCTGGTGATGTATGCATGGAATCTGAAGGATCTTTTTGGCGATGAAGATGCTTTGGGTTATGCGGCGGGCTGGGGAATGGCTCAGCGATGGTACGAGGGCGGCCTGAATGCTTTTTTCAATGACCTGGCGAGAGTCTTTTTCGACCGTCAGAATGAAGGACAGGGATTTATCTGGGCAATTCCGACTTTTCTGGCCGGCGGACACAGCCGGATGATTGTTTCGGTTGTCAACAGTTTTGCCGGAGCCCTTCTGGTCATCGTCCTGTTCAGACTCGGGCGGCGTATATTCGGCCCCGAAATCGGGAAAATATCGGCGATCCTTGCTACCTTCTGGGCTTCGAATATTCTGCTTTCGGCGATGACGGCGAAAGAGATGCTGGTTATCTTCTTTTCCTGGCTTTTTATATATCTGATTATCCGCAATCCGACGGGTCTTAGAATTAAAGACGGAATTGCTGCAATACCGGTGCTTCTTTCGGTCTTCATAATGCGTTTTTATTCGATTTACATGCTTATGGCTGCGGCATTTTTCCGTTTTCTTGTTGCCGGCGGGCGTAATCTGATCCGCAATACGGTCTTCGGCACGATGATCGTTGCCAGCGTTTTCATAGTTTTAGCCTCGAGCGGTGTCGTCAAACGAGACATGGACCGGCTCGACCGTCTGAGTAATGTAATCGAAGGTTGGCGCGAGAATACGGCGGCCTCTACCGGTTCGGGCGTAGAGATTTATTCAGAATACGAATCGCCGACAATGGCCGTTCCGGTTGCGGCGGTTTATTTTTTCCTTGCGCCGTTTCCGTGGGAGATATTCAGCGGCTCTGCCCGGAGCGCATTCGGTGCGGTCGAGAATATTTTTATTGCAATTATTTTGATAATCGGCTTTCCGGCCTGGAAGATTTTTTTCAAAGATAAGTTTGTGGATATCGCACCGATTGTAGCTTTTTGCGCACTTTATGCGGGAATGCACATCTGGGGGCTGGCAAACGTCGGGCTCGCATGGAGACATAAACAAACCGTAATGCCGTTGTTGTTTATGCTTGTGGCCGTTGCGATAACACAACGCCGTATTGGTTGGCAGTATATAACCGGCCGATTCGCCCGAAAGAGACAGCCGGCAATATCAATTCGTCCGGCCGGGTAAAAAATAAATGTGCGGAATCGTAGGAATCATAAATAATTCAGGACGGCCGGTCGAACGCGATGTGCTCGAAAAAATGAACCGCGCAATAGTGCATCGCGGCCCGGACGATGACGGATTCTATCTCAAAGACAACGTCGGGCTGGCGATGCGGCGGCTTGCCATCATTGACCTTGCATCCGGGAAACAGCCGATACATAACGCCGACAAAACCAAATGGATCGTCTTCAATGGAGAAATCTACAATTACCGGCAACTGCGGGACGAACTCGAACGCCGCGGCCATCGGTTCTATACAAACTCCGATACCGAAACAATTATTCACTTATATGATGAATTCGGCCCGGATTGTCTGAAGCATCTCCGCGGAATGTTTGCATTTGCCATCTGGGATGAAAACAACCGCGAACTGTTTATGGCACGTGACCGCGTAGGGAAAAAACCTTTGCTTTATTCCCACAGGCAAAACGGTGATTTTATTTTCGGATCGGAGTTTCTGGCAATGCTGAGCCATCCGGAAATTTCGCGGGAACCTGATCCGGCCGCCATCAATGCCTATGTTTCCTATCTTGCCGTACCGGCTCCTATGACGGCATTTAGAGAGATCAGAAAACTAGAGCCCGGGCATTGGCTTCGATGGAAAAACGGCAAGATCGAGACGCAACGCTATTGGCTGCCCGATTTTTCCGCGAAAATAAAAATCTCCGAACAGGAAGCAATAAAAGAAACCACGCGTATTTTACGCGAAGCAACACAATTAAGAATGATCTCAGAGGTCCCGCTCGGAGCTTTTCTTTCAGGCGGAGTGGATTCCTCGACAGTCGTTGCTTTGATGGCAGAGCTCTCGGATGCTCCGGTCAAGACATTCTCGATAGGTTTTCAGGAGCAGGATTTCAGCGAGCTGAAATATGCGCGACGGGTTGCAGAACACGTAGGAGCCGAGTATCACGAATTTATCGTCAAGCCCAACGCACTGGATGTCCTGCCGGTTTTGATTGATCATTACGGCGAGCCATATGCCGATTCCTCGGCAATCCCGACCTATTATGTCGCACGCGAAACGCGAAAACACGTTACAGTAGCATTGAATGGCGACGGAGGAGATGAAAGTTTCGCCGGTTATGAACGATATGCGGCAATGCAATTAGCGGAGCGTTACGGAAATCTGCCGGCCGCCGTAAGAAAGCCGCTGATCGAATGGCCTTTATCCGTTTTGCCGACTTCGCAAATCCGGCGTTCCCGTTTGCGCGATGCCAAACGCTTTGTGCAGGCCGCTTCGCTCAAAAGGACAGAAAGATATTTTCGTTGGGTATCGGCCTTTGATGCCGAATCCCG